>CAVSTQ010000001.1:0-34981 GCA_963730825.1 uncultured Actinomycetes bacterium
CTCAGTCGGCCGTCCTTGACCAGGTCGGCGATCTTCTCCGCCAGGTTGTCCGGGTTCACCTGGTACGGCAGTTCCTTGGCGACCAGGCAGGTACGACCCGGGCATCCTCCTCGACCTCGACGACGGCCCGCATGATGATCGAGCCGCGCCCGGTGGGGTAGGCGTCCCTGATGCCGCGGCCGCCCACGATTAGGCCGCGGGTGGGGAAGTCCGGGCCCTTGATCCGCTCCATCAGCGCGTCGAGCAGATCTTCGTCGGTGGCGTCGAAGTGGTCCAGGTACCAGGCGACCCCGGCCGCCACCTCGCGCAGGTTGTGCGGCGGGATCTTGGTGGCCATGCCGACCGCGATGCCCTCGGAGCCGTTGATCAGCAGGTTGGGGAACCGGCTCGGCAGCACCACGGGCTCGGACGAGCGGCCGTCGTAGTTCTCCCGGAAGTCGACGGTGTCCTCGTTGATGTCCCGCAGCATCTCCATCGCCAGCGGGTGCAGGCGGCACTCGGTGTACCGCATGGCCGCGGGCGGGTCGTTGCCCGGCGAGCCGAAGTTGCCCTGGCTGTCGATCAGCGGCATCCGCATCGACCACGGCTGCGCCATCCGGACCAGCGCGTCGTAGATCGCGCCGTCGCCGTGCGGGTGGTAGTTGCCCATCACCTCGCCGATGACCCGGGAGCACTTGAAGAAGCCCCGGTCCGGACGGAACCCGCCGTCGTACATCGCGTACAGGATCCGGGTGTGCACCGGCTTGAGCCCGTCCCGCACGTCGGGCAGGGCGCGGCCGACGATGACCGACATCGCGTAGTCGATGTAGCTGCGCTGCATCTCGAACTGGATGTCGACCGGCTCGGTACGGTCGTGCCCTTCCTGCGGCAGATCGGTAACTTCGGTCACTTTTCGCAATCCCTACTGAAGCGTTCGGAACAGCCGGCCCCTCGGCGCCAGCCTGGTCAGATGTCCAGGAACCTGACGTCCTTGGCGTTACGGGTGATGAACGAGCGGCGGGCCTCGACGTCCTCGCCCATCAGCACGCTGAACAGCTCGTCGGCCTGGGCCGCGTCGTCGAGGGTCACCTGGAGCAGCACCCGGTGCGCCGGGTCCATCGTGGTCTCCCACAGCTCGTTCGGGTTCATCTCGCCCAGGCCCTTGAACCGCTGCACGCCGTCCCGCGGCCGCGGGTCCTTACTTCCCGGCCGGCGATGCCCGTCTCGACCACCCGGTCCCGCTCGGCGTCGGTGAAGACGTAGTCCGGGTCGTTGCCGCGGCCCTCCCACTTGATCTTGTAGAGCGGCGGCTGGGCCAGGTAGACATACCCGGCTTCGACCAGCGGCTTCATGAACCGGAACAGCAGCGTGAGCAGCAGCGTCCGGATGTGCTGCCCGTCCACGTCGGCGTCCGCCATCAGGATGATCTTGTGGTACCTGAGCTTGGTGATGTCGAACTCGTCGTAGATGCCGGCGCCAAGCGCCGTGATCATCGCCTGGACCTCGTTGTTCTTCAGGACCCGGTCGATCCGTGACTTCTCGACGTTGATGATCTTGCCGCGGATCGGCAGGATGGCCTGGAACTGGGGGTCCCGGCCGCCCTTGGCCGAGCCGCCGGCCGAGTCGCCCTCGACCACGTAGATCTCGGACTTGGCCGGGTCGGTGGACTGGCAGTCCGCCAGCTTGCCCGGCAGCGCGGTGGAGTCGAGCAGGGACTTGCGGCGGGTCAGGTCGCGGGCCTGGCGCGCGGCGATCCGGGCCCGGGACGCCTGGCTGGCCTTGTTGATGATCTCCTTGGCCTCGCCCGGGTTGCGGTCGAACCAGTCCCGCAGGTGGTCGTTGCAGGCCTTCTGCACGAACGACTTCGCCTCGGTGTTGCCGAGCTTGGTCTTGGTCTGGCCCTCGAACTGGGGCTCGGCCAGCTTGACCGAGACGATCGCGGTCAGGCCCTCGCGGACGTCCTCTCCGGTCAGGTTGTCGTCCTTTTCGCGCAGCAGCTTCTGCTCGCGCGCGTACCGGTTGACGATCGTGGTCAGCGCGGCGCGGAACCCCTCTTCGTGGGTACCGCCCTCGGCGGTGTTGATCGTGTTCGCGAAGGTGTGCACCGACTCGGTGTAAGCGGCGGTCCACTGCATCGCGATCTCGACCGAGATGCCGTCGCCGTCTTCCCCGAAGTCGATAACGGTGTTATGCACCGGGTCCTTCGAGGCATTGATGTGCCGAACGAAGTCCGCGATTCCGCCCTCGTACATGTACTTCGCGACCCGGGGCTCGTCCGGCCGCTGGTCGGTGATGGCGATGGCCAGGTTCCGGTTGAGGAACGCCATCTCCTGCATCCGCCGGGACAGCGTCTCGAAGTCCCACTCGGTGCTCTCGAAGATCTGGTGGTCGGGCCAGAAGGTGATGGTGGTGCCGGTCTCGTCGCTGGCGGCGCCGCGGACCAGCGGGCTGGCCAGGGCGCCGCGCTCGTAGGACTGGGTCCAGACGTACCCGTCCTTGCGGACCTCCACGTCGAGCCGGGCCGACAGCGCGTTCACCACGGACACGCCGACGCCGTGCAGGCCGCCGGACACGGCGTAGGACTCGCCGTCGAACTTGCCCCCCGCGTGCAGGGTCGTCATCACCACCTCGATCGCCGGGCGGTGCTCCACCGGGTGCTCGTCCACGGGAATGCCGCGGCCGTCGTCCCGCACCCGCACCCCGCCGTCGGCGAGCAGCGTCACGTCGATGGTGTCGCAGTACCCGGCCAGCGCCTCGTCGACGGCGTTGTCCACGACCTCGTAGACGAGATGATGCAGTCCGCGCTCGCCGGTCGAGCCGATGTACATACCTGGGCGCTTGCGGACAGCCTCAAGCCCCTCGAGTACCGTGATCGAGCGTGCATCGTAGGACAAACCAAACTCCATCCTGCATGAGAAGCGCACCTGTCATGGCGGCCGGCAGGCTCCCCACGAACTGGCCATGCGTGCGCTCCTCCATTTTAGCTGCGGATACCCATTGCCAGGGCCGTGTTGAGCACGTGTCGTTCAGCCGTAGGTGTCGCCCGGGCCTTTGCTGCCGGGAACACGCCAGCCGCCGCGCTGCCGGGGCGGCGCCGGACCTCGCACCTTGACCCGGCGCACCGATCCGTCGCCGAGTTCGTCGTTGAGCCGCCGGACCAGCATCGGCGCGAGTAGCCGCAGCTGAGTGGCCCAGGCGGTCGAGTCGGCCCGCACCGCGAGCTCGCCGTCGGCGAAGCTGTCGGGGCTGGTGTGCGCGGCCAGGTCCGGGCCGACGATGTCCGCCCAGCGGCCGAACACCGAGCCCATCGCCGCCTGCCGCTGCCAGCCGCGGCCCTCGAGCAGCCCGTCGATGGCGCTCAGCAGCGGCTGCGGATCCTCCCGGCGGGGACGCCCGCGAGCCGGCCGGCCCGCGCCCCCGGCGGCTCATCCGGAGCTCGGTGCCGGCGCTGGATCCGGGCTGACGCAGCAAGGCCGACGGCATCTCGCCCCTGGCCCGCGCATCCGCCTTCACCTCGGCGAGCGCCTCGGCCGCCAGCCGGGCCCGGTCCGGCCCCGTCCTTTCAGCGGGCACGGCTGACCACGCCCGCGCTGACGTTGAACCGGGCGCCGGTGAGCATGCTGGGGACATCGGCCAGCACCGCGGCGGTGATCAGGACCTGCTCGCCGCCGGCGACCAGGGCGGCCAGCCGGTCCCTGCGTCCGGTGTCCAGCTCGGCGAACACGTCGTCGAGGATCAGCACCGGGTCCTCGCGCCCCTCCCTGAGCAGCGCGAAGCTGGCCAGACGCAGCGCGAGCGCGAGCGACCAGGATTCCCCGTGGCTGGCGTAGCCGCGGGCGGGCAGGCCGCCGATGAAGAGCTCGAGCTCGTCGCGGTGCGGGCCGACCAGGCAGACGCCCCGGTCAAGCTCGCTGGCCCGGACCGCCGCCAGCGCCTTGACCATGACCGCCTCGAGCCCGGCCACGTCGTCGTCCCGGCTGGCCTGGACGCAGGCGTCGGCGCAGGCTCGGCGCTCGGCGCGGGTCATCGGAGTCCGCCGGGGAATCAGCGGCCGAGGCAGCGGTAGGACATCGCCGACGCATCGCCGGCCGCGCCGCCCGAGACCGCCTCGTACGCCGCGGCCACATGCGGCCGCAGCGCGGCCACCAGGCGCATCCGGCCGGCCAGCAGCGGCGCCGCGGCTCGCGCCAGCTGCCCGTCCCAGGCGTCGAGGGTGGCCACCATCGACTCGCGGGCGGCTCCGCGCAGGTGGCCCTTCCCGCCGGCCGACTTGAGCAGCGCCGTGCGCTGCTTCAGCACCCGCTCGTAGTCCGCGCGGACACCGGCGTAACGCGGCGCGGTGGCCACCAGCAGCTCGTCGAGGAACCTGCGCCGCTCCCCGGGGTCGCCCTTGACCAGGGCCAGGTCCTCGGGGGCGAACAGCACCGTGCGCAAGGTGCCGAGGATGTCCCGCGGCCGCGGCAGCGGCGCCCGGTTGAGCCTGACCCGGTTGGCGCGTCCCGGATTGACCTCGATCTCCACCAGCGCGCTGCCTTGCGCTCCGGTCACCGCGGCCCGGAGCACGGCCCGCTCGGCCCCGCTCCTGATCATCGGCGCGTCGGTGGCGACCCGGTGACTGCCCAGCGTGGCCAGGTAGCCGATGGCCTCGACCAGGTTGGTTTTGCCCTCCCCGTTCGGCCCGCTGAACGTGGTCACGCCCGGCTCGAGGTCGATGCTGAGCTCGGGATAGGACCTGAAGTCGGTCAGCGCTAGCCGGGTGAGGTACACCATCTGAGACTAAGGCGGCCGGAGCGGGCCGGGCTACCCGGCCGACCGGATGGGCATCAGGACGTACCGGTAGTCGGGCTCGCGCTCGCTCTTGCCCGTGATGACCGCGGGCTTGGTCGGCGAGGTGAACGAGATCCTGGCGGTGTCCGAGTCGATCGCCCCGATGCCGTCGAGCAGGTACTGCGGGTTGAAGGCGATCTGCAGGTCCTCGCCGTCGAACGCGGCCTCGAGGACCTCGGTGGCCTGGGCCTCTTCCGACGCTCCGGCTTCCAGCACGAGCTGGCCCGAGCTGAAGGCCAGGCGGACCGGGGTGTTGCGTTCGGCCACCAGGGCGACGCGCTTGACGGCTTCGGCGAACGTGCTGGCCGGTAGCTCCGCGGTCGCGTTGAATTCGCTCGGCAGCAGCGCCTGGTACTTGGGGTACTCGCCGGACTGAGCAGCCGGGTGGTGGTCTGCCGCCCGGCGCCGGCGAAGCCGATGAGGCTGTCGCCGCCGAGCGATATCGACACCTCGGCGCCCGAGGTCAGCGCCCGGGCCGTCTCGCCGAGCACGCGCGCCGGGACCAGCACGGCCGTGTCGGGATCCGTGCGGGCCGGATTCCAGCGCAGCTCGCGGACCGCGAGCCGGTACCTGTCGGTGGCCACCAGGGTCAGCGTGTCGCCGGTGATCTCGATCCTGATGCCGGTCAGCGCGGGCAGTGTGTCGTCCCGGCCCGCCGCGATCGCCACCTGGCTGATGGCCGAAGCCATCGCGTCGCTGCCCACCGATCCGGCGAACGGCGGCATCTCGGGCAGCGACGGATATTCCTCTTCGGGCAGCAGGACCAGGGTGAAGGTCGCGCTCCCGCATTTGAGCGTGGCCCGGTTGCCGTCGGTGACCAGGTCGACCGGCCGGGCAGGCAGGGACCTGACGATCTCGGCGAGCAGCCGGCCCGAGACGAGCACCGCGCCCTCCTCGTCGGTGATGACCGGCACGGTGGCCTGGGCCGAGACCTCGTAGTCGAACGTCGAGAGCGTGAGTTCGGCCGCCGCGTGCAGGCGCATCCCGGCCAGCACGGGGGCGGTCGGGCGGGCCGGCAACGCACGCGCGGTCCAGGCCACGGCTTCCGCCAGGTGATCACGCTCAACCTGGAGCTTCACGGCAACTGCCTCCCTGGAATGGGTTCGCGGGAAAGACGGAGTGTCAGCGGGCTGGTGCCGGGGTATAGCGCTGGTGCGCCAGCCTACGCACAGGGCCTACGTGGTGTTTTATTTTCTTAGTCTAGAGAATCGTCATAGTCATAGGTGCGGTGGATACTGGGGAGAACTCCTGTTCCCGCAGGTCAGTGGCTATTGCTCAACGCACACATGCGGTGCCGGGTCAGGGGACGGCGCGGCCGGCCTTGTGGTCGGCGGCCGGTCTGGCTACTACTTGCCACTGGTTGTCCCCCGGTTATCCGAGTGTCATCCACAACGTTGTCCACAAACTGTGCGCATAGCGATACGGCGGCCGGTCAGCCCGTCGCGGGCCTGCTGCTTGATGCGGTTAGTCAGCTCGGTGACCTGCGTGTAGATCGACCTGCGTTCGGCCATCAGGGAGCGGATCTTCCGGTCGGCGTTGATGACCGTGGTGTGGTCACGGCCGCCGAACTGCTGGCCGATCTTCGGCAAGGACAGGTCGGTGAGCTCACGGCACAGGTACATGGCGATGTGCCGGGCCGTGACGAGCACCCGTGACCTGGACTGTCCCGCACAGGTCGTCGATGGACAGGCCGAAGTAGGACGCCGTCTGGCCCATGATGGTGGCGATCGTGATCTGCGGGCCCTGGGCCTCAGGGATCAGGTCCTTGAGCACGATCTCGGCCAGCTGGAGATCGACCGACTGGCGGTTCAGGCTGGCGAACGCGGTCACCCGGATCAGCGCGCCCTCGAGCTCCCTGATGTTGGTGGAGATCCGGCTGGCGATGTACTCGAGCACCTCGGGCGGTGCGTTCAGGGCGTCCTGGATCGCCTTGCGGCGCAAGATGGCGATGCGGGTTTCGAGCTCGGGCGGCTGGACGTCGGTGTGCAGCCCCCACTCGAACCGGCTGCGGAGCCGGTCCTCCAGCGTGACCAGGCGCTTGGGCGCGCGGTCGCTGGAGATGACGATCTGCTTGCTGGCATTGTGCAAGGTGTTGAAGGTGTGGAAGAACTCTTCCTGGGTCCCTTCCTTGTTCTCCAGGAACTGGATGTCGTCGACGAGCAGGACGTCGACATCGCGGTACCGGCGCCGGAAACCGTCCTGCTTGCCGTCCCTGATCATGTTGATGAAATCGTTGGTGAACTCTTCCGAGCTCACGTACCTGACCTTCAGGCCGGTATAGAGGGTCTGGGCGTAGTGCCCGATGGCGTGCAGCAGGTGCGTCTTGCCCAGCCCGGAGTCGCCATAGACGAACAGCGGGTTATAGGCCTTGGCGGGCGCCTCGGCGACCGCCACGGACGCCGCGTGCGCGAACCGGTTGCTCGATCCGATGACGAAGGTCTCGAAGGTGTACTTGGAGTTGAGCCGGGTACCGCCCAGCCGGGGACCCGCCCGAGGATCCCGGGCGGCATCGCGCCATGCCGGGCCGGGTCCTGGCCCGGGCTCGTGGTCCGCGTCATCTGCGGAGAGATGGCCGAGCGAGGCTGAGTCCTGCGCGGCCAGCCGCGACCCGTGATCCGCGTCGGAGTCCGTGACTCCCGGCCGCCCCTGGCCTCGCGGTGCGGGCGGGTCGGCGGACAGGTCCCGGACGGGCGCGGCCATCGAGGACTGCGGGGCTGCGGGACCGGATCCACCGTGACCGCGAGCTGGATGTCGCGGCCGAGCTCCTGGGAGAGGGCCTGGGTGACCAGGGCGCGCAGCCGGGTTTCCAGCTGTTCCTTGACGAACTCGTTCGGGGTGGCGATCAGGGCGGTGTTCTCGACCAGCCCCAGCGGCCGGGTGAGCTTGAGCCACGCCCGCTGGTGCGGCTGGATCTGAAGGTCAGCCAGCCCGTCGAGGGATCGTGCCCATACGTCTGCCAGGTCAGAATTCGCCACCTGTGCTCCCCTCGACTCCCCATGCCGTAAGCCGGAGGCTCACGATCCACAGCTGTATCCACATGTTGTGCACGTGGCTTCCCCGCTGCACACTGTGACTGTGGCAGCCTGGAGAGAATAGCTTTCCACAGCCTAAGACCCGGCCGCTGGGCACGCCTGGCAAACGGCGCTGTTCCAGATGGTAGCCTGTGGGAAATCCGAGAACCGCACGTCGTCATGCGTGCGTGGTTCAAGATCCCCTTACCTGGAGCCTCAGTGAGTAAGCGCACGTTCCAGCCGAACAATCGGCGCCGGGCGAAGACGCATGGTTTCCGGCTGCGGATGCGCACCCGGGCCGGGCGGGCTGTCCTGGCTGCTCGCAGGCACAAGGGCCGCGACCGGCTGAGTGCCTGATCCTGCCGCCCCAGTCCCGGATGCGTCACGGCGCCGAGTTCAGGTCGACCGTACGCACCGGGGCCCGTGCGGGCAGGCCCAGTGTGGTGGGCCACTTGCTCGTCCGGGCGGACGGAGGCGAGGCGGAGCCGGCCAGGGTGGGTTTCGTGGTCAGCCGGGCAGTTGGTCCGGCGGTGACCAGGAACAAGGTGAAGCGGCGTCTTCGTGAGCTGATGCGCGGGTACCTTCACTGTCTTCCTGGCGGTAGCCTTCTTGTGGTGCGTGCTAACGCTGCGGCCGCGCACGCGAGCCATCCGGATCTCGCCGCTGATCTGGACTCGGTGATCAGCAGGTTGCTGCGGCGGCAGGTTGGGGCGCGTCGGTAATGCCAGATAGAGGTACCGCTAACGATCCGGCCCGCACCGCGACGGTGCCGGCCCGGGTGCTGATGCTACCCATCGCTGGCTACCGGCGGTTCGTCAGCCCGCTGCTCGGGCCGCGTTGCCGGTTCGAGCCCTCGTGCAGTGCGTATGCGCTCAGCGCGCTGGCCGAGCACGGTGCCGCCCGCGGGCTGTGGCTCGCGGTGGCCCGCATCGCCCGGTGCCATCCGTTTCATCCCGGCGGTTACGACCCGGTGCCGACCAGGAATCCCGCCAAGGTCGCGAGGAGCTAGCTGGTGAGTGCGCTCGACCCGCTGAACAACGTGGTGGCGTGGGTCATCATCCGGATCCACACCGCCCTCGGCCATCTCTTCGGTCCTGACACCGGGCTGGCCTGGGGCCTGTCCATCGTGATCCTGGTCGTCCTGATCCGGCTGTGCCTGGTCCCGCTGTTCGTCAAGCAGGTGCACGCTCAGCGAAAGATGGCCCAGCACGCGCCGCACCTGCAGGAGCTGCGGAAGAAGTACAAGGGTGACAAGCAGCGTCTCAACGAAGAGACGATGAAGTTCTACAAGGAAAACGGGGTCAACCCGCTGGCGGGCTGCCTGCCGATGATCCCGCAGATGATCGTCTTCTTCGCGCTGTTCAGCGTGCTGCGCGCCATTGCCGGGTGGAAGCAGGGCACCAAGCTGTCCTACGGCCTGACCACATCGGTGGTGCAGAGCGCGCAGAAGGCCACGATTTTCGGCGTGCACCTGGACAGCAAGCTGCTGTTCGCGCACCCCGCGCCGCGCCTCGGGGTAGCCCTCGTGATCGCCCTGACCGTGGTGATCAGCGCGACCACCACGTTCATGACGGTCCGGCAAAGCGCCAAGCGCGGGCTGATGCAGACCAACGTGGACCCGGACAACCCGATGGCCCAGTCGCAGAAGTACATGATGTACGTCGTCCCGTTCTTCTCGCTGACCGGGTTGTACTGGCAGTACGGCCTGGTTCTTTACTGGGTGACGACCAACCTGTGGACGCTGGGCCAGCAGTACTTCATGTTCAGGAACTGGACCGTCGAGCCCACCGGCGCTGCGGGCGCGACGGCCGCCGCGACCACCGGGACCCCTGGTTCCGCCGCGGTCCGGACGGGACAGAGTTCCCTGCGGCCCGGTTCCGTGCGGCCGAGTGCGACGGCGGCCAAGCCGGCGGCAGGCAGCAGCAGGCCTGGATCAGCTAACGGCCGGACCGGGTCAACGGGGTCCGGAAACGGCCGGACCGGGTCAAACGCCGGGCGGACCACGAGCGCCACCCAGGTCAAGGGGGCCGGGGTCGGGTACGTCGGGTACGTCGGGCTCACGTCCTGGCGGCGCGAGCACCGGATCCGCCGGGCCGCGTACCGGATCGGCGCCCCGGCGGGGTACCGGCACGACCTCATCTGGTCCGCCCGGCCGGGTCCAACGGCGGCGAAAAGCGCGGGCTGCTCCGGTTGGGCCGGTCGAAACCCGCACCTGAGCCCGAGCCCGAGGTCCCGGCCGCTAAGGTGGTCCGACAGCAGCCGGTCCGGCAGGCGAAGAGCAAGCGATCGGGCAGACGGTGACGCCCGCGAGCACCGTGAGCGTTAGGCGAAACCGGTCGCGAGTGCGGGCCTTCCCGGCCCGCGCGAACGATGGGTGCGGTTAGCACGGGCATCAGCCTTAGCAGGTTCGTTGCGTAACGCGACTTTTGCGTATGACACAGTAGGAGGTCCGATCGTGAGCCAGCAGGACGTCGATGTCACCGACGCGGCCGACGCCCTCGGGGAAGTCGATGGTCTCGGGGACGAGGCCGGCAACGACGGTTCCCGGCTGAGCGATCTGGAACTCGAGGGCGACATCGCCGCAGACTACGTCGAAGGCCTGCTGGACATCGCGGACCTCGACGGCGACATCGACATGGACGTCGAAGGCGACCGGGCCATCGTGTCGGTCGTCGGCGCGACGCTGGACGAACTGGTCGGCGAGGACGGCGCCGTGCTCGAGGCCCTGCAGGAGCTCACCCGGCTGGCCGTGCACCGGCAGACCGGTACGCGGGCCAGGCTCATGCTCGATATCGGCGGGTACCGTGCGCGACGGCGCTCGGAGCTGGCCGACTATGGTCGGACGGTGGCCGAGGAGGTCGCACGGACCGGTGAGCCGAAGACGCTGGCGGCGATGTCGCCGTTCGAGCGGAAGATCGTGCACGACGCGGTCGCGGCCGCGGGCCAGCGCAGTGAGTCGGAGGGTGAAGAGCCCAACCGGCGTGTGGTGGTTCATCCCGCCCAGTGACGCTCCGTCCCTCCGTGACCGGTAACGCCGGAGATCAGCCTGCTCCGGTGGCACCTGCGGACCCGGCCGGGTCAGATCCCGCCGGGTCAGATCCTGCGGGGTCAGATCCCGCCAGCTCACTGCCGGCCGGTCCTCCGCCGCCTCCGGAGGAAGCGGCCCTCGTCTTCGGGCCTGCCCTTCCCGGCGCTGAGGTGTTCGCGCGGATGCTGGCCTCGCGCGGGGTCGAGCACGGGCTGATCGGACCGCACGAGGTAACAAGGCTCTGGGACAGGCACCTGCTCAACTGCGCGGTCGTGGCAGAACTCATCGACCCGTCCGCTCGGACGCTGGTTGACATCGGGTCTGGGGCTGGATTGCCCGGGGTGGTGCTGGCCATGCTGCGTCCGGAGCTGGCCGTTACCCTGCTCGAACCTATGGAGCGACGCTGCCGGTTCTTGTCCGACTGCGTGGCCGAGCTCGGCCTCGCTAATGCGGTCGTGTTGCGTGCGCGGGCTGAGGACACCGTGCTGCGGATGGACGTGGCTACCGCCCGGGCGGTAGCGCCGCTCGACCGGCTAGCGGAGCTCGCTGTCCGGCTGGTACGACCGGGCGGAATGGTGCTCGCGATCAAGGGGCAGACGGCTGCGGACGAACTGAAGAAGGCCAAACCGGTGTTGCGCCGGCTCAGGGTTCGCAGTGCCGAGATTGTGCGGGCGGGGCAGGGTAAGGTCGTTCCTGCGGCTACCGTCGTGCGGTTCTTCGCTAAGTGAGGCAGGATCATTGGTGGGGCTCAGCTACGGCAGGCAGGGCACGGCTAAGCCGGGCCCGGAGAGCCTGACCGCAGCGGGCCTGGGGTGGCCAGCCGAGTCGCTGACGGAAAGGCCACATGACACCGCGCGGACGGGCGAACTCGCGAGGGTCGGGGGTTTGGGCTGGCCTGGCCTCGGCCGGGGATCGAGAGGCGTTCAGGTGAACGAGGACATAGCTAAAGCTGGCGGCCGCAGGGCGGTCGGCACTCTAGATGTCTCTGAAGGTTCCGGTGATGTCCCGGAGCCGCGGCCGGGTGCCCAGCACCCGGAGCCAGCGGCCGCGGCGATGGTTTCACGTGAAACAAGACCGGTAGTTATCCCTGAGGTTCCCCCCGACCCAACGGAGACTCCGATAGCACGAGCCGCCGAAGCCGCCATTGTCGTCCGGGGCATGAATGACCGTCAGCCGTGGCCGCAGCCACCGCACTGCCGGCTGATGACGATCGCGAACCAGAAGGGCGGGGTCGGGAAGACCACCACCGCGGTCAACTTGGCCGCTAGTCTGGCTCAGCACGGTGCCCGCGTCCTGGTGGTGGATCTCGATCCGCAGGGAAATGCGTCCACCGCACTCGATGTGGATCACCGGCCTGGCACCCCGTCCGTCTACGACGTGCTGGTGGACGGCAGGCCGCTGGCAGATGTGGTGCAGCCGGCCGGCGCCATGCCTGGACTGTTCTGCGTTCCCGCCACCATAGATCTCGCCGGGGCGGAGATCGAACTGGTGCCGGTGGTGGCGCGGGAGCTGCGGCTGGCCAAAGCGCTGCGTTCCTTCGATACCTCTCACCTGGACTACGTGCTGGTGGACTGTCCTCCGTCGCTGGGCCTGCTGACGCTGAACGCGCTGGTGGCCGCGGAGGAGGTGCTGCTGCCGATCCAGTGCGAGTACTACGCCCTGGAGGGCGTCCAGCAGCTGCTGAACACCGCAGAACTGGTCCGGGTGAACTTCAACCCGGGGTTGCACGTCTCCACCGTCCTGCTGACCATGTACGACGGGCGCACTCGGCTGGCCTCAGACGTGGCCGATGACGTCCGCGCGCATTTCGGCGCCTCGGTGCTGAAAACCATCATCCCGCGGAGCGTCCGGGTGTCAGAGGCGCCAAGCCGGGGGCAATCGGTGATCACCTACGACCCGGCCTCGAGCGGTGCGATCGCTTACACCGAAGCGGCGCATGAGCTGGCGATGCAGTCGGCGGGTACGCGGTAGCAGTCCGAGATCAGGGAGAGGCAATGGCTCAGCAGAGGCGTGGTCTCGGGCGGGGACTCGGGGCGCTGATCCCGGAATCTCCGCGTCCGGCCGATGACGGTCCCGCGCGAGGCGTGGGGGCGGCCGCCTGGGCGGCCAGCGACCGGGCGGCCTCCTCAGCCGATTCCCCCGTCTCAGCCGATTCCCCCGTCGAGGTTCCCGGCGTTCACTACCAGGAAATCCCGGTCTCGGCCATCAGCCCGAACCCCCGGCAGCCGAGACGGACCTTCGACGAAGACACCCTCGACGAGCTGGCCGAGTCCATCAGGCAGGTCGGCCTGCTGCAGCCCGTGGTGGTGCGTGCGGCGGCCTCGGGCCAGTACGAGCTCATCATGGGTGAGCGCAGGTGGCGTGCCTCACAGCGGGCTGGCCTTACCGAAATCGGCGCTATCGTCAAGCAAACGCAGGACAACGACCTGCTCAGAGACGCCCTGATCGAGAACCTGCACCGTCAGCAGCTTGACCCGCTGGAAGAAGCAGCGGCCTACCAGCAGCTGCTTGACGATTTCGGAGCCACCCACGAGCAGCTGGCCCAGAAGATAGGCCGCTCACGCCCGCACATCAGCAACACCCTCCGGCTCCTCAACCTCCCCCCGGCGGTGCAGAAACGTGTCGCCGCGGGTGTCATCAGCGCCGGCCACGCTCGCGCCTTGCTCGGCCTGGACAATTCCGAGGCGCAGGAGCGTCTGGCTCACCGGATAGTCGCGGAGGGCCTGTCTGTCCGCGCCGTCGAGGAGATCGTCTCTCTCGGCGACGGCGACGCGCCCAAGAGACGCTCCCTGCCGGCCCGCCAGCCCACCGCCCCCGGCCTCCGCCACTTGGCCGATCGCCTCTCCGATCTCTTCGAGACCCGGGTCAAAGTAGAAATGGGACGGCACAAAGGCAAAATTGTCGTCGAGTTCGCGACGACGGGCGATCTGGAGCGCATCGTGCAGATGATGGGACCGGCCAGGGAAACAGAGCCCCCAACCGCCTCGTTAGTGTTCTGGCAGGTCTCATCGGCTCCGCGGAGGCCTTCCCAGGGCCTTCCCGAGGCCTCTCCGAGGGCCTCTCCTAGGACCTTCTCTAAGGCCTTCCCTAGGGCCCCTTCTCCTGGTGCCTTTCCCAGGGGCCCTTCCCCAGCGGCCCTTCTCCTGGTGCCTTTCCCTAGGGCCTGGTCCCGCTCCGTCCGCCATCTCTAAGCCCGGCTCAGCTTTCTTTACCTCACCCGCCCCTCCGCTCCCGCCCGGCCCATCCCAGCCTGGCCGCGCCACCCCGGCACAAGACTCGTCAGGCGGTATGAATCCCACTGGGCCGGCGATCAGCCGGCACAACGGACCACGTGCCAGCTGGCCCGGAAAACACCAGCACCCCTCGCATGGCCAGCCACCTGCACCACTACCGTGACGGACGCCAGGAGAAAGGGCGCCCGCCGGGGCCTTGGGGGCCTTGATGCTGCGGAAGTCGGCATGACAGCGGTAGGAATGACCCTGTTGAGTGGGCCACGCCGGGACTTCGCGCGGTCCCCGGCGTGACTGGATGGTACCTGCCATGCCCGTGGGGCGGCGGCAGTAAGATGGTGGGTGGTGAATCTGGCCTCGGCGCCCGGCGCCCGGCGCGCTCCCGCGCCCAGCTGGAAACTCCGCCCGCAGAGTATGGCGCGGCCTCGGGCGGGTGGCATGAAGCAAGTCAGCGACTCTGGAAGCCGCGGAGTCACCTTACTTTGGCGAATGCTCCCTCGAGCCGCTTCTAACCCACGCCGTTTCACGTGAAACCACACTATGTAATTCAGCCCGGAGCGCTACCGGACAGGGGCCGTGGCGCGAACGTCGGCTAGGAACGCGTCCACGTCTGACTCGGCGGTGTCGAAGGCGGCCATCCAGCGGACCACGGACGTCTTCTCGTCCCAGAGGTGGAAGAACCAATCGCGCTTCAGGGCCGCGATGTGCTCGGGGTCCAGGCGGGCGAAGACGGCGTTGGCCTGCACGGGGTAGACGATCTCTACGCCAGGGATGGCGGCGGCGCCGGACGCCAGGCGGCGGGCCATGGCGTTGGCCCGGACGGCGTTGGCGAGCCAGAGATCGTCGTGCAGCAGCGCGCCAAACTGAGCGGCGACGAACCGCATCTTGGAGGCGAGCTGGGTCTGCTGCTTACGCAGGTACGGCACGTCGGCGGACAGGCCGGCTCGCATGACGACAAGGGCTTCCGCGCCGATCGCGCCGTTCTTGGTCGCGCCAAAGCTGAGCACGTCCGCGCACTCCGCGATGTCGGCCAGGGAGCAGTCGAGAAATGCGGCCGCGTTGGCCAGCCGGGCTCCGTCCAGGTACACGAGCAAGTCACTGGCATGACAAAAGTCAGCGATCTTGCGAAGCTCGGCGAGTGAGTAGCAGGTGCCGTATTCGGTCGACTGAGTCACGGCCACCACCCCCGGCTGCGCGAGGTGATCGTCGCCGCGGCCGGACAGCCAGGGGGCGATCAGCTCGGGAGTGAGCTTTCCGTCCGGGGCCGGCACCGGGAGGAGCTTGGTCCCGAGCATACGTTCGGCTGCGCCGCACTCATCGGTGTTGATGTGCGCGGATTCGGCGCAGATGACCGCCTCATGCCGGCGCAGCAGCACGCTCAGCCCGAGCAGGTTGGCGCCGCTGCCGTTCAGCAAGAGAAAGGCGTCCTCGGCGTGGAAGGCCGTACGCAGCGCGGCGACCGCTCGCTCGGTCCACTCGTCGGCACCGTAGGCCACCGCATCGCCTGAATTGGCGGCCATGACCGCGCGCAGTACCTCCGGGTGCGCGCCGGCGTGGTTGTCGCTGCCAAAGCTCTTGCGTCGTGTCATACCACGAGCCTAGGGGGCGTGCGGGGCGATCTTAGGCGCCGCGGGCGGCCGCGAACGCCAGCAGGTCCACGCAGGTGCTGCCGAACGTGCGACCCGAGGCCTCCAGGGCTAGCGGCAGGGTGCTCGTCTCCGTCATGCCCGGGGCCACGTTGACCTCGAGGAAGTACGCCGTGCCCGTGTCATCGACGATGAGGTCGGTCCTGGAGAGGTCACGCAGGCCCAGTGCCGTGTGGGCGGTGACGGCGATCCTGGCGACCTCGCTCGCGATCTCGCCGGACAGCCGGGCCGGAACGTAGAACTCCGTCTTACCCGCGGTGTACCGGGCCGAGTAGTCGTACCCGTTCTCGCCGGGGACGATCTCGACCGCGGGCAGGGCCTGCGGGCCGTCACCGAGATCTATGACCCCCACCGCCACTTCGATGCCGGCGATGAACCGTTCGATCAGTGCCGTGTCCCCGTAGGCGAAGCAGCTCAGCACCGCGGCGGGCAGGTCGGCTGCGGTCCGGACCGGGCTGGCCCCCAGGGCGGAGCCGCCACGGGACGGCTTGACGTACAGCGGCAGGCCGAGCTTGGCCACGATGAGGTCGATGACCGCGGCGGCGCCGAGGTCATGGAACGTTTCGCGTGGCAAGGTCACCGACGGCGGGGTGATCAGGCCGGCCGCCGCCACCAGGGCCTTGGCCGTGGGCTTGTCAAAAGCCATCTGGCAAGCGCTGGCCACCGAACCGACGTACGGCACGCCGAGCAGGCCCAGTACCTCCCGGATCGCCCCGTCTTCACCGCACGCCCCGTGAATAGCCGGGAATACCACGCTCGGCGGCGCGGCGCGCAGGTGGGCCAGCAGGCCTGAGTCGGCGTCCGCGACGACGGCGTCGATACCTTCCTTAGCCAGGACGTCGCGGACCCGGTACCCGGAGTGCAGCGAAACTTCTCGCTCGGCGGACAGGCCACCAGCGAGTATGACGACACGTTCGAGATCGCGCATGATTTCTAGTTTTGTTTCCCGTTAGGAGCGATGGCCGATCAGCTGCGCTCGGATATGGACGGGCCGAAGTCATCCCGCAGCTGGACCTCGTTCTCGATCACCGAGGCGAGCCGCCGGATTCCCTCGGCAATACGATCCGGATCGGGGAAGGAGTAGCACAGCCGGGCGTACTGGCTGCCCGAGCCATCCGCGTAAAAGCCCGTTCCGGGCACGTAGGCGACCCGAGACGAAATCGCCCGGGGCAGCATGGCCTTGGCGTTGATCCCGTCGGGCAGCCCCAGCCAGACATAGAAGCCGCCGGCCGGCCGGGTCCAGTGGCAACCGGGAGGCATCATCCCGGACAGGGCGGCCAGGGTCGCGTCCCTGCGCTCCTGGTACAACTCGCGGAAGGTCTTGATCTGCTCCTGCCACGGCTGGGTGTTCAGGTATTCGCGCACGGTCAGCTGCGAGAAGCTCGAATGGCACAGCACGGCTGACTCGGCGGCGAGGATGAGCTTGTCCCTGATCGCCGCCGGGGCCACCGCCCAGCCCACCCGCACGCCCGCGGCGAAGGTCTTGGAGAACGTGCCGAGGTAGACGACCCCCTCCGCGTCGTCGGCCCGCAGCGCCCGCATCGGCTCCCCGTCAAAGCCGAGCAGGCCGTACGGATTGTCCTCGACGACCAGCAGGCCGACCCGGCGGCAGATGTCGAGGATCCGGTGCCGCCGTCCGGCGGCGAGGGTGACCCCGGCCGGGTTCTGGAAGTTCGGCACCGTGTAGAGGAACTTGGCCCGCTTCCCGGCCGCCGCGGTGCGCCTGATGGCTTCCTCCAGGGCCTCCGGGATGAGCCCGTCGTCATCCATCGGCACGTGCACCACGTCGGCCTGGTAGGCGGCGAAGGCGCCAAGCGCACCCACGTAGGACGGCGCCTCGACCAGCACGACGTCACCGGGGTCGATGAAAATCCTGGTCAGCAGGTCGAGCGCCTGCTGGGAGCCGACGGTGACCACCACCTCGTCCGGGTGGGCGGCGATCTGCTCGAGCGCCATCACGTCGCAGATTCTCTCCCGCAGTCCCGCGTCGCCCTGCGCGGTGCAGTACTGCAGCGCGGTGGTGCCGTGGTTGGCGATCAGCTGCCCGATCATCTCGCCGACGACGTCAAGGGGAAGCGCGGCTACGTACGGCGAGCCGCCGGCCAGGGAAACAATCTCGGGCCGGGCGGCGACAGCGAACAGGGCACGGATTTCCGATGCCACCATGTCCACCGCACGGGCCGCGTACTGGCCGACGTAGCGGTCGATTCGCTGTGGCTGCGCTGCCGATGGCTGTTCGCCGGTCATATAAAAAGCTCCCTGTACTCTCGGGGGGACGACCCCCCAGACCCCCCGTTCTGGGGGGAACCTTCCCCCCAGACCCCCCGGGGGTCCCCAAGGGGACCCGGAGTAGGCTGCGTAGCCCTTCGGGCTACGCAGCCTGGGAGTACGATGCCTAGGATACGGGGTATCTCCTGGGAACGCTCGTGGATTCAGCCGGGGAGCAGGATGTCGCGACGTATCGTCAATATCACGCTGGATAATCTCGGCGACTTGCCGGCCAGGTGCCGTAAATGCGTCTTCTGGGAGCTTGGCCCCGTCAGCCGGGCCCGCGCCGAAGAGAGCGGTGACCCGGACCTCGAAAAGGAGTCGTGGGTTTCTTCTGTCCTGCTCGAGTGGGGAAGCTGCGGCAAGATCGCCTATGTCGACGGGGTGCCCGCCGGCTACATGCTTTTCGCCCCGCCGCAGTACGTTCCCCGATCGATCGCGTTTCCTACCAGCCCGGTGAGCGCCGACGCCGTGCTGTTCATGACGGCCCATCTGCTCAGTGAGTTCACCGGCGGGGGAATCGGCCGGATGCTGGTGCAGGCCATGGCCAAGGACCTGACCCGCCGCGGGGTCAGGGCGATCGAGGCCTTCGGCGACCGGCGGTGGGAATCGCCCGCCTGCATGCTGCCGGTGGATTACCTGCTCTCGGTCGGATTCAAGACCATCCGCCCGCACCACCATTATCCGCGGTTGCGGATGGAACTGCGAACCGTCCTCACCTGGCGGGAGGATGTCGAGGTGGCGCTTGAGCGCCTCCTCGGCTCCATGAACCCGGGCCCGTCGGCCCGCAAGGGGCCCTGCGGCCGGTCTGACCGGCCGGTTTGACTGGCCAGCCAACCTTGGTCGGCCAGCCAGAAACCCGATGCCTCAGATGTACTCGGCTAGCTCGCGGAGCAGGGCCGACTTCGGCTTGGCCCCGACGATCTGCTTGACCACCTGGCCGCCGGAAAATACGCTCATGGTCGGAATGGCCATGATCCCGTAACGCTGTGACACGGCGGGGTTCTCGTCGATGTTCAGCTTGACCACGCCGATCCGGTCGGCGTACTCGGTCGCGATCTCCTCCAGGACGGGGGCGACCATCCGGCAGGGTCCGCACCATTCGGCCCAGTAATCCACGATGACCGGCTTGTCGCTCTTGAGGACCTCGACCTCGAAGGTCTCGTCGGTCACGACCTTGGTCGCACCCATTGCGATCACATCCCTTGACTTGCGGGTGAGTAAATCCGGTGACGCCCCGAGGGCGTCAGAGTTCCTTGCTGGCCAGCCAGCGCTCGGCGTCCAGCGCCGCCGCACAGCCCGTTCCCGCCGCCGTGACCGCCTGCCGGTAGGTACGGTCGACGACGTCACCGCAGGCGAAGACGCCCTCGATGGCCGTACGTGTCGACGGCTCGTCCACCAGCAGGTATCCGTCGGGGTCGGTGGCGAGCTGGCCGGAGAACAGATCAGAACGCGGGTCGTGACCGATGGCGACGAACACGCCGGTCACCGGCAGCACGTGCTCCGTGCCGTCCTTGGTGCTCCTGATCCGCAGGCCGGTGACCTTGTCGGTGCCCAGGACCTCGGCCACCTCGCTGTCCCACAGGAACTCGATCTTCGGGTTCGCGAACGCGCGATCCTGCATGATCTTCGAGGCGCGGAGCGTGTCGCGCCGGTGAACGACCGTCACCGACTTGCCGAACCGGGTGAGGAACATGGCCTCTTCCAGGGCGGAGTCGCCGCCGCCGATGACCGCGATGTCGTGACCGCGGAAGAAGAACCCGTCACACGTGGCGCACCAGGACACGCCGTGACCACCGAGCATCTTCTCACCCGGTACCCCGAGCTCCTTGTACCTGGAGCCGGAGGCGATGATGACGGCCTTGGCCAGATACGTCTCGTCTCCGTCCTGACCACCTTCGGGTTCGCGGTCAGGTCGACCGCGATCACGTCGTCGGCCACCAGTTCGGCGCCGAACCGCTCGGCCTGCTTACGCATGGAGTCCATCAGCTCCGGACCCATGATGGCGTCGGCGAAGCCGGGGAAGTTCTCCACCTCGGTGGTCTGCATGAGCGCACCGCCCGCCGTGACCGAGCCCTCGAAGACCAAGGGCTTCAGCTCGGCGCGAGCCGAGTAAAGCGCCGCCGTATAACCGGACGGGCCGGAACCGATGACGATCACGTTCCGGACTTCGTTCACCTCTGCCAACCGTTATCAACCCCTCATCTGACTGGCACTCCAGTGAACCGATACTAGGGCCCTAAGATTCCCGCCGGCACGGTCCTGGTCGCGAGCACCTGACTGCTGGTGGCCGAGCAGCCCGGGCCGGCCAGCTGCACCTCATCACCGGCGCTCGCGCGGGTGACGACGACGGTGACCGGCTGACCCTCGTAGTGAGCGCTTTCGACCCGGAGCACCACGGCGCGGCCGGCTACCCGCTGCACGCAGGCCTTGACGGCCGGGGTGGCGACGTGCGTCGTCCGCGCGGCGGGCGGCACGCGCAGGTCGGCTTCCAGCTGCTGGGTGAGGGAACCGGCCAGGAAATCGACCGGGCTGACGACGACAGGCAACACGACAGGCGACATCAGGTAACTCCAGCGAGCCCGCGCCGGGCGCCGATTTCGCGCTGGCATTGGGCGCGGCGGCCCGGCCGTAGGCTGGCCGCGCGGACGTGGCCGACCGCGGCCGCGGACGAGGCCCCGGACATCTGCGGGGAGCTGCCGTGGCTGCTCAGGAAGTAACCGCCCGCGGCGGCCATCACCACGACCGCGCCCGCCGGGGCCAGCACGCGCGGGGATATCCAGCGGAAACCGCCGCGTCCGGTCCGCCGGGAACGGCGGGCCCGGGGTTCCCGCGGGCTGACACCACGGGGCCGTTCGGACTCATTCCTGTGAGCCACTTCGGCCGCGAGCACGGCATCGAGCCGCTGGGCCACCCGGTCCGGCATGGCCGGGGCCGGAACGGCCGCGAGCAGGGCGGAAACCCCGGCGAGCTCGTCGGCGACGGCCGTGCAGCGCGCGCAGTCGGCCAGGTGCGCGGTGACCGTGGCGGCCCGGCGCCCGGTGCGGAGTCCCGCGAGGTACTCGGCCAGCACATCGGTGTCCGGATGGGTCATGTACCCCCTCATGGGTCTTTTCCTTGCGTAGGTGAGACGCTCTCGCCGGGTGATCGGTTCCCCCGCAGGTGGGCTACCCGGGGCAGCAACTTGGCCCGGGCGCGGGCGCAGCGGCTCTTGACCGTGCCCGCGGAGACGTCCAGGATGACGGCCGCGTCGGCGACGGAGAAGCCGAGCATGTCCACGACCACCAGCGCGGCCCGCTGCTGCGGCGGCAGGATGCGCAGCGCGGCGTCGACATCTAGCCTGGTGTCGGTGGCGCGGGCGGGATCGGAGTCCTGGGCCACCAGGGCCTCGAACGTCTGCTCGTCGGCCGGCACGGCCGGCCTGGCCGCCCGGCGGCGGAGCCGGTCAAGGGACGCGTTCACCACGATCCGGTGCAGCCAGGTCGTGACGGCCGATTCGCCGCGGAAATCGGCGGCCCGGCGGAACGCGGACACCATGGCATCCTGCAGGGCGTCGGCGGCCTCCTCCGGATCGCAGACGGTGCGCAGCGCGACCGCCCACAGCCGGTCCCGGTGCCGCCGGAACAACTCGCCGAACGCTTCGCTGTCTCCCGCCACGTGCCGCCGGAGCAGTTCGGCGTCTGAGGGCCACTGCTCGCCGACATCCCCCATGCGGCATCAACCTGACTGACCCACGGCGGGTCCGCGCATGCTGACGTTATAGACGAAGGCCTCGTACTCGCCTGGGCTGCCGACCAGCGGCGGCAGGTCGGTGATCCAGAGCAGCACGTAACGTCCGGTCGTCTTCTTGGTCACGTTGAACGTCGTGACGCCCTGGGCCTTGGTGGAGCTCTGCAGCTCGGTGAAGCTGCTCAGGCCCGCCGCATCAGGCGTGCTCGTGTTGCCGATCTCGATCTCGGCGTGGGTGCAGCAGCTGGTGCCGAACTGGACCGTCAGCTGGCTCAGCTGGACCTGCTTGCCCATGTCGAAGAGCAGGCCGGTGCCCTTCTTGAGGTGCCCGAACACCGGGTAGCCCAGGTAGAAACTGGTATGCCAGGCGGTGCTCGCGCTGCCGTCGATCGCGTACTGGGCCCCGCCTGCGTCCTCGCTGCTGCCCGGCGGGTGGCCGAGGGGGTCGAAGCTGCTGGCGCTGACCGGCTTGAGCTGGACGTCCGCCGCCGCCGCCGGCGACGACGAATGCGGGCGCGGGGGCGGGGTGGTGGTGGAGTGATTCGGGTTGCGGCTCAGGGCCCAGGCCGCGACGCCGGCCGCGGCCAGCACGAGCACGGCCACGATGCCGACGATGACCCGGGTCGCGGTGCCCCGCTCGTGGGCCGGCGGCTTGCGGCTGCCGTTACCGACGCGGGACTGCGCGACGGTAACGGCGGCGGCCGGGTAGGAGTTGGTGGACCAGTCCGGGTTGCGGCGCGACCCGGACGTCGTCCGGCTGGCCGAGGTCGCCGCGGGCGGAAGCGGGTCCGGCGGAGCCACGCTGGCCAGGGCGTCGGCGAACATCGCGGGCGTGCTGAGCGCCGGGCCGTGCCGGCTCGGGCGCTGGAACAGGGCCCGGCAGGTGACGGCGTCAAGGTTGGCCGGGACGCCGGCCGACACCTGCCGCGGTGTGCACAACGTGCCGTCGGTTTCTGGTGCGGGCGGCAGCAACCCGGGTTCTGACCGGCGCTGCCCCGGCCAGTAGCCGGTCAGCGCGGCGTAAAGCAGCCGGGCCAGGTCGCGGGTATCGGTCAGCGCCGGGTCATCTCCCCGCCGTGTCCGTGCCCCGGCCCAGCTCCGGCGCCGGCCAGGGCGGCGTCGATACCGAGCCCGGCGATTTTCACGCCGCCGCCCGGCGTCCAGTGCAGGCAGGCCGGGTCCAGCCGCAGATGAGCCAGTCCGGCCGCATGCGCGGCCGTGATCGCCTGGGCGGCCTCCAAGACCAGCGCGGCCGCACGCGGCGGGTCGAGCGGGCCTTCCGAGAGCATGTCGAGCAGCGACTCGCCGACGACCCACTCCATCACCACGTAGGGCGGCTCCTCGGCGTCCTCCACGTCGAATACCTGGGGAAAACGCGGGTCGTTGAGCCTGCTCGCCGCTCTGGCCGCGGTGCCCGCCTCGGCGACCCGGGGGAAGCCGGCGGCAAAGGTGAGCACGGTGACAGAACGGGCGAGGGTCTCGTCCGTGGCTTTCCAGTACGTCCAGCCGGCGCCCGCGTTCACCTGGTCAACGAGACGGTAGCGTCCCGCCAGCCGGGTTCCTGGTTCCGACGTGTATGTGCTCATAGGTTGCCACCCATGCTAATGCCGCCCGCGCTGGCCGCCGAATTTTGCGGCCACCATCTTGGCCAGGTACCCGTACTCCGCCACTCGCAGCGCCCGGGCGCACACAGCGTAGAGCCCCATCGCGCCGCCGCCGCCGATGACGATCACCACCAGGCCATAGAGCGCACTCGGGTTGTGCAGGAGGTGGCCCGTACCGATCATGACGGCCCAGGCGAAGATCAGCCCGGGCACGGTGGCCAGGTGCATTCTGGCCAGGCTTCTGGCGATGGCCCAGCCGTCCAGGCTGCCCACCCGGCGGCACAGCAGGGCCCAGCCGGCCACGGTGCCGACGAGGTTCGCGATCCCGTAGGCAACACCAAGCCCGGCCACCACATCCTGGTGTGGCAGTATCGCCAGCGCGACGTACGCGGCCGCGATGCTGACGCCCATGGTGAGCAGTCCGACGAGGGCGGCGGTCCGGCTGTCCTGGAACGAGTAGAAGACCCGCAGCTGCAGCTGGGTCAGCATGTAAGGCACCAGGCCCAGGGAGAACAGGCCGAAGGTCTCGCCGACGTACCTGGCGGGGCCCCGCGTCGGTGCCGCCGTAGGAGAACAGGAACTCGGCCAGCGGGCCGCCGAGCAGGGCGAGGTAGACCGCGGCGGGCACCACGATCACGGAGGCCAGCCGGACGCCGATCGAGAAGTCGTCCCGGACCAGCGAATACCGGCGGGCGCTCGCGTGCTCGCTCATCCGGGGCAGC
The DNA here is from genome assembly GCA_963730825.1 of uncultured Actinomycetes bacterium. Lineage (GTDB taxonomy): Bacteria > Actinomycetota > Actinomycetes > Streptosporangiales > Streptosporangiaceae > Palsa-504. The sequence continues at coordinate 24,045 of CAVSTQ010000001.1, forward strand.
AGCGCGGTGATCACCGAGATGCCGACGATGGCGTAGGGAAGCTGGAACAGCTGCCACGCGATGGAGTAGGCGGAGATTCCGTTCTGGCCGGTCGAGGCCGGGTTCGCGACCCGTAGCGCGATCGTGTTCCCGGCCGACTGGGAGGCGACGTAGACCAGCATCCACCTGGCCATCCGGCCGATTTCCGAGACCTCGGCCCGGTGGAACCCGAGCGTGGGCCGCCAGCGGAACCCGGCCCCGCGCAGCGAAGGGAACAGCGCGACGGTCTGCGCGACGACGCCCAGGGTGGTGCCGACGCCAAGCAACTGCACCTCGGCCGGGGAGATGGTCGCGGGGTCTTGGTCGTCCCCGCCACCACGATGTAGAGGCCGCCGACGACGATCACGACCAGGTTGTTGATGACCGGGGTCCACATCGGCGCCGCGAACCGGCCGCGGGTGTTCAGCACCGCCCCGATCAGCGAGCTCATGCCGTAGAAAAAGATCTGCGGGATGAAAAAGTAGGCCCACACCACCATCAGGTTGTGCTGGGCGCCGGTGATGCCCGGAGCGAGCAGGTCGACCAGCGGGCCCGCCGCCAGCGTCGCCAGCACGGTCACCACGAGCAGCGCGAGCGCGCCCAGGCTGAACAGCCGCTGCGCGTACGCCTCGCCGCGGTCGGGGTCACGCTTGGCCGCCCGCACCAGCAGCGGCACCACCACGCTGGTGAAGATGCCGCCGAGCATCAGGTAGTAGACGAGGTTCGGCAACGTGTTGGCGCTGTTGTACGCGTTACCGAGATGACCGAGGCCGACCGCGTACACCAGGACGAGCGTGCGCAGGAAGCCGGTACCGCGAGACACCAGGGTGCCCACGGCCATGCCCGCCCCGGACCGCACCAGGTTGGCCCGCGGGGTGGCCTGCGGGGTGGCCTGCGGCCGCTTCACCGGCCGCGGACGGCCCCGCGTCGTCCTCGGCGGCTCACGGTACGGCCCAGGAGCGTCCGGCGGCCGGTACCCGGGCGGCTGATAACGAGGCTGGACCGGGCCAGGGGCCGGCCGCTCGTCGGGCCGCGGCACCCGGCGCCAGCCGCCCGGGCCCTCGGGCGGCCCGGGCGGGGTAATCCTGGGCGGGCGCGGCCCCACGGCCGGCGGAGCGGGCCAGCTGAGCGCCAGCGGCAGCGTGGTCTCGGCGGGGGTCGGGCCGCCGCCGGGCATCGGGCCCTCGATCGGCGGCAGCGGGTCGGGCGCGGAACGCCTGGCGCCGGGCCGGGCACGGGTGACAGCTGCATGGTGCGTTCGGCGTCAGTCTCCCCGCGCGCCTCCCCCTGCGGGGGCTCGTTCCACGGGGGCTCGGGCCAGCGGCGCTCCCGCCGCGGCGGGACGCCCGGGGGCTCGTTTTCTCCCGGGTCAGGCATCGTCGGCCCAGCGTCGTGCATCGGCCAGGTCATCCGGTGCCTCCGTCGGGTGTCGCACGCTGGTGCCAGTCACGACGCTACCTGGTGCATCGGCCTGCGCGCTGACGACGTGGGAGTCGTCCCGCAGCCGCCGCCGGACGCCACGGTAGATAGAGGTCAGGACAAAGACGCCAACCGCGGCGCCGATGAGGAAGAGGATCGCCCGCCCGTACCTGGTCGACTGCACGGTGAGCTGGACGGGGGCGACGAACGTCAGCGGTGTCCCGTCCGGGCTGCTGAGGCTGAGCTCGAGGACGCTGGATCCTTGCGGCGCCGAGCTGACCGGCAGCCGGAACGGCGCCGAGGCCTGCTCGGGCGGGATGACGATCTGCGCTTTGAAGTGGCCGATGATCAGCGGAGACGTTGCCCTCGGCGTCTTGACCACGGTGACGTTCAGCCGGACCTCGACGGCCTGGTGCAGCCCGTTCTGGATCGACACAGGGACCGGACCTGACGCGCCTGCCATCGGCACCACCAGGGAGGTGATGATCTTGACCTTGCGCTCCGCGTTGCCGAGGTAATCAGTCAAGCCGTCGATCAGCGCCGCGCCCGGCGAAGTCCCGCCGCCACGCCAGGCCGCGGATTCGGTGGCGGCCAGGGCCTCGTTCAGTGACCGCAGGTAGGACGGTACGACCGGGAGCAGGATGGACTTGTACACGCTGAGCTGGCGGTCGGCCACACTCACCTGGTTCAGGTAGCCGCGGCTGAGTTCGCCCGGGCTGGCCTGGTTGGCGGGCGGCGCTTTCCTGGCCAGCTTGCGTCCGCTGTCCCGCGCCGTGGTCAGGCTGTGCAGCGTGGCCGGCTTCAGCCACGGCGCACCGGTGGTCTCGCCCAGCAGGTCCCCGGCCAGCTGGGCGGGCGGGCTCCAGCCGGCCGGCGGGGCCACCACGACCGAGCGGGCCGAGTCCGGGGCCTCGGCGGCGATCATCGCGGTCTCGGCCAGGAAACGCTGCTTGACGGCGAATTCAGCGCTTCGCGACAAGGTGCCGGAGTTCGGGCTCCCGGCTCGCAGCACCGAGGTCAGGGTGTCGTCGGCGAGCAGGACGTTCATGGTGGTACCCGCCGCCGTCGGGATCGAGGTCACGGCGTCGTCCGGTTGAAACCCGGTCCCCGAGGGCGGCATCTCGCTGCTGTTCAGGACCACGGTCCCGATATGCTCGGCGGCCGCGAGACTGGTGAGCACGCTGAGGTCAGCGGTCCCGCCAGGGGGCCAGGCGATCGCCGGCTTGAAGACCCGGCCGAGAACGCTGCCCGCCACCGCGTCCCCGATGCGGTAGGCCGTGCCGAGATCGGCGTTCAGGCCCTGGTGGATCAGAGCGGTCATGTCCGCATCGGCGTACGGGGTGAGCACCGTCGGCTGGCCCGAGGTGGCCGTCTTGACCGAGGCCAGCCAGTTCGCGGCCGCCTGGCTGGCCGGCTGGAGCCGGGCGCCGGTGCAGTTCGAGCTGGCGCCGCCCACCGGGTAGGGCTTGGTCATCGTGGCCGCGTCGCTGACCAGCGCCGGGTCGAGGACCCAGGTCAGGTCGGCGTCTGGGTGGCTGATCCCGGCGGTGACCAAGGTCGACAGGCGGCCGCCCGTGCCCAGGCTGGCGGCCAGGCCGTTGTTCGTCAGGGCCGTGCAGACCTGGTGGTGCGGCTGGTCGATGAGTGGCCACAGCCAGGAGATGTTCAGCGGGGCCTGCAGGCCTGCCGCCCGCTGTCCGGGCCAGAACGGCAGCAGCGTCGGATCGGATGACAGCATGGTGCCCGCCGAATCCTGCAGCAAGGCGGCTACCGGGTAGACGCCGAACGCGCTGATCCCCTGCACGCCGACCTGGAACGAGGCGGTCCACGAGACGGCGGCGCCGGGGGCCACGCTGACCGGCAGCAGGTACGGGCGTCCCGCCGGGACCAGGCCGTCGTTAGTCCCGCTGGTCAGGTAGGAATCCATGCCGTCACGGGTGAAGAAGGGCGTGGCGGAGACGGCCAGCTGCACCTCGAGCCCGGCCGCCGTCTGGCGGGTGCCGTTGGTCACCGTTCCGGTCAAGGTGACGGTGGCGCCCGGCCTGGCGTACTGCGGGCTCATCGAGCTGATGGTCACCGCGACGCGGCCGAGCTGGCCTGGGCCGGGCTGGCCTGGGCCGGGCTGGCCTGGGCTGGGCTGGCCTGGACCAGCGCCGCCGGGACGGCGAAGACGGCGGACACGACGCAGACGGCAGCGAGGGACAGTATCCGCCGCTTCACCCTCGCCGTCAGCACGTCGTGCACACCTGGAATATTATTGCCGTTTCGCGCCGGGGCCGTGCTGTCAGTAATGTCGGTGGCCATGCCCATGAACAACGAACAGCGGAAAGCGGCCGCCGCGCTCATCCGCGCGCGGGTTCCCGGGGTGGCCGAAGTCGGCCGTCTGTTCGCCGCCCGTGGTCATGAGCTTGCCCTGGTCGGTGGCCCGGTCAGAGACGTGTTCCTGGAGCGCATGCCCGGCGATCTCGACCTGACCACCGACGCGACGCCCGAGCAGGTGCTGGCCATGGTGTCCGGCTGGGCCGACAAGACGTGGACGGTGGGCATCGCCTTTGGCACCGTCGGGCTGCGCAAGGGAAATTTGCTCTTCGAGGTCACGACGTACCGCAGCGAGCAGTACGGCCGGACCTCGCGCAAGCCCGAGGTCGCGTACGGCCAGTCGCTGGAGGAGGACCTGAGCCGGCGGGATTTCACCATCAACGCGATGGCGGCCCGGCTGCCCGGATACGAGGTCGCCGATCCGTTCGGCGGCTTCGACGCGCTCAAGGAGAAGGTGCTGCGGACGCCGGGACCGCCGGAGCGGTCGTTTGGTGATGACCCGCTGCGGATCCTGCGGGCGGCCCGGTTCGCGGCCCAGCTGGGATTTGAGGTGGCGCCGGAGGTGCGGGCCGCCATGACCGAGCAGGCGCCCCGGCTGGAGATCGTGTCCGCGGAGCGCATCACCGCCGAGCTGACCAAGCTGATGCTGGCGGCTGACCCGGCGTTCGGTGTCGACGTGCTCGTGCAGACCGAGGTGGCCGAGCAGGTGCTGCCCGAGGTGTCCAGGCTGCGGATGGAAGCCGACGAGCACCATCGGCACAAGGATGTCTACCAGCACAGCCTGACCGTGTTGCGGCAGGCCATCGCGCTCGAGCCGGCCTACGGGCTGGAGGGCGACCTGGTCCTCCGGCTGGCCGCGCTGCTGCATGACATCGGCAAGCCGAAGACGCGGTCCCTGCTGCCCGGCGGCCGGGTCGGCTTTCACCTGCACGAGGTGGTCGGGGCCAAGCTGACCAGGCGCAGGCTGACCGCGCTGCGTTTCCCGAACGACGTCGTCAAGGACGTATCCCGGCTGGTGGAACTGCACCTGCGGTTCCATGGTTACGGCGAAGGTGAGTGGACCGACTCCGCGGTCCGCCGCTACGTCCGCGACGCGGGGCCGCTGCTCAGCCGGCTGCACGTGCTGACCAGGGCCGACTGCACCACCAGGAACCGGGCCAAGGCGGAGCGGCTGGCTCGCGCCTACGACGGCCTCGAGCGGCGGATCGCCGAGCTCAGCGAGCAGGAGGAGCTGGCCAGGATCCGGCCCGAACTGGACGGCAACGAGATCATGCGCGTGCTCGGCGTGCCGCCAGGGCCGATGGTGGGCAAGGCCCGCAACTTCCTGCTCGAGCTGCGGATCGCCGACGGTGAACTCGGCCAGGACCGGGTGATTCAGGAACTGGTGCGCTGGGCGGCGGGCGAGGGGATAATCCCGCCGGATCCGCCCGCGCCGGGACGGGACCGGAGCCGGGACCGGAGCCGGGCAGGGACTGATCCCGGCCGCGGGCCAGCCAGTAACCGGCTGAGGTGATCGCGTAGCCGACCGCCACCAGCGCGATGAGGGCCGGCGAATGACCGTTGGCCGGCAAGATGACCACGCACAGCGCGGCTCCGGCGACGTAGGCCGCGTTGAACATCATGTCGTAAAAGGCGAACACCCGGCCCCGGTAGGCGTCATCCACCTCTTCTTGCAGGATCGTGGTGGCGCAGATCGCCACCCCCTGCCGGCTGAGGTACAGGCAGAACCCGATGGCCAGGATAGCTGGCCGGCCAGAAGGTCTCGCCGAGCGCGAGGGTCACCACCGCGCTCGCGGCCAGCAGCAGCGAGATCCAGGCGGGCTTGGACAGCCGCCTGGTGACCGGCGGAGTCACCACCGCGGCGCAGGCGTAGCCGACCCCGGAGAGCACCACGAGCACGCCGAAGTGAGCTTCGGCCACGCTGACGCTGGACCGGTAGAAGTAGTTCCTGTACAGCAAGACCGACGTCAGGAACAGCGGCCCGAAGACGAAGCTGAAACCGCCGGTGGCGCCGAGCGCGGCCGCCGGGCCGCGCCGCCTGATCAGGTAGCTGACGCCCGCCACCAGCCCGGCCGCGACGGAGGCGAGCTCGCTGAGCAGCCGGGCCGGCTCGGCGGCACCGGCCGCCCGGACCGGGCCGAGCAAGTCGCGCCGCATGGCCGCCGCGACCGCGCTGGCCGCCAGGTAACAGCCGCCGCCGGCCAGCAGGGTGATGGCGGCGCCGCGTTCGGTGTTGCCGGTGGCCACGTTCAGCCCGAGGGCCACCACGCCGCCGATCGTGGCCATCACCCCGCCAAGCGTGGGTGATAGCGAGTTGGCCATCACCAGCTTGTCCGCGGCGACCACGTGCGGCAGCGCCGCGGACAGCGAGGACAGGAAGAACCTGTTGACCCCCAGCACGAGCAGCACCGCCACGTAGAGCGCCACCCCGCGATTCCCGGCGGCCATGAACGAGGCGGTCAGCGCCACGAAGACGGAGCGGAGCAAGGCCGACCAGACCAGGATCTGGCGCCGGGACCACCGGTCGATGAGGACACCGGCAAACGGGCCGACCAGCGAGTACGGCAGGTACAGCACCGCGAAGGCGGCGGCCCCGGCCGCCGGGCTCGGAAACGTCTCCGCGTTGAAGAAGACGTACGTGCCGACCCCGGCGGTGATGATGCCGTCGCCGCCTTGGGAGATCAGCCGGGTGGCAAACAGGCGGCGGAAATTCCGCTCGGCCAGGACCGCCCGCAGGTCGGCCAGAAAGGAGCCCTTCTCACCCTGCCGACGGCCCATCCGTCCAGTCTTGGCGGTCGCCTGTCAGCAGGCAACCTCCCCAAGGATGAACTTCTCCACGAGGTCGCGGCACACGTCGTCGCCGTACTGCTCGGGCGGCGACTTCATGAAGTAAGAGCTGGCCGAGGTCACCGGTCCGGCGATACCCCGGTCGAGCGCGATCTTCGCGGCGCGTACCGCGTCGATGATCACTCCGGCCGAGTTGGGCGAATCCCAGACCTCGAGCTTGTACTCCAGGCTCAGCGGCACGTCGCCAAACGCGCGGCCTTCCAGCCGGACGTAGGCCATCTTGCGGTCCTCGAGCCACGGCACGTGGTCGGACGGCCCGATGTGCACGGCGGCCCGCTCCATCTCGTGCGGGATCTGCGAGGTGACCGCCTGGGTCTTGGAGATCTTCTTGGACTGCAGCCGCTTACGCTCCAGCATGTTCATGAAGTCCATGTTGCCGCCGAAGTTGAGCTGATAGGTCCGGAGCAGCTCGACCCCGCGGTCCTCGAACAGCTTGGCCAGCACGCGGTGGGTGATGGTGGCGCCGACCTGGGACTTGATGTCGTCGCCGATGATCGGCACGCCGGCCCGGGTGAACTTCGCGGCCCACTCCGGATCGGAGGCGATAAACACGGGCAGGGCGTTCACGAAGGCGACCTTGGCGTCGATCGCGCACTGGGCGTAGAACCGGTCCGCCTGCTCCGAACCGACGGGCAGGTAGCACACCAGGACATCGGCCCCGGTTTCCCTGAGCACCTGGACCACGTCCACGGGGAGCGCGTCCGACTCGGTGATGATCTCCCGGTAGTACTCGCCCAGGCCGTCGTGGGTCGGGCCGCGCTGGACGGTCACCCCGGTCAGGGGCACCTCGGCAAACTTTATGGTGTTGTTCTCACTCGCGGTGATGGCGTCGGCCAGGTCGCAGCCGACCTTCTTCGCGTCCACGTCGAACGCGGCCACAACCTCCACATCGCTGATGTGGTACGGCCCGAACCGGACATGCATGAGGCCGGGCACCCGGGCGCCATCATCGGCGTCTTTGTAATACTCCAGTCCCTGCACGAGGGAACTGGCGCAGTTACCCACCCCCGCAATGGCGATGCGCACCTTACCCATCAGGATGACTCCTTCTCGGAAATGTTGTCGGGTCCGCCGGACTCCCGCTCCGATGCGATCAGCTCGTTGAGCCAGCGGACTTCTCGCTCCACTGATTCCAGGCCATGACGGTGCAGTTCCAGGGTGTAGCTGTCTACTCGTTCCCTGGTGCGCGTGAAGGCGGCCCGGATAGCCTCCATGCGTTCCTCGAGCCTGCTGCGACGGCCCTCCAGGATCCGGAGCCTGACGTCGGCCCTGGTCTGCCCGAAGAACGCGAAGTGAACGCCGAATCCGTCGTCCTCCCACGTCGCCGGGCCGCCCTCGCCGAGGAGCTCCTGCAGCCGTTCCTTGCCTTCCGCGGTTAGCCGGTAGACCTTCAGCGACCGGCGTCCCGGCCGCGGCTCGGTCTCGTCATGCTCCTCGGCGATCAGGCCAGCGGCGAGAAGTTCGTGCAGGCACGGATACAACGACCCGTAAGAAAGCGCACGGAAGGCGCCGAGGACGGTAGAAAGGCGTTTGCGCAATTCGTACCCATGCATCGGTGTTCCGTGGAGCTCGCCGAGCACGGCTAGCTCTAGTACGCCGGAGCGGTTGCGTCCCACGCTTCCCCCAGAAGGTGGATGTATCTCTATGATGTGTCGGTCCGATGCCTCGCACCGATAGCTTTACTTGTTAGATCGCTACGATGTATCGGCCCGATACATGAAGATCGTATGCGGTACATCGTGCGGCCGCAAGCGGATGCCGTTTTCTCCGGCTCAGGGCTCGGCTCACGGGCGGTTCCGACGTACGCTGGCGGATATGACGTCAAGGCGTTCCGTCGTGGACTACGGGCTGGCCCGCCGGGCCACGCTCGCGTCCGTCTTCTCCGGGCGTACTACCGTCACCGACGTCTGCGATGCCCATCCGTACCTGCTGCGGGCCGCTAAGTTCCACGGTGAGCCCACCGGTGAGCGCTGCCCGATCTGCAGGAAAACCAATCTGACCCACGTCACCTATGTATACGGTGACGAGCTCGGCCAGTATGAGGGACGGGTTAAGCAAGCACGCGAACTCGCGGAGATGGCCGCCGAATACGGCGAATTCCGGGTCTATGTGGTCGAAGTCTGTCAGAGTTGCGGGTGGAACCACCTCGCTTCCTCTTACGTTCTCGGCACTGGCGAGCCGACCGTACGCCGGAGGCGGCGTGCGCGGTCTAGCCAGTAAACATGTGTCCCAGGAGGTAACGTTTGACTTCGGCGGGTTCCCCGGATCGGCGGCCCCGCCTTTCGGGTAGAGGTCGCACTTCCGTCAATCGTGACCTCCGAGCCACCAGCGAGGACGCGTGAGCAGCAAAGCTGATGACTTTGACGTTCGGTATCGCGGTGCGGGGGAAAGCGGTTACGACCACCCCGGAGACAGCGGCCACGGAGGAGCGGTCGACTACGACCTGGGCTATGCCGCGAACGGCTGGGACACCAACGGATTCCGCAGCCCGGAGGCCGGGCTATCAGGATCAGGGCCTGCCTGCCCAGACCGGACGCAGCGGTCCGGACCGGGCCAGCCTAGGCACGACGGTCCGGGCGGGCGGCGACCACGCGGCCGGCGGCCGGCGCGGCGGCAGCCGTGACCGCGCTCCGGGAAACCGGCGGGACGGCAGCCATGCGCGCCCGTCCGGCGCGCACCATGCCAGCGTCCCTCAGGCCAGCGTCCCTCAGGCCAGCCCGGCCGAGCGGCTATCACGACGATCTGGACGGCGGACCGCCGACCGAGGCGATGGGATGGGACCTGGACTCCGCCGGGCGCGCGGATTTCCTTTCCCCGCAGGCGCCGCCCCAAGGACTCCAGGGGGCCCGGGGATACCGGGGCCGGGGACACGGGAGCGGCGGGCCGCCCGGACCAGGCGGCCCGGACGGTCTGCGCGGACCGGGACGGCGGGGCCGGAACCGTGTCCAAGGTCAAGGTCAAGGGCAGCTGGTGGCGGCACTGGACGCTGCGCAAGGTGCTGGGCTTGCTGCTGGCCATCGTCGGCGGCATCGTCGTGCTCGGCGCGGTCGCGGTGGTCGTGGTGTACCAGGAGACGCCGGTGCCCACCGAGGCGATGGCGGCCACCGCGTTCTCGCAGTCCGTGGTCTACTCAAGCGACGGCACCCTGATCGGGCGTTTCGGCACCACCGACCGGCAGATGCTGACCTACAACCAGCTCGCGCAGGGTCATCAGTGGATCATCAACGCGGTGCTCGCCGCCGAGGACCGTAACTTCTACAACGAGGGCGGCGTCTCGCCCACCGGCATCATGCGGGCCGCCTACGAGGACGCCAAGGGCAACGACGGCTCGTTGCAGGGCGGGTCCACCATCACCCAGGAGTTCGTCCGGCAGTACTACGCCGGCATCGGCACCCAGCAGACGTTCAGCCGGAAGATCAAGGAAATCTTCGTGGCGATGAAGGTGGCCAAGGAGAAATCCAAGCCGTGGATCCTCACCAACTACCTCAACACGATCTACCTCGGCGACGGGGCCTACGGGGTCGGGCGCGGCGGCGCAGACGTATTACGGCAAGCAGGTCAGCCAGCTCACCGCGGGGGAAGCCGCGGTGATCGCCGCCATCCTCCAGCAGCCGAGCACGTACCCGCTGGCGCAGTACCGCCCCCAGCTCGAGGCGCGCTGGCACTACGTGCTGAGCGGCATGGTCCAGATGGGCGAGCTGACCCAGGCGCAGGCGTCGGCGATGACGTTCCCGGCCCCCAAGGACTACATCCCGCAGTCCGTCGGCAGCGACAACTGGGATCCGTACGTGCTGGACATGGTGCGGAACGAGCTCGAGGACATCTACCATTTCAGCCAGTCCCAGCTCTACAACGGCGGCTACGTCATCCACACCACCATCGACGACGCGAAGATGAAGTCGATGTACGCCGCGGTGCAGGCGAATGAGATCCAGATGGTCTCCGGCGGCGTGCCGCTGCCCAACGACGCGCAGGTGGGCGCGGTGCTCGAGGATCCGGCCACCGGCGCGATCCAGGCCATGTACCCAGGCCCGGGTTACCCCGGATCGACCTACGTGGACCATAACGGGACCAAGCACACGATGACGGCCAAGATGTGCAAGCTGCTGCACTGCGAAGTGAACATGGCGGTGTACAACCGGGAGCAGGTCGGTTCCTCGTTCAAGCCGTACGTGCTGGCCACGGCCGTCTCCCAGGGCATGAACGTGCAGACCAGCACGCTGAACGGCTTCGACCCGCTGTGGATCCCGCCGGACAGCATGCCGCCCGCCACCTTCTCCACCAGAGCCGCGCCCGCCAACGCCAAGGCGCTCGGTTACTACCAGGTCAACAAC
>CAVSTQ010000002.1:0-89760 GCA_963730825.1 uncultured Actinomycetes bacterium
CGCCGACGTCAGGGACGAGTCCAGCGACCGCACCGGCCAGCGCCTGGTCATCGTGCTGAAGCGGGACGCGGTGGCCAAGGTCGTCCTGAACAACCTGTACAAGCACACGCAGCTGCAGGACACGTTCGGCGCCAACATGCTGGCCCTGGTCGACGGGGTGCCGCGCACCCTGCGCCTGGACCAGATGGTCAGGTACTGGGTCGCGCACCAGATCGAGGTCATCGTCCGGCGCACCAGGTACCGGCTGCGCAAGGCGCAGGAGCGGCTGCACATCGTCGCCGCGCTGCTCAAGGCCATCGACCGGATCGACGAGGTCATCGCGCTGATCCGGGCCAGCGCTTCGGCGTCCGAGGCGCAGCAGGGCCTGATGGGGCTGCTGGAGATCGACGAGATCCAGGCCCGCGCGATCCTGGACATGCAGCTCCGCAAGCTGGCCGCCCTGGAGCGGCAGGAGCTCATCAACGAGTTCGAGGAGCTCGCCGCCAAGGTCGCCGACTACGAGGACATCCTGGCCTCGCCGGAGCGGCAGCGGCAGATCGTCGGCGACGAGCTGGCGAGATCGTCGCCAAGTTCGGTGACGAGCGGCGGACCGAGATCATCGCCTACGACGGCGAGGTGGCCGACGAGGACCTGATCGCCGAAGAGGACGTCGCGGTCACCATCACCTACGGCGGCTACGCCAAGCGCACCAAGACCGACCTGTACCGCGCCCAGCGACGGGGCGGCAAGGGAGTCCGCGGCGCCCAGCTGCGGACCGACGACATCGTGGACCACTTCTTCGTGACCACGACCCACCACTGGATCTTGTTCTTCACCAACAAGGGGCGGGTCTACCGGGCCAAGGCCTACGAGCTGCCCGACGCCGGCCGCGACGCCCGCGGTCAGCACGTGGCCAACCTGCTCGCGTTTCAGCCGGACGAGCGGATCGCCGAAGTGCTCGCGCTGCGCGACTACCAGGTCGCCCCGTACCTGGTGCTCGCGACCAAGTCCGGGCTGGTGAAGAAGTCCCGGCTGACGGACTTCGACTCGCCGCGCTCCGGTGGCATCATCGCGATCAACCTGCGCGAGGACGACGAAGTCATCGGCGCCAGCCTGGTCTCGCCGGATGAGGACCTGCTGCTGGTCAGCAAGGGCGCGCAGGCGATCAAGTTCCATGCCAGCGACGAGTCGATGCGGCCGATGGGCCGCGCCACCTCGGGCGTCATCGGAATGCGCTTCAACGACGGTGACGAACTGCTGGGCATGTACGTGGTCACCGAAGGCGAGGACGTGCTGGTGGCCACCGGTGGCGGGTACGCCAAGCGCACGCCGGCCGACGCTTATCCGGTGCAGGGCCGGGGTGGCCGGGGCGTCGTCACCGCGAAGATCGTCGAAGCCCGCGGCGAGCTGGTCGGCGTGCTGATGGTGCACGCCGACGATGAGATCTTCGCCATAACCTCGGGCGGCGGGGTGATCAGGACCAGGGCCGGGGAGGTCAAGCAGTCGGGACGGCAGACCATGGGCGTCCGGCTGATGAACCTTGCCGGCGGAGATAGCGTGGTCGCCTTGGCCCGGAACGCGGAGTCGCTGGCTGAAGCCGAGGTGGAGGCGCTGGCTGAAGGTGATCAAGAACCTTTGGACGAAGACGATGACCAGGCGACTTCGCCGGGTAACCTCGATCTGACGGAGCTCGCGGACAACGGGGATCTAACGGGCCCACCGGACGGGGCTGGAGAAGATGAGGAATAATCGGGCGACCGCGTAGGATCGGCCGGACTTGCCGGTCTAGCAGGTAGAAGGCAACGATTTCGGGGCCAGAAGCGTCCAATAGAGTAGGGCGAAGTTTGACGGGAAAGCCGCCTTCTTCGCATAGCTGGTCATATGGGCGTCTCGTCCGGAGATAACCTCGTGAGGGTCTGGATCAGAGGGAGGACGGCTTGGATAGGCGCACGAATAGGCCCGAAGGGTCAGGCGGAGCGTCGCCTACCATCGTGACCTCACGGGTGGGCGGTGACGACGACCTAGAGGACGACGGACAGGAAAGCCAGTCGGCCGATCTCGTGGCCGCGGCATCGCGGCGCACGCCGAAGAAGGCTGGCCAGGCGGATTCCGGCCTGGCGGTACCAGCCAACGGCAACGGCTCTGACCGTAAGGCACGCAGCGCTGGGGCGACAGAGGCCGCCCCGGCCGGAGAAACAGGTCAGGCCGAGACGGCCACGCCAGGTAAGACTGAAGCCAACGGTGCCGACGCCGATGCCACCATGGTCGACATGGTTCCCGCCTTCCCGGCGGACAACCTCAAGCCGTCCCGCGGCAGTCAGCAGAAAGACGCCACCCGTACGTCGGCCAGCAGCGAGGCGGCCGGGAAGTCACCCGTAGCTGATCCGACGCCTCTCCCGCCGGCACCGCCAAGCGGCCCGGTAGCCAAGTCCCCGTCTTCGGCCTCTCCGTCTTCGACCTCTTCCAGCTCTCCGTCTTCCAGCACCGTGTCCTCGAGCGCGGCTCCGTCGGGCACCAAGCCATCGGGCGCGGCTCCGTCGGGCACCAAGCCGTCGGGCACCGAGCCGTCGGGCACCAGCCGTCAGGCCCGCGCCGACCGTTTCACCGGCCGCGTTCGCCTGGGATATGCCCGATCCACCGCCGAGCTCGCCGTCGTCTCCGGCCCGGTCGTTCCTGCGCACGGGCACGGCCGCGAAGAGCCAGACTGCTTCCCGGACGCCAGACGCTACCGTCAGCCCGGGCAGGACCGCTCCCAGCGAGGCTCCAGCCGCTTCCCGGAGCACCCAGAAGAAGGCGTCGAAGCGCTCGGCGCGGCAGGCGCATCTGACTGTGGCCCGGGTGGAGCCCTGGTCGGTGATGAAGTTCAGCTTCATCGTGTCACTGGTCGCTTTTGTCATCTTGTTCGTGGCGGTGAGCGTGCTCTACGGGGCGCTCGCCGGGCTCGGGGTCTTCGACTCGCTTCAGCGGGTCGTGTCGAGCGTGACGTCCAGTCAGAGCTCGGCGGGCGTAAACGCAGCCAAATGGTGGTCGGCCTCCCGGATCCTGGGTTACACGGCTCTGCTCGGTTCACTCAACATCGTGCTCATCACCGCGATGTCGACTATCGGCGCGGTCGTCTACAACCTGACGTCACGGCTGGTTGGCGGGGTGGAAGTGACGCTCCGCGAGACGGAGTAACGCGGCAGGCGGGAGCGCCACGGCACAACCCGCCGCCGTCGTGCGGTAGGATAACTGTCGCTCCTGTTTCAGCAGGTCAGCTGGTTATTCATGGGGTTATAGCTCAGTCGGTTAGAGCGCGTCCCTGATAAGGACGAGGCCCGTGGTTCAAGTCCACGTAACCCCACAAATCACCTTCTTACCAGCAAGAACGCCTCCTGCTAGCTCATCTGGCCAGCGTGGCGCATCCGCTGGCGGCACGGTCCGGTGGGGCGGCTTTGCTAAGCTGCCGTACACCTGCGGCCGACGGAGACTCTTACCCGCCGTAGGCACGCCGAAGTTGTCGAGTTGGAGGATCCCTCGCTGTGAAGAAGCTAATGGTGCTCGCCGCGCTCGGGCTTGGCGCATTTGCCGTCTGGCGTAAGGTTCAGTCTGACCGCGCCGAGCTCGACCTGTGGACCGAGGCCACCGCGGCCGACGAGGACTGACCCGCGACCGGGGGTCATGTCTGAACATCGGGCGGCAGTCAATTCAGCACCAGGAGGCGGGCCGGTGAGCGATACATCGGCCGTCTCGCTGGTGTGCTGCGACGTACTCAGCGCGACGGTAGCCGATGGCCGCGTGGTTGAGCGTGCGTTCGCAGAGGCGATCGCCACTCAGGGCCTGGTGACGGGTACGGCGGCCTACACCAGAGCGATGGTGCAGTTCGACCGGACCGTCGGCTGGCCGCCAGCCGACGTGATACGGAGCGTGTTCGCCGCCGACGAGATCCGGGCCCAGGCTGCGATCATGGCCTTCGAGCGGTCGTTTCAGGCGGTCGTGGACCGGTTCGGTGCGATACCGCTGCCCGGAGTGAACGACGCGCTGGCCAAGCTCACCGCCGCGGGGATAAAGGTGTGTCTGCTGTCCTGTCTCTCCCGCCCCGCGCTGAGCCTGCTCATGGAACGCCTCGACTGGGGGCAGCGCGCGGACCTGGTCCTGTGCGCTGACGACGCGGCCCGGGGGTTCCCGTGGCCTGACCTGATCCTGACGGCATTCCTGCGGCTCGGTCTCCGTGACGTGTGGAACGTGGCTGTCGTCACGGCCAGCGAAGGCGGGGTGCTGGCGGCTCGTCGAGCCGGAGCACGGCTCGTGGTCGGCATGCTCAGCGACATGGACGACGCGGCCAGGCTGGAACGGGCCGGAGCAACTCACCTGCTCTCGGATTTCGGTGAGCTGCCCGATCTGGTGGCGTCCCCCGGCCGCGAGCACGATCGCGGGCCCCAGAACCGTCAGTAACTGTCATCGCTGTGCCCATGGCAAACTTGACCTATGCCGGAACTGCCGGAGGTTGAGTCGCTGGCCGCGTTCCTGCGCGGGCACGCGATCGGTCACACCGTCGCCCGGGCCGACGCGGCCTCGTTTTCGGTGCTGAAAACGTTCGACCCGCCGCTGGCCAGCCTCAGCGGCCACAAGCTCACCGACGTCGGACGACACGGCAAGTTCCTGGACATCTCCTCGGACTCCGGACTGCACCTGATCATGCACCTGGCCAGAGCGGGCTGGCTGCGCTGGCGTGACGAGCAACCCGCCACCCCGCCCAAGCCGGGTAAGAGCCCGCTGGCGTTCCGGCTGACGCTAGACGACGGCTCCGGGTTCGACCTGACCGAGGCGGGCACCCGTAAGCGTCTCGCCGTCTACCTCGTGCGCGACCCGGCCGAAGTACCTGGCGTGGCCACCCTGGGCCCCGACCCGATGGCCGCGGATTTCACCGTGGACACACTGGCGGCCCTGCTCGCCGGACGCCGGACGCAGGTCAAGGGCGTGCTACGCGATCAGCGGATAATCGCAGGGATCGGCAACGCCTACTCCGACGAGGTGCTGCACGCGGCCAAGATGTCACCGTTCAAGATCGCGGCCAGCATGACCCCGGCCGAGGTGGCCACGCTGTACGAAGCGATCAAGACGATGCTGGCCGAGGCGGTAGAGCGGTCGGCGGGCCTAGCCGCCGCCGACCTGAAGGGCGAGAAGAAGAGCGGGCTGCGCGTGCACGGCAAGGCGGGTCAGCCCTGCCCGGTGTGCGGTGACACCGTCCGGGAGGTCTCGTTCGCCGACTCCGCCCTGCAGTACTGCCCGACCTGCCAGACCGGCGGCAAGCCGCTCGCCGACCGCCGCCTGTCCCGCCTGCTCAAGTAGGCCTTTTATCCCGAACGGCCGGTGGTGCTCGCGACCGCGATCGCTCACCCCACGGCAGCCGTACCAACGGGTACGCTAGGAGAATCTCGGGGCTATAGCTCAGCTGGAAGAGCACTTGCTTTGCAAGCAAGGGGTCAGGGGTTCGAGCCCCCTTAGCTCCACGCAGAGGTCCGGCCGGATCGCCAGACTGCGGTGGCGGCCACTGCTCCGGGCCGGGGCGATATGGATCGGGCCAACGTGGTAAGTCCACCCAAGCGCCACTCTTCCTCTGCGAAGATGTGGCCGGTGGGATGGGAGGCACTCGAGCAGTGGGGTGACGACGTCGTTCGCGGCGAACGGCTCACTGGCGGAGTTGGCGTCAACGAGGTGTGGAGCGTGCGTGTCAGCGGGCACCTCGCGGTCGGTCGTCTCGGTCAGCGCAGCCACGCTGATCTTGCCTGGGAGACCGGCCTGCTGCGACATCTGCATCGTGAAGGGATGCCGGTGCCGGTGCCGATCCCGACCACGGACGGCCGGCACTTCGCCGGCGGTCTGGTGGTGATGACCTACGTGGAGGGCGGACCGCCCGAGACCGAAGCCGACTGGCGTCGCGTCGCCGGCACACTCCGCCAGCTGCATCGGCTGACACAGGGCTGGCCGCAGCGCCCGGGCTGGCGATCCTCGACCGACCTCCTGCATGCCAGGACCGGCACCAGGGTCAACCTCGATGCGATGCCGCCCGAAGGTGTCGTTCGGTGCCAGGCAGCGTGGGCGCGACTCACGGTCGCACGACATGCGTCGTCCATGGCGACCCCAACCCGGGCAACATCCGCATGACCGCGGATCGCGTCGCGCTGATCGACTGGGACGAGTCGCACGTCGACGTCCCCGACCTCGACCTGGCGCTGCCGCACAACGCCGCCGGTCTAGGCGGCGACGCGTACGACATCGCCGCGCAAGCGCAGGCCGCATGGGCAGCCGCCGTCTGCTGGGACCCCACCGGGACCGACCAGTTCGCAGTCAGGCGGCTCGCCGAAGTTCGCGCGGTCTGAGCCACCCGGCGCCAGGCGCAGACTCACCCACGTCGGCAGAATCGGATGTCGCCAGTGGTGCCGGCCAGGCGCGTGGCGGTCTAGCGGCGTGGCGGGCGGGTCAGTGACTGGCCTACCGCGGCCGAGATCAGCAGCACGAGGAGCAGCAGTCCGAGGCCGAGAAAGCGAGGGCGGCCAGTCTCCGGGCGCGGGTTTGAGCCGCTTCCGGTCGAGACTCTGGTGCGGCAGCTAGCTGCCTGCGCCTGGCCGTTGGCACCGTGGCCCGCCTATCGCGAGCTGGAGTTAGCTGGGCTGGTCAGCTCACGCCGCGGTGGCGGGACACGAGTCTCCCTGGCCGCACCAAGCCTGTCCGACTCCGAAGGCCAGCCGCTCCTCGGCCGCCACGCCAGGGCTTTCATCCAGCGAGCCTTTCTGCTAAGCGCCGATGAGCAGCAGATCCTGGGCGTGATCGCCCAAGCCTTGGCGACCTGACCAGTTCGCCGGGTTCGCTACCTCCGCCTGCCGTCTATGCCGGGTCGCGGTTGGGGCCGGTCCACTCCGATACCCAGAACGGGCAGGCACTCCTCGACGCCAGTCAGCTCGATGTCCTCTCGGCGGACCCTTTCCCACGCGTCCCGGGTGAGCCGCCATTGCTGGATCCGCGCAGGCTCGCCGCGGCGGGTGTCCCAGTCCGTGCCGTTCGGTTCGTAGCCCAGGCCACGGGATACGCGGTTGGACGCTTCGTTGTCGACGAAGGCGTCGCTGCCTGCCTCGCGTGCGCTCAGCCCGGCGAAGGCCAGCTGCAGGATAGCCGCCCGCATTTCCTTGCCGAGCCCCTGTCCGCGGCCGCCGGGGGCCAGCCACGAGAAGCTGGACACCGTGCCGAACCGGGTGAAGTTCTTACCGATGAGGTCCTGCATGCCGACCGGCTCGCCGTCGACAACCACGGCGAAGTACAGCCGCCACGAATCCGGGCTCACGCGGGCGCGGCCGGCCCAGATGCCGCGCAGCCATTGCCATTCGCGTTCGGGGCTGTCGGCGTAGAACGAGATCGGGTCGTCGAACGGCCACGGCTCGGCGTCGGCGACCCCAGCCCGCACGAGCGGCACGAGACGTTCCAGCAGTTCGTCGGACGCACCGGTCAACGTTAGGCGTGGCGTGCGGACTTCAACGTTCAGCGGGGGATAGGTGTGAGTCACGCCCGGACGGTAGCCAGCCCGCCAGGTCGCCGCAACCGGTTTTCCTTGCGGGTGTCCTAGACGCCATCGGAGCTGGTTCGGTGATGGTCCGCCCCAGCGGCAGCCGCCCCGGACAGGGCGGTGCGTGTGGCTGGCGGGGTGACTCGTGCTGGTGTGTCCCGGGGCTGGGGCACGGTGGAACTTCTGCCGGCTGCGGGCCGGATGCATCCGGCCACCCATGACCTCTACCAGGAAGAGGGCGCGGTCGACACTTCGGCGCCGGGTCGTGCGCCGGAAGCTCGCGCAGCCTTACAGCCGGGATCTCAGCACGTCGACCTCGCAGCCTGGCGAGAACGGGTCGAAGCCGTGCTCGACCAGCCAGCGGACGCTCCCGCAGGCTGCGCAGCGACCACCACGCGCGGATCACGTCGAGGTCGACGTCGGTGCCGTAGCCGGCGACGACGTCGCCAAGGTGCTCCTCGTGCCCGAGCGTCAAGGTGGCGAGGTCGTACAGGGCGTCGCCCTGGCTCGCCTCGGACCAGTCGATCACGCCGGTGATCTTGTCACCGCGACGAACACGTGGGCCACCTGCAGGTCGCCGTGCGTGAACACCGGTGTCCACGACCGGAGCGCAGCCTCGGCGACCTGGCGGTTGCGTGTGACCAGGCCGGCGGGAAGGACGCCGTTCGTGATGAGCCACTCGCATTCGCCGTCGAGGTGCGAGGCGAGCTCGTCGAGGCTCCGGCCGGGCCATGGCGGCAGCGGCGCGTCGTGCAGCATCCGGACGGCGGCACCCGCCGCGGCCCACGCCGCCGGCGACGCGGTCGACGGCTCGCCGAGGCGGCCGAGTGCCGTCCCGGGGAGGGCGGCGAGCGCGAGCACGGGCGGCTTGCGCCACAGGATCTCCGGAGTCGGGACCGGCGCCATGGCCATCGCCTCGACCTCGACGTCGGTGCGCGCCTGATCGGCGTCGATCTTCAGGAACACGTCGCCGACGCGCAGGGTCGCGCGCTCGTTATGGGCGACGACGACCTCGACCTCCTCCACGCCGGCCATTATCGCGAGAGGACCACCGGCGTCGCCACGGATTTACCACGTACCACTCCGCGTCCGGCTACCCGGCAGCCTCGTGCACGACACCGCCCGCAGACGGGCCGGGCACTAGCCCGGCGCGGCGTCCGGCGTCCGAGGGATGCGGCCCATGAGGTAGAACTCATCGTTCGGCATCGTCGTGGTCAGGTGCGCCAGGCGGTTGGACATGGCGAAGAACGCGCTGATCGAGCCGACATCCCAGATGTCGTCGTCGGTCAGGCCGTGGGCGCGCAGCGAGCCCAGGATCTCGTCGTCGACGGTCCACGGCTCGATCGCTATCCTGACCGCGACCTCGAGGATGGCGCGCTGGCGGTCGTCCAGTTCGGCGGTGCGCCAGTCGGTGGCGACCTGATCGGCGATCCGGGGGTTACGGGTCCGGATCCGGGCGATCGCGCCGTGGGCCACCACGCAGTACAGGCAGTGGTTCTCCGCGCTGGTCGCTATGACGATCAGTTCCCGGTCGCCCCGGCTGAGCGCCGGGGTCTCCTTGTCCATCAGCGCGTCATGGTAAGCGAAGAACGCGCGCCATTCGGCTGGGCGCCGGGCCAGGCTGAGGAAGATGTTAGGCACGAACCCGGACTTGTCCGCCACCTCTTTGATCCGGGCGCGCAGGTCCTCGGGTAGCTCTTCCAGCGACGGCACGTCGAACATGTTCCCACCTTAGGCGCGAGGCGCCCGGGCCGTCACGATCCGGAAGGCGAGCGGGGCGTCGTACCCGCCGTCGCCCGCGTTCCAGCGGTGCGAGCTGGGCGTCCACGGCGTGCCTGGCCTGGTCATGGTCTGCCTCGGCGACCCCGTACAGGCTGAGCGCGTTGTCCTCGAACAGCGTCTCGAGCGGCACCGCACCGTCAGGTCATGGTCCCGGCTGGCCACGTCTTCCCAGCCCGACGCCTCGAAGCAGGGCCCGGGTCTCCTCGCGGTCCGCCAGGCTGAACGGTCCAGGGCGCCGCTTCCCGGGCGGCAGCTCGGCGGGAGGCGGCAAGAACGGAGCTAGGCTCTCCGCGATCATCAGGGATTCCGGGCCGCCTCCCCCCAGCAGAGAAGACCAGGTGGCCGCCCGGAATCACGTGACGGCGGATGTTCGCGAACGCCCGGACCGGTTCGTCAAAGAACATCACCCCGAACTGGCTGGCGGCCGCGTCGAACGGGCCGCCCGGAATATCGTCGTGCTGCACATCGGCGACCACGAACGAGACGTTCGCCACCCCTTGTTCTTTGGCCCGTTGCCCGGCCAGTTCGGACAAGGGGCGGGAGATGTCCGCGCCGGTCACCGCGCCGCCGGGAATCGCGGCCGCCAGCACTAGGGTGGCCCGGCCAGTGCCGGAGCCTATCTCCAAGATCCGTTCCCCGTCAGCCGGGGCGAGCCCGTCGAGAAGATAACCGGAGACCTCGGAGGTGAGTGCTTGCCGGCTCAGCCAGCGTGCCACCCAGACAGGATCGTTCCAGCGGCGCCGTTCGGCTTGATTGCTCTCCGGTTCGCGCTGCGGCGCTGTCGGCTCGGCCATCTTCGTATTGTCGCCCCCCGCCTGGTGGAGGGTTGGGCCGTCGTGGTTGTGAATCGCTAGAATCGCAGGGATGCCAGGGCCGACGATGCGGCGGATACGCGCTGAGTGACAGCGGCGGGTACTGTGCCGAGAAGGCGTGCGTGTGAGAGGATCGCGCGAGACGATGGCGCGGAGCGGTCCGCGCGAAGGACGCTCCCGCTTAGGCGGCGTATGTGCAGAAGACCGGCATTCCTGATCGAGCGCGATCAGACCGGCACCGCTTACGAAGTTGCCGAACCGCGGGGCCCCCTGCGCTGCCTCTGCGCGGCGTGGAGGGCTGAGCATGCCGAGTTCATCCGGTGAGCTTCTGGGAATCCAGGGCCGCGATCGAGGTCCTCCGGCCGTGCCCGTGACATCGAGAAGGCCGTCTTCTATCCGGACGACCGAGCAGTTCCTGATCGAGCGCGACCTGCACCAGTGCACCATGACGAAGTTGCCGCTACCCAATAGGCCGGACGGCTTCCGCGGCTGGGTTATCCGAAGCCGGGCCGGCCGGAGCGAAGCAGGGATAGCTGGCGCCGGGCGTAGCCGGGTTCGACGGTCCAGCCGTTGGCGGCTTCCCAGGCGGTGACCGCGGCCCGGGCCGGGGCCAGCCGTGCGGGCGGGAGGTCGCTGCCGGGGAGATCGGCCAGGTCGAGATCGGTGTAGTCGACGCGGGCCTCGTCCCAGTCCAGCAGCCCGATTCCTGCCGGGGACACGCGGATATTGGCGGGTCCGGGGTCACCGTGCACGACAGCCTGCGGGGTTCCTGCCAGCCGGGCCCAGGCCTGCCGGCAGGCCGCGACTGCGTCGTCGGGCATGACCGACAGGTCCACGTCCCCACCGCGGTCGGCGGTGAGCAACTCCCCGGTGGAAGCGAAGCCAGGCCGCTGCGGCCACCCGCGGGTGGCCTGGTGCACCCGGCGCAGGGCGGCTCTGACCGCGGGCCAGTCGTGCCTGCCGGGCGGCTCGCCGTCGAGCCAGCTCAGCACGACGACACCATCGACGTGGCGGTGGCCGTCCAGGGCCGGGACGATGGCCGGGACCCGGAGGCCATGCCGGGCCAGGTGGCCGAGGAGGTCGAGCTCCCAGTCGAGGCTGGCCGGCGGCCGGCCGGAGCGGCGGCCGACCAGACGCTGGCCGCCGATCCGCAGTTCCCAGACAGTGTTCCGGTTCCCGCCGCCGAGCGGGCCGATCACTACAGGCTGGCCCCAAGCGGCCAGTGCTTCGCGCATCGCCCTATCCTGCCTACAGCGAGGCGGCGCTGGAAGCTCGGCTCGCGAACCACGGTTGAGGGATAAGGGAAAGCCCTGCCAGGGACCGGTGGCCGTGCCATCGGCATCGCGCTGGACATAGACTCGAATCGTAATCTTCACCGGCGAAAGCTATCGCCTCTGGCCGCTTACCGGCGCGGCTCGAGCCCACCGTAGCTGTCCCGGGCCGGCCCACGCTGTTGTCGCCCGTTGACGGGAGAGCCGGTATCCGGCTAGCCGGACCTGGACACCGTGACCACCCTAGCCCAGTGGGGGCCCCAGGCATGGGGCGAAACGATAATGGTGCAGTTCGGGAGGGAGATCGCGGATGATGACCGACCGCCAGATATTCACGTCCCGGCTGAGGGGCCGTCCGCTGCTGGACAGCGAGGGCGTGACCATCGGCCGGATCCGTGATGTCGTGATCCTGCCCGCCGCCGGGACCGAACCGCCCCGCGCGCTCGGGCTGGTCGTGACGTTGCAGCGGCGCCGCATCTTCGTCAACCTAGGCCGGATCGCGGAGATCTCCATCGACGGCGCGCACCTGCGGGGCGGAACCGTCGACCTGCGCCGTTTCACCCGGCGGACCGGAGAGATCCTGACCTCCGACCTGGACGGCCGGCCGACCAAGGGAGGCGTCGTCGCCGATGTCGCCATCGTTCCCTGCGAGCAGAAGAGAGTGGGCTGGGAGGTCTCCTCGTTCGCCGTGGCTCAGGGCCGGGGACTGCGGCACCGGGGCACGACGATCGTGCCGTGGGACTCCGATCCCGAGCTCTTCCAAGCGGGTCCGCTGGGTGAGCAGCTGGCCAGCTTGCGCAAGATGCGGCCGGCCGACCTCGCCGCCGCCGTGGAGGGGATGTCGCCGATGACGCGCAGCCAGATCGCGGCCGCGCTGGATGATCGAGAACTAGCCGACCTGCTCGAGGAGATGTCAGAACAGGACCAGATCCGGCTGCTGGCTGGCCTGGAGCTTGAGCGCAGCGCCGATGTGGTGGAAGAGATGCAGCCCGACGACGCGGCCGACCTGCTCGCGGAGATGCCGCCGGAGCAGCGCGAACGGCTGCTGACCGCGATGGAGGCGGTCCAGGCGGCCGACCTGAGACGGCTCCTGCTCTACGATGCGACGACGGCCGGCGGCCTGATGACCTCGCAGCCCCTTATCGTCACCCCTGACATGCCGGTCGCGGCGGTGCTGGCCCAGATCAGAGACCCTGAGATGCCGGTTACCTCGGCCGCGCAGGTGTTCGTCTGCGAGCCGCCCCTGATGACGCCGACCGGTCGTTTCCTCGGCAGCGTGGGGTTCCAGCGACTGCTACGGCAACCACCCGCGGCCGAAGTCGGCGAGTGCGTCGAGGCGAGCGTTTTCGTCCGGCCCGATCTGCCCGAGCGGGAACTGGCGGCCCGGCTCGCCGCCTACAACCTCATCAGCGTCGCGGTCTGCGACGAGGGCGGCCGCCTGCTTGGCGCGGTCACCGTGGACGATGTCCTTGATCATCTGCTGCCGGTGGGCTGGCGAAGGACGGGAGAGTGATGTCGCGGTTTTCCTCCCGCCGTCTCGGCGAGCGCGTCGACCTGTCCGTGCCGCGGGGCGGATCACCGCGGATGGGGGCCCGGTACGACGCTGACGCCTTCGGGCGGATATCGGAGGCGGTAGCCCGGTTCCTCGGCACCGGCCGGTTCCTGGTGGGCCAGACGGGGCTCGTGATCGGCTGGATCGTGCTGAACACCATCGGCCTGATCAATCACTGGGACCCGTATCCGTTCATCCTGCTCAACCTGGCCTTCTCGACCCAGGCCGCGTACGCCGCGCCGCTGATCCTGCTGGCCCAGAACCGGCAGGACGACCGGGACCGCGCCAACATCGAGCGCGACCGGGAGGTGGCGGCCCGGACCCAGGCCGACACCGAGTTCCTCGCCCGTGAGCTTGCCTCCGTCCGCCTGGCGCTAGCCGACGTGGTGACCACCCGGGACCTTGAGGACTCCCTGTCCCGGCTCGCCAAGCTCATCGTCGATCAGCCGTTCCCGGCCGCCCCCGACTCACTCGCCGGGCCGGACGAGTAGTGACCGCGCGTCCATCCAGGCGCCCGCGCAGGAACCCAGCGCCTTGCTCACCGACCGTTTAGGCCACGATTTCATGAAATATGTGTTACAGCATGTATACGGCGGTCTAGCTGGGCTTTAGACTTCTTATTGTCCTATATATTGGACACGGGCAGCTGTTGACGCGGGGTGGGACATGGGGCTCGTAGCGGAACTTCAGCCGGGAGATCCGCGCGAGATCGGACCTTACCGGACACTTGGCCGTCTGGGCTCAGGCGGCATGGGACAGGTGTTCCTCGGCATGTCGGCCGGGAGGCCGGCCGATCGCCGTCAAGGTCATCCGCGAGGAACTCGCCGACGACCCTCAGTTCCGGACCAGGTTCCGGCGAGAGGTTGCCGCGGCCCGCAAGGTGAGCGGGCTCTTCACCGCCTTCGTGGTCGACGCCGATCTGGACGGTCCGATGCCATGGCTGGCCACAGCCTATGTCGCCGGGCCTTCGCTGTTCGAGGCGGTGCAAGACCACGGACCGCTGGATGCGCGGACGCTGCTGGCCCTGGCGGCGGGTCTGGCCGAGAGCCTGAGCGCCATCCATGCCGCCGGCGTCGTGCACCGGGACCTCAAGCCCTCCAATGTCCTGCTCGCCGAGGATGGCCCGCGGGTCATCGACTTCGGCATCTCCGGGGCGGCTGAGGCCAGCGCGCAGACCGGTGCGAACGTGGTGATCGGCTCTCCCGGGTTCATGTCCCCCGAGCAGGTCCTCGGCCATGACATCGGACCGCCGAGTGACATGTTCAGCCTGGGCGCGGTCCTCGCCTTCGCGGGGACCGGCCAAGGTCCCTTCGGGTCCGGGTCGAGCGCCGCACTGGTCTACCGGCTGGTCAATCACCCGGCTAACCTCAGCCAGCTGCCGAGCTGAGATCCGGCCGCTGGTCGGCCGCTGCCTAGCCAAACATCCCGGTGACCGGCCCACCGCGGGTGAGCTGCTGGCCGAGGTGGGCGCGATTCAGCCCGCGCACGGCTGGCTGTCTGAATCGATCATCTACGGGTCGACGGGCGAACATCCCGCCGTCGAGCTCACCGACTCTGAGCTCCTGAGTTGCATCGACTCTGAGCTCCTGGAGTCTGAGCTGGCCGGCTCGGCCGCGGCGGCAGGCGCGCTCCCGTTCGCCGGACCCCTCTCCGCTCCGCCGGGGGCAGGCCAGCCGTCCCGGCGCGGGCGCCGCCGCGTGTCCCGGCCGGTGGCGTCGGTCTGCATCTCCAGCGGCCTCGTCGTCGCTTCGGCCGCCGCCGTGTTCGTCTTGACCGGTGCGGTGCCCCGGCCGCCGATCCCGCAGGCCCAGTCGCAGGCCGACGGGTCGCAGACCACGCCCGCTTCGGCGTCCCACGTATCGGTGACCCCGCGCCCGCTGTCATCCGCCCGGCCGGCCGTCCCGTCCCCGAACGCGTACCTGACCCCGGCGCTGTCGGAGTTCCTGACCACCTCGCCGCCCGCGGCCGTGTGGCCGGCCAAGTCACCCGCGGCGGCCAAGTCGCCCGCGCCAGCCAAGTCGCGCCGGCCCGTCATCGTCCCCGTCCACCTCGCGGTCCCCGTCGCCGTCGCCGTCTGCCTCCTCAACGAGCGCGTCGCCGTCACCGTCACCATCTCCTTCTGACACGACGAGCGCGTCACCATCTCCTTCGCCCTCTGACACCTCGTCGCCGTCGCCGTCGACTCCCGCTGACACCGGGAGCGCGTCAGCCTCCGCCCCGGTGACCGCAGGCGCGTCGTCCTGACGGTGGGCCGCCGGAGCGCGCGGGTTGTGGTCAGAGCCGTTCGGCGCGGACCAGGGTGTCGATCGCGGTGGCCGGGCGGCCGTCGTGCTCGACGGGACGCCGGACCCGGCAGGCCTGGCCGATGCGCAGTCCGCGCAGCTCGGCCGTGATCGCCTCCGGGGTGTAAAGCACATCGGGGTAGCGGGGGCCGCCGGCGCCCTCGGTGAGGTTGGTCAGGTCGTGCCCGATCACCAGCAGCGTGCCGCCCGGCGCTAGCGCGCTGGCGGCACCGGACAGCACCTTGGCCCGCAGCGTCGCACCCACCTGCAGATAGGCCACTAGGACGAGTTCGAAGGCGCCGCGGTCGGGCCGGTAATCGTCCAGGTCGGCGATCACCCAGTCCACCTGGCCGTCGGCAACCCCGCGGGCGGCACTGAGCTTTCTCGCTTTCGCCAAGCCGGCCGGGGAGAAATCCACGGCCGTTACCCGCCAGCCATGCTCGGCCAGCCAGACCGTGTGGCGGCCGTGCCCCGCGGCCAGGTCGAGGGCCCGGCCGGGCGGTAGGCCGCCTAGTTCAGCCGTGACGTGCTGGCTCGGGGACAGCGCGGGATCGAACTCGATACCCGCGTACTTCTGATCCCATCGCTGCTGGTCCACCTGGTTACTCTGGCCGATCACCGGCGCCGCGGGCAACCCGCTCCGGACCCCTCCCGGCCGCGACGCCCCTTCGGCGGCCTCGGCCGCAGGAAAAGAAATCTTCGAGTTGAAAAACTGATATCATTATGATAGACATGCGGTATCAGGCTAACTCGTCGGAGGAGAGACCATGAAGACGCAGGCTGCGGTGGAGATCTTCCGCTGGGAATAGGGCATCAGTTCCGCCGACCAGGAGGCATCATGAGCACATTGTCGTCAAGCGATTTGGACCTGCAGGTTCCGCCCCCGCCGGTGATCGAGCGCGAGTCTTGGTCGGTGTCGGGCGTGCGGGTCCTGGTGCTGAGCATCGTCGTCCTGCTCGCGGGCATCGCGCTGCTGCTCGCGGGCATCGTGCTGGGCCGCGGCCACGGCCCGGGTCCGGACACGATGATCGCGGTAGGCGTGCTGCTGATCATCGCGAGCCAGGGCGGCACCCGGGGCCTGACGCCGGTCGTCGCCGGGGAGGCGCGGGTGGTCCAGCTGTTCGGCCGGTACCACGGGACCATCCGCGACCCCGGCCTGCACTGGGTGAACCCGATCGCGCTGCGGCGCCGGGTGTCCACCCGGATCCGGAACCTGGAGACGGCGATGGTCAAGGTCAACGACGCCGACGGCAACCCGCTGGAGATCGCCGCCGTGGTGGTCTGGCAGGTCCAGGACACGGCCCAGGCCATCTACGCGGTCGACGACTTCGAGATGTTCGTCGCCATCCAGTCCGAGACCGCGGTCAGGCACATCGCCTCCAGCTACGCCTACGAGGCCCAGGACAGCGCCCAGCTGTCGCTGCGGGCCAACGCGGAGGAGATCACGGCGCGGTTGTCGGCCGAGATCGCCGCCCGGGTGGCGTCGGCCGGCGTGTACATCATCGAGTCGCGTCTCACCCGGCTGTCCTACGCGGCCGAGATCGCGCAGGCGATGCTGCGCCGCCAGGCGGCCTCGGCCGTGGTCGGCGCCAGGCTGCGGATCGTCGAGGGCGCGGTCGGCATGGTTAAGCTGGCGCTGACCCAGCTTGAGGAGCAGGGGGTGGTCGAGTTGGACGAGGAGCGCAAGGCGGCGATGGTATCCAACCTGCTCGTCGTGCTGTGCAGTGAGCAGGCCACCCAGCAAGTCGTCAACACCGGCTCGCTCTACCAGTGACGGAACGAAAAGGGATCCTGCTGCGCCTGGATCCGGCCGTGCACGACGCTCTGGCCCGGTGGGCCGGTGACGAACTGCGCAGCACGAACGCCCAGATCGAGTTTGTGCTGCGCCGGGCGCTGGCCGAGGCGGGGCGGCTGCCTGGCAACGCGGGCAAGATGCGCGGGCGCGGGCGGCCGCCGTCCCGCGAGGCCAGCGAGGCGCGGGACGAGGCCAGCGAGGCCAGGCGAGCTGACGGCGATACCGGTCCCCCGGACGCGGATACGGGCTAGCACTCTATGACGTTGACGGCGAGGCCGCCTCGGGAAGTCTCCTTGTATTTGTCCAGCATGTCGCGGCCGGTGCTGCGCATGGTGGCGATGGCTTTGTCGAGTGAGACGAAGTGGCGCCCGTCTCCGCGCAGGGCTATCCGGGCGGCGTTGATCGCGGTCATGGACGCGACCGCGTTCCGCTCGATGCACGGCACCTGGACCAGGCCGCCGACCGGATCGCAGGTCAGCCCGAGGTTGTGCTCGATGCCGATCTCGGCCGCATTCTCCACTTGCTCGGGAGTGCCGCCGAGCACCTCGGCCAGCGCCCCGGCCGCCATCGAGCAGGCCGATCCGACCTCGCCCTGACAGCCGACCTCGGCGCCGGAGATGGAGGCGTTCTCCTTGAACAAGCCGCCGATGGCCCCGGCCGTGAGCAGGAACCGGGTCACGCCTTCCACCGACGCGCCAGGAACGAACCGGTCGTAGTAGTGCAGCACGGCCGGGATGATCCCGGCGGCGCCGTTGGTCGGCGCGGTGACGACCCGGCCGCCGGCCGCGTTCTCCTCGTTGACCGCGAGCGCGTACAGCGTCACCCAGTCCATCGCCCGCAGCGGGTCGTGGTCGTCGCGTTCGCTCGTCAGCTGGCGGTACAGGCGCGGCGCCCGGCGCTGAACCTTCAGGCCGCCGGGCAGCATCCCGTCGGTGCGGCAACCCCGCTCGACGCAGGCCCGCATCACCTGCCACAGGTCGCCGAGGCTCGGTGCGCACCTCGGCCGCCGTCTTACCCAGCGCCTTCTCGTTCTCGAGCATGAGCGCGGAGATCGGCAGCCCGCTCCGCGCGGTGTGCGCGAGCAGTTCCGCCGCGGTCGTGAACGGGTACGGCAGCACCGGGCCGGATCCGCCCGTGGTCTGGTCGCCCGTGGTCTGGTCGGCTGCGGTCTGGTCGGCTGCGGTCTGGTCGGCGACGAAGCCGCCGCCCACCGAGTAGTAGGCGCGCTCTCTGAGCACCGCCCCCTGGTCATCGCAGGCGGTGAAGCGCATGCCGTTGGGGTGGTAGCTGAGCTTCTTCTTGCGGTTGAACTCCAGGTGCTCGGCCACGGTGAAGCGGATCTCGTGCTCGCCGAGCAGCCGCACGCTGCCCCGTCGGGCGATGGCGTCCAGCCGGGCCGGTATCGCGTCCACGTCGACGGTGGCCGGCTCCTCGCCCTCGAGCCCGAGCACAATCGCCTTATCGCTGCCGTGGCCGCGGCCGGTCAGGCCGAGCGAGCCGTACAGCACCACGCGTATCGTCCGCACCTGCGGGGTCAGCCCGTCGTCGGCCAGCCCCGCGGCGAACATCCTGGCCGCCTTCATCGGCCCGACCGTGTGCGAGCTCGACGGCCCGATACCCACCTTGAAGAGGTCGAAAACGCTGATCGCCATGATGTGCTCCACCGGTCGGAAAGCAGGGAGGTCGATGTGCCATTGGTCCCCCTCTTCGGGGCCCGGAGTGCCATCGAGCCCCCATGCGAGGGAGGGGAGGGAGGGGAGTTAGTCGCCGAGTTCGCGGCG
Source organism: uncultured Actinomycetes bacterium (assembly GCA_963730825.1). Taxonomy (GTDB): domain Bacteria; phylum Actinomycetota; class Actinomycetes; order Streptosporangiales; family Streptosporangiaceae; genus Palsa-504. Next base: position 18,795 of record CAVSTQ010000002.1, read on the forward strand.
GCGGCGGAGGACGAAGTCGTCGAGCTCGGCGCGGATGGTGTCGTCGAGAGGGGGCGGCACGAAGGACTCCAGCTTGGCGCGCCAGATATCCCCGGCGCGGGCGGCGGTGTCCTTGCCGCCCAGCTTTAGCCAGCGCTCGAAGTTGGCGGTGGAGGACAGCAGCGGGCGGTAGAAGCACTCCCGGAACCGCTCCATGGTGTGCTCGGCGCCGAGGAAGTGGCCGCCGTGCCCGACCTCGGTGTGCGCGCCGAACGCCAGCGATTCCTCGGTGATCTCGAGCGGGGTGAATTCCACCCGCAGCTGGCGCAGCAGCTCGATGTCGATGATGAACTTCTCGTAACAGCTGACCAGGCCGCCCTCCAGCCAGCCGGCCGCGTGCATGACGAAGTTGGTGCCGGCCAGGAACGTCGGCAGCAGGGTCATCAGCGCCTCGTAGGCGGATTGCGCGTCCGCGGTCTGGCTGGAGTTCAGCCCGCCCCCGGTGCGGAACGGTAGCCCGTAGTGCCGGGCCAGCTGCCCGGTGCACAGCAGCCCGATGGCCGATTCCGGGGTGCCGAACGAGGGTGACCCGGACTGCATGTCGATGTTGGACAGGAACGACCCGAAGATCACCGGGCAGCCGGGCCTGATCAGCTGGGCCAGCGCGATGCCGCTCAGCGCCTCGGCCAGCTGCTGGGCCAGCGCGGCCGGGATGGTCACCGGCGACATCGCCCCCATCAGCAGGAACGGCGTCAGCACCACCGGCTGGGCCGCGGCACAGTACTCAAACTGGGCGTCCAGCATCCGGTCGTCCCAGCGCAACGGGGAGTTGCAGTTGATCAGCGAGATCGTCGCGGGAACCCGCTCGATAGCCGCCCGGCCGCCGAACAAGATCTCGGTCATCCTGATCGTGTCGGCGGCGTTCGGCCCGGAGACCACGTTGCCCATGTAGACCTTGTCGGTCAGCGTCTGCAGGGCGTAGATCATGTCCAGGTGCCTGGAGTCCAGCGGGGCGTCGTTCGGCTCGCAGATGACGCCGCCGGCCGAGTCGAGCTCGTCGTAGCTTTGCGACAACATGGCCAGCTGGCGGAAGTCGGTCATGGTGGCGTCCCGGCGCACGTCGCCCTCGCGCACGAACGGGCAGCCGTACACCGAGCTGAACACCATGTGGTCGCCGCCGATGTGCACGTTGCGGGCCGGGTTCCTGGCCTGCACGTCGAATTCCCTGGGCGCCTTGGCCACCTGCTCGAGCACGAACTCGGGATCCAGCTTCACCACGTCGCCCTCGACCCGCTGGCCGGCCCGGGCGAACAGCTCCACCGCCTCGGGCTTGGCGAACTGGATGCCGATCTCGGAGACGATCCGCCGCCAGCCGCGGTCGAGCACCGCGATCGAGTCGGCGGAGAGGATCTCGTACCTCGGCATCGTGTTGACGAACATCGAGCTTTCACCGCGCCTTCAAGAGCTCGGGTAGGAACTTGACCGATATTAAACCGGCCGCTTACGATTCACATAGTAGAACTCGGTCCCATAAAGTGGAACACGGCGGCGATGTGAGCAACCAGAACGGCACTCAGGCGGTCGACCGGGCCGCTCGGCTGCTCGCCGAGGTGGTGCACTCGGCCGACCCGATGACGTTCACCGGGCTGAGCGCCACCACCGGACTGGCCAAATCCACCACGTCCCGGCTGCTGCTCGCCCTGGAGCGTAACGGGCTGGTCCGGCGTGACGACCACGGCCGGTTCCTGCCCGGCGAGATGTTCGTGAGCTTTGCCTGGCGAGGCGGCGCCGCGGCGGGCCTGGTCGCGGTGGCCCAGCCGTTCCTCGAGCGGCTGGGCCAGGCCACCGGCGAGACGATCAACCTCGGCGTGGCCAGCCACGGGCTGGTCGAGCAGATCGCCCAGGTCGACAGCACCTACCTGATCGGCGGCACCAACTGGATCGGCATGTCCGTGCCGCTGTCCTGCTCGGCGCTGGGCAAGGTACTGCTGGCCTACGGGACGGCTCAGCTGCCACCCGGCCCGCTCGAGCGCCGCACGGACAAGACGATCACCACCGAGACGGCGCTGCGGGCCGACCTGGCGGCCGTCCGGGCCCGCGGCTACGCGGTCACCGACGAGGAACTCGAACCCGGCCTGATCGCGGTGGCCGCGCCCATCTACGGCTACGACGGCACGGTGGTCGCGGCGCTGTCGGTGTCGGCCCCGTCCAGCAGGATGACCAGGGACAAACTGGCGGCCGCCGCGGCCCGCTGCGTCGAGGAGGCCGCGGGCCTGTCCGCGGTTCTCGGGCACCGGCAGCGCGGCAGCAGGCAGAACCGGAAGGCAGGTTAGCCATGAGGCGAGCAGGGGGTACGGCGTGACCAGTGAGGAACTGCTGAAGCAGCTGTACGACGACACGCTGGTCGGCAACAAGCCCGCGGTGCTCGAACTCACCAACGCCGGGCTGGCCATGGGCCTGGGCCCGGAGAAGCTGCTGTACGAGGCGCTGATCCCGTCGCTGGAAGAGGTGGGCGCCCGGTTCGAGCGCGGCGACTTCTTTGTGCCCGAGATGCTGATCGCGGGCAAGGCGATGGCCGGCGCGCTGGAGATCCTGCGCCCGCTGCTGGCCGAGACCGGCGCCCAGACCATCGGCACGATCGTGATGGGCACGGTCAAGGGCGACGTGCACGACATCGGCAAGAACCTGGTCAACATCATGTTCGAAGGGGCCGGCTTCCAGGTCATCGATCTCGGCGTGCAGGTCGCGCCGGAGAAGTTCATCGAGGCGATCAAGACGCACAAGCCGGACATCGTCGGGTTCTCCGCGTTCTTGACCACGACGATGCCGATGTTCAAGGCGAACATCAACGCGCTGCAGAAGTCCGGCCTGCGGGACCAGGTCATCGTCATGGTCGGCGGCGCCCCGGTCACCCAGGAGTACGCCGACGTGGTGGGCGCGGACGGGTACGCGGCCGACGCGTCCGCGGCCGTGGTCCGGGCCAAGGAACTGCTGGCGCAGCGGCGCGCCACCGTGAACGCCTGAGGAACCGAGGGGGACCAGAGAAGTGCACACCATCGTGTCCTCGGCGACCAAGACGGTCCGGATCGGCGACGACCAGCCGTTCGCGATCATCGGCGAGCGGATCAACCCGACCGGCCGGAAGATCTTCCAGCGGCAGCTGCGCGACGGTGACCTGTCCCGGCTCGAGATCGACGTCGCCGAGCAGGTGGCGGGCGGGGCCATGCTGCTCGACGTGAACATGGGCGCCCCGCTGGCCGACGAGGCCGCGTTGATGACCCAGGCCGTCACGCTGATCCAGCAGCTGACCGACCTGCCGCTGGTCATCGACTCCTCCATCATCGAGGTGCTCGACGCCGGGCTGGCCGCCTATCAGGGCAAGGCGCTTGTCAACTCGGTGACGGCCGAGGACGAGCGGCTGGACGCGATCCTGCCGCTGGTCAAGAAGTACGGCGCCGCGGTGATCGGGCTGCCGAACGACGAGGAGGAGATCCCGGAGTCCCCGGCCAAGCGGGTCGAGCTGGCCCGCAAGCTGATCCGTGTCGCCACCGGGAAGTACCAGATCCCGATCGAGGACATCGTCATCGACCCGCTGGCCATGCCGGTCGGCGCGGACACCTTGCATCCGGCCCGGACGCTGGAGACGATCGCGCTGCTCAAGGCCGAGTTCGGGGTGAACATGACGCTGGGGGCCTCGAACGTGAGCTTTGGCATGCCGGACCGGCACGCGATCGCCGCCGCGTTCCTGCCCGTCGCGGCCAGCCACGGGCTGACCAGCGCCATCATGGACGCCCGCTCGCCGCAGATCGTCCGCGCGGTCAAGGCCGCCGACCTGGTGCTGAACCGCGACGAGTGGGGCGCCGCCTGGATCGCGGCGCACCGGGCCCAGCAAGCCGGGAACAAGCAGCCCGGGAACAAGCAGCCGGGGAACAAGCAGAAGCAGCCGCGCCAGCGCAGCCGGGGGTCAGGTGAGCGTGGCCGATGAGGTGACACCCGGAGCCGTTCGGATCAATCTTGTCTTTAATGACCGTCCGGTCCGGGTTCCGGCCGGGGTGACGCTGTTCGACGCGGCCAGCTGGAACGGCATCGCGATCGACTCCACCTGCGGCGGCCACGGCACCTGCAAGAAGTGCCGGATCAAGATCACCGATGCGCCGCCCACGCCGACCAGCCTCGATATCCGGGCCTACACCGCCGCCGAGATCGAGGACGGCTGGCGGCTGGCCTGCCGGACCCTGGCCAGCCGCGATACCCAGGTGGAAGTGCCGCCGCTGACCACCCGGCCCAAGGCCGCCACCGTGGGGGTCGGGCGGCAGGTCATCTTGCGCCCGGCGGTGCAGAAGCGCTACCTGGAGCTGGCCGAGCCGGACCTGGCCGACCAGGCCAGCGACGTCGAACGGGTGCTGGCCCAGCTCGAGGATCTGGAGCCGCGGGCCGAGCTGGCCGTCCTGCGTGACCCTCGGCCGGACGCTGCGGGAGGCGGACTACAAGGTCACCGCGGTGGTGGTCGACGACGTGCTGATCGCGGTCGAGCCGGGCGACACCACCGGGCGCCGGTTTGGCCTGGCCTTCGACCTCGGCACCACCACGGTGGTGGCCACCTTGCTCGACCTGTCCACCGGCACCCCGGTGGCGGTGGAGTCCACGCTGAACAAGCAGCAGCCGTTTGGCGCCGACGTGATCACCAGGATCAGCGCCACCATGATGGACCCCGGCGCGCTGGACAAGCTGCAGCAGCTGGCCGCCGAAACCCTGACCGAGCTGGCCCGGGCGGTCTGCGCGCGGGGCGGCGTGCGGGCCGACGAGGTGTACGAGGTCGCGGTGGCGGGCAACGCCACCATGACCCACATCGTGCTCGGCATCGACCCCGAGCCGCTCGGCGTGGCGCCGTTCATCATGACCGCCCGGCTGTGGCCCGAGGTGCTCGCGACCGAGGTGGGCCTGGCCGGCGCCGTGCACCCGCGGGCCCGGGCGGTGGTCTTCCCGTCGTTCGGCGCCTACGTGGGCGGTGACATCACGGCGGGCCTGATGGCCAGCGGGATGGACCGGGACGCCCGGGTGCGGCTGTTCATCGACATCGGCACCAACTGCGAGATCGTGCTGGGCAACCGGGACTGGCTGCTGGCCACGGCCGCGCCGGCCGGCCCGGCGTTCGAGGGCGCCGCGATCAGGTGCGGGATGCGGGCCGCCGACGGCGCCATCGAGGTCGTCACGATCACTCCCGGCGAGGTGAGCCTGAAGGTGATCGGCGACGCCGAACCGCAGGGGCTGTGCGGCTCCGGCCTGGTCGACGCGGTCACCGGCCTGGTCAGGACCGGCCTGCTCGACGACTCGGGCCGGTTCATCGCCGAATCCGACGCGCAGGTCAAGGCCCCGGGCATCGCGGGCCGGCTGACCACGATCGGCCAGGAGCGGGTGTTCGTGCTGCACTGGCGGGGTCCGGACGCGCAAGACAGCATCTACCTGTCCCAGCGCGACGTCCGCGAGCTGCAGTTCGCCAAGGCGGCGATCGCGACCGGCTGGCAGATCCTGCTCGAGGAGGCCGGGCTGACCCCGGCCGACGTCAAGCAGGTGCTGCTGGCCGGGTCGTTTGGCAGCTACCTGTCGGCGGCCAGCGCGATCAGGATCGGCCTGGTCCCCAGCGTGCCCGTGGCCCGGGTGGTCGCGGCGGGCAACGTGGCGGGCGAGGGGGCGAAGATGGCGCTGCTCAGCTTGCGCGAGCGGGCCGGCGGCCTGGCGCTGCTGGAGGAGGTGAGGTATGTCGAGCTCTCCGACCGTGCCGACTTCAACGACCGCTTCATCGAGCAGCTTGCCTTCCCGGCGGGTTGACGTACCCGCCCGGCGGGTTGACGTCATCGCCTGCGGGGCGCTGGCCGGGGCCGTCAGGGATATCGTGTCCCGGCGCGGCTGGCCGGTGACCGTCCGTTCGCTGCCCGCCGTGCTGCACAACCGGCCGCAGCAGATAACCCCTTGGGCCGAACGAGCCGTGGTAGCCGCCCTGAGTTCAGGCCGGACGGCGGCCTTGGCCTACGCCGACTGCGGTACCTACGGCGCCCTGGACGAGCTGTGCGTCAGGTACGGCGTCCGGCGGCTGCCCGGCCTGCACTGCTATGACGTGTTCGCGGGCGCGCCGCGGCTGGCGGCGATGTTCTCCGCCGAGCCCGGCACCTACGTGCTCACCGATTTCCTGCTGGCCGGCTTTGACCGCCTGGTGCTGGCCGAGCTTGGCCTGGATCGGTACCCGGAGCTGTGGGATGACTATTTCGGCCACTACCGGCGGCTGATCTGGCTGGCTCAGGCGCCTTCGGTGGCGCTGACGGCGCAGGCGGACCGGGTCGCGGCGATGTTCGGCCTGCCGTTGACCCGGCTCGAGACCGGGGTGAGCCGGCTGGAAACGGCCCTGGCCGCGCTGGTCGAGGCATCATGACGTCGCTGGCGGCGCTGCTGGCCACCCCCAGGTACGAGGTGTTCCCGTCCCGGGGCACCGAGCAGGCGGTCGCGGACGTGGTGCCGGCTTCGATGACCGTCACGGTCACCGCGTCGCCGGTCAAGGGCCTGGACGCCACGATCGAGCTGACCGAGCGGCTGGCCGCCCGCGGCTACCGGACGGTGCCGCACCTGGCGGCCAGGTCGGTGGCCAGCGAGGCGCACCTGGCCGAGATCATCGGCCGGCTGACGGCCTGCGGCGTGGACGACGTGTTCGTGCCCGGCGGCGACGCCCCGCACCCGGCCGGCCCCTACCACGGCGCGTTGCCGCTGCTTGAGCGGCTGACCGAGCTGGGCCGCCCGTTTCGCCGGGTCGGCATCACCGGGTACCCGGAGAGCCATCCCAAGATTCAGTGACGACGTCCTCATCCAGGCCATGTGGGACAAGCGCAGGCACGCGGACTACATCGTCAGCAACGTCTGCTTCGACCCGGCCGGGATCGCCCGCTGGATCGGCCGGGTCCGGGCCCGTGGCGTCACGCTGCCGCTGTACGTGGGACTGGCCACCCCGGCCGAGCGGACCCGGCTGCTGAAGATGGCCGCGGTGGCCGGTGCGTCGGAGTCGGCCCGGTTCATCGGCAGGCACCCGAGCTGGATCCTGCGGTTCTGGGCGCCCGGCGGGTACCACCCGGACCGGCTGCTCGACCGCGCCGGGGCCGTGCTGACCGCCCCCGGCTCGGGGGTGGCCGGCCTGCACCTGTTCACCTTCAACCAGCTCCAGCAGGCCGAGCAATGGCGCCGGGCGGCGCTGGAGCGCGCAGGAACAAGCAAACGACTACTGGCGGGATGACCATGACAGATATTCCAGGCCGGGCCAGCGCCGTCATCATCGGCGCGGGCATCGTCGGCAACAGCCTCGTGCACCACCTGGCCCGGCTCGGCTGGCGCGACCTGGTCCTGGTGGACAAGGGGCCGATGCCGAACCCGGGCGGCTCCACCGGCCACGCCTCCAACTTCATCTTCCCGATCGAGTATTCGAAGATGATGTTCGAACTGACCGAGGACAGCACCGCGCAGTACTCCGAGCTCGGCGTGTTCACCCAGAGCGGCGGGATCGAGGTGGCGCGTACCGCCGAGCGGATGATCGAGCTGCGGCGGCGCTGCAGCCAGGCCAAGGCGTGGGGCATCCCGGCCGAGCTGCTCACGCCCGGTGAGGTGAACAAGCTGGTGCCCTACCTGGACGAGTCGGTCATTCTGGGCGGCGCGCACTTCCCCACCGTGGGCGTGGTCGACTCGCTGCGGGCCGGCACGCTGATGCGGGAACGGGCCCAGGCGGCCGGCGCGCTGACCGTGCTGGCCGGTACCGAAGTGCACGGCATCACGGTGACCGGGGGCCGGGTACGTGCGGTGACGACCAGCGCGGGTGAGATCGCCACGGACCACGTGGTCATCTGCTGCGGGGTCTGGTCGCCGCGGATCGCCCGGATGGCCGGGGCCAGGCTGGCGCTCACCCCGACCGTGCACCAGATGATCAGCGTCGGCCCGATCGCGCTGTTCGCCGACACGCCGGGCGAGATCTCCTACCCGATCGTGCGGGACGTGGACACCAACATGTACGAGCGCCAGCACGGCGGCGACATGGAGGTGGGCTCGTACGCGCACCGCCCGATCATCGTCCCGCCGGACGAGATCCCGTCCATCGAGGAATCGGTGCTGTCACCGACCGAGATGCCGTTCACCTCCGACGACTTCGACCCGCAGCTGGAGCAGGCGCTCGAGCTGATGCCCGAGCTGCTCGGCGACGAGCGGGCCGGCATCAGGTACGCGATCAACGGCCTGATCTCGATGACCCCGGACGGGCACCCGATCCTCGGCGAGCTGCCGGAGGCCAGGGGACTGTGGTCGGCCGCGGCCAGCTGGATCAAGGAAGGCCCCGGCTGCGGCCGCGCGGTGGCCGAGCTGATGTCCGGCCGGGTGCCCACCGTCGACGTGCACGAGGCCGACGCGGCCCGGTTCTACCCGCACCAGCAGACCGCCGCGCACGTCCGGGACCGGGCCCGGGAGGGCTTCAACAAGATGTACGGCATCGTGCACCCGGCCGAGCAGTGGTCCTCCGGGCGCCCGGTGCGGGTCAGCCCGGTGTACGAGCGGGAACGCGAGCTCGGCGCCGTGTTCTACGAGACGGCGGGCTGGGAACGGCCGTTCTGGTACGGCGTGAACTCCTCTCTGCTCGACCGCTACGCCGGGCAGCTGATGGAGCGGACGGCCGAGTGGGAGTCCCGCTGGTGGTCGCCGGTCATCAACGCCGAGCACCTGGCCATGCGGGACGCCTGCGCGCTGGTCGACCTGTCCGCCTTCGCCATCTTCGAGATCTCCGGCCCCGCCGCGCTCGAGGCGGTGCAGACCCTGTCGGTCGCGCAGCTCGACGTGGCCGTCGGGCGGGTGGTCTACACGTCGTGGCTCGACGCCGCCGGCGGGTTCCGGGCCGACCTGACCGTGATGCGGCTGGCGGCGGACCGGTTCCGGGTGGTGACCGGTGGCGCGACCGGCCGGTCCGACGCCAAGTGGATCAGCGACCACCTGCCGTCCGGGGCTTTCCTGGCCGACCTCACCTCGGCCTGGACCACGATCGGGCTGTGGGGCCCGCGGGCCAGGGACGTGCTGGCCGCGGTCACCGCAGACGACGTGTCGCACGCCGGGTTCGGGTTCGGTAGCTGCCGGGAGATCGAGGTCGGCGGCACCGTGGTGCTCGCGTCGCGGATCTCCTACGTCGGCGAGCTCGGCTGGGAGCTGCACGTGCCGATCGAGCAGGGTCTGCGGCTCTGGGACGTCCTGTGGGAGGCGGGTCAGGGGCACGGCCTGGTCCCGGCCGGCATCGGCGTGTACGGCACGACCGGGCGGCTGGAGAAGGGGTACCGCGCGTTCGGCGCCGAGCTCACGCCGGACTACACCCTGGTCGAAGCGGGCATGGCCAGGCCCAAGGTCAAGCCGCAGCCGTTTGTCGGCAAGGACGCGTACCTGCGGCAGCGGGCCGAGCCGCCGTGCGCGGTGCTGTGCACGCTGACCGTGGACTCGCACGTCTCGGCCGACGGGTCCCTGCGCTACATGCTCGGCGGCGAGCCGATCCTGACCCCGGCGGGCGAGCGGCTGGTCGACGCCAAGGGGCGGCCTTCCTACGTGACCAGCGCGGGCTCGGGCCCGTCGGTCGGCCGGCACCTGCTGATGGCGTACCTGCCTGTTGATGACGCGGTCGAAGGCAGCTCGCTGCGGGTGGAGTACCTGGGCGAGGCGTACCCGGTCACGGTGGCGGTGGCCGGCGCCACCCCGCTTTTCGACCCGTCAAATACGCGGATCAGGAGCTAGTGGTGCAGGTACTCGTCTGCGTCAAGCGCGTCCCCACCGTGGGCGGCAAGATCGCGGTGACCCCGGACGGCCAGGACGTCGACAGCCGGATGTCCGGGTTCTCCATCAGCCCGCACGAGGAATGCGCGGTCGAGGAGGCGGTCCAGATCACCGAGCGGGCGGGCGGCACGGTGACGGTGCTGACGCTGGGACCCGAGGCGGCGATCGAGCAGCTGCGCGGCGCGCTCGCGCTGGGCGCCGGCCGGGCGGTGCTGCTGGAGACCGACGGCCGCGAGTTCGGCCCGATCGCCACCGCGTCCGCCATCGCCGCCGAGGTCCGCTCGCACTCCTACGACCTGGTCCTGCTGGGCAACGAGGCGGCTGACACCGGCGACTACCAGGTCGGCATCCGGCTGGCGCACGAGCTCGGCTGGCCGGTGGCCACCGGCATCAAGGACCTGTCCGTGGCGGATGGCGGGCTCGTGGCCCGGCGGGAGTACGGCGGCGGCCAGGAGGAGTACCGGCTGCCGCTGCCCGCGGTGATCACGGTCAAGGAGGGCATCAACCTGCCGCGGTACCCGTCGCTGCCGGGACGGTTGCGGGCCAAGCGCGCGGCGGTCGAGCGGTCCGGGCCTGCTTTCGCGGCCGAAGGACTGCGTAAGGAAACGCTCCGGGTACCCGCCACGGCCAAGCACCAGGCCGCCGTGCTCGGCGCCGGCCCCGATGCGGTCCCGGACCTGGTCCGCGTCCTTGACGAATGGGGATTGCTGCGATGACCGTGCTCTGCCTGGTCGAACTTGACGGCGTTGACGTCGCGGACGCCTCGCTGCGGGCGCTGACCCTGGCCCGGACGCTGGGGGACGCGGCTCTGGGCGCGGTGGTGTTCGGCGAGGCCGGCGGTGCGCCCGCGGCCGCGCTGGCCGGTTACGGCGTCACCGACGTGTACGTGATCGAGCCGGCCGCGCTGCCGGGGTACGCCCCGCAGGCCTGGGGCCGGGTGCTGGCCGGGCTGGCGACCGACACCGGGGCCACCGCCGTGCTGGCGGCCGGCACCGACCGCGGCCACGAGGTGCTGGCGCATACGGCCGCGATCGCCGGCCTGCCGATGGCCGCGAACTGCACGGTGGTCACCCCGGACGGCGGCCGCACCCACCGGATCGTCCGGCACCGGTGGGCCGGGCTGCTGCTCGAAGACGCGGTGATGGAAGCGCCGGTCGCCCTGTTCACCGTGGCCACTGACGCGGTGGCCCCCAGCGCCTGGCCCGCGCCCACCCCGGTCCAGGTGCACGTGCACAAGCCGGAGCTGGCCGAGGCGGACCTGGTCGTGCGGGCCACGGAATCGGCCGGGCGGGCCGGCGGGGTCTCGCTGGCCACCGCCCGGGTCGTGGTCGGCGGCGGCCGCGGCGTGGGCGGCCCGGACGGCTTCGCGCCGCTGGAGGAGCTGGCCGGGCTGCTCGGCGGGGTGGTCGGGGTGTCCCGAGTGGTCACCTCCGAGGGCTGGCGGCCACACCGGCAGCAGGTGGGCCAGACCGGCACCAAGATCACCCCGGAGCTCTACCTGGCCTGCGGCATCAGCGGCGCCATCCAGCACATCGCGGGCTGCGCGGGCGCCAAGCACATCGTCGCGATCAACACCGACCCGGGCGCCCCCATCATGGCCCACGCCGATTACGCCGTCATCGGCGACCTGCATCAGGTCATTCCCGCCCTGGTCGCCGCCCTGCGTGCCCGCTGACGGTGCGCCCTGCCACCGGCTGAGCTGGTCTTATTCTTCTGATGGATTGATCTCGGCGCGCTCAAACATATGCTAAAGGTCCTGTTCTAGCGTCGGGACCAGGTGACCGCTGCGCATGGTCGCCGCCAGGGTGGGAAAGTGAGTGGTGGTCGGAGCACGTGTTCAGCGGGAGGGAAGGGAACCTTTGGCGGCAACTGCCGTGTGGCCGGGTGACAGCTACCCACTAGGTGCCACCTATGACGGGGCCGGGACCAACTTCGGCCTGTTCTCCGAGGTAGCGGAGCGGGTCGAACTGTGCCTGTTCGACGAGGACGGTAAGGAAACCAAAGTCGACCTGCACGAGGTGGACGGTTTCGTCTGGCACGGGTACCTGCCCGGGGTCGGCCCGGGACAGCGCTACGGCTACCGGGTGCACGGGCCTTACAACCCCGCCGCCGGGCAGCGCTGCAACCCGGCGAAGCTGCTGCTCGACCCGTACGCGAAGGCGATCGAGGGCGGCGTCAACTGGGGCCAGGCGGTGTTCTCCTATCCGTTCGGGCACCCGGACCGGCGTAACAACAGCGACTCCGCGCCGCACGTGCCGCGCTCGGTGGTGGTGAACCCCTACTTCGACTGGAACCTGGACCGGCCGCCGCGGACGTCGTACCACGAGACGGTCATCTACGAGGCGCACGTCCGGGGACTGACCAAGGAACACCCGGTCATCCCGGACGAGCAGCGCGGCACCTACCTGGGCCTGGCGCACCCCGCAGTCATCTCGCACCTGCAGGGACTCGGGGTCACGGCGGTGGAGTTGCTGCCCGTGCACCAGTTCGTCACCGACAACCATCTCAGCGAGCACGGGCTCCGCAACTACTGGGGCTACAACACCATCGGTTTCTTCGCCCCGCACAACGCCTACGCGGCCGGCGGCAGCCGCGGCCAGCAGGTACAGGAGTTCAAGACCATGGTCCGGGCCCTGCACGCGGCCGGGATCGAGGTGATCCTCGACGTGGTCTACAACCACACCGCCGAGGGCAACCACATGGGCCCGACGCTGTCGTTCCGCGGCATCGACAACGCCGGGTACTACCGGCTCGTCGACGACGACCGGCGTTACTACATGGACACCACAGGCACCGGGAACAGCCTGCTGATGCGGCACCCGCACGTGCTTCAGATGATCATGGACTCGCTGCGGTACTGGGTGCTCGACATGCACGTGGACGGCTTCAGGTTCGACCTCGCCGCCACCTTGGCCCGGCAGTTCTACGAGGTGGACCGGTTGAGCGCGTTCTTCGACCTGGTTCAGCAGGACCCAGTGGTCTCCCAGGTCAAGCTGATCGCCGAGCCGTGGGATGTGGGCGACGGCGGTTACCAGGTCGGCAACTTCCCGCCGCTGTGGAGCGAGTGGAACGGGAAGTACCGGGACACCATCCGCGACTTCTGGCGCGGCGAGCCGTCCACCGTGCCGGAGTTCGCCTCCCGGCTGACCGGCTCGAGCGACCTCTACCAGCAGGACAGCAGGCGCCCGGTGGCCTCGGTGAACTTCGTCACCTGCCACGACGGCTTCACCCTGGCTGACCTGGTCTCCTACAACCACAAGCACAACGAGGCCAACGGCGAGGACGGCCGGGACGGCAGCGACGACAACCGGTCCTGGAACTGCGGGGTCGAAGGCCCGACCGAGGACAAGGGCGTGCTCGCGCTGCGGGCCAGGCAGAAACGTAACTTCCTCACCACGCTGCTGCTGTCGCAGGGCGTGCCGATGCTGCTCGCGGGTGACGAGATGGGCCGCAGCCAGGGCGGCAACAACAACGCCTACTGCCAGGACAACGAGATCTCCTGGATGGACTGGGCGGTCCGCGCCGAGGACGACCAGGCGCTGCTTGACTACGTCCGCTACCTCATCCGGCTGCGGGCCGAGCACGCGGTGTTCCGCCGCCGCCGGTTCTTCCGCGGCCAGGCGCTGCGTGGTGGCCGGAACCGGCTCGGCGATATCGCCTGGTTCACCCTGGCCGGGGAGGAGATGACCGACGGCGACTGGGACGCGGGGTTCGCCAGGTCACTGACGGTGTTCCTGAACGGCCGGGCCATCAGCGAGCCCGACCGGCGGGGCGAGAAGATCATCGACGATTCCTTCCTGCTGCTGTTTAACGCCAGCGACCACGATCTTCAGTTCGTCATCCCGCCGCGCCGGTATGGCCCGCGCTGGTCCAAGATCCTGGACACCGCGTACCCGGCGGTGGAGTTCGACGAGAGTCCGGTCAAGCCGGGGGACGTGATCAGCGTGCTGAACTACTCGCTGCAGTTGCTGCGCCGTGGCTGAGCCGGGCAGGCCAGGCCCCCTCAGCGCGGCCCGGGTCCCCGTCTCCACGTACCGGCTCCAGCTGCACAGCGGCTTCGGCTTCGACCGGGCCGCCGCCCAAGCCGACTACCTGGCCGCGCTCGGGGTCACGCACGTCTACCTGTCCCCGATCCTGCAGGCCAATCCGGGCTCCGCGCACGGGTACGACGTGATCGACCATGCGCGTGTGTCCACCGACCTCGGCGGGGAGAACGCGTTCCGGGCGATGGTGGAGGTGTTCCACCGGCACCGCCTGGGCGTGGTGGTCGACGTGGTGCCCAACCACATGGCCAGGCCGACCCCGGAATCACTCAACCAGCAGCTGTGGTCGGTGCTGTACCAGGGGCGGAAATCGCCGTACGCGCACTGGTTCGACGTGGACTGGGACGCGCAGGACGGCAAGCTGCTGATGCCGATCCTGGCCGGGCCGATCGAGAAATGCCTGGACGACCTGATCATCGACACCGGCCTGCGGGATCCAGGCCCCGGCCATCCCGGGCATTCCGGGGCGGTGCTCCGCTACTTCGACCACGTGCTTCCGCTGCGGGACGGCGTGGCCGACCTGCCGCTGGGGGTGCTGCTGGCCCAGCAGCACTACCGGCTCACCGACTGGCACGACGCGGCGACCCAGCTGAACTGGCGGCGGTTCTTCGACATCGACACGCTCATCGCGGTCAGGGTCGAAGACCCCGACGTCTTCACCGTCACCCATGAGGTGCTGCTGCGGCTGGTGGACGAGGGGCTGATCGACGGCCTGCGGGTGGATCACCCGGACGGGCTGGCCGACCCGGCGGGCTACCTGGAGCGGCTGGCGTCGGCGACCGGGCGGGTGTGGGTGGTGGCGGAGAAAATCCTGGCGTGCCGCGAGGAGCTGCCGGACTGGGCCTGCGCGGGCACCACCGGATATGACGCCCTCGGCCTGGTCGGCGGCCTGTTCGTGGATCCCGCCGGGGAGGAGCCGCTGACCGCCGAATACGCCCGCTTCACCGGCAGCAGGCAGGGCTTCGCCGCGGTAGAGCGGGACGCCAAGGAGTCCATCGCCGACAGCACCTTCACCGCCGAGCTGGCCCGGCTCACCCGGCTTTTCGCTCGCGCGGACTACCCGGCGCTAGCCGGGGTCAGCCCCGCTGACCTGCACGACACGCTGGTCGGGCTGCTAGCCGAGTTCGGCGTGTACCGGGCCTACGTGACCGTAGGCCAGCCGCCGCCCGAGGCTTCGGTGGCCGTGCTCCAGGCGGCCGTCTTTGCGGCCCGCGACCACCTGACGGAGAGCCTGCATCCGGTCCTTGACGCCGTGTCCGCGGCGGTGCTCGGCCTGGCCGGCGCCGATCCCGACCCGGACCGGCAGGCGGCCAGGGACGAACTGGTCACCCGCTTTGGCCAGACCACCGGCCCGGTACTGGCCAAGGGGGTCGAGGACACCGCGTTCTACCGCTGGTCCCGGCTGGCCGCGCTGAACGAGGTCGGCGGTAACCCGGACGTATTCGGGGTCAGCCCGGCGGAATTCCACGCTCAGGCGGGCCGGCTGGCGACCCGCTGGCCGGGCACCCTGACCACGTTGTCCACGCACGACACCAAGCGGCAGGAAGATGTCCGGGCCCGGCTGGCCGTGCTCGCCGAATGGCCGGCCGAATGGGCCCATCAGGTCACCGAGTGGCACGGCCTGGCCCGGTGGCTGACCGACGGCGCCGCGGCGCAGGCCACCGAGCGGGCGCCCGAGCCTGACCTGGAATACCTGATGTGGCAGACCCTGGTCGGCGCGTGGATGGTCGGCAGCGAGCGGATGGGTGCGTACCTGGCCAAGGCGATGCACGAGGCCAAGACGCGGACGTCCTGGACGGTGCCGCGACCAGGGTACGAGTCAGCGGTGCTCGGGCTGGCCGAGGCGGTGGCCAGCGATCCGGAACTGACCGCCGCCGTGGCCGGCTTCGTGGCCCGGATCGCGCCGGACGCCCGGGTCAATTCGCTGGGCGCCAAGCTGGTGCAGCTCACCATGCCGGGGGTGGCCGACGTCTACCAGGGCTGTGAGCTCACCGGGCTGTCGCTGGTGGACCCGGACAACCGGCGCCCCGTGGACTACCAGCGGCGCAGGCGGCTGCTGACCGCGCTTGAGGCCGGCCCGGACGCCGCGGTCGGGCTGGACGCGGAGAAACTGCTTGTCACCTCCCGGGCGCTACGGCTGCGCCGGGATCACCCGGACTGGTTCGCCGGCCGCTACGTCCCGCTCGGCTGCGAGGGGCCAGCCGCCGAGCACGCGGTTGCCTTTAGTCGCGGCGAGCACGCGGTCACCGTGGTCACCCGGCTGCCCGCCGGGCTGCGGCGACGCGGCGGCTGGGGTGACACCGTCCTGCCGCTGCCCGGCGTGCACTGGCGGGACGTGCTGACCGGAGTCAGGCACGCCGGGACCAGGCCGCCGCTGGACGAGCTGACCAGGCGGCTGCCGGTGGCGCTGCTCATCCCGGACCGGATCTACGACGCCGAGCAGCGGGGGCGCGTCGAGGAGGGCGACGGGCCCGGCAGGAGCAACCGGTGACCACGTTTAGCGTGTGGGCTCCGACGCCGCACCGGGTCGAGGTCGAAGTGGCCGGACAGCGTTACCCGATGAGCGCAGAAGACTTCGGCTCCGGCTGGTGGAGCGCGGACGTGCCCGACGTGGTGGCCGGCATCGACTACGGGTTCCGGCTGGACGGCGGCGAGATCCTGCCCGATCCCCGGTCGCTGCGGCAGCCGTTCGGGATCACCGGCCTGAGCCGCAGCTATGACCACTCCGCCTTCCGCTGGACGGACCGGAGCTGGCGCGGCGGCCCGCTGCACGGGTCGATCATCTACGAGCTGCACATCGGCACGTTCACCCCGGAGGGCACATTCGACGCGGCCATCGGCCGGCTGGACCACCTGCGTGATCTCGGCGTGCGCGCGGTGGAGCTGATGCCGGTGGCGTCGTTCCCCGGCGAGCACGGCTGGGGCTACGACGGCATCAACTTGTGGGCGGTGCACGAACCGTACGGCGGTCCGGACGGGCTGAAGCGGTTCGTGGACGCCTGTCACGCGCGCGGTCTGGCCGTCATGCTCGACGTGGTCTACAACCACGTGGGTATCGGCAACCGGCTCGGCGACTTCGGGCCGTACTTCACCGCGGTGCACCAGACGCCGTGGGGTCCCGCGGTGAACCTGGACCAGCCTGGCTCGGACGAGGTCCGGTCCTTCCTGATCGGCAACGCGCTGATGTGGCTGCGGGAGTACCACTTCGACGGGCTGCGACTTGACGCGGTGCACGCGCTCGAGGACCACCGGGCCCAGCATTTCCTTGAGGAGCTCGCCACCGAGGTGCAGGCGCTGGCGGCCCGGCTGAGCCGCGAGCTGGTGCTGGTGGCCGAGTCCGACACCAACGACCCCCGGCTGGTCACCTCCCGGGAGGCGGGCGGCTACGGGCTCACGGCGCAGTGGAGCGACGACTTCCACCACGCGGTGTACGCGGCCATCACCGGGGAGCGGCAGGGCTACTACTGTGACTTCGGGTCGCTGGCCACGCTGGCCAAGACCTACACCAAGGTGTTCTTTCACGACGGCATCTGGTCCGAGTTCCGCGGCCGGACGCACGGGCGGCAGGTCGACGTGTTCCGGCTGCCCGCCCACCGGTTCCTCGGCTACCTGCAAGATCACGACCAGATCGGCAACCGGGCCACCGGCGACCGGATCGCGGCCGCGGTTCCGGCCGACCTGGTCAAGGTCGCGGCCGGCCTGGTGCTGACCTCGCCTTTCACCCCGATGCTGTTCATGGGCGAGGAGTGGGGTGCCGACACCCCGTGGCAGTACTTCACCGACCACATCGAGCCCTGGCTGGCCAAGGCCGTGGCCGAAGGGCGCAAGGCCGAGTTCACCTCGCACGGCTGGGGGGAACAAGTCGACGTGCCCGACCCGCAGGACAAGCAGACCTTTCTGCGTTCCAAGCTCGACTGGACGCAGCTGGACCGCGATCCGTACCTCGGCATCCTGGCCTGGTACCGGGAGCTGATCGCGCTCCGCCGGGGCCGCCCCGAGCTGACCGACCCGCGGCTGGAATGGGTGCGGACCGACTTCGACGAGGACGCACGGTGGATCATGGTCAGCCGGGGGCGGCTGCGGATCGCGGCGAACCTCGGCCCCCAGCCGGTCCAGCTGCCGCTGCGCCAGCGCGGCATCGGGGTGCTAGCCGCGTCCCACCCGGCGGTGGCGATCCACCAGGACACGGCGACCATCCCCCCGGCCGCTTTCGCCGTCATCGAGACCCGGGCCCTTCACCCCGACCCCGAGTGACGAGGTTGGCCTCAGCTCGCGCCTGGCCGGTCCAGCCCGGCCAGCTGGGCCCCTTGGGTCTCCTGGGTCTGCTGGGTCTGCTGGGCCAAGGCGGCCGCGTACGCGGGCCAGTACTGGCCCGCCGCAGGTCCGCCCCCGCACGCGCCGTCGCTGGCGCCCGGGTCCTTGATCCACAGGTAGGCGTCGATCCCGGCCGGGCCAGGGCTGAGCTTCGGGGTCAGCCCGAGCGCACGGCCGGGCGGGTTGCACCACTGCGGAGCCTGGGGGCCGGTGTACGGGCCGTGGCCGTTGCGGCTGGTGTCGATGACCGCTCCGACCGTGCCGCCGAGGGCGCGCTCCAGGTGCTGGCTCCAGGCCACCAGGCCGGCGGTCCACTGGAAGTTCGACACGTTGGCCGAGAAGCCGCGGCCGGACCGCAGGCCGGCCGTCTCGAGCGGTCCCGCCAGCTGGGCCGGGTCGCGTGAACATGCCGGGGTTGCCGGCGTCCAGGTAGACCCGGGCGTGCGGCAGCCGGCCCAGCTCTTTCATCGCGTACCTGAGCAGCTGGTAGCGCTCGGCGCCGGCGGCCGGGCTCAGGCAGCCCCGGACGATGTCCGGCAGCCCGTCAGGCTCCACGATGACGATGTCGTGGCTGGTGCCGATGGCGGTGGCCAGCCGGTCGATCCACCGCCTGGTAGCCCGCCGCGGTCGGCGCGGCGGTGCCGGAGAGCTTGCCGCAGGCGTCGCGGTCAGGCAGGTTGTAGGCGACGATGACCGGGACGGCGTGCGCCTGGCCGGCCGCCAGGGTCACGGTACGGACCATGGCGATGTCACCGGGCTGCCCGGCCGCCCAGATGCCCGAGGGTGTCTGGGTAACCGTCTTCAGCTCCGCGGCCAGCGCGTGATCGCCGCCGGACTCCGCCGCCGCGGCCGGGAGGTAGAGCGGGTTGGCCGGGTAGGCGTACAGGCTCGGGGCGGCGTGGCCTGACGCCGCGCCGAGGGCGACGACGGACACCACGGACGCCGCCGCTGCGACGGCGATGGCCAGGGCCAGCGCGCGCCGGTTCGCCCGGCGAGGCTTGCGCATCAGCATCAGGGCACCTGGACCCAGTCGCCGGCCGACGGAACGCCCTGGCTGTTGACGGCGAAGAGCATGTAGTAGCTCGGCGGGAGCAGGTTGGCGTCCGACGGCAGGGTGACCCTGAGCTCGCCGTGGCCGGCCTGGGTGAAGCTGACCGCGACCGACCGCTCGTTGACGTCGGTGACGTGGGTGGGATTGTCCGGCCGCATCAGCCGCAGGTCCTTGACGCTGGCCGCCTGCGACACCTTGATCAGGTAGCTGTGCGAGCGCTGCATGACCTTGGGCGCGGACGCGATGACCGGACGGGTGCCCTGGAACAGGTAGGGCGGGAAGTAGACGTCGATCTCCTGGTTGAAGGTCTGCGGCGCGGTGTCCTGCTTGTTGCCGTACAGGGGATTACCGCCCAGGGTGAGCACGCTGCCGTTGGGCAGCAGGATCCCGCCTGAGTGGTAGTCCCGGCCGGTGATGGAGTCGGCGGCCCAGGAGAACGAGTTGGCGGCCGTGTCATAGATCCTGGTGTCGCGGTTGTCGCTGCCGTGCATGCCGCGGTAGTAAGGTCGACCCCCCGGTCACGAGCACGTTGTCGTCCGGCAGCAGCACGGTGATGGGGTAGCGGGTCGGCTCGGCCAGGTTGGGCCCGCGTACCCACTGCGGGTTCGGGGCGGCCACATCGATCAGCGCCGTCCGGGCGGTGGAGGAGGCCGACTGGCCGACGCCGCCGCCGCCCATGACCATGATCTTCTGGTTCTGGGCGGGCGGCAGCAGCACCGAGGCGCTGGTCTCCAGGTCTTGCCCGGCCGGTATGCCCGGCACCGGACTGAACTGGTTGGTCTTGGTGTTCCAGAATCCGGGCGTCCGCCAGGCCGCGGTGGCCGGACCGTAGCCGGAGTTGGAGCCGGTGAAGAACAGCTGGCCGCTCTGCGTCAGGAACGTCGCCGGGTAGGTCGGGAACCCGCGGACCGGGCCCTGCGCCCACGTCTTGGTGGCCGGATTGAACGTCTCGCTGTTCATCGTGACCTGGCCCGCGCCGTTGAGCCCGGAGATGGCCATGTCCATGCCGTTGCCCATCTCGGCCAGGGTCGGGTACCAGCGGGCGTAGTTCATCGAGTTGACCTGGACGTACCGCGAGGTCTTGACGTCGAAGACGTAGGCGTCCTTGGTGCCCTGGAAGTCCTGCTGCTGCAGCGTCATCGGCGTGCCGATGCCGTAAAGGAGATGGCCCGCCTGCCGTCCGACCGGGCCCTGGACCTGGTACTGCTGGGCCGTGGCGATCAGGGAGCCGTTGCCCTTGGCGACCGCGTTCACCCAGACGTTCTGCTGGCCGGCCACGACCGTCGGCTGGCCGCCGCCGGTGCCCGGCCGCTTGGTCGCCCGCGGCACCGAGATCGCGGTCGCGGAAGCGAACTTCGCGCCGTTCGGGGCGGTGAAGATGGTCCCCTTCGGCAGCGCCCAGGCGCGGGCGTCGTTGTTGTTACTGACCGTCATGCTGCCGCCCGGGTAGACCGGTTTGAGGTTCTCGTACCGGGCCGTTCCCCCGGCCACCAGGATGTTCCCGTCCGGCAGCTCGATGTGGCCGGCGCAGAACAGATCCCAGGGGGTGGGGATGAGCTGCATGTGCATGGTAACGGGATCGAGCAGCAGCGTCTTGAACGTGCCGGCGTTGAAATAGGACTGGTTGTTGCCTGACCCGGCCATGATGAGGACGTCGCCGTTGTAGAGCAGGGTGGAATGGATGCCGTTGACGCGGAACGCGGCCGGGATATCCAGCTTGGTCCAGAGCCCGTACTTCGCTTCATACCCCGTCCGGGTGATCTGGTACTGGTGGTACAAGCCGGCCACCGAGGCTCCGACCGTGGGCACGTTGGCGCTCAGCACGACGCCTGCGGTCAGCGCCGCGGCCACGACGCCCAGGACGCGGCGCCTGGGCAGTTTCCGGCCGGCCACGCGGAGGTGGTCCCGAAGGGGACGATTCATGACGAGGGTTCCTGTTCTCAGCTAGAACGCGGGGCGGGGGTGTGTGCGCGGTCGTAGAGCCAGATCGCGATCGGAGCCAGGCACACGGCGAGGATGACGCCGGTCCAGGCCAGCATCATGGGATAGGGCCGGTCACGGATCACCGCCATGGTGATCAGGACGATGGGAACGACTGCCCACATCAGCGAGTAGCGGAACGTCCACAGCCGGTCCGGGCTAGCCGAGGACCCCTTAGCCGTGACGTTGAACGACAGCTTGCGCCGGAGCACGACCTTGATCAGGCTGCGGGCGTAGATCGGGGCGGTGAGCGCCGACACGGCCATCCCGGAAAGCCCGGAGGAACCGGCCGGCTCGTGCGGGCTGACATTGTGCCGCCGCATAAAGCGGTAGAGCAGGAACTGCATGACGGCGATGTCGACGTAGTAGGTGAGCCACCAGCTGCCGTCGGTGCGCAGGCTGCTGATGCCGAAGCCGAGGTAGCAGGCGCTGATGCTGATGCCGAGGATCCAGCCGATAGCGACCGACGGGTAGTAGGTCAGCATGAGGAAGTAGTGCAGCATCGCGCCCGGGCGGAGCCTGAGCCCCTCCCGCCAGGCCGGGCGGAGGACGGCCTCGAACGTCCCTGCCGACCAGCGGGTCTGCTGCCCGAAGAACTCGGTCCAAGAACTCGGGCCTTCCCCCACCGCGACCAGGTCGGGGGTGTAGACCGACCGCCAGGCCCGGCCGGTCGCCGCATTCCTGGTGGCGTGGATCCGCAGGCTCGTCGCCATGTCCTCGGTGATGGAGTCGACGTACCCCTTCCTGAGGGCGCTGGTCCGGATGGCCGCGTTGGTGCCGACCAGCATGGCGCAGCCCCGGCGGTTGCCGGCCCGCTGGATGACGCTGTGAAACAGGTACTGGGCCGACTCCGCCCAGCGGGTAATCCGGTGGTCCTGGTTGCCGTAGAACTGCGGGCCGACCACGAACGCCACGTCCGGGTCACGGAAGTAGCCGAGCAGTCGGTCGGCCATGATCGGCAGGGGTACGTGGTCCGTGTCGGCGACCATGATCACGTCGTAGTCGCCGCCGTGCTCCCAGAGCCAGCGGTTGTGGTTGCCGTGCTTGGTCTTGCTGGCGAAGATGCCGGTGTCGAGGTCCAGGTGGCCTCGCCCCTTGCGGGTGAAGTGACGGACGCCGAGGCGGCCGCACATCTCCTTCACGTCATCGGAGTCCCCTTCGTCGAGCAGCCACACGTCGAACGTTCCGCCGTAGACGATTTCCTTGGCCGCGGCGAGGGTTCGCTCGGCCAGTTCGATCGGCTCCTTGCCTGGGACGAGTGTGGTCAAGAACGCGACCCGCAGGGTCGTATCCGGCTCCACCGGGATGGGGTCCCGGGCGGCCAGGCAGGCGCGGGAGACGGTGAGCACGTTCATCAGCAGGAACACCTGCATGATGATCGACCCGAACGCCATCCCCACGAGCAGGAGAATGTAGGCGTCAGTGGCGACCGCGTGCCCGGTCGCGGTCCAGAGCCAGACGCCGAGATGGGGGTGCCGGGACTGGAAGATCAGCCAGTAGATGAACCTGACGTCCACGGCCGCGAGCACCAGTGCGCCCAGCCTGATCAGCACCCGTTCGCGTCTGCTGCGGTGGATGCCGCGGTACTGAACCCGGTAGGGCTTGTCCGTCGCAGGCTGGGTCAGCGGGCCGGCCACGCTGGTGAACCGTTCATAGTCGAACGGGGCGGCGGCCAGGCCGTCGTCTACCGGGGCCAGGGTGCCGCCGGCCTCCATGTAGCGGCGCGGGCGACTCAGCTGCTCTCGCTTCGGCGTGGGGCCCGAAAGCCAGCTCGGTGCCAGCTTCGCGGTATCACCGAAGGCCACCATCGTCGGCGTGACGTTTGACTCGTTGCTTGCCACAGCGTTCCCCCGGTTCTTTCGGTGCTGTGGCTCAGCCTCCCTGGCGTGGCTAACTGGAACGGTTCGCCTCTAGTTGCCAGCTGGTAGTAGCGTGCTCTGATGCGCCGCGCCGGGTTAGCCGGTGCAGGTCTGGCTGGCCGCGGTGACCACGGTGGAGAAAACCCAGGGGTTCTGCGGGGCGGCGGCGCCCTGGAGTGACTTCGGCAGGCCGTTCGGGAAGCTGAACGACGCTTTGGACCAGAACCAGCGGGTACCCGCCGCCGAGCAGACCTTGACCGGCTGGCTGAGCGTCACCACCGCGGCCACATCGGACACGACTCCGGCCGCACAATTGGGATTGCAATCATCGAGTTTATAGGTGCCCGTCCCGACCGCCTCGGTCGCCGACCATACGGACCACTTCATGACGGAAAGAATCGCGGTGGAATCCCCGGAAAGCGGGCAACCGGAAAGGCAGCCCGGCTCGTGCAGCGAGGTGGAGTTAATGTCCTGACCCGGGGCCAGGAAGGTGCTGGCTCCGGTCGCGGCCGGGGTCCCGCCCGGCGTGACTGACGCCGCCGGCGGGACGGGCGTCGCGGACACCGGCGTGCTCGCCGGCCCCGTGGCCGCCGGTGATCCCGCCGACGTGGGGCGGCCAACGGGGCTGCTGGCGGCCGTCGCGGAACTACCCGACGAGCCACAGGCCGACACCAGCACGGCGGTGCCTGCCAGCACGGTGCCGGCCAGCACGGCGGCGGCCACCACCCGCCTGGCGCTGCGTGAATTCGCGGTCAACATGAAATTCCCACCCCTTTTAAACTTCCTTTAGCGGCTCGGCGAGCCATGTCATCTCTACGACGGCGATCGCGGCACGGCGGTTGGAACCAGTTAGGTCACGGATTAACCACGGGCCGTTCGGCGGAAATGTCACGGCCGGGACCGGTAACGGCGGTCAGCGGACCGAACGGACCCGGGTGATAGTCGCGGCGGCCGCGAGCGAGGCCAGGCCGGCCAGCGCGAAAAGCGACGGATAGCTGTGCATCAGGCCAAGCACCGCCCCGGCGATGACCGGCGCGACGACCAGCGGCAGCGAGTACGCCACGTTGATCACGCCGAGGTCCTTGGCCCGGTCCGAGGCGGCCGGAAGCACCGCGGTGAGCACCGCGGGGGCGGCCGCCCAGTACGTGCCGAAGCCCGCGCCGAGCAGCGGCGCGGCCACCAGCGCCGCCGTCCAGGTCGGCCAGATGACCAGGATGGCCGCGGCCGTGCCGCAGCCGGCGGCGGCCGCCACGATGAACGGCTTGCGCCGCCCGGACCGGTCCGACGCGGTGCCGCAGACGCCGCCGGTGATGGCCAGCGCCACCGCGTACAGCGCCATCAGCGTCAGCAGCCCGAGCTGCGGGTCGTGATAATGCGCGGCATCGGTGAGGAAGTACAGCAGGTACAGCGTGCCGAGATCGTTGCCCAGGTTGACCAGGAAATGCGTCAGCCAGGCCCAGCCGAAGTCCGGGAACCGCCGCGGCGAGACCCACAGCGTGCGCAGCACCTGGGCGACCGGCGTCGCCGACTTGAACTCGGCCGGCAGCGGCTCATCCGGGGTCCGCAGCGTGAACGCGAGCGCCCCCGCGATCACCAGCAGGGCGCAGGTCAGGTAGCCGGCCGACAGCCTGGTCACGAGGACCGTGACGATCAGGGCACCCAGGACGGTGCCCAGCATCTGGCTGATGCCGATGAGCCCGCCCAGCGCGCCGCGCTGCCGGGCCGGCACCCGGTCGGCCAGCGCGGAGGTCAGCGTGGCCAGCATGCCGCCCAGGCCGATCTGGGCCACGCACCAGCCGAGGGCCATCACGGGAATGTCCGGGGCGGCGGCGAGTATCACCAGGCCGGCCGCGCCGACCAGCGCCCCCGCCAGCGTCCACGGATGACGGCGGCCGCGGGCGGACGTGGTCCGGTCGGACAGCGCGCCGACCACCGGGTTGGCCAGCAGCGACGCGATCGCGCCCGCGGCCATCACGACGGAGAACAGCACGGCCTTGTCGGCGGGGTGCAGCGACTGGACCTGTTCGGGCAGCACCACCTGGATCGGGGCGTAGATGGCCAGCCACAGGCCGATGTTCGCGAGGAACAGCAGCGTGATCCAGCCCGCCCGGACCGGCTGGACCGGCTCCGCCAGCGCCGCGGGGACGCCCGCGGCCGTCTGCGTCGCCTCCTGGCTATCCACGTTCGGCGTCCAGGGCCGCGCGCCGCCCTAGCCGAAGCACTGGCCCTCGCCCCGGTAGGTCGGCACCGCGGTGAGGCGGCCCTCGCCGTCGAGGATCTGATACTCGCGGAAACGCTCGGCCAGCTCGCCGGCCTTGGCGTGCCGCAGCCAGACCCGGTCCCCGGCGGTCAGCGACCCGGCCGCCGCCCCGCGCACCGGGGTCTGGACCTCACCCGCGCCCTCGGTGCCGGTCAGGCTGAGCCCGGCGGGCAGGTGCGGCCGGGGCAGCCGGTCCGGGGTCCCGGGGCCCGAGGCGACGTAGCCGCCGGCGAACAGCGTGGCGACCCCAGGCCCGGGGCGCCGCACCACCGGGAGCGCGAACAGCAGCGCCGGCTCCGGCCTGAACCGGGTGTACGCGTCGAACAGCGTCGGCCCGACCAGGCCCGAGCCTGCGGTGAGCTCGGTCACCGAGGAGTCCCCGGCGGTCGATTCCAGGCTGCCTGTCCCGCCGCCGTTCACGAACTCCAGCCGGGCCACCTCCCGGATCAGCCGGATCGCCTCGGCCCGGCGCTGGCTGAGCTCGCGAACCGAACGGGCCTGGATGAACCGGATGAGCTGGGCCCTGACCGGATGTCCAGGCGGCGCGTCGCCGAGCCCGGCGATCTGGCCCTCGTATCCCATCAGCCCGGCCAGCCGGAAACCCGGCCGCGCCACGATCGCCCGGGCCAGCTCCAGCGCCTGCCGCGGGGTGTGCACGGGAGAGCGGCGGGTGCCGATGTGCACCAGCGGGCTGCGGGCCAGCGGCCGCCAGGACACGTCGAGCTCGGCGCAGACTCCGATCTCCGGATGATCGGCGCCGAGGGCCCGGTCCACCACGTCGAGGTGCTCCGTCGAATCGACCATGATCGTGATCTGCGCCCGGGCCAGCGGGTCGGCGGCCAGCGCCCGCAGCGCCCGGCGGTCCACGGTGGGGTAGGCGACCAGCAGGTCGTCGCTGGTGCCCGCGGCGTGCAGCCACAGGGCCTCGGGCAGCGAGTAGCACATGACGCCCCGGTAACCCGGCGTGGCCAGCGCGCGCTCGATCAGGAAACGGCACCTCAGCGACTTGGTGGCGACCCGGATCGGGCGGCCCGCGGCGCGGCGCGTCAGGTCGGCGGCGTTACGGTCGAAGGCATCCGCGTCGACCAGGGCCAGCGGCGGGTCGAGCGCCGCGGTGGCCAGGTCGTAGCGGCCGGCCGCGGACTCAGCGGACGCCGCCCCGCGGATGGTGAGCGGGGCGCCGGAGTCGACTGACATGCTCGCACAGTAGACCAGCGCTGCCGAAATATGAATACTGTCCGGTAATGATGTCTGCCGCTGACCGCCGCGAGTGGCGGAACTGGGCCGGGACCGCGACCGCGACGCCCGTGCGCTGGTGTCGTCCCCGAACCGAGGCCGGCATCTCCGCCGCAGTCAAGGCCGCGGCGGCGGACGGCCTGCCGGTGCGCGCGGTCGGCAGCGGGCACTCCTTCACCGCGGCCGCGGTCACCGCGGGCGTGGCGCTCAGCCTGTCCGGCTGGACCGGGATCACCGCCGCCGACACCCGGACCGGCCTGGTCACGGTGCGGTCGGGCACCACGCTGCGAACCCTGAACGCCGAGCTCGACGAGCTGGGGCTGGCCCTGGCCAACCTCGGTGACATCGACGCGCAGACCCTGGCCGGCGCGCTGTCCACCGGGACGCACGGCACCGGGGCCCGGCTGGGCGGGCTGGCCACCCAGATCGAGGCGCTCGAGCTCGTCCTGGCTGACGGCACGGTGGTGACGTGCTCGGGCTCGGAGCGGCCGGAGCTTTTCGCCGCGGCCCGGGTCGGGCTGGGCGCACTCGGCGTGATCAGCACGGTGACACTGCGGTGCGTACCGTCGTTCACCCTGGTGGCGGACGAACGGCCGGCCCCGGTGGATGAGGTGATCGAGCAGTTCGACGCGCTGGCCGCCGCCAACGATCACGTCGAGTTCTACTGGTTCCCCTACGGCCGTCAGGCCCTGGTCAAGCGGAACAACCGGCTCGGCGGCGGTGCGGCGGCCGCGGTCCCGGCCCGGGGCGCGATGCCGCCGTGGCGCCGGTTCTGGGAGTTCGAGGTGATGGAAAACGCGGCCTTTGGCGCGTTGTGCCGGGTCGGCCGGGCCCGGCCCCGGCTCATCCCCACGCTGAACAGGTTCTCCAGCGCGGCCCTGTCCGCCCGGTCGTACGCCGACACCTCACACCGGGTGTTCGTGACCCCCAGGCGGGTGCGTTTCGTCGAGTCCGAGTACGCCGTTCCACGTGAATCACTAGGCCATGTGCTGGCGGAACTGCGCCGCGAGGTACCCCGCCTGGCCGATCCTGTGATGTTCCCCGTCGAGGTGCGGGTGGCCGCCGCCGACGACATCTGGCTGTCGACCGGCTACCGGCGGGACACCGCTTACGTGGCGGTCCACCAGTACACCGGGCTGCCCTACCGGGCTTATTTCAACCTGTTCGAGTCCATCGCGGCGAGCGTGGCGGGCCGGCCGCACTGGGGCAAGATGCACTCCCTCGGCTCCGGCCGCCTGCGTGCGCTTTATCCTCGCTACGACGAATTCCGCCGGGTCCGCGCCGAGGTCGATCCGGAGGCGCGGTTTGGCAACGCCTATCTGACCCAGGTGCTCGGGGACCCGGGCGGCTCACGACCGGATTATGACGCGGGTTGAACCGGACATCCGGGCCGTCCGTACTTCGGGGTAGTGGCCAGTGCACGCGGCCGCCAGGAAAGATCACGGCTGGCCGGTCATGAGTTCCCCATGGTCGCCGGGTCGATGGTCACCGCCTTCGTTCCCGATGGCGGCCGCGGGCACCGGTCACGGAGGTGCGGGCGCGAAGTGGTGATGTGCCCCCCCCGCGACGGCGACCCTTCCTAATACGACCTAGCGTGTTTAAGGTATTCATATCAGTAACTGAGGATGGTTGACGGTCCTGGCGGGAAGGAACGCCGTGACGTTAGCGTGGGCCGGGCTGAGTGAGCTGACCGGGTACCGGGTCACCGAAATCCCGCGGCGACCGGACAGCGGGACGGCCGAGGCGCCCCAGCCGCCGCCGACCGACGCTGGCCGGACCCAGCGGGCCGCCGCCCTGGCCGCCGCGTATCACGCTGCGGCGTATCACGCCGGGGCGGAGTCCGAGCGCCGCGACGCGGGCGCGCTAGCCATGGGCTGGGTCAGGCACCGATCCGGCGGTCCGGTCCACTTCCTGGTGGCCGGGGCGGCCCTGGTCGGCAGCGGCGGCGATCAGCCGGACCAGGATGTCTTCCTGACGTTGCCCGGCGGCGCGCGGGCCCGGCCGCTGCCGGCCGGCGCACTGGCCACGCTGATGGCTCAGTTGCCGTCGTGGCGCACTATCGGCGGGATCAGCGACGGGCTGCTGGCCGAGGCCGAGCGTCGCGCGGCCGGCCTGCCGCCACCCTCGATGGAGGAGTGCTTGCTGGCCGTGTGGCCGGGGCCGTTTGGCATGCTGCTGGTGGCCGAACCGCTGGGCGCGGCTCAGATCAGCCGGCTGGCGGATGAGATGGCGCACCGGGAGCGCATGTCCACAGGTAACTCTGACCGGTTTCCCGACCGGGCGCTGGCCACACGCCGGCTGCACCTGCGGCATGCGGAGCTGCGCAAAGGTACCTCGACCGGGTTGTGGCGGGTGCGGCTGCTCGCGGGCGGCAGCGACCCGGACGCGGCCGCCCGGGTGGCCGGGCTGGTCTGCGCCTCGGCCGACCTGGCCGAGCTCCCGTATACGATCTCCCCGGGCCGCCCTCCGGCCCGCAGCCTGCCCGAACTCCTGCCGGATCCGGGCTTCGGCCCAGAGCAGGCCTCGGCGGCCGAGGACGCAGTCCTCAGCTACCCGTTTCATGCCAGCACCGAACTGGTCGCCACGCTGTCCCGGCCGCCTGAGCGCGAGGTGCCAGGGATCCGGCTCGCGCTGCAGCCGGATTTCGACGTCACCCAGGAGATCGCGGGCGGTCGCGAGACGATCACGGCGGGCGAGATCCTGGACTCCGGCCAGCGGCCGGCCGGCCCGCTCGTGCTGCCGCTTGACTCGCTGAACCGGCACGTGTTCGTCTGCGGCGCCACCGGTTCCGGGAAGTCGCAAACGGTGCGGAACCTGCTCGAGAACGCCACCCGCGCGGGGATTCCTTGGCTGGTGGTGGAACCAGCCAAGGCGGAATACCGGCTGATGGCCGCGCGCCTCGCCGATTCGGGCACCGGGGCGGTGGAGGTGGTGCGGATCCGGCCGGGGGAATCCGACGGGATCGCGGCCGGGCTCAACCCGCTGGAGCCGGCCCCGGACGCCGACGGCCGCCGTTTCCCGCTGCAAACCCACGCGGATCTCGTCAAAGCGCTGTTCATCGCGTCCTTCCGTTCCTCCGAACCGTTCCCGCAGGTCCTCAGCGCTGCCCTGACCAGGGTTTACGAGAACGCCGGCTGGGATCTGGCGCTGGGTGAGCCCAGCACGCCCGACCCGAACCCCAGCTACCCCACCCTCACCGACCTGCAGCGGGCCGCGGTCAGGATCGTGCAGGAAATCGGCTACAGCCAGCGGATCACCGACGACGTGCTCGGCTTTATCAAGGTCCGGCTGTCCAGCCTGCGGCTCGGCACCACCGGCCGGTTCCTCGAAGGTGGCCACCAGCTCGACTTCGGCCGGCTGTTGCGGGCCAACGCCGTGCTCGAAATCGAGGACGTGGGCGACGACAGTGACAAGGCGTTCTTGATGGGAACCGTGCTGATCCGGCTGGCCGAGCACCTGCGGATGACGCACCGGGCCGGGCCGGCCGGGCCGGGCGGCCTCCGCCACCTGACGGTCATCGAGGAGGCGCACCGGCTGCTTCGCCGGGTCCAGGGTCCCGGCGGCGACGAGGGCGGCGCGGCGGCGCACGCGGTGGAGATGTTCGCCGGGCTGCTCGCCGAGATCCGGGCCTACGGCGAGGGGCTCATCATCGCCGAGCAGATCCCGGAGCGCCTGGTCCCCGACGTGATCAAGAACACCGCGGTCAAGATAACCCACCGTCTCCCGGCCGCCGACGACCGCGACGCGGTCGGCGCGACGATGAACATGACCAAGGCCCAGAACAGGTTCCTGGTGACGCTCAAGCCCGGTGAGGCCGCCGTGTTCGCCGACGGCATGGACTATCCGCTGCTGGCCAGGATGCCCGACGGCACCGGCAGGGAAAAGGCCGGGGCGCCCACCGTGCACCCCGGCCGGCCTGGTCCGGCCGCGCAGCGTCACCTGCGGCGCCGACTGCACCGGACGGCCGTGCACGCTGCGGGACATGCGGGTGGCCCAGCGCGCGCTGGGCGAGTACCCGGCCATCAGGCTATGGGCCGAGCTATCGGTCCTGGCCCACCTGGCCGGCTGGCCCATGCCGGTACCGCGGACCGCGCTGGCCTCACTGCTGCAGCTGATGCCGTCCCGGCTGCGCGACTGCGCGATCTCCCACGGCGTCGACGCGGCCCTGGCCGTGCGGGTGCCTGTCATCGCCGGCCGGGTCAGCTCGGTCGGTCTCGCCTCCCACGTCAGCACCGCGATCAGGGCCAGGCTGGCCCGGGGAAGCTGGCTGTGCCAGCGGGAGGAGCCGCAGTGGCTGGCGCCCGCCTACCAGTGGACGCTCGTCCTGGACGCGCTCCGATCGGCTGACCGGCAAAGCCCGGGCGCCGCGCCGCACCCGCGCAGCTCGGAGTGGGAGCGAACGTACGGGCAGGTGATCACCGGGGACACCCTGGCCCGGCAGGTCGGAACCGTACAGCGATGGTACGACGCTGCGCAACACGATGACTGGGAGGTCAGGGCGGTCGCGTTTGGCGTGGACACCCCGTCGCTTATCGAAGGAGCGGTCGGCGCCAGCGCGGAGGACGACGACTTCGAGGATCGCCTGATCGGCTATCTCGACCAGTTCGTCGACTGCCATTGGCCCCGGCTGTACCTGACCGCCGACCCGCTCGGCGAGCCCCCGGAACCGCGGTAGAGCCCGCTCCAGGAGCGTAGCGGCCTGCGGGCGCCGGGGAAGACCCCAGCCGCTCGCATCGCGCGACCGCGGTGCGCCCCGCCAGCGGGCCATTGAACAGGGCCACGGCCACCGCGGGACATCAGTCCATCGCCGCGGCGGGCCCGGGCTAGCCGGGACAGAACGGGCCGAACAGTATCTGCCGCGGCACTAGCCAGGTTTTGGGACGAAACACGACTCACGTGGCAGCAAGAGAACTCAAGACCGGGACGATAGGGAAAGACTGCGCTCCGCACGCCGTTGTCCACAACGGAATCCACAGAACTGTGCATCAACATGCCAACCGTGGTATACACCCTGGACAATCAGGTGAAGGGTTATCCACAGTGCGTGGTCCGGGTGGTGATCCGTCCGGTCTGGTCCGGGCGGATCACCACCGGGGCGTTACCTACCCGGCGTGCTGATTACCCGGTGTGCTGACTCGCCCGTTCACTTCCGCACCCGCGCCCGTGTCGGAGCCGGGCTCGCCGTCGGTGGCCTCGGTGACATCCGTGGCGTCCTTGGCCTCCGCGGTGGCGGTGGCATACCGCCGGCGCATGGTGACGGCCGCCGCCGCCCCCGCCCCTGCGGCGACCACGCCGATGCCGAGCAGCCAGCGCCAGTTCAGCAGCCGGCGCAGGCCGGTCTTACTCGACGTCGGCCTGACCTGCTGCGCCGTGGAACGCAGCGCGGAGGACACCTTGGGCGCGACCGTGGTGGTGACCGCATCGGCGGCGTCCTCCAGTCGCGGCGCGGCCCACTCCCGTGCCCCCTGAACGGCGTCTTCGATCCGCGGCGCGGCCCATTCCCGAGCGGTCTGGACGCCCTGCCTGACGCCCTGCACGGCGGTCGTGCCCGCCGTGGCGACCGCATCGGTGACCACCTCCGTGGCGTCTTCGATCCGCGGCGCGGCCCACTCCCGCGCACCTTGAACGCCCTGGCGGGCTCCCTGAGCCGCGGTCACTCCCGCGCGCTTTCCCAGCGGTACAGCCTGCGCGGCGACGCTCTTGGCGCGCTCGCTGATCACGACCGCGCCGTCGGTTGTGCGTTTGGTCTTCATAAGGGACACAGTAAACCTCCCGAGCGTGATCCCGTCCTCACAGGCTTCCCGGCTTTGCCGGGTTCAATCATGGCGCGCTGCCGGTACGGTTAGGACTGGACGAAATTTAACAACGACGAAATGTCTGGCCAGTTAGATGGCGGGACGAGGAGTCAAGAGTATGACAGACACGCTGACCGCGACGCTGCACACCAACCACGGACCTGTTGTTATCCGGCTTTTCCCTGATCACGCACCGAAAACCGTGCGGAACTTCGTGGAACTGGCCGAGGGTGGCAAGCAGTGGACCGACCCGCGCACCGGGCGGGCGACCACCGACAAGCTGTACGACGGGACGGTGTTCCACCGGGTCATACCGGACTTCATGATCCAGGGCGGAGACCCGCTCGGCTCGGGCCGGGGCGGACCTGGCTACGAGTTCGCCGACGAGTTCCACCCGGACCTCAGGTTCGACCGGCCGTATCTGCTGGCCATGGCGAACTCCGGGCCGGGCACCAACGGCTCGCAGTTTTTTGTCACCGTCGGCCCCACGCCGTGGCTCAACGGCAAGCACACCATCTTCGGTGAGGTCATCTCGGGCGCCGACGTGGTCGACCTGATCAGCCGGGTAAAGACCGGCAGCCAGGACCGGCCGGTCGACGACGTGACCATCGAGTCGGTCACCGTAGAGCGCGGCCAGGCCGGCTGACCGGCCCGGCCACGTGAGCGGCCCTGTCAACTGATTGGACGAAGCCGTGAGCACGCCCAGCGATTCCGGACCGGGCGAGCCGGTCCCTCCGGACGCAGACGTGCCCGGCCACCCGGACGTTCCCGCCTGTTACCGCCATCCGGGCCGGGAAACGTACGTTTCCTGCGTCCGGTGCGGGCGTTACGCGTGTCCCGACTGCATGCGCTCGGCCTCGGTGGGCCAGCAGTGCGTCGAGTGCGTCGGCGAGGGCGCGCGTAGCACCCGCCAGGCCAGGACCACGTTCGGCGGACGTCCGGCCGGAACCGCGATCGTCACCTGGACGCTGGTGGCGATCAACGTCGTGGTCTTCCTCGTGACGTGGGTCCGGCCGGGCATCGTCACCGACCTGGAGATGTTCGGATCCGCCTCGTACACCTCGGCGGTGCCGCGCACGGCGTCGCCGCGGGTGAGTGGTACCGGCTGATCACGTCCGCGTTCCTGGCCCCGGCGACCGGCCTGGGCGGCCTGGGGTTCATGGACATCTTGTTCAACATGTGGGCGCTGGTGTTCGTGGGACCCTCGCTCGAGGGCTTGCTCGGCCGGGTCCGCTTCCTCGCCTTGTACCTGCTCAGCGCCGTCGGCGGCGCGGTGATGTACTACTTCCTCGCGCCGCCGAGCGCCCCGGCGGTGGGCGCCTCCGGCGCCATCTTCGGGTTGTTCGGAGCCTGGTTCGTCGTGTCGAGACGGCTGCGGCTTGACACCCGCGGGATCGTCATGCTGATCGCCATTAACCTGGCCCTCAGCTTCTTCCTCCACAACATCATCGCCTGGCAGGACCACATCGGCGGACTGCTCACCGGGGCGCTGATCACGGCGGCCTACGCGTATACGCCGCGCAAGAACCGCGCCGTGCTCCAGGTGCTGGCCACCGTGGCCGTCGTGGCCTTGATCGTGGCCGCCGTGGTGATCAGGAACGGCCAGCTGACCAGCGGCGGCCTGTAGCCAGCCCGGCGCCGGGCGGCTCAGCGCCACCTGGTGGACAGGGTGACGCCTGCGATGATGAACGCGAAGCCGACGACGAGGTTCCACGAACCGAGCGCGCTCATGCCGGGGATCGAGCCCTGGGTGAAGTAGTAAGCCACGATCCAGGCGAGGCCGACGATCAGGCAGACCACGATGGACGGGCCGACCCAGGGGGCACTGACCTTCCGCCGCGTCGTCTTAGGCGGCGGAGGCGTGTAGACGGTCTTCTTCCGGACACGCGACTTGGGCACAACGGCCTCCTGTGTAGCAAACCCTGCGTAACGAAACCTGTGGGTCGACCCGGTGATGCGGACATAAGCGTAGCCGGTTCTGCGGGCCGGAAGGCTGACCCGCGGGCTAGCCCGCCCGGCTCAGAGCCCCGGACCGCCGCTGCCTGGTCGGGGTGGGCGTCTGGCTGGGCGTCGCGGAAGGCGTGGCCGCGGCCTGCTGCACGAAGATGGTGACCTTGGAGCCCTTCGTCGCGTTGCCGCTGGCAGGCTGCTGGGCAAAGACCGTGCCGGCCGCGTACTGCGCCGGACCCGACCCTTGCTGGACCACGACCTGGAATCCGGCGGCGGTCAGGATATTGCTCGCCGTCTGCCTGGGAATCACCGACGACAGGCGGCACCTGGACGGCCCCGCCCGAGACCGTGATGGTGACCGTGGAGCCAGGCCGGGCCGTAGTGCCGCCGGGCGGGTTCTGGCTGAGCACCGTGCCGGCCGCCTGGGTGGAGCTGGGATTCGGAGTGACGCTGACCTTGAAGCCCGTCGTTCTGCAACTGGGTCTCGGCCTGCGTCTCCTGCTCGTTGACCACGTTGGGCACCGCGACCGGGGCCGCGCCGCTCGACACGTACAGCGTGACCACGGTGTTGGCGGGCTCGTTGTTGCCCTCCGCCGGATTGGAGCTGATCACGTAGCCCTTCCGCACGGTGGCACTGGCCTGGTTGACCGGCGTGGACCGCAGATGCACGGCCTTGATCTGGGCCTGGGCCTGGGCCAGCGGCTCACCGTTCACCAGCGGCACGGCGTAGGTCTTGCCGCCGCCGGCGAGCAGGTAATACGCCACCCCCGCGACCACGCCGATCACCAGGAGCAGGCCGAGGACCCACGGAATCCAGCGGCGGCCGCCGCCGCCCTCGCGCCCGCCGTAGTCGCCGCCCGCGTAGTCGTAGTCGTCGACCGCGGGGATCTGCGAGGTCCCCGCCATCATCGCGCTGTTACCCATCCGCTGGGTGTGCGGGTAGTTGTCCAGGCGGGTCGGCGGCGCGGCCGACACCGGCATGCCCGAGGCGGCCCGCTGCAGGTCGGCGCGCATGTCGGCGGCCGTCTGGTACCTGTCGTCCGGCGACTTGGCCATGGCCTTCAGCACGATCGCGTCGGCCCAGGGCGGCACGTCGGGGTCGACCCGGGACGGCGGCACCGGGTTCTCCCTGACGTGCTGGTAGGCGATCGCGACCGGCGAGTCACCGGTGAACGGCGGCCGGCCCGTCAGCAGCTCGTACAGCAGGCAGCCGGCCGAGTACAGGTCGCTGCGGGCGTCGACCCGCTCGCCGCGCGCCTGCTCGGGCGACAGGTACTGCGCGGTGCCTATCACCTGCGCGGTCTGGGTCATCGTGGCCTGGGCATCGCTCATCGCCCGGGCGATGCCGAAGTCCATCACCTTGATGTCACCGTTACGGGTCACCATGACGTTGCCGGGTTTGATGTCCCGGTGCACGATGCCGGCCTGGTGACTGTACTCCAGCGCGCGCAGCACGCCGTCGATGATCTCAAGCGAGCGCTCGGGCAGCAGCCGGTGACCCCCTTCTTGCAGCAGGTCCCGGACCGTGCGGCCGTCCACGTACTCCATCACGATGTACGGCACCGGAACGCCGGTGGCCATGTCCTCGCCGGTGTCGTAGACCGCGACGATGGACGGGTGGTTCAGCGAGGCCGCCGACTGGGCCTCGCGACGGAACCTGGCCTGGAATATCGGGTCCCTGGCCAGGTCGGCACGGAGAGTCTTGATCGCGACGATCCGGTCAAGCCGGATATCGCGCGCCCGGTAGACCTCCGCCATCCCGCCGCGGCCTACCACGCCGTCGAGCTCGTAGCGGCCGCCGAGGAGACGGGGCTGTGTCATATCTCGCACTGTGCCAAACCACCCTGCGCTATTTCTAGTTCTCTAGGGAACCGTCGTCGACGGTGACGCTGTCGCCGTCGGCGAGGTGCTCGCCGTCGGTGAACTCGTGGCCGTCGGCGAGGTGCTCGCTGACGCCGACGCGCTCGCTGACGGCGACGCCTTCTTGGTCGGTGTCGGTTTCGGGGATGTCACGGGCTGCGGGCTGTAGCTGGGACTCGGGGTTGGTGTCGGGTGTACAGCTACCACACTAGGACTCGGTGAGGACCGGGGCTGCTGGCTTGCGATGGGCGACGGCCGGGCGCTCGGCGAGTTGAGGTGCTGTGCGGTGCTATTGCCGGTTTGGCCGTCGGCCTGGCCCGCGATATGACCGCTGAGGTACAGGCCGATCCCGACGGCCATCGCGCAGAGGGCGGCCGCCGCGCTGGCGGTCAGCAGCCGGCGCCGGCAGTCGGCCGGCCCGCGCGCCCTCGGCCCGGCCGGACGCACCGGCCCGCAGCTGGTCTGCCCGGGGGCCGCCCAGGCCGGGCAACACGCCGGTCGCCGCCGCGGGCAGGTCAGCCCGGGTCGGACCCGGATAGCTGTCCGGGTAGCCTCCGGTCGGGGCGGAGTCGCCCAGGGCCAGGGCTTCGCGCAGCAGGTCGGCCCGGTCGGCGACCACCTGGACGTTAGCCGGGCGCTCTTCCGGGGTCTTGGCCAGCATGTGGTACACCAGGTCGCTGACCGGTGGCGGCACGTCAGGCGGCAGCGCGGGTACCGGCTCGTGCTTGTGCGCGAACGCGATGGCCAGCGGCTCACGGGCGGTGAACGGCGGCTGGCCGGCCAGGCACTCGTAGGCGACCACGCCGAGGGAGTAGATGTCCGAGGCGCTGTTCACCGGGGCGCCGGTGGCCTGCTCCGGTGAGACGTACATGGCCGTGCCCATCACCATGCCGGTCTCGGTCAGGTGCGACGCCTGCGCGGCCTGCACCGCGGTCGCGATGCCGAAATCGGTGATCTTGGCGGTGCCGTCCGTGGTGACCAGCAGGTTGCCCGGCTTGATGTCGCGGTGCACGATGCCGGCCTGATGGGCCGCGTCGAGCGCGCGCGCCGCCTGGCTGACGATGTCCAGGGTGGCGTCGGGGGACAGCTGGCCCGTCCGGGCCAGGATCGCCGAAAGCGGATCGCCTTCGACCAGCTCCATGACCAGGTAGGCGCCGCCGAACTCCGACGACTCGCCGTAGTCGTAGACCCGCGCGATACCCGGATGGGACAGGCTGGCCGCGTACCTGGCCTCGGCCCGGAACCTGGCCAGGAACGACTCGTCACCGGCCCGCCCGGTGGGCAGCAGCTTGACCGCCACGGCCCGGTTGAGCAGCTGGTCCTCGCCGCGCCACACCTCACCCATGCCCCCGGCCGCGATACGGCCGGTCAGCCGGTACCGGCCGGCCAGCAGATAATCGCTCACTGATTCCCCACGGATGCCAGGTATGCCTTGATGACCTGCACGGCGATCGGCGCGGCCGCGGTGGCACCATAACCGCCGCCCTGGATTATGACGCCCACGGCTATCTTTGGGTTGGCATACGGCGCGAAGCAGGTGAAAGCCGCGTCGTCCAGCCCGGTGACCGTGCCGGTCTCGGCGGTCCCGGTCTTGCCCGCGATGACCAGGCCGCCCTCCGCCGCGGCGCTGAAACCGAACGCGGTGCCCTCGGGCTGCTGCACCACCGCGCTCCATCATCTTCCCCACCTCGGTGGCCACGGTCGAGGAGACCGGCTGGCTCAGCACCGCGGCCGGTGTCGTCTGCACCGTGGTCAGGTCGCTGGCGGTGATCTGCTGGACCAGGTACGGCTTCATCAGCGTGCCGCCGTTGGCGATGGCCGCGGCGAACATGGCCTCCTGCAGCGGCGTGACGGTGTCGCTGTACTGGCCGATGGCCGAGTAGGCCGTCAGCGCCAGGCTCGGCGGGACCACGTAGTTGCTCTGCGCCACGGGCAGCGGGATGGCCAGGTTGGGGTTGTTCATGCCGAACTTGGTGGCCATGGCGTTGAGCACGGCCGGGCCGAGCGTCTCGCCGATCTTGCCGAAGGTGGTGTCGCAGGACTTGGCGAACGCGTAGATCAGCGGGGCCTGGCCGGTCCGGGCTGCAGACCTCGCCCAGGTCGTTGGTGAGCGCGTGGGTGGTCTGCGGCAGCGTGAGCGTGGTCGGCGAGTCGAAGTTGGTGTTGATCGTGGTGCTGGGATTCTGGGTCAGCTGCGCGGAGCTCGTCACGATCTTGAAGGTCGACCCCGGCGGGTACGTCCCCTGCAGGGCCCGGTTGAGCAGCGGCTGCGTCTTGTCGGCTGAGCAGCTGGTTGTCGGCCTTGATGAGCTGCTGGCCGTCGTGGGCGGCCAGCAGGCCGGGGTTGAAGCTCGGGTAGCTGGCCAGGGCCAGGATCTTCCCGGTCGACGGATCGATCGCCACCACGGCGCCCGGCTTGCCGCCCGCGGCGAGCGCGCTGTAGGCCGCGTTCTGCGCCTTGGAGTTGATGGTGACCGTGACCGTGGCGCCCTTGGTCGTCTTGCCGGTGATCAGGTCGATGATCTTCCTGACGTCGAGGGCGGAGTCGTTCCCGGAAAGCAGCGAGTTCTCCGCCCCCTCGATGCCGGTCTGGCTGAAGAGCGTCTCGTAGCCGGTGACCGGCGCGTACGCCGGGCCCAGCGGGTAGTAGCGCTGGTACTTGATGGAGTCGGTGGAGCTGCTGCTCGGCTTGGAGGCCGCGATCGTCACGCCGTCGGAGGTGACGATGCTGCCGCGCTGGTACTGGTTCTGCGCCGCGTAGAACGCCCGGGAGTTGCCCGGCTCGGTGGCCAGGCTGGCGGGCTCGAAGCCCTGCAGGTAGTTGACGTTGATGAGTAGCAGCACGAACATCACCAGGACGGCGATCGAGATCCGGCGCAGGGCCCGGTTCACTTGAGCGTCACCACCTGGGTCAGCCCCTCTTCCTGGATCGGCCGCGGCGGCGGACGCCGGGCGGTGTCACTGAGCCGGGCCAGCAAGGCGATCAGGATCCAGCTGGCGACCAGCGAGGATCCGCCCTGGGACAGGAACGGCGTGGTGATGCCGGTCAGCGGGATGAGCCGGGTGACGCCGCCGACGATGACGAACACCTGCAGCGCCAGCATGAACGAAAGGCCGCCGGCCAGCAGCTTGGAGAACGGGTCCTTGACCAGCATCGCGGTCCGCAGCCCGCGCTGCACGATCAGGCCGTAGAGCAGCAAGATGGCCATCACCCCGGCCAGCCCGAGCTCCTCGCCGAACGCGCTGATCACCAGGTCGCTTTGCACCAGCGGGGTAATGTACGGCTGGCCGCCACCCAGGCCCTTGCCGAGCAGGCCGCCGCTGGCCATGCCGTACAGGCCCTGTACGAGCTGGTAGGCGTTGTTGCTGGGGTTCTGCCCGGCGAACGGATGCAGCCAGATGTTGAAACGCTCGCCGACATGGGCGAACAGCTTGGCCGCCGCGAACGCGCCCGCCACGAACATGATGAAGCCGAGCAGCAGCCAGGATCCCCGCGAGGTGGCGATGTACAGCGTGGCCACGAACAAGCCCATGAACACCGCGCTGGTGCCCACGTCGCTCTCGAAGACGAGCAGCAGCAGGCTGGCCGCCCAGGCCACCAGGATCGGGCCGAGGTCGCGGGCCCGGGGCAGGTCGATGCCGAGCACCCGCGCAGGCCAGCGCCAGCACGTCCCGCTTGGCCACCAGGTAGCCGGCGAAGGAGATGGCCAGGGCGATCTTGGCGAACTCCTCCGGCTGGATGGTGAACGAGCCGAGCCGGATCTGGATCTTGGCGCCGGTGCCGACCTCGCTGATCGACGCGGGCAGCAGCGCGGGCAGCGCCACCAGCAAGATCCCGATGCCGCCGAGGGTGTAGGTATAGCGCTGCAGCACGCGCGGCTCGCGGACCAGCACGAGCACGGCCACGAAACAGCCGAGGCCGAGCGCCGTGTAGACGACCTGGATCATGGTCGCCGACGAGCTCAACGGCGCGGTCAGCCAGACTGCCCTGCGCCGCCAGCCGGTAGGTCATCACGATGCCCAGGCCGTTCAGCAGGGCCGCTAGCGGCAGCAGCAGCGGGTCCGCCCACGGGGCGAACCTTCGCATGACCAGGTGGGCGATCGCCACCAGGACGACGTAAGGGGTCAGGTACTCGACGATCCCCGACGGCACCGTGGCCTTGAGGCTGAACCCCACGTTCGCGAAGGCGAACGTGACGAGCGCGACGGCGAAGACGAGCATGATCAGCTCGGTGCGCCGCCTGCTCGGGACCACCCCGGGCCGTCCGGATCAACCACCGGTGACGGCGCGGTCATGCTGCTCACGAGTGTCCTGCGGTCGGCGAGACGAGCAGGGCGCTGGCGGCGATGCCAAACGCCTGCGCGGACGGGCAGGTGGCGGTGGCTTTCGGCGGCTGCGGGCCTGGCTTGGGGATCTTGTTCACCGGCTTGTGGTTTTTCCTGGCCAGGGCCACGGCCGCCTGGTAGCCGTTCTCCTGCGTGACCCAGGACCGCAGCGCGGTGTACTGCGCCCGGCACGTGCTGACGGCCTGGCTGACGGTCAAGACGATGGCCTGGGCGTTACTGAGGCTGCTGGCGGCGTCGGTGGCCTTGAGCGTCTGCTGATCGGGCAGCGGGACCTGGTCGAGCATGATCCCGGTCTGCCGGTAGGGGGTGGACAGGCTGAGCCCGGCGATGTGCTGGTTGACTCCGCGGTAGATGACGACCTCGCCCTTGCTGTCGGCCCCGACGTAGTACTGGTCCTGGCTCCACCGCCAGGCTACGTAACCGCCGCCGATGATGACGGCGAGCAGCACCACGAGCGAGGTGGTGACGATCGGCCAGCGGCGGCGTGCCCTGGCCGCGCGCTTGGGCTTGGCCCGGTGGCTGCCTCGCGGTGCGGCGTTAGGTCCGGTGCCGTTTTCGCTGGCCAGGGGCATGGCATCCAGGCCGGCCGCGCCCAGCGCCGGCGGAGCGGTCAGCGGAGATATCCCGTGCTCGCTGTAGTGGTTGTCGAAGTGGTCGTCGATGACGTCGAAGGGGCCGGTGCCGCCGACCGGCACCAGGGGGTCGCCGACGCTGGCCGCGGCCCCGGCCAGTACCGGAGTCTTGGTGGCCGGCAGCCTGCTGGTGCCGGAGTCCACCACGTCCGCCACGATGCAGGTGATGTTGTCCGGGCCGCCGCCGCGCAGGGCGAGGTCGATGAGCTGGCGGGTGACGGCCTCGGGATCGGCGAGGGTGGCCAGGGTCTCGCGCAGCATCTCGTCGCTGACCACCCCGGACAACCCGTCCGAGCAGAGCAGGTAGCGATCCCCCGGCTGGCCCTCGTGCACCGAGAGGTCGGGCTCGGCCACGGACCGGCCGTCAAGCGCCCGCAACAGCAGCGAACGCTGCGGGTGGGTGGAGACGTCGTCGGCGCTGATCCGGCCTTCGTCCACCAGTGACTGCACCAGGGTGTGATCGTGGGTGATCTGGTAAAGCTCGTGCTCGCGCAGCAGGTATCCGCGCGAATCGCCGATGTGGCACACGGCCGCCTGCCCGTCCGACCAGAACAGCGCGGTCAGCGTGGTGCCCATGCCCTCGACCGCCGGGTTGGCGATGATCATTTCCTGCAGCCGCGTGTTGGCCGCGGCTACCGCCGAGGCGAGCTCGGCCAGCATGTCACCGCCGGGCTGCTCGTCGCCGAGCTCCGCCATCGAGGCGATGGTCACCGAGCTGGCCACCTCGCCGGCGGCGTGACCGCCCATGCCGTCCGCGACCGCGAGCAGGCGCGGTCCCGCATACGCCGAGTCCTCGTTTCCTTCGCGGAGGAGGCCGACGTCCGAACGTACCGCGTAGCGGAGTACCAGTGTCATCTGCGCAGTTCCAGAACGGTCTTGCCGATGCGAATCGGCACGCCCGCAGGTACCGGCATCGGCCGCGTCACCTTCTGCCTGTCCAGGTAGGTGCCGTTGGTCGAACCGAGATCCTCGACGATCCACTGACCGTCCTGCGGGAAAATCCGGGCATGTCGGCTTGAAGCGTAGTCGTCGTTCAGCACTAGCGTGGCATCATTGGCCCGGCCCAGCGTGATCTGCTGCTGAGCGAGATCCAAGGTGGTGCCCTTGAGCGCTCCGGCCGTCACCACCAGCAGGCGCGGCGAGCCACGGCCGGGCCGGGCCGGCTTGGCCGGGCGGGCCTGACGGGCCGGCTGAGGCGGGCGTGCCTTGCCCCGCTTGCTGGTGGCCGGTCCGCCGAGCAGATCCGTGCGGACGACTCCGATGGCCGCGATGACGAATAGCCAAAGCACGGCCAGGAACGCCACCCTGATGATGGTGAGGGACAGCTCGTTCATTTGTGGCCACGCCCTTGGACCCTAGTAGCTGCTGCCTGAGTAACCACTGCCCTGACCATCCTGGCGGTCTTGGCGGAAGACCAGCGTGGTGCGGCCCAGCGAGACTTGGGTGCCGTCGGTCAGCGCCACCCGCCTGACTGGCTGGCCGTTGACAAAGGTACCGTTCGTGGAGCTCAGGT
Source organism: uncultured Actinomycetes bacterium (assembly GCA_963730825.1). Lineage (GTDB taxonomy): Bacteria > Actinomycetota > Actinomycetes > Streptosporangiales > Streptosporangiaceae > Palsa-504. Next base: position 61,442 of record CAVSTQ010000002.1, read on the forward strand.
CGACCAGAACCACCTGATCGTTCTCCACTCGCAGTTCGGCGTGGTGCCTGGAGACGCCCGGGTCCACCAGCCGCAGGTCGCAGTCCGTACCCCGGCCGAGCAGCGTCACCGGCGTGACCAGGTCATAGGTGTGCTGGTCGCCGCCGCCCGTGCCGCCAGGCGCGCCCGGGCCGGAGACAAGCAGCCGGGGGTGACCGGGGAATCCCCGGCCTGGCGGTCGCGGCAAGTCGCTGGCGGGCAGCCGGATCTCGTTGCCTTCGATGGTCGAGCCCCGGATGACGCCGGACCGGATCCGGAACGTGCCCGTGGTCATGTCCGGCACTCCCTCGAACCGCATCCGCACCGGGCCCACGAACGAGTAGCCCTGTTCCTTGGCGTAATCCCTGGCCAGGTTGGCCAGTTCGACGCCCAGGCTCTCGGCGTACACATCGAGGCGCTCGTGGTCGCTCTCGGCCAGCTCGACCACGAAGTCGTTGGGCACCAGGGTGCGGCCCTTAGCCACGATGGCGGCCCGGTCGTCCATCTCGCGCTGCACCGCGCTGGCCACTTCGACTGGTTGCAGTTCGGACCTGAAGGCGCGAGCAAAAGCACCCTCGACCATGCCTTCAAGCCGGCGCTCAAAGCGCTGCAGAACTCCCAACGTGCCACCTCCCTTCGCGTCACCTGCCCCCGATCGTATCCGGGGCGCGGGAGCGCTCGCGGTCGTGCTAACCTACTCGTTGCCCAGGGCGGGTGGCGGAACGGCAGACGCGCACGGTTCAGGTCCGTGTGTCCGAAAGGACGTGAGGGTTCAAATCCCTCCTCGCCCACTGACAGCAGCAATCCACGTCTTGGTGCTCCACCGGCCTGGCCATGATCAGGGCACCACGATGACGGGGCACCGGGCGTGCCGGGCCAGCCAGCCGGACACCGAGCCGGCCAGCCGGTGCCAGATGTGCCTGGGTGCCCCGATCACCAGCGCGTCGGCGCTGAATTCTTCCGCGGCCGCGGCCAGTTCCCTGGCCGGGCTACCCCGCCGGGTACGGACGTGTACTTCCACCTCGGCCTGCCCGGTTATCTGGTCGAGTTCGGTGAGCAGCCATCGCTCCAGCGCCTCGGCGTCCCGCGGCGCCCCCACGACCTGCCCGGTGAGCGGCTCGCAGTAAATCCCGGAGGAGCACACGTACACGACGAGCAGCGGCCGGCCGAGCCGCCTGGATACCCCGGCCGCGTAGGCCAGGGCGTTCCGGCTGGACGCCGAGCCGTCGTATCCGGCGATGACCGGATGATCGAGCCGCAGCGCTGCTGCTGCGGGCTCCGCCACCGGCACCGGGGCGGGCGCGTCCGGGATCGATGGGTCCGGGCCGGCGGCCGCGCGGGGTCGCCGGGTCGGCCTGGGGGTGGGCCGTCCCGGCTGGGCCGGCTGCTGCCGTCCAGGTTGACCCGGTGACGAGCCTGACTCTGCCTGGTCCATAATCCGCGTCCTAGCGGGTGACCGTTTCCTGGACAGCCATACCGTTATGGATGCCCCGGATGAGCGGCCTTACTCGATTATTTGAAAAGCACTATAGATCAGCGCGGGGCCTTATGGTGAGTACTCCCGGACGCGCTTGGCGCATTGGCCATTCTGCGACAGGTGACGTGGCACGATGTTGCTGTGATCGCAGGGCAGGCTGGGACGCCCGGCAGCGAGGCGGACGCGATGGCGCGCACCGTGATCGAGTGCGCGGCCGATGCGATCGTGGCCTTCGGTACCGATCAGACGGTGATGCTGTGGAACCCGGCCGCCGAGCGGTTGTTTGGCTGGGCCGCCGCCGAGGTCGTCGGGCGTGAGCCGCAGCTAATTCCGGAGGAGCTGAAGGCTGAGCACAACGCGGTCCTGGAGCGGGTCAGGAGCGGCGGCCAGATCTCCTTCGCCACCCGCCGGATCCGCAAGGACGGCACGGTCATCGACCTGCGCATCGACACCAGCGTGCTGACCGGCTCCGGCGGCCAGGTGACCGGCTGGGTCAACGTATGCCATCAGACCGGCGAAGACGAGTCGTCCGGCATTACATGGCCGAGCGGGCCCGGGTGGTCCGCCGGCTCGGGGACGTGGTCGCGGACATGAACGCCCAGCGCGACCTGGGCTCGGTCCTGGACCGCATCGCCGCCAGCCTGCGCGAGCTGACCAGCGCCGACGCCGGCGGTTTCGTGCTCATCGAGGAGGACACGCTCAAGCTGGTGAGCACGGCCGGCCTGCCGCACTCGCTGCGCGGCCGGACCGCGGGCCTGGCCCGGAGCCTGGTCGGTGAGCTGATGGAGTCGGGCAAGACGGTCATGATGGCGACCGGCGAAGCTGGCGGCTTCGACGAGCTGATCTGGTCCGCGCTGCCCGGTCTGCACACCATCGCGCTCGGCCTGTCGCACGTGGCGGGTAAGCCGTACGGAGCGCTGTACGCGCTGTACAGCCGGCGCACGCTCAGCCATGTCGAGCTTGAACTGCTCGAGCTGCTGGCCGGGCACGCCGGCGTAGCCCTGACCAACGCGATGGCGTTTGAGGAGGTGGTGCGGCAGCGAGCCCACGAGCGGGCGGTCATCGACGGCAGCGCGGACGGCATCGCCGTGCTGACCGCGGCCGGCCTGGTACGGCAGTGGAACCCCGCCGCGCACCGGATCACCGGGATGGCCGCGCCGGACGCGATCGGCCGGGCGCCTGAGTTCCCGCTGCCCGCTCCGGGGGCCACCCTTACCTATAAGCTGCCGAACGGCCGCTGGCTCGACGTGCTGTGCACCGCGCTCGCCGATGACGGCGAGCTGGTCATCGACTTCCGGGACGTCACCGCGGCCAAGGCGCTCGAGGAAGCCAAGGACCTGTTCCTGGCCACCACCAGCCACGAGCTGCGCACGCCGATCACGGTGGTGCAGGGCTTCGCCAGCACGCTGGCCAGCCGCTGGGACCAGCTCGCGGACGCCGAGCGGCTGGCCGCGGTGCAGATCATCGCCGAGCGGGCCGGCTCGCTTGGCCGGCTGGTGGAGCAGCTGCTGCTCGGCTCCCGGGCGGGGGCCGACCAGCTGCCGGTCCGCAACGGCCCGTTTGACCTGGCCGCGGTGCTCCGCGGGGTGGTCACCGCCTTCCGGCCGCTGTCGGACAAGCATGCCGTCGAGGCGGACATCCCTGACGACTTGCCGCTGGCCCGCGGGGACACGATGGCCACCGACGTCATCGTCGGCCAGCTGCTCGAGAACGCCATCAAGTACTCACCCGACGGCGGCGCCGTCCGGGTCCGGGCCGAGCTGACCGGGGAAGCCGGGACCGCTGCGGGCTGGATCGAGGTGACGGTGGAAGACGAGGGCATCGGCATCGCCGATGGCGATCACGAGCGCATCTTCGACCGGTTCTTCCAGGGCGAGGCCGGTGACCGGCGTAGGTTCGGCGGCGTCGGCATCGGCCTGTTCATCGTCCGGCGGCTGGCCCAGGCCCAGCACGGAGAGGTTACCGCCAGCTCGCGCCCCGCCGGCGGCACCGCCATGTGCCTGCGCCTCCGCCCGGCCGGCTAACTCATGGGGCCGCGCTGTGCCCGGCTTCCTGGGGCTTGTCACGTCGCCGCGGTTCGCCGCCGGTGGCCGCCAGGTAGGCGTCGACGATCGCCGGGACGTCATAGCCCTGCCTGACGATCTTGCCCTTCTCCAGCCAGATCACCCGGTTGCAGGTCGCCTCGATCTCCGCCAGGTTGTGCGCGACCAGGAAGACGGTCCCGGCCTCCCCGCGCAGCGACACGATCTTCTGGTGGCTCTTGGCCCGGAAGTTCGCGTCGCCGGTGGCCAGGGCCTCGTCGATCATCAAGATCTCGTGGCTCTTGGCGGACGCGATGGAGAACCGCAGCCGCTGCGCCATGCCGGTGGAGTAGGTCCGCATCGGGTACTCGATGAAGTCGCCGACGCCGGAGAAGTCCACGATGGACTGATAGCTGTCCTTGGCCTCCTGCGGCGTCATGCCCATCGCCAGGCAGCCGAGCACCACGTTCCGCTCTCCGGTCAGGTCATCGAGCAGGGCGGCGTTGACCCCGAGCAGAGCCGCCTGCCCGCTGGTGTAGACGCAGCCCTGCTCGGGCGGCAGCAGGCCGGCGATCGCCTGCAGCAGCGTGGACTTGCCCGAGCCGTTCCGGCCGATGATCCCGATCGCGTCGCCGTGATTGACCACGAAGGAGACGCCCTTGATCGCCTCCACCTCGCGTACCCCGGGCCGGCGCTGGCGCCTGAACACCCGCATCAGCGCGGTCGCCGCGGTGCCCTTGTCGCCGCCTGCCCCGTACACCCGGTAGACCACGTGCAGGTCATCGACGATGACGGTCGGCTCACCCCGGTTCCCGCGGGGGACCGTGGTACCTGGGGCCAGCTCAGCCACGGCCGTACCTCGTCTCCGCCTGCCAGAAGAACACGAACCCGACGACCAGCGCGAAGACCGCCCAGCCGGCCCCGTACAGCCACAGCTGGTTCATCGTGACCGTTCCGTGGCAGTAGGCGCTATTTTCCAGGTTCATGCCCTTGACGTTGTAAAGCGCGCATTTCGGTCCGTTGTACGGCTGGCTGCCCGGCCAGCCGTCCCGCTGCGTTTTGAGGATCGCGTTGCGCATCAAGTTGATGTAGACCGCGGCCGGGTTGATCTGGAAGAGATAGGTGAGCGTCGGGCGGGCTTTGAGGAAGCTGATGGTGGTGATGCTGAACATGACCCCGGAGGTATACATCCAGGTCCGGACCAGGAACGGCATCAGCTGGCCGAAGTCGTCGGCGCCGGCGCCGAGGCGGGCCAGGAACAGGCCCATCCCGACGTTGAACACCGCCTGCAGCAGCAGGGCCGGGATGGCCAGCAGCCAGTACCAGGTCAGCGGTTCGCCCGTGCCGAGCACGATCGCGGCGAGCACGATCATGGACATGGCCAGCTGCTGCAGTTCGATCAGCACGTACCCGATGGGCAGGCAGGCCCGCGGGAACGGCAGGGCCCTGATCAGCGGGAGGCTGTCGGTAATGACCCGGGAGCTGGTGATGAACGCCCGCTGGGTGAAGTTGAAGACGAAGATGCCGGTGATCAGGAAGGCGAGGAACTTCGGCACCCCGCGGCTGGTGTCGATGATGATGCCGAAGATCAGGTAGTAGACGGCCGCGTTCAGCAGCGGGGTGAGCACCTGCCACAACTGGCCCAGCCTGGCCTCGGTGTACATCGCGACGTTGCGCGCGGTGGCGAAGCCCAGGATGAAGTGACGCCTGGCCCACAGCTGCCCGGCGTAGGCCAGGACGCCGGGACGGGCGGCGCTCGGCCTGAGGTTGTATCTGGCCGCCAGCTCCGCCAGGGGCTCGTCCGCCGGCGCGCCGCCGGCGTCAGAAGCGACCAGGTCATCGGTCAGCGTGCCCGGACCGCCTTGGTCGCGTGCGCGTTCCTTCATGAGCGCGAGCCTACGGGGCGGCGGGGCGGTCGCGCGCCGGGAACATAACTGACAACCTTCACGGAGAGACGTTACCGTGCCAGCCACAGGTGCCGTGGCCACCGGGGGTTTCTGCTGGGACCCCGTTACCGTTCAGATATCTCAGGGCGCGCCGTGTTTCCGGAACGTCCCGACGGGGCATTTCCGCTCGTACCGGGTTCGCTCACGTTCTGGACAGACGGGCTGGGGCTGACATGGAGGTGACTGAGGCGAGCGTCCTCACGCTCCCGTTCGCTGCTTCGAGCGTCGGCGTGGCCCGCCGGCGGCTGGTGTCTGACCTCATCGCCGACGGTATCAGCGAAACCGGTGTCTGCGACGTCGCGCTTGTCTTCAGCGAGTTGCTCAGCAACGCCCTGCGTCACGCCGGCCCGCTGCCGGGTGCGCAGCTCCGGGTCGGCTGGCAGCTGGACCCCGGCAGCGTCCGGGTCTCGGTCTGCGACGGCGGCAGCCGGACCGAGCCCGAGCTGGGCCAGCCGACCCAGGCCGCGACGGGCGGCCGCGGCCTGCGAATCGTGGAGAAGCTATCGCTGGGCTGGGGCACGAGCCGCGACGACGAGGGCACCATGGTCTGGGCGCGAGTTCCGGTCAGCCCGGCTGACGCCGGACCGGACGCAGGCGGGCCTGCCCGTCGCGGCCCGGGAGAGCCGGTAGCGGTGGGTAATCCAGGAGCAATCTCTCAGCAGGCGCTCAGGTTAGTTACCTGGCTTCTCGGCGCGCGGCGCGATAGGGTTCGGCTCGTGGAGCTAAATGTCTCGAGTCGATATCACGATGATCACACAATCGTGACCATTTGCGGTGAGATCGATCTCTATACCGCTCCGCGGCTGCACAGCGAGCTGGCCGCGGTCCTGGTCGAAGGCATGCCCGCCCGGGTTGTGATCGATATGGCCGGCGTGGAATTCTGCGACTCGACCGGCATGAACGTGCTGCTGTCCTGCCTGCGCCGGGTGCGCGAGCGGGGCGGCGAGCTGGAGATCGCCTCGCCCAAGCCCGCCGTTCGCAAGATCCTCCAGGTAACCGGTCTCGACTCGGTGTTCACGCTCGTCGACGACGCGAACATGAGCAGGCCCAAGCCCGCCGTTCCGCGTAACTAGGTCCTCCGTTGGCCTAGGATCGGCCCCATGTCAGCACGGTCCCCCCGCGGCGATGTCGCCGTGGTCATCGCGGCGCGGGACGAGGCGGACCGCATCACCGCGACCGTGGCCGCCGCCACCGGGCTGGCCGGCGCTGGTCGTCGTGGTGGACGACGGCTCGGCGGACGCGACCGGGGCGCTGGCCCAGCAGGCCGGCGCCGTCGTGATGCGGCACGGCCGGAACCGGGGCAAGGGCGCGGCCATGGAGACCGGCGCGGAGGCGGTCCGGCTCGTCGATCAGACCGAGCCCCGTGACCACCCGCGGCACCTGCTGTTTCTCGACGCCGATCTGGGGCCTACCGCCACCGGAGCGGGGCCGCTCATGGATCCGGTGCTGGCCGGCACCGCGGACATGACGATCGCGGTCTTCGCCGCCACCGTCAAGCTCGGCGGGCACGGCCTGGTGGTCGGGCTCTCCGGTGCGGGCATCCGCCGGGCCACCGGCTGGCAGCCCCGGCAACCGCTGAACGGACAGCGGTGCCTGACCCGGGCGGCGTTCGAGGCCGCGCGGCCGCTGGCCCCCGGCTGGGGGGTGGAGACCGCGCTGACCATCGACCTGCTGCGCCAGGGGCTGCGGATCACCGAGGTGGAGGTGGAGCTCGCCCACCGGGCCACCGGGACCGGCCTGCGGGCCCAACTGCACCGCGCGCACCAGCTCACCGACGTGGCCAGGGCGCTCGCCGTACGCCGATGACCAGACGGCCGGTGCGCGCGGAGCCGGTGGAGCGCGTGAGGTCTGAGGGAATGAAGACGGGCCGGACCGGGCTCATCGCCATCGGCGCCAGCGTGACGTGCACCTTCGCCGTCGCGGTGGCCGGCCCCTCGGTCATGGAGCCGGTACTGCCCGGCCGGACCGGGCCGCCGTGGTCGCTCGGCCTGCACCCGTCGGCGTACCTGGTGGTCGCGCTGACCGCGGCCGGACTGGCGGCGGGAACGCTCGGGCTGGTGCTCGTGCTCCGCGCGCTGCGGGCCGGCTGGGCGATCCCGGCCCGGGCCGTCGTGGTCGCCGGGCTGCTGGCCGCCACCGCGCTCACCCTGGTGCCCCCGTTCGGCTCCTCGGACCATCTCAGCTACGCCGCCTACGGGCGGATGCTCGTCACCGGCCACAACCCTTACACCACGACCCCCGCGCAGCTGGCCGCCCTGGGGGATCCCGTCGCGCGGGCGGTCCAGGACTGGTCGGCCTCGCCGTCGGTGTACGGGCCGCTGGCCACCGCGATCCAGGCGCTGGCCTCGCTGGCCGGCGGCACCTCGGTGCGGCTCACCGTGTTTGGTCTCGGCCTGGCCAACCTGGCCGCCTTCGGCCTGACCGCGCTGCTCCTGCACCGCATGACGCGCGGTCAGCCGGCCCGCCAGCTGCGGGCCGCCTGGCTGTGGGCCGCCAACCCGCTGCTGCTCCAGGTGCTCGTCGCGGGCGCGCACGTGGACACCCAGGCCGTGGTGTTCGGCGTCGCCGCGGTCATGGTCATGGGCTCGTCCGGCCCCCTCGGGCCGCCCTGGCCGCGGGCGGCGCTGGCGGGGATCCTGGTCGGCCTGGGGTTCGGGGTGAAGGTCACGGCCGCCCTGGTCGGGCTGGGATTGGCCATCGCCCTGGTCCTGCGGCTCGGACGGCAGCCGCGGCTGGTCGCGCCGCTGGTCGCGCTGGCCGCCGGGTTCGCGGTCACCGCGGCCGCGGCGATCGCCATCGGCGGGTCCGCCATGCTGCGGCAATCGGAGCAGGCCAGCAACATGGTGTCGATCGGGTCGCCGTGGCGGGTGATCCGGACCGTCATCCACCTCGTGATCAGCGGGACCGGCGCGACCGACATCGTCAAGGCCGGGGCCATCGCGCTGACCGTGGTGCTCGCGGTGCTGCTCATCCGCGGGATACCGGGGATTCTCGACGATCCAGCCGGGCCTGCCGCCGGGTCCGCGGCCGCCGGTATCGCGTTCGCGCTTGTGCTCGCGTGGCTCTTCGCCTGGCCCTATGTGCTGCCGTGGTACGACGCGCTGGGGTGGGCGCTGCTGCCCCTGATCCCCGCGGTGCCCGCCCAGGTGACTGACAGGATCGGCGGGCTGCTGCTGGCCCGGACAGCGGCGCTCGGCTTCGGCTACCTGCCCGCGCGGGCCAGCGACGTGACCATGCCGGGCGGCCTGACCTGGCTGCAGCCGGTGCTCAGGCACGGGGTGACGCCGGTGGTCCTGGCGGGGACGACGGTCACGCTGGTGGTCCTGATGGTGCGTTCGGGCCGCCGGCGGCCCGGTCATGGCCGAGCGCGCCCGCCACGGATCCGGCCGGCCCCGCGGTCAAGGCTGGATGGCGACGATGAGCACCGCCACCGGGGTCCCGGAGCAGGCGCGGGCCGGACGAGGCGGCCCCGCGGGCTGGCCGGGCCGGGCGGCCGCGCGGGTGGCGGGCTGGCCGCCCTGGGCGGTCACGCTGCTCGGCGTGCTCGCCTGGGCCGCCGCGCTGGCCGCCGTCGAGCCGCTCGTGCGGGGCTACCTGACCAGCCCGCCCGACCAGCGGATGGTAGACCTCAACGTGTACCGCACCGGCGGCCTCAGCGTGCTGCAGGGCCAGCCGCTGTACAGCATGTTCACCCAGCCGCCGCAACTGCTCCCGTTCACCTATCCGCCCACCGCGGCCCTTTTCGCGGTGCCGCTCGCGCTGCTGCCCTGGCCGGTGGCGCAGCTCGCCTGGGTGCCGGTCATCTACGGCCCGCTCGCCCTGGTGATCTGGTACGCGTTCGCGCCGCTGCTGCGCCGGGCGGGGTCCCGGCGGATGCGGCCGGTCGTGTTCGCGGTCCTGTTCGCGGTCTGCGCTTACCTGTTCCCGCTGCGGGACGAAATGCGGTTCGGCCAGGTGGACATGGTGCTGCTCGCGATGGCCCTGGCGGACTGCGCGAGTCCCGCCCCGCGGTGGCCACGCGGGGCGCTCGTGGGGCTGGCCACCGCGATCAAGCTGGTGCCCGGAGTGTTCATCGGGTACCTGTGGCTATCGGGCCGCAGGCGCGCCGCGGTGACCGCGGCCGTCGTGGCGCTGGCCTGGACCCTGGGCGCCTGGCTGGTGCTGCCGCAGGACTCCATGACGTACTGGACCAGCGCGATCTTCCAATCCGGCCGGCTCGGGTCCAACGCGGGAACCTCCAACCAGTCGCTGCGCGGGATCGTGCTCAGGGAGTTCCTGCCTGGTCAGGCCCCGGGCGTGGTGTGGGCCGTGCTCGCCCTGGCCATGGCGGTAGCGGGCTTCGCCGTGGTCAGCCGGCTGGCCCGCGCCGCCAGGCCGATGGAGGCGATGGCCGTCACGGCGCTGCTCGAGGTACTGCTCTCGCCCGTCTCCTGGATCCACCACTTCCTGGTCGTGGTGGTGGTCATCGGCGCGATCGCAGCGGACGGGCGATCAGCGCGGCGGACGGCCATCGCGGCCGGAACCGCGGTGTTCTTCGCGCTGACCGTCCCGTGGGCGGGCCAGGTCCTGCTGGGCGTCCACGGCGTGCCGGTGCAGGCGGCCCGGGTCGTGCAGGACGCCTTCGGCCTCGCCGCCCTGGCGCTGGTCGTGGTTATCGCCCGATTGCCCGCCGCGTCCTGCGATGAACCGCCGGCCCTCGGCTGAGAAAACCTCCGGGGACCCGCGCACGTCGCCGGGGCTGGCATTATGTGGGCTATGCCGTATGCCTACCTGGGCCCGGAGGGCACCTTCTCCGAGGCGGCGCTGCGCGCCGTCGACCCTGACGCCGAACCACTGTCCTGCCCGACCATCCAGGCCGCCCTGACCAGCGTGCGGGAAGGCGCGGCGGAGCGCGCCGTGGTCCCGATCGAGAGCTCGGTCGAGGGCGTGGTCACCGCCACCCTCGATGACCTGGCGACCGGGAACGACCTGGTGATCGTGGCCGAGCTGCAGGTCCCCATCGCGTTCGCGCTGCTGGCCAGGCCGGGTACCGCGCTGGCGGACATCAAGCGGGTCGGCGGCCACCCGCAGTCCATGCCGCAGTGCCGTGGCTGGCTGGCCGGCCATCTGCCCGACTGCGAGTGGGTGCCGCTGGCCTCCAACGCCGAGGCGGCCCGGCAGGCGGCGGACGGCCAGGTGGACGCCGCCCTGGCGGGCGCTTTCGCCGCGGGCCGGTACGGTCTGGAGGTGCTCGTCCCCGACGTGCACGACCGGGCCAACGCGGTCACCCGGTTCGTGGTGGTGTCGCCGCCCAGGCCGCTGCCCGCGCGTACCGGCGCGGACCGGACCTCGCTGGCCGCGTTCCTCGCCGAGGATCACCCCGGCGCCCTGCTCGAGATCCTCACCGAATTCGCCGTCCGCGGCATCAACCTGACCACCATCCAGTCCCGGCCGACGGGCGACCGGCTCGGCCAGTACTACTTCTTCATCGACTGCGAAGGGCACGTGGACGACGCCAGGGTGGGCGAAGCGCTGATGGGGCTGCGCCGGGTGTGCCGGGAGGTCCGTTTCCTCGGCAGCTACGCCCGGCGTGACGGCTCCGCCACGCAGGTCCGCCCGGGGACCTCGGATCCCGAATTCGCCGAGGCCGCCGCCTGGCTCGGACGGCTGCGCTTTGGCCGTCCCTGACCAATGGCCAGTTCACCGGGCGTGACGGCCCAGAAGGCTGGCGGCATGGTGGCGGCCTGACGCAGCCGGGGCCGTTCGGCCCGGAAAATAAGCTTTTACAGATACGGCCCGGAGCCCGGACGCTGCTGCTGTGACTCCTGCTCGGGCGGCAGCATCCCGGGCGGCAGCGCGCGGCGCATCTGCTCGAGCTGGGCCCGGGCGGCCATCTGCTGGGCGAACAGCGTGGTCTGGATGCCGTGGAACAGGCCTTCCAGCCAGCCCACCAGCTGCGCCTGGGCGATCCGCAGCTCGGCCTCGCTGGGTATCCCGTCCTCGGCGAACGGCAGCGACAGCCGTTCGAGCTCGTCGACGAGTTCCGGCGCCAGGCCGTCCTCGAGTTCCTTGATGGAGCTCTCGTGGATCTCCTTCAGCCGGGCCCGGCTCTTCTCGTCCAGCGGAGCCGCCCTGACCTCCTCGAGCAGCTGCCTGATCATGTTGCCGATCCGCATGACCTTGGCCGGCTGCTCGACCATCTCGGTGACCGGACGCTCGCGGCTGACGTTCTCGTCCGGCTCGCCGTCCGTCGTGGTGATGCCGTCCGGGCCCAGCACGAGGACCTGCGGGTGCTCTTGCGGTTGAGGATTCATCCCGTCGCTCATTCCCCTAGTCTGGCCGATCACACACACTGCCGCGTCCCGCCGGCGGCGATCGCGGTTCATTCCGGCACGAGCAAGATCTTGCCGATGTGCTCGCTGGCCGATATCGCCCGGTGCGCCTGCGCCGCTTGGGACATCGGCAGTTCCCTGTCGATAATGGCGGCCACCTTCCCGGCGTCGATGAGCGGCCACACCTGGTCCTGGACCGCGGCCACGACCGCCGCCTTTTCCTGCACCGGCCTGGCCCGCAACGTGGTGGCGTGCACGCTCGCCCGCTTGGCCTGCAGGACCCCCAGGTTGATCTCGGCCTTGCTGCCGCCCTGCCGGCCGATGATGACCAGGCGGCCGTCGGTAGCCAGCGCGGCCAGGTTCCGTTCCAGGTAGCTCGCGCCCATGATGTCGAGGATGACATCCGCTCCTGCGCCGGTGGCGGCCCGCAGCGCCGCGACGAAGTCCTCCTCGCGGTAGTTGATGGTCACGTCGGCGCCGAGCTCACGGCACCGGGCCAGCTTCCGCGCCGACCCGGCGGTGCAGGCCACCCTGGCCCCGAAGGCCTTACCCAGCTGAATCGCCATCGTGCCGATCCCGCTGCTGCCGCCGTGCACCAGCAGCGTCTCGCCGCGGGCCAGCCGGGCCACCTGGAACAGGTTGGAGTACGCCGTGCAGGCGGCCTCGGGGAACGCGGCCGCCTGGGCCAGGCCCACCTTGGCCGGGATCGGGAGCAGCTGGCCGGCGGGCACCACGACCTGCTCGGCGTACCCGCCGCCGGACAGCAGCGCGCACACCTCGTCGCCTGGCCGCCAGGCCGTGACCTCGCGGCCGACGGCGATGACCCGGCCGGAGCACTCCAGGCCCAGGTAGGGCGGCGCGCCTGCCGGCGGCGGGTAGTGCCCTTCCCGCTGCATCAGGTCGGCCCGGTTGACCCCGCTGGCCACGACCTCGATGAGCACATCCCCCGGGCCCGGGACCGGATCAGGAACGTCGCGCCAGTGCATGACTTCTGGTCCGCCAGGTTCGGTGATGACGACGGCACGCACGGGTTCTCTCCTTCGCTGGTTCTCGGCCCATCGCCGGTTGGCCGCTCGATGGCTGAGGCTGCCCACTGTGCCACCTCGGGGTCACCGTGGTGACCATGAGCCCCCATGTCGCAACTGAGTGCCACCGAACCAGCGCTCTGGGTATCTAAAGTGCCTGCGCTTGGCCTAGGCTCGGTGGGATGTACGAACCCTGCCCGCATCCGCGCCCACCCCTGAGGACCAAGGGGGACGACCTGTGACCACTGACAACGATACGCCGCAAATCTTTGGCCCAGGCGCCGGCACCGGTGTCGGCACCGGGGCCGGCTTCTCCGGCGACTGGCATGACATCCTGGCGGGCCGGCCCGCGGCTGACCCTGACGAACAGGACGGTCCGGGCGGCTCGCACGAGGACCAGGCGAACCCCGCGGCGGATGGCTGGGCCGGCTGGGGCGAGCCCGGACGACCCGAGACGGCCGGTCCCCGCTATCCGCACCAGCCCTATCCGCACCAGCCCTATCCGCACCAGCCGCTGCCTGCTCGCCAGGAGGAGTACCCGTCTGGCCCCGGCTACCTGCCGATCCCCCGGGACCGGCCGCCCGGGTGGAATTACCAGCCCGTTCCGGAACAGGACGGATACCCGCAGGGACCGGGCCATGCGGCGGACGCCGGCTACCCGGCCGACGCGGACTATCCGCGGCCGCTGGGATATCCGCAGGACCCGGGCTACGGGCCGGAGCGCGGAGGCCATCCGGAAGGTGAGAGCTACCCGGAGGGCGGAGGCTACCCGGAGGGCGGAGGCTACCCGGAGGGCGGAGGCTACCCGGAAGGCGGGAGCTACCCGGAAGGCGGGAGCTACCTGCCGGACCTGGGCTTCGTCGCGGACGAAGGCCCCGTGCCGCCGATGGAGCCGCTGCCCGGCCCCGAGCTCCCGCCGGCCGCCGAGCTGGCCCCGCGTCCTCCCGTCCCCGCGATGGGGCCGCCAGGGGCGGATGGCGAAATCTGGCCCGACCTGCGTCCACCGCTGCCGCCGGTCCCGGAACCCGCGCCCGAGCCCGTGCGCGAGACGTCGGACAGCCTAACCACCGAGTCCCTCTTGCACGGAAGGCGGGTGGCGCCGGTTTCTGGCTGGCGCCGCACCGTGTACCGGGCGACCGGCGGCCTGGTCCGGTTGGGCGAGTCGGCGGCCGAGATGCGCCGCCGCGACCTCATCAACCGGGTCCGGACGCCGGTCGCGGGCGGTCACCACCGGGTGGCGGTGCTGAGCCTGAAGGGCGGCGTGGGCAAGACCACCACGGTGGTGGGCCTGGGCGCGACGCTGGCGACGCTTCGCGGCGACCGGGTGATAGCCATCGACGCCAACCCCGACCGCGGCACGCTCTCGGACAAGGTGCGGCTGGAAACCGCCGCGACGATCAGGGACCTGCTCAACGAGCGGGACCTGGTCGGGCGCTACGCCGACATACGCGCCTTCACCTCGCAGGCGCCGAGCCGGCTCGAGGTGCTTGCCTCCGACCGTGACCCGGGAGTGTCGGTGGCCTTTGGCGCCGACGACTACTGTGACGCCGCCCGCTTGCTTGAGCACTTCTACTCGATCTGCATCACCGACTGCGGGACCGGCCTGCTGCATTCGGCCATGGCCGGGGTGCTCCGGCTGGCCGATCAGATCGTCCTGGTCAGCTCGCCGTCGGTGGACGGAGCCCGCAGCGCCAGCGCCACCTTGGACTGGTTGGAGGCGCACAACTGCGGTGACCTGGTCCGGAACGGGGTCGTCGTGCTTTCTGCGATAAGGCCGAGGAGCAAGAGCACCGTCGACCTGGACCGGCTCGAGCACCATTTTGCCGCTCGCTGCCGGGCGGTGACCCGGATCCCCTACGATCCGCACCTGGAAGAGGGGGCAGAAGTCGAACTGGAGCTACTCAGCGGTGAGGCGGCCGAGGCGTACCTGGCGCTGGCCGCGCTCGTGGGCGACGGGCTGACCTGGCCACGGCGGCTGACGACCCGGTAGCCATTACCGTAGGCTATGACGCACAGGAGGGCTCGCCTAGTGGCCGATGGCGATGGTCTTGAAAACCATTGTGGCGGCAACGTCACCGTGGGTTCGAATCCCACGCCCTCCGCTCTACCAGCGACCGCGGTGCACCAGCTCGGCCAGGCTCTTACGGGCACTCGCGCGTGCAGGCTGCACCGGGTCGGCTGCCGGATCGCCGTAGCCGATAGCGATAGCGCCGATCGGCGTCCATTCCTCCGGGATCCCGAATCGGGTACGGAAATTGGCCATGATCCCTGGCTGGATGCCGAAGAACACCGCACCAAGCCCCTCATCGACGACAGCGAGCAGAATCAGCAGCGCCGTGAAGCCTGTGTCGATATACCAATACGGCACCGGCCAGCGCGATTCGTCCCTGTCCTGCCAGCCCTTGTCCCCCTGGGCATACCGGTCCAGATACACGTCCTTGCAGGCCAGCGTTACGATCACCAGCGGTGCTTGGCTCAGCGCGTCTAGCTGGGCCCGTTCGTCCTCCTCCCCGGCCGACGCGGAGCCTGCATCCTCATAGAAGATCTCCCACAGCGGGGCCGCTTGCTCCGCACCCTCCAAGACAAGGAAGGAATAGCCCTGGCTGAAACCTGCGGAGGGCGCCCGGTTAGCCGCTCGCAACAGCCGGTCCGTGACGCCTGGCGGCAACGGCTCGCGGGTGAAGGCACGGACCATTTTACGGCGCTTGATCACATCGCTAAATTCCACCACGCAAGCGTAGAGCCGCAGACCGCTGGGATGCGATTGAGTTTGGCTTCCCCGGACCCCGCCGGCGGCGACGGCGGTGCCGTGGCTGCACCCGGCCCGGTTCACTAGCGGCCCGGCGAGTAGTCTCGGCGGCATGGATAGCCAGGCGCTGCCGCCCTTCGGCGTGACGGAGGTCGTGGACCAATGGCAGTTCGCACCAGTGGTGACGGCCCTGGTCGTACTGGCGGCAGGCTTGTACCTCTGGGGCGTGCTGCGGGTGCGGCGGCGTCATCCGGCCCGGCCGTGGCCGCTGTCGCGGACCGCGCTGTTTCTCAGCGGCCTGGCCGTGATCGTGATCGCGACGCAGAGCGGCATCGGCAGCTACGACGACGTGCTCTTCTCCGACCACATGATCCAGCACCTGCTGCTGATCATGGTCGCGCCGCCTTTGCTCGTGGTCGGCCAGCCCGCCACGCTGCTGTTGCACGCGAGCCGTAATCCGCTGCACACCTGGGCCAAGAAGGTGCTGCGCTCGCGGGTGATGGCCGGCCTCACCTGGCCTCCGTTCGGCGCTGTGCTTTACCTCACCACCATCGTCGGGACGCACCTCACCGGCTTCATGAACCTGGTGCTGACCCACCCGGGCGTCCACGACGGCGAGCATGCCCTGTACCTGGCGGCCGGATACCTGTACTTCCTGCCCCTGATCGGGCGGGAACCGATCAGGTGGCGGGTTTCCTATCCGTCCCGGATCTTCCTGCTCTTCATCGCGATGCCGGTGGACGCGTTCACCGGCCTCATCCTGGGCTCGGAGAGCAGCAACCCGTTCCCCGCCCTGGCGCAGCAGCGGCCGGGCTGGGCGCCCAGCGCGATCAACGACGTGCACACCGGCGGCGCGGTGATGTGGGTGGCCGGGGCGGGAATCATGTTCGTGCTGGTTCTGGCGGTGTTCTTTGCCTGGAGCCGGGAGACGCGAGACGACGGCGGGCTCGGCTGGCTGGAGTCCGCCCGCCGCGCGAACTTCGCCACGCTGGTCAGCTCGCACCAGGACGCGAGCGGCACCGGCGCGGCCCAGCGCAGGCCGGCCTGTCGGCCCGCGGCACGGAAAGCGTCGACGACGACGATCAGCTGGCCGCTTACAACGACTTCCTGGCCCGCATCAACAAAGCCCGCAGCGAGCCGTGAGTCGTCCCGGTTCGCGACACGCCGGTAGGGTTTTCTAGGCACATCTAGGGCTGAGGCTAGATCAAGCCATAGAGTCCGATGTCATGGATCCGGTGCGCAATCCTTACGCCCCTGGAGCGGGCCAGCGGCCGCCCGAGCTTACCGGGCGCGACCGGGAGATACGGCAGTTCGAGGTGGTGCTCGAGCGGATAGCCCGCGGCCGGCCGGAGCGGAGCATGGTGCTCACCGGACTCCGCGGCGTCGGCAAGACCGTCCTGCTCAACACCTTCAGGTCGATGGCGCTGCAGCGGCTGTGGGGGACGGGCAAGATCGAGGCCAGGCCGGATCAGTCGATCAGGCGCCCGGTCGCCGGCGCGCTGCACATGGCGGTGCGGGAGCTCGCGCCCAGGCACCGCGCCCCGGACCGGGTCGACTACTTCCTCGGCGTCCTCAAGGCGTTCGCCCTGCGCGACCCGAAGGCGCCCAAGGGGTCTTCGGTCACGGTCACGCTTGGCATCGACGTGCCCGCCCAGCGCGGTCGCGCCGACTCGGGCGACCTGGAGGTCGACCTCACCGAGCTCTTTGCCGAGGCCGCCTCGGTGGCGGCCGACCTCGGCGTCGGCATCGCCCTGTTCGTCGACGAGATGCAGGATGTGCCTTCGGCTGACGTATCCGCCTTGTGCGCCGCCTGCCATGAGCTCTCGCAGACCGGCGGCCCGCTCATCGTGGTCGGGGCGGGCCTGCCGCATCTGCCGTCGGTCCTGTCGGCCAGCAAGAGCTACTCGGAGCGGCTGTTCAGGTACGCGCGCATCGACCGCCTCGAACGGGAGGCCGCCGACCTGGCATTGCTCGCTCCAGCGCAGCGCGAAGACGTGACCTTCACCTCCGGCGCGCTCGACGCGCTGTACGCCGCCGCCGACGGCTATCCGTACTTTGTCCAGGCCTACGGCAAGGTCACCTGGGATGTGGCCGCGTCGAGCCCGGTGACGGCGGCCGATGTGAGGGTAGCGGCGCCGGAGGCCGAGGGCGAGCTGGCGGTGGGATTCTTCGGCAGCAGGTACGAGCGGGCCACCCCCGCGGAACGTGAGTACATGCGAGCCATGGCGGCCACCGGGGATGACCCGGTGCCCACCTCGATCGTGGCCGACGAGCTTGGCCGCAAGCCGTCGAGCCTGTCGCCCGCGCGGGACGGGCTGATCAAGAAGGGGCTGATCTACAGCTCAGAACGAGGCCTGATCGCGTTTACGGTCCCCCACTTCGGCAAGTTCCTCCGCTCCCAGCCGGTCTAGGCGTGATTTCCTGGCCGGCCGCGACTGCGCAGGCACCGGCTATCCGATTATCCGTGACTCTAGCGAAATTACTAGAGTCAGCTAGATAAAGGCAGACTCGCGCGTTTCAGCCCGCCCGAGGACTTCGTCGGTATCCGCGTCGAGAACCGCCGCGCGGATGGCAGGCCGGCGAGCTTGCAGGTAGACGGCGAAGACGATGTCGACCCGCCGGCCGCGCATGATCCCGGGATACACCACGAACCGCCAGCACCCTTCCCGCCACAGGTCAGCCGGCTCTGCGGTGCGGAGCTGAGCCGCGTACTTGCGCCACTGAGAGCTCGCGTGCAAGGCGGACATGGTCCGGCCGACCGGCAGCCTGCGAAGCTCGCAGGGCTCCGAATAGCCGAGCCGGACCAAGACCTCGCCTAGTTCGGGCGACAGGCAGGCCATCAGGACCAGCTCGAGCCGCCAGCACGGCCAGCCACAGCTCAGCGGCGGCGAAGGAGGGCGGCATGCGCAGCGCGGGCACGCCGATCGTAGCCGCGGCCGAGGCGGCCAGCACCGCGGCCCGCGCGATGGTCCGCAGGCCGATCGGTGTATCGCTGAGATCACCAAAGCAGCCGCAGCCTGAATCGGGCCGCCGCTGCCTCGTTTCGTTTAGCGCGCCCACGGCGATGAGGAAGAACAGCGCGGTCGCCATCCGCACGATAGTGGCGGGCACCCGGAGCCAGACATCGCCGACCCGGCCGGCCGTAGCGGCCAGCCCGAGGCCCAGGCTCAGCTCGGTCACGTACATGATGATCATGACGGGGTGGCGCAGGCGGAGCGGGAACAGCCCGGTCGGACCCAGGCCCGCGGGGCCCGGGCGCGGCCTAAGCGTCCGCCACGCCTTGACCGTGCAGCTGCCGAGCAGCAGCCCGACCAGCAGCGGAAGCTGGATTTCTCGCAGCGTGGTGAGCATCCCGCTAGCCTCCGATCATCATCGTCGCGTTGAAGCAGCCCACTTCCAGGGCGCCGCCGAGTTCCACGAACGCCGCCATGGTGAGATCGGCGATCCGGCCCTTTCGCGAGGTTCCGCAGGTGACGCAGCGATCACAGAACAGCCGGGCCGGGGCCCCGCAGCTAGTCACCGGGACCAGCCGGGTACGTTCGGCGCAGTCGTTGCGCAGCCGGATCAGGCTTCCTAGCGACAGGTAGGGCAGCCGCACGCAGCCTGGGCCGGTCGCGTGCGGGTCGACCGCGTGCCGGTCGCCGGCGTACGACGGCGGCATCAAGGCGTCATGCTCGCAGCTCGTCTCAGGATCGAGAGCCGGGTAGGCGAGGCCGAGCAGGTTTTCCGGCTCTTCGCCTGGCTCATGCCAGACCGCTGTCCCGCTGACCGGATCGGGAATGTGCCCGCTGACCAGCGGCGGTGCGGGCGCGTGTCTGGCCAGGTAGGGGGGCTGTGACGTGGCGGGTATCAGGGCCTTCAGGAAGCCGTCATGCTTCAGGCCGATGACGTCAAGAAGGTAGCCAGGCTCGAGCCGGGGGAAGCGAACCTGGATGCGCCGGCTGGCCTCCGGGGCAATCAGCACGATCCGGCGTCCCTTGGCGGGGCCTTCGTCGACCAGCAGCCGGCCCGGCCCGGCCCACTCGATGATCGTCCCGGTGACCCGCCCGACCTCGGCCCAGATACGGTCCACCACCGGACCGCCGGGGAGGCTGCGCCGGAGAACGGCATGATCGCCTTGGCGCAGCGCCGCCGGGGAAATGGCCCCACCTCGCCAGGCCTCCGCGGCGGCGGCCAGCGGGAATCGCTGTTCTCCCCGTGCTGTCTGCAGGACCAGAATGTGCGGGCTGACGTCCAGGATCGTTCCGATGACCGCGTACACCAGGGAGCTTTCTTCTGCTCCTAGGCGACCATTCCATGCCGGTATATGAGAAAGGTCCGATTCGTCCAGTCGTCCGAGCACCGCGGCCTTGAACAGTGACCGGCGCGCGAAACGAGCCGGACTGGCGGAGCCCGTGACATCGTCACCCCTACGGGGCATGTCAGCCAAATGCCGCACTTGCCTTCCGTGGGATTGCATAAGACACAATATTGACCCTGCTTGGTGCGGATAGTTACGTCAAGCTCTTCGGACACCTTTGTCTGCGACGCCACACAGATACATCCCTGACGGATAGAGCGCGGCAGCCCGCGCGCCCTCATCTGGGCACGGAATGTAGTTTTGTGACTACCTTAAGTAAGGTAGTCCGCATGAGCTGCGCCGGCAACCACGAGGAATCGCGATCTGGCGATCACGACGCGGCTTTCCGCGATTACGTCGTGGCCCGCGGAGCCGCCCTGCTCCGGATGGCGATCATGCTCACCGGCAACCGCGCCGACGCCGAAGACCTGGTCCAGGCCGCGCTGGCCAAAACCTATCTAGCGTGGGACAAGATCAATGATCGGGCCGCGCTGGACGCTTATGTCCGGCGTGCCATGGTCAATACGCACATATCGTGGTGGCGCCGCCGTAAGGTCGAAGAATTCCCGACCGATGAGCTGCCTGATCAGGTGGTCGCGGACCATGCCAGGGAAAGCGACACGGCCGAAGTGGTGCGCCAGGCCCTGGACCGGCTGCCGCAGCGGATGCGCGCCGCCGTCATGCTCAGGTATTTCGAAGATATGACTGAGCCGGAAATCGCGGCGGCGCTCGGTATCAGCCTGGGCACCGTGAAGAGCACGGTGTCTCGGGCGGTAGCCAGGCTGCGGATCGACGCGGAGCTGGGCGCCAATGCCGACCCGTAACCCGGATCCGATGGATGATGACCTATCGTGCTTTCCGGGCCGTCGCCGGTATTATCCAGGTCAGGCACCCTGAGGAGGTCGTTCTGTGCGCAGCACGATGATGGACGTCCCGCTGACCATCGGCTCGATCATGCGTTACGGAACGTCGATATTCGGCGATCGCGAGGTGGTTACCTGGACCGGGGCGGCGGTCAGGCGGCGCAGCTACGCCGAAGCGGGCCGCCGGGCCGCGCAGCTCGCGAACGCCCTGCGACGGCTGGGCGTCGACGGCGATCAGCGCGTCGGCACGTTCATGTGGAACAACGCCGAACACCTCGAGGCTTACCTGGCCGTCCCGTCCATGGGCGCGGTGCTGCACACACTGAACATCCGGCTGGCGACGGCCGAGGTCGGCTATATCGCCACCCACGCCGCCGACCATACCGTCATCGTGGACGCGTCGCTGGTAGCCAGGTTCGCCGAGATATTGCCGCAGGCGCCATCGGTTAAGAACGTGATCGTGAGCGGGGCGTCCCTGGCCAAGACGCCGGGCGCCGACGAGCTCACCGGCGTGAGCGTCTATGACTACGAGGAACTGCTCGCCGCGGAGGCTGACTCGTATCCGTGGCCGGCGCTCGATGAGCGCTCGGCCGCCGCGATGTGCTACACCAGCGGGACCACTGGCCGACCGAAGGGCGTCGTCTACAGCCACCGGTCCAGCTACCTGCATTCGATGGGCGCCTGTCTGGGAAACGGCTTCGCCCTATCCGAGCAAGACCGGGTGCTGCCGGTGGTGCCTATGTTCCACGCCAACGCGTGGGGACTGGCCTACGCGGGTCTGATGTCCGGTGCTGACCTGATCATGCCGGACCGGCATCTGCAGCCGGCCACGCTGGTCCGGTTGATCGCCGACGAACGCGTCACCGTGGCCGGGGGCGTGCCGACGATCTGGGCAGGCGTGCTGGCGCATATCCGGGCCGAGGGCGGGGACCTGTCCTCGCTCCGGCTGGTGATCGCCGGCGGTTCGGCGGTCCCGCGCGCCATGCAGGCTAGGTACGCCTCCGAACTCGGCGTGCGCATCCTGCAAGCCTGGGGCATGACGGAGACCTCGCCGCTGGCCAGCGTGGCCAACCCGCCACCTGGCGTGAGCGAGGAGGAAGCCTGGGAGTACCGGGACAGCCAGGGCCGGCTGTTCTGCGCCGTGGAGGCGCGGCTGGCCTCCGATAGCGGTGAGATCCTGCCGGCCGACGGTGCGGCGGTCGGCGAGATCGAGGTTCGTGGCCCCTGGATCACCGGCTCCTACTACCAGGACGACGACCCGGCCAAATTCCACGACGGCTGGCTCAAGACCGGGGATGTAGGGACGCTCGATGACCGCGGCTTTATCCGGCTGACCGACCGGGCCAAAGATGTGATCAAGTCCGGCGGTGAGTGGATCTCCTCGATGGAACTGGAGAACGTCCTGATGGCGCACCCTGACGTAGCCGAGGCCGCGGTCATCGGGGTCGCCGACGACAAGTGGGGGGAGCGCCCGCTGGCGGCGGTGGTACTGCGAGCTGGCGCCGAGGTGACGGCGGAGAAACTACGGGCGTTCATGACCGGGCAGATCCCGCGCTGGCAGCTCCCCGAGCGCTGGTGCTTCATCACCGAAGTGCCCAAGACCAGCGTGGGTAAGTTCTCCAAGCGGCAGATGCGCGACGCTTACCAGCGTGGCGACTACGAGATCATCGAGGTGCACTGACCCAACACGCGGGACGCTTTGCCCAGGCCCGGTCAGTGCCGGTACGCTATGGCCCACCGCACTCCTGGTGCGGGTGGAGGATTCGCCTAGTCCGGTCTATGGCGCCGCACTGCTAATGCGGTTTGGTGGCAACACCATCCGGGGTTCAAATCCCCGATCCTCCGCGGACGGCCAGGCACTGACGACAGGGAGGCCTGACCATGACGGGGCCTGAGCACTACCGCGAGGCGCAGCTGCTGCTGGCCGACCCGAATTACGGGGAGCCAAAAGGGATCGGCCGCGGGGAGACTATCGCCGCGGCCCTGGTGCACGCGACGCTCGCGCTCGCGGCGGCGACCGCGCTGGCCGCTGACAGCCCGCCGGACGTGCAGGCATGGCAACAGGTTGCCGGGGTGGCCAGGGGCGCCGGGTTCCAGGCGACGGACTCGCGCGGGTCGTGACGGCTCCCGGTCCGGCGGTGCGGATGCGCGAGCCCCAGATCCCAGCTGCGGTGATATTGCTCGTCGCCAAGTCATATCCATAGACTGAGGATGGCTCAGCGGCCGGACGAGGAGGACGCATGCCAGTCGACTGGGTTGTCGTGGGCTTGGACAACGGCGGCACCATGAACAACGGGACGATCCTGGATTCCGCGGGCCGGTTCCTCCTGGACCAGATGGCGGAGCTGCCCAGCGCCGTCAGGGAGGGCCCGGACAAGGCCATCCAGTCGCTGGTCGACTCCGTCAAGCAGGTGCTCGAACTGACCGGCGTGCCGATCACCTCGGTCCGCGCCGTGGGCCTGGACACTCCCGGCCCGGCCAGCGGGAATGGCGTCATATCGTCCAAAGGCGCGACGAACTTCGGCCACGCCGGCTGGCGCGGTTTCGACATCAGGGGAGCGCTGGCCGACCGCCTCGCGCTCCCGGTGATCTACAACAACGACGGCAACTCGGCGGCCCTGTACGCCCATCACGTCCGGTTCGGCGCGGAATCCGAGCGGCGCAGCTCGGTGGCCGCCATCGTGGGCACCGGCCTCGGCGGCGGGATCGTCGAAGGCGGCCAGGTGATCAAGGGCGCGGCCGGGATGGCCGGGGAACTCGGGCACGTCCCCATTCCGCTGGAGGGCCTGCTGGGCCCGGGACAGCCGATGCCGGCCTGCAACTGCGGCCAGTCTGGCGATGCGGAGAGTGTGGCCTCGCTCACCGGCATCCAGAACAACTTGCTGCCGTACTGGCTCACCAGGTATCCGGGGCACGAGCTCGGCGGCTTGCCCCTCATCAAGGCGGCCAAGCTGGTCCGCAAGTACGCCGAAGACGGCGACGAGATGGCGCTGGCGATCTTCCGGCAGCAGGCCATGGCGATCGGGCGACTGTTCACCATCGCCGCGAACTTCCTCGATCCCGACGCCTACTTCCTCGGCGGGGGCGTGGTCGAGGCCGCCTCGCATTTCCGTGACTGGTACTTCGCCGAAGTGCGTGCCAACACCGCGCTGCGGGAGGAGCAAGCCCAGGCGGCTGAGATCACCCTGGTCCCCGACCTGGACATGGCCGGGGCCCGTGGCTCAGCGTTCGCGGCCCGCGACTGGATCATGCACGAGGGACTAGGGGCGCTGCCGGGCGGCTGGTGAACCCCGGACCCGGGCCCAGCTCAGGCGCACCGCCCGAGCATGGCCCCGCCTGAGCGCCGTGGCCTGACCGGCCCTAGTCCGAATCCGCGTCCTTGTCCTTAAAGATCAGCCCGCATACCTCCAGGTAAAGCTGTTCCGGGTAGGGCAGATGGTCGACGATGCGGAGCGCCTGGTCCTGCCCGGCGGACTCCAGGATGAACTCGCCGTAGCCGAGGATCCGGCCCATCGTGGACCGTTGGAAGCTCATGTCTGTCACCTTCGACAGCGGCATCATGTTCACCTTCTTGGTGACCAGTCCGGTCGACAGCAGCATCCGCTGCGAGGTGACCACGAAGTAGTTCTCGTTCCACTCGAAGACCTTGACCGCCGCCCGCACCAAGAGGATGAGCCACACGAGCCAGATCACCAAGAGGACGGTCTTGTTACCGTGCGCGACCGCGTTGCTCAGCCAGCCTGCGATGGCCAAGCCGACCAGGAGTTCGAAAATCGGCCTGATCAGGACAGCCGGATGCTGGTGAACGGTGATGACCTGGCGTTCGTGGGGCAAAAGGTAGCGATTTACCTTGGCCGGAACCGTGTCAGTATTTGGAACCAGCCTCATCCCGGCACCCCAGCCTTAGATGGACGCGAAGAAGTGGGACAGCCCGCTTGCCACTGTGGTCAGGAAGGTGCCGATGTTGTGGACGATGTGCGCCGCGCCGGTGGGCTGCTCGATCACAAACCAGACTATGAAGGCAACAGCTAGCCACCCAAGGATGGTTTTCAGATTCACGTCGCCTCCTAAGGGCGCGAAGACTTGCCCTACTTGCCAGAGAACCTATGTTAGCTCTCGCCGATTTGCCGGCCAAGACTAACGGAATGAAGCTGCCGTGTCGGCTTGAGTATGCCCCGTGTCGCTCACCAGTATGCCTCATCGTTGGAAGCAATGCGTAACCAAGCGTGCGGATCGCGTCGACCTGATGGGCAAAAGCCCGCAAAATCCTCCCGACGCCGTCTTGATCGGCGATTCTGCCGTCACGGCGGTCGGCCATCTGACAACATTCCTCCGTGCAGAGCGTGCTGGGAAGATGACGTGACAGACGTGGGCGAGACAGACTTCGCGGTCATCGTCTACCGGGAAGAAGACCAGTGGGAGGCCGACGTGCTGCCCACGGCGGTCACCGCGGACCTGGATGGCCTGGTGCAGGCGCTGCGCCGTCAGCCCAGCATCGGCGGGACCATCGGCTTCGCGGGTGTCGGCGACGACTTCTTCGTGGCGATCATGGCCTTCGGCGAGGACGTGTCGCTGTTCTTGTCCGACCTCACCGCGGCCGTCGAATACCCGCTGGCCCGTCAGGTGCTCGATGTCCTGGATATCCCGGTACCGTCCGACGACGAGCTCGATCAGGTGCTTCCGGCCGGGGACCTGTCCATCTTCGCGGATCTTGGCCTCGATGAGATGGAGCTCGGAGCGATCTCGGCCGACCTCGACCTGTACCCGGAGGATGCGGTGATCCGCATCGCGGAACGGCTGCGGTTCGGAGATGCGGTCGAGCGCGCGCTCGATATCGCGCTTGGCCCGTGACCGGGTATACGGCTGCCTTCGAGCCCGCCATGCGGCTCGCCCTGGCCGAGGCTCGGCGGGCCGGCCCGGCTGACGTCCCGGTGGGTGCCGTCGTCCTCGATGCGGCGGGCGCGGTCATCACCCAGGCGGGTAACCGCAGGGAAGCGGACCGCGATCCCACCGCACATGCGGAAATCGTCGCGATCAGGCAGGCCGCCCGATCTCTTGGCCGCTGGCGGCTGACCGGCCTGACGCTGGTGGTAACGCTGGAGCCGTGCACGATGTGCGCGGGTGCGATCACCGCGGCCCAGCTCGGCCGGCTCGTCTACGGAGCAGAAGACCCCAAGGCAGGGGCTGTCGGGTCACTCTGGGACGTGCTGAGAGATACCCGGCTGAACCACCGTCCGGAGGTCATCGGCGGCATCCTGGCCGAAGACTGCGGCGCGGCGCTGCGTGCCTTCTTCGCCGCCCGCAGAGAGCAGCGGCCTGACGGCTAGTTCGTGCGGGCGGCTACCCGCTGATTCGGGTAAGCTCGCCAGCGGTGGAGTCGCCTAGTGGCCGAGGGCGCACGCCTCGAAAGCGTGTGAGGGGGCAACCCCTCCGTGGGTTCAAATCCCACCTCCACCGCCGGGCCGGGGCCGCCTGCACGTCAGGTGTGCCTGCGGGGACTGACCTGCCGGGAACTCAACCTCACGTCTCGGACGTTCGCACATGTGATCAGCGGTTGCGCGGTACTTCAGGCTGCCCTCGGTGAGGCCCGCCACCTGTCAGACCAGACTCCGGCGAGGAGAACCGAGTGTTTGGACCTCAGGGAACCGGATTCTTCCTGCTTCTCATGGTGGTATTCGGGGCTTTGCTGGTCTGGCTGGCCTTGGCTAAACAAGTCGTATTCCGCGTGCTCGCCGCCTGCCTGGCGTTTCTTCCCGCCATGTGCTTTGGAATTGCCGCGGTCAACAAGTTCTATGACTATTACCAGACCTGGGGCGGGATGATCAACGATCTTACCGGCCAGGGTACGAGCAGCATTCCCAAGTACGCGGCCGGGGGGCTGGGTACAAACAAACAATTCGATAAAAGTATCGGACGGGTCACCAATCTTGCGGAAGATGCCCAGTTCGGATACCTCTTCCAGACATCAGTGACCGGAACGCAGACCCGCATGACCCGTGACGTCTACGTCTACCTGCCGCCGCAGTACTTTCAGAAGACTTATCGGCACTACAAGTTTCCTGTTATCGAACTGTTGCATGGATCGCCAGGTAACCCCGCGGCCTGGGTCGACGTGATGGGCGTGATCCCCACGTTCCTGAGCCTGCTCGCGAACCATCCCGCGGACGCCGCCGTGCTGGTCATGCCCGACACCGACGGCGGCATGCAGTACGCCCTGCAGTGCCTCAACAATCCCGGTGGCATCCAGGACATGACATTCGTGGCACGGGATGTGCCCACCGCCATCGCCCGCATCGCCCGGGTGCAGCCACCCGGCCGGGCGTGGGGCCTGGCCGGTTACTCCGAAGGCGGGTACTGCACCGCTAACATCGCCTTGCAGTACCCGCAATGGTGGGGGGCCGCGGGCGTTATGTCAGGTTATTTCTACCCTCTCCCCAGCCAGGTGCCGGCAGGCAACAAGCCGGAGCCAAGCCGCGTCAGGTCGACGTGTTCCGCGGCCACCCCGCGCTGCAGCTGCTGAACACGCCGAGGCAGTACATCACCAGGATGCCCATCAACAACAGCTCCCGGCCTTCTGGCTCGCGGCGGGCAAACAGGACGGGGGCGACGTCGCCGCCGCGCTGAACTTCAGGCAGCTCTTGCTGACCCGGCTGGCGAACGTGCCGCTCTTTATCGTCCCCGGGGGCGGCCACCAGGGCAAGGTGTGGCGCGCGGCCCTGGTCCCGATGCTCGACTGGATGACTCCGCAGCTGGCCGCACAAGCCGCCGCGGCGAACGCCGCCGCGGCCCACGCGGCGGCCCGCGGCCGCCCGGGCCGCCGCCGCGCGGGCCGCGGCCGCCCGCAAGGCGCACCCGCCCGCACCGAGCCCCGCGAGCCGCCATGCGTCGGCCGGGAAAACCTAGCCGCCGGTCAACCACGCTCAATCATGACCATTAACTTTGGCCGAGATAACGGCTATCACAGCCTGTGATAGTCATTTCGAAACCGTAACGAGTCCGCACTGGGCTGTTCATTCTTCGCCGGGCATACCTGTTTCGCTGCCGTGATACGGGTAATAGTTGATCGACTACCGTCCGGATCTTGTCTCCTCTGGCCTGCACGGGTGCGCCCGACCGGCACGGCAGCGACGGTAATGGACGCAGCGGAGAAACAGATGAGCCTGCCCCCCCGCCAGCAAGCGGTGCTTGACCAGATTGAGCGGGTGCTTCAGGCGGCTGATCCTCAGTTGAAATCGATGTTCGCCGCCTTCGCCCGGCTGGCACCCGCCGAGGCGGTGTCCGCCCCCGAGGCCCTCACCCGCCGGTCGGTGCCGCGGCGGATGGCACTGGTCTCCGTCATCCTGCTCAGCGTGCTGAGCCTGGTCACCGTCTTCATCGTGGCGACAAGCAGAGCCTGCCCGGGCCTGTCGTCGGACCAGGTCATCGCCAGCGGCACGGTGCGGTTCGCCGCGTGCAGCAAGGCCACCGACGCCTGGAGCAAGGGCGGCCGCTGAGCGACCTCGCGGCCTAGCCGCCACCTTGGTAAATTTGGGCTGCCCAGGCCGAAGGAGCATAGACGTGAAGGCGCTGG
>CAVSTQ010000003.1:0-135150 GCA_963730825.1 uncultured Actinomycetes bacterium
TAATCATTCCGGAATTAAATGAGTCTCCGGCGTGTCGTGTGCCAGGATTGCGGTATGAGCGCGAATCCGTTGCTTCTGGAGCTTCTCGGGCCGGAGCTGGAGCTGCTGCTGCCGGAGCTGGATGAGAAGTCCCGGCGGCTGACACTGGGCGCGGTGGCGCGGGCGGCCGGGGACGGCGGGATCGGCGCGGTGGCCCGGGTGACCGGGGCGTCGTGGCAGACGGTGGCGGACGGGGCGGCGGAGCTGGCCTGCGGGCAGGTGGCCCCGCCCGGGCGGGTCCGCCGGGCGGGCGCGGGCCGCAAGAAGCTCGCTGAGACCGATCCGGGCCTGGTGCCGGCGCTGCTGGCCCTGGTGGAGGACTCCACCCGGGGTGATCCGGAGTCGCCGCTGACGTGGACGACCAAGAGCGCGAAGCACCTGTCAGATGAGCTGACCGCCCGGGGGCACGCGTGCAGCCCGCAGACCGCCTGGCGGCTGCTGGGCGAGCAGGGGTTCTCCGCGCAGTCCAACGCCAAGGTCGCCGAGGGCAGGCGGCACCCGGACCGCGATGCCCAGTTCCGGTACATCGCCGCGCAGGCGAAGGAGCACCTGGCGGCGGGGCAGCCGGTGATCAGCGTGGACGCCAAGAAGAAGGAGCAGGCCGGCGAGTACGCCCAGGCCGGGCGGGAGTGGCGGCCCAAGGGCAGCCCGGTGCAGGTCCGCGACCACTCCTTCGCTGAGGCCGGGTCCGGGCCCGCGATCCCGTACGGGATCTACGACGTGGGCGCCAATACCGGGTTCGTCAACGTGGGTACCGACCACAACACCGCCGCGCTGGCGGTGGAGTCCATCCGCCGCTGGTGGCGGCTGGCCGGCAAGGACGCCTACCCGGACGCCCGGCGGCTGCTGGTCACCTGCGACGCCGGGGGCTCCAACGGCTGGAGGAACCGGGGCTGGAAGGCCGGGCTCGCGGAACTGGCGCAGGAGACGGGGCTGGCGATCACCGTGTGCCACTTCCCGCCCGGCACGTCGAAGTGGAACAAAATCGAGCACCGGCTGTTCTCCCAGATCACCCTGGGCTGGCGCGGGCGCCCGCTGACCAGCTACGACGTCATCATCAACACCATCAGCGCAGTCACCACCCGAACCGGCCTGACCGTCACCGCGGTCCTGGACGACAGCCCCTGCCCGGCCGGGACCCAGATCAGCGGCAAGCAGATGAACGACATCGAAGACCGCCATTTAACCCGCCACCAGTTCCACGGCGAGTGGAACTACACCGTCCTGCCCGTTCCCCGGGCCGCCCCCGCACCCGCCCCCGGACCCGGACCAGCCCGTCCCGGCCGCTGCGGCGGCGACCTGCTGAACCATCCCTCGCTGACCGGCATGGACCCAGCCGCCCTGACCGCCCTCGCCCGCGCGCTGGAGATCCCGTTCCGCGCCCGCCACGAGCAGCGCCGCTACCTCCGGCAAGGACACGTCCGCCAAAGAGCGCCCGGCAGCGGAGGAAGCAACCGCAAGCTCGATCTCACCGACCACGTGCTCGCCGTCCGGCTCCGCGAGCACCTGCAACTGCCGGGCAAGGTCATCGGCGCCCTGCTCGGCGCCGACAAGACCACCATCAGCCACGCCGCATGCCTGACCGCCAGCCTGCTGGCCAGCCGCCCGCAGCCGCCCGCAGCCCCGCCGCCAGGCATCCCGCTCCGCACCCTGGCCGACCTGCGCGACTACGCCGCCAGCCACGGCGTCACCATCCCCGACCTCAATGAAGCCGAAACCCCCCCGCATGACACACTAACGACCCCCGCCACACCGCAAACTCATTTTAATTTGGAATGATTACCTTAGGGGCCCTATGTGCCATCGACCTCATAACCGGCCGCCGCACCGGCCGCCGCACCGGCCGCCGCACCGGCTGCTCACCGACAGTTTGTCAGTGGGCGGTGACAAGCTGTGCGTATGCCACGAAAGGCCGAGTTCGACCGGGTGCGTCTCAACCGCATCATCCGGGAGCAGTACTTGGCCGTCTCACGCTGGCAAGCTCTTTCCTGCGGTATGTCACGGAAGGCACTCGAGGTGCGCATTGCACCAGGAGGCTCCTGGCAGCGGGTGCTGCCTGGCGTGTACGTCGCGCAGACGGGTGCGTTGGCGCAGGATCAGCGGGAGATGGCCGCGCTGCTTTACACCGGGCCGGAGAGCATGATCACCGGAGTGGCCGCGGTGAGACGTCATCACCTGCGATCGCCTGGGCCAGACGTGGTGGATCTGCTCATTCCTTCGAGCTGCCGGCGGCAGAGCGTTGCCTTTGTCCGCGTCCATCGCACCGTTCACCTGCCGGAGCGCTTGTTCACCACGGGCCGGATCCGCTTCACCGGGCCGGCCCGGGCAGTGGCGGACGCGGCCCGCTCGATGGCCCGATTCGATGACGTCCGCGCCGTGGTCTGCGAGGCGGTGCAACGCAGCGCCTGCACCGTGCCGGACCTGATCGCGGAGCTCGAGTCAGGACCCAGCGCGGGGTCCTTGCTGCTCCGGGAGGCCCTCGCCGAGATCAGTGACGGGGTCAGGTCGGTCGCGGAGGGGGACTTTCGCCGGCTCCTCCTGCGTTCCGGTTTGCCGCGGCCGGTATTCAACGCGCGGCTTTACGCCGACGACGGCACCTTTATCGCTACCGTCGACGCCTGGTGGCAGGAGGCCGGCGTGGCGGCCGAGATCGATTCCAGGGCCTACCACCTGGCGGCCGCAGACCAGGACTATACGACCGAACGGCACGACCAGCTGATCGCCCGCGGGATCTTGTTGCTGCACTTCCCGCCCAGGCGCCTGAAGACCGATGCGGCCGGCCTCATCCGCGAGATCGGGCAGGCGATCGACCAGGGGCTGCAGCGGCCGCCGCTTCCGGTCAAGGGGCTGCCCCAGACGGCGTAGCCGCCCGGGGGAGCGAGGTCAGCGCGAGGCGAGTTCTGCGGCCAGGGCCCCGGGCAGCGTGGGATGGCGGAACTCGAAGCCGGCTCCCAGCAGCCGCCCGGGGATGACGCGCGCGCTGTTCAGCAGCTCGACGGCGGCCTCGCCCAGGCCCAGCCGCAACGCCAGCGCGGGAACTCGTAGCCAGGGCAGGTCACGACGGCCGACAGCGGCGGCGAGAGCGGCGGTGAACTCGGCGTTGGTGGCCGGTGCCGGCGCGGTCAGGTTGACCGGACCGCTGATGTCCCTGCGGTCGAGCAGGAACCGGATCGCGGCGATCTCGTCGGCGAGCGAGATCCAGCTCATGACCTGCCGCCCCGAACCGAATCTCGGGCACACACCCAATCTGGCCAGCGGGAGCAGCCGGGCGAGTATTCCGCTGGCCGGGCTGAGGACCAGGCCACTACGCAGGTACACGACGCGGATGCCCGCGTCAGTGGCGGGCTCGGCGGCTGCCTCCCAGTCGTGGACCACCCGCGAGAGGAAGGCCTTACCGGCGGCCGCCGATTCGTCGACGCTGGTTTGGCCGGTGTCTCCGTACCAGCCGATGGCCGAGCCGGACACCAAGGTCTGCGGCGGCGAGCCCAGCTTGGTGAGAGCGGTGGCCAGCGTGCGGGTACCAAGCACCCGGCTGGCCCTGATCTCCGCCTTATACCTCGCCGTCCAGCGATGGTCGGCCACGCCCGCTCCGGCTAGATGCACGCAGGCCCCCAGCCCGTCCAGCTCACCTGGGCTGGACGGGCTGAATCCGGCGTCGGCCGCCCGCGGGTCCCAGCGGACCTCGTCGGCGGCCCGGACGGGCCGCCGGACGAGCTTGATGACCTGGTGACCGTCGCGGCGCAAGCTGGCCGCGAGCGCGGTACCTATCAGCCCGGAAGAACCGGTGATCGCAACCTTGGTACGGCCTGGGGTGCCCGTCACAAGCGGCTAGAGACCTAGTTCTGCTTCGAAAGCCCCTTCTTCGAGCCTGCTCCGCACCGTGTTGAGGAACCTGGCCGCGTCGGCGCCGTCCACGAGGCGGTGATCGTAGGTGAGCGCAAGGTACACCATGGAACGCACCGCGATCACCTCGCCGAGGGCGGGATCGGTGACCACCACGGGCCGTTTGACCACAGTCCCGGTCCCGAGAATCGCCACCTGCGGCTGGTTGATGATCGGGGTGTCGAACAAGGCGCCACGGCTGCCCGTGTTGGTGAGCGTGAACGTACCGCCGGCTAGCTCGTCCGGGCCGACGTGGCCAGACCTGGTGCGCTCCGCGAGGTCCCCGATCTTACGCGCGAGACCGCCGATGTTCAGATCGCCCGCGTTGTGGATGACGGGCACCATCAGGCCGCGTTCGGTGTCGACCGCCACTCCGACGTGCTCGGCGTCGTGGTAGGTGACCTGATCTCCGTCGATAACGGCGTTGAGCTTAGGATGCACCTTCAGGGCCTCGACCGCGGCGAGCGCGAAGAACGGCAGGAAGGTCAGCTTGACGCCTTCCCTGGCTTCGAAATCGCCCTTGGCCCGGTCCCGCAGCCGGGCAATGGCCGTCACGTCGGCTTCCACCACCGTGGTCAGCTGCGCGGAGGTGTGCAGCGAGTCGAGCATTCGCTGCGCGATCACCTGACGCGGCCTGGACATGCGCTGGGTCGTGCCGCGCAGTGAGGATGCCGGCCGTCCGGCTGCGGCCGGACGGCCGGCCGCCTCCCTCACGGGCGCGGGCTGCGTCTCCTGGTAAACCTGAGGAGCCTCAGACGGGGCGGCCTCAGACGGGGCGGCCTCAGGCTGGGCGGCTGCGGACTGAGCAGCTGCGGACTGGGCCTCTCGCTGGGCCCGGGAGGCCTCGATGACATCCTGCTTGCGAATGCGCCCGCCCACGCCGGTCCCGGTGACGTCCTCGAGGTTCACGGCGTGCTCGGCCGCCAGCTTGCGGACCAGCGGGGTGACGTAAGGGGCGTCGCCGCCGCTCGGCAGCGGGGTAGGCGCCGGGTATTCCGCGGCGGAGTCCTCCTGGCCATCCGAACCCGAAGCGGGCTGGGCGGCCGACCCGTTCTGCTCAGATGGTGAGGACGGCTGGGTCTCGGCGCGCGCGGCAGCCTGGCCCGGCTCGCCGCCCGCGTACGGCGCGCCGTACGCCGGCGGCGGTGCGTAGCCGGGTGCCTGGCTGGCCGGCCCGGCGGGCGCCGGGGCGGCGGCTGGGCCGGGGCGGCCGGCTGAGCCGGGGGAGCGTAGTTGGGCTGCGAACCGAAGGAACTGGCGGCCGGGGCGGGCTGGCCCTGGGAGGAATCCTGCGGGGTGGCGGACGGCTGCGATCCGGCGGCTTCGGCCGGTGGCGAGTCGTCGGCCGAAGCCTCGGATTCGCTGGTCTCGCTGTCCTCGATGACCGCAAGCTGCGCGCCCACCGCGACCGTCTCGTCCTCGTCGACCGCTATGCCGCGCAAGATCCCGGACGCGGGTGACGGGATCTCGGTGTCCACCTTGTCCGTCGACACCTCAAGGAGCGGCTCATCCACCTCCACGCGCTCGCCTTCCTTTTTCAGCCAGCGCGTGACGGTGCCCTCGGTGACGCTCTCACCGAGCTGCGGCATGGATACGGAGACCGACATGATCCTCGTGACTCCTAGGCGTGTACGTGCAGAGGCTTGCCGGCCAGCGCAAGATGCGCCTCGCCGATCGCCTCCGACTGGGTGGGATGGGGATGGATGAGCTGGGCCACGTCCGAGGGCTCGGCGTCCCAGTTGTAAATCAGCTGGGCCTCGGCGATCAGCTCGCCGACGTGACTGCCGACGATGTGGATACCGACCACACGGCCGGGTCCGTCTTCGGTGGAAAGTGCGATGACCTTAGCCGCGCCTTGCGTCTGCAGGATCACGCTGCGGCCGTTGCCGCCGAGGTTGTAGGTGAACTCAACCGTCTTCAGCCCGCGGTCGCTGGCCTGCGCTGAGGTCAGGCCGACCGAGGCAACCTCCGGGTCGGAGTAGGTGATCCGCGGT
The DNA here is from genome assembly GCA_963730825.1 of uncultured Actinomycetes bacterium. Taxonomy (GTDB): domain Bacteria; phylum Actinomycetota; class Actinomycetes; order Streptosporangiales; family Streptosporangiaceae; genus Palsa-504. The sequence goes on from CAVSTQ010000003.1 coordinate 5,916, forward strand.
ACGCCGTCGTAGTCAATCGGCGTGACGGGCAGGCCGCTGACCCGCTCCGCCACCATGATGCCTTCGCCAAACCCGACGTGCGCGAGCTGCGGGGTGTTGATCAGGTCGCCAACCGCGGAAATGGTCGGGATGTTCGTGCGGCAGAGCGAATCCACCTGGACGAATCCCCGCTCCATGGTGACCCCGGCTTCTTCGTACCCGAGGCCGGCGGAGACGGGGCCGCGGCCGACGGCGACCAGCAGCAATTCGGCCTCGAGGGTCTTGCCTCCCTCGAGGGTGACCGTGACGCCGTTGTCCGTGTGCTTGACCGACTCGAACTTGGTGCCGAGCTCGAAGCGGATACCACGGCGGCGGAAGGCCCGCTGCAGCAGCTTCGCGCTATTCTCGTCTTCGAGCGGAATCAGCTGGGGGAGCATCTCCACGATGGTCACGTCCGCACCGAAGGAGCGCCACACGCTGGCGAACTCGACCCCGATCACCCCGCCGCCGAGGATAATTACCGATGCCGGGACGCGGTCCAGCGTGAGCGCGTCGTCGGAGCTGATCACCCGCTCGCCGTCGATGTCGAGGCCTGGCAGGCTCCGTGGCTGCGACCCGGTGGCCAGGACGATGTGCCCGGCCTCGTAGACGGTGTCCCCGACCCGGACGCTGGTCGGGGACTCCAGCCGTCCCGCACCCTCGATGGTGTCGATCTTCCGGCTCGCGATCGTGGACTGCAGGCCCTTCCAGAGCCGTTCCACCACTGAGTCCTTGTACGACAGCACGCCGGGGACGTCGATGCCCTGGAAGGTGGACAGGACGCCGAAGGACGCACTGTCCCTGGTGTGGTCCGCGATCTCAGCCGCGTGCAGCAATGCCTTGGTCGGGATGCAGCCGCGATGCAGGCAGGTCCCTCCGACCCTGTCCTTTTCGATCAACGCCACGCGCTTGCCGAGTTCGGACGCGCGCAACGCGCAGGCGTACCCGCCGCTGCCGCCGCCGAGTACGACGATGTCGTAGCTGCCGATGCCCTCTGCCACCCCTCAAGCCTCCTTAGTCAGCCTTAGTCGGCTTACCCAGTCTTCATCATTTCACTTGCCGGCGGCCTGACTTGACCCAGCTCCGGCAAGCTTGCCCTCGGCCACGTCCGCCGCGATCTGGACCAGGGTCCTGACCGCGGCTCCGGTGCCGCCCTTAACGATGTACCCGTACGGCGCGCCCTCGTTGAAGGCGGGGCCGGCGATGTCCAGGTGTGCCCAGCGGACTCCGGCGGGCACGAACTCGCGGAGGAACAGCCCGGCGACGAGCATGCCGCCGCCTCGGTCGGCCGAGACGTTGGCGATGTCCGCCACGGTGGAGTCCAGGCCCTTGCGGAGATCCTCAGGCAACGGCATCGGCCACATGGCCTCACCGGCCCGGCGGGCCGCGGCCGCGATCTCAGCGGCGAGCGAGTCGTCGCTAGCCATCACCCCGGACGTACGGGTGCCGAGGGCGACGACCTGCGCTCCGGTGAGTGTAGCCACGTCGACGACCAGGCTGGGTCCGTCCGCGCCGGACCGGGCCAGGGCGTCGGCGAGCACCAGGCGCCCTTCGGCGTCGGTGTTCAGCACCTCGACGGTCTTGCCGCCGTAGATGGAGATCACGTCCGATGGGCGCTGCGCACCGCCCCCTGGCATGTTCTCGGCCAGCGGAAGGTAGGCGATCACGTTCACCGCGGGACCGAGTTCGGCGATGGCCTGCATCGCGGCCAGCACAGCCGCGGCGCCGCTCATGTCGGCCTTCATCGTCTCCATCGCCTTCGGCGGCTTGAGCGAGAGGCCACCGGAGTCGAACGTGATGCCCTTGCCCGCGAAGACCACCGTCCGGTTGGCACCGGGGTGGGTGTACTCGAGCCGGACCAGCCGCGGCGGATGAGCGGAACCCATGCCCACCGCGAGTATGCCGCCGAAGCCCTCCTTGGCGAGGTCGTTCTCGTCGAGCACCTGTATACCGAGGTTGTGCGCGGCCGCGGTCTGCTCGGCCACGGCGGCCAGGTCCGCGGGCACCATATCGGCGGGAGCGGTGTTGACCAGATCCCGGACGAGCATCATCGCCTCGGCCAAGGTCCTGGCCCGGTCGACGGCGTCGGCGTGCCCGGTGTGCACGATCTGCTCGACCTCGCGTCCCGCGGTCTCTGTGGTCCGGTACTTGGCGAAGGCGTAGCCGCCGAGCAGGGCGCCGAGCGCGACCGCCTCGGCCTCGTCGGGCTGGTCCGCGGGCAGCGCGACCGCGACGCGCTTCGCCCGGCCGGAGGCCAGATCGCGCGCGGCGGCGCCGGCGGCGCGGCGCAGGCGTTCCAGGTAGGCCTGCCGCTCGTCCTGATCCTGACCGGGGTCTTCCGGTCCGGAACCGAGGCCGACGGCGATGATGACCGGCGCCGCCAGGCGTCCAGCCGTGTGAACCTTGGTGAGCTCCTCGAGCTTGCCCGTAGCGCCGAGCGCAGTGAGGGCGGCCATCAGGTCGAATTCGTCGGTACCCAGCGAGGGGACAGGGCCGTCGTCACCCTGGAACACCCCGATGACGAGGGCATCGGCATCAGTTGTCGTCGGCGCTGACTGGCTGGTAAGCAGTGTGACCGTCATCCTGCTGATCGTAGGGCATGGACCGATGTTCCAGCCCTTGGTGACCCAGGCTCATCCGCACGTCACTCTCGTCTCGATGACTTCGCAAGCAACCAAACCCGTTGTCCGCGTGCCCGATGAGAAAGTGCGCCCGCCGCACGGCCAGGCGTAATGCCGCTTGGAACCAACTCCAGCCAGAACTCGTTGAGGGAATAGCCGATAACATACGCAAGATATCGCGATCATGGAGCCATGACGCGCCAGCCGGCTGCTGGCCGCGTGATGTGACGATACCAATACCGACTGTGGGAGTTTGCAAATGCGGGCCTGGAGCTGTCTATTTGGCATGGAAATTTCCGGTGATCAAATCCGTGATGGCCGCAGCCGGTTATCTGCGGGAACGTCCAGTCGTGGAGCGGCGCGGAGCGGCGCGGCGACAGCGGGGATGCCCGGCCGGCCTGTGCTGGCCTAGCCGATGGCCGCCGGTCGGCGAGCGGCCGCATGTCATCGCGCTTGCCAGCCGTAACGGAACCTGCTTCAAGGCTGCTACCAGCGCTTTCACGGAGCGGTGACTCGCCTGGCGCCCCGGCGCGAGCCGGGACGCTGTCGTGGCCGAGTGCCGTCTGTTTTCTCGGCATGAGACCGTAACCAGCTCCGGGCAGCGGACCATTCATGATCATCGGGAACCGGCTCGCCGCCGTGACCCTGACCACCATGATCGGGGAACCGTAGGTGACTACTCTTTGGCATTTGGCTCGTAGATCGTCAGCCGCCGAGCCGCGAGCGAACCGAGCCCAGATATCGCAGGTCACGTATGTAGTGATTGCCCTGGGCGTGGCTTTGGCGGCATTCTTGCGGCTCTTCCAGCTCAGCCGGCCCGGCTTCTTGACCGGCGTCACCGAATACGATGACGGGGTTTATTTCGGTAACGCCCTGCGGCTGGTCAACAGTGCGATCCCGTACCGGGATTTCGCGATGGTGCATCCGCCCGGCAGCATGGTGCTGATGGCGCCGGTGGCGTTGGCCGCCAAGTGGACGGGCACCGCCTGGGGCCTGGGTATCGCCCGGCTGCTGACGGTGGCCGCGGACACCGCCTGCGTAGCCCTCCTCGGTGTGCTCGTGCGGCACCGCGGCCCGGTCACCGCGGGCGTGGCGTGCGGGATCTACGCCGTCTACCCGGACACCCTCGTCGCCGCCCACACGTTGATGCTCGAACCCTGGCTGAACCTGTTCTGCCTGGCCGGCGCGGTCCTGGTGTTTGACGGTGACCGGCTGACCGGCGGGCGACGGCTGGCCTGGGGCGGAGCGGCGTTCGGATTCGCTGGGGCGGTCAAGCTCTGGGGACTGGTGCCGCTGGTCATTATCGTCGTGCTGCTGATGCCCAGGGCGCGACGAGCGGCGGTCTTCGCGGCAGGCGGGCTGGCGGGACTGGTCCTGCCGTTGCTGCCCTTCCTGATCGCGGCTCCGGCTGGAGTGATTGACGGGGTGCTGGTCGGCCAGTTCGTCAGGAGCGGCGCCAAGCACCCGCCGGTGCTGCCCAGGCTCACTGACCTGACTGGTTTGTCGCTGTTCTCAACCCGCCCGGACCGGGCCGCGATCCTCGTCCTGCTGGTCGTGGCGGCCGTCATCGTATCCGGCTACCTGGCGGCGTGGCTGGGAAGCCACCGCCTGCCCACCGCGCTGGACGGTTACGCCGCGATCGGCTTGGTCGCGGTGACGCTCATGTTCATGTGGCCCTACGGCTACTACCCCCATTACGGCTCCTTCGACGGTCCGTTCATCGCGCTGAGCCTGGCGCTGTCCATCGGCGCGCTGGCGAGCTATCCGCGGCGGTCCCTGGTGGCGACGATGGCCGCCAGCTTGGTGGCGTTGGTCCTGATCGCCGGGCTGGGCCTGCGTGAGTTCTCGGCGGAGACTCACCTGCACAGCTGGCCCCTGCCGGCCGCCGCCGCGGACCGCCTGATCCCGCCCGGCTCCTGCGTCATGACCAACGACCCGGCGCTCACCATCGCTGCCAACCGGTTCACCTCGTCGGTCGCCGGGTGCCCGGACATGGTGGACTCCTACGGAACCCTCATCACCATGACCGACGGGCTCACCAATCACGCCGCGCGGCCGACGCTGGACAAGATTGCCGCCCGATGGCAGTCCTGGTTCACGCGAGCCCGTTACGTCTGGCTCGAGACAGGCAGCCAGGGTCAGCTCCCGTGGACGCACGGGCTCTTCGAATTCTTCAGCCATCATTTCAGGCTCATCGGGCTGGTCGGCGGCCGCTCCGGGCTGGCGAACGTTCCGAGGGGCGGTCTGTACCTCCAGAGTCAGGGCGCGGGGGCCGCGGCCCGCAGCGGAGCTCAATCGATGGCCGCGAAGCGTATAGCCTTGTGACCATGGCATCCAGGCCGCTGTACCCCACGGTGGCACGAAGCCTGGTTGGCTCGGGCGGTCTCGTGCCTAAGGAGGCAGCGTGAACTCGCTACCCCTCATCTTGACTGTCTTTGTCGCCTGCGCGGTGGAGGCGACGGAAGCGCTGACGATCGTGCTCGCCTCGGGCCTGACCCGCGAGTGGCGCTCCACCTTCCAGGGCATGGCCGTGGCCTTGGTGGTGCTGGCCATCGTGGTGGCCGCGGTGGGTCCCGCGCTCACCTTGGTCCCGCTGGGCGCGCTGCGCCTGGTCGTCGGCGCGCTGCTGGCTGTCTTTGGCATCCAGTGGCTGCGCAAGGCGATCTTGCGCGCGACCGGGCATAAGTCACTGCACGACGAGGCGAGCGCCTACCTGCGTGAGGTGGCGGCGGCGAAGGCTGCGACGGTCACCTCACGGCGCGGTGTCAACGACTGGTACGCGTTCACCTTGTCCTTCAAGGGCGTGCTGCTCGAAGGCCTGGAAGTGGTGTTCATCGTGATCACCTTTGGTGACAACCAGCGCAACCTGGGGGCCGCGGTGATCGGCGCGGCGGCAGCCGTCCTGGTGATCACCTTGACGGGTATCGCGGTGCGGGCACCGCTGGCGCGGCTGCCGGAAAACGCGATGAAGTTCGCCGTCGGGATCATGCTCACTTCGTTCGGGGTGTTCTGGGGGTCCGAAGGGGCTGGCGTTTCCTGGCCGGGCAACGACGCGTCCCTGCTCGGGCTGGTCCCCATGGTCGCGCTGGTCTCCCTTGGCTATACCGTCCTGCTGCGCCGGGCTGACCGCTCGGCCGGGCCGGCCGTGCGTCCGTCCCAGGAGGAGGTAGCCAGCTCATGAAACGGCTTAAGGCGATCGGAGCATTCTGGTACGACTTCGTGGTCGGCGACGACTGGCGAGTCGCGGCGGTGGTCGTGGCGGCCCTGGCGCTGACCGCACTGCTCGTGCACGCGGCCGGCGTCAACGCGTGGTGGCTGCTGCCGGTCTGCGTCTTCGCCGCACTCGGCTGGTCCCTGCGCCGCGCCACCGCCGGGGGAAGGGTCTAGGAAGCATCTAGGAACCGGGTGTCGAGCCGGGTCTCGGGTATGCCGGGGGCGACGCGGTAGGCGCCCGCACCCGGCCGGTCCGCGAGCAGTTCGGCGAGCGTCTCGTCGGCGTAGTGCGCCGCCGCGCCGTCGTCACAGGCGATCCCGCCGGGCAGCCTGCCGTCCGCGATCAGCTGGTGGTAAACCGGCCGCCGGCCCGGCTCGGTATTGTAGTGCGGGCAGTAGCTTCCGGCTAGCAGCCCCAGCCCGTCGGTAAACGCCCGCAGGTCACGACCGAACGAGTCCGTCGTCCCGCCCTCGAACCAGCAGATGCCCCCGGCGCTTGACCCGGCCAGGATGATGCCCGCCTGCCAGGCTTTACGCAAGATCACGTCGAGCCCGTGCACGCGCCACACGGCCAGCATGTTGGCCACGCTGCCGCCACCGACAAAGATGACGTCCTGGGACATCAGCAGATCCTCGGGGTCGGCGACGTTGGGCATCGGGAACAGCGCCAGATGACTGAGCCGGGCCGGGTGCCCGGCGAACCGGTCGTACATCAGCACCGCCCACCGCGGGTCGTCGCCGCCCGCGGTGTTCAGCACGCATATCCGCGGCTCGGGCCGCCCGGTCAGCCCGAGCGCGTACTCCATATGCAGCGGCACCTTGCGCGAGGAAACGAGCATGCCGCCGCCGATCGCGATTATGTGCCGCCGCCCGTCCGCTGCCATGCTGGCACGCTAGCGGCGTGACAGCCTGCAAGCAAACGCGCAATTGGTTCATACCCTGAGTAACTAGCCGACTGCATCGTGATTTTTTCGGGCCGAACGATCCGTGGCGCTCCAGCCACCCCCACCGTACGATGCCTCGGTGGCTAGAGCGCCGGACGCGCTCAGAGTCCGTACTGGAACAGGACGGCGACAACGTTGCGGCCGAGATTTCCTGAGGCGTGAGAGGCCGCGCCCCTCAGCTTCAGCCCCGGCCGGGCCGCCGCCACCCCGCCAGGAGGCCGGAAGGGCACGGAGTCCCATCGTGCCGGCGATTTCGCCGCGGTTCACCCCGAGCACCCCCGCGGGGTGCGGGTTGCGCTCGATGAATCTGGGACGCCTGCGGCCTAGCGAGCCGGGTCTCCTACGATGGGCCCGTGTGCATCGACGACAGCCCAGGTCCTCTGGCCGCAGCGGTGCGGCATGACGTAGCGCCCGCCTTCGAGGTCGACCTGGAATCGGTCGACGCGGTGGTGGTGACCACGCTGATGGACAACCTCACCGACAACCTGATGGCCGATCAGGGCCCGGCCCGGCGGGCGCCGCTGGGATCAGGCCCGCGGTGGCCGTCGGCGGTGATGGCCGGCCGGGAGGTGCCCGATGCCCTGATCGCGGAGCACGGCTTCTCCGTGCTGGTCACCGTGACCAAGGGCGGAAACGAGCACCGGTTCTTGTTCGACGCGGGGACCAGTCCCGATGGGGTCACCGAGAATATGCGCCGGCTTGACATCGACCCGTCCTCGATCGAGGTCATCGTCTGCAGCCACGGCCATTTTGATCACACCACCGGGCTCGACGGGCTGATCCGGGTGCTGCGCCCGGTGAACATGCCCGTGCTCATCCACCCGCACTTCTGGCGGCGGCGGCGCTTGCAGCTACCGGGCCGCGAGCTGCGGGAACTCCCGACCACCAGCCGTCGTGCCCTGACCGACGCGGGTTTTGACATCATCGAGGAGCGGCAGCCAAGTTTCCTGTTCGGCCGGTCCGTGCTGATCACCGGCGAGGTCGCCCGCACCACCGGGTACGAACCGGGTTTTCCGCCGCAGCAGGCCTGGCTCGACGGCCGCTGGCAGCCCGATCCGCTGGTCCTGGATGACCCCGGCGTGCTGGTGCCCGCGCACTGCACCGGCTGGCGGGCACAGCACGCGATGTCCGCCCGGTTTCCCGCCGCCTTCATCCCGAACGCGGTCGGCACCAGCTTCCACCTTTGATCGTCGGCGCCCCTTCAGCGGACGAACTGCGAGGTGCTTGGCGACGTGCCGAGGTCGGCGCCGACACAGCGGTAGGTCCGCGTGCCGCGGTCGAACGCGTCCTGGGTCGGCGGCAACGGCTCGGCGTTCCAGCTACTGACCGGGAGCCGCCGCGCCCGGGCCTGCCGCGACCGGAGCAGCACCGCCGTGGAGCAGAGCTTGCTCACCATCGGATTCGCTTGCAGCGTGTGGTAATCGGTGGTCCGCGCGCCGCACGGGCATCAGCGCGATCGCGAATGTCTCGTAGACGTGTGGTTGCGTGCAGGGCAGGCTTTCGATGAAGACGGTACCTGAGATTTCCGTAAAGGCGCCCCAGCATTCCGGGTGTGCCGGGCATCGCGCCGTGGCCACCCCGGCCGACGCGGCCGGACATCCCGCGGTCACGGTCGCGATCCCGTAGGGATTCGAGGCGGCCGCCAGCCCCCCGGTCTTGCTGCCCTGCGCCGGGGAATCCGCAGGGCCCCGCGGGCCGGCCGCGGATGTACTTCCCGGCGTCGCCGCGTTCCCGTGCTGGGGCAGCAACCGCACCCCAGCCAGCGTCCCGGCCGCGATGATCACGACGAGTCCCGCCACCAGGCCAGCCCACCGGAGCCGCCGCGAGGACTCGCCCACCTTATGCTCACCCCGGTGCCCGCGGCCGCACCCGCCCGTGCCGAGCCTCCCTGCGGGGAACCGCTAAGTGACGGGATGGACAGTGACGGGCCGCCCAGTGATGAGGCTGCCGGTGACGAGCCGGGGGGTGACGGGTCGGCCAGGGGTGAGACGGCGTCAGGCCAGGGCGCCCCGGCCAGGGCGTCCCGCAACGCCGCGGCACTCGGCGGCCGCCGGCCCGGGTCAGCGGAGAGCCCGGCCCGCAGCAGCGCCATCAGCTCAGGTGGCGTGCCCGGCACGTCCTCTACCGGCTTGTCGTGCAGGGTCATGATCGTCATCAGGCTCGGCGGTTCCGCGCCAGCCGGGAAACGCGGCGGGCGCCCGGCCAGCAAGGCGTACAGGGTGGCCGCGAGGGAGTAGACGTCGGCCAGGACCGTCGGCTCCTCGCCCCGGAAGGTCTCAGGTGAGGAGTACGCCGGGGTCAACGCGTCGCGGGAGGCCGTCTGGTCGCCGCGAGCGGAGATGATCGACGCTAGCCCGAAATCGGACAACCCGACCATGCCGTACCGGTTGATGAGGATGTTCGCCGGCTTGATGTCACGATGCAGCACGCCAGCCGCGTGCGCGGCGGCGAGCGCATCGGCCAGCCTGACGCCGATGTCCCGAACCCGGGCCGCGTCCATCGGGCCGTCCCGGCGCAGCGCGTCGTTGAGCGATCCGGCCGGGCACAGCTCCATCACCAGGTAGGGGCGGCCGTCGGGGAGCATGCCCGCGTCGTAGACGTCGATGACGTGCGGATGCCCGGACAGCCGTCCGGCCGCCGTGACCTCGCGGAAGAATCTCCGGCGATCACGTTCGCTGAGCAGGGCGCGGTTGTCGACCTTGACGGCCACCTCGCGGCCCACGGCTACCTGCCAGCACCGGTAGACGGTGGCGAAGCCGCCGGTGCCGAGAATGCCGCCGACCCTATGTCCGGGTATGTCCGGTGCCGTGACCACGATTCGCCAGCTTAACCTCCGCCAGCGGCCGCCCGGGTCAGGCCGGCCTGGAGATAGGGCCGGCTAAAGTCCCTCGTCCTGGTTCGCCGGGGCGTCTCGGCCGAAGAACTTGTCGTCCTGCTCGACCGCGGCGACGTCCGCGGCGGCCGCCCGCCTGACCTCGTCAAGTTCGGGGTCGTCCTCCTGGTTGCGCAATATCAGGCTGTGCGGCTCGTCCGGCTCCTCGGTGATCCAGCGGGAACGGAACCAGGAAAAGATGCCCATAACCGACTCCCCGGCTAGTGCCGACTGGCGCGCACGGCGGTGGCCCCGCGGCGCTGTCTTGAGCGTACGCTCCGCCGGGCCCCGCGAAAATCATGTCGCCGGTACCCGGTGGCCGTGGCGGTCAGCCGCTACGTCATGGGCCCGGTGCGCCGGTACCCGAATGGCGCCGCCCATACTGGGGCGTGGTCACCGGACACCGTTTTGTCGTGCAGCTGCACGACGCGACGACCCTGCACTTCGATTTCCGTCTGCAGTCGGGCGATGTGCTGCGTTCGTGGGCGGTGCCCAAGGGGCCGTCGCTTGATCCGGCGGTCCGGCGCCTAGCGGTCCCGGTCGAGGACCATTCGATGGCGGCGGGTGAATTCGAGGGGGTTCACGAGGGTCAGCGCCGGGGTAGCGGCGCGGTCATCATCTGGGATGAGGGGACGGCGGTGATCGTCCGGGATGAGCCTGGCCATATCTCCTTCGTCCTGGACGGCCGCAAACTATCGGGCGGATTTGCCCTGACCCGAACCGGCGAGAAACGCTGGATTCTGGTGAAGGTTCGCGACGAACAAGCACGACCGGGATCGGACATCGTCGCTGCGCGGCCGGAGAGCATCCGAAGCGGCCAGACCTGGCAGGAACTTCGGGAGCGGTAGGAAACGCCCTAGATGCCGTTAACCACCCGGTCCGCGAGCCCGGGGTGGATAGCTATCGGTCCCCGGCGCCGTCCGCTGACCCGGCTGCGGAGGCAGCTGCGGCGGATTAATTTTTAGTGAAAGCATTGCCCTGCCGAGGACGCACGGAGACCGAAAGGGGAAGCAGGACGGCCGGGATATTGCCCTGGCGGGCGATCTGCACGGCGGGACAGGCAGCATCAATGGGGTTCATGCCAGTGCCGTCGACCCGGAACGGAGGAAGCGTGACGCCCAGCGGGTTACCTGACGGTAACGCAAACAACAAGTTTAATTTCTCAGCTCACGATAAACCGCGAGGCGGCCCGCCGGGTGCGAACGCATACCGGGCGGATCGCGGCGCCCGGCTCCCTCGACGCGGGCCGGGGAACGAGGCATTGCCATCGGGTGCGGCAAAGTCCGCAATGTGGTGGAAATCTCAGCGATACGGGATCGGTTCGCGCTTCTTTAGTCCGCAGGCTATCTATGCCGAGCAGCGGCCGATCGCGCGATCACCGGGCGTGCCGACTAAGAACGTGTCTCTGACCTGCCTAGATAGTCGCCCGCTCTGCGGCCGGCCTGAGGTGTCGCCGACCGGCCGGCTGACCCGTTGACAACCGAAGCGCGGCCTATGGGTGATACTCGCGGAGCCGAAAAGCGGTGCCAGGCCCCGAAGCTGGGAGCCTGCTGTGCGTTCGGCTCAGCAAATTCTTAGCAGTAAGACTCAGGTCCGGATACCCGCAATCGGCGGTGTGGCAGACGTCCGCTCGCATACGGGTGGCGGCTTAAGTGCGTCCGGTAACCGGGAATACGGAACGGCGCAAGCGTGCTACAAGTCTCGGTCTTGACAAGAATGACACCAACCGTCCCGCAAGGTAGTCGAAGTGTGACCTGACGCGTGCTCAGTCTGCGTCTTAAGGTGTGCGGCCGCGTACCGTTGGTTACTTCGTCCGCGGCTCCACTTCATCCTCCATGGTGGCGGCGATGCACGGCGAGCGACCCGCAATGTAAATGGGGGGCTGCTGCGCTCTTATAGCGTGCCGATCGTATACGCTTATTCATTATTCAACGAGTGGAACGGAGTACACGTGGCTCAGAAGATTCAAACCCTGTTCATCGACGACATCGATGGCAGCGAGGCTGAAGGAACCGTCCGCTTTGCACTAGATGGTGCGGAGTACGAGATCGACCTGAACGCCAAGCACGCAGAAGCGCTGCGCAAGTCGCTGGCCCGGTATGTCGATGCGGCCAGGCGGAGCAGTGGCGGCCCGGCGCGGCGGCCGGCTCGCAGCGGCCGCAAGGCCGCGGCCAGTGGCCTTAACACCACGGAAGTTCGTGAGTGGGCGAAGGCGCAGGGCATCGAAGTCAAGGATCGCGGCCGCGTGCCCGCGGAATTGGTCGTCAGGTTCCGGGCGGCTACCGGAAACTAGTCAGTTGGTTGGTCTTAGCGGCTGGTAATCGGCGAGAGGCTCGTCCTCCTGGGTACCAGGGTCTCTCCATGGACTTCCTTGCTCGTGACTTCAGTACCACCACTTTTGCGGGATGCTGTGTCCTTCTGTGATCGCAAGATCGTAGAAGGACACATACTTCCCGGCCCGGACCACCACTGGGCTCGATGCTTTTAGAGAAGGCGGGTCCTCATGGGCCCGCCTTCAGGCTCTAGACCTTATCCCGGGAGCACGGCCGGGATGGCACGGCTGATGATCGCGGCGGTGTCAAGTCCCGTCGGCAAAGTGCCGAAGGCATGACCCCAGCCCCAGGGGCCTCCCGGGTCGGCCAGGCGGGACGCGATAAACGCATCGGCCACCGCCGGATCCCCGTGACGGACGAGCAGGGCGCCCTGGAGCGTGAGCGCCAGGCCCTCGGCGAGCTGGCGGGCGCGAACCTCCGACGGGTCGCTGAGCTCCTTGCGCAGCCGGGCCACCGCCTGATCCAGCCGCCGGTCCGCGCCCGCAGCCTGACCGAGTTCGGCGAAGAATACCTCGGCCACCTCTGGCTGCCTGGTCAAGGCGCGAAGCGCGTCGAGCGCGGCGACATTGCCCGAACCCTCCCAGATGGAGGCCAGCGGCGCCTCACGGTAGAGCCGTGGCATCCCCGATTCTTCCACGTAGCCGTTGCCGCCCAGGCATTCCAGTGCCTCGGCGGCGTGCCCGGGGGCTCGTTTGCACACCCAGTATTTGGTCGCCGCCAGGGCCAGACGGCGGAACGCGGCTTCGGTCCTGTCACCGCGAGCCGCGCGGTCGGTCGCCCCGGCCAGCCGGAACGCCGCCATCGTCGTCGCTTCCGACTCGATCACCAGGTCGGCCAGCACGTTGGCCATCAGCGGCTGGTCGGCTAGCTTCCGGCCGAACGCCATCCGGTGGCTGGCGTGGTGCGCGGCGAGCGTGACCCCGGCCCGCATGCCGGTCGCCGTCCCGAGCACGCAATCCAGCCTGGTCATGTTGACCATCTCGATGATGGTGCGGACGCCGCGGCCCTCCTCGCCGACCAGCCAGGCGATGGCGTTGTCGTACTCGACCTCGGCGGAGGCGTTCGACCGGTTGCCGAGCTTGTCCTTCAGCCGTTGCAGGTGCATGCCGTTCCGGCTGCCGTCCGGCCTGACCCGGGGCAGCAGGAAGCAGGACAGCCCGCCGGGGGCCTGGGCGAGCACCATGAACAGGTCGCCCATCGGCGCGGAGGTAAACCATTTGTGCCCGGTCAGCAGATAGCCCCCACCCGCCTCCCCATCCCCCTTCATGGGGACGGCCCGGGTGGTGTTGGCCCGGACGTCGGAGCCGCCTTGCTTCTCGGTCATCGACATGCCCGCGAGCAGTCCCCGCTTGGTCTGCGGCGGACGCAGGCCGAAGTCGTAGCTCTGGGCCGCGAGCAGCGGTTCGAAACGCCGGGCCAGGTCGGGTGCGTGCCGCAGCGCGGGCACGATGGCGTAGGTCATCGAGATCGGGCAGCTATGCCCGGCATCGGCCGCGCTCCAGACATAAAAGCCCGCCGCGCGCGCCACATGCGCTCCGGGACGCTCGTCCCGCCAGGGCGCGGCGTGCAGGCCGTGCTGCACCGCCACGGTCATCAGCTCATGCCAGGCCGGATGGAACTCCACCTCGTCGATGCGGTGGCCAAAGCGGTCGTGGGTGCGCAGCGCCGGCGGGTTCTCGTTGGCCTGACGGCCCAGTTCCTGCGCTCGCGCCGAGCCGGCCAGGCGACCGAGGGCCCGGACGCCGTCGGCGGCCCAGCCGGCCCCCTCGCGGCGCAGCGCGCTCAGCATGGCCGGATCGTCGGCCACGTCGTACCCGGTCAGGGCGGGAGACTGGTTGAATACTTCATGGGTCGGCGGCATCAGCCCTCCCTGCCTCGGGGGTTCCTGGCCTTGTCGTAATTGAAACATGCCGAGGTGGAAGTTCGTGCTCTCCCGCTGATAGACCAGAATGAGACGAGATCTGGTCGGAAAGATGCGGGAGGTTACCTGGTGGCGGCTTACCTGATCAGGCGGTTTGGCACATCCGTGGTGATCCTCGTCGGCATCTCGATCTTCACTTTCGCCTTGCTGCACCTCGTCTTCCCCTCGCCCGCCATCATCGTTCTCGGGATCAAGGCGTCACCGCCCGCGATCGCGGCCTGGAACCGCGCCAACGGCTTCGACGACCCGGTGCTCGTGCAGTACTGGCACTACGTGGACAGCGCCGTGCACGGCAACCTGGGGTACTCCTACAAGCTGAACCAGCCCGTCCTGTCGCTGTTCAGCGAGCGGTGGGAGCGCAGCGCCTACCTGTCAGGCGCCTCGCTGGTGCTCGCTATCCTGATCGCGGTCCCGCTCGGGATCTACCAGGCGGTCAAGCGGAATTCCATCGGCGACACCGTGGCCACCAGCATTGCCTTCACCGCCTACGCCATGCCGGATTTCTTCCTCTACCTGATCGTCATCCAGGTGTTCGCGCTGACCCTGGGCCTGTTCGGCTTTGAGGCCAGCCAGTCCAACTCGCTGCTCACGATCATCGGTGACTGGCACGACATGACGCTGCCGATCGTGTCCATCACCTTGCTCATCCTGGCCGGCTACTCCAGGTACATGCGATCATCGGCCATGGAGACGCTGGCCCAGGACTACATCAAGACGGCGCGGGCCAAGGGACTGCCCGAGCGGCTCGTGCTGTTCCGGCATCTGGTCAGGAACGCCAGCCTGCCGATGGTCACGCTGATCGGGCTGTCGATCCCGGCGCTGCTCGCGGGCAATCTCGTCGCCGAGTACGTCTTTAACTTCGACGGCCTGGGCCTGCTGTTCTTTAACAGCCTGGGCAACGAGGACTACTCGGTGCTGCTGGCCTACACGCTGATCGGCGCGGTGTTCACGGTCGCGGGCAACTTCGTGGCCGACGTCGCGCTGACCGTCGCCGATCCGCGCATCCGGCTGGCCTGACCGGAGGCGTCGCCCCAGGCTCAGGCCGGCCGCCCCATCGTGGCCACCACCAGGGTGACGGTGGTCGCCACCTCGGCGAGCGCGCCGAGGACATCGCCGGTGATGCCGCCCAGCCGGCCTACCGCGCGCCGCTCCAGGGCGAAGGCGGCGAGCAGGCCGGCCAGGACGGCCAGCGGGAGCGTCCAGCCAAGTGGCTCGGCCGGCCACCGTCGCGGAGACCGCCACCGCCGCGACCGCTCCCGCCAGCGTGGCCAGCGTCACCGTCACGGCCGTCACCGGGCTGACTGAGCCCGCGACCAGCGCACCGAGCCCGTCCGGCCGGGCCGCGACCACCCCCCGCCGGCAGGCCCAGGTCAGAGCCAGGCGGCCGGTGACCGCGGCGGCGATCACCGCGGCCGCGCCCCGGCCGGGGCCCGCCGCTTCGGCCTGGCTGAGCGCGGCCACCTGGATAAGCAGGGTCAGGACCAGCGTCACCACGCCGAACGGCCCGATATCAGAGCGGCGCATGATGGCGAGCGCGGCGGGGCCGGGTTTGCCGCTGCCCAGGCCGTCCGCGAGGTCGGCCAGCCCGTCGAGGTGAAGGCCGCGGCTGAGCAGTGCGAGGGCCGCCACCGCGAGAGCCGCCCCGGTGAGCGGACCGGCCCCGAGCGGGTGGTCGACGGCGAGCATGACGGCGGCGGCCATCACTCCGAGCAGCAGCCCCACGGCCGGCGCCCAGGCCATCGCCGCGGCCGCGGCCGCCCTGCGCGGCGGCCGCCCTGGGTCCGGAGCGGGGCCGCGGAGCGGGATCACGGTGAGCAGCGTCACCGACAGCCTCAGGCCACTCCATCTCATGTCGACGGAGCCTATCGGCAGGAGCAGGAAAGACGTACTATCTTGAGGGGGCAACGCATCGGGATGGCGGTGGCGGCGTGTCCGAGTGGTGGTCGATCGAGGTTTTCGACGCGGAGCAACTGCCCGCCCGCCGTTGGAAGGACGCCTACCAGGACAAGCTCACCGAGGCGGCGGTCACCCACGGGGCCACGTACTGGGAGTGGCACGAGCACCGGTACGGCGTCGTGTTCGAGGTGCTCTTCGAGTCCGACGAGCAGTGGGAGGCGTTCCGCGCTCTTCCGGCGGTCCGTTCGGCTCTCGACAGCGTGCCCGATCCGGTCAACGGCCTGCTGATCTACCGGGGTCGCGGCGGCGGGTCCGGGCCCAGAAAGCCGCGCCGGCCCAGGCCCTCGCCCGCCGCGAGCGCGATGGCCAGGCCCGAGCCAGTGCCCGAGCAGGCGTGCGCTCGTCGAGTCTGGCCGGGAGCGGGCTCCGCCCGGGCTGGCCCGATATCCGGGAGCTGCCCGACTAGATTCGGGCCCGCGGGTGAAGTACCCAGTGGGACGGTGCAGGATGGGGGGATGAGGGAAACGCGAGTCATGACCGATGGCCTGCGGGCCGCGATCGAGCACAGCGGCTATTACCCAGGTCTGGTGTCCGATGCGGTTGCCTCCGCGCTCGGGTCGGAGCCAGTCACCGCTTTCGTCGTCCACCACGACGCGATTTTCGATCCGGGCATGGAGGTGCGCCGTCACATGACCGTGCTGGCGCTCACCCCGACCCGGCTGGTGTACTCGCACACCGACGAGCATCCAGCCGAGGATCCCGACACCCGGCCGCGGGCCGAGACGAGTACCGAGGCGATCCGGTTCGCCAAGATTTCATCCGTGGCCCTGAGCCGGGTGGTCTCTGACCCCGAGACCTACGTGCCCGGCGTCACCATGCCGTCGGAGGTCATGCTGACCATCGGCTGGAACGTCCTGTCTCACCTGGAACTCGAGCCAGCCCACTGCGGGGATGAGAGCTGCGAGGCTGATCACGGCTACCTCGGGACCATCACCGCCGACGACTTCTCGCTGCGGGTGAGCCAGGCGGCGGACGGCGAAGACGCGGTGCGCCAGCTGCTCGGGTTCGCCCGGGAGCTCGCCGACGCCACGGCCATCGGCGGTAGCTGAGGAATCGACCGGGGGCCTTTTGCCGCCGATTCCCGTCTAATGGGACCATGTTCCGGCAAGATGCTAAGCCTAGACGCCGATGCTTGAATCCGATGCTCGACGCTGCGGTACAGCTCCGCGGCCGCGGCTGAGGCAAGACGCTGAGTGGCACCCACGAGTAGCAGATGAGGATTCCCGTATGACGCTGGAGCCGAGACATTCGCCCGTCGTGCCGTCTTACGGGTCGGCGACCCTGGCTGACCTGTCATCCTCAGTCCTCGCGTCGCTGGACCCCGGCTCGCCGGACACGCAGAACGTCCTCGGCTTGGCCCCCGCGCAGCGTGCGTGCCTGCTGATCGTGGACGGACTGGGCTGGGAACTGCTCAGGGATCATCCCGCCGCCGCGCCGTTCCTGTCCGAGCTGGCGCGCAACTCCAAGCCGATCACGGCCGGGTTCCCGTCCACGACCGTGACCAGCCTCGGCTCGATATGCACCGGGCGGCCGCCGGGCCAGCACGGGATGCTCGGCTACCAGGTCATCATTCCCGGTGAGAACCGCCTGCTCAACGGGCTGCGCTGGGACTCCAAGGTGGATCCGCTGCAGTGGCAGCCGCTGCCGACGCTGTACGAGCGGGCCACCGAGGCGGGCATCGCGGCCGTGCACGTAGCGCAGGGCTCGTTCCGCGGCACCGGCCTGACCGTGGCCACGATGCGCGGTTCTGACTTCCGGCCCGCCGACAGCATGGGGGCGCTGGCGGCTCAGGCCGCCGCGGCGCTGGCAACGAGAACACGCGCGCGTACGTCACCGTATACCACGGTGACCTGGACGGCACTGGCCACGTGTTCGGTGTCGCCTCGGACGCCTGGTACAACCACCTGGCGCACGTCGACAAGCTGGCCGAGCAGATCGCTAGTTCGCTGCCCTCCGGCAGCCTGCCTGTACGTGACCGCGGACCACGGCATGGTGGACATCGGCCCGGAGGACAAGCTCGACATCGACGCGCTGCCCGAGCCTGCGGGCCGGGCTGGCCCTGCTCGGCGGCGAGCCGCGAGCCAGGCACCTGTACGCGCGGCCGGGCGCCGCCGGGGACGTGCTGGCCAGCTGGCGGGAGGTGCTCGGCGATCGCGCCTGGGTGCTGTCGCGGGACGAGGCCGTCAAGGAAGGATGGTTCGGCCCGGTGGACGACCGCATGGCCGCCCGGATCGGCGACGTCGTGGCCGCGCCGGCCGGGTCGCTGGCCCTGGTGGCCAAGCCAGGCCGAGCCGCGAGAGTCCGCGCTGCTCGGCATGCACGGATCGCTCACCGCCGCACGAGCAGCTGGTGCCCGCGCTCACGTTCCGCGCGGCATGACGGCGCCGGACCGCCTGCTGGTCGAGCGCGGCCTCACTCGCCGCGGAACTGGCGTCCGGCTCCGGGCCCGTGCTGCTGGACGTCGCGGTGGCGGCTCGGCGGGCCGCCGGGTATCGACAGCTACCGCCAGGGCCATCTGCCCGGGGCGGTTTTCACCGACCTGGACACGGTCCTGGCCGCCCCGGCCTGGCCCGGCCGGACGGCATCCGCTGCCGGCCGCGGAGGCGTTCCAGGCCGCGATGCGCGCGGCCGGGGTCGGCCTGGATCGCTCCGTGGTGGTGTACGACGACGGGGATTCCATGGCCGCGGCCCGCGGCTGGTGGGTGCTGCGGTACTACGGGCACCAGGACGTCCGGGTTCTGGACGGCGGTTACCAGGCCTGGCGTGAGCGCCGGGTCTCGCGGTGACCACGACCGAGCCCGAGCCCGAGCCCGGCGACTTCACCGCGCGTCCGGGCGCGATGCCGGTGCTCGACGCGGCGGACGCGCCGCAGGCCGTCGCGCGACCGGGCTGCTGCTCGACGCGCGGGCCGGGGAACGCTACCGCGGTGAGGCCGAGCCTGTCGACCCGGTGGCCGGCCACATCCCCGGCGCGGTCAGCGCGCCCACCGCCGCCAACCTGAATCCCGACGGCACCTTCAAGGACACCGCCGACGCTCGCCGCCAGGTTCGCCGGGCTCGGTGTCACCGCGCGGGCGGGCGACCGGTCGGAGCCTACTGCGGCTCCGGGGTCACCGCGGCCCATGAGGTCCTCGCCCTCGCGCTGGCCGGGATCCCCGCCGCGCTCTACGTGGGTTCCTGGTCCAACTGGGTGGCCGACCCGGCCCGCCCGGTCGCGACGGGGGACTGAGAAGCGGGCTGGGTCAGAGCGGGCGGGACCAGTTCTGGCCGGTCAGGTCTTGCCCGAAGCTGTGGTGGCGGCTCTCGTCGTCCAAGCGTGAAGCCGGCCCGCTGGTAGATCCGCCTCGCGTCCGCGAGCACGTCGTTGGTCCACAGGGTGACGCTGCGAGTATCCGGCCTGCCGGGCGAATCGGAGCACCTCGTCGACCAGCCGGGCCCCGATCCCCAGGCCCCTGGCCCACGGCTCGACGAGCAGCAGCCGCAGCCGGGCGGTGCTGGCGTCCTCGCGCACGCAGAACACGCAGCCGGCCGGCGTCCCGTCCACCTCGGCGATCCACGCCGCCTCGGCTCCGGGGTCCCTGTGGTCCACGTAGTCGGCGACGATCCTGGCCACCAGGGCCTCGTACGAGGTGTCCCAGCCGAACTCCTCCGCGTACACCGCCGCGTTCCGCTGCACCACCCAGCCCAGGTCACCCGGCTGCGGCGGGCGGAGCAGGTAGCCGCGCGGTGGCGGCGACCCGGTGAGGGTTTCGGTGATCACGCGCATGGCCTCGAGCAGCTTGCGCCGGTCCTCGTCCCGGACGGCCGCCAGCATGTCCCGGGTCTGCTCGGCCGACCGGGCGTCCAGGCCCGCGACCACCGAACGGCCGGCGTCCGTCAGCTGGATGACCTGACGGCGCCCGTCCGCGGCCGACCGCCGCCTGGCGATGAGACCGTCGGCTTCGAACCGGGCCAGGATGCGGCTCAGGTAGCCCGGATCGATGTCCACCGCGCGCCGCAGGTCGGTGACCTCGCTGGCGTCGCGCTGCGCCAGCTCGAAGAGCAGCCTCGCCTCGGTGAGCGAATACGGCGTGCCCAGGTATTTCCCGCGCAGCAGCCCGATCACGTTGGTGTAGAACCGGTTGAACCCCCGCACCGCCGCCACCGCGGCCCCGTCCGCCCCCGTCCGGTCTGCCTCCGCCTCAGCGTACCGTTCATGCCCCGCTCCCTCCGGATTATTAACTTGCCTAAGTCAACATATAGATGCCTTAGCAATTATGTAAGGATAAGGGGAAGACCATCTCGACCAGGCGAAACGAAAGGCGGCAGGCATGCGGATGCGGACGCTCGGCGGCACAGGGATCAAAGTGAGCCCGTACTGCCTCGGCGCGATGATGTTCGGCGCGTGGGGCAATCCCGATCACGAGGACAGCATCCGGATCATTCACGCCGCGCTGGACGGCGGCCTCAACTTCGTCGACACCGCGGACGTGTACTCGGCCGGGGAGTCCGAGGAGATCGTGGGCAAGGCCCTGCGCGGCCGCCGCGAGGACGTGGTGCTGGCCACCAAGGCGCACAGCCCGATGGGCGAGGACGTCAACATGCGCGGCAACTCCCGCCGCTGGATCGTCCGGGAGGTCGAGAACAGCCTGCGCCGCCTGCAGACCGACTACATCGACCTGTACCAGCTGCACCGGCCCGACCCCGACACCGACATCGATGAGACCCTGTCGGCCCTGTCGGACCTGATCCGCAGCGGCAAGGTCCGCGCGATCGGCTCTTCCACGTTCCCGGCGGAACTGATCGTCGAGGCCCAGTGGGTCGCTCAGAACCGCAACAGCGAACGGTTCCGCTGTGAGCAGCCGCCCTACTCGATCTTCGTCCGCGGTATCGAGACGGCGGTGCTGCCCACCTGCCAGAAGTACGGCATGGGCGTCATCGCCTGGAGCCCGCTGGCCGGCGGCTGGCTGACCGGGCGCTACCGCCAGGACAAAGAGATCGACATGAGCACCGGGCGGGCCCAGCGGCTGCCGCTCCGCTTCGACCCGTCCCGCCCGGGCAACCAGGCCAAGCTGGCCGCGGTCGAGGAACTCATCAAGATCGCAGCCGATGCGGGCTGCTCGCTGATCCACCTGGCGCTGGCGTTCGTCACCGGCCACCCGGGGGTGACCTCGGCGATCATCGGCCCGCGCACCATGGACCAGCTCACCGACCTGCTCGCGGGCGCGGACGTGACGCTGAGCGACGACATCCTGGACCGGATCGACCAGATCGTCCCGCCGGGCGTGACGCTGAACGACGCCGACGCGGGCTGGCAGCCGCCCTCGCTCACCAACCCGGCCGCCCGCCGCCGTCTGCTAGACCGACCGCGCCGCCGGCTGACGCACAGCTGATAACCCGGGCTCGCTATCCGGCCTGGTGCTTGGCCGCGTAGCTGCTCGAGCGCCGGGACCAGCCAGGCCATGACGCGTTCCCTGGTCACGCCGAGACCGGTCAGCGTCCGGGCACCGAGGCCGTCCTCTTCGTCAAGCACGCCGAGGAGCAGGTGCTCGGTGCCGATGTAGTTGTGCCCGAGGAGCAGGGCCTCGCGCAGGGCGAGCTCCAGGACCTTCTTGGCGGGCGTGGCTGAACGGGATCTTGTCGTCGGTGACCGGCGGATCGACCGCCGAAGGCGGCAGGGCCGCCAGCAGCGCCTGCCGGGCCGTGTCCCGCGGCACGCCCAGCGCCTCGGCGGCCCTGACGGCCAGTCCTTCCGGTTCGGCGAGCAGGCCGAGCGCCAGGTGCTCGGTGTCGATGTGGTCGTGCCGGTGCTCGCGGGCCTCGTGCTGCGCGGCCTGGACCGAACGCCTCGCGCGGTCGGTGAACCGGGCGAAGGGATGAGCGCGGAAGGCTTCCTGCAGCAGGGTCTGCCAGTCGGCGTCCTTGGTCACGAAGCGCTTCTGCGCCGCCTGCTTGGTCACGCCCATGGACCGGCCGATCTCGGTCCAGGACGCGCCCGCCTTGCGGGCCTGGTCGACGAAGTGCCCGATCAGGTGGTCGGAGAGCTCGCCGAGATGTTCGGAAGACCTGCACGGCCGCCGACACGTGGTCCAGGGCCGTGCCTTCCTGGCTCTTGACGTAGCCGATGAGCTCGTCGAGCCGTACTGGTGGTTGAGTCATGCGTCAACCTTAGGTTGACGCAGCGTCAGTCGTCAACCTGAAGTTGACGATCTCGTCGGCGGGCTCGCGGCGGGTGGTGCGGCGGGTGCGGCGGTGGCGGGTGCGGCGGCGGCGGCGGGATGGTGCCGATGTCAGGGTGCCGATTCGGGCCAGACCAGCAGCACCGGGCAGGCCGCGTGATCGACGACGAACCGGGCGGCCTTGCCCAGGCTCCTGGGCCCGAGCCGGGACCGGTCCCCGTCTCGCGCCATCACCAGCAGATCCGCTCGCGCCGACGCTGCCACCACGGCCCGTTCGGTCGGCCCGTGAATTTCGACGTTTCCGCAGTCCCGCCCGAGCCTGTCGCGCGGCCGCCTCGAGCAGCTCGCTGGCCGAAGCGGTGGCCAGTTCCTCGAGCCTGGTCCCGGGATCGCGGCGGCCCCGGCCGAACAACCCGAGGTAGGCGCCGTGCGCGCGCCTCCGTCACCTCGGCCGGCGTGACGTGCAGCAGGGTGTACCTGGCCCCGGCCGGCGCCAGGCGCAGGCCCGCGTCCACACTGGCCCGCCACGTTCCCTCCGCCACCCAGATCAGTACCGAACGGCCGGTGGTATCACCGCCAGTCAACGTTGATCATCCTCCCGCCAGGTGCAGTCCGGCCCACAGGCGCCAGCACCGCGACGATCAGTCCCGCGGGCACGGTGAGCAGGCCTAGCTTGGTGAATTCGCCGAGATCCGGGGCCGAACCGTGCTGCCGCAGGATGCGCCGCCACAGCAGCGTGGCCAGCGACCCGGTGTAGGTCAGGTTCGGGCCGATGTTGACGCCGAGCAGCACGGCCAGGACGGCCCCGGCGCCCGACGGCGCGGCCAGCGGCAGCAGCACCAGCACGGCGGGCAGGTTGTTGCACACGTTGGCCAGGCGCCGCGGCCAGCGCCGCCGATGGCCAGCAGCGCGGGCAGCGATGTCCCGCCGGGCAGCAGCGGCGCGAGCGCCGGTCCCGAGCCCGTTGCCCACCACCGCCTTGACCACGATGCCCAGGCCGAGCACGAACAGCAGGAACGGCACGTCCACGGCCCGGACCAGGCTGACCGGGCCGACCCGGCGCCGGGCCAGCGCGCGCACCGCCAGCACCGCGGCGCCCGCGCAGGCGGCCCAGGCCGGGTTCACGCCCGCCGCCGAGGCCACCGCGAAGCCGGCCAGCGTGAGGGCCACCACGGCCAGCGTGAACACCGGCACCGGGGTGTCCTTGGCCTTTTCCTGGTGTCTCGCGTCCCGGCCGCACGGCCAGGTCGGCGGCGAAGAACCGGTTGAACACCGCGTACTCGATGCCGATCGACGGCCAGCCAGGGCAGCGCCATCAGCGCGGCGAACCGCGGGAAGGCCAGCCCGCTGGCGGCGAACGCGAGCAGGTTGGTCAGGTTGGACACCGGCAGCAGCAAGGAGGCGGAGTTGGCCAGGTGCGTACACGCGTACACGTGCGGCCTGGCCCGGACCTCCAGCCGGGACGCGGTCGCGAAGACCACCGGGGTGAGCAGCACCACGGTGGCGTCCAGGCTGAGCACGGCCGTGGTCACCGACGCGAGCACGAACACCTGCGCCAGCAGCCTGCGTCGCGCCCGCGTGCCCGGCCCGCCGCCCGGTCCGCGCCATCCACGCGCCGCAGGCCTGGAACAGGCCGTCGTCGTCGCACAGGTGCGCGAGCACCAAGATCGCGGCCAGGAAACCGATCACCGGGCCGAGCAGCCGGGCCTCGGGGACCGCGTCGCCGGCGCCGATCGCGCCGGCCGCGATCAAGATGACCGCGGCCGGTACCGCGGCGACCGCCTCCGGCCACCCGCGCGGCCTGGTCACCGCCCAGGCCAGGACGGCGACCAGCGCGATCAGGGCAAGCGCCTCGCCCACCGCGGCGTTCAGCAAGCGTCCCTCCTAGCCGGACAGTGCGAAGCACCATCCAACCATCAGGGCGCGCCGCGCCGGGCTAGGGGCGCACCTCGTACACCAGTTGAAGGGCGTCTCGGCGGCCCGCCGGAACCTGGTGAACCCGGCGTCGGTGACGACCTGCCTGATGGCCGCCTCGCCGGCCTGGGCGCCGAGGGCGTAGCCACCGGGCTGCGACATCGCGTTCGGCACGCACAGCAGCGTGGAGAAGTTGTAGTAGACCCGCCCGACCGGGTTCATGTTGCCCGCGACGTCGTCGGCCGCGTAGCGGCTCGACGATGAGCCAGGTGCCGTCGGGCGTCAGCGCCTGCCGGACGTGCTTGGCCGCGGCCAGCGGGTCGCCCATGTCGTGCAGGCAGTCGAAGCGTGGCGGCCAGGTCGTAGCCGGTGCCGGAGAAGGACGCCGCCGAGGCGACCTCGAAGCTCACCCGGTCGGCCACCCCGGCGTCGCCGGCCGCTTGCGGGCCAGCTCGATCGACCGGTCGTGGTAGTCAGACCCGGTGAACCGGGAGTTCGGGTACTCCTGCGCGAGCAAGATGGTGGACGCGCCGAGCCCGCAGCCGATGTCGGCGACCTTGGCGCCCGGCCCGCAGCTTGTCCTCCACCCCGTCCAGCGCCGGGATCCAGGCCGGGACGAGGTTGGCGATGTAGCCGGGCCGGAAGAACTGCTCGCAGCCGGTGAAGACGTCCGCGTCCTGCTCGTGCCAGCCCAGGCCGGCCCCGGTCCGGAAGGCCTCGGTGATCCGCGGCGCGGCCCGCAGCGCGCCCAGGGCCAGCACGAACGCACCCGGCGCGTAGACGCCGCCGTCCGGGTTGGCCAGCGCGAACACCTGCTCCTCGGTCATCGAGTAGCGTATCCGCGGCCGGGTCGTACTCGACGTAGCCGCCGGCGGCCTGGCCGCGCAGCCACTCGGCGATGTAGCGCGGGCTGGTGCTGAGTGCGCGCCGGCCAGCTCCTCGGCGGTCGCGGGCCCGGCCGCGAGCGCCCGGTACAGGCCGAGGTGGTGGCCGATCACCACGTTCCCGGCCGCGGCCGTGGCGCCCAGGTCGGTGACGAACTTGCCCAGGAACGCGTGCAGCTTGTCGTTCGTCGATGGCCATGATGGACTCCCGTTGTCGTCGGCGGTGTGCCTCCGTCGGACCCACGCTGCTCCGGTGGCATTGCAGTGGCATTGCAACAGCACTGCAACGAAGCCCGCTACAACGGACAGGACCAGCGAGGAAGGGCGGAGCCATGCGGGCGAGGTATCCGGACACCGAGGGTTTCGTCGAGCGGGACGGCATCAAGATCGGCTACGAGGTCTTCGGCCAGGGCGAGCCGGCCCTGGTGTTCGTCCCCGATCGGACGCGATCGTGCACTCCCGGGCCTGGAAGGCCCAGGTGCCGTACCTGGCCCGGAGCTTCCAGGTCGTCACCATCGACCCGCGCGGGAACGGCCGGTCCGGCCGGCCGCAGTACGCCGCAGGCATACGCCGACACCGCGTTCGTCGCGGACACCATCGCGGTCATGGACGCGGCCGGCGTCGGCCAGGCCGTGCTCGTCGGGGAGTGCATCAGCGGCTGGCGTGCCCTGCTGACGGCGCACGCTGCATCCCGGCCGGGTGCTCGGCGTCGTCACCGTCGGCGCTGTCGGCGCCGTTCCTCACGCCGCCGCTGCCGCCGCGAGCCGAGTACGACTTCGAGCAGGTCTACGACACCGAGCGAAGGCTGGGCCAAGGAGACCAGGGACTACTGGCTGGCGCGACTGGCGCGGCTACGCTGGAGTTCCTCTTCGGCGAGCTGCTGCCCGAGCCGCACTCCACCAAGCAGCGCGAGGACTGCGTCGGCTGGGCCCTGGACACCAGCCGCGGAGACCTACGCTGGCGCACGAAGTACGGACCGCTGTCGTCGTCGTCCCGCGAGGAGACCGAGGCGCATCCTGGCCCAGGTGAGCTGTCCCGGTGCTGGCCATCCACGGGGAGCGAGGACCGGTGCGAACCGTGGGCCCGCAGCGAGCGGCTGGCCGCCCTGACCGGCGGCGAGCTGCTGCTCCTGGACGGGCGCCGGGGACGTGCCGAACGGCCCGGGAGCCGGTCGTGGTCAACCACGCCATCCATGACTTCGCCGGCCGCTTCCGGCCCGTTGACGCGGTCCGGCCGGCCCGGCGGACCTGGACCAGGCCGCTGAACCGGCCCAAGCGGGTGCTCTATGTGTCCTCGCCCATCGGCCTCGGCCACGCCCGCCGTGACCTGGCCATCGCCGACGAGCTGCGTACGCTCAGGCCCGGCCTCGAGGTGCACTGGCTGGCCCAGCACCCGGTGACCGAGCTGCTGCGCGCAGCGCTCGGAGCTGATCCATCCCGCCTCGGCCTTCCTGGCCAGCGAGTCCGCCCATATCGAGAGCGAGGCCGCCGAGCACGACCTGCACGCGTTCCAGGCCGTCCGGACCATGGACGAGATCCTGGTCAGCAACTTCATGGTCTTCGCGGACCTGACCCGGGACGAGCCCTTCGACCTGGTGGATCGGCGATGAAGCCTGGGATATCGACTACTTCCTGCACGAGAACCCCGAGCTCAAGCGGTCGCCGTACGCCTGGATGACCGATTTCGTCGGCTGGCTGCCCGATGCCGGACGGCGGGCACGGCCGAGCGGGCCCTGACCGGCGACTACAACGCCGAGATGATCGAGCAGATCGCTCGTTTCCCGCGCCTGCGGGACCGCTCCGTGTTCGTCGGCAACGCCGCTGACGTGGTCCCTGACTCGTTCGGCGACGGCCTGCCCGCGATCCGCGACTGGGTCGAGCGGCACTACCAGTTCTCCGGCTACGTCTCCGGCTTCGACCCGGCCGCCTTCGCCGACCGCGACGCCCTCCGGGCCCGGCTCGGCTACCGGCCCGGCGAGCCGGTCTGCATCGTCACGGTCGGCGGCTCCGGCGTCGGCACGGGCCTGCTCCGCCGGGCGGTGGCGGCCTTCCCGGCGGCCCGCCGCCTGGTCCCCGGCCTGCGGATGATCGTCGTCACCGGGCCGCGGATCGACCCGGCCGCCCTGCCGAGGCTGGCCACCCGACGGGCTGGACGTGCGCGGTTACGTGCCTGACCTGTACCAGCACCTGGCGGCCTGCGACCTGGCGGTGGTGCAGGGCGGCCTGACCACCACGATGGAGCTCACCGCCAGCCAGCGGCCGTTCATCTACGTGCCGCTGCGTCATCACTTCGAGCAGAACTTCCACGTCAGGCACCGCCTGGACCGGTACGGCGCCGGCCGCTGCCTGGACTACGAGCAGACGGTGCCCGAGGTGCTGGCCCAGGCGATCGCGGACGAAATCGCGCGGCCGGTCCGCTACCGGGCCGTCGAGACCGACGGCGCCGCCCGCGCTGCCGCCAGCCTCGCCGAGCTCATCTGAGCCCGCCCTCGAACTGAGCCCGCCCGAACTGAGCTGCGCAGCGCGGACCTGGGCGTCGCGCCGCACGTACGTCAGCCCGTGCTCGATCCGCGAGCCCGGCCGCGCGATCCAGCTGCGCCCGGGCCTGGCCCAGCTCGCCCAGCCGGATCAGGGCGCGGCCGTCGACCACCAGGGCCTCGGCCAGCGCGACCGTCCACGGTTCCCGCTCGGCGGTCGCGAGCAGCGGAGTCAGCACCGCCCGGGCCCGCTCCGGATCATCGTGCCCGAGCCACGCCTGCGCCACCGACAGGTAGGCCTCATAGCCGAGCACCCAGGCGCCGCCGGCCGGCATGGTGGCGTTCTCGAGCAGCCCGGCCGCCTGGCCGAGGATGGCCCGCGAGCCGGTGGCCGCGGCCAGCGGAGCGGCGGATCGCAGCAGGTAAGCCTCCATCCCGGCGTGCTGGGCCGCGGCCAGGCCGCGTTCGAAGAGCTCGATCGCCCCGGCCCGGTCACCGGCCGCGAGCAAGCGTGCCGCCCAGCATGGCCTGAGCCGAGGACTGCCACCAGGTGTGCTCGTGCCGTTCGGTCAGCTCCACCGCCCGCCGCCCCAGCGCTGATCGCCTCTTCCTCGCGGCCGCGCAGCCGCGCGAGCCAGCCCAGGTGTGCGACGAACCAGGCCGCATGGCGCTGGTAGCCGGCCTGGCGGTTGAGCTCGATGGCGGTCTGGCGGCCGCGGCGGCCCGATCCAGGTCCGCCGCGGCGACGAAGAGGAAGCCGCCCTCGAAATCCGCCCACTGCAACCGGAACAGGTCACCAGGCGCCGCAGCAGCGGGTCGAGCTCGGCGATCACGTCGGCCAGGGCGCCGGTGTCACCGAGGCTGAGGTAGACCAGCTTGAGCCCGTCCAAGCCGGCCGCCAGGGCCTGGTCGTCCGCGGCGGCGCGCCCCGCCGCTACCGCCCGCAGGCCGTAGTCGAGGGCCGCGTCCAGGCGCAGCCGGTTGGCGGCGATGATGGCGAGCCGGGAGAGCATGTGGGCCTCGCTGGCCCGGTCGCCGAGTGACCTGGCGATCCGCAGCCCGCTCTCCAGATGGGACGCGCAGAAGCTGATGGGCAGGCCTTGCGAGACCGGCACGTCGCCGCCGAGCTCGCGCAGCGCGAGCATTTCCAGCCGCCGGTCGCCCGGCGGCGCGGGCCTCGGCGGCGCCCTGGGTCAGGTCGGCGAACGCGGCGGCCGTGGCGTCGGCTGCCTCGTAGGCGCGGCCCCGCACGACCAGGGCCCGGCGCGGACACCTCCTTGTTGCCCAGGCGCTCGGCCGCCTCCAGGGCCTGGGTGGCCAGCGCGGCCGCGTCGGTCGCGGCGAACCGGCCCATCGCGTCCTCGGCGGCGCGCAGCCAGGCCCGCGCCGCCCGCAGCCAGTCACCGCGCCGCCGCGGCGTGCCGCGCCAGCGATTCTGGCTGGCCCGTCAGCAGGTCCGCCGCCCGCCGGTGGTGCGCCAGCCGGGTCGGTTCGGGCGTGCTGGCGTACAGCGCCTCGCGGATGAGGTCGTTGGCGAACTCGTAGTCGCGGCCGCTGACCACGAGCAGCCGCGCGGCCAGCGCGACCTCGCACAGCTCGAGCGCGGCCGCGGGCACCAGGTCGAGCATGGTCCCAGGACGAGCGGGTCCAAGGCGGCCCCGAGCACCGCGGCCGCCCGGAGCAAAGCCTCGGTGGCCGCCCCGGTCCGCTGGACGCGGGCCTGCACGGCCGTCCGCAGCGACTCGGGCACGCCCGCGTCGCCGCTGGCCAGCGCCCGCAGCACCTCCACGACGAACAGGGTGTGCCCGCGCGTCCGCGCCAGGATCCGGTCCGGCCAGCTCACCGTGACCCGCCTCCCGGGCGAGCTGGCTCACCGTGCCGGGGCCCAGCGGACCCACCTCGACCCGGCTGGCTACCGGCGCGAGGGCGGCGCCGATCTGCGCGTCGTTCTCGGCGCGGACGGTGACCACGATGAGCAGCCGGGATCCGCCCGCCTGACGGCTGAGGAAGTGCAGCAGCTCGATCGTCGACTGCCCGGCGTACTGCAGGTCGTCCACGAGCACCAGGACGGGATTGCGTGCGGCCAGGCCGCGCAGGAAGGCCCGCACCGCCTCGAAGGCACGCCGCCGCTCGATCTCCACGCTGCCCCGCCAGGGCGGCGGCGGACCGAGGATGGCGGCGACCTCGGGCAGCAGCGACGCGGCCGCCGTCGCGTGCTCGCCCAGCATGTCCCGCAGCACGCGGCCCGGGGTCCTGGCCACGACGGGCGTGATCGCCTCGACGATCGGCTGCAGGAACAGCGACCGCTCCGTCTCGTAGCACCGGGTCGCGCAGCACCGTACCGCCGTCGGCGGCGGCCTCGGCGGCCAGATGAACTCCGGCCAGCGCGGTCTTCCCGATCCCGGCCTCACCGACGATCATGACGAGCCCGGGCTGGCCGCCGGTCGCGGCCCGGCTCCAGGCCGCTCGCAGCGACCTGATCTCGCCGTCCCGTCCGGCCAGTGTCATCGCCGGCGGGCCCGTCGCGGCCGCTACGGCGGTCGGCCGCCGCGTTCGCCGGGCCGCTGTCCTGCTCGCGCAGGATCGCCAGGTGCAGCTCGCGGGTGGGCAGCGCCGGGTCGGCGCCGAGCTCATCGCTGAGCCGCTGGCGGAGCGCGGCGTAGGCGGCCAGCGCCCTGAGCCTGCTCGCCAGCCGCCGCGGTGGCTGACATGTACCAGCGGTGCGCCGCCTCGTCGAGCGGGTCGGCCGTCATGGCCGCCGCCGCGTAACCGGCCGCCAGCCGCGGCTCCCCGGTGGCCAGGGCGGCCTCCGCGGCGACCAGGCGCAGCCGGCGCAGCAGCTCGCGCACCTCGTCGCGGGCCGGGTCGGCCCAGCTCGGCATAGGGCTCGTCGCTGACGCGGTGCCGGCGGACAGCAGCGCGTGCGCGCGCTCGGCGGCGGCCAGCGCCACCGCGGCCGCGCTGGCCAGCTTGCCTTCGGCCTGATCGCAGAACCTGGCCGCCGCGTCGAGGTCGACCGACGACGCCGCGCCTCGGCCAGCCGGTACCCGACCGGCCGCCCTCGATCAGGTCCGTCCCCAGCGACCGCGCGAAGCCTGCTGACCAGGGTGGCGACGTACTGCTCGGGCGCCGCCGGTGGCCGGCCCGGCCAGAGCACGTCGACGATGCGGTCCACCGGGACCAGCGAGGCCCTCTCGACCGCGAGCAGCTTCAGCAGCGTCCGCGACTTCCGGCTGCCGATTTCTCCGTCGGTCAGCTCGGTGCCAGCCCTGACGACCCTGAACGTGCCCGCGAGACGCAGCTCCACCTGTGCAGCGCTGACCGGTCTCGTGGGAGCCACCTCCCCACGAGCACCTTCCTACCGGTGGTCAGCCACGCTGGGCAAGGGATGGGCCCGAGGCGGCCGGCGTCGCCGCCGGACCTGGGTCACGCGCGTAGCGCTGGACGAACTGGCGCAAGATGACCGGCGGCCAGGTGATGTCGGCGCGGGCGGCCTGCTCTTTGATCTCCTCGGCCTGTTCCGGGGGGAAGTACCCGGCGTCCTTGTAGACCTCGATCCTGGTGCTGAGGCCGGTCAGGTCGAGTTCGGGGTGGAACTGGGTGGCGTAGATGTTCGAGCCGACCCGGAAGGCCTGCACCCGGCAGCCAGCCGAACTGGCCAGCAGGACGGCGTGCCCGGGCAGGCGGCTGATCGCCTCTTTATGCCCGGTGAAGGCGTCGAAGGTGGCCGGAAGCCCGCGCAGCAGCGGGTCACGCTCGCCCTGCGCCGTCAGGGTGACCCGGACGCATCCGACCCGTTCGGCGAAGCGCCGGCCGAGGACCGCGCCCTCGTGGCGGCCGAGCGCGCCGATGCCGTAACAGGCCCCGAGAAACGGGAAGTCCGCGCTGACCACGGCGTCGAGCAGCCGGTCCAGGTCCGCCTCGACCCGGCGCTGCACCGGCGACTTGCGCTCCTCGCGGGTCGGTGACGTTGAACGGGCCGCCGCCCAGGAAGATCCCGGACCAGTCCCGCAGGTCGACGTCGCCGAGGGCGCCCTGCTCCAGCCGGATCCGGTGCAGCCCGCCTTCGGCCAGCCCGGCCAGGTTCAGGAACGAGTCGTACTCGTTGTCGGCCGCGGCGTCGTCGGCCCGGATGGCCAGCAGCAGGAACGGTTTCACCCGTTCACCTTAGCTGGAAGTGATCAAGCTCCGTCTCGGTAAGCAGCCTGGAGCTGATCAGCTGGCCCGCAGGGTCACCCGGCCGCCGAGGTAGAGGTAAGGCGTGCGGTCCTCGAGCTGACCGAAGCTGAGCGGAACCCAGGGCTCGTCGTCGTGTGACCGCAGCACGAAGCGGCGGCCCGAGGAGTCGGCCGGATACAGGGTCAGCTCCTCCGGTTCGAATTCGATGAGGTCGGCCAGGTTCCCGGTCGTGGTCAGCACCATCCGCAGCTGCCCGTCGCGGACCGACAGGTCGAACCGCCGGGAGCTGCGCTCGTACCGGCCGGCGTGCCGGGCCAGGTCAAGGTCCGGCGCGCCCGCCCGGGCCGGCCGCGGCCCGGCGGGCATGGTGACCCCGGCCAGCTGGCCGAAGACCTCGTCGAACAGGGCGCGGAAGAGCGACTCGGACTGCGCGGCGTTGGTCAGCAGGCAGACGGCCAGCCGCGCGTCCGGGTCGACCCGCAGGTAGGCGGTCTGGCCGATGGTGCCGCCGTCGTGCCCGACGATCATCCGGCCGCCCCAGGAGCCGATCCGCCAGCCCAGGCCGATAGCCGCGCCGGGCGCGGCGAACTCCGGGATCCAGGCCCGCCGCTGCTGCATGGCCGCCACCGAGTCCTGGCTGAGCAGCCGCTTGCGGTCGGGCGCCAGCCCGCCGTCCAGGTGCAGCCGGGCGAAACGTGAGCAGGTCGCTGGCCGTGCAGGTGATCAGGCCAGGCCGGCCCGATGCTGCGCGGCAGTCCCCACACCCGAACCGGAACGTCCCCGTCGTGATGCCCGACGGCGGCTCGGTACAGGATCGCCTCCTCGGGCAGGGTGACCGTCCGGGTGAGCGCGAGCGGACCGGTCAGCCGGGCCCGCAGCGACTCGTGCCACGGCTGGCGGTCGAGTACCTCGATGATCCGGCCGAGCAGCACGAACCCGCTGTTGCAGTAGGAGTACGCCGTACCCGGCGGGAACGTGGACGGTGTCCCGGCCAGCTCGGCCACATACCGCTCGACGCAGTCGTCGCCGCGGCCGGTATCGGTGAAGATGTCACCGTCGATCCCGCTGGTGTGCGTGAGCAGGTGCTGGACCGTAACCTGGCCGCCGACGTCGGCGGCGCCCAGCCGGACGCCTGGCAGCGCGTCGGCGACGGTGGTCTCGCAGCGACAGCCTGCCCTCGTCCACCAGTTGCATGATCATCGTGGTGGTCCAGATCTTGGTGATCGACCCGACCTGGAACAGCGAGTCGTCGGTGACCAGGACCCCGGTCGCGTGGTTCAGCACCCCGTGGGCGGCGAGTACCTGCTGCCCGTCGGACCAGATGCCGAGCGTGGCGCCGGGTACGCCTGCCTGGCGGGCCAGCTCGTGCAGGCGGTTGGTCCAATTCGCGCCGTTCATCATGACACGGACGCTAACTCATGGTGACCTGGCTTGACTCTAACCTCCAGTCTGGACCAATCTAACCGCCACTAAGCCCTACTAAATACTGACACGACCCGCTTGGTCCCCGACCTGGTCATTCGGTCATAATGTTGGGGTGCGCCGGGCCAGCTGACGAACCGGTGAGGGTGTAGTTTCGCTAGCGGAATACCGTCGGGCCGACAGCTTCGGGGAGGATTACCAGATGAGCATCCTAGGTACCCGAGTGATCCGGACGGAGGATCCGCGGCTCCTGACCGCGGGCGCCGTCTACGTGGACGACTTGCGGATACCGGAACTGAGCGGGGCGGCCCGTGTCACCTTCGTGCGCAGCCCGATCGCGCACGCCCGCATCACCGGAATCGACACCGCGCTGGCCAGCGCGGAGCCCGGGGTGATCGCCGTGCTGACGGTGGCCGACATGGACGACCTGGCGCCGCCCCCGCCGGAGGCTGCCACCGGCGGAGAAGGGGACGGCGGCGAGGCCGGCCCGGTGCCGATGGGCGGCGCGTGGGCGGAGCCGCTGCTCGCGGCCGACACCGTGCGGTACGTCGGCGAGCCGGTCGCGGTGGTGATCACGGACGGGCGCTACCAGGGCGAGGATGCCGCCGACTTGGTCAGCGTGGACTACGACCCGCTGCCCGCGGTGGTGGGGCCCGCGGCCGCCGCGTCCGGCGAGGTACTGCTGTTCCCCGCGGCCGGGACCAACGTGCCGGCCGCGAACGAGGTCTCCACCGACGACACCCCGTTCAGCGGCTGCGACGTCGTGGTGGAGCAGGACATCGTCAACCAGCGGGTCGCCTGCATGCCGATGGAGGGGCGCGCCACCGCGGCCGCCTTCGCGGGCGGCAAGCTGACCGTCTGGCACAGCTCCCAGAACGCGCAGCTGTGCCGCCTGATCCTGTGCGGCGCCCTGGGCATGGCCCCGGACCAGATCCGCGTCGTGGTGCCCGACGTGGGCGGCGGGTTCGGCGCCAAGGTGGGCATCGACCGGGACGCGATCGTCGTCGCCTGGGCGGCCAGGAAGACCGGCCGGGCGCTGCGCTGGGTGGAAACCCGCAGCGAGAACCTGGTCGGCATGACCCAGGGCCGCGCCCAGCTGCAGCACGTCAAGATCGGCGGCAGCCGGGACGGCCAGATCCAGGCCTACCGGCTCGACATCTTGCAGGACACCGGCGCCTACCCCCGGGCCGGCGGCTTCCTGCCCGGACTGACCTGCCTGATGGCACCCGGCGTGTATGACATTCCCGAGGTGCAGGCCGGGCTACCGGGTGGTCGTCACCAACGCGACGCCGATACACGCCTACCGCGGCGCCGGGCGGCCGGAGGCCGCGGCCGCCATCGAGCGCGCGGTGGACTTGTTCGCCGCCGAGATCGGCATGGACCCCGCCGACGTCCGGCGGCGCAACTTCGTCTCCTCGGGCCAGTTCCCCTTCCAGACCAAGACCGGCGCACTGTACGACAGCGGCGAGTACGAAGCCGCGCTGGACAAGGTGCTGGCCGCCGCGGGCTACGCCGAGCTCCGCGCCGAACAGCAGCGCAGACGCGCCCGCGGTGACGTCAGGCAGCTCGGCATCGGCCTGTCCACCTACGTGGAGATCACCGCGGCCGACGGGGCGGCCGGCGAGACCGCCAAGATCGAGGTGGCCGACGACGGCACCGCGACCGTCTACACCGGCAGCTCGGCGCACGGCCAGGGCCACCACACGGCCTGGGCCATGCTTGTGCAGGACGAGCTCGGCATCCCGATGGACCAGGTCACGGTCCTGCACGGCGACACCGACCTGATCCCGGTCGGTGTCGGCACCTACGCCTCCCGGTCGCTGCAGCTCGGCGGCTCCGCGGTGCACAAGGCCGCGATCGAGGTCAAGGACGAGGCCAGGCGCCAGGCCGCGGACATGCTCGAGGCGGCCGAAGCCGACGTGGTGCTCGACACCGGGACCGGGCTCTGGCAGGTGCGCGGCGACCCGGACACCTCGCTGTCCTGGGGCCAGGTGGCGGGTCACACCAGCGGCGGCAGCCTGATCGCCGACGTGAGCTTCACCGCGGACCTGCCCACGTTCCCGTTCGGCGCGCACGTGTCGGTGGTGGAAGTGGACACCGAGACCGGCCAGGTCACCTTGCTGCGGCATGTGACCGTCGACGACGCGGGGCCGGTGCTCAACCCGGTCCTGGCCGAGGGACAGCGGCACGGCGGCATCGCCCAGGGCGCGGCCCAGGCCCTGCTCGAAGAGGTTCTCTATGACGCCGACGGCAACCCGCTGACCTCCACCCTGGCCGACTACGCGGCCATCAGCGCCACCGAGCTGCCCAGCTTCGAGCTGCTGGTCAGCGAGACGCCGACCACGGTCAACCCGCTCGGCGTCAAGGGCATCGGCGAGGCGGGGACGATCGGCGCCACGCCGGCCGTGCAGAACGCGGTCACCGACGCCCTCGCGCACCTCGGCATCCGGCACGTCGACATGCCTGCCACCCCCCAGCGGGTATGGACGACCATCAACGCGGCGCAGAAAGCGGGTAACCAGTGAAGGTCGACCTGACCGTCAACGGCAAGGACATCACCGCGGACGTCGAGGACCGCATGCTGCTCGTGCACTTCCTGCGCGACGTAGCGGACCTCACCGCGACCAATATCGGCTGTGACACCACCTCCTGCGGCGCCTGCACCGTGCTGCTCGACGGCGAGTCCGTCAAGTCCTGCACGGTGCTCGCCGCCCAGGCCAGCGGGCACGACATCACCACGGTCGAGGGGCTGGCCAGCAACGGGGAGATGCACCCGGTGCAGCGGGCCTTCCACGCCGAGCACGGGCTGCAGTGCGGGTTCTGCACGCCGGGCATGGTGATGGCCATCGTGTCGCTGCTGAAGGAGAACCCGCACCCGACCGAGGCACAGGTCAGGACCGGGCTGGAAGGCAACCTGTGCCGGTGTACCGGCTACCACAACATCGTCAGGGCCGCGCTGGCGGCCGCGGAGGTAACTTCGTGATCCCGTCATCGTTCACCTATAAGCGGGCAGGCTCGGCCGAGGAGGCCCTGGACCTGATCGCAGAGCACGGCGAGGACGCGAAGTTCCTGGCCGGCGGGCACTCGCTGCTGCCGCTGATGAAACTTCGGCTGGCCGCCCCCGAGGTGATCATCGACCTGACCGGGCTGACCGATCTGTCGTACATCACCGACCAGGGCTCGCACGTGGCGATCGGCGCGCTGACCAGGCACCACGATGTCGAGAATTCCGAGCTGCTCGGCCGCCAGCTACCGCTGCTCGCGCACGCGGCGAGCCGGGTCGGCGACCCGCAGATCAGGCACCGGGGCACGATCGGCGGCTCCGTCGCGCACGCCGACCCCGCCTCTGACCTGCCCGCCGTCCTGCTCGCGCTGGAGGCGTCCCTGGTCGCCCGCGGCCCGGGCGGCGAGCGGGAGATCGCCATGGTGGACTTCTTCCAGGGCTTGTTCGAGACCACGCTTGAGCCCGACGAGCTGATCACCGAGATCCGGGTGCCCAAGCCCGCCTCGGCCGGCTGGTCGTTCCAGAAGTTCGCCCAGCGCGGGCTCGACTGGGCCATCGTCGGCTGCGCCGCGCAAGGCGGCAAGGTGGCCCTGGTCAA
Organism: uncultured Actinomycetes bacterium; assembly: GCA_963730825.1. Taxonomy (GTDB): domain Bacteria; phylum Actinomycetota; class Actinomycetes; order Streptosporangiales; family Streptosporangiaceae; genus Palsa-504. Next base: position 42,428 of record CAVSTQ010000003.1, read on the forward strand.
CATGGGCGGAACGCCGCTGCGCGCCACCGCCGTGGAATCCGCCCTAGCCGGCGGCGCGTCCCCCGCCGAGGCGGCCGCGCACGCCGCCGAGGGCACCAGCGCCGCCGACGACATCCGGGCCACCCGCGCCTACCGCGAGCACCTGGCCCGTGTCCTGGTCTCCCGCGCCCTCACCGAGGCCAATTCAAGATCTTTATCCCGAACGGCCCGCGCTGCGTGCCCATCCCGGGCTGGGGGCACAGCACGGTCAGGCCCTGTCGCGGTGAATGGGAAAACGGGCTGACAATGGGAGCGTGCGGGTACGCGGCGCGCTGAGAGGGACCGGCCGGTGGATCTGGTCGGTGCGGCGGCTGATGCTGCTCACCGGAGCGTTCCTCGTGCTTGCCTTCCCGGCGGCGAACCTGGAGTTCCTGGCCTGGTTCGGGCTGGTGCCCGGGCTGATGCTCATCGTCGGGTCGCCGTCGGCCCGGGAGGGCGGGATCCGCGCCTGGTGGCTCGGGGCCGGTTACCTGATCGCGGCGCTGTACTGGATGACCCCGGAGATCGGGCCCGCGGTCCTGCTGGTGGCCGCGGTGGTCGGCGTGCTGTGGGTGCCGTTCGGGGTGGCGGCTTGGACACTGCTCCGGCCGCCGGTCAGCTGGCCGCGGGCGCTGGCCGCGCTGGTCGTGGTGCCGAGCTGCTGGCTGCTCACCGAGTGGCTGCGGTCCTGGCAGGCGCTCGGCGGCCCGTGGGCGGTGTACGGCGTCAGCCAGTGGCAGCACCCGGCCGTGCTCGCGCTGGCCGCGGTGGGCGGAGTATGGCTGGTCAGCTTGGCCCTCGTGCTGACGAACGTGGCCATTGTGCTTGTCCTCACTGCTCTGCCCCCCCGGCGGCCGGGCCTGCTGGTCCTCGGCGTGGGTCGCCGGGCTGGCCAGCCTGGTCGCCGGGCCGCTGGCGTTCGCTCTCACCCCGGCCAGCACCGCCGCCCGGCAGGTCACCGTGGCCCTGGTCCAGCCCGGCATCATCCACAGCACGGTGCTCCGGGTCGACGCCTCCGAACAGCTCACCGCCGAGCTCAGCCGGTCCGGGCGGCTCAGCGGGGTCAAACCCGACCTCATCGTGTGGGGCGAGAGCAGTACCGCGGTCGACCTGATCCTGGCGCAGAACCGCGGCCAGCTCCTGGAGCTGGAAAACCTGTCGAAACAAGACGGCGCCGACCTGCTGGTCAACCAAGACACTACCGTCCCTGGTCAGGGCCAGGAAAAGGTCGGCGTCCTGATCAGCCCCGCGGGCGTCCAGGGCGAGTACATCAAGACGCGGCTCGTGCCGTTTGGCGAGTACATTCCGTTCCGGCAGCAGCTCGGCTGGCTCACCAAGATCAGCAAGGCCGCGGCGGCGAACATGATCCCCGGCACCGGCGCGCACCTGCTCCAGGCGACCGACCGGGCGGGCCGCCCGCTGCCGATCGGCGTCCTGATCTGCTTCGAGTCCGCGTTCCCCGACATGTCCAGGGTGGACACGGACCGCGGCGCGCAGCTGATCGTCTATCAGTCGGCCACGTCAACGTTCCAGGGCACCTGGGGGCCGGACCAGCACGCCTCGCTCGCCGCCGTGCGCGCGGCCGAGACCGGGCGGCCCGTGGTCCAGGCCGCGCTGACCGGGGTCACGGCGGCCTTCGACGCCAGGGGCCGGACGCTGGCCTGGCTGGGCCAGGCCGGCCGCGGCGTGGTCACCGTGCGGCTGGGACTGCCCGCGGCCGCCGCCCGGACCCCGTACGACCGGTTCGGTGACTACGTTCCGTGGTCGGCACTCGGCGTGGCGGTGGCCGCGGCGCTGCTCATGTTTGCGAATTCTCGCGGTTTTCCTGGCCGAAGCGTTGGCATCAAGGGAGGGCATGAGGCACAATATGTAGCTGGGCAGTCCGTGCCGCGATAGCGAGGCCGCTGGGGAAGGCGAACCTCGTCTTAAGGAGGCACGGTGTCCGCACATGGTGTTTTGTACGTTCATTCCGCGCCCTCGGCGCTGTGCCCGCACGTTGAGTGGGCCGTCGCCGGAATCGTGGGGGCGCACGTAGTCATGCCGTGGGTCGGCCAGCCCGCCGCCCCTGGCGCGCTGCGCGCTGAGCTCACCTGGCAAGCGCGCCCGGGCACGGCGGGAGCGATCGCGTCCGCGCTGGCCGGGTGGCACAGGCTCAGGTTCGAGGTGACCGAGGACGGCTCGCCCGGCTGTGACGGCGTGCGTCACTGCTACACGCCTGACCTCGGGATCTTCACCGCGATGACCGGGGCCAACGGCGACATCGTGGTGCCTGAGGACCGGCTCAGGGCGGCCATGAACGTCGCCCTGCGGCTGGGCGAATCCATCGAGGACGAGATCGGCAGGATGCTGGGCACCGCGTGGGATAACGAGCTCGAGCCGTTCCGCCGGGCCGCCGACGGCGCCCCCGTCCGCTGGCTGAACGCGACCGGGTGAGGACCCAGGCTCACCAGCTGGTCGGGACGGGCATGCCTTCGCTGTAGCCCGAGGCGCTCTGCACCCCGACCACCGAGCGGTCGGCGAACTCGGCCAGGTTCCGCGCGCCCGCGTAGGTGCACGAGGACCGCAGCCCGGCCACGATCATGTCGATCAGGTCCTCCACCCCCGGGCGCACCGGATCCAGGTACATCCGGGCCGAGGAGATGCCCTCCTCGAACAGCTCCTTGCGGGCCCGCTCGAACGCCGAGTCGCTGGCCGACCGCAGCCGCACCGCCCGGGCCGAGGCCATGCCGAAGCTTTCCTTGTACAGCCGCCCCTCCGGGGAGCGGAAGGTGTCACCGGGGGACTCGTACGTGCCGGCGAACCACGATCCGATCATCACGTTCGAAGCCCCCGCGGCCAGGGCCAGGGCGACGTCGCGCGGGTGCCTGACCCCGCCGTCGGCCCAGACCGACGCGCCGAGGCGGCTGGCTTCGGCGGCGCATTCGAGCACGGCGGAGAACTGCGGCCGCCCCACCCCGGTCATCATCCGGGTGGTGCACATCGCGCCCGGGCCCACGCCGACCTTGACGATGTCCGCGCCCGCCGCCACCAGGTCGGCGACGCCGGCCGCGGTGACGACGTTGCCCGCCACGACGGGAACCGGCGGGTCCAGGGCGCGCACCGCCCGCAGCGCCCAGATCATCTTCTCCTGGTGCCCGTGCGCGGTGTCCACTACGAGCACGTCAGCGCCCGCGTCGAGCAGCAGCTTGGCCCGGCTGGCCACGTCGCCGTTGACGCCGAGGGCGACGCCGACCCGCAGCCGGCCCTGGGCGTCCACGGCGGGGGAGTACAAGGTCGCGCGTAGCGCGCCGGTCCTGGTCATGATGCCGACGCAGCGGCCGTGGGCGTCCAGCACCGGGGCCAGCCGGTGCCGCCCGTCGTGCAGCAGCGAAAACGCCCGCTCCGGCGGCGTGCCCGCGGGCAGCGTGAACGGGTCCGCGGACATGATCTGGCTGAGCTGGGTGAACCGGTCCACGCCCAGGCAGTCGGCCTCGGTGGCCACGCCCACCGGGCGCCCGTCCTCGACCACGACCACGGCGCCGTGCGCGCGCTTGGGCAGCAGGCTCAGCGCGTCCCCGGCGGTGTCCGCGGGCCCGAGGGTCAGCGCGGTCTCGAACACCAGGTCCCGCGACTTGACCCAGGCGATCACGTCGGCGACGACGTCGACCGGGATGTCCTGCGGCACGATCGCGACGCCGCCGCGCCGCGCCACGGTCTCCGCCATCCGCCGCCCGGACACGGCCGTCATGTTGGCCGTCACGATCGGGATGGTGGCGCCGCTGCCGTCGGCGGTGGCCAGGTCGACGTCAAGCCGCGAGCCGACGGCCGACCGGCCGGGCACCATGAAGACGTCGCTGTAGGTCAGGTCTTGCTCGGGAGTCATCCCGTTCAGGAATCGCACAGAGACGATTCTTCCCGAACGACGCAGGTGCTATAGCCTGCATCCGGTGACAGACTCCGGGTCGCAGTGCCGCCGACCGCAGCGCTACCGGCCGCTCCGGCTTGGTACCCGGGAGTGGAACCACGGTTCGTTCGGGATCATGGCGGTGATCAACCGGACGCCTGACTCGTTCTATGACCGTGGTGCCACCGCTGAGTTCGAGGCCGCGCTTGATGCCGCCAGCCAGGCCGTGGCCGACGGAGCCGACATCGTCGATATCGGCGGGGTGAAGGCGGGCCCGGGGGACGAGGTGAGCGCCGCGGCGGAGATCGACCGGGTCGCGGGCCTGGTCGCGGCGGTGCGTGAGCGGCATCCCGGCGTGGTGATCAGCGTCGATACCTGGCGCGCCGAGGTGGGCGAGGTGGTCGCCCAGGCCGGTGCCGACCTGCTCAACGACGCCTGGGGCGGGGTCGATCCGCAGCTCGCCGTGGTCGCGGCGCGCTACCGGACCGGGCTGGTCTGCGCGCACGCCGGCGGCCTGCCGCCGCGCACCCGGCCGCACCGGCCCGGCTACGGCGATCTGATGACCGAGGTCACCGGTTACGTCACCGATTGTGCCGAACGGGCCGTGGCTCAAGGGGTGAGCCCAGCCTCGATCCTGGTGGACCCGGCTCATGACTTCGGTAAGAACACCTGGCAGTCACTGGAGGTGACGCGGCGGCTCGGCGAACTCACGGACACCGGCTGGCCGGTCCTGGTCGCGGTCGCGGACAAGGACTTCATCGGCGAGACCCTCGGCCTTGGCGTCGGCCAGCGCGCCGAGGGGACGATCGCCGCCCTCGCGGTCTGCGCCTGGCTGGGCGCCCGCGTGTTCCGCGTGCACGACGTGCCCGCCGCCCGCCGGGCCCTCGCCGCCGTGGCCACCATGATCACGGCAGGTTGAGCCCGAACGCGGCGTACATGATGTCCGCGATCCGGTCGGCCATCTCCTCTTCCGGGAGCGGAACCTCCGCGCTGATCAGGTAGTTGACCCGTTCCAGCATCATCAGGCAGGCGACCGCGGTGAGCTGGGCGTGCTCTTGCTGCTTGCCGGCCGCCTGGGCGGCCGCCGTCATCCCGGTCGTCATCGCCTCGGCGATGCTGAAGAACAGCTTCAGGCCGTCACCGAAGACCTCCTCGGGTACCAGGTCAGCCTGGCTCAGGATGCGGATCACCGTGGCGTGGGCGGCGTAGGCCTTGAAGAACATCCGTACCCACTGACGCAGCACTTTCAGCCCGGTGTCGTCGCTCGTCACCACGGGGAAATCGCCTGCGACGATCTCCATGTCGTGCAGCGCGTCCTTCAGCAGCGCCTTGAACAGGTCTTCCTTGTTGGAGAAGTACAGGTAGAACGTGCCGTGCGAGATACCCGCCCGGCGGACCACGTCATCGACGCGGACACCGTGGAAGCCGCGCTCCTCGAACTCGACCATGCCGGCCTCGAGCAGCCTGCGGACGGTTTCGCGACCCTGCGCCCGCAGCTCACGGTCCTGGGCCGGGGCGCCCCCGCCGAGCGACGGCCGCGCCGGTTGGTTCCTCGGTGGCCGCCCGGCCCCGCGTGGCGCGGCGGTGGCGGAGCCGGGTCCTGCCTCGGGTTCATAGCAAGAGCGTAGCCTTCCGCGCCGTCATCGCCGCCCATTCGGCCGGCGCGATGACGCCGCAGCTCCCGCCGGGCCTGCGCACTGCTACCCTTCCAGCGGTGAGCAGTCAGGCCGCCGGTTCCCGCCCGGTGGTCAAGGTCGGCCGCCCTCACCGCGGCCGCGGCCCTGGTGTACAGCCTGGACTCGCTGATTCTCTTCCGCCGCTTCCTGGCCAGCACGTTTGACCTGGTCATCTTTGACCAGGGCATCCGCGGCTACGCCCACCTGTCGGCTCCGGTCTCGGTGGCCAGGGGCGTATCGGACGGGGAGGGGCTCGCACTTCCTGCTGCTGGCCGACCACTGGTCGCCGATCCTGGCCCTGCTCGCCCCGCTGTACTGGATCGCCGGCCGCCCGGCCACCTTGCTGGTGGCGCAGGGGGTGCTGTTCGCGCTGGCCATCCCGCCGCTGTGGGTCTACACCCGGCGCCAGCTCGGCTCCGGGGCGGCGTACTTCGTGTGCGTCGCTTACGCCCTGTCACTGCCCGTGATGGCGGCGGTCGTCTTCGACTTCCACGAGGTCGCGTTTGTCCCGGTGCTGACCGCGGTGCTCGTGGAGCGCTTCGACGCCGGGCGGCGCTGGCACGGGGTGCTGGCCGCCGCGGTGATGCTGCTGGTCAAGGAGGACATGGGCCTGCTGGTCGCGGGCTTCGGCTGCTATCTGCTGCTGGCCAGACGGCGCTCCGAGGGCTGGACCGGGCTGGCCTTCGTGGTCGGCGGCGTGACCGCGACCTGGGCGGCCACCCACCTGCTGATCCCCGCGTTCGGCGGCTCGGCCACCTTCTACTGGGCGTACGGCCAGTTCGGGCCTACGCTGGGCCGCGCGCTGGCGAACATGGCCACCCATCCGCTGCACGTGCTGCGGGTGTTCGTCACCCCGTGGGTGAAGGCGCGGACCATGATCGGGCTGGTCGCGACGTTCGGCTTCTTGCCGCTGGCCTCGCCGATGGTGATCGCGGTGCTGCCGCTGCTGGCCGAGCGGATGCTGGCGTCCGGCTATCCGCTGTGGTGGCAGGCGAAGTTCCAGTACGACGCGTTTGTCGTGATGATGCTGGCCTGCGCCGCCGTCGACGGCGCCGCCCGGCTGACCCGCCGCGTCTCCCGGTGGACCGCGGTGCGAGCTGGGCACGTGGTGGGCGGCGGCGATCTGCGCGGCGGCGCTTGTGTACTTTCCGTCGTCACCGTTCGGGTCCCTGCTGCATCCCGGGTTCTACGGGACCAACGCCCGGGTGCGGGCGGCGGCGGCGGCCATCGCGCACGTGCCCGCCGGGGTGGAGGTGGAAGCCTCCAACAACCTCGGCCCCCGGCTCTCCGGCCGTGACACCGTGCTGCTGCTCGACGGGACGCCCAGGTGGGCGCCGTGGGTGGCCGGGGACACCCTCGGGCTGGACTTCCCGTTCTGCAGTCCCCGCCAGCAGGCCGCCGAACTGGCCTTCCTGCAAGCGCACGGGTACTCGCTGGTGTTCGCCGACGACGGCTACCTGGTGCTGCACCGCCCGGCCGACCAGCGCACCGCGCAGGCCCTGGCGCATCCGCTGCCCGCGGCCCGCCTGCACACGAACATCTGCTACTGATCCGGGCTCGCGGATCACGAGGCGGCGAAGCGCTCGCCGATCTGCCCGGCGATGAGCTGGTAGGCGGCGACCTGCTCCGGGACGGCCCCGGTGACCATGACCGGCCGTCCCTCGTCGGCATCCCGGGCGGCCTGATGGCTGAACGGGACGCTGGCGAGCCGCGGGATCAGGCCCCAGATGCTCTCGTCCGCCGGGGCCGAGGGAAACAGCGGCGTGGTCTGCCCGCAGGACGGGCACACCTGACCGCTCATGTTCTCCACCCCCGCGACGTCGACGGCCTGACCGCCCTGGCGGCCGCCGCGCTGCATCAGGTGGGCGACCAGCCTGCGGGCGTCCTGGTGCGCGATGACCTGCGGCGTGACCACCACCAGCACGCACATCGGGCGGCCGGACAGGGCGAAGACGTACTGCTGGATGTCCGCCGTGCCCGGCGGCAGGTCGAGCACCAGGTAGTCGAGATCGTGCCAGTCCGTGTCGGCGAGCAGCCGGCGGACCAGCAGCTGCGCCAGGTCGCCCTGAAGGGCCAGGGCCTGGTTCTCGCCCAGCAGGAACGCCGCCGAGGCGAGCTGCACCCCGTGCTGGGTGACGGTCTGCAGCCGGGAATCCGGCGCGCCGGGCCGGGCGAACAGCGTCACGCTCGACGCCTCGGCCCGCCGCCGCAGGCCCATCATGCGGGGGACGTCAGGACCGTACAGGTCGGCGTCGATCAGGCCCGTCCGGTGTCCCTGCGCGGTCAGCGCCAGGGCGAGGTTGACCGCGACGGTGGTTTTCCCGACCCCGCCCTTGCCGCTGGCGACCGCGATGACCGGCACCTGCTCCGAACTGTTCGGCATGCACGCTCCCGGATTGGCCGACATTACCGCAAGAAGGTTTAGGTCTCGATAAGAAATCGATTCGGGGGTTTGTGTTGCGCCGCAGGCACTTATATCGTTCTTGTATTGTGCCGCCCCTAACCGTGCGCCGTGCTGCCTTGATGGCCGTCGCCATCGCCGTGACCTGCGTAACCTTGACCGGATTCGCAGTTCAGGCCAGCATGGCCGCGGTTACGGGACCCAGGCGGGCAACGGGGTTCCTTTCACCGTCTCGCCGCCCGTCGGAGTCGCGGCACGCGGTCAGTTCGCGCCCGGTGCCCGCGTCGCTGACGACGCCGGGGTCGGCGGGGGCTCCGCCGCGGCAGCTGTTCGTGCCCGACCTGATCGCGGCGGTCCCGGCCGGGATCACGTCCGGTCAGCTCGCGAGGATCGGGAAGCTGACCGGGGTCCGGGCGGTGCTGCCCATCAACGGCGGCAGGGTCACGGTCAACGGCGTGACCGCGGACGTGCTCGGCGTGTCGCACCGCAGGCGTTCAGGTCCTGGACACCGCCGGCCACGGCGGCCGCGAACGCCGTCTGGACGGACCTGAGCCGCGGCCAGCTGGTCAGCACCGCACCGCCCGCCAGCAGGCTGCACCTGGCCGCGGGGCACGCCTACCAGGTGTCGGGGGCGGTCCAGGTCCAGGTGCCGTTTGGCGCCCAGGCGGAGCTCAGCGTGCCCGGGGTGGACGCGATCGTGGACCAGGACCGGTCGGCGCAGCTCGGGCTGGCGGCGAATTTCGCCGTCCTGATCAACGCGCCCGGTGTGAACCTGGTCACGTTGATGTCCACGGTCAAGTCGGTCATCGGCGTAACCGGCAAGGTGATCAACCTGGTGCCCGTGGTGACCGTGGGCAAGCTCCCTGTGACGACGAACGTGCCGACCACCGGCGTGCCGTCGAGCCTGGTCAAGCTGTACCAGGCGTCCGCCGAGGAGTACTGCCCGGGCATGTCCTGGACGATCCTGGCCGCGATCAACGAGATCGAGAGCGGTGACGGCGCCAACGTGGGGCCTTCGAGCGCCGGAGCGCTCGGCCCGATGCAGTTCATGCCGTCGACCTGGGCGGAGTGGGGTATCGACGCGTTCGGCCAGACCGGGACGCCCGACATCATGAACCCGCTGGACGCCGTGCCCTCGGCCGCGCGCATGCTGTGCGCCGACGGAGCGGGCAACACCAAGACACTGTCCGGGGCGATCTTCGCCTACAACCACGCGACCTGGTACGTCGACGAGGTCCTCGCCCTGGCCAGCGAATACGCCCAGAATTACCCCTAGGCCCGGAGGCGGCGCAAGCCGGCCAGGCAGGTCACGGCACTGGCGAAGCCGCACAACGCGGCGAAGGCGTACCCGACCCGCGGGCCGTGCGCGTCGATGATGAAGCCGGTCACCGACGCGCCCGCGGCCACGCCGACGGAGATGCCGCTACTGAGCCAGGACATGGCCTCAGTGCGCCTGCCGCGCTGCGCCTGCGCCTCGAGCAGGCTGAAGCCCGCGATGAGCGTAGGCGCGATGGTGAGGCCGCACAGGTAGATCACGCAGGTCAGCGTGACCAGGTTCGGCTGGGCCCAGAACGTCGCGACGCCGATCACGGTCAGCGCGAGGGTCAGCGCGAACCTCTTCTCGGCCGGCGCCCGCCACTGCCGGGATCCGTACCACAGGCCGCCCGTGGCGCTGCCGAAGGCGTACGTGCCGAGGATAAAGCCGGCCAGCGGTTTGTGCCCGAAGTGCTGGGCGAACGAGATCGTGCTCAGGTCGATGGACACGAACATCGCGCCGAGCAGGAAATACACGGGAGCAAGCACGACCAGTCCGGGCGCGGCCGCCCCTGCGCCCGCGCGACACCCCGGGCATCCGGGTCGGCCGCCGCGGCCGCGCGGGCCCGTGACGGACGGCGGGCTCGGTGCCCCGCTGGGCGGCGAACCAGAGGGTCCCCGCGACGCACAGCAGCGCCGCCAATCCGACGCCTGCGGCCGGGAAGACCTCGGTGGCGAGCAGCGTCACGGCGGCGGGACCGATCACGAAGCAGAGCTCGTCGGCGACCGACTCGAAGCTGAAGGCGGCGTGCAGGCTGGGTGAGCCCGCGAGCAGGACGCTCCACCTGGCCCTGACCATCGTGCCCAGGGATGGCATGGCCGCGCCCGCCACCGCCCCGGGCAGGAAGAACGCCCAGGTCGGCAGGCCCAGCTGCACGGCGATGATGAGCGCCGCGGTGGCTACGGCGAACAACGCGAGCAAGGGCAGCAGCACCCGGCGCTGGCCGCGGGCATCCACGAGGCGGGCGATGCGCGGCGCGGAGAGCGCGTAACCGAGGGAGCCGACCGCGGACACGGTGCCCGCCACGCCGTACCGGCCGGTGCCCGCCGCGATGAGCAGGACCGTGCCAAGCCCGAACATCGACATCGGCATCCGGCCGATCACGGCGGCGGCGGAAAAACGCCAGGCGCCGGGAATGCGGAAGATCTCCGCGTACGGCGCCAGCGAGCGCGTCAAAAACCGGGCGGGGGACCGCTTCGTGTCGTCGACACTGGTCATCGGCCGCATTGCCCCATAACCATCACAATAGTTGCCCGGAGCAATCAGTTTTCCGCCATCTGGCCCCCCAGACCTGGCCCGCAGACCTGGCCCGGGGCCGGTCCTGGTTGGATGGAGGACCATGCCGGCCTACGACGCGTTCCTGCTTGTCTCGTTCGGTGGCCCGGAAGGTCCAGACGACGTGATGCCGTTCCTGCTGAACGTCACCCGTGGCCGCGGTATCCCGCCGGAGCGGCTGGCCGGGGTGGCAGAGCACTACGACGCGGTCGGCGGGGTGAGCCCGATCAACCAGCAGTGCCGGGACATGCTGGCCGCGGTCCGGGCCGACTTCGCGGCCAGCGGGCTGTCGCTGCCGCTGTACTGGGGGAACCGGAACTGGTCGCCCTACCTGGCCGACACGCTGCGGACCATGGCCGATGACGGGGTCAAGCGGGCCGTCGCCTTCGTCACCTCGGCGTATAGTTCCTACTCGAGCTGCCGGCAGTACCTGGACGACATCGAGCGCGCCCGCGCCGAGGTGGGCCCCGGGGCCCCCGAGGTCGACAAGATCAGGCGCTTTTTCAACCATCCGGGGTTCATCGAGCCGTTCGCCGAGAACACGGCCGCGGCGCTCGCCACGCTTCCTGCCGGAGTGCGGGACCAAGCCCACCTGGTGTTCACCGCGCACAGCATCCCGATGGCGATGGCAGATGCCAGCGGCCCGGGCGGCGGGCGCAGGTACGTGGCCGAGCTGACCGAGGCGGCCCGGCTTATTTCCGAACGGACCGACGGTGGCAGCCACCCGTGGTCGCTCGTGTACCAGAGCCGGAGCGGACCGCCGTCCCAGCCCTGGCTGGAACCCGACGTGAGCGACCACCTCGGCGAGCTGGCGAAATCCGGGACCGCAGCCGTGGTGGTCGTCCCGGTCGGGTTCGTGTCTGACCACATGGAGGTCCGGCACGACCTGGACGTCGAGGCCGCCGAGCGGGCGGAGTCGCTGGGGCTCGCGTTCGCCCGGGCGGCCACCCCAGGCGCCCGGCCCAGGTTCGCGTCGATGATCACCGAACTGGTCCAGGAGCGCCTGGCCCTAGCCCCGGCGGCGCCCCCGGGAGCCCTGGGAGCCATCGGCGTGCCGGATCAGACCTGCCCGGCCGGCTGCTGCCGGTATACCCCGGCCGGGTCCGGTCGGACCGCGCCGTTATGGCCGGGACCGGCCCGCCGCCGCCGCGCTGCTGCGGATCGCCGTGGACGCGGCCGGGGAGGCGGGCAGGCTGCTGGCTTCCTGGCGGGGTGAGGCGCGCCCGGAGGTGGTCGACACCAAGTCGAGCCCCACCGACGTGGTGACGGCGATGGACCGCCGGTCCGAGGCGTTGATCACCGGGCGGATCCGCGAGGTACGGCCGGGTGACACGGTTCTTGGCGAGGAGGGCGGCCAGAGCGCCCCCGCCGGGCGCAGCCAGGTTCGCTGGGTGGTGGACCCGCTGGATGGCACCGTCAACTACCTGTACGGCCTGCCCGACTGGGCCGTGTCCATCGCGGCTGAAGTGGACGGCACCGTGGTCGCGGGCGTGGTGGAGGTGCCCCGCTTCGGAGAGACCTTCACCGCGGTGGCCGGCCAGGGCGCCTGGCTGCACAGAAACGGCGCCGCCCGGGCCCTGCACTGCACCTCGGGAGTGCCGCTGGGACAGGCCCTGATCGGGACCGGCTTCGGGTACGCTTCGGGACGCCGCCAGGTCCAAGGTGAAGTGATCGCCGCGATCCTGCCTTACGTGCGGGATATCCGGCGCGGTGGTTCCGCCGCCGTGGACCTGTGCTCGGTGGCGGCCGGGCGAATGGATGGATTCTTCGAACGCGGCCTGAACTACTGGGACTATGCGGCCGGCGGCCTCATCGCCCGGGAGGCAGGCGCGAAGGTCGGCGGTCTCGCCGGCCGGGCGGAGAGCACGTCCATGGCGGTAGCCGCGGGTCCCGATCTCTTTCAGCCGCTTGATGCGTTCCTGACCAGGCTGAATCCGGAACGGGACGCGGATGCTGGTTAACCACGGGATGCGTTAGCATACCGGGGCGATCATCGGCAGGCGGCACGGAACGAGACGGATGATGAGTTATCGGCGTGCCGCGTGTGCGCCGGGCGCGAACGTGACAGAATTCCCCGCCGGAATCGGGCACAACTAGGGCCTTGAAAGCGTTACAACCGCGCAGCAACAGCGCACTACGGATGAAGGGGGATGGAGTACTCAGATGGCTACCGACTACGACAGCCCGCGGAAGACGGACGACGACCTGACTGAGGACAGTCTTCAGGAGCTTCAGGCGCGCCGGATGGACAAGTCATCAAGCACCATCGATCTTGATCCTGACGACGTTGCCGAGTCTTTGGAGTTGCCCGGGGCTGACTTGTCGAACGAGGAACTCTCGTTCCGGGTGATCCCCCGTCAGGCCGATGAGTTCACGTGTTCGCGGTGTTTCCTTGTGCACCACCGGAGTCAGCTTGCCGAAGATCGCAATGGCCAGCTTGTCTGCCGGGAGTGCGCGGCTTAACTGTCCGCGGCTTTGACAGGCTCGCCGTCCGGGCCGCTGTACGTTCTACGTGCCGCAGCCCGGGTAGCGAGCAGTCTCGCGGCTTCGACGGTGATGCCGGTCAGCATGGACCAGCCGAGCGCTTCAGGCAGGCGCACCTGCGGATCCTCCGGGTGCGTGGGTGGCTCCTTGCCGACCACCTTGGTCCAGGCGAAGGTGATCACCTTGCGTGCGACGAAGGCGGCCGCCATGGCCGCCACGGCGCTGACGACCTTGGTGCCGAGATCTACTTTCCTCTCGTCCTTCTTGTCAGCCATTCCGCTCCTCCTTTTTCGCCCCGTCCGCGGCCTGCCCACCGGCCTCATCCGCGTAATCATGCCACTGGTTCGTGACCGGCTTGCGCCCGGCACCTTTCGATGACGGCGGCCAGCTCCGCCGGATGCCTCGTCCCGATCAGCCAGTAGGGCACCGCGGGGTCGGCCGCCGGATCGACGGCCAGATACACGGACCTCGTCAGGTAGGGTCGCGAGTAGAGCCGGGCGGCCGGATCGGCTCGCGGGCCGCGCAGCCGTGTGGTTTGCTTCTGGTCGAGGCAGACGACTTCGGTGATGGCCGCCACGGGCAGCACCGCGGGTCCGGCCCGCAGGACCCCGTCGCCGATCTCAAGCCGGGCTCTGCTCAACGAGATCAGCGCCGCCGCGCAACCCGCGGTGAGCCCGGCCATGATGATGACCGGCCAGGGTTCGGGTAGCCCGGCGTAGAGCGTGGCGCCAAAGATGAGGACAGTTGGCACGGCGAGCAGCCACCAGGCGAGCGGTACGCGGAGCTGTTCGCGGTAATCGAGCATGCAGTCGAGAGTAGTTGGTCAGATGCGGTCGTGGCGGGGGCTGAGGCGGCGGGGCAACCTTGTCAGCGGCGGCGGCATAGATCGCGCTGGGAGCGGTAGCGGAGTGAGCATGACCGATGACGCGGGCAGGCCCGGCCCGGCCGGCGACTTCGCCACGGCGGAGGAAGACCGGATCGCCCGCGGCACCGGGGCGCGGGAGCAAATCGCCAGGGGTGAGGGCGTACGGGAGCAGAATCGTGTCGGCGCGCCGGGACCTGGCGGGATCGGGCCGCCGGGCCGCCCGGGTACGCCCGAGCAAGCCCTGGTCAACATGCCGGAACGGCGCGCGAACGCAGCCGAGCACGACCGCGTTCCCAGCTGGCTGCAGACGGGAGCCGCGTGGTCGTGGCGGCTGCTGCTGCTCGCCGTGGCCATCTACCTGATCGCGCGCATACTTGGTGTCCTGTACATCGTGGTCGTGCCGTGTATCGCCGCGCTGCTGCTCACCGCCTTGCTGCAGCCGCTGACCGCCCGGCTGCGCCGGGCCGGACTGCCGGGGCTCGCCGCAACCTGGGCCACCCTGCTCATCGCCGCCGCCGTGCTCGGCGGCCTGGGCCTGCTGGTCACCGACCGGGTGACCGCGGATTACCCGAGCCTGGTGGCCGAGACCAAGCACACCACCACGCGGGTGGAGTCGCTGCTGTCCGGCCCGCCTTTCCACCTGAAGAGCACCAACGTCAACCTCCTGGGCAACATCCCCAGCTACCTCAGCAAGCACAGGTCCCTCGTGGAGGGCACCGTGGTGACCGGCGGCAAGATCGCGGCCGAGTTCTTCGGCGGCCTTGTGCTGATGCTCTTCGTGACGTTCTTCCTCATCAAAGACGGGGAACGGATCTGGAACTGGCTGCTCGGCGCGATGCGGCCCGACACCGCGCGGCGCGTGGACCGGGCCGGCCATGCCTCCTGGCTGGCCGTGGTGTACTACATGCGCGGCACGGTGGCGGTGGCGGCCATCCACGCGATCGTGGTCGGCGTGGCCCTGTGGATCATGGGGGTCCCGCTGGCTTTCCCGCTCGCCGTGCTGGTTTTCCTGGCCGCGTTCGTGCCATTGGTGGGCTTGCTGGTAGCGGGAACACTCGCCATCGTGGTGACGCTGGCCACCCAGGGCTGGGTCGACGCGATCATCTTGCTCGGCGTGCTGGTCATCGAGGACCAGCTGGAGGCTCACCTGCTCCAGCCGCAGGTGGTCGGCCGGGTGATCCGGCTCCATCCGCTCGCGGTCATCCTCTCCCTCGCGATCGGCGGGGTGCTGGCCGGCATCCCGGGCGCCGTGGTCGCGATCCCGGTGGTCGCCGTGATCACCCGCGCGCTGCCCGAGCTGCGGCGCCGCGACCCAGAACCGGACGAGCTAGGCGACCCGTAAGATGCGACAGTGTCCCGACGTCGCGCTATCCTCACCGTGCGTGCCAGCAGGAGGGAGTCTTCGATGTCGCGTTCCGAACCCGACGTGCTGATCAAGCGCCTGGACCCGGGCATGCCGCTGCCGTCGTACTCGCATCCGGGGGACGCGGGCGCGGACCTGGCCGTGGCCGCAGGACGTCGAGCTAGGCCCCGGGGAGCGGGCGCTGGTGCGGACCGGGCTGGCGATCGCCCTGCCGGCCGGTTACGCGGCGTTCGTGCATCCCCGCTCCGGCCTGGCGGCCAAGCACGGAGTGACGATCGTGAACGCGCCGGGGACCGTCGACGCGGGCTACCGGGGCGAGATCATGGTGATCTTGCTCAATACCGACCGGGACCGCGCGGTCCGCTTCGCCCGAGGCGACCGGATCGCGCAGCTGGTCATTCAGCGGGTGGAGCGAGCGGTGTTCCACGAAGTAGAGGTGCTCCCCGGGTCGAGCCGAGGCGATGGCGGCCACGGCTCGACCGGCGGGTACAGCGGTGAACGCACCGGGCTGGTGTCGCAGCACGACCAGAGTTAGCGATGCGGCCCTGATGTCGCCAGAGGAAGTCGAGAAGGAGCGTGCGGAGTGTTTCGTCGGCGTCGTTCAGCAGACGCGGGCCAGGACGACCCCCAGGACGGGGAGTTCAGCGACGAGCTCGAGGATGAGCCGTTCGATGACGAGTCGTCCGGGCCGCAGTCCGGGGGAGCCCCGAGTGCGGACGGAGGCCCGTGGGACGCCACGGAGCCTTACCCCGCCCAGGAACGAGTGGACCTCGGCAGCCTGCATGTGCCGGTTGGCCCCGAGCATGAGATCCAGCTCGTCATGGCCGAACAGCACGGTGCCTGGGTAACGGTCAGGTACCGGGAAAGCGAGTTGCAGATCCAGGCGTTCGCCGCGGCGCGCCGGGACGCGCTGTGGGACGACGTGCGGGCCGAGATCGCCGCCGAGGTGCTGGCGGCGGGCGGGCAGAGCGAGGAATCAGAAGGATCGTTCGGCGTCGAGCTGACCGCTCAGGTGCCGGTGGAACCCGGCCAGCCGGCGTTCGGGCCTGCGGCTGGTCAGGTTTATCGGCTTCGACGGTCCGCGCTGGTTCCTGCGCGGCCTGTTCACCGGCCCGGCCGCGGCCGGCGACGAGCAGGCCGACCTGCTCGAGGAGATCTTCCGGGACACCGTGGTGGTCCGGGGCGACCACCCGGTACCGCCGCGGGAGATCCTCGAGCTCCGGCTGCCGCCCGAGGCACGCCAGGCGCTCGAGGAGCAGGCCGCCGCGGCGGAGGGGGAGACGGCGGAGGAGAACAAGTTCCGCACCGACCTGAACCCCTTCGACCGCGGCCCCGAGTTCACCGAGACACGCTAGGAGCCGGCCGGTCAGCCCGCCCGGTTCGTTCAGCCTGCACTGAGCAGCCGGGCGAGTTCCTCCTCGACGTCCTCACTGGTCACGAAGAACAGCTCGTCACCGGCCTGCAGCGGATCGTCGGCCTGCGGTACCAGGACCCGGCTCTCGCGCAAGATGGCGACGAGCGAGGTGTCCGCGGGCCACTCGATGCCGCCGACCCGCTGGCCGACCAGCGGGGCATCGTCCGGCATGGTCAGCTCGACCAGACTCGCTTCGCTTTGCCCGAAGGTCATCAGCCGTACCAGGTCACCGACGCTGACCGCCTCTTCCACCAGCGCGGAAAGCAGCCTCGGCGTCGAGACCGCGACGTCCACGCCCCACGATTCGTTGTACAGCCACTCGTTGTCCGGGTGATTCACCCTGGCCACCACGCGGGGCACGCCGTACTCGGTCTTGGCGAGCAGCGAGATCACCAGGTTCGCCTTGTCGTCACCGGTGGCGGCGATCACCACCTGGCACCTCTGCAGCGCCGCGTCGTCCAGCGAGCTGATCTCGCAGGCGTCGGCGAGCAGCCATTCCGCCCGGGGCACGCTGTCTACCTTGATCGCCCTGGGGGAATGGTCGATCAGCAGCACCTCGTGCCCGTTCTCCAGCAGTTCGCCCGCGATGGAGCGGCCGACCGCTCCGGCTCCCGCGATCGCTACCCGCATCAGTGCTCGCCTCCCCGGGCCGCGTAGGCCGCCGCGATCCGGTCCAGGTCGTCCTCTTTGGCTACCACGTGCAGCACATCCCCTTCCTGCAGGACGGTCCCCGGATCAGGCACGAACGCCTGGCCGAGCCGGTCCACGAAGGCAATCCTGGTCATCGTGCTCGACTCCAGCGCCTTGGCCTGCTCGCCGATCCAGCGGGGAGAGAAGGCGATCTCGGCCAGCACGATCCTCCCGGTCGGGTCCCGCCACAGCGGCTCGCCGCCCTCGGGGAGCAGCTTGCGCAGCATCTGGTCGGCGGTCCAGCGCACCGTGGCCACGGTGGGGATGCCAAGCCGTTCGTAGACCTCGGCTCGCCGCGGGTCATAAATGCGGGCCGCCACCCGCTGCACGCCGAACGTCTCGCGCGCCACCCGGGCCGCGATGATGTTGGAGTTGTCGCCGCTGCTGACCGCCGCGAAGGCGTCCGCGCGCTCGATCCCCGACTGGGTGAGCACGGCCCGGTCAAAGCCGATCCCGGTCACCCGGTCGCCCTTGAACGCCGAGCCGAGCCTGCGGAATGCCTCGGGGTCCCTGTCGATGACCGACACGGTGTTGTCCCGGTCCTCAAGGATGTGGGCGAGCGTCGACCCAACCCGTCCGCAGCCCATGATCACGATGTGCACGGCCGTCCCTCCACGAGAGTGAGCGGGTCCCCGGTGAAGGGATGTCTCGCCCAAGGTATGCCCTCAGATGGCATCCTGCCCCGCCTGGGGTGCAGGATGCCACCGTGCGTGGCATAACGAGGGCGTCATAGTTTCGCAGTACCATTTCGTGGGCGGGCGCGGGAACAGCCGGTACCGGGACATAACGCGCAACATCGACATTCTGGGGAGGTGAGCGGCGTTCCCTCCGGCCTGACGCCGGGACCACGTCGCCGCATTCATGGTGGAATACCGGGCGGGTCAGGTCGTCGAGCTGACGACGAGGGACGTGGCTCATGGCGGCTGGTGCGTGGCGCGGCCGGAGGACGGACCGGTCGTTTTCGTCCGGCACACACTGCCCGGGGAGACCGTTCTCGCCCGGATCACCGAGGTCACGTCGCATCTGGCCCGCGCCGACGCGGTCGACATCGTGACGCCGTCGGCTGACCGCATCAAGGCCCCCTGCCCGCACGCGCATCCCGGCGGCTGCGGCGGCTGTGACTGGCAGCACGCGACCCTGCCCGCGCAGCGGGCGCTGAAGGCCGCCGTCGTCCGCCAGCAGCTCAAGCGTCTGGCCGGCCTCGACTGCGACGTCACGGTTGAGCCCTTGCCCGGTGACCAGGACCCGGCCGAGCCCACCGCAGGCCTGGGCTGGCGTACGCGGGTCCAGTTCGCCGTCCGGGCGGACGGCATGGCTGGATTGCGCGCGCACCGCTCGCATGACGTGATCGACGTCGGCCAGTGCCTGATCGCCCATCCCGGCATCACCGATCTCGGCATCACCGGCCAGCGCTGGCCCGGCACCGTCTCAGTCGAGGGCCTGGTCGCGCCGGGTTCGGGCGAACGGGCCGCCGTCATCACCCCGGGCCGCGCGCGCCCGAAGGGGAGAGGCCCGCGCGCCCTCCCGGCCGGGTGCCCCCTCCAGCCCCCCGGAGCTGACCGGGGCGGACTCCGTCCTGCGCCGGGTCGGAGCCGCAAACCGCGGGCTGACGCCCCTGCGCGGCCACTCCTACCTGAGCCAGCGGGCCGCCGGGCGCGACTGGCGGGTCAGCGTGGGCGCGTTCTGGCAGGTCCACCCAGCCGCGGCCGAGGTGCTGACCGGCGCCATCCTGGCCGCGCTCAAGCCCGAGCCCGGGGACGTGGCGCTCGACCTGTACTGCGGCGCGGGGCTGTTCGCCGGATCGCTGGCCCAGGCGGTCGGGCCACGCGGGACGGTCATCGGGGTCGAGTCCGACAGCGCCGCCGTCCGGGACGCCCGGCACAATCTGCGCGAGTGGCCCTGGGCACGGGTGCACAAGGGTGACGTGGCCGCGGTCCTGAGCCGCGGCGACCAGCCGGGTGCGCTGCCGCCCGCCCGCCTGGTGGTGGCCGACCCGCCCCGGGCCGGCCTGGCCCGCGAGGTCATCGATTATCTCGGTCAGCCTGGCCACGGCGTGGCCAGGTTCGCCTACGTGTCCTGCGACCCGGCCACCCTGGCCCGCGACATCGGCCTGCTGAGCGCACGCGGCTGGACCCTGGACAGCCTGCGTGCCTTTGACGCGTTCCCGATGACCCACCACGTCGAATGCCTCGCCACCCTCTCCCCCGCCCCGCCCCTTAGCTCCCCCCGCCCCGCCCCTTAGCTCCCCCCGCTAACCCCGCCCGCTACCTCCCCCGCTAACCCTCGCCCCCTCCCGCATCGCCCCCTCCCGCATCGCGCCTTCGCGCCTTCGCGCCTTCCAAGAGCTCAAAGTGCCATCGGGCCCCCTCTAAGGGGACCGATGGCACATCGAGCTCATACCGGCCGGCGCAGACGGGCCACTGGTGATGACGCTGGGGCTATGGGTGCCTGTGGTCCCCGGGGAAGGGCGCCGGGGTCCGCCTGAGCCATGACGCGGGTCGCTGCTGGGTCATCTGGGACTGGTGGGGCGCCGCTACCTCATGGGACCGTGGCCGTAGGCCAGGGTACTGGGTAGGTGGGCGTCGTTTTCCGCCCGCTTAACTTTCGTGGCAGCCATGAGCGTCACCGCGCGCCTCGTGGCCGCTGTCCAGCGCGGCTAGGCCTACTGCCTAGGCGCTGGCGGGGCCGGACCCGGCGGTTACGTAATAGCCCAAGCCCGGAATGCGGGTCAGCAAGCCCTCGTCCTCCAGCGTGCGCAGCGCCTTGGCGCACGTCTGCCTGGCGTGCCCGTACTGCTGGCTGAGAGTGGTGATGGACGGCGTCGGCATGCCAGGCGCGAGAGTGCCCTCTGCGATCTCCCGCCGTAGCCGCGCAGCCAGTCTTACGTAGGCTCTTGGGTCCGATTCGTCACTTATCGACACTCTCGTACCGTACTCGATTGGCAATATTGCCAATCGCAACGCTTCGACACTAGTCGAGATTAGACGAGAAACCTAATGGTGCGTTACCGTCGGAAATCGTCAGGGCCGCCACGGCCACGGAGCCAGATTCCAGAGCAGGTCATGATCTTTTACGCTTGGACCGCGCTGAGCGGCGGAACCCCTGAAAGCCCGGATACCCCGGAATGCTCGGTCGCTATGGGCATCACCGACAATCGTGTCAAGGCGATGCGAGCGGGCGAGGAGAGTCTTGGCTCGGGGCGGGCCGTCATGGTGATCATCGAGGCGGTGCGCCCCGCGATGGCCACGCCTACCTTAGCTCCCTGCTACTCCCAGACCGGTGCGCGCTGGCTGGGTCGTCGCACCAGTGCGGGTGAGGTGGCCTGGGACAGGCTTTTCGTGCTGGGAGACCCGGATGATTCTCCTGGCCCTGGCAGTATGGAACGATGAAACTGAGGATCTTCACTGAGCCGCAGCAAGGAGCCCACTACCAGACGCTGCGCCGGGTGGCGCTGGCCGCGGAGGAGTTCGGGTTCGATGCCTTCTTCCGATCCGACCACTACCTGACCATGGGCGAAGGTTCGGGTTTTCCCGGGCCGACAGACTCGTGGGTCACGCTGGCCGGCCTGGCCCTGGAGACCAGCCGGATCCGGCTTGGGACGCTGGTGAGCGCGGCGACGTTCCGGCTGCCCGGTCCGCTGGCCATCAGCGTGGCCCAGGTCGACCACATGAGCGGCGGCCGGGTCGAGCTCGGTCTCGGCACTGGCTGGTTCGAGGCCGAGCACACGGCGTACGGGATACCTTTTCCGCCGCTGGGCGAGCGGTTCGGGCGGCTGGAGGAGCAGCTCGCCATCATCACCGGGCTCTGGGCCACCGGGGAAGGCGAGACGTTCTCCTTCGACGGCGCCTACTACCGGCTGACCGATTCGCCCGCGCTGCCCAAGCCAGCCCAGCGCCCGCGTCCGCCGGTACTGGTCGGCGGCACCGGACCTCGGCGCACGCCGGGGCTGGCCGCCAGGTTCGCTGATGAGTACAACGCGCAGTTTCATTCCGTACCGGATTCGGCGGCGGCGTTCGCGCGCACCCGTGCGGCCTGCGAGGCCATCGGCCGCTATCCCGATTCGATGACCTACTCGGTGGCCCATACGGTGTGCTGCGGCAAGGACGAAGCCGAGTTCCGCCGGCGGGCGGCCGCCATCGGCCAAGATCCGGAAGACCTGCGGGAAAACGCGATTGGCGGGACGCCGGGTGAGGTGGCGGCCAAGATCGCGGAGTTCGCCGAGATCGGAGCGGAACGTGTCTACCTGCAGGTGCTCGACCTCGAGGACCTCGATCACCTGGAGCTGATCGCCTCCGAGGTGTCACCGCAGGTGTAACGGTCATGGTTGACATGTCGCGTCGTCTCCAGTCGGCGTACGTGCCGGCCGGGGACGGCGTGCGGCTGGCCGTGGATATCTGGCTGCCGGTGGAACGCACGGCGGCGGGAGGCACGGTTGGCACGGTCATGCGGGTGACCCGCTATCACCGTGCTGAGGCACCGCAAGAACCCGGACCGGAAGCGGACACCAACGCGGCGGCGGGGGATCTGTTCAATCGCGCGGGATTCGCGCTGGTGGTGGTGGACGCTCGCGGCACCGGGGCGTCGTTCGGCACGCGCACCAGCGAACTCGGCGAGCGGGAGATCAAGGATTACGGCGAGCTGATCGGCTGGGTGGCCGCGCAGCCTTGGTCGAACGGCCGGGTCGCGGTCTACGGCACCTCCTACGAAGGCCAGGCGGCCGAATTGGTGGCCATCCTCACCTGGTCGCGGTGGCGGCGCTGTTCAGCCCGTACGACCCCTACCGCGAGCTGTTCTATCCGGGCGGGTGCGGCACCGATAGCTGGTACGCGCGGTGGATGTATGAAAGCCAGCTCAAGGACGGCGTTACCGGGGCGCTCGGCCGTCTCGCGGCGATCACCGGGCAGCCAGCGGAGACGATCGCGCTGCCGTTGCCGCCCAAGCCGGTGGACGGGCCGGACGGGCCGGACTTGCTCGCCGCCGCTATCGGCGAGCATCAGGCGAACGCCGACGTGCATGCGCTGATGGGCCGGGTTCCGTTCCGTGATGACCGGGCCGCCGGTCTGGACTGGGAGGCCACCTCGCCCGCCGCTTTCGGGCCGGCGATCGCATCCTCGGGCGTCCCGGTGCTGGTGCGCGCGGGCTGGCTTGACGGCGGCTTCGCGGCGGGGGCGCTGACACGGTTCGTGACCCAGGCCAGTCATCAGCAGGTCGAGATCGGGCCCTGGGGCCACGGTGGCGGTAGCTTCGCCGACACCCTGCGACCCTCCGGCATCGCGGAGCATGACCCGCTGAGCCCAGGAAGCCAGGATCGCCGCCTCGTTGAGTTCTTCGCCAGTTACCTGGAGCGAGATGGTAAGCGCGGGGGAGCGAGCACCCTGACGTTCGGCACCCTGGGCACAGCCGCATGGCAGACGGTCGCTTCCTGGCCGCCCGCGGATGTCGGAACGCGGCGGTGGTACCTCGGTCCGATGGCTGGCCTGACGCGGGAGGCGGGCGTAGCGGGGACCGTGACCCACCACGTAGACGTCACGACCTCCACCGGGACCACGAACAGGTGGCTCGCCATCGACCTGGGCCGGGCGCCTGCCTACCCCGACCGCGAGCATGCCGATGACAGGCTGCTTACCTTCACCAGCGGGTCTTTGCCCGCCGACGTCTATGTCCATGGGTTCCCGGTCGTGACGATGCGCCTGGCTACGTCCGGTACCGACGGCGCGATTTACGTCTACCTCGAAGACGTCGATTCCGACGGCCACGTCAGCTACCTGACGGAAGGCTGCCTGCGCTTCCTGCACCGCAGGACAACCGGTCCCGCTGAACCGGCGCGCCTGGGGGTATCACGAACCTTCGCCCGGTCGGACGCCCTTCGCGTAGTTCCAGGGAACCTCATGGGCCTCACCGTGCCACTGCTGCCGGTCTCCGCCGTCATCCCGGCCGGCCACCGGATCGGGTCGCCATGGCCGGCCACGATGCCTCCTGCTTCACCAGGTACGGGCCCCCGCGGAGGAGACTTCCTAGGCAGCGACTCCCACCTCGACCTCCCGGCGGTCATTGAGGAATGATCGTCGCCGTGGACACGGATGAGATCACCGCGGACGTCGCTGCCCGGCTGGTCGCGGCGCAGTTCCCCCAGTGGGCGGACCTGCCTGTCACGCCGGTCACGCTCAACGGCTGGGACAACACCACATTCCGGCTCGGCGACGAGTTGTCCCTCCGCCTTCCGAGCGCCGACAGTTGTGTCGCGCAGGTCGCCAAGGAGCATCGCTGGCTGCCGGTCCTGGCCCGGCACCTGCCTTTGCCGATCCCGGAGCCGGTAGCGATGGGACGCCCAAGCGACGGGTTCTCTAGGCCGTGGTCGGTCTACCGCTGGATCGAGGGCGAGCCCGCGAGCACGGCCCAGGTCGCCAACCTGGCCGGGTTTGCCTCCGGCCTCGCGGGTTTCCTCGACGCGCTGCAGGCCATCGACCCCAGTAACGGGCCGCCAGCCGGGTCGCACAACTTCTTCCGGGCAGGCCCGCTCGCCACCTGGGACGAGCAGACCCGGCAGCTCATCCGCCTGACCGCAGATGACATCGACGCCAGGGCGGCCACCGGCGTATGGGACACCGCCATGGCCAGCACGTGGGAGCGCGCGCCGGTGTGGGTGCACGGGGACCTGGCCGCATCGAACATACTTGTCGCGGACGGGGCACTGCACGCGATCATCGACTTCGGGGGCGTGGCCGTCGGCGACCCGGCCTACGACCTGGTCATGGAATGGGAGTTCTTCACCGATGACAGCGCTGCGGCATTCCGCCGCGGCCTGCACCTCGACGAGGCCACCTGGAACCGCGGCCGCGGCTGGGCCCTCTGGAAAGCACTCGTCAACCTCGGCCGGGAAAAGGAAGCAGGCGACGCGCAAGCCGCAGCCCGCCAGTTCGGATGGCGGTACAGCCCGCGCCAGATCATCGGCCTCATCATCGCCGACCACGCCCGCTCGGCCGGGCGCTGAGCCACCGCCGACGGGGCCGTCAGGCTCGTATGTCCGCGATGAAATTGACCCCCAAGGGCGACGGGGGAAATAGGACGCCGTGCAGCACCGGATGCCGCCGCCGCTCTGGGGGGCGGCATCCGGTGCTGGCTGGGGTTATCCGGCGCGGGCGGGTGGGCTGTGGCTGCGCAGGACCTTGGTGTGGTCCCGGTTCCAGGCGGTGGTGGTGCCGTCGGGGTGGCGGATCAGGGTCCAGCCCATCCGGTGGATGGCGACGTGATGGTGGTACCAGCACACCAAGATGCAGTTATCCAGGCTGGTCAGGCCGCCGCGGGCTTTGCGGCGCAGGTGGTGGACCTCGCAGCCCGAGGCGGGCTGGTGGCAGCCGCCGGGCCACTGGCAGTGCTGGTCCCGGGCCCTGACCGCGTTGCGGATCCCGGCCGGGACATGGTCGCTGGAGCCCGCATCCAGCGGCAGGCTCGGCCCGGCCAGCCGCGGGCACAGCAGCCCCTGCCGCAGCACCGACGCCAGCCCGCCCGGCCCGGAGACCAGCGCGACAGCACAGCCGATGATGGCAAGCTCCAGCGCCTCCCGGCTCGGCCCCGCCGGGGTGCCCGGGGCGGCGGGGCGGCGGGGCAGGAAGGGCAGGGTCGCGGACCGGGCGCCGGCAGGGGCAGCGGAGCGGGGGCGGGGGCGGGGTGCGGCGGGGGCGGCGGGGCCGGGGGTGCGGTGGCGGGCGAGCTGGAGGCACAGGCGGACCAGGTCATCCAGGACCGGGTAGCTGACCTCCCCGTACACCACCGGGGTCACCGACGCATCACACGCGAACCCCTCCGCCGCGTCGCCGTCCAGCCAGGCGGCGCCGTCCCCGCCGGCGACCGACGCGGCGGCGCGGTGCCCGGCCCACCGGGCCCGGACCCGCTCAGCCCACTCCTCCTGCAGCGGGGAGCTGCCATCCATCACCATCAGGTCGGCCAGGGAGATATGCGCCCAGACCCGGGCGGGCTGCCCGGCCCGCTCGGGCAGCAGCCCCGCGCTGACCAGCCGGTGCATCGCCTCCGCCAGGCCATCGTGATACCGCTGCGCGTGACTGCGGCCGTCCTCCGCGCCCCGCGGCGCCGACAGCGCCGCCAGCACCGTCTCCACCAGCGCCGCGCACTCCGGCGTCAGGTCCCCGGACAGCACCCCGGCACCGTGCGAACGTGGTGTCCAGCCGGACCGCGCGGTCGTCGAAGCTGGTGTCCGGGTCGTGGTGGGGGGCAGGCGCGGGCGGTGATCTCGGCGGCGAGCATGGCCAGGTCCCGCAGGTCCATCCCCTGGACCGCGGCGGCGACCAGGATCGCGTCCGCGGTATCACGGGAGTCGTCGGGGAGCTTGCTGGTCCAGGTGCACAGGGTGCGGGCGTAGGACTCGGTGAGGTCCCCGGTGGCCAGGGCGGCCAGGATGCGGGGGTGGGCGCGGGCCCGGCGGGTCCAGGCGGTGTGCCCGGTCGCGGCGCCTTTGGTGATCCGGGTCTTGTGGATCAGCCAGGACCGGGGGCTGTAGTCGGCGTCCTCGGTGTGACCGCGGGCGGCGGTGAACCCGCCGAGGACGGTGGTGCGGGCGGCGGTGGTGATGGCGGTGATCTGTTCCAGGTCGCGCAGGCACTCGGCCTGGGTCTGGATGCTCATCTGGGCGGGGTCGGCGGCGGCGAGGTAGCGCAGGCCGGCCCGGGCCAGGGCGGCGGCGTGGGCGGGGCTGGTGATGGCCGGGGTGGGCTGGGTCACCGGGGTCACCTCCGTCACGGACCAGGAGAAGGCTCAAGGAGCGCTCAGGCGGCGCTGTTTGGTTTACTAGTTCGATTCTAGACGGCGGGTATGACATTTACGGGAACACCACGCCGTATCGGACGATATTTGCCGGCCGGTTCCGGAAATTGGTATTGGTGTTACGTGAATGACGCCGCCATTGGGCGCGGCGGATGTGGCCATTGTCCGGTAAGTGAATGTAGAGGCGTGCGGCGCTGGTGCGGCGAAAAGGTGTATGTACTGCTAGTTACCGGACAGCTGACATGCCATCGTGTGACCGGTGCTGCGCAGGTTCAGGTGCATCCGGGATGGACGCCATCTAGTACTCCAACCGGACTTCGTGACCTGGCGGCTGAGTGTGGCGGGTAGGTCATAGGTGGCGTAGGCCGGTGAAGGCGCCGTGAGACATCCTCCGCCGCTGCGGGCGATGTCAACAAGAAGTTGCGGGATCGAGGCGGTCCGGCTTGCTCGATCTCGGCCTCGACGGTGATGCCGGTCTCCTCATCGGGAGTCCATAGGGACTTGCCGACCGTGATGATCAGGTCGTTGTCTTCGATGAGGATCTGGCCGCCCAGGTCGATGCTGAGCTCCGCCCGATGTTCCGGAGCCGCTCGGCCAGCTCGGGGGAAGGTGGCAGGCTCCCGGTGAACCGCCGCCGTCACGGCGTGCAGGTGGCGATCAGGTGCTGCAAAGCGAACTGGCTGGTGGCTGGGGTGTGCCGGCGCCGCCGGCGTGGGGACCGATGGCTGCGGGGGTCCAGAAGCCAGGCATCTACCGGCGGGTCTTCGTCGGCCAGGTGCTCTTGGCGCACCCCCAGCACACGTCGCCCTCGTACAGGGTGAGCAGGGTGACTGCCTCGATGTCCTGGTGCCAGCCGAGTGTGAGGCGGTCGCGGAGGGCCACCACTCCCGCCACGATTGCGGCGGCTGGGTAAAGCCGGGCTTATACACGCAGGCAGTCAATCACCCCCGCGGGACGGCCGCACTGGTCTCGGGCGGACTTCGCGCCGCCAGCCATGCCTTCATGGCGGGCGGCCTTGCCGCTGGTAGTGACAGGTTCTGGCGCGGGGCTGCTGGCGCCGCCGCCAAGCGGACCATCGCAGCCGGTGCCGGATGTCTGGGCCGGGCTGGTGATCAGCGGGCGGAACAGCGCGGCTATCTCGTTGCGGGTGAGCGGGATCTGACCGGCTGGCGGCGGTTGCGGCGGATCAGCAGCCAGCGGTGAGCAAGGCAGGCCCGGGTCGATAGCCGCCAGGCCCAGTCGTAGTAGCGGTGGCCACCGGGTGGCTGGCTGCCACCGCCAGCACGTAACCGGTCTGGCGGCGTTCCAGGTCAGCGCGCAGGCCCGGGTCGGCGCCAACGTGATCGTGACCGGACATCCGCGATCCGGGTCCATGAAGAGAGCCCCACTTGCGTGACCTCTTAGCTAAACGCACGGCGGACAGCTGACCGGCCCAGCGTGCTGGCCGTCTGGAAGCCGTAGGTGCCATGGTCGCGCAGTTCGGTGGCGGCAGCGACGAGCGCGCCCAGGGCCGCGAACGCGAACGAGCCGCCTATCGAAATCCGGCTGACCCCGGCCTCCGCCAGCTCGGCCACGGGCGGCATGCCCTCCAGGGCAAGCACGTTGACCGGGCGGTCGACCTCCCGGATCACCTGGCGGATGTCCTGCACACTGCGCAGGCCAGGGGCGAACAGGACGTCAGCTCCCGCCTCGGCGTAGTCCTGCAGCCTGGCGATCGTGTCGGCCAGATCTGGGCGGCCATGCAGGAAATTCTCGGCGCGGGCGGTTAGTACGAAACGGACCGGGCCTGCATGCGCGGCTTCGGCCGCCGCCGCGACACGCTCGGTGGCGAGCTCGACGGCGTAGATAGGGTCCTCGTCCCGTCCGGTGAAGTCTTCTACCGATCCGCCTGCCAGGCCGACATCGATCGCTAGCCTTATCGTCTCCGCGACGCCTGCGGGCTCGTCCGCGAAGGCATTCTCCAGGTCGGCGGACACGGGCAGATCCGTGGCCGCGACGATGACCGCGGCGTGTACTAGCGCTTCCTCCTGGCTGACCGAGCCGTCAAGGCGACCCAGCGAGGCCGCGAAACCGGAACTTGTGGTGGCCAGGGCCTTGAAGCCGAGCGACGCGAGCAACCTGGCCGACCCGAGGTCCCATGGATTCGGCAGTAGGAGGGGCTGACCGGCCCGGTGCAGGGCAAGGAACTCTCGCGATTTATCCGCCTGAGTCGTCATCTACATAACGTATCGCCCGGGAGCGGCGGCGGTTGGCCCAGTCTGCGGGGATCGACTTAAAGTGCCAGCTCAGCCGTCCTAGTGGCAGCACCGGCGGGACGAAAGAGCGTCACCTCGTGCGGTAACGCTCAGCAATAACGGCCGTAATGGTTACACCTAGCCATATGGCTTGCGGGGCGGTAACCGCGATGCGATGGTTGAGCAGTGCGCTCTGATACCCCTACCGGCAGAAGGATGCGACTTGTCGTCGTCCTGTCGGTCGCGGGCGCCGCAGCGGTCACGCTCGGCGTGATCCTGGTGCTGGCTACGCGCTCCGTGACGAGGGCGCCGGGGGGCGGTACGGGCCGCGTGGAGTTGGATGTGGGCGCGGCCGGTATCGCGCTCGGCCTGGTCGTTCTGGTGGTTGCCGCGTTCATCCGCGGACGGCTACGCCGTAGGGTGTCCGAGGCGGACCATGGCAGCGCCCGGCATGGGCGCGGGCTAGGAAGACGTTCGGCCCGGTCGCGTGTCCTGAATCCGACGAGCGTGTATTCCCCTGGCGGTTTGCTCGACCTGCCCAGGGATACCCGTGGGCCGGAAGACCTGCGGGCTCGGGGACAGGGGGCCGCGGGGGACCCGCGCGGTCCCCAGTCCCGGAGCGTACGGTTCCCCGGGCAGCGCCAGGGCAGGAAGAGCCTC
The DNA here is from genome assembly GCA_963730825.1 of uncultured Actinomycetes bacterium. Taxonomy (GTDB): domain Bacteria; phylum Actinomycetota; class Actinomycetes; order Streptosporangiales; family Streptosporangiaceae; genus Palsa-504. Next base: position 71,484 of record CAVSTQ010000003.1, read on the forward strand.
AGCGAGGCCCGAAGGCGGCCCGGATCCCGGATCCGTACACCGGCTCGCCGACCCATGACGCGCCTGCGCCGCCGATGGCCGGTGCTCCAGGGGTCGGCTGGACCCAGGACCGGCCTCGGGCGGGGCGCCCCGGAACTCAGCCTCCGCGCCCGGTGTATCAGACGGGAATGAGCTCTGCCGGCCCCGGCCGGGTATCCCATGCGCCGGGAGATGGCAGGCCCGTACCGCCCGGTGACCGCCCGCGTGCCGCAGAGGCACCGCGGCCCCCCTCGCGACCCGTGCCCCCTCGCGACGCCGGGCCCGCTCGCGACGCCATGCCTCCACACGAGCCCATGCCGCGCCATGGTCCTCCTCCGCCCCACGGGCCCGCATCGCCCTACGCCCCCCCTTCGCCCCACCTGGCCTCTCCGCATCCCGGGCCTTTTCGGCCCAACATGCCCCCGCCCTATCCCGGACCCCCTCCGCCTCGCAGGTCAGCTCCGTCCTATGGCCCCCCCTCGTCTCACGGGCACACTCCTCATCAGGGCCCCCCTCATCAGAGCCACTCCCAACCCCAGAGCCACTCCCAACCCCAGGGGTATCCCCAACCTCAGGGGCCCGCATCGTCCTATGGGCCTGCGACGCCCTACGGGGGCGCCGCGTCCTCCGGCCCCGCCGCCCCTCGCGGTCCCTCCCCCGAAGGCTCGCGACCTCCTGGTCCGGCGCGGCCGGGTGGCCCGAGGCGCGAGCCGGTTAACCCGCTGCACCCAGGTTCGTCTGCCCGCCGCCCGCAAGGTGGAGCGGGTGGCCAGCGGGTGGCCCGGGCTACCGGGCCGGGCCCGTCCCGCTGAGCCCGATGACCCGGCTGGGCAGTTCGACGGCGGGTACGCACCGGTGATTCGCGCGGCCGATACCCCGGTTCGGCCGGGTGCCCGGGCCCGCCCGGCGAACCCCGGCCCGGTCGGCGCCGCCGCGCGACTCCGCGGTGAACGAGCCGGACGACGCGCACGTCTACCGGGACACCAGCCAATACCGGGACACCACGCGAAGCGGATGCCGCCCCGGGGTCCGGAGCGGACGAGCGCGACGCCTCATACTGGTACGACCTGTCCGGCGCAGACAACCCGCCAGGAACGCATGAGCTGGCCGGAACGCGTGGCCCGTTCGAGCCGCTGGTGTCCTCCAGCGACCCCCAGCGGCGGACGCCCGCTCCGGACTCCACCGCCACCCAGGCTCCGCCGGAGGGCAATCCGGCGCCCGCGAGGACGAGTCAGATCAGAGAGTTTTACCAGACCCCGGAAGCGATCGGCGAGCAGAACGTCGACAAGCATTTCGACCAGCTGCTGGCCCAGCCGCGCGAGTTGATCGGCGATTACTTCAAGCAGCCTGCGGGGCCGGGCACGATGGTGCCGTCACGCCGGACCATCCCGGCGTCCCCGGGCCGGCCGGCGGCGAGCCGGACGCCACCCACGGGGCGGGTGCTGTCGCCGAGCCACCCCGCGTATGGTGACCCAGGACGCTCCCACGCTGGTCATCGCGGTCCTCGGGCTAGGGGAGGCTGGCTCGGCGATCGCACGTGACCTGATCCAGGCGGGCGTCCAGGTCCGGGGCTATGATCCGGCGGTCACCGCGGCGGACGGCATCACCGGCACGGCCAGCGAGGCTGACGCCGCCCGCGGGGCCGACCTGGTGCTAGCGTCAACAGCGCGAAAGCCGCCGGGGACGCACTGACGGCCGGGCTGGCCGGCCTGCGTCCGGACGCGCTGTGGGCCGACCTGAACACCGCCTCGCCGGAGACTAAACGACAGTTGGCGGACATCGCCGCCGCGGCTCGTGTCTCCTTGGCCGACGTGGCGATGATGGCCCCGGTCCCGGGCCGGGGCTTGCGTGTCCCCATGCTCGCTAGTGGCGAGGGCGCGGTCCGCTTCGCCGCCGTGCTGAGGCCGCTAGGCGCGGACATCGAGGTTCTCGACGGGCCCGCCGGGCTCGCGGCCAGCAAGAAGCTCTTGCGCAGCGTGTTCTACAAGGGCATGGCCGCGGCGGTGGTCGAGGCCCTGGACGCCGCCCGGGCGGCCGGGGACGAGCCGTGGCTGCGTGAGCATATCGCGGCCGAACTCGCCGCCGCCGGCGCCCGGAACGATGGCCCGGATCATCGACGGCACCCGCAGGCACGCGGTGCGCCGTGCCGCCGAGATGGAAGCGGCCGCCGACATGCTCACCGACCTCGGGGTGCCGCCGCTGATGACCGAGGCCAGCCGCGCCCTGCACGAGCGCCTAGCCGCACCGGAACCCGCCCGCGAGCCCTAGCCCGCGAGCCCCAGCCCGCCCGCGAGCTGCCGCGCCTGCCGCCACGAGCGAGGACGCGGCCTCCAGGGCGGCCCCACCCCCCCTTCGCCAAGTACCTTGATATCGAGATACTGTAAGTTAGACCGTACGGTACGAGCGAGGAGGCTCAGAACGATGACGGCGAACAGCTTCGGCAGCCGAGCGGCGCTTAAGGTCGCGGACGAGCAGTACGAGATCTACCGGCTGGACGCCGTGGACGGATCGGACAGCCTCCCGTTCAGCCTGAAGATCCTGCTGGAGAACCTGCTGCGCAACGAGGACGGCGCCAACATCACCGCCGACCACGTCCGCGCGGTGACCCAGTGGGACCCGCGCGCCGAACCCGACACCGAGATCCAGTTCACCCCGGCCCGGGTCATCCTGCAGGACCTGACCGGCGTGCCGGCCGTCGTGGACCTGGCCGCGATGCGAGAGGCTATGCAGGCCCTGGGCGGTGACCCGACGAAGATCAATCCGCTCATCCCGGCCGAGCTGGTCATCGACCACTCCGTGGTGGCCGACGTGTTCGGCAGCCCGGATGCCTTCACCAGGAACGTGGAGATCGAGTTCGAGCGCAACCACGAGCGGTTCGGTTTCCTGCGCTGGGGTCAGGACGCGTTCAGCCAGTTCAAGGTGGTCCCGCCGGGTACCGGCATCGTGCACCAGGTGAACATCGAGTACCTGGCCCGGGTCGTGATGAACTCGGGCGGCGTTGCCTACCCCGACACCTGCGTGGGCACCGATTCGCACACCACCATGCAGAACGGTCTCGGCATCCTCGGCTGGGGGGTCGGCGGCATCGAGGCGGAGGCCGCGATGCTGGGACAGCCCATCTCCATGCTCATCCCCAAGGTGGTCGGGTTCCGGCTCACCGGAGCGCTGCCGAGCGGCGCCACCGCCACCGACCTGGTGCTCACCATCACCGAACTGCTGCGCAAGCACGGCGTGGTGGGCAAGTTCGTCGAGTTCTACGGCGACGGCGTGGCCACGGTCCCAGTCGCTAACCGCGCGACCATCGGCAACATGTCACCGGAGTTTGGCTCGACCTGCGCGATCTTCCCGATCGACCAGCACACGCTGGACTACCTCACGCTGACCGGCCGCCCGCGCGAGCAGCTCGCCCTGGTCGAGGCGTACGCCAAGGAACAGGGCCTGTGGCACGATCCGCAGGCCCAGCACCACGACGTCAGGTACTCCGAGGAGCTCAGCCTCGACTTGTCCACCGTGGTCCCGTCGATCGCGGGCCCGAAGCGCCCGCAGGACCGGATCGCGCTCGCCGACGCCAAGGTCGCCTTCCGCGACGCCCTGCCAAACTACGTCGAAGAAGACAGCCTGGACAACGGCCTGGACGGCACGTTCCCCGCCTCGGACCCGGTGGCCTCGGGCGACGGGACCAGGGCGTCCCGCCCCAGCCGGGTCACCCTCGAAGACGGCACCGAGACCGAAGTCGACCACGGCAGCGTGGTGATCGCCGCCATCACCTCTTGCACGAACACCTCCAACCCGTCGGTCATGGTGGGAGCCGCGCTGCTGGCCAAGAACGCGGTGGAGAAGGGCCTGAACCGCAAGCCCTGGGTCAAGACCACGCTGGCCCCGGGCTCCAAGGTCGTCATGGACTACTACGAACGGGCCGGCCTGCTGCCCTACCTGGACAAGCTCGGCTTCAACCTGGTCGGTTACGGCTGCACGACCTGCATCGGGAACTCCGGGCCGCTGCCGCAGGCGATCAGCGCGGCGGTGAACGACAACGACCTGGCCGTGGCGGCCGTACTGTCGGGGAACAGGAACTTCGAGGGGCGGATCAACCCCGACGTGAAGCTGAACTACCTGGCCTCCCCGCCGCTGGTCGTCGCCTACGCGCTGGCCGGGACGATGGACCTCGACCTGAACCGCGAGCCCCTCGGCGAAGGCACCGACGGCCAGCCGGTCTACCTGGCCGACATCTGGCCCTCGGCGGAGGAGATCGCCGACGTCGTGCAGACCGCGGTGGCGCAGGAGATGTTCACCCGGGACTACGCCGACGTCTTTAAGGGCGACGACAACTGGCGCGGCCTGGACATCCCGGCGGGCGACACCTTCGCCTGGGACGAGGGGTCGACCTACGTGCGCCGCCCGCCGTACTTCGACGGGATGCCGACCGAACCAGAGCCGGTCAGCGACATCACCGGCGCGCGGGTGCTGGCCATGCTGGGCGACTCGGTGACCACCGACCACATCTCCCCGGCCGGCGCGATCAAGACCGACAGCCCGGCCGGCAAGTACCTGACCGAGCACGGCGTGGAGCGGCGCGACTTCAACTCCTACGGGTCCCGCCGCGGCAACCACGAGGTGATGATCCGCGGCACGTTCGCCAACATCAGGCTGCGCAACCAGCTCGCGCCCGGCACCGAAGGCGGCGTGACCACCAAGGACGGTGACCAGCTGCCGATCTACGACGCGTCCCGCCGCTACATCGAGGCGGGCACCCCGCTGATCGTGCTCGGCGGCAAGGAGTACGGCTCGGGCTCGTCCCGCGACTGGGCCGCCAAGGGCACCCTGCTGCTCGGGGTCCGCGCGGTCCTGGTCGAATCCTTCGAGCGCATCCACCGGTCGAACCTGATCGGCATGGGCGTGTTGCCGTTGCAGTACCAGCCGGGCGAGTCCGCGGCTTCGCTGGGCCTGACCGGCCACGAGACCTTCGACATCCGGGGTATCGAAGAGATAAATTCAGGAAAAATTCCGAACGAAGTCGTGGTGTCAGCCGACGGCAAGAAATTCCGCGCCAAGGTGCGGATCGACACGCCAGGTGAGGCGGACTATTACCGGCACGGCGGCATCATGCAGTACGTGCTGCGCTCGTTGATGTCCGGCTCCGGTGACAGCGCCGGCTGAGGCTGACATCGCCGGCAGGCTCCGCGCGGCCGGCTGCGTCTTCGCCGAGGACGAGGCCCGGCTGCTGATGTCGGCGGGGCGGACGCCGGCCGAGCTCGAGGCCATGGTGGACCGGCGCGCGGCGGGCGAGCCGCTCGAGCATGTCCTGGGCTGGGCGGAGTTCTGCGGCCTGCGGATCACGGTGGCCCCCGGCGTGTTCGTGCCGCGGCGGCGCACGGAGTTCCTCGTCGCGCAGGCCGTCGCCCTGGCCCGGCCGGGGGAGGTCATCGTCGACCTGTGCTGCGGGGCCGGCGCGATCGGGGCCGCGCTGGCGGCGGCCGTGGACCGGGCGCAGGTACACGCGGCCGACATCGACCCGGCCGCCGTGCGCTGCGCCCGGCAGAACCTCCGGGGCCAGGTCTACACCGGTGACCTGTACGAGCCGCTGCCCGCCGGGCTACGAGGCCAGGTCGGCATCCTGGTCGCCAACGTGCCCTACGTCCCGACCGGCGAGATCGGCTTCCTGCCGCCAGAAGCCCGCGCGCACGAGCCGCTGGCCGCCCTGGACGGCGGTACGGACGGTCTCGACCTGCTGCGCCGGGTCGCCGCCGGGGCCCCGAGGTGGCTGGCCCCCGGCCGCGGTCACCTGCTGATCGAGACCAGCGAGCGGCAGGTGACCGCGGCCGGGGCGGCCTTCGCCGCCGGTGGCCTGACCACCCGGGTGGCCAGGTCGGCTGACCTGGACGCCACCGTCATCGTCGGCTGGTCCCGCGGTTAGAAACCGGGGAACAGCTTCCGTAGCTCATCAAGGTCCACCCCGGCGCTGTCGACCGCTGGGGTGTGCTCGGCGTCCAGGCGGCCGTAGACCAGCCGGACGAACGCCTCGGCCGGCAACCGCAGCTCGGACAGGCCGAGCTCGGGGGTGTCCTCGTCGTCCGCGGCGGTGAGCGTCACCGCGTCGCCTGTCTCCAGGGTGAACTGGCGTTCCGGGTCGGCGGTCAGCACGCGGATCTTGCGTGGCTTCCCGTCCGGCTTGCCGCTACGGCTCACGAGCTGGGCAAGCGTATCGATCAGCAGCGCGACGGCGTCCGGGGCCACCGTCGCCTCCGGATCGAGCGCAACCGCGACATCCCAGCTGTGGATGGCGTGCTCGCCCAGCCGCATCCGGGCCAGCCCGGCGGTGCCGAGTTCCATCCCGAACATGTTCAGGTGCAGCCGGGCCTGCTCTTCGGCGTCGAGGGACTCGAACCGCTCCAGGGTGACGGCGTCGGCCCGCAGCGCGTCTGACGCCTGGGCCTGCGGGTCCTTGGCGTTCCAGGTGTCCCAGATCGGGCCGAACACCTCAGCCCCCGGCGGATCTTGCCCGTTGAGCCCGGCGTCGAGGAACAGCCCGAAGATCTCGGACTGCGACCCCAGGTGGGACAGCACCTGGGCAATCGACCATTCGCTGGCGTACGAGCGCTGGTCAAGCTGGTCCACGCCGAGGGGCTTGACCACGCCTTGCAACGAGTCGTGGGAGTGCCGCAGGGCGCTGATCCACGGGGCCGGGTTGGTTTCCATGTCTTCAATGCTCCCACGCCTCACGCGGTAACGTGTGCGGTGGCCGCGTCGCAGGGGAGGAAAATCGCAATGGCTAACGGCAGTAGCCTGGAGGCGGTGAACAGCGTCGTGGTGCTGATGCTGGAGAACCGTTCGTTCGATCACATGCTGGGCTTCCTGTATCCCGGCAACGTCTCGCCGTCAGGTCAGCCGTTCGACGGACTCACCGGAACCGAATCGAACCCCGGTTCGTCCGGCCAGCCGGTCACCGTGTTCGGGATCGAGCCGACGACGCCACACGCGTACTTTATGCCGGGCGCCGACCCCGGCGAAGGCTATATGGCCACCAACGATCAGCTGTACGGCCGCACCAGCGGCCCGGCGTCGGCCGGGCAGGCGGCGACGTGCCAAGGCTACGTCGCGGACTACGCCTACACCCTGGGCTGGCAGAGCAAGGAGAGCGGCTGGCCGATCGTACCGGGCACGGTCGAGGGCGACATCATGGGCTGTTTTACCCCGCAGGCGCTGCCCGTGCTGTCCGCGCTGGCCACCGGCTACGCCGTCTGCGACCAGTGGTTCGCCTCGGCCCCGACCGAGACGATGCCGAACCGTGCCTTCGCCTGCGCGGCGACCAGCCAGGGGCATATGGACGACAAGACGCACACGTTCAGCTCGCCGACCATCTTCGGCCTGCTCGACGCGGCCGGGCTGGGCTGGGCCGTCTACGGTTACGACGCCGAGCCGCTCACCAAGAACACGTTCACCCAGATCAGTTCCGCGGCGGCCAGCCACTTCGGGAAGTTCGCCGACTTCACCGCCGCGGCCGCGGCCGGCACCTTGCCGCCGTACACCTTCCTCGAGCCGAGTTGGAGCTCCGCGGGCAACAGCCAGCATCCCAACTACGACGTGGCGCTGGGGGAGCAGCTGATCCACGACGTTTACGAAGCGCTGCGGGCCGGACCGGGCTGGCCAGGCACGCTGCTGGTGATCACCTACGACGAGCACGGCGGCTGCTATGACCACGTGCCGCCGCCCTGGGGCGCGGTGCCGCCGGACAGCGACGCGGGGGAGTTCAGCTTTGGCTTCGACCGCTTCGGGGTCCGCGTGCCCGCCGTCCTGGTCTCCCCGCTGATCGCGCCCGGAACGGTGTACCGGGTGCCGGCCGGCGGCCCCGCTGGACCATACGTCCATCTTGAAGACGGTTGAGCAGCGGTGGAACCTGCCGGCGCTGACCGCGCGGGACGCGGCGGCGCCCGGCTTCGGCGACGTGCTCACGCTCACCACCCCGCGGACGGACGACGTGCTGGCCGGCGTCACCGTGCCGGTCTCCTCCGGTCCGGGTCCCGCGGCCGGAACGGTCTCGCACCTGGAGGAGATCCACGCCGAACTGGTCTCCCGCCAGTACCCGGCGGGCACCCCAGAAGGTACGCCGCCTCCGCCCGCCACTCGTTTACGTGGCCGTCCACGAGCTGAGTTCGCCGTGGCTCGAGCGTCGTCGCCTGATGGCCGTCTACGGCGCGTTCGGAGCCTACGCGGCCGTCTTTGCGATCTTCGCCGGCGGCGAGGACAAGGTCTGGGCCATCTGGGCGGCCTGCGGCTACGCCGCGACGCTGCTCATCATCTGGAGGTGGCGTTCGCGTGCGCTGACCATCGCGCTTGGCGTCTCGGTGGCCGTGGCGGTGGTCGCGCCGATGCTCTGGCTGTCCGTGTCCTACCGGCTCGAAGACGGCATGTTCGTCATCGACAGGTCCGCGAGCCTGCTGGTCCACCACGGCTCGCCCTACCTGCCCGCCGCGCAGGTCATCACGTGGCTGTCCTACAACCCGTACCTGCCGGTGATGACTCTGTTCGGGTTGCCGAGCGCGGCCGGGCTGCGCGGGCTGGCGGGAAACTCGGGGATCTGGCTGGCCCTGGGGTCGGTAATACCGCTGGCCGCGGCGTTTTGGCTCTCCCGGCCGCACCGGGGCTGCCCGTCCTGCCGCCGGGACGCGTGGCAGGGCACCGCGATCGCGGTCGCCTCGCCGGTAATCGGGCTCAACCTGGCGGTGATCACCACCGACCCGCCTGTGCTCGCGTTCATGCTGATCGCGATGGCGCTGGCGTTGCGCATTCCGGGGGAGCGGAAAGTGGCGGCGGTCGCGTGCTCCGGTGTCGCCCTCGGCGTCGCCTGCGACCTGAAGTCCACGGCGTGGCTGGCGGTCCCGGTGATGGCCGCCATGTTCTACGCCCGCGAGGGTGTGCGGGTGGCGGTCCGCTTCACGGCGGCGGCGGTGATCACCACCGTGGGCCTCACCGTCGCCTTGGCGCCCGCCGTGCTGACCAGCCTGCAGGCCGGCCGGGCCCTGGTAAGCAACAGCGTGCTGTTCCCGCTCGGCTTGACCCGCTACAAGACGCCCGCCGGAAGCCTGCTGCCCGGGCATCTGCTCACCGCGATGGGAACGGCCGGGCATGTGGTCTCGGTCGGCCTGCTGCTCGCGGCCGGCCTGGCCGTCGCGATCTCGCTGGTGATCAGGCCGCCGCGAGACGTCCGCGCCGCGAGCCTGCGGCTGGCGGCCGGGCTGGCGCTGATGTTCCTGCTCGGACCCGACGTGCGTTTCGGTTACTTCATCTACCCGCTCGGCCTGCTCGGCTGGCTGGCCTTGACCGGCATGTGGAAGGCTGGTCGGGTCGATGACAATAAAGTCGCTGACAGAAAAGGGAGTACACCCATGCGCGTGGTAGAGGTCGGCCGCCGCGGCGGCCCGGAGGTGCTGACCGTCGCGGAGCGCGAGGCTCCTCGCCCGGGACCTGGTCAGGTCGTGGTGGACGTGGCCGCGGCCGGAGTGAACTTCATGGACATCTACCAGCGTGAAGGCGTCGGCGGCTACCGTCCGGAGTTGCCGTTCGTGCCTGGCGCGGAGGGCGCCGGGACTGTCGCCGCGGTGGGGGCGGGTGTCACCCGCCTGGCCGTCGGTGATCATGTGGCCTGGGCCGGCCCGGGCGGCGGCTACGCCGAGCAGGTCGAGCTGCCGGCCAACCGCGTCGTCCCGGTCCCTGACGGGATCAGCTCGCAGGTCGCGGCCGCCGCCATCTTGCAGGGCATGACCGCTCATTACCTGGTCACCAGCACCTACCCGGTGCGCGAGGGCGACATCGCGGTGGTGCACGCGGCGGCAGGCGGGGTCGGACTGCTGCTGACCCAGCTGGTGAAGCGGCGCGGCGGTATCGTCGTGGCCACGACCTCAGGCGGTGAGAAGGCAGAGCTCGCCCGGGGGGCAGGCGCTGACCACATCGTCGGCTACGACGACTTCCGGGCGGTCGTGGACGACGTGACCGACGGCGTAGGCGCGCACGTGGTGTACGACGGTGTCGGTAAGGACACCTTCGACGACGGGCTGGCGGCACTGCGCCCGCGCGGGATGATGGTCCTGTACGGGGCCGCCAGCGGCCAGGTTCCCCCGGTCGACCCGCAGCGCCTGAACAGCGGCGGCTCACTGTTCCTGACCCGGCCGACCATGGTGCACTACATCGCCGACGACGAGGAACTGCGCTGGCGGTCAGGCGAAGTCTTCTCGTGGATCGCCAAGGGCGAGCTCCACGTGCGGATCGGCGGCACCTACCCGCTGGCCGAGGCCCGCCGGGCGCAGGAGGACCTCGCGGCCCGGCGGACTACCGGCAAGCTGTTGCTCCTGCCCGGTCTCTAGGTGCCGCGCCGGGAGTACCAGCTCACGCTGCTTGTGGTGGCGGTGGCCGCCGCCGGATTCAACCTGCGCACCGCGATCACCAGCCTGCCGCCGCTCTTTCCCGACCTGGGCACCCGGCTGCACCTGTCGTCGGCCGCGCTGTCGGTCCTGGCGGCGACGCCGGTGATCTGCTTCGCCGTGGTCTCCGCCTTCGCGGCCTGGCTGAACCGGCGTTTTGGCGAGGAACCGATCCTGCTGGCGGCCCTGGGCGTGCTCACCGCGGGATTGCTGCTGCGGGGGGCGGCACCCGCGGTCATGCTGTTCCCCGGCACGGCGCTGGCGGCCAGTGCGATCGCCATCTTGAACGTGCTGCTGTCCAGCCTGGTCAAGCGCCGCTGGCCGGAGCGAGCCGGGTTCCTAATCGGCATCTACCTGACCATGCTGTCGCTGGGCGCGATCTTGTCCTCGCTGATCAGCGTGCCCTTGTACCGGAGCTCGGGCGGTTCGGTGCGGCTCGCACTCGGGCTGTGGGCCGCGCCCGCCGCGCTGGCCATGCTGTTGTGGCTGCCCCAGCTCAGGTACCGAACGGCCGGTCCCGCCGCGGTGGCCGAGCCCGCAGCGAGCCGGATCAAGGTCTACAAGTACGCGCTCACCTGGCAGGTTACGGCCTTCATGGGGCTGCAGAGCCTGCTGTACTACGCGGTGCTTTCCTGGCTGCCGACGATCTTCCGGGACCGCGGCACGTCAGCGGTCGCGGCCGGGAACCTGCTGGCCCTGATGGCCGTGGGTAACCTGGCCGCCTCGCTGATCGTGCCGGTGCTGGCCCACCGCGCTGCCAGCCAGCGGGCCCTGGTGGTGCCCGGCATGATCGGGACCGCGGCCGGGCTGGCCGGCTCGCTGTGGGCCCCGCTGGGCCAGGCGCCGTTGTGGGTCCTGGTCCTCGGCGTCAGCCAGGGGTCCTGCCTCGGCCTGGCGATCTTCTTCATGATGGCGAGAGCGCCCAATCCCGGCGTGGCCGCCTCGCTTTCCGCCTTCTCGCAGTCGGTCGGCTACCTGGTGGCCAGCACCGGGCCGCTGGCGGTGGGCCTGCTGCACACGGCCACCGGCAGCTGGAATATCCCGGTGACCATGCTGCTCGTGCTCTCCGTCGCCCAACTCGTCGTCGGGGTCCTGGCCGGGCGGCCGCTCGTGCTTCCCGCGGTCGCGGAGCCGAAGCCGTCCCCGACACGCGTGTCGGGGACCGGGCGGTCGCGGTGAGCCATCCGAAACGTAACGGTCGTAGACTCGGCACGTTCGCGTTCCCGCCAGGCCCGCACAGCACATGAGGAGCAGCCGGTGAACCTGCTGGAGTGCATTAACGGTCCTGAGGACCTGAAAGAGCTGAGCCAGGATCAGCTCACCCGGCTCGCCGGGGAGATCCGCGATCTCCTCATCGAGACCACGACCAGGACCAGCGGCCATCTCGGGCCGAACCTGGGCGTGGTCGAGCTCACCATCGCGATCCACCGCGTCTTCGACTCCCCCAGGGACCGGATCATCTTTGATACCGGCCACCAGTCTTACGTGCACAAGCTGCTCACCGGGCGGGTCGCGCAGTTTGGCACGCTGCGGCAACGAGGCGGCCTCACCGGCTACCCGAGCCGGGCCGAGTCCGAGCACGACCTGGTGGAGAACTCACACGCCTCCACCAGCTTGTCCTACGCCGACGGCCTGGCCAAGGCCTTCACGCTGCGGGGCGAGCCGGACCGGACGGTGGTCGCCGTCATCGGTGACGGCGCGCTGACCGGCGGCATGGCCTGGGAGGCGCTGAACAACATCGCCGCGGCCAAGGACTCGCGGCTGGTCATGATCGTCAATGACAACGGCTGGTCCTACCAGCCGACCATCGGCGGCCTAGCCGAGCATCTGGCCGGGATCCGGGTCAGCCAGCGGTACGAGAACGTGCTCGACTACATCAAGACCACGCTGTCCCGCGCGCCGCTCGGCGGCCCGCTGTACGGGACCCTGCACGGCATCAAGAAGGGCATCAAGGACGTCCTGCAGCCGCAGATGATGTTTGAAGATCTCGGCCTGAAGTACGTCGGCCCCATCGACGGGCACGACGAACGGCTGGTGGAGAACGCGCTGCGCCGGGCCAGGGACTTCGGCGGCCCGGTGCTGCTGCACGTGATCACCCGGAAGGGCCTGGGCTACGCCGAGGCCGAGCAGAACACCGATGACCGCCTGCACCAGGTGCCCGCGGCGGGCGCGGCACCTGGGACGTGGAGCCGGGTGTTCGGTGACGAGATGGTGGCGATCGGCGCCCGGCGCCCCGACGTGGTGGCGATCACCGCGGCGATGCTAAACCCGACCGGCCTGGCGCAGTTCGCCGCGGCCTACCCGAGCCGCGTCTACGACGTGGGCATCGCCGAGCAGCACGCGGTGACCAGCGCTGCGGGCCTGGCCATGGGCGGCCTGCACCCGGTGGTGGCCATTTACTCGACGTTCCTCAACCGCGCCTTTGACCAGACGCTGATGGACGTGGCCCTGCACAAGCTGCCGGTGACCCTGGTGCTCGACCGGGCCGGGGTGACCGGGCCCGACGGCGCCAGCCATCACGGCATGTGGGACGGGTCCCTGATGCAGCTCGTTCCCGGCATGAGGATCGCCGCGCCCAGGGACGCCAAGCGGGTCGCCGAACTGCTCAACGAGGCGGTCGAGGTCTCCGACGGGCCGACCGTGGTCAGGTTTGCCAAGGGCAAGGTGGGCGGTGAGGTCGAGGCGGTCGCCAAGCTCGGCGGCATGGACGTGCTGCGTCAGCCCGCGGCCGACCTCGGCGCGGACGTGCTGCTCGTCGGCGCGGGCCCGATGGCGCTGATGGCCCTGGACGTGGCAGGCCGGCTCGCCGGGCACGGGATCGGCGTGACCGTGGTGGACCCGCGCTGGACCAAGCCGCTCGACGAGGCACTGGTCGAGGCGGCGCGAGGCCACCGGCTGGTGGTCGCGGTGGAGGACAACGGCCGGGTCGGCGGGTTCGGTGACGCCGTGGCCAGGCTGCTGCGTGATCATGATCTGGACGTGCCGGTCAAGACGTTCGGGCTGCCGCAGGAGTTCCTCATCCACGGAACGCGCGAGCAGGTGCTCGAGGACGTGGGCCTGACCCCGCAGCAGCTGGCCCGTCAGATCACCGAGGCGGTGGCGCTCAGGTCCGGCGACGTCCGTGATACCAGTCAGGCCGCGGCGGCTGCCGAACGGCGGCCCGGCGAGTAGCGTTAAGACTCATGCTGAACGTAGCCATCATCGGCTCGGGTCCGGCCGGGCTCTACGCCGCTGAGGCCCTGGTCAAGCAAGCGGCGGCGCTCCCGGTCCCGATCCCGGTGCAAGTGGACGTGATCGACCGGCTGCCCACGCCGTACGGCCTGGTCCGCTATGGGGTGGCCCCGGACCACAAGTCGATCAAGTCGATTGCGCAGTACCTGCGGAAGGTGCTCGAAAGCCCGGACGTCCGCTTCGTCGGCGGGGTTCACCTCGGCGAAGACGTTACCCGTGACGACCTGGTGGCGGCCTACGACGCGGTGATCTACGCGACCGGCGCGATGCGAGACCGGCGGCTCGGCATTCCGGGCGAGGACCTGCCGGGCAGCTATGCCGCCACCGACTTCGTGAACTGGTACTGCGGCCACCCGGATGTGGACTCCGGCACGTTCAGCCTGGACGCGGAGTCCGTCGCGGTGATCGGCGTCGGCAACGTCGCCGTCGACGTGGCCCGGATCCTGGCCCGGGACTCGGCCGACCTGCACACGACCGACGTGCCGCACCCGGTCCTCGGCGCCCTGCACTCCAGCAAGGTGCGCGAGGTCCACATGATCGGCCGCCGTGGGCCCGCATACGCCAAGTTCACCACCAAGGAACTGCGTGAGCTGGGCGAACTGTCCGGCGTCGAGATCGTCGCGCACGCTGACGAAGTCGGCCTGACCACGTTCGACTCCTCCGGCCAGGGGGCCGCGCTGGCCGAATCCGACCGGCGGGTGCGCGGCAACATGGTCTCGATCTCGAAATGGGCGCAGGGCGGATCCGCGGAGCCGGCTCCTTCCGGACCCGCGCGCCGGCTGATCCTCAGGTTCTGGCTGAAGCCGGTGGAAATCCTCGGTACCGAACGAGTCAGTGGTATCACCCTCGAACGAACCGCGATCGACTCCGGCGGGGCCTTCACCGGCACCGGGCAGTACGAAACGCTGGATGTCCAGATGGTGCTGCGTTCGGTGGGGTACCAGAGCGTGCCGCTGCCCGGGGTGCCCTTTGACCAACGTGCCTCGGTGGTCCCGAACGCGCTCGGCCGCGTGCTCGGTCCCGACGGTTCACCGCTGCCCGGGGAGTACGTCGCCGGCTGGCTGAAGCGCGGTCCGACCGGCGTGATCGGCACCAACAAGTCCGACGCGGCCGAGACCGTCCGGTGCCTGCTCGAGGATCTGGCCGGAGGCCCGGGCGACGGTGACATGCCGCTGCCCCGCGCGGGCCTGCTCAGGTACCCCGACCCCGCGGACCCCGCGGCCCCTGCCGCTCATGCCCTGACCCAGGACTGGCCGCTGGCCACCGTACTGGCCGGCCGCGGCATCACACCGGTGTCCTACGCCGAGTGGCTGCGCATCGAGACCGCGGAAACCGACCTGGCCAAGGAACTCGGCCGGGGTGAGCGAGTCAAGCTGCACAACCGCGAGGCGATCTGGGCCGCCTGCCGCCCCCCGCAAGACGCCGGCTGACTGCCGGGGTGAGGTGGTCCTGGCGGGACGCCCAGAATGTCGGTGCCTGTCGGCATCATGGTGTCCGAAGGCGGGACAGCCACGGTGTGGACGATCGAAAGGCAAGCGACATGACTGACCACAATGGCGTCCTGATGATGCAGAGGGTGCTGCTGGCCGGGACGCTCGGGCTGACCATGGCCCAGAAGGCGGCGGCGATCCTCGAAGGGGAGCCCGCTCCCGGAGTCGGGCCGTGCCCGGTGGTGGCGCCCGCGGACGCGGACCAGAAGGTCCCAGGCGCCGAAGCCGCGGTGCTGCGAGCCATCCTGGACGCGGCCAGCGAATGCCTCGGGCATTTCGATGACCGGCCGCCGGGTGAGCGCTGGTGCGACACCTTGTTCCACCTGCTCGACCTGGCTGCGTTCGCCGCCGAGCTCGGCTAGCCGGCCGAGCGGGTGGCCTGCTGCCAGCGCGCCCCGCCCGGAGCTTCGCGGCCGGCGTTCCCGCGAATGCCCGCGAAGCGTACAAACAGGAGTGAACAGGATTAGCGCGTACCCGCGCGGGGGAAAACTCAGGCAGGATCAGGTGGGGATCTTCGATGACTGGGTTAGGTCATGTCGGGTGGCGTGTGGCCGCGGTGATGGTGGCGTTCGCTGGAACTGCCGCCCTCGCGGTCACGCTGACGCGTGCCCCGGCGCCGTCCCAGACGGCTCAGACGGCCAGCGCGATCTGCCCCACGTCCGGGCTCCGGGCTTCACTCGGCCGGCCTGCGGCCATGAGCCCGGGCAGGTCGGCCGCGGTGAGCAGCTACTACACGCTGCAGTTCACCAACGTCTCGCACCAGGCGTGCAGCGTGTTCGGATACCCGGAAGTCTCCGCCTTCGTCACCCGAGGGACCGCGACCATGCCAGCGGGCGGCCCCAGCCTGGGCAGCAGCGTGGCCGCCCACGATCCCTCGGTCCGGCCGCGGCGAGTCAGGCTCGAGCCGGGAGAGACCGCGCAAGCGCTGCTCCGGATCACCGACACCGGCAGCGCCCGGCCGACCACCTGCGTACGGGTGACTTCCGAAGAGCTGCGGGTCACCCTGCCGCATCAGGGGCGATCCGCGTTCGTTCCCGTCCACATCCCGCTCTGCTCCACCAGGGGGCATATCTCTTTCACAGTCCAGGCCCTTCAAGCCAGGTCAGGCGTGTCCGGTTACACCGTGCCCTGACCCCGGGCCAGCCGCCGGCCGCGATCATGGGCGGCGGTACGCTGGCCGCGCCGCGCCGGGGTGCGCTACCCCGGATCACACGACACCGCGACCAGGAGGAATAACCACCGTTCGTTCGGGAGAAAGGTCATGCCGATCGTGCGTTTCGCGTTGAGCGTCGCGCGGGGACAATGAGAGATATGGGTGCCAGCCAGGTGAGCCTTCCCTCCGCCGAAGGACCGGAAGGGGTGCTGCCTGGCGATGAATCCGGGCTTCCCCCCGAGCGTTACCTGGACCGGGAGGAAAGCTGGCTCAGGTTCAACGAGCGCGTGCTCGAACTCGCCGAAGATGAGTCGATCCCATTGCTCGAGCGGGTACGGTTCCTGGCCATCTTCGCGACCAACCTGGACGAGTTCTTCATGGTCCGGGTGGCCGGGCTGATGCGCAGGATGGTGGCGGGCTTCCCGGTCGAGGGAGCGGGGGTCAGGCTGCCCGGGCAGGTGCTCGACAACACGCTGGAGCTGGCCGGCCAGCTGACCGTGCGGCACGCCCGGGCGTTCAGCGAGCGGATCAATCCCGAACTGGTCGAGCACGGCATCGAGCTGCTGCGCTGGAAAGAGCTGTCCGCCGATGAACGCGACACCCTCGGCGACCTGTTCCGGCAGCGCATCTACCCCGTGCTCACCCCGCTGGTGGTCGACCCGGCCCACCCGTTCCCCTTCATCTCCGGCCTGTCCCTCAACCTGGCCGTCATGCTCGCGGATCTCCGCACCGACGCCACCGTGTTCGCCCGGGTCAAGGTGCCGCCGCTGCTGCCCCGCTTCCTGGCACTCACGCAGAACCGGTTCGTGCCGATCGAGGATGTCATCGCCGCCCACCTGACCGACCTGTTCGGCGGCGTCGAGATCATCGAACATCACGCGTTCCGGGTCACCCGGATCAGGGACCTCGAGGTCGACGAGGACATCACAGAAAACCTGCTGCAGGCGATGGAGCGGGAGCTGGTCCGGCGGCGGTTCGAGCCGGCCGTCCGGCTCGAGGTCGAGGACACGATGTCGGCTGACGTACTCGACCGGCTCGTCACCGAGCTCGGCATCGACAGGCGCGCGGTGTACCGGGTGTCGGGTCCGCTTGACCTGAGCGGGCTGTCCGCCATCGCCGACCTGAAGATCGGCGAGCTGAGGTATCCGGCGTTCGTTCCGTCCACCCGGGCGATTCCGCAGGAGAGCAGCATCTTCTCCGCCATCGCCGAACGCGACATCCTCGTCCACCACCCTTACGACTCCTTCGCCGCATCGGTCGAGCGGCTGATCGAGGAGGCCGCCAACGACCCGCGGGTGCTCGCGATCAAGCAGACGCTGTACCGCACCAGCGGCCAGTCGCCGATCGTGGACGCGCTCATCGACGCCGCCGAGGCGGGCAAGCAGGTGGTCGTCGTGGTGGAGATCAAGGCCAGGTTTGATGAGCGCGCTAACATCGCCTGGGCCCGCAAGCTTGAGGAAGCCGGCTGTCACGTCGTCTACGGTTTCGTCGGCCTGAAGACGCACTGCAAGATGGCGCTGATCGTCCGCGAGGAGTCCGACGGGTCGCTGCGCCGGTACTGTCACCTCGGAACCGGCAACTACCACCCCACCACGGCCCGGCTCTACGAAGACTTCGGCCTGCTCACCGCCGACACCACGGTGGGCGAGGACGTCAACGCCCTGTTCAACCACCTGACCGGGTACAGCCGGACGGGATCGTACCGGCGGCTGCTCGTCGCGCCGCAATCGCTGCGGACCGGCATCGTGGACCGGATCGACGAACAGGCCGAACGGCGCCGGTCCGGCCAGCCCGCCAGGATCGTGTTCAAAACCAACGCGCTGGTCGACGAGGTGGTCATCGACGCGCTCTACCAGGCCTCGCAGGCCGGGGTCACCGTCGACCTGTGGGTGCGAGGCATCTGCGCGCTGCGGCCGGGCATCCCCGGCCTGTCCGACCACATCAGGGTCCGCAGCGTGCTCGGCCGTTTCCTCGAGCATTCCCGTGTCTACGCGTTCGGTCCGGCCGAGGAGGAAGACGCGAAGGTCTGGATCGGCAGCGCCGACATGATGCACAGGAACCTGGATCGCCGGGTGGAACTCCTCGTGCAGGTCACCGACAGCGGACACCGGCGGCGGATCCGCCGGTTCCTCGATCTCGGCATGGACGACAAGACCTCGTCCTGGTGGCTCGGCCCGGACGGGCACTGGGTCAGGCACAGCCGGGATGAGGCGGGCAATCCGCTGCGAGGCGTGCAGGAAACCCTGGTCAGGGAACGGAGGGTCCGCATCGCTGATGACTGACGTCATCTTCGCGGCAGGCGCGGTGGTGTGGCGGCCCACCGACGGGACCGGCGATCCCGGGGTCGAGATCCTGCTGGTGCACCGGCCCAAATACGACGACTGGTCGCTGCCCAAGGGCAAGTGCGAGCCGGGTGAGCACGTGATGCTCACCGCGGTCCGGGAGGTCTTTGAGGAGACCAGCGTGCGGTCACCGCTCGGGCCGCGGCTGGCGTCGGTGCAGTACCAGACCGGCGCCTACCGCAAGGACATCGACTACTGGTCCATGCTCAGCCGCGATCACCGGGCCGAGGCCAGTCACGAGGTCGACGCCGTGTCGTGGCTGCCCCTGGCCCAGGCCAGGGAGCGGCTGAGCTATGCGCGTGACGTGGCCGTGGTGGACAGCCTGGTGCCGCGGGAAACGGTGCCGCTGATCCTGCTCAGGCACGCCTCGGCGGGGGCCAAGGGGGAGTGGCCCGCGGACGACGAGTCCCGCCCGCTTGACCCCAAGGGAGCGGCGGACGCGCAGCTGCTGGCCGGCCTGCTGTCCTGCTTCGCGCCCCGCGCGCAGGTCCTGAGCTCGCCCGCGCTGCGCTGCACCGAGAGCGTGCGTCCCTACGCGGCCAGCTTCGGTGCCGAGGTGGAGGCCGCGGACGCGCTGGCGCTGCCGGGCCATTCAGGTCAGGTATTTTCCCGAACGGACCGTGGTGCTGCCCTCGCCGACCTGGTTCGTCAGCTGGTGGCCGAGGGCCGTCCGGTGGTCCTCTGCCTGCACCGCGAGAACCTGCCCAAGGCGCTCGCCGCGGCGCGCACCGCGCTCGGCGCCCCGCCCGAACCCTCCGATCCGGCCCTGCCCAAGGGCGGCTTCCTGGTCCTGCACATGGCCGCACAGGAACTGGCCGCGCTCGAGCGCTATGGTGTGTGACCCGCGCTCTTAGGCGCCGCCTTTGCGCCCTTCCCTCGCTCGTTCCTCGCTCGCCGGTCCAGGCAGCGCCGCGCCCGCGGCTCGCTCGGTGCTGGGGTCGGGCGCGGGCGTCCTGGTGGGTCTCTGTGGCTCGCGGGCCTTCGTGCTTTGGGGCTTTCGGGGGGTGCGGGCTTGCGGTGGCGCCTTCGCCAGATGATGTAGGCGGCGATCAGGATGACGGCTGCGATCAGGATGTAGTACGAGTACTGGGTGATGTAGTGATAGATCGCGGTGATGTTGTTTCCGGCGAGGTAGCCGAGGCTGACCCAGGTGCCCACCCACAGGGCGGCGCCGAGCGCGTTGAAAGCCAGGAAACGACGCCAGTGCATGCCGCTGATGCCCGCGATTATCCCGTTCGCCTGGCGTAGCCCTTCGATGAAACGCGCGATCGTGATGATCTTCCCGCCGTGGCGGCTGAAGAAGTGCTCGGCGCGGTTCAGCCGCTCCTCGGTCAAGAACACGTACTTGCCCCACCGCAGGGCCAGCGCGCGGCCGCCGAAGTGCCCGATGGCAAAGCCGACGTTGTCGCCGAGGGTCGCCGCGATGAACCCGACGACACCGACGGCCACGACGTTGAGCCTGCCCGCGCCCGCGTAGATGGCCCCGGCGATCAGGATCGTCTCACCCGGTACCGGAATACCGAAGTCCTCCACCAGGACCAGCAGGCCGATAGCCCACAGGCCGTAGTGCTGCAGGGGCGAGGCCAGGGCGTTGAGGAACCCAGGTAGCGTCGGTGAACTGCTGGCCAGCGTGGCCGCGGTCATCAGCACCGGTTGGTCACTCCTCGGGTTCGGCGGAGTTCCCCAGGATAGGTGCCTGCGTCACCTGCGCCGGACTATCGCGCATGGCGCGGGCGATCGGTCCGGCCGTCAGCTCGACCTGCCACGGCCGGGCCCCGTAGCCGGCCAGTGCGTGCGCGACGGTCTGTTCGTCGCAGGGTTGCGGGGGATCCCAGCTGAGCCTGCGCACCGCGTCGGGGGGGATCAGGTTCTCGATCGGCAGCCGGTTGTCTTCCGCGATGGACGTTACGGCCGTACGCGCCGCGGCCAGGCGGGCCGCGGCGGCGGGATCGCGTTCGGCCCACCGATGCGCCGGCGGCGGTCCGTTCGGTACCGTCCCGCCGGCCGCCTCGGGCAGCTGGTCATCGGTACTGGCCCGCGCGCGTGCGACCGCGGCCAGCCACTCTCGCTCGTACCGCCGGGCCTGGCGGCTGGTGAACCCGCTGATCTTGATCAGCTGGGCGTGGTTGGCGGGCAGTGTCCTGGCCGCCTCGACGATCGCCGTGTCGACCAGGATGCGCCGTGGAGACAGGTCGGCGGCCTGGGCGATTTTGTCCCTGGTCGTCCACAGTTCGCGTACGACGGCCAGCCCCCGCCGGGACTGCACCCGGTGGATGCCTGAGGTCCGCCGCCAGGGATCAGCCCGCGGGGTGGCCGGCCTGGTCGCGAGCACGGCCTCGAACTCCTGCCTGGCCCATTCGGTCTTGCCCTGGGCGGCGAGTTCGGCGGCCAGGGCGTTCCTCAGCTCCACCAGCAGCTCGACATCGAGGGCCGCGTAACGCAGCATCTCTTCCCGCAGCGGGCGGGCGGACCAGTCGGCGGCCGACTGCCCCTTCTCCAAGTGGTAACCGAGCACCTCCTCGACCAGCGTGCCAAGAGCTACCCGCGGGTAGCCGAGCAGCCGCCCGGCCAGCTCGGTGTCAAAGAGCCGCTGCGGCCGGAAACCGATCTCGTCCAGGCACGGCAGGTCCTGCGATGCCGCGTGCAGCACGACCTCGACGTCGTTGACCGCAGCGTCCACGCCGGACAAGTCCGGGCAGGCGATCGGGTCGATGAGCATCGTGCCGGCCCCGGCGCGGCGTAGCTGCACCAGGTAGGCACGCTGGCCGTAGCGATAGCCGGAGGCACGTTCGGCGTCGACCGCGACCGGGCCGTCGCCGCCGGCCAGCCTGCTGATGACGTCGGCCAGGGCGGCATCGGTTTCGGTCACGGGCGGCATGCCGTCCCGGGGCTCAAGCAGGGGGACGACGCAGGGTTCTCGACCTCGGCTTTGTCCTGGCTGCCTTCGGCTTTCTCAGCCTCGTCGTACCCGCCGGGTCGGCCCGCCTCAGTGCCTGCGCTCACCCGTACCCCGGCTGCCGAAGGGCCCGTGTCCCCGGTGGCTCCAAGCCCGCCGCCGCCGACAGGCAGTCGCACCAGGCCGCTATGTGCGCGGAGAAGTCGAGGGTGGCGGGGTTGCCCTGACCCGATCCGGGCGCACCGGCTCCGCCGGGTCCGGCGGGGGACCATGACGCACGGAGCTCGAAACCGGTCATCGGAAGCTCGTCGCGTTTAGCGCCGAAACCCTCGGTGATGACCCTGGTGACCGTGCCGCTCGGCACCGCGTAACCGGGCACATGCGCGTCCAGAGCCTCCGAGAGCCAGCTCCAGCCGACCTCACCGAGCAGTGGATCCGCTGCGATTTCCGGCTCGACCTCGGCCCGGATGTACGCCACCAGCCGGTAGGAGCCGTCCCAGCCGTGCTGGCCGTCCGGGTCGTAGAGCAGGACCAGCCGCCCCCAGGCGACATCGGCCTCGTCTCGCTGGACGGTCGCGGCGATAGCCGTGGCGTACGGCGCCAGCCGTTTCGGCGCGGGCACGTCCTCGAATTGCAGATCTTGCCGTGCCTGAGCGTGCCTGCCCGCCATGAAGGCCTCTGCCACCTGCGCGAACGTCTTCTCCGCCGCTGAGCCCGGGGTTTGCGCGGTCGGGGTTTCCGCGGTCGCGCCGGACGACCTTGGGCCCCTTAGCGGCGGTCCTCGCCGTCCTGGGTTTCCTGGCGCTCGTCCTGGGCGTCCTCGAATCGGCGTGCTGCGCTGATCTTCTGGCTCGTCAGCCGACCTCATGACCCGAGCGTACGTGTCTGTCATCCCGCTTCTCACGCAGCGCCATTTATTTTCATGCCGAAACACCGATGTTTCATGCTATTTCGCCTGACTAACTTCGGGCTAGGAGGAGCGGGAACCTGTCCCGGTCAGAATCACGCCGCCTGGTACGTGCGGCCGGGGCTGGCCTGCGCGCGCAGCGGGAGACCGATGATCAGAGCGTCACCGCACTCGACACAGGCCCATTCCTGGCAGTCACCGTCCGCGACGTCCGGGCAGCCGGAGGCCTCGGCATGGAACTGTTCGAAGAGCCGCTCTTCGCTGCATCCGGTGCAGTACCTGCTCAGGTACGTCATCGTGGCGACCTCCTCGTTGCGGCGCATCAAGGGACTAACGGTGCCGAAACAGAAAGATGACGGTGCGACTGCCGGGGGCTTCATAGGCCCGATGCTGATGTTGGCACGCTCCCGGGCCGTTTCGTGGGACCTCAGGCGGCGTGTCTCCTCGCGGCTACGGCCGGGTGGTGTGAGACGATCCCTGACGTGACCGTAAGCCCGTCGACATCTCCTTTCCTGCTGGCCTGCCACCGAGAGCCGGTGCCCTACACGCCTGTCTGGTACATGCGGCAAGCGGGCCGATCGCTGCCTGAGTACCGCCGGGTGCGCGAGGGCATCTCGATGCTCGATTCGTGCACCCGGCCCGAACTGATCACGGAGATCACCCTGCAGCCGCTGCGCAGGTACGACGTGGACGCGGCCATCTTGTTCAGCGACATCGTGGTGCCGCTGCGCGCGGTGGGCATCGATGTCGACATCAAGGCCGGAGTCGGACCGGTGATCGACACCCCGGTGCGGACCTCAGCGGACCTGGACCGGCTGCGCGCCCTGGATCCGCAGGACGTGCCGTACGTCACAGAAGCGGTCCGGTCGCTCGTGGCCGAGCTGGCTGAATGCCCGCTGATCGGTTTTGCGGGCGGTCCGTTCACGCTCGCGTCCTACCTGGTGGAGGGGGGGCCTTCCAAGAACCACGACAAGACCAAGGCGCTGATGTACGGCGATCCGGAGCTCTGGCACGCGCTGCTCGGGCGGCTGGCCGACATCACCATCTCGTTCCTCCAGATCCAGGTCGCAGCGGGTGCTTCGGCTGTCCAGCTCTTTGATTCCTGGGTCGGCGCGGTCAGCCGGGAGGATTACCGGCGCTCGATCCTGCCGCATACCAGCCGGATCTTCGCGGCGCTCGGTCCGTCCGGCGTGCCGCGCATCCACTTCGGGGTCGGAACCGGCGAGTTGCTCGGGCTGATGGGCGAGGTCGGAGCGGACGTGGTCGGGGTCGACTGGCGCATCCCGCTGGACGAGGCCGCCCGGCGGGTCGATCCGGGAAAGGCTCTGCAAGGCAACCTTGACCCGGCGATCCTGCTCGCGCCCTGGGAGGTCATCGAGGAGCGGGCCAAAGACATCATCGCCCGCGGGCGCGCGGCCGAGGGTCACGTGTTCAACCTGGGGCATGGCGTCTTGCCGGAAGCCGACCCGGCCATCTTGGCCCGGCTGGCTGACCTGGTCCACACCGAGTCGGCCCGCACGCCCGCCTGAGCGGGTCCGGTGCGTCACGAGCCTTCCTGTGCGGCCGGGTGGGCACGGACCCGGCGGCGTATCACCCAGCGCCGGCCGCGGAAGGCCAGGTAGAGGGCCAGCGCTCCGATGAGCGGCGAACGGTGCGAGCGCGCCGAGGAGAGCGAGTGTCCAGGACACCGCGATCCGCAGCGCGCGCCAGCCGGCGCCGAGGCCGCCGGCCAGGCTGGGCGGAGCCTTGGCGTGGTGTATCACCGGCCTGGCCCTGGGACCGAGAATCGTCAGGGTCACGGTGGCGTAGGAGACCTCGTGACTGAGCGCACGCTGCTGCGCTTGCATCGCCTCCAGGCTGGACTCCTCCGTGTTGATCTGGTTCTGCACGTTGAGCAGGTCATTGACCGAGCCCGCGTGCGACAGCAGGGCGCGAAGCTGGGCGATGGCCGCCTCGTCCGAGGTGACCTGGCTGTTCACGTCCGCTACCTGCTGGGTGACGTCCTGGGCCTGCTGCTGCAGGGACAGCTGCGTGCCCAGGCCGCCTTCGAGCTGGCTGAGGGTGGCCTGGTAGGCCGGGACGGGAATCTTGAGCTGGATGCTGGCGGTGGCCTCGGACGGGTGGTCAGGGTCGGCCGAGGTCGTCTCGTCCGAGACATAACCGCCTGCCTGCCCGGTAATCTGGGCGGCCCTGACGGCGGCCGAGTTCACGCTGGCCGCCCGGATGCTCAGCTGCGCGGTGTAGATGATCGCGCTGGCGGGGGCCAGCCGGGCCGTCGCGGTGGCCGGGCCGCCGGCCTTGTACGCCGGGCTGCCCGCGGCCCCGGGCCGGCCGCGGCGTTCGCCGGTGCGGGCACAGCCGCCTGCCCTGACGCGGCCTTCGCGGGCCCGGCCGAGCTGGCTGACATGCTCGAAGTGCCCGCCGAGCAGCCGGCCAGCCCGGCTGCGCCGGCCAGCATGACGCTGCCGATCATGAGGCCGGCCAGAGCGCCGTGCCGTGTGCGCCCGGTCCGCGTGCGGATCCGGGCCGAGCTCGCTGTGTTCAGCATGCGGGTCTGACGGCAGCCGCGGCCCGGGCGGTTCCGCCCGCCAGGTCACGATCTGGCACCGGCTCGCGCTCAGGCCCGCTGGCGGCCGGTCCGCAGCGGCGACAGAGCGTGCTGGACGCCGATGATGGTGGCGGCGCCGGTGATCATGCCATCTGCGATCAGCCCCGGTAGCTCGGTGAGCGGTATCCAGCGGACGGCTTCTGTCTCGTTCGCGTCGGGCGTGCCGACCCGGTCAGCGCCGTGGGCGAGATAAAGCTCGTGTGAGCTGTCCGCGGTACCGCTGGCCGGATGGAACGTCAGGATGGGCTCGATGGTGCGGGGCCGGTACCCGGTTTCTTCCTCGACCTCGCGGGCCGCCGCGGCCGGGCCGTCTTCGCCCGGGTCGAGGTAACCGCCGGGCAGCTCCCAGACCCACCGGTCGATGATGAACCTGTGCCGCCAGATCAGCAGCATCCGGGTGGCCTGGTCATCAAGGACCACTGTCATAGCGGACCTGGGTGTCCGCATGACGTACTGGTCGAAGACGGTTCCGTCGGGCAGCTCAAGCGGTGGCCACGCTAAGCCGGAGATGCGGGTTCTGGTCGACAATGCGATCGGCACAGATCTTCCAGCGGCTGCGTTCCTCATCTGATGTCACAGCGGCGAGGCTACCGGGCTTCGCCGCCGCGCAACGCCCCTAGTGTGCTGTCCGGCGCTCCGCGGCGCCGAGCCGGTCATGATGCTCCAGCGCGACCCTCGATTCGGAGGCCAACCAGACCCCCGGCTCTGCCTGTTCCATGATCATGGCCAGAAACAGCCGGTGGTGTCGGTGAGGGTGGCCCAGCTGGCGGCCCGGTTTTGTTCGGGCGGTCGAGAGACCTGGATGTCCAGGGCGCTGATGAGGGCTTCGACCAGTGCGGGCGGGGCGTCGGTGAGCTGGGCGGCGAGGTGGGGTAGTTCGTCGAGCAGGGCGGGGTCCTGGGCGGGGTGGTGGTGCGCTGGTCATGGAGTTCGGCGTGACGGGTGAAGTTGCGGTCGCGGTAGGCCTTGGCGGCGGGGTCGCGCCGAGTTGTTCCAGGGCGGTCATAGTCCGGCCTGGGCGGTGTCGATGCGGGCCGGCTGGTGAGGCGGGTTTCCTGCCGGGCGCGGGCTTCGGCAGGAACCCGGCGATGGCGGCCATGATGACTTCTTCCCGGATGGATCACCGACGCCGGGGATGGTCGGGGTGGGCGGCGGCGTCGCCGGGGGTTGGACGTGCAAAACACCATATTCGGAACATAACGGGACTTAGGGCCCTCCACAGGCCCGGGGCGGGAAACCCCGGGTGACGTACGTTCCAGCGGACGGCGTCTGCCAGGCTTGGAGGCATGAACGTTACGAATGCTCAGCCGCATGTGGTGATCGTGGGCGGCGGGATCTCCGGGCTGGCGGCGGCCTTTTTCCTCCGGGAGGAACCGGTTCGGGTGACCTGCTGGAGGGGTCGCCGCGCCTGGGAGGCAAGCTTTCGGTCTCCGAGATCGCCGGCGTCGCCGTCGATGAAGGCGCCGAGGCGCTGCTGGTCACGCGGCCCGAGGGGACCGCGCTGATCGCCGACGCCGGGCTGGCCGACCAGCGCAGGGCACCGGGTACCACCTCGTCCGCGATCTGGACCCGGGGGGCGCTGCGGCCGCTGCCCAGGCGCCAGTTCATGGGCGTTCCGTCTGACCTGGCCGAACTGGCCGGATCCGGGGTGATCTCCGATGAGGGCCTGGCCCGCGCCGGTCAGGACCTCGAGCTGCCGGAAACCGCTCGTGACGGCGACGTGCCGGTCGCGGGCTACATCGGGGCACGGTTCGGTGAGGAAGTCGTGGACCGGCTGGTGGACCCGCTGCTGGGGGGGGTGTACGCGGGGCGTTCCGCGGAGCTGTCGTTCGACGCGACGCTGCCCGCGCTGTCGGCCGCGTCCCGGCGGCACCGGTCCCTGGCCGA
The DNA here is from genome assembly GCA_963730825.1 of uncultured Actinomycetes bacterium. Taxonomy (GTDB): domain Bacteria; phylum Actinomycetota; class Actinomycetes; order Streptosporangiales; family Streptosporangiaceae; genus Palsa-504. The sequence continues at coordinate 98,431 of CAVSTQ010000003.1, forward strand.
GGCGGCGAGGTCCTTGCTGCCCCCCGGCGCCAGCGCCGCAGGCACAAGGCGCAGGCGGCACCCGGGCCGGTGGAGCGGTGTTCACGACGCTGGCCGAGGGACTGGGCACGCTGCCCGCTTACCTGGCCAAGGCATCGGGCGCGGCCGTCCGGACCGGCTCGGTGGTCCGCGAGCTGTCACCGGCGGGGAAGGGCTGGCGGCTCACCGTGGGCTCGGCGGCGGCGGCGGAGCGGATCGAGGCGGACGCGGTGATACTGGCTCTGCCCGCCCGCCCCGCGGGCCGCCTGCTCGCGGGGGTGCCCGGGGCGTCCGCCGCCGTGGCCGCCTTCGGGGAGGTCGACTACGCGAGCATGGCCATCGTCACGCTGGCCTACCCGCGCTCCGCCTTTCCGGGGGAAGGGCCCCGGGGAGGGCTGGCCGGGCTGGGCCGGAGCGGGTACCTGGTCCCGGCCGTGGACGGGCGGGCCGTCAAGGCCGTCACCTTCTCCACCGTCAAGTGGCCGCACCTGGCCGCGGGCGCCCACCCGGTGGAGGTGGTGCGGTGCTCGGTCGGGCGCGTCGGAGAGGAGGCGCTGCTGCACCGAGCCGACGATGACCTGGCCGGGCTGGCGGCGGCGGAACTGGCCGAGGCCACCGGGGTGCGCGGGGCCCCGGTGGCGACCCGGGTGACCCGCTGGGGCGGCGCGCTGCCTCAGTACACGGTCGGGCATCTGGACCGGGTAGCGAGGATCCGCGCGTCCGTCGCCGCCCAGCCGGGGCTCGCGGTCTGCGGCGCGGCCTACGACGGGGTCGGCATCCCCGCCTGCGTGGCGACCGCCCGCACGGCGGTCAGTCAGGTAATCGCATTTCTCGGGGCGGGAGGACAGGTAGGTGGCCGCCGTGGCCGACAATGGTGGCATGGCAGACGAACAAGACGACGAGCACGGAGGGCGCGGAGTCGGGGCAATCGCAAGCCCAAGGCGCGCGACCTCAACGAACTGATCAGGTACACGATGTGGTCGGTGTTCCGGGTGGCCGACCGCGGCGCGCTGGAGGCCGGCGGCGCCGGCGAAGCCGCCTCCGAGGTCGCCGACCTGCTGGACCAGGCGGCGGGCAAGGGCGTCGTGACCCGCGGCTGCTACGACGTCCAGGGGCTGCGGGCCGACGCGGACTTCATGTTCTGGTGGATCGCATCGTCCCCGGATGACCTGCAGGACCAGTACGCCCGGTTCCGCCGCACCCGGCTCGGCCGCTGCAGCGAGCCAGTGTGGTCGGCGATGGCGCTGCACCGCCCGGCGGAGTTCAACAAGGGGCACATCCCGGCCTTCCTGGCCGACGAGGAACCTCGCGGATACGTCAGCGTGTACCCGTTCGTCCGCTCATACCAGTGGTACCTGCTGGACCCCGCCGAACGCCGCAGGCTGCTCGCCGAGCACGGGATGATGGCGCGCGAGTACCCGGACGTCAGGGCGAACACGGTGGCCTGCTTCTCGCTCAACGACTACGAGTGGATCCTGGCCTTCGAGGCCGATGAGCTGCACCGGATCGTGGACCTGATGCGCCATCTGCGCGGATGCCGAGGCCCGGCTGCACACCCGGGTGGAGATCCCGTTCTACACCGGCCGCCGCAAGCCGGTTCACGAGTTGGTCGCGAGCCTGGCATAGAGGTCTGAACGATCTGCGGGTGAACGGCTGGCTGGTGATACCGGGCACGGAGCTCCGCGAGCGGTTCTCCCGGTCATCCGGGCCCGGCGGCCAGTCGGTCAACACCGCCGACAGCCGGGTGGAGCTGTCCTTCGACATCCAGCGTTCCTCCGCGCTTCCCGAGTGGGCCCGGGCCAGGGCGCTGGAACGGCTCGCCGGGAGGCTGGCCGGCGGGGTGCTGACCGTGGCCGCGTCCGAGCAGCGCAGCCAACTCGCCAACCGGCAGGCCGCCCGGGCCAGGATGGCCGCCCTGCTCCGGGCGGCGGTCGCCCCGCCGCAGCGCCAGCGCGTGCCGACCAGGCCCAGCCGAGGCGCCAACGAGCGTCGCCTGGAGGGCAAGCACCGCCGGGCCGCGACCAAGCGGGCCCGCCGCCTCGGCCGCGGGGATCCCGAGTTACGACGCGGCCGGGGCCGGCGGTTCCAGGGGAAGCGAGATCGAGTTGATGCACCAGCGTTGGTCGGTGGGCACGTCGTAGCCCTCGCCGGTGAACACGTGGCCCAGGTGCGAGTCGCACGTCGCGCACCGCACCTCGGTGCGGGCCATGCCATGCGAGCGATCCTCGATCAGGACGACGGCGTCCGACTCAGAGGGCTGGTAGAACGATGGCCAGCCGCAGTGGGACTCGAACTTCGCGTCAGAACGGAACAGCTCGGCACCGCACGCCCGGCAGCGGTATACGCCCTCGGTTTTGGTGTCGGTGTACTCGCCCGTGAATGGGGCCTCGGTGCCCGCCTGGCGCAGCACCGCGTACTCATCTGGCGTCGAGCTCCGCCTCGCTCCGTCCGCTTGACCTTCTCCATGTGAACAGGGTACCGCCCCCGCGCCCGCGCCCGGGCCGGAGCCGGGAGCTTAACCAGTCGGAATTGTCAGTGGCCGATGGGATACTGGTGCACGTGGTCCTAACGGGTGTCAGCCGAGCGCATGGTGGGGCGGGAGGCCGAGCTCGGCCGCCTGCTCCGGCTGCTTGACGACGCCGAGGCGGGCCGCTCGGTGGTCGCGCTGATCAGCGGGGACGCGGGGGTCGGTAAATCGCGCCTCGGTCGGGAGGTCGTCCAGCTGGCCGCGGAGCGCGGTTTCACCGTGCTGTCCGGCCAGTGCGCCGAGCTCGGCGACAGCGTGCCGTACCTGCCGCTGGCCGACGCGCTCCGCGGCGCGGCCCAGTCCACCGGGGTCAGGGACGCGCTCAGCTCGCGTCCGGCGCTGGGCCGGCTGCTCCCGGACAGCGGCGACGGCCGCTCGGCCGACGAGGACCGCTCCGGGCTGGCCAGGCAGCAGATGTTCGGCGGCGTGCTCGGCCTGCTCACCGAGCTCGCGGCCGCCGCGCCTGTGCTGCTCGTGCTGGAAGACCTGCACTGGGCCGACGCCTCCACCCGGGACCTGGTCACGTTCCTGTCCCGGATGCTGCACCGCGAGCGGGTCGCGATGATCGGCACGTACCGGACCGACGACCTGCACCGTCGGCACCCGCTGCGGCCGGTGGTGGCCGAACTGCAGCGGCTGCCCAGCGTCATCTCGGTCGACCTCGCGCCGCTTGGTCCTTCGGCGCTGGCCGAGCACCTGACGGCGGCCGCGCCCTGGCCGCCTGGACGCGACCGAGCTGAACGACATCGTGGCCCGGGCCGAGGGCAACGCCTTCTACGCCGAGGAACTGCTCGCCGCCTCGGTCAGGGGCGCTTCCGCCGACCACGGCGCCCTGCCCGCCGGGCTGGCGGCGCTGCTGCTCAGCCGGGTCGAGCAGCTTTCCGACGCCACCCAGCAGGTGCTCCGGGCCGCGGCGGTGGCCGGGCGCAGGGCGGACGACGAGCTGGTGCGCGCCGCATCCGGCCTGGAGGCCGCCGAATACGAGGGCGCGGTCCGGGAGGCGGTCACCCACCAGCTGCTCGTTCCCGACGGCACCGGAAGGCTACGTCTTCCGGCACGCCCTGCTGCGCGAAGCCGTCTACGCGGACCTGCTGCCGGGGGAGCGGACCAGGCTGCACGCCACGATGAGCTCGCTGCTCTCGGACAAGCAGCGGCTGATGGTGCCTGGGACGGCGGCGGAGCTGGCCCAGCACTGCCTGGCCAGCCACGACATTCCCGGCGCCTTCGCCGCTTCGGTGCGCGCCGGGGAAGAAGCCGAACAGCTCGGCGCGCCCGCCGAGGCGCACCGCCACTTCGACCAGGCGCTCGCGCTTGTGGGAGCGGGTGCCGAGCCGGAGAAGACGGCCGGGATGGCCCGCGGCAAGCTGGGCCTGCTGTCCGCGGCACAACGCGGCGGACAGCGGCGACTATCGAGCGCGCCGTGCACCTGCTCCGGCGGCTGCGGCAGGCGTCGCGGCCCAGGCCGACGGCGATGACCGGGCAGGACGTCATCCTGGCCAGCAGGATCGGCGAGCGGCTGGCGCTTCTTACCTGATGCTGATGGATGACCCCAAGGCCATGGACGAGGCCGTCGAGGTCGCCCGGGCCACGGTCGAGGCGACTCCGGCGGAACCGCCGACGTGGCAGCAAGCGCGGGCCATCTCTACCTACGCCAACACCTTGCTGACCGAGGATGACTTCACCGCTGGCCAGGGAATGGGCCGAGCGCGGGCTCGCCGCGGCCCGCGCCGCCGACGCGCCCTGGGTGCAGGCCGACGCGCTGGTGACCCTGGGTTTCATCAGCAACCGCGAAGGCCGCAACGACGAGGCCATCAAGCTGCTGACCGACGGCGCACAAGCAGGCCCGCGAGGCCAAGGTGCTCGGCGTGGAGCTGCGGGCCGCCTACCACCTGGCGCGGGCGCACCTGGAGCTCGGCAACCTGGCCATCGGCGCGGCCGTTGCGCACGAGGGAACCAAACGAGCCCACCAGACCGGGCTCGGCATGGCGCCGTTCGGCCTGGACGTGCAGCACCTGCACTTCCAGTGTCATTTCGCCGACGGCAAATGGGATCACGCCCAGGAGATCGCCGACGGCTTCCCGGTCCGGGTCACCAGCTCGCCCGAGGCCTTCCTGTCCTCGATGGCCCTGTTCATCGACGTCGCCCGGGGCAACCCGGCGGTGGCGGAGCGGCTCGCCTGGATCGAGCCCTTCTGGTCGGCGCACGGCTTCGACGAGTTCATCGCGCCGCGGGCTGCTCGCCGAGCACGCCCTGTGGCAGGGCGACACCGAGCGGGCCCTGACCGAGGCTCAGGCCGCGATCGACGTCAGCCTATCGTCCTGGGGCTACTCAGCCGTCGGTCATCAGGCCGGCCGCGGTCGCCCTGAGCGCGCGGGCCGACCGGGCGGTGCAGGCGCGCGCCGTCGGTGACGACGAGGACCGCGGCGCCGAGCTGGCCGCGGCCGGAGGAGCTGCTGCGGATAGCCCGCGAGGGCGCGGCGTTCCCCAGGCGGCCCAAGTTCATCCTGGGCCCGGAGGGGCGCGGCTGGCTGGCCCGGGCCGAGGCGGAGTACCGCCGGGCCAGCGGGGAGAACGACCCGCAGGCCTGGCAGGCGGTGCTAGCGGAGTTCGGGCCCGCGTACGTCTACGAGATAGCCAGGACCCAGTGGCGGCTGGCCGAGGCGCTGGCCGAGGCGGGCCGCCGGGACGAGGCGGCGGAGCAGTGGCACGCGGCCGCCCGCACCGCGGACAAGCTGACGGCCAGGCCGCTGCGGGCGGCGCTCGACGACCTGGCCAGGCGGGCCAGGATCGGGACGCCGGAGCACAGGGGCGACAGCTCGGTCCTGGTCGCGCTGACCGCCAGGGAACGTGAGGTGCTCCGGCTCATCGCCGCGGGCCGCAGCAACAGGGAGATCGCCTCGGTGCTGTTCATCGCGCCCAAGACCGCCAGCGTGCACGTGTCCAACATCCTGGGCAAGCTCGGTGCCGCCAGCCGCACCGAGGCCGCCGCCATCGCCCACAGGGAAGGCCTGATCAGCGAGCCGACGGGCCGCTAGCGGCCGGGGGCGAGTTCGGCCAGGATCTCGCCCGCCCGCTCGGCCGCCGCGGCCGGCGCCGCCGCGGGGTTGCCGATCTCCGGATCCCAGTTCAGGTCGTAGAACAGCTCGGTGACCCCTTGCCCGGCGAGCCACTCGGCGTCCGCGCGGATCTGCGGGTAGCTGCCGGACAGCAGCCGGCGGCCGCCGTCAGGACCCTTCTCCTCGGCGCCGGCCCGCACCACGCCCCGGCAGATGATGCGCACGGCCCCGGGATCGCGGCCCGCCGCGGACGCCGCCGCCCTGATCGTGCCGACCGCCTCGCTGATCTTGGTCAGGTCGGCGCGGCTTGACGTGATCCAGCCGTCGGCCATCCGCCCGGCCCGCTCCATGGCCGGGGCGGACATGCCGCCGAGCAGCACCGCCGGCCCTGGTGTCTGCACCGGCTTGGGGTCCTGCCGGCCGGCCGGGATCGTGTAGAAGTCGCCGTCGTGCGAGCTGACCTCATCGGCCCACAGGGTCTTCAGCACGGTGAGGTACTCCTCGGCGCGGGCGCCGCGCCTGGCCATGGTCGCGCCGGTCGCGGTGAACTCCTCGGGCATCCAGCCGATGCCCAGGCCCAGGTCGAGCCGGCCGCCGGACAGCACGTCGACGGTCGTCGCCTGCTTGGCCAGATAGGCGGGGGAGACGAACGGCAGGTTGATGATGGCCACGCCGAGCCGGATCCGCGACGTCCGGGCGGCGACGTAGCCCAGCGCGACCAGCGGGTCGAGCACGCTGTGGTACACCGGCTCCATGCCTGAGCCTTCGGGCACGAGCAGCCGCTGGAAGGCCCACAGCGACGCGTATCCGGCGTCCTCGGCCCGCTCGGCAAAGCCGGAGAGATACTCCGGGGTGGCCCACGCGCCCGCGACCGGGGCGCCGAATCCGATCTTCATGCTCCCCACCCTATTAATACAATCCAGCTATGCCCGAATCCTCCGACCTGCCCGTCACCGAGCGCACCAGGCACCGCCGCGGGCGGGAGAAGGGCAGCACCGACCGGCGGGATCTGGCGGACATCCTGGCGGCCGGCGTGATCTGCCACCTCGGGGTGGTGGTGGACGGCGACCCGATGGTCGTGCCCACCGCCTACGGCGTGGCCGGGGACATCCTCTACCTGCACGGCTCGGTGGCCAGCCGCAGCCTGGTGCGCGCGCCGCAGACCACGATCTGCGTCACGGTGACCCTCGTGGACGGGCTGGTGCTGGCCCGTTCGGTGTTCGAGCACGCCGTCAACTACCGCAGCGCGATGATCTACGGCACGCCCCGCCTGGTCACCGGCCCGGAGCAGAAACTGGCCGGGCTGCGTGCCCTCAGCGAGCACATCGTGCCCGGCCAGTGGGACTACGCTCGCCGTCCGAACAAGAAGGAACTGGCCCAGACGACCCTGCTCGCGCTGGCCCTGGACGAGGCCTCGGTGAAGATCCGCAGCGGGCCGCCTGACGACGGTGACTCGCCCGACGCGGCGCTGCCGGTCTGGGCCGGGGTGCTGCCGCTCGCCGCCTCCTGGCAGGCGCCCGTACCGGACCCGGTGCTGCCCGCGGCGATCCCGCTGCCCCCGCATATCGCCGCCCTGGCCCGCCGTCCGGCCGGATGACCCGGACCTGTCAGGGAAGTTGCCGCAGGTAGGCGTCGGCGGGATCGGCGGCCTGGATACGGACCCGGGCGTCGACGGCCACGGCGCCGTCGGGCCGGGCCAGGACCGGGCTCAGCTCAAGCTCGGCGATCTGCGGGAGATCGTCGGCCAGCTGGGAAACCCGCAGCAGCATCGGCTTGACCGCGCCGAGGCCGGGCCGGCCGAGCGGATCAGCTCGTCGGCGTCGGTGTCGGTCAGCGGGGCGAGCCGGGCCGCGCCGGCCGGCCGGGCCATCGGCCGGGCGCCAGCCCGAACAGCACCACCGGGCCGAACGCCTGCTCCAGCAGCACACCGATCTTCACCGCGGTGCCGCCAGCCACCGCAGTGCCGCCAGCCACCGCGGGGCCGCCAGCCACCGGGATGCCGTAGCAGCCGAGCAGTTCCACCAGCTGCTCCCGGGGCAGCCAGCCGCCCTGCGCCGTGCCCGCGAGATATCCGGCCACGATCTCCCTGGCCCGGTCCTGGCGGAGGCCGTCGAGGTCGGGGAAGGTCCCGGGCGGCCTGTTGCGCCACCGGCCGTAGCGTGCGGCGTGGCCGAGGGCGCGGGCGGCGGACTCGGGATAGGCGTAGGCCGGGACCGCGGCGGAGGTCTCGTCCGGGCGCGGCAGCAGCCGGACCGCTTCGAGCTGGTCCATGACCGCCACGGCGACCGGCACGGACAGCCGCGCGGCGGCTACCTCGGGCACCAGGTCACACGTCGCGGTGGTGGCCGTCACCGCCAGGATCGCGTCCACGCCCGGGTCGGCGCCGACCAGTTCCAGGCACCGGCGGAAGACGCCGGGCGCGACCACCGCGCTGGTATCGACCGGACCGGCCACCGAGGCACTGGCGGGCAGCAGGTCCCGCAGGGCCCGCTGGGTCTCCCCGCCGAGGCTGGCGACCTGGAGTCCGGCGTCACTGCAGGCATCGGCGGCGAGCACGCTGCCGCCGCGGGTATTGCCGACCACGCCGACGCGGCGGCCCGCGGGCACCGGCTGGGAGGCCAGCAGGGCGGTGGCATCGAGCAGCTCACCGAGGTTGGCGGTGGCGATCACGCCCGCCTGCTGGAACAGCGCCTGCCGGGTGAGCTGCGGAGTGGCCGCCGCGGCGGCGCGGACCGCGGCCAGCCGCAGGCCCGCGGCGGACCGTCCCGCGTTCACGGTCAGCACCGGCATGGCGCGGCCCACGGCCCGGGCGGTGCGGGCGAACTTGCGCAAATTTCCAAACGAGTCCAGGTACAGCACGGCCAGCCTGGTCGCCGCGTCCGACTCCCACCACACCAGCATGTCGTTCCCTGACACGTCCTCCTGGTCGCCGAGGGAGACGAAGGAGGAGATACCGACGCCAAGCCGGGACAGGTGCTCGAGCAAGACGATGCCGACGCCGCCGGACTGCAGCGCCAGTCCCGCCATCCCGCTCTTCGGATGACGGTCCGCGAACGTCGCATCCAGCGAGATGGCGGTGTTGGCGAGGCCAAAGCAGGTCGGCCCGATCAGCCGCATGCCGTGACGGCGGCAGATGCCGAGCAGTTCGGCCCGGACCGCGCCGTCAAGGCCCGACGTCGTCACGGCCAGGGCCCTGATGCCTCGCCGCCCGCAGTCTTCCGCCACCGCGGTGACGGCTCCGGGCGGCACGGCGATGACCGCCAGGTCGACCGCCTCGGGCAGGTCGGCGGCCGACGGCACGCAGGGCACGCCGCCCACACTGGCCACGCCGCCCACGCTGGCCGCACCCGGATTGACCGCGTATACCGGGCCGGGGAAGCCGCCGCTGATGACGTTGTCCAGGATGGCCCGGCCGACCGAGCCTGGGCTCCGGCCCGCGCCGACGACGGCGACGGAGGCCGGGGTCAGCACGTGCCGCAGGCTCGCCACGTCGGCCGACCGCTCCCGTTCGGCGACCACATCGCGGTACGCGCCGAGGTCGGCGTCGCCCTCGCTGGCCGGCAGCGGGAACTTGAGCTCGTACAGGCCGTCGGCCAGCGCGGCCTGTGCGTGCAGCCCGGCGCTGGCGAACACCTGGAGCATGGGCGTGTTGTCGGTCAGCGTCTCCGCGACGAAGGTCTGCACCTCCAGGCCGCGGGCCAGCGAGACCAGATGCTCAAGCAGCAGCGTGCCGACACCGCGCTTGTGCATGTCGTCGGCGACCGCCAGGGCGATCTCCGCCGTCCGCAGCCGTTCGTCGATTATCTCGTAGCTGCCGCAGCCGATCACCTGCCCGTCCAGCACGGCCAGCAGCGCGGCGTGATCCGGCGCAGGCTCGCGGCAGACCCGCCGCGCCTCCTGCTCCGCCGCGGCCTGGTTGATGCAGAAGAAGCGCAGGTAGAGGTTCTCCCTGGACATCCCAGCGTGCATGTCCCGCACCGCGTCGAAATCGCCGGGCCGGACGGCCCTGATCTTGATCGTGGTCCCGTCGGCCAGCAGGGCGTAGCTACCCGGCCCGGTGCCCTCACTCATGTGCCTCCCGGCTTCTTAACGCGTGCCTCGGCTCGCGCCTACAAGTATCGGTGACCCGCTGGCCGGTGGCACAATCACTCGCGATGAGCGATCGTCCCGATAGCCTGGCCGAACGGCTCCGCGTGATCTGCCTGGCCCTGCCCGAGGTCACGCAGCGGCCCAGCCACGGCGCGCCGACCTGGTTCGTCCGGGATAAGAGCTCGTTCGTGACGCTGTGGCCCGACGGCCATCACCACAACCAGTTCCCGCACCTGTGGTGCGCGGCCCCGCCCGGGGCGCAGCAGGAGCTCATCGCGGCCGACCCGGACCGGTTCTTCCGGCCGCCTTATGTGGGCGGCCGCGGCTGGATCGGTGTCCGCCTCGACCGCGACCCGGACTGGGCCGAGATCGCCGAGCTGTGCCAGGACGCCTACCGGGTCATCGCCCCGGCGCGGCTGGTGGCCCAGCTGGACCGCTAGCCGCAGCACCGACCTCGGCGATCTCGGCGGCGCAGCCCCAGGCCAGCGAGATGCCGGCCCCGCCGTGGCCGTAGTTGTGCCACAGCACGCCGCCGCCGAACGGCTCCGCGTCCAGCCGCACCTCCGGGCGGCCCGGACGCAGGCCCACCCGGTGCCCGAGGATCTGCGGCCCCGCGCAGACGAGGGTCGATCCTGGCGCACCCGGCCAGGATCCGTTCGGCAATATGGTCGTGCGGGTCCAGATCCCAGTTACCCTCGTCGTTCGTGCCGCCGAGCACGATGGTGTCGCCGTGCGGGAACATGTACGTGATCCAGGGCGGCTGGTCATCGCGGCTGATGACGAACTCCTCGATGCCGGGGTTGGCGGCGATCACCACCTGGCCGCGGACCGGCACGACCGAGGGGTCGGGCACCAGCTGGCGGGCGCCCGCGCCGGAGCAGTTGACCACCACCGGAGCCAGGCCGGCCAGTTCGGCCAGCGCGCCGACCGCCGAGATCTCCACGGTGCCGCCCGCTCGCTCGAACCGGTCCCGCAGGTAGCCGAGGTAGACGGGCATGGTGGCCAGCGGGGCGGTGTAGTGCCAGCCGTAGCCGAACCCGTCGGGCAGCTCGGCGGGCTCGCTGGCCCGCAGGTCGCCGATGAGCTCGGTCGAGCCGTGCGGTTCCAGCGGGGCCCGGGAGATCTCCTGGCCGCTGACCATCCGCACGCCGGTGCCGGGTTCGGCGGCGAGCTTGGCCATGACCTCAAGTCCGGTCAGGCCCCAGCCGGCCGTCCGGCCGGGCGGACCCACCCGGGTCAGGCCCCAGACGGCCCCGGCCGCCACCGACGTGGTCTGCTGAGGCGGCACGGCCGTCCTGATGGTCACGCTGAGCCCGGCCTCGGCCAGGCAGATCCCCGTCGTCAGGCCGCAGACCCCGGCCCCGATCACCAGTACGTCCATGCTCTGACCGTATCCGGCCGTCCGGGCTACAGGCGGCTCCAGGCCTCGGTCAGCACCGCGCGCAGGATCTGCTCGATCTCGTCGAAGTGCTCCTGGCCGCAGATGAGCGGCGGGGAGAGCTGGATCACCGGATCGCCGCGGTCGTCAGCCCGGCACACCAGGCCGGCGTCAAACAGGGCCTGGGACAAGAACCCGCGCAGCAGCCGCTCCGACTCCTCGTCGTTGAACGTCTCCCGGCTGGCCTTGTCCTTGACCATCTCGATGCCGTAGAAATACCCCGCGCCGCGGACCTCACCGACGATCGGCAGGTCGTTGAGCTTGTCCAGGGTGGCGCGGAACGCGGCCTCGTGGGTGCGGACGTTGCCGAGCAGGTCTTCCTTCTCGATGATGTCCAGGTTGGCCAGCGCCACCGCGGCCGAGACCGGATGGCCGGCGAACGTGATGCCGTGCAGGAACGTGGCGGTTCCCGCGGTGAACGGCTCCATCAGCGCGTCCCGGACCACCATGCCGCCCATCGGGGAGTACCCGGACGTGAGCCCCTTGGCGAAGGTGATGATGTCCGGCTGGTACTCGTACCGCTCGGAGCCGAAGTAGTAGCCGAGCCGCCCGAACGCGCAGATCACCTCGTCGGAGACGAGCAGCACGCCGTACCGGTCGCAGATCTCCCTGACCCGGGCGAAGTACCCGGGTGGCGGCGGGAAGCAGCCGCCGGAGTTCTGCACCGGCTCGAGGAAGACGGCGGCGACCGAGGCCGGCCCCTCCCGCAGGATGGCCCGCTCGATCTCGTCCGCGGCCCACCGGCCGAACCCCTCCAGGTCCTCGCGCACGAACCCGGGAGCGCGGTAGAAGTTGGTGTTCGGGACCCGGACGCCGCCGGGCGGCAGCGGTTCGAACGGGTACTTGATGTCGGCCAGGCCGGTGATCGCGAGCGCGCCCATGGACGTGCCGTGGTAAGCGAGCTCGCGGCTGATCACCTTGTAGCGCTCCGGCTGGCCGGTCAGCTTGAAGTACTGCTTGGCCAGCTTCCACGCCGACTCGACCGCCTCCGAGCCGCTGGTGGTGAAGAACACCCGGTTCAGGTCCCCCGGGGCCAGGTCAGCCAGCCGGGCGGCCAGTTCGATCGCCTTCGGGTGGGCGTAGGACCACAGCGGGAAGTACGCCAGTTGCTCCGCCTGCCGCGCGCCCGCCTCGGCGATCTCCTTGCGCCCGTGGCCGACCTGGCTGACGAACAGGCCGGACAGCCCGTCCAGGTACCGCTTCCCGTGCTGATCGAAGACGTAGGGCCCCGAGCCGCGGACGATCACCGGGACGTCGTTGTCCTGCGTAGGCGGACATCCGGGTGAAGTGCAGCCAGAGATTGCGCTTGGCCGCGTCCTGGGCTGCTTCGATGGTCGGAGGAGGATGTCATCTGGTTCCCCATGAGTAGGTTTGCTTGCGGAGCTTGAGGTAGACGAAGGTCTCGGTGCTCGTCACGCACGGGACGGCACGCACCCGGCCCAGGATCTCGAGCAGGTGGTCGTCGTCCTCGCAGACAGCCTCCGCGAGCACGTCAAAGGACCCGGCGGTAATGACCACGTAGTCGATCTCTGCCATCTCGGTGATCTGGGCGGCGACCTTTTCCAGGTCGCCGTCGGCCTTGATCGCGATCATGGCCTGACGCCGGAAGCCCAGCGTCAGCGGATCGGTGACCGCGACGATCTGCATGACCCCCGCGTCCTGCAGGCGCTGCACGCGCTGCCGGACGGCGGCCTCGGAGAGCCCGACCGCCTTGCCGATCGCGGCGTAGGAACGCCGGCCGTCCTGCTGCAGCTGCTCAATGATTTGCTTGGAGACGTCGTCGGGTACGGCACCGCTAGGGCCATGGCTCTCGAGCGTCTCGAGCGACGCGCCATCCGGTCCCTCCCTGCCCCGACCTGGGTTCATGCTTGCCAACCCAGTCAACTGATTTCGTAGGTATATGTAAAGATAGCAACTGAATCACTTGTGGAGATAGTCCATCTCTGCGAAGCTCGACATCTGAGTCCGGGAGGATGGAGGAACTCTGGCGGAGAGGCGATGACGGACCGCACCCTGCAGAACTTCGTGAACGGCAAGTTCACCGACGCCAGCGACGGGCGCACGAGCGATGTAATCGACCCGAGTACCGGCGAGGTCTACGCTCAGGCGCCGGTATCGAGCCGCCAGGACGTGGACGCCGCGATGCAAGCCGCCGCGAACGCGTTCGAAGGGTGGCGGGACAGCACCCCGTCCGAGCGCAGCCTGGCCCTGCTCAGGTTCGCCGACGCGATGGAAAAGCGGGCCGCCGACATCGTCGAGGCCGAGACCCGCAACACGGGCAAGCCGGTCGCGCTGACGACGTCGGAGGAGATCCCGCCTTCGGTGGACCAGATCAGGTTCTTCGCCGGCGCCGCCCGGGTCCTGGAGGGCCGCAGCGCCGGTGAGTACATGCGGGACCACACCTCCATGGTCCGGCGCGAGCCGATCGGGGTCTGCGCCCAGGTCACACCGTGGAACTACCCGATGATGATGGCGGTATGGAAGTTCGCGCCCGCCATCGCGGCCGGGAATACCGTCGTGCTCAAGCCGTCCGACACCACCCCGGTGTCCACGCTGCTGATGGCCGAGATCGCCGCGGAGTTCCTGCCGCCGGGCGTGTTCAACGTCATCTGCGGCGACCGCGACACGGGCCGGGACCTGATCTCGCACCCGACGCCGAGCATGGTGTCGATCACCGGCTCGGTCCGGGCCGGCATGGAGGTCGCCCGCTCGGCCGCCGAAGATCTCAAGAAGGTTCACCTCGAGCTGGGCGGCAAGGCACCGGTCGTGGTCTTCGACGACGCCGATGTCGAGGCGACGGCGGAGGGCATCGCCGGCGCCGGCTACTTCAACGCCGGGCAGGACTGCACCGCGGCGACCCGGGTCCTGGCCGGCCCCGGCATCGCCGCCGACCTGACCGCCGCGCTGGCCGAGCAGGCCAACAACACCACCACCGGCGGCCTGGACGTGCCGGACGCCTACTTCGGCCCGCTGAACAACCCGAACCAGCTGGCCCGGGTCGAGGGCTTCATCTCCCGCACGCCCGGTCACGCCGAGGTGGTGGCCGGCGGCCACCGGGTGGGGGAGCGCGGCTACCTGTACGCCCCCACCGTCGTGTCCGGCCTGCGCCAGGACGACGAGATGATCCAGGACGAGGTCTTCGGCCCGGTCATCACGGTCCAGCGGTTCAGCGACGAGGACGAGGCGCTCCGCTGGGCCAACGGCGTCAAGTACGGGCTCGCCTCCAGCGTGTGGACCAAGGATCACGGCCGCGCGATGCGGATGGCCAAGCGCCTGGACTTCGGCGCGGTGTGGATCAACACCCACATCCCGATCGTGGCCGAAATGCCGCACGGCGGCTTCAAGCACTCCGGTTACGGCAAGGACCTGTCCATGTACGGCTTCGAGGACTACACCCGCATCAAGCACGTCATGAGCTACATAGGCTCCTAGCCCCGCTCCCGCCCCTAACCTCGCTCCCCGCCCCGCGTCGGCCTGCCTGTTGCCCGGTAGGAGCAGGCACGAAGCGTCATCGTGCCGGCGGCGGCGCGGTCCTCGGCGCTTGGGATCGAGGGCGAGTGGTGCCTGTTGGTGCGGAAGGTGCTGGCGAGAAAAACCTGACCTTAAGTACCCTCGTGGTTCCTATATGTGACGAAAAAATGACATCGGTCAGCTTTTTTGATCCATCTCCGCGTCCGCGTCGTTTCACAGGGTAGGAACACATCGAGCAGCTGCTCGACTCGGTGCCCGGCGGAACCCTGCGCCGCCGGGCACCTCCTTATGTCCGGCCCCGCCGCGGCTCATTCCGATTTATACCGAACAAACCCTGGTAGCAGCGCGCACACCACGGCCACCCCGCCGATGCAGAACAATCCTCCGGACACCAGCGAGAACCTGGTGCTTACCAGGCTGGCGACCGCACCTGACCTGACTTCGCCGGCTGCGGTCCCACTCCGTAGCTGAGCAGTTCCACGCCGGCCAGCCGGCCGCGCAGCTCGTCCGGGATGGTCTGGTTCCACAGCGTGAGAGCGGAAGATGCCGCCATCGCGATGGCCACGCCGTGCCGCCTGACCCGGCTCATCCAGCCGCTGAAGACGGTCACGCCAAACGCCCCCACCGCCGGCGCCGCGAACATCAGTCCGGTGGCCCAGGGCGCGTGCAGCTGTGCGGCCAGGAACGGGAACAGCGCGTTCGGGTTTTTCCGGCCGCGACACGACTTCCCAGGCCGGCTGACCGGAACCGGGTATTGCCGCCTATATATCTCTAGACATATAGTTATACATATGAAGACCATGATCGACTTGGACGACGATGCGCTCAGCCGCGCGGCCAAAGAGCTGGGTACCACGACGAAAAAGGACACCGTCAACGCGGCGCTGGCGTTCGTCGCTAACCGGCGACGCCGGATTGAGCAGCTGCTCGATGACCCGTATGCCCTGGGAGTGGGCCAGGATATTACCGATCCGGAGATCATGCGCACCGCCCGGCGGTGACCATCTCGGTAGCACCTGGGCAGCTTTACCTCATTGACACCTCGGCCCACGCCCGTAGCCAGCACGCCGCCGTCCGCAATCTGATCGCTGGCCTCATTGCCGACCGCGCCGCGGCCACCTGCGTGACCGTTGACTTGGAGGCGGCCTACTCGGGCCGCGACCATGCGGATGTGCGGCTGATCGCGCAACGCCGCAAGGAACTCTATGTCGTGTTGCCGATCAGCGAGATGATGGCTGACCGGGCCCGCGACGTCCAGGTCCGGATGGCGGCCCGCGGTCATCACCGGGCGGCCGGCGTGATCGACTTGCTGACAGCCGCGGTGGCGGAGCACATGGCGCGGTCATCCTTCACGACGACGCGGACTTCGAGCACATCGCAGCCACGACCGGCCAGCCGCACGCCTGGATTGTGCCCCGGGGCGCTCTGCCGTGACCACATGGCTTAGCCCGCGTTGAGCAGGACGATGCCGGTCACCACCAGGATGGTGGCCGCGATGCGGGTCCGGCCGAACGGCTCGCGGAAGATCAGCGTGGCGATAATCGCCCCGAAGATCACGCTGGTCTCGCGGAGCGCGGCGATCGGCGCCAGCGCGCCCCGGGTCTGGGCCCACAGCACCAGGCCGTACGCCAGGACGCTCAACGCCCCGGCGGCCAGCCCGGCCAGCAGGATCCGCGGCCGCTGCTTCAGCAGCACATCACGCCTGCGAGCCAGGGCGAACATCGGGACGCAGAGGCTCTCGAGCAGCATCAGCCATCCGATGTAACCCACCGGGCTGGCCGACAGCCGCACGCCCACGCCGTCGACCGTGGTGTAAGCCGCGATGGTCAGGCCCGTGCCCACCGCGGCCAGGAACGCCGCCCGTCCCGGCCGGCGGCCGGCCAGCACCAGGGTGGCCAGGCCGGCCGAGACGATGAGCACGCCGGCGATCTGCGGCCAGGCCAGCCGCTCGTGCACGAAGATGGCCGCCAGGATCGTCACCACGAGCGGGGAGGTCCCCCGGGCCAGCGGGTACACCTGGCCGAACTCGCCCACCCGGTAGCACCGCATCAGCAGCAGGTTGTAGAAGACGTGGATCACGACCGATCCCATCAGGTACGGCCAGCAGGCCGCCCTGGGCAGGGTGGTCACGAGGATGAGCGGGATCGCGACGACGATGCCGCCCACGCCGATGAGCGCGAAGGCGAGCGTCTGGTCCTTGATGCCGTGGGCGATGGCGTTCCAGGTCGCGTGGGTGACCGCGGCGGCCAGGACCGCGAGGGTGACGCTCAGGGAGAGAGTGGTCGACGGGTCCAACGAGGCTCCTCAGGCAGGCTGAATAGAGCCCTCGTGGCTTTTATCCCGTCAGGTGTTCCCCGGGCCGGGCCCGGGTCGCGGCGCCGCTCGGTCCAGTCCCGGCCGTCCTGATTGTGTCGTCATGGTGCGGCGGACAGCTGGCGGAACCCTAGGCGCAACCTCGTGCTAACCCCAGTTTAACCCGTCCTGGCGTGACCTTGCCTCCCGGTGATCTCGCCGTCGCGTACTCCAGCTGTGCCCGCAGCAGCAGCCTGACCCAGGTGCGGTAGGGGCGCCAGTGCCTGTTCCTGGCCGCGATCATGAGGCCACCTCATTGACACCTCGCGGAGTGCCGCCTAAACTTGATCATATATGAGATGCGATACATGATGCCAGCCCCGGAGGCCCCGGAGGCCCCGGAAGCTGCTGCGACCCGGCCGGTCTTCCTGACCGCGGCGGCCGGCGCGCCGCCGTCCCGGACGGTGGCCGTGCTCGAGGCGATCAAGCACGCCATCCTGACCGGCGAGCTGCGGCCGGGGCGTCCGCTGGTCGAAACCGACCTGGCCGAGATGCTCGGAGTGTCCAAGACCCCGGTGCGTGAGGCGCTCAAGACCCTGGCCGGGGCGGGCCTGGTGACGATGAACCCGTACAAGGGCGCCGTCGTCCGGGTCGTCGACGACGAGCAGGCCCGGCACGTCTACGATGCCCGCCTGCTGCTCGAGCCAGCAGCACTGGCCCGCGCGGTGCACGGCGAGCCCGCCGCCGGCCACGGCTGGCAGCCCGCCCGGACCGCCCTGGCCCATGCGGCCAGCGCCCGTGACCCAGCCGAACGCAGCCTGGCTAACCGTGACTTTCACCGCGCGCTGTACGCGGGGTGCGGCAACCCGCTGCTGGTCCGGATGCTCGACGACCTCCGCGACGCCACCGCGCTGATCACCGTGGCCAGCTGGCAGCAGGACCCGCCGGGCCTGACCGTGCCCAGCTGGCAGCGCGAAGCGGGCGAGCACCAGGCCATCCTGGCCGCCGCCGAGCAAGGCGCGGCCAGCCGCGCCGCCGACCTGCTCCGCGCGCACATAGCGGCCTTCTTCGACCGCAACCTCACCGGCGACCCGCACGCACCCCACGCAGCGAACCTCCAAGGAGAACCATGAGCCTGACCACGGCAGAAGCGCAGCGTCTCCGCCACGCCCTCGCCACCGCGGTCGTCGTCCCCGTGACCCCGCTGCACGCCGACCAGAGCCCGGACTGGGGCACCTACGCGGCGCTGACCGGGCGCCTGATCGACGGCGGGATCACGGTCATCACGCCGAACGGCAACACCAGTGAGTTCTACGCCCTCAGCCAGGCCGAGACCCGGCAGGCCGTCGAGACCGCGGCCAAGGTCGCCAGCGGCCGGGACAACCAGGCCGAACTGCTGGCCGGCGTCGGCCACGACATCGCCACCGCGGTCGAGGCCGCCCGGCACGCCCAGGGCCACGGCGCCCGCATGATCATGATCCACCAGCCGGTGCACCCGTACGTGTCCGCGGAGGGCTGGGTCGACTATCACACCGCCATCGCCGGCGCGGTTCCTGACCTGGGTGTGGTCCTGTACATCCGGGACGAGCGCCGCACCGGCGCGCACATCGCCGCGCTCGCGGACCGGGCGCCCAACGTCGTCGGCGTCAAGTACGGCGTCAGGGACGCGACCAGGTTCGCCGCGGTGGCCAGGGACGCCGGCCTGGACCGGTTCACCTGGCTGGCCGGCGCGGCCGAGCTGACCGCCCCGGCGTTCTGGGCCGTCGGCGCGCACGCGCTTCACCTCCGGCCTGGCCAACGTCAGCCCGCAGCTGGCCCTGTCCATGCTGGCGCACTGCGCGCTGACGACTTCGGCGCCGCGATGAAGGTGTGGGAGAAGGTGCGCCGGTTCGAGGACCTCCGCGCGGCCGACTCCTCCGCCGATAACGTCAGCGTGGTCAAGGAGGCCCTGTCCCAGCTGGGTCTGTGCCGCGCCGACGTCCGGCCGCCGAGCCGCCCGCTCCCGCAAAAACTCAAGGAGGAGATCACCGAGATCCTCACCAGCTGGGACCTGAAGTGACCGGAAAAAAGCCCGAGGACCTGCGCAGCTTCCGCTGGTTCGGCGGTGAGCGCAGCGCCGGGCTGCGGGCGTTCGGCCACCGCTCCCGGATGCGCCAGCTGGGCGTCGAGCCCGAGGAGCACCTGGGCAAGCCGCTGATCGTCATCCTCAACACCTGGTCCGAGCTGAACCCCTGCCACATGCACCTGCGCCAGCGGGCCGAGCAGGTCAAGCGCGGCGTGCTGGAAGCGGGCGGTTTCCCCGTCGAGATGCCGGTCGCCACCCTGTCACGAGACGTTCCAGAAGCCGACCCCGATGATGTACCGCAACCTGCTGGCCATGGAGACCGAGGAGCTGCTGCGCTCCTACCCGGCCGACGGCGCGGTGCTGATGGGCGGCTGCGACAAGACCACGCCCGCGCTGCTGATGGGCGCGGCCAGCGCGAACATCCCGGCCATCTACCTGACCGCGGGCCCGATGCTGCGCGGCAACTTCCGCGGCCAGCCGGTGGGCAGCGGCACCGACGTGTGGAAGTTCTGGGACGACGCCCGGGCCGGGCCTGGTCGGCGACTGCGAGCTGGCCGAACTCGAATGCGGCATCGCCCGCTCACCCGGTCACTGCATGACGATGGGCACCGCCTCGACGATGACCTCGGCCGCCGAGGCGCTCGGCATGACGCTGCCGGGGATGGCCTCGATCCCGGCGGTCGACTCCGCCCACTACCGGATGGCGGCCGCGACGGGCCGCCGCGTGGTCGACATGGCCTGGGAGCACCTGACCCCGGACAAGGTCCTCACCCGCGAGGCGTTTGAGGACGCGGTCGCCACCGTGCTCGCGCTTGGCGGGTCCACCAACGCGTTCATCCACCTGATCGCGATGGCCGGCCGGGCCGGCGTCGAGCTGACCCTGGACGACTTCGACGCGATCTCGCGCCGGGTGCCCTGGCTGGCGAACGTCAAGCCGAGCGGGACGTACCTGATGGAGGACTTCTACTACGCCGGCGGCCTGCCCGCGCTGCTGGGCCAGCTGGCCAAGGTCCCCGGGGCGCTGCACCTGGACCGGATGACGGTGAGCGGCCAGCCGTTCGGTGAAAAAATCACGGACGCACCGGTCTACCAGGACGACGTGATCCGCACGCCCGGCACCGCGCTGGCCGCCGAGGGCGGGGTAGCGGTGCTGCGCGGCAACCTGGCCCCGGACGGCGCGGTCATCAAGCACATCGCGGCCGAGCCGCGGCTGCTCAAGCACACCGGCCCCGCGGTCGTCTTCGACTCCTACGCCGACCTGCAGGAGCGGATCAACGACCCGGCTCTGAACGTCACACCGGACTCGGTGCTCGTCCTGCGCAACGCGGGCCCCAAGGGCGGCCCCGGCATGCCCGAGTACGGCATGCTGCCCATCCCGGACTACCTGCTGGCCCAGGGCGTGCGCGACATGGTCCGCCTCTCCGACGCCCGGATGAGCGGCACAAGCTATGGTGCCTGTGTGCTGCACGTGGCCCCGGAGTCGTTCGTCGGCGGACCGCTGGCTCTCGTCCAGACCGGGGATCTCATCACCGTGGACGTGGCCGCCCGCGAGCTGTCTCTGGATATTTCCGAACGGACGATGGCGCTCCGCCGTACCCAGTGGCAGCCTGCCCCGGCGAAGTTCGAACGCGGTTACGGTGTCCTGTACACCGAGCACATCACCCAGGCCAACGAGGGCTGCGACTTTGGCTTCCTGGCCCGGCGCGGCCACAACCCAGAGCCTGACCCCAAGTAAAGTCCCGAAGGAGAGCTGATGATCACCGGGTTCGACCCGCGCACGGCAGAACCGGTCGGGGAGCCGGTCGCCGAGACGACCGACGCCGACGTCGACGCGATCGTCGCGGCCGCGGCGGCGGCCTCCGGCGCCTGGTCCGGGTACCCGCGCCGCGCCGAGGCGCTGGAAGCCGTGGCCGACGCGCTCGACGCCCGCGGGCCCGAGCTCGCGGCCATCGCCGACACCGAGACCGCGCTCGGCGGCCGAGCGGCTGCACGGTGAGGTCGGCCGCGCGACCGGCCAGCTGCGGCTGTTCGCGGCCGTGCTGCGGGACGGCGGGTACACCGACGAGGTGCTGACCCCGGCCGCGGGCCCCTCGCCTGAGCTGCGCCGGATCAACCGGCCGGTCGGCCCGGTGGCCGTGTTCGCCGCGTCCAACTTCCCGTTCGCGTTCTCCGTGGTCGGCGGGGACACCGCGTCAGCGCTGGCCGCCGGCTGCCCGGTCGTGGTCAAGGCGCACGAGGGGCATCCGGTCACCTCGCAGCTGTGCGCGCAGATCGTGACCGGGGCGCTGGCGGCGGCCGGGGCTCCCGCCGGGACCTTCGGGCTGGTCCACGGGGTGCAGGCGGGCGTGCGGCTGCTCCGTCACCCGGCGGTGGCGGCGGCCGGGTTCACCGGCTCGGTGGCCGGCGGCCTGGCGCTGGCCCGGATCTGTGCCGAGCGGCCGGTCCCGATCCCGTTCTTTGGCGAGCTCGGCTCGGTCAATCCGTGCGTGGTGCTGCCCGGGGCCGCGTTCTCCCGGCCGGCCGCGATCGCTACCGGCTATGTCGGCTCGCTGACGCTGGGCACCGGCCAGTTCTGCACGAACCCGGGCCTGCTGTTCGTGCCCGAGGACGTCGGCCTGCTGACCGCGATCGGCGAGGCGGCCGGGGCGTCGGCGGGCGGGGCGATGCTGTCCGGCCGGATCTTCGCGGGCTACCTCGACGCGCTGGCCGAGGCCGACGCGCATCCCGGCGTCACCGCGCTGGCGCAGGGCACCCCCGGGCCGGGCCCGTGGGGCGCCACGCCACGGGTGTTCCAGACCTCGCTGAAGGAGTTCGCCGCCGACATCGCGGTCCTGTCTCGCGAGCGGTTCGGTCCGGCCGGCCTCGTCGTCACCTATTCCGCGGTCGAGGACCTGCTGCCGGTCCTGGCCGCGCTGCCGGGTAACCTGGTCGGCGCCGTGCAGGTGGACACCAAGTCGGCGGAAGACCTGGAGCTGGCCCGCCAGCTGCTGCCGGTGCTCGAGCGCATCGCGGGCCGGATCGTCTGCAACGGCTGGCCGACCGGGGTGGCCGTGGTCGCGGCGCAGCACCACGGTGGCCCGTGGCCGGCCACCACCGCCCCGGCCTTCACCTCGGTGGGCACCGCCGCGATCCGCCGCTGGCTGGTGCCCGTCGCCTACCAGGACTTCCCGCCCGAACTGCTGCCCCCGGAGCTAGCTGGCCGGCCATCGGACCCGGCTAGCGGGTGACCGTCATTTTCGCAACGTGCCATTGATCCGCCTGCTCCTGCAAGTCCAGGCGGACGCGCCTGGTGCTGCCGTTGGCGAGCCGGAGAGCCAGGGTCGCCTGGTTGTCCGAGGTGCTGACCGTCTGGGTCGTACAGGTGGCGCTGGTACTTGAGCCGAGCAGGATGGAGTCGAAGGCGGCCAGGCTCGTCGACCGGCGATAGGAATCAGAAAATTGCTGATAGGCGTCGCTGTCCTGGCCGCTGCGTAGGTCAGCGCACAGCTGGCTGACCGTTCTGGACGGGGTCGATGATGGTGACGTTGACCTCGTAAGGTACCACCCGGTCAGCGCGGCCAGCACGCAGGCGATGGCGACCGCCCCGGTCACGCGGGTCCGCGGCGGTCTGGACGGCGCGGCGCCTGGAACCACGTAAGGCTCGTCGAGCTGCAGGTTCAACGGGGTAGCGCCCGAGGCGCCGCCCACCAAGATCGGCGTCGACGGCTCGGCATCGATGCGTGTCCCCGCCGCCCACAGCTTGCGGAAAGCCGGGACCGTCACGCCGCTGACACGGTCGAGGTCCGCGGCGGTGAGGCCGATCGCGGGCACTCGCTCGGCCGGGACCGGCAGCACCAGCCCCTCGAATACGCGGATAGCCCGGCCCGCCCCGTCCTCGAGCAGACCGTCGCTACCGAGCCCGTAGCGATCAGCGCGCGCCTCCGTCACCCGGTACGCGACGGACAGCGGCTCACGGGTCGCGCCGACGACATCGCGTACCGTCACGATCCCGGGCCCGTCCGTCTCCTGCCTGCTGGCGTATTCCAGCACGTAGGCCTGCCCGGTATCACCGAGAAAGCCGGGTACCACGATGGCCTGGTAGCCGGAGGTCTCGCCCCGGGTGACGGCGTACGGCCACGCTTTCGTCGGCAACGTCAGATTCCCCGCTGAATCATAAATTTGACCAGATTGGATTCAGGGAAGTCGCGTTCGAGTTGCCCGAGCCTGCCTTCGCAATACCGGATGAGCTGGCCGATCGTGGCCGGCGTGCTCGGGGCCGGCGTCAGGTTCACCGACGCGGGCTGGCCGAGCGAACTCAGGTCGATCTCCAGCATCCCCAGGTTGAGTTTCATGGCCCGGGCCCAGGCCAGTATCTTCGATCGGCCCGGCTTTCCCTGCCTGGCGGTGGTGAGCGCGTCAGGAAGCACGCTGGCGATCGGTACGTCGACGCGGACCGGGTTGATCACCTTGCCCGGTACCTTGCGCATGGCATTGCCGTCCTCACGCGCAAAGCCAGGTCCGACCGAGCTGACCGGGATAAGGCGGCAGACGCCGATCGCCTGCTGAGCCCGGACGAAGCCAGCGAACTGGTTGATCTGAAACAGGCGCTCGGCCACTTGCCTGAAGGTGTAGCTGTCTTCCAGGATGTCCCATTTGGTCAGGATGAGGTTCGCGACCTTCTGGTGGTTAGACAAAAGCGCGAGCAGCGTCCCAAGGTCGTCGTAGAACCTGGGCAGCGGACGGTTCTCCATGAAACGCTTGACCTGCAGGCCGTCCAGCGCCGCCATCAAGATGTCAGCATCGGCGAAGCGGCGGTAAAGTCTCTGCGTCTCCGGGTTCGGCGCGGCTGCATACACTTCCCGCAGCGATTCTCCGGCGAAGTCCAGATAGCAGAACTTGCCGATGTCCGTGACGTTTGCCGCGGACCTCACCTTGACGGTGAAGGGCCACTCGATCAGCTCGCCCTTGTTCGTCGAATTCGGAAATTTCTTGTCCGGGTCAGCTGTGGTGTTGTAGAGAGCGAGCAACTGGCCGGCCCGCTCCGGAGTCGTGTCGAGGAAGACGCCCTGGGCATCGGGCACCCTGAGCTCGTTGAACATGCTGCCGGCGTAGACGGTTTTACCCGACGCCTCGAAACCGACCACGGCCAGCGTGAGTTCCAGCGATTCCCGGCTGCGCTTCCTGCGCTTCCATGCCCAGATGACAATGACCGCGACCACGATTATTAATGCGACGAATTGCATGGCCAGACCTTCCCCGTTCCCCTTGGCGCTTAAAGACGATGCTGGAGATTGCCGTCGTGGCCTGTCAAGATGTGCGGCGAATATTTTCCCGCTGTTTTTGTATACCATTGCGAATATGCGAATTTAGTCCGGAGAGAGAATTATGGGCGGCTGTTTCTTCGCCGTCCGGCGCGTGACTCGCAACCGGGGGGATGGCCGCGGCGCGAGGTTGCTAACGTGGTGCCGTGAGTCCCCAGATCGCGGTCAACACCGCAGTGACGCAAGCTGAGCTACTCGACTTCGTCTCCTCCCGGCACCACGCCATCGTGATCACCACCCGGGCCGACGGAACGCCGCAGGCCTCGCCGGTCACCTGCGGCGTCGATCGACGGCAAGATCGTGGTCGCGACCTACCCCGAACGCGCCAAGACCCGGAATGCCCGCCGGAACCCGCAGGTCAGCGTGGTGGTGTTGTCGGATGATTTCGGCGGCGCGTGGGTCCAGGTCGACGGCACCGCCGAGGTCCTCGACGGCGCCGAGGCCGTGGAGCCGCTGGTCGGGTACTTCCGGTCGATCTCCGGCGAGCACCCGGACTGGGACGAATACCGGCAGGCCATGGTGCGGCAGGGCAAGGCCCTGCTGCGGATCACCCCCGAGCGCTGGGGACCGGTCGCCACCGGAGGTTTCCCGCCCCGGCTGGCCTAGGGATGGTCCCTTCGGGCCGGGGTGACAGACTGGCCGCATGACCGGATCAGCTCCGAAAACCGACCTTCACCAATACCTGCAGGATGCGCGGGAGGCTCTGCTGTGGAAGCTTGACGGGCTCTCGGAGTACGACATCCGCCGCCCGATGGTGCCCACGGGCACCAATTTGCTCGGACTGGTCAAGCATCTGGCCGGCGTTGAAATCGGCTATTTCGGCGACACCTTCGGCCGGCCCTTCGCCGAGCCGCTGCCGTGGCTGGAACACGAGGCCGAGCCCAACGCGGACATGTGGGCCACGGCCGCCGAGTCGCGCGAGCAGGTCATCGGGCTGTACCGGCGAGCCTGGGCGCACTCGGACGCCACCATCAGCACGCTGGCCCTGGACGCGGTGGGTCACGTGCCGTGGTGGCCGGAGAACCGCAGCGAGGTGACGCTGCACAAGATCATGGTCCACATGATCGCCGAAACGGACCGGCATGCCGGCCAGGCCGATATCGTCCGTGAGCTCATCGACGGGGCGGCCGGGCTGCGAGACAGCAACGACAACATGGCCCAGGGCGACCAGGCCTGGTGGGAGAGCTACCGGGATCGCCTGGAACGGGTGGCCCTGGAAGCTCAGCTGGGCACCACGCGGGAAGCCGGCTAGCCCGCCCGCGCGGCATCGAACCGCGGCGTGGTCTGCAGCAGGAACGACAGGTCGGCGCCGGCCTGCACCTCGGCCGGTGCGGCCTTCCGGCGGAACAGGCGGCCGGTGGCGGCACCAGCCAGGACCGCGCGCTGGCCCGATACGCCCAGCCAGGCCCCTCCGCGCAGCCCCAGGACCGGGACGTCGTTCTCCTCGAGGAACTCCCATCCTACGGATACCTGGCCGGTCAGGCCGCCGCGTCCTGGGCGGGCCAGCGCGCCTGCCGCAGATCACGCCGGGTCGAGCAGTACGCCACGGCGACAGCTTCGGCCGCGGCCAAGGTCAGCATCGCGGCCTGCGCGGGCAGGTACTGCAGCAGCAGCCCGCAGCCCGCCAGCCCGGCGGGCATGCCCAGGCCGATCAGCGTCATGAGCGCGGCCACGACCCGGCCGCGCTGTTCGGCGGGTGCCTGCCTGATCACCAGGATGTCCACAAGCACGCGGACCGCGGGCAAGCCCAGCATGACGGTGAACATCAGGCCAGCCACCCACCACGGCCCGAGCGGCACCGCAAGCAGCGCGAGGATCAGCACGTCAATCAGGCACACGATCAGCAGGAGCACCCCTGGCTTGAGCCGGTGCAGTACCTTGACCAGCGGCGCCCCGGCCAGCCCGCCGGCCGCGCCCAAGCCGAGCGCCAGGCCGATCGTCCTGGATGGCACCGCCTGATCGCGCAAGATCACGATGACGGTCAGCTCGAATCCAGCGCCAATCGTGTTCACGCACATGATGAGCAGCGTGGCCGCGCGGAGCACGGGCTGGTCCCAGAGCGTTCGGACCCCCGCCAGCATGCTCCAGGCCCGGCCCGGCGATCGGTCTCCAGCCGGCTGGGCCCGCCGGTCCACCGAGCTCTGGGTCGCGTCAGGCAGGAGCTTCGTCGCGGCCACGCCGCCGAGCGCGGCCACGAACGAGCAGGCGGTGAACAGGAAAGGGACCGCGCGCCCGAGGGCCCAAAGCGCCCCGCCGAGGGCCGGCCCGGCCAGAGCCGCGCCGTTCATCCTGACTTCCTCCTGGGTCAGCGCCTGGGTCAGCTGCTCGGGCGGCACCACAGAACGCAGCAGCAGCGTCTGCGCAGCCCCTTTGACCGCCTGCCCGATCCCGAGGAGCGCAGCCCCGGCGAACAGCACAAAAAGCGTCAGCCGGCCTGTGATCAGCGCTACCGCGACCGCCACGGTCACCACCGCGCGGGCGGCTTCTGTCCAGATCACGATCAGCCGGGTGTCGCACCGGTCGGCCAGCACGCCCGCGGGCAGTCCGGCCAGCAGCATCCCGATGACCTGCACCGCCGCGAATAGCCCGGCCATGGCGGGGGAGCGAGTAATGGCCAGGATGGTCAGCGGATAGGCGATGTCCGCCACAGAAACGCCGAGGGTGGACACGCTGGTCCCCACCCAGAGCGTCTGGAACCGCAAGTTCCGCCACAGCGGCACCGCCCGTACGGCAGACCCCGTATCCCCCTGCTGCCCCAGGTGCTCCTCGGTTCCCGTGTCCGGCTGTGCTGCCGTATTCGTTGTCTTCATCGTGCCCTCCGGTACCTGATTGCCCTCGACGTCACGGTATAAATCACGTAAACGTCATCATTCACGTATTCGTGAATGATGACATAATCGTGAGGGAGTGGCAAGATGGCTCTATGGAGCAGTCCTCGGCCGAAGGTCAGCCATCAGCGGTCCGGGCGGTGGATCGAGTGGAGGTCCTCAAGGCGCTGGCCGACCCGATCCGGCTGGCGATCCTGGCCGCCCTGATGAAGACGCGGCAAGATCTGCCGGTTATGTCGGTCAAGGAATTGGCCGCCGAACTCGGCGAACCGCAGACCAAGCTCTACCGGCACGTGCGGCACCTGGAAGCGGCTGGCCTAATCAAGATCGCGAGCACTCGCGTGGTTTCGGGCATCATCGAGCAGCGCTACCAGGCGTGCCAGCAGGATCTTATGTTCGGACGCGGTTTCCTTCAGGAGCACGCGGACGAGTCCGAGATCGCCATGCAGACGATCCTTGATCGCTACCGGGACGGGTTCTTCACGGCGTTCCGGGCCGACCGGCTGGCCGGGGGTGACGTCCCGGCCGAGGAGTCGTATCGCAAGCCGTTGCTGTTCATGTCCGATCTCAGGGTCTCCCGGGCCAAGGCGGCCGAACTGAAGCGCAAGCTCGAAGAGGTCATCGATGTCCTGAAAGATGAGGGGGCCGAAGACCCGGACGGCATACCGGTCAGTCTCCTCATCGGTTGCTACGTGCCAGACCCGCAGGGCCGGTAACCGTTGCGCCGCAGGCCGAGGCGCCAGCCGGATCTTCCCCGGTCCGAGGCTGGGCAGGAAACCTCCCCATGACACGATGATCATAGGCATCCCTGACGAAGAGGGCAGGTCATGGACGACGAGCGTGAGAACCTCAGCTGGCAGTCCTTCGGGCAGGCGTCCCGCGAACTCGCGCAGACGATCGCCGGCGACGGCTTCGAGCCTGACCTGATCCTGTCGATCGCCCGCGGCGGCCTTTTCCTGGCCGGTGCTCTCGGCTACGCGCTCGCCGTGAAGAACCTGCACGTGATGAACGTCGAGTTCTACGACGGGGTCGGCACCACGCTCGACATGCCGGTCATGCTCCCGCCGGTGCCTTCCGCGGTGGATTTCTCGGCGAAGAAAGTCCTCATTGCCGATGACGTCGCCGACTCAGGCCGGACGATCGAACTCGTCTACACCTTCATCAAGGACCACGTCGAGGACGTCCGTTCGGCCGTGATCTACGAGAAGCCCCGCTCCTTGATCAGATGCGACTACGTCTGGAAGCACACCGATCTGTGGATCAACTTCCCGTGGAGCTCGACGCCCCCGTCGTCCACCGGGACCGGCAGGTCTTCGACGCCTAACCCGCCGAGCCCGGCGGCGGATCGGGTGTACGGGGTCGTGCCGGACAGGCCGCGGAGCCCGGATCCGGCGCGGCCGTGCTGGTGGCGCGGTGGCTGCTGGGCGTGGTGATGCGGGATGTGCGCCGTGCCTGGTCCGGCCGGGCGTGCTGCGGGCCGCGCTGTCCGGTTTGCGCGGAAGATTGGGCTTGTACGGAGTATTTGGGTAATCAGGGGGTCCCAAAGTTTCCACGTAAGCCAAATATTCCACGATCTTTTTCGGTGATAGTGACGGGCGGGTTGCGGGGGCGGGGAGCGGCGGGGGTGGCGGCTGGGGTGCGGCGCTTCGGGGCCCGCAGAGTGTGATCGTCGCTTCGATCGTGAGCCGCCGCGCAGGCCGGGATGTGTTCACACTCGGCATAAGGCACGGGGGCGCATCGATAGGCCGCACAGGCTCAGGTTCACCGGACCAGGCGCGCGCGGCCTCCAGCGCGAGCAGCGCCACGTGCAGCGACGTCCGCGACTCGGCCGACGCCAGGTCCGTGCCGAGGATCCGCTCGATCCGGTGCAGCCGGGCGTAGAAGGTGGGCCGGGCCAGGTGCGCGTGCTTCGCGGCTTCCGCCTTGTTGCCCCCGGCCGCCAGGTACGCGGCCAGCACGCCGATGAGTTCGGCTCCTGGTCGTCGGCCAGCAGTGCGCCGAGTTCACGTTCGACGAATGTCTGCAGCCGCGGATCGTCGCGCAGCAGATGGAGCAGGCCGCGCAGCCGCAGGTCAGGCAGCCGGTAGAACAACGGCCCCCGCCGGGCGACGGTGCCCGGCCGCTCGGCGCGTGACGATGCGACGTCGGCGACCTGGCTGGCTTCGAGGAACGAGCGGCGCACCTCCCTGATCGACCCGGCGCCCGCGCCGACCCCGATCACCAGAGCGTCCTGATCGTCGCCGAGCCGTTCCCTGATCAGGGTGGCGAGGCTGAGTCAGCACCCGGTCCGGGTCGGCGTGCGGGCTGAGCGAGAGCATGGCGCCCGCGCGGGCGTCGTCGAGGGTTCCGACCAGGGCGGGAACCCGTTCGGCCCGGCACGCGGCGGCGGTGATGTCGGCGACGTCGAGCACCCGCGCATGAGCGGAAACCCCGAGCACCAGCGAGGATCGCCGAGCCGGAGCACCAGGGCGATGAGCTGCCGGTCCTCGACCGGCACGCCGAGCGCCCTGGCGCGCACCGCGGCCTCGGCCGGGTCGGCGTGGGCCTGGGAGATGATGCCGGTGATCAGCGTCCGGTGGGCCTGGCGGTCCAGGCTCTCCCGGTGCCGGGTGAGCAGGCGGCCGAGCGCCAGCGTGGTGGCGGCCCGCTCGACCAGGACCGTGTCGGTGGCGGTCGGCGGCCCGTCGCAGACCAGGATCACCCGGCCCCAGTCCTCGCCGCGCGCCCCGACCGGCGTGAACAGCCATCCCGACGCCTCGTCGTAGACCGTCCGCCCCGGTCCCGGCCGCCGGGACCTGCCGGGACTCACCGCCCGGCTGCGCCGGGCGAAACCGGCCAGCAGCCGGGCCGGATCGGCGCCGCCGGGCTCGCAGGCGAGCACCCGGTGCGCGAGGTCGGCCAGGATCACCGGCCGTCCGGCCAGGATCGCGGCCTGCCGCACGATCTCGTCGGGCGTCGCGCCCGCGACGGAAAGCTCGGTGAACACCTCGTGCAGGCGCTCTGAGGCCCGCAGGTCCTCCAGCTGGGCGTCGATGATCCGGGCGTGCACCGCCTCGGTGATCTCGACGAACGGGACCTCGCGCTCGAACGCGATCAAGGTCAGCCCGCTGCGGGCGGCGGCCCGCACCAGCGCGTCGGGCAGCGCCCCGACGTACCGGCGGCCCAGTTCCACCGCCAGCGCGCTGACCCCGGCGGCGGCGAGGTCGGTAGCGTACCTGGCCAGCAGGGCCGGCTCCGGCGGCAGCGCGATCCCGGTGGTGAGCACGAATTCGCCGCCCTGCAGCAGGTGGGCCGCGTCGGCCAGCTCGAGCACGTGCACCCAGCGGACCCGCGCGCCCAGACCGGCGCTGGCCCGCGACCACCTGCGGGCTGCCCCGGCGCACGACGTCGAGGCCGAGCAGGTCCCGAACCGTGGGAAGCATAGACAAAGAGTAAGACAACGCCGAAGAGCCTTACATGATGTCGGTTCCCTCCGGCCGCGAAACGAGGAAGACTGAGAACGCATGTCTGAGCTACTCGCCCGCCATCGCGCGGTCATCCCCAACTGGGTCGGCGGTCTACTACGACGAGCCGATCGAGATCGTCAGCGGCCAGGGCTGCCGGGTCACCGACGCCGAAGGCCACGAGATACCTCGACTTCTTCGCCGGCATCTTGACCAACATGCTCGGTTACGACGTGCCCGAGGTCCGTGACGCGGTCGAGCGGCAGCTCGGCACCGGCGTCGTGCACACCTCGACGCTGTACCTGATCCGCCATCAGGTCGAGCTGGCGGAGAAGATCGCCAGGCTGTCCGGCATCGAGAACGCCAAGGTGTTCTTCACCAACTCCGGGTCCGAGGCCAACGAGGTCGCGCTGCTGGCCGCCCTCACCGCGCGCCAGGCCAACGAGGTGCTGGCCATGCGGGGCAGCTATCACGGCCGTTCGTTCGGCACCGTCGCCGTGACGGGCAACGCGGCCTGGAAGATGTCGAGCCACAGCCCGTTCGGCACTCATTATCTGCATGGTGCGGACCGGCAGCTGAACGCCTACCGGGACCTGGACGACGCCGGCTACATCGAGGCCTGCGTGGACAGGACCTGCGGGCCCTGCTGTCCGGCGGCATCCATCCCGCCGACGTCGCGTGCCTGCTGGCCGAGCCGGTGCAGGGCGTGGGCGGGTTCACGATGCCGCCCGACGGCCTGCTCGCGGCGTACAAGGAGGTCCTGGACGAGCACGGCATCCTGCTGATCTCCGACGAGGTGCAGACCGGCTGGGGCCGTACCGGCGAGCACTTC
Source organism: uncultured Actinomycetes bacterium (assembly GCA_963730825.1). GTDB lineage: Bacteria > Actinomycetota > Actinomycetes > Streptosporangiales > Streptosporangiaceae > Palsa-504. The sequence continues at coordinate 129,790 of CAVSTQ010000003.1, forward strand.
TGGGGCATCGGCGCGCACGGGATCACCCCGGACGCGATGACGTTCGCCAAGGGTCTCGGCAACGGGTTCGCGATCGGCGGCGTGGTGGCCCGCGGCGACCTGCTGGACGGGATCCGCGGCAACGGCATCTCCACCTTCGGCGGCAACCCGATCGCCACCGCCGCGGCCAACGCCACCCTGGACTACGTGCTCTCCCACGACCTGCAGCGCAACGCCGCCGTCACCGGCCGGATCATCATCGACGGGCTGCGGGAAGCCACCAAGGACACCGCGCATCGTCGGCGAGGTGCGCGGCAAGGGCCTGATGTTCGCCGTGGACCTGGTCGACCCGGCCACCAAGCAGCCGAGCCCGCCGCTGGCCGCCCGAATGCTCGAGGCGACCAGGGAACGCGGCCTGCTGATCGGCAAGGGCGGCCTGTACGGGCACACGCTGCGGATGGCGCCGCCGCTGACGCTGAGCGAGACCGAAGCCAAGGAAGGGCTCGGCATCCTGGCCGACGCCCTCACCCACGTCAACGAAGAGGCGAAACCAAGTGACGCACAAGCACATCACTCACTGGATCGGCGGCAAGCCCTGGGACGGGGACGCCGAGCGTCACGGTGACGTCTACGACCCCGCGACCGGGCAGGTCAGCGGTCAGGTCGACTTCGCCACCCCGGCCGTGGTGGACCTGGCGGTCCAGGCGGCCAGCGACGCGTTCGCCAGCTGGCGGCGGGTCTCGCTGACCAAGCGCGCCACGGTCCTTTTCGCCTTCCGCGAGCTCGTCAGGGAGAACACCAAGGCGCTGGCCGAACTGATCACCGCCGAGCACGGCAAGGTGGCCTCGGACGCCGCGGGCGAGGTGGCCCGCGGCCTGGAGGTCGTCGAGTTCGCCTGCGGCATCCCGCACCTGCTCAAGGGCGGGTTCTCGGAGAACGTCTCGACCGGCGTCGACTCATACTCGATCCGGCAGCCGGTCGGCGTGGTGGCGGGCATCACGCCGTTCAACTTCCCGGCCATGGTGCCGATGTGGATGTTCCCGCTGGCCATCGCCTGCGGCAACACCTTCGTGCTCAAGCCGTCGGAGAAGGACCCGTCCGCGTCGCTGCTGCTGGCCGAGCTGTGGGCCGAGGCGGGACTGCCGGACGGCGTGTTCAACGTGGTGCACGGCGACAAGGTGGCCGTCGACGCCATCCTGCGGCCACGAGACCATCAAGGCGGTCAGCTTCGTCGGCTCCACGCCCATCGCCAGGTACGTGTACGAGAACGGCACCAGGGCGGGCAAGCGGGTGCAGGCGCTCGGCGGCGCGAAGAACCACATGGTCGTGCTGCCCGACGCGGACCTGGACCTGGCCGCGGACGCCGCGACCTCGGCCGGGTTCGGCTCGGCGGGGGAGCGGTGCATGGCGGTTTCCGCGCTGGTCGCCGTGGATCCGGTCGGGGACGAGCTGGTCGGCCGGATCAGGGACCGGATCGCGAACCTCCGGGTCGGCCCGGGATCCGACGAACGCTCCGAGATGGGCCCGCTGGTCACCGGGCCGCACCGGGACAAGGTCGCCTCCTACCTGGATTCCGGCGTCCGGGAGGGCGCCACGCTCGCCGTCGACGGCCGGGTCCACCCGGTGATCGGCGGAGGGCCAGGGGTTCTGGCTCGGGCCCAGCGTGCTGGACCACGTCACGCCGCAGATGAGCTGCTACACCGACGAGATCTTCGGGCCGGTGCTCAGCGTGCTCCGCGCCCCGACCTACGAGGCCGCCGTGGAGCTGGTCAACAACAGCCCCTACGGCAACGGCGTGGCCATTTTCACCAGCGACGGGGGAGCGGCCCGCCGGTTCACCTCCGAGGCCGAGATCGGCATGGTCGGCGTGAACGTGCCGATCCCGGTCCCGATGGCGTACTACTCCTTCGGCGGGTGGAAGGCCTCGCTGTTCGGCGACACCCACGTGCACGGCACCGAAGGCGTGCACTTCTACACCCGCGGCAAGGTGGTGACCTCGCGCTGGCTGGACCCGAGCCACGGCGGCGTCAACCTCGGCTTCCCGGTCAACACGTAAGGCCGCTTCCCCCAGGCCCGGTCGCCGAGCAGGGCCAGCCCGGCCGGCAGCAGCACGCCGCGGACGATGGTGGCGTCGATGAGCACCGCGACCGCCATGGCCACGCCGAACATCTTGAACTCGATCAGCGACAGCGTGGCGAAGATCGAGAACACCGCCATCATGATCACCGCGGCGCTGGTCACCACGCCCCCGCTGCGGGCGATGCCGCCGGTGACCGCGGCCCGGGCCGACGCGCCGCCCAGCCACAGCTCCCTGATCCGGCTCAGGATGAACACGTGGTAGTCCATGCTCAGCCCGAACAGCAGCACGAACATGAACAGCGGCAGCCACGGGGTGATGCCGCCGTAGGCCGTGAAGCCCAGCGGCCCGGCCAGGTGGCCGTCCTGGAAGATCAAGACCATCAGGCCGTAGGCGGCGCCGACCGAGAGCAGGTTCAGGACGATCGACAGGGCCGGGATATATACCGAACGGAAGGTGGTCATCAGCAGCAGGAAAGCGAGACCGAGCACGAAGGTGAAGACCCACGGCAGGGTTTTCGCCAGCTGCGCGTCGAAGTCGTGGTTGCCCGCGGTCAGCCCGGTCACCGCATAGCTGATGCCAGGAACTTGGCCGAACGCTTCCGGCAGCGCCTGGGTACGCAGCACGGTCAGCGCGTGGTTGGACGCGGCGTCGGTCCCGCTGCCCGCGAGCGGCACCGACACCACCAGCACCTGGTCGTGGCCGAACATCGCGGTGGTGATGGGCTCGCGGATGGCGCCGTGGCTGGCCGCCGCCTCCCGCGTGCAGCGCCGTGATGGCCGCGGTGACCTGCTGACCGCCGAGATCTGAGCCGGTCAGGACCACCTCGGCCGGCTCGGGGCCGCCGGGGAAGGCCTGGGTGATGTCGATCAGGTTGCGGACCACGGGGACGTTGGCCGGCAGCGAGTGGATGCCCGCGTCTTGGAGGTTCATCGACAGCACCGGCGCGGCCAGCGCCAGCAGCACGGCCACGGCCACGCCGCCCCAGGCCAGCGGACGCCGGACCACCGCGCGGGCCAGCGCGCCCCAGAACCTGGACTCGTGCGCGAGGGTGCGCCGCCGGCCGAGGAACGGGATCCGGCCGCGTTCGGTCCACTTGCCGAGCAGGGACAAGATCCCCGGCAGGAAGGTCAGCGAGCCGAGCACCGCCACGCCGACCACGATGATCGTGCCGACGGCCACGCCCGAGAACACGTCGATGCCGGTCAGGAACAGCCCGGCCAGGGCGATCATCACGGTCAGCCCGGACACCAGGATGGCCCGCCCGGAGGTGTGGGCCGCGATCCGCAGCGCCTTCTCGGTGTCGTGACCCGCCGCGCGCTCCTCACGCACCCGGCGCAGGTAGAACAGCGAGTAGTCGATGCCGACCGCCATCCCGACCAGCAGCACGATCGAGGAGGTGGTCTGGCCGACAGGCAGCCAGTGGCTGGGGATGGCCAGCAGCGAGATCGCCGAGATGACCGCGGTGCCGGCCAGCAGCAGCGGGATGCCGGCCGCGATCAGCGCGCCAAACACGACGAGCAGCAAGACCAGCGAGACCGGGATCGAGGTGACTTCGGCCTTCCTGAAGTCCTGGCTGGTGATATCACCGGTGGCCCGGTCCAGGCTGGCGCTGCCGGCCTCCTCGACCTTCAGCCCGGGATGACGGGCCTGGACCGCGGCCACCGCGGTCATGGCCGGCGCCACCGCCTGGTCGTCCTGGCCCGGGGGACCCGCGACATTAAAGGTGACCAGCGCCGAGCCGTGCCCGGCTGAACCGGCGCTGACCAGGCCGGGCTGGCTGAGCGGGGACTGGATGCCGGCCGCGGACGCCGGCCGCGCCCGCAGCGCCGCGACCACCTCGCGGACCGCCTGCCGTATCTCCGGGTCGTTCCCGTACGTCTGGCCGGGCTGCGGCCCTGGACGAGCACGCTCTCGCTGTCCGGCTGCTGCACGACGGGCCGGTCGAGCACCCGCTCGGCCTGCCCCGCCTGGCCGGGGTCGTAGCTGTTCAGGTTGTCGGTGCCAAACCGCTGCCCGATCACCACGGCCGCGACGACCAGCAGCAGCCAGCCGAAGACGGCGGTCTTCTTGTGCCGGGCGGACCAGCCCGCCACTCGTTCCACGATGGGTGCCCGTGCGGGCTGCGTCTTATCCATGGCCAAAGACTGGGGTAGCGGCCCACCCCTGAGCCATGGTGCGACCGGCCGGAATTGCGGTGGGGTTAACCTCACCTCGGTTCCGGGGGTCGCCGCGATAGGCAACCACCGCGCTCATGGCCTAGCGTCAGAGCCATGTTCCTCCTCCGTGACCTGGTGTCGCCGCGCACCTGGCTGGCCCTGATTCACCACCTGGCCGGCCTGTTCGTCGGGCTGGCGGCCGTCGTGGTCATCACCACCGGCCTCAGCCTGGGCTTCGGCCTGGTCGTGGTGGCTCTGGTGGGCCTGCCGGTGCTGGGCGTGACCCTGCGGCTGGCGGACTGGCTGGCCTTTCTCGAGCGGGCCAGGTTCGGGTTCCTGCTCGGGGTGCGGATCCCGGCCTGGCCGGCCGAGCCGCGCCGGGTACCGGTGGGGCGTGATCCCGCACTGGCGGATGCTGACCGAGCGGGCCACCTGGAGCGACATCGGCTACGGGCTGCTCAGGCTGCCGGTCAGCGTGATCACCGCGACGGTCAGCATCAGCGTATGGGCCGCTGCGCCTGGTGACGCTGGCGCTGCCCTGGTACAACTCGTCGCTGCCCAGCGGCGGCGCCAAGTTCGGTGACACGGTGCTGCGCGGGACCCCGACGATGGCGGTCTCGGCGGCGATCGGCCTGGTCCTGCTGCTGGCGGCGCCCCAGCTGACCCGCGGCTTCGCGGTCGCCGACGCGGCCATGTCCCGCTTCCTGCTCGGCCCGCCGAGCGACCTGGCCGCCCGGGTCAGCGAGCTCGAGCTCAGCCGCGAGCGGGTGGTGGACGCGGCCGAGTCGGAGCGGCGGCGGATCGAGCGTGACCTGCACGACGGCGCCCAGCAGCGGCTGGTCGCGCTGGCCATGGAGCTCGGCCGGGCCCAGGCGAAGTTTGACGACGACCCCGACGGCGCCAGGAAGCTGGTCGACCAGGCGCACGGTCAGGCCAAGGAGGCCCTCACCGAGCTGCGCAACCTGGTCCGCGGGGTGCACCCGCCGGTGCTGGCCGACCGCGGCCTGGACGCGGCCCTGTCCGGCCTGGCCGCGCTGCGCCCGATGCCGGTCGACGTGCACGTCGACGTGCCGGTGCGGCCAAAGTCCTCGGTGGAAGCGGTGGCCTACAGCAATACGTAATCTGATCGGCGCACGCAAGCAACAT
>CAVSTQ010000004.1:0-162500 GCA_963730825.1 uncultured Actinomycetes bacterium
GATGGCCTGGGTGGTGGCCAGGATGTGGTCCTCATTGAACGTCGCGGTGAAGGCTGAGCCGCGGTGGCCCGAGGTGCCAAACGAGACCCGCTGCGCGGCCTCACCGGGATCGGGATGCACCGTGTAGTACGCGGTCACCAGCTTGGCCACATCCACGAGGTCTTCGGCGGCAGCGGGCTGTCCCGCACGCGGATCTACCATGCCGTCATACTGACATGCATGGAGCACGAGCGCGAAGACGACTGGCGGCGATGGGTTGTCTATCAGGTTTATCCGAGCAGTTTCGCCGACTCGGACGCCGACGGCCTCGGCGACCTGCGGGGCGTGCTGAGCCGGCTGGATTACCTGCAGCGCCTGGGGGTCGACGTCGTCTGGATGAGCCCGGTCTACCGCTCGCCGATGGATGACAACGGCTATGACATCAGCGATTACACCGACGTCGATCCGCGGTTCGGCACGCTGGCCGACCTGGACGAGCTGATCGCCGAGCTGCACGCCCGGGGCATGCGGCTGGTCATGGACCTGGTGGTGAACCACACCTCCGACGAGCACCCCTGGTTCGTCGAATCCCGGTCCAGCCGCGACAACCCCAAACGGGACTGGTACTGGTGGCGTGATCCCCGTCCCGGTCTGACGGGCGGCACGCCGGGGGCCGAGCCGACCAACTGGGAGTCGCATTTCTCCGGTCCCACCTGGGCCTGGGACGCCGCGACCGGTCAGTACTACTTGCACATCTTCTCGCCCAAGCAGCCCGACCTGAACTGGGAGAACCCCGCGGTACGCGAGGCGGTCTACGCCATGATGCGGTGGTGGCTGGACCGCGGTGTCGATGGCTTCCGGATGGACGTCATCAACATGATCAGCAAGGACACCTCGCTGCCCGACACCGAGCCCCGGCCAGGTTCCCGTTACGGGCCAGGTGACCAGCACTTCATCTGCGGTCCGCGCAACCACGAGTTCCTGCAGGAGATGTACCGCGAGGTATTCGCCGGGCGCCGGGACCATGTGCTCACCGTCGGCGAGATGCCCGGCGTCACCATCGGCGCGGCGGTCCTGTTCACCGCGCCCGAACGTCACGAGCTCGACATGGTCTTCCAGTTCGAGCATGTCCAGCTGGACATCGGCGCGCACAAGTACGACCTGCGCCCGCTGTCGATACCCGCCCTCAAGGCGTCGATGGCGAGCTGGCAGGCGGGCCTGGCCGGCCGCGGCTGGAACTCGCTGTACTTCGGCAATCATGATCAGCCCCGCTCGGTGTCGCGGTTCGGCGACGACGGCGAACACCGGGTGGCCTCGGCCAAGACCCTGGCTACTGTCCTGCACCTGCACCAGGGCACGCCGTATGTGTACCAGGGCGACGAGCTGGGGATGGCCAACTCCCCGTTCGCCGCGATCGGCGATTACCGGGACATCCAGGCGATCAGGTTCTACGCCGAGGCGGCCGCGCGGGCCGCCGCCGACCTGCCCGCGCTCCTGCTGGCGATGGCCCGGATGAGCCGTGATCAAGCCCGCACCCCGGTGCAGTGGGACGCCTCACCTGGGGCCGGATTCACCACCGGCACCCCGTGGCTGGCCATCAACCCCGACCACACCGAGGTCAACGCGGCCGCCCAGGTCGGCGACCCTGGCTCGGTGTTCGAGCACTACCGCAGGCTCATCGCCCTGCGGCACGCCGAACCCGTCGTCACCGACGGCGACTTCGAGCTCCTGCTGCCCGATCACCCCGCGGTCTGGGCCTTCCTCCGCCGCGGCGCCGGGGCCGAACTGCTCGTCGCCGCGAACTTCTCCGCCGACGTGGTCAAGGTGCCGCTGCCGCTGGATCATGACTGGGCCGACGCCGCGGTCATCCTGGCCAACCTCCCGGACGCCCCGCTCAGCCCGCAGCCCGACCTGGAACTGCGCCCCTGGGAGTCGGTCGTCTGGCGCCGCGCTCGCTAACCCGAACCCACCCTGATCGTGCCCTCGGCTAATGCAAACAGGCCTGCTAACCTGGAAGAATAACAGATAAGAGCCGTCATATAACTCACTGTTGATCACAAATGGGGAAATGACCAACAGGATCCAGACGGCCGAGGGGGGCCTCATGGACGTTAAAGTGCCGGGCCAGCAACCTGGACGCATATTGCTGATCGATGACGATCCCGCTCTCGGCAGTTATCTCACCCGGGTGCTCCGGAAACGCGGCGGTTTTGACGTCACCCACGAGCTCGATTCCGCGGCCGCCCTGCGCTGCCTCGAAGCCGAACCATGGGACCTGCTCATCACCGACATCGAGCTACCAGGCATGAGCGGGCTCGAGTTGCTCGAGCGGGTCCGCCAGCTGCATCCCGACCTTCCGGTCGCCGTGCTCACGGGCAATCCGACCATCGATTACGCTGTCTCGGCGCTGCGCAGCTCGGCGGCCGAATTCATGCAGAAACCGATCACCGCCGAGGATCTGGTGGCGAAGGCCACCGAACTGGTCGAGGCCGGCCGGGCGGCGCGAGCCGCGGGCCGGGAGACGGTCCTGGCCATCGGGGCGCACCCCGATGACGTCGAGATCGGCGCGGCCGGCACGCTGATGGCCCACAAGGCGGCCGGGGACACGGTGGCCATCTTGACCCTCTCCCGCGGCGCGCACGGGGGCGACCAGGTGCTGCGGGCCCGCGAGTCGCAGCAGGCCGCCGATGTCATCGGCGCCCGGCTGTTCCTGGACGACCTCGCGGACACCCTGATCGCGGAGGGCAACCCGACCATCGGCGTCATCGACCGTGTCATCACCGAAGTCCAGCCCACGATCGTCTACACGCACTCCATTCACGACGTTCATCAAGATCACCGCAACACCCACCGCGCGGCCATGGTCGCCGCCCGGCGGGTGGGCCGGGTCTACTGCTTCCAGTCTCCGTCGGCCACCATCGACTACCGGCCGACCCACTTCGTGACCATCGACGATTACATCGGCGGCAAGCTGACGGCCATCGAGACCTTCGGTTCCCAGGCTGAGCTGCGGGACTATCTCGAACCCGGGTTGATCACCTCGACCGCCCGCTACTGGTCCCGGTACTGCGGCGGCAATCACGCGGAGCCGTTCGAAGTCATCCGCGCTCGTTCGGACACCCCGTCAGCCCGGCCGGCCGGCGGCCACTCGCTGGTGACGTCGTGACCGCCCCGGACCGGGCGCTTCGCGTCCTGGTCACCGGCGCGGGCGGCCCGGCCGCGATCGCCGCCATGAAGTCGCTGCGCGCCGAGGATTCGGTCGAGCTGCTCGCCGCCGACATGGATCCCTGGGCGGCCGGACTGTACCTGGTTCCGCCCGGGGCGCGGACGCTCATCCCGGCCGGCGCGGCGGCTGGATTCAGCGATGCCCTGCTGGCCCGGTGCCTCACGCTCGGCGTGGACGTCGTCCTGCCGACGGTCGACTCTGAGCTAAGGCCGCTGGCCCGCGCCAGGGAGAAGTACAAGGCGGCGGGTATCGACCTGCTCCTGGCGTCGGCTTCCGCACTTGACGTCATCCTGGACAAGCTGCTGCTGGCCGAGCACTGCGCCGGCGTCGTGCGGGTTCCCCGGACCGAGCTCCTCGGGCCTTCCGTCGATCCGGCCAGCTGGACCTATCCCGTCATCGTCAAGCCGCGTGAGGGGAGCGGATCTCGCGGCATCATCACGGTAGGCTCGGCGGCCGAACTAGCCGAACTAGCCGCGCTTGACCGCTCAGCCAGCCAGATCGTCCAGGAGTTCCTGCCCGGCGAGGAGTACTCCGTCGACGTGCTGGCCGACGCGAGCGGCCGCGTGGTCGCATCGGTCCCGCGGCTGCGAGCCCGGGTGGATTCCGGTGTCTCGGTGGGCGGCCGGACAGTGCACGATCCCGAGGTCGAATGGTTCGGCCGGACCGTGGCGGAGGCGACCGGGATCACCTTCGTGGCTAACGTGCAGTGCAAGCGCGACCAGGTCGGGTCGCCTGCCCTGCTTGAGGTCAACCCCCGGATGCCGGGCACGCTCGGGCTGACCATCGCCAGCGGGGTTGACATGCCCCGGCTCGCCCTCGCCTCGCTGCTCGGCCGGCCGCTGCCCGCGACGATCGAGTTCTGCGATCGGGCTGTGGTCCGGTTCCTGGACGAGCTTTTCCTCGATCCCGCCGACATCTCCAGCGTCGGGCTCAACCTCGAAAATGCTCACGCATGAGCACTCAGGTGGCCCTTGACGAGGACTTTCACGTCCACTCGACGTTCTCTGACGGGGCTAGCACGCTCGCGGAGAACGTCGAGGCCGCCCAGGCCCGCCAGCTGCGCACCCTCGGCCTAGTCGATCATGTGCGGCGGGACACGGCCTGGCTGCCCGACTTCACCGCCGCCGTGGACAAGTACCGTCACCAGCCGGGGCTGCGGGTCCTGGCCGGGGTGGAGGCCAAGATCCTGGACACCTCCGGTCACCTCGACGTGCCATCCGAGCTGACGGGCATCGACCTGGTGCTCATCGCTGACCACCAGTTTCCCGGTGATAGCGGTCCGGTGGATCCGGCCGAGGAACGGCGGGTCATCGAGCGGGGCGAGATGACCGCGGCCGAGGCCATCGAGCGGCTGTGCCAGGCTACGGCGAACGCGCTGCGCTCCGACTTGCTGGACGCGGGTTTCCGGCTGCTGCTTGCGCACCTGTTCAGCGTGCTGCCCAAGATCGGGCTGAACGAGGCCATGGTTCCCGATCCGCTGCTAGCGCATCTGGCCAAGCGGGTGGCCCACGCGGGCGCGATGATGGAGGTCAACGAAAAGTGGTCCTGCCCGTCGGTCCGCACGGTCACGGCCATGGCGGACGCGGGCGTCCGGCTGGTCGCCGGCAGTGACAGTCACCATTGCCGGACCATCGGGATCTACGATTCGGTCCGCCAGACCGTGAGCGCCGCCGGAACCTGACCACGGTGGGCCACGACTTTCTCCTCGGCGGCGACTGGATTCTCATCGTCCTGGTCATGCTAGGCGCCGTCCCCGAGTTGGCCGCGAGCTATCAGTTCTTGCTGGCCGCGGCTCATTTCTGGCGCAACGACTACGGCTCCTGCGCGCCCATGTTCCCGCGCACCGCCATCTTGATCCCGGCCTGGAACGAGGCCGCGGTCATCGCGGCCTCGATCGACCGGCTGATGGCGCTTGATTATCCGCTGGATGCGCTGCGGATCTACCTGGTCGACGACGCGAGCACGGACGAGACTCCGCAGGTGGCGAAAGCTAAAGAGGTTCAGTATCCGGGCCACGTGATCCACCTGCGCCGGGAAAAGGGGGGCCAGGGGAAGGCGCACACGCTCAATCACGGCCTGGCCATCATCCTCGCTGATGACTGGATGGAGGCGCTCCTGATCACGGACGCCGACGTCATCTTCGAGCCGGATTCGCTGCGCAAGATGACCCGCCACCTGGCCGACCCGCAGGTGGGCGCGGTCACCACGTACATCAAGGAGGGCAGCCGCCCGGGCAACTACATGACCCGCTTCATCGGCTACGAGTACATCACGGCCCAGGCCGCCGCCCGGCGCGGGCAGAACGTGCTTGGCGTCATGGCCTGCCTGGCCGGAGGCGCCCAGTTGCACACGCGGGCGAACCTGCTCGCCCTGGGCGGCCGGATCGACACCACGTCCCTGGCCGAGGACACCTTCACCACCTTCCAGACCCAGCTGAACGGGCGCCGGGCGGTATTCGAGCCGCACGCCACGGTCTGGGCCGAGGAACCGGGCTCCATCAACGGCCTGTGGAAGCAGCGTCTTCGCTGGGCCCGCGGCAATGTCCAGGTCACCAAGCGGTACTGGAGGTTGTGGTTCCGGCCAAGCCGCGCGCACCGCCTCGGCGGCATCAGCTTCGGCGTCTTCTGGTTCTGCCTCTTCCTCCAGCCCATCTTCATGATCGTGTCGTCGATCTCACTGCTCACCTTGTACTTCACCAGTTTCCCCGGCGCGTGGCTGGCCTTTCACCTGCTGTGGATCGTCAACGCTCTCACCTATATTTTCATCACCGGCTTCGCGCTGCTGATCGACCCGCCGATCGCGCGGCATAGCTGGCGCCAGGGCGTGATGTTTCCTGGCCTGGTGAACCTGGCCATCATCATCTACACCTGCCTTCCCCGGCTGTTCCGTGACCTCGCCCACGAGGTATTCGCCGCGAGTCACTGGTCTCCTGCCCATGGTGACCTGGTCGGGGCCATCCTGTTCATCTACGCCTGGCCCGGCACGTCCCTGGCCGTGGCCTACCTGGCCAAAGCGGCCGAGCCGCATCCATACGGCCGGTTCGTCAGCCCGCTGATCGTCTACGTCGCGGGCTACGGCTCGCTGCTATGCGCCTGCACGTTCGCGTCCTACGTCAAGGAAATACGGGGGGCGGAAATGAAATGGGACAAGACAGAGAAGACGGGGAAGGTGACCATCCCGACGTGACGATCGAACCGGTCAAGCCGCTGCCCCTGGTCTTCAGCCAGGAGATCAGCGACGCGATTCGTTATGAAAAGGGGCTAGTCACGAAGGCCCTCCTCGTCCTTGCGGTGGTGGCCATCATCGTCATCTTGCGCACGCTTTACTTCGCATGACTGGTCCTGTCGCGACAGGCACCTTGCCTTTACAGGCACTTCGGTACGGGGGTACCCATGATGGCGCGGAAAAACAGTGTGCGGTGGCAGGTGGCCACCGCCTCTACGGTCGCGTTGTCGCTGGCGGCGGCCGCGCTGGCCGGCGCGCTGATCACGACGGCCGGCATCCGGGCCGACGGCCGCCAGCTGTCGCAGCGGCTGGTGCCCGCCGCCACGACCGGGGACGACTTGCTGAGGTTGTACTCAGCTCAGCAGGCATGGCTCAGCAGCTACGTCCTCACCGGACATACCAGTGCGCTGGTTCTGTTCAATGACGAAGCCATCCAGATCGGAGGCGAGCAGGACAATCTTGGCCGGCTGGTGGCAGCCTACGGCCAGATGACCGGGCCGTTCAACGCCATCCTGGCGGCTGCGCAGGCGTGGCTCGCCAACATCGCAGGTCCCCAGCTGGCGGCTATGGCGCGAGGTGATACCGCGGCCGCGCAGTCGCTGCAGGCCAACACCACACACGTCACTTCGTACGTCCTGGCCATCCGGTCGGCCGGGGCGCTCCTGGACGCGCAGATCACTCATCTTCAGCAGATGGTTTCGAACCAGATCAACCAGGCCCAGGGCAGGCTCCTGGCTGCGCTCATCGTCGTGTGCGCGACGGTCGTGGCCATCGTCGCCAGCACGCTGGCGGCCGTCTGGCTCGGCATGCTCCGGCCATACCGGGTGCTGCGCCAGGCCACGGACGCGGTCGCCGCTGGAGATTATGACACCCATATCCCGGTGCTGGGCCCATCGGAGCTCGCTGACCTGGGCAGCGGCATGGAGCTCATGCGCGACCGGCTGGTGACCGCCCTGGCCGACCGGGAGCGGGCTGAGCAGCATATCCGGAGTCTCGTCGACGCGGCCCCGGACGCGGTGATCCGGGTGGCGGCGGACGGGTCGATCGCGATGGCGAACGCCAAGGCCGCGGACATGTTCGGGTACGCGGTCGGCGACCTGATCGGTCACCCAGTGGAGATGCTGGTGCCTGAGGAGGCGCAGCAGGCCATGGCCGCCGCCAGCGCCGACTACTTCGCCGATCCGCAGTCCAGGCCCCTCGGTGCCGAGCTGAAGCTGTCCGGGCTGCGCCGGGATGGCCGCAGGTTCCCGGCGGAGGTCATGATAAGCAGCATGCCCACGGACAGCGGCATGCTGGTCACAGCCTCGATCCGCGATGTCACTGAGCGACTGGCCCTGCAATCCGAACGGAAGCGGCTACGGGCGGCCGCCGAGCAGGAGAAGGCCGAACGGCGGTCTCAGCAGTCCCAGCGGCTGGAAAGCCTCGGCCAGCTCGTGGGCGGGGTCGCGCACGACTTCAACAACCTGCTCAACATCATCCAGGGTTACGCCGACTTCAGCACCGAGCAGGTCCAGGCCCTCGCGTCGGCGGATGCCAGGCTCGAGCCCGTGGTCGAGGACCTCGGGCAGGTCCAGGTGGCCGCGGCGCAGGCGATCCGGCTGACCCGCCAGCTTCTGACCTTCGCCCGTCACGAAGTGAACCGGCCGGAAGTCCTCGACCTTAACGAGGCGGTCAAGGGGGCCGGGCAGCTGCTGCGCCGCACCCTTGGCGAGCACATCGACCTGACCATCACCCTGGAACCCGCCCTGTGGCGGATCAAGGCCGACCGCGGCCAGCTCGAGCAGGTGCTGGTGAACCTGGCGGTGAACGCGCGCGACGCGATGCCCGGAGGGGGGCGGCTGGTCATAGACACCGCCAATACCGAGGTCGACGCCGCCTACGCGAGCGGCAGGCACGAGCTGGCGCCCGGGCATTACGCCCGGCTCCGGGTCTCCGATACCGGCTTCGGCATGGACCGGGCGACGGCGGAGCGGGTATTCGAGCCGTTCTTCTCGACGAAGCCGAAGGGCCGCGGCACCGGGCTCGGGCTGGCGACGGTCTACGGCATCGTGACCCAGGCCGGCGGCAGCATCGAGATTTACTCGGAAAAGGGAATGGGCACCACCATTACCGTCCTGCTGCCGATCACGGACGAATTCGCCCAGCCGGACCTGGCACCCACGGTTGTCGGTGAGGACCACCGCGGCCACGGTGAGACGATCCTGGTCGTCGAGGACGAGGAGAGCCTGCGGGAGCTGACTAGCCGCATGCTGATGCGTAACGGCTACCAGGTCTGCGTGGCCAGCGGCGGTGCCGAGGCCGTGCGCCAGGCCAGCGATTCCGACCAGCTGGTCGATCTCCTGCTCACCGACGTGGTCATGCCCGAGATGCTGGGCAACGAAGTCGCGGCCCGGGTCGGCGCTATCCGGCCCGGCGTCCCGGTGCTTTACATGTCCGGGTACGCCCAGCCGATGCTGGACGCCCACGGCCTGCCCGGCACCCTGTTTTGACATCCTGGAAAAGCCCTTCACCGAGGCCGCTTTGCTCACCCGGGTACGGAAGGCCATCGGCCGGACTCTCCCCAGGGCACCGGTTCCTGTTCTGCCGGCCCAGCGCCAGACCAGCGGAGGAGCCAAGCCGGACGCCAATCGGCGGCAGCAAGATATATAGGTCGGGGAAAAGAAGATATAAATAACGGAAAATATTATATATAAGCTTGGGTAAAAGCGTCGGCGAGCGTCCTTTCCGGCCGGTGGATAGCCGTTCCCTGAATGCGCCGGAAAACGCCTGAGAGGGCGCTGTGACGCATTGATGACACGCCGTATGACCTGGACGTCTACGCCAGGAAGTCGACAAAGAGGGACCATTAGCGCGTGAAGTCGATCCTGCACAGGAAGGTCACCGCTCATGCTCCCTGAGCTGACCCCGGTCACCCCGCCACAACGGGCCGCCGCCCCGACCCGGCCGCAGCCGGTCATGACCCCGCTGTTCTCCGTGCCGGGCGGCATCGAGCCTGAACTAACCCCGGGCGCCAAACGCCGGGCACGCCCGGCCGGACGCACCCGGCGCCCAAGCGCGCGCCTTCCCGCCACCCGCGCCGAGCCAGCCCGCAGCGAGCAGGCCCGCGCTGAGCCGGCCGACCTGCTCACCGTCACCGCGGAGCGGCTGCGGCGAGCGCTGGCGCGCAGCTTCCTGCGTTACGGCATCACCGGGGATCTTGAGGTCGCTCTCCATGCCGCCATGAACGTCGTCGAGCCGGTGCTCGAGGCCAGGGACACCGAGATCCTGCGGCTGCGCCAGCTGATGATCCCCGGGCGGTAGCGCGGCGGCGGCAGGCGGCGCGAAGATTGTCGCGGGAAACCGGACCACCCCTAAGGAGCTGCGCGTGCCCGAGCTGGGTCCCGTGATCGAGGATGAAGCCAGGTCGCGGCTGGGCTTCGCCGAGGCTGACGCGTTCTTGACGCGGCTTGAGCAGCTGTCCTTCGACATACTCGGCCCGCTCGGCCAGGTGTACGGCGATGTGGTGGAGGTCGGCGAGTTCGCCACCGAGCTGATCAGGGACGCGCTGCGGGCGGCGGCCGAACGCCCGGAGGCGCTGCGGCGGCTCGATCGCCGCCGCGAGATCGACCCGGGCTGGTTCCAGCGGTCCCGCATGGTCGGCTATGTCTGCTACGCCGACCGGTTCGCCGGCTCGCTGACCGGAGTCAGGCAGCACCTGGACTACCTGGCCGAGCTGGGCGTCACCTACCTGCACCTGATGCCGCTGCTGCGGCCGCGTGCGGGCGAGAACGACGGCGGCTACGCGGTGGCCGACTACGACACGGTGGACCCCCGGATCGGTACCATGGCCGAGCTCCAGGAGCTCACCGCCGACCTGCACGAATGCGGCATGACGCTCTGCATCGACCTGGTGCTCAACCACACCGCCCGGGAGCACGAGTGGGCCCGCCAGGCGCAGGCCGGGGTGCCCGGTTACCGCGACATGTACCTGATCTACCCCGACCGGACCCAACCCGATGCCTACGAGCGCACGCTGCCTGAGGTGTTCCCCGACCTGGCGCCGGGCTCCTTCACCGAGGTTGAGGGTCTCGGCTGGGTGTGGACCAGCTTTCACGAGTACCAGTGGGACCTGAACTACGCCAACCCGGCGGTGTTCCGGGCCATGCTGGGCACGATGTTCACGCTGGCCAACCGGGGCATCGACGTGCTGCGGCTGGACGCGGCGCCGTTCTTGTGGAAGCGGATGGGCACCGACTGCCAGAACCAGCCCGAGGCGCACCTGCTCGTTCAGGCGTTCCGCGCGTTGACCCGGCTGGCCGCACCTGGCCTGGTGCTGAAGGCCGAGGCGATCGTCAGCCCGGAGATGCTCGTCCAGTACCTCGGCGGCCACGACCGGTTCCGGCCGGAGTGCGACCTGGCCTACGACAACCAGCTCATGGTCATGCTCTGGTCCAGCCTGGCGACCCGCGACGTCCGGCTGGCCAGCTCCGCGCTGTCCCGCCGCCGGCCCGCGCCGGTGCCCACCTCGTGGGTCACCTACGTCCGCTGCCACGACGACATCGGCTGGGCGGTGTCCGACGCCGACGCCGCCACGGTGGGCCTGGATGGCTTCTCGCACCGGCGCTTCCTGTCCGACTTCTACGCCGGCGGCTTTCCCGGCTCGTTCGCCCGGGGCGCACGATTCGGTGTCAACCCGGCCACCGGCGATGTCCGCATCTCCGGCAGCGCCGCGTCGCTGTGCGGCATCGAGGCCGCGCTCGACGCCGGGGACGCTGCCGGGGATGCGGCCGCGCTGACCGCCGCCGTGCGGCGGCTCGAGTCGATGTACGCCATCGCCTTCTCCTTCGGCGGCATACCGCTGATCTACATGGGTGACGAGCTGGCCCTGCGCAACGATCCGCAGTGGGCCCAGGACCCGGCGCACGAGCAGGACAACCGGTGGATGCACCGGCCAGTGATGGACTGGGCCCTGGCCGAGCGGCGCCGCGATCCCGGCTCCCTGGAAGGGCGGGTGTTCGCCGCCATCCGCGCGCTGGGCCAGGCGCGGCGCACGCTGCTCGCCCTGCGCTCAGGCGGTCGCACCGAGATCTTGCCGGCCCAGAGCCACAGCGTGCTGGCCTACCAGCGGGTGCACCCGCGCAGCGCCCCGTTCCTGGCGCTGGTCAACTTTAGCGACGTCACCCAGTGGCCCGATGCCGGGATCATCGCCCGCGCGGGTCTGTACGAGCCCGCTCACGTGCACTCCACCACCGGCAAGCTCACGATCAGCGCCGGCCGAATCGAGCTTGCGCCCTGGAGCTTCCTGTGGCTAACCGGCACCTGAGCCGCCCGCGGCGTACCGCTGCTCGGCCTCGCGCACCTGCGGCAGCCCGATAAAGTCAGTGAATTCGCCGAATGCCGGCAGTTCCCGCAGCACCGCGGTCGGCGTCCCGGCCTCGGCGATCTCCCGCAGGACCCGGCGCATCGCGGCGGTCGCCGCCAGCAGCGTGCTGATCGGGAAGATGACGATCCGGTAGCCGAGCTCGGTGACCCGCGCCAGGCTGAGCGGCGGGGTCTTGCCCCCTTCGGCCCAGTTGAAGAGCAGCGGCACGTCGGGAAAGGCCCGGACGGCCTGCTCGGCTTCGGCCTCGGTCACCACGGCCTCGATGAACAGCGCGTCGGCACCGGCGTCACGGTACATCCGGCCGCGCTCAAGGGCTCGTTCCAGGCCCTCCACCGCCCGCGCGTCGGTGCGGCCGATAATGACGAATTCCGGCTGCGTGCGCGCCTCGACCGCGGCCCGGATCTTGGCCGCCATCTCCTCCGCCGGGATGAGCAGCTTGCCCTCCATGTGCCCGCACTTCTTCGGGGCGACCTGGTCCTCCAGGTGGAGCCCGCCGACCCCGGCCGCCTCGTAGGCGCCGACGGTGCGGATCACGTTGAGCGGATTGCCATAGCCGGTGTCGGCGTCCGCGATCACCGGGATGTCGACACACGCCGCGATCCGCGCGGCGTTGCCGGCCATTTCTGTCATCGTCAGCAGACCGGTATCCGGGCGTCCGAGCAGTGCGGCCGAGGTCCCGAATCCGGTCATGTACACGGCCGGGAATCCGGCCTCTTCCACCAGCCGGGCCGCGAGCGGATCAAAGGCCCCCGGCGCCACAATGGTCTGGCCAGAGTCAAGCAGCGCGCGCAGCCGGGGCGCCCCGCCCGGGCGCGGTGTCAGCCGCGCCGTCACCGGGCACCCGTCCAGCGCAGCAGGCAGGCGTACAACGTCAGGCCCGGGCCGAACGCCATCGCGACCACCGGCGCGCCCGGTGCCAGCGGGTGACGGCGGAGTTCGGAGAGCACGAGCAGCAAGGTGGCCGAGGAACAGTTGCCGTGCTCCGCCAGCACCCGCCGGGACCCGGCCAGGTCCGCCTCGGGCAGGCCCAGCCGGTCGGCGACCACGTCCAGGATGCGCGGACCGCCGGGATGAACGGCCCACGCCTGCACGTCGTCTCGCCGCAGCTGGTTCCGGGCCAGGAGATCGTCGATGGCGGGCCCGACCGCCTTGGCCAGCACGTCGGGCACCTGCCGGTCCAGCGTCATCCGGAACCCGGTGTCGGTGATGGACCAGGTCATCAGCGAGGCCGCCTCCGCGACGGTGCAGGCGGCGATGTCGATCACGGCCAGCCCGCCGCTGTCGCCCCGCGGCCGGTCCGCCGCGGGTTCGATCACCACCGCGGCGGCCGCGTCGCTGAACAGGGCGTGCGCCACCACCTGTTCCAGGTCAGCGGTCGGCGGCTGCAGGTGCAGGCTGGACAGCTCCACGCACGCCAGCACGGCCGGCCGCCCGCGGGCCGTGACGTAATCGGCCGCCGCGCCGATCCCCGGCACGGCGCCGTAACAGCCCATGTGCCCGATGAACAGCCGCTGCAGCGACGTCGCGAAGCCCAGCTTGGCCGCCAGCTGATGGTCGACGCCCGGCGTCGCGTAGCCGGTGCAGGAGACCACGGCCAGCAGCCCGACCTCGCCCGGGCGCACGTCCGCCGCGGCCAGCGCCCGGCTCACCGCGTCGGCCGCGAGCGGGACGGCCTCGTCGATGTAGCGCGCCATCCGCCGTCCGGTGCTCCAGGAGGACACGTCTTCTTGGAGCGGGTCGACCGCGCAGTGCCGTTGCCGGACCCCGGCCGAGGAGAACACCCGCCGGGCCAGCCGGTTCTGCTGGTAGTGCCCGGCGAAGAAGCCGTCCCACAGCTGGTCCTGGCTACGCGACGGCGGGCAGGCGCTCGCTGCTCCGGTCAGCACAGGAAAAGAGCCGCGCACCGGGCCCGGGATGATCACCAAACGCCTCCTGCTTCTGCCTCGGGTCCGCTGACTCGGGGGCCGCCCCGGTCAGCGCGGTATGCAACGCCTCGACCAGCACAGTGGCCGCGCCCGGTCCGGCCGCGGTGCCGAACAGGTAGGAATCGGGGCGGATCAAGACGGTGTCGCGCTCGAGCGCGGCGAACCACCGGCCGTAGGCGCCCGTGCTGTCCTGCTGCGGCCCGTCCGCGGTCAGCGGCCAGCAGCGGCCGCCGATCCCGGCCCACCAGCGGCCCAGGCCGGCGGGCAGGCCGGCGGCCGGATCGCACCCGTAGCCGAGCAGGACCCAGCCGCCGCCGGTGACGTCGTCAAGACGGCGCCGCGAGCCGTCCGGACCCACCGGCGCCTGCAAAGCCAGCTGGCCGGCCTGCGGATCGCCGGGAAGCAGCAGGCCGGTGCCGAGCGGCGGCCGGTCAGGCAGGGGAGCAGGCCCCGCCGCGGCCATCGGCGCGAAGTCCCGGTCCCTGGCCGCGGCCGCGGCCGGGTCGAGCACGCAGATGATCTTGCCGAGCTCGACAGAAAAGTCGATCTCGGCCCGGACCTGGGCCCCTCGTTCGGCGCCATAGCCGTCCAGCAGGGTCTCGGCGGCCTGGCCGGCTAGCACCAGGTCGAGCCGCCAGGCCAGGCTGGCCGCGTCCCGCAGGCCCGAGCACAGCCCCTGACCCGCGAACGGCGGCATCTGGTGCGCGGCGTCGCCCGCCACCAGCAGCGGTCCGTGCCGCCACCGGTCCACGAGCCGGGCCCCGAAGGTGTACCGCGCGTGTCGTTCGAGCACGGCGTTGGCCGGGGTCAGGCCCCAGGGCTCGAGCAGCCGCCAGGCCGTGACCGCCGAGCCAAAGCTGTCCGGTGCGTCGCCGGGCAGCCGCATGAACTCGAACCGGCGTCGCCCTGGCCCCCCGGACACCGCGGTCGTCGGCCGGGCCGGGTCGCAGACCTGGATGTTCAGCGGCGACCAGCGGGCCGTCTCGGCCGGCCGGACGTCGACGATCAGCCATTCCGCCTGGTAGTCCAGGTCGGTGACGGTCAGTCCGGCTAGGGTCCGGACGCGGCTGTCAGCACCGTCACAGCCGACGACCAAGCGCGCGCCGAGCTGGACGCGGTCGCCGCCTGGCCCGTCCGCCCGCACCCGGACGGTCCCGGCCGCGTCGACCCCGCCCGCGTCGACCCCGGCCGCGTCGACCTCGGCTTCCCGTACCTCGCAGCCGGTGCGGACGTGGACGCCGGGTTGCCTGCCGACCGCCTCGGCCAGCAGCCGTTCCAGGTCAGGCTGGTGGAACATGGTGGACGCGGGCCACCCGGAGGTGGCCGGGACCTCCGGCCTGCCGTCCAGCCACAGCAGCGGCGTGCCGTCGGCATTGCGCCAGAGGTAGCTGTCCATCACCTCGGTCTGCGGCGCCAGCTCGTCCATCACGCCGGCGTTCTGCAGGATGCGGGCGGCCTCGTGGTCCAGGTGCACGGCCCGGGCCGGCCGAACGCGGTGGCCTGCCGTTCCAGGACCTCCACCCGCCAGCCCCGGCGGCCGAGCAGCAGGGCGAGCAGCAGGCCCACCGGGCCGGCGCCGACAATGGCGACGTCGAGCGTCACTCACAGGCTGCTGCCGCGGGCGACGAGTTCGGCGACATCGATGGCGGCGGCCAGCAGGACCGCGCGGAACAGCCAGCGCGATCCGGGCCGCCGGGCCAGCACGATCCCGGCCGCGATGACCACGGCCACGCCGAGCATGGCTCCCGCCGCGCCCCAGCCGGGCGGCCGGGTCCGAAGGACTCGACCGCGGTTGCCGCCAGCAGCAGCACGACCGTGGCGGTCACGCTGCGGGCCCGGCCGAGTCTGTGCGGCAGCCCCCGAACGCCTGCGGCCAGGTCATCGGCCAGGTCAGGGACGGCGTTGACCAGGTGCGCGCTGCACCCGAGCAGGGCGGCCGCGGCCAGCGCCCACCAAGGCGGCCAGGAGGCCGCCGGACCGCCCAGCGTGACAAAGGCGACCAGCAGCGGGAACGCCACCGCGTACGGGACGAAGGACACGGCGGTCGCCTTCAGCCGCGCGTTGTAGGACCAGGCCAGCAGCACCGCCGTCAGGTGGACGAGCCCGGCCCGCCAGCCGGATGCGAACGACAGCGGCACCGCGGCGGTCAGCGCCCCCAGCGCGCACCGGGTCACCGTGCGCCGGGAGATGTCCCCGGCGGCCACCGGCTTGTCCGGCCGGCCGGCGGCCGCGTCGCGCCCGGCGTCCAGCCAGTCGTTGTGCCAGCCGACGGAGAGCTGCCCGGTCAGCACCGCGGCGCCCGCGGCCACCACCCCGCCGCCCCGGCGCGTCGCGCCCGGTGCCGATGGCCAGCGCTACCGCCAGCGCGGTGACCATGACCGTCGGCTCCGGGTGCGAAGCACGCAGCAAGGCCAGGGCCGAGCGGCCGCGCTCCAGCGACCTCGATCTGCCTCTCCCCGCCCATGGCGCCAACCTATGCGATGGCAAGATCAGGGGATGGCACCAGTACCGCGTGCCGCAACGACCCGGCTCAGTATGACGACCTGGCTGGTCAGTGGTGGGAGCCTCGCGGGACGTTCGCCATGTTGCACTGGCTGGCCCGGGCCCGCGCGGCTCTGGTCCCGCCCGCCACCCGGCCGGGTGCGGTGCTGGTGGACATGGGCTGCGGAGCCGGCCTGCTCGCGCCGCACGTCGCCCGGCTCGGCTACCGCCTGGTCGGCGTGGACCTGACCAGGTCCGCCCTGGTTCAGGCGGCCGCGCACGGCGTGACCGCGCTCCAGGGCGACGCCACCGCGCTGCCGCTGGCCGACGGCTGCGCCGACGTCGTCTGCGCCGGCGAGATCCTCGAGCACGTGCCGGATCTGCGGGCCGCGGCGCGCGAGGCGTGCCGGGTCCTTCGCCCCGGCGGCGTCCTGGTCATCGACACCCTGGCCGCCACCTTCCTGGCCCGGCTGCTGGTCATCACGCTGGCCGAACGGATTCCCGGCGCGGCGCCGCCAGGTCTGCACGACCCGGCCCTGTTCGTCGACCGGACGGTGCTGGCCACCGAGTGCGCCCGGCACGGCGTCCGGCTCCAGCTGACCGGGCTGCGCCCGTCGGCGTGGTCGGTGCTGCGCTGGCTGCGGCACAAGCAGCCGGACGTCACGATGGTCCGCACCTGGTCCACCGCCGTTCTCTTCCAGGCCCGCGGCATCAAGAACTAAGGCCGCTGACTCCCCGGCTTCGGGGATGGTGCGACACTGTCACGCGGACAAAACTCTGCTACCGGACATCACGTGACTGCGGCCTGGGCGCAATCCAGGAGAAAAGGACGTATCCATGACCGCCATGCTCCAGGACTCCCTGCTCGCACCGGAGATCCAGCCGGCCCTGATCGACGACTGCCTGGTACTGATCGAGCACGAGGTCTCGGGCATGTCCGGGATGTCCGGCACCGCGGTCAAGGTCGCCTACAAGACGGTGAACAAGTTCGCCGCGGGCCACGTCCGCCACATGGTGGAGACCCTGCTGCCAAAGATGGCGGCGGAGCTTCAGCCGTACTGGGCGGACTACCGTGCCTGCGGTGAGCTGGACTTCGGCGGCTACCTGGTCCGGCGCGGTCCCGAGGTCTCCCAGTCCCTGCTCTCGGTGACCGACGCGCGGGCGGCCGCCTCCGGCCGTCCTACCATCACCCGGGCCTACGGCAGCGTCCGCGGCAGCGCGGCCAAGCACGTCGAAGCCGCCCTCCCGCAGGTCGGCGCGCTGGTGCAGAAGTACGCCCACTGACCGCCCGGGCCCGGCGACCTCCGCCCCTAAGCAGCCAGCCCGGACAGCCCCAGGCGGCCCGTCACCCAGTTCTCGTCACCCAGTGCCCTCCCGCCCGGGAACCTTCCATCCCTGATACCCCATCCTTGTCATGCGCCCCACCTGTCCCAGGTTATAAACGTATGGTTGTCACAACGTAATCATTCTTTTGTGTAGGTTGCTGCAACCATGCAAAACAGGTCGGCGCTGGGAGACCGCCTAAACGGCTCGTACCTTAGCGTCGAGCTTCACCGTTCGCCGTTCTATCGCCGACGCAGGTCCGGCCGGAAGCCAGGACCTTGACCTGATACGAATGAGGGCATGACCGCCAGGCTGCTGCTCGTTCATAGTCCGCTGGTGGGAGCGGGAACGTGGGATCTGGTCGCCGGTGACCTGGCCGGGCGCGGGTGGCAGGTGGATCTCCCCGACCTCACGGGCACCCTCGCGGCCGGGCCGCCGTACTGCGCTGCGCAGGCTGGGGTGATAGCCCGCTGCGCCTCCGGCCAGCCCGCGATCTTCGTCGGTCACAGCGGGGCCGGGCCGCTGCTGGCCGCGGCGGGCGCCCTGTCCGGTCAGGTCCGCGGGTACGTCTTCGTCGACGCTGGCCTGCCGATCCCGGGACAGACCTGGATGGATACAGTGCCGCCCGAGCTAGCAGGCCAGGTCCGGGGGATGGCCGATGACCAGGGCTGCCTGCCGCCCTGGTCGCAGTGGTGGGGCAAGGATGCCCTGGCCGGGCTGATCGAAGATCCAGCGGCGCGGCGGCGCTTCGCGGCCGGCTGCCCGCCGCTGCCGCTGGCCATGTTCGAGGAGGTGCACCCGCCGGTCCCGTCATGGCCCGACGCGCCCGGCGCCTACCTGCAGTTGAGCGAGGCGTACCAGGACCAGGCGGCCATGGCAGCCGAACTCGGCTGGCCAGTAGCGGAACGGCTGAGCCACCACTTGGCACCGCTGACCCACCCGGCCATGGTCGCCGGGACGTTGCACGACCTCCTCGGCCAGCTCGTGTTAACGTGGACCGTTACTATCGAAATAACGAGCTAGCGATCCACACTCCTGGCCATCCGGGATACTGAGCGGATGAGCAGCCTGCAGTACTCCGCGTCCATCGTCATCGCTTGCTCGCCGGAGGTCCTGTATGACATGGTCTCCGACGTGACCCGCATGGGGGAGTGGAGCCCGGTCTGCCGGGCCTGCTGGTGGGATGACGGTGACGGGCCTCGGCCGGGAGCCTGGTTCACCGGTCGCAATGAGACGCCCGACCGGACCTGGGAGACTCGCTCGCAGGTGATGACGGCCGACCGCGGCCGCGAGTTCCGTTTCGTGGTCGGCGGCTCGTGGGTGCGCTGGGGCTACACCTTCACGCCGGGGCAGGACGGGACCTTGGTCACCGAGTCGTGGGAGTTCCTGCCGGACGGCATCGCCAGGTTCCAGGACCGGTTCGGCGATGACGCCCCAGCTCAGATCGCGGACCGTAGCGAGGGCGGCCAGGGCCGGGATTCCCGTCACCCTCGACGCGATTAAGAAGGCGGCCGAAGCGGCCCGGCATAATCCCAGCGCGGAACCGCCCGGTTAACCACTGCCGCCAGGGAGGTCCCCTAAGCGGCCAGCCCGGCCAGCCCGGCGTAGCGGCCGTTGCCCGCGATGAGGCTGTCATGGTCGCCGGATTCGACGATGTGGCCGTGGTCGAGCACCGCGATCTGGTCGGCGTTGCGCACGGTGGAGAGCCGGTGCGCGATGGTGATCGTGGTCCGGCCGCGGGCGAGGTGGTCGAACGCCTGCTGGACGGCGCGTTCTGTCTCGTTGTCCAGGGCGCTGGTGGCCTCGTCGAGGACGAGCACCCGCGGGTCGCGCAGCAGGGTCCTGGCGATGGCGATGCGCTGCTTCTCGCCTCCTGAGAACCGGTAGCCGCGGGATCCGACCATGGTGTCGTACCCGTCGGGCAGCCCGGAGATCAGGTCATGGATCTGGGCGGCCCGGGCCGCGTCCTCGATCTCGGTGTCGGTGGCGTCCGGCCTGGCGTACCGCAGGTTCTCCCGCACCGTGGTGTGCAGCAGGTAGGTCTCCTGGCTGACCACGCCCACGATGGCGGCCAGGTCGGTGAGCCGCAGGTCGCGGATGTCGATGCCGTCGACGCGGACGTGACCGTGGCCGGGGTCGTACAGCCGGGCCATCAGCGAGGCCAGCGTGGTCTTGCCCGATCCGGTCTCGCCGACAAGTGCGAGCGTGTGGCCGGCCGGAACGTCCAGGGTGACTCCGGCCACAGCAGGCCGGTCCGCGCCCGGGTAGGCGAAGCTGACATTTTCGAACCTAACGTGCCCGCCGATCCGCGCCGGGTCAACCTCGACCGGGTGGACGGGGTCGTCGACCTCGACAGGAAGATCGAGGTACTCGAAGATCCGGGCGAACAGGGCCAGCGAGCTGATCACCGAGACGCTGGTGTTGAGCAACCCGGTCAGCGGCCGGAACAGGCTGTTCTGCAAGGTGGTAAAGGCGATCAGCGTGCCGATGGTGATGGCGCCCGCGGTGCCGGGCAGGACGGCGGCCAGGTAGATGATGGCCGGGATCGCGGCGAAGATGATGCTCAGCGAGGCCATCCGCCAGCGGCCAGCCAGCTGGGAGCGCAGCTCCAGGTCGATCAGCCGGGCCGAGGAGGCGGTGAACCGCTCGATCAGGGCCGGCCCGGTGCCCATGGTCTTGGCCAGCTGGACGCCGTTGATCGACAGGCCCTCCTCGATGGTGACGTTGAGGTCGGCCAGTTCCCGCTGCTGCTGGGTGGTGATGGCCCGGCGCATCCGGGCGACCTTGCGGGTCAGGTAGATGGCGGGCGGCATGACCACCAGCGAGATGAGGGAGAGCTTCCAGGACAGCACGGCCATCGCGACCGCGGTCGCGACCGCGGTGGTGAGGTTGGCCGCGATGGAGGTGGCGGTCGAGGTCACGACCGATTCCATCCCGCCGATGTCGTTCTGGATGCGGGACTGGACCTCGCCGGTGCGGGTGCGGGTGAAGAACGCGATCGACTGCCGCTGCAAGTGGCCGAACACGGCTGTGCGCAGCCCGTGCATGACCTGCTGGCCGACCTTGGTGCTGATCCAGGTCTGGATCACGCCCAGGGCCGAGGTGAGCGCGGCCACCGCGACCATGCCGATGACCAGCCAGGCCATCAGCCGCACGTTCTTGGTCGGCAGCGCGGTGTCGATGACCGCACGGAGCAGGAACGGGGAGGCCAGCCCGACGATGGAGGAGGCGACGATGATGGCGGTGACGGTGGCCAGCGGCCAGCGGTAGGGGATGAAGAGCCGCCCGATACGGCGCAGCGATACCTCGCGGGCCTGGGCTTTCTCTGCGGCGGTGACGGTCCTGGAGCCGCGTGTGCGGCCTGGGCGCTGGGTTTCGGGATTTGCGGGTTCTGGGGTTGGTGACGCCAAAGTTTTCTCGATTCTGCCGGGGAGGGCTGGGCCCGCCGGTGGCGTACCCGAGGAGTGATATTGTTGAGGTTACCTCAATGTGAGCCTACAACACTAGACGGTGATATCGTATTCCCGTGACCCAGGACCCGGGCGCCGACGAGCGCTTGTCCGATGCGTTCTGGTCCGTCGCGCGCCAGCTGCGGGAGACTTCCGCCAAGACCCTGGTGCCCTGGGACATCACGCCGTCCCAGCTGCGCGCGCTGCGCGTGCTCACCCGCCGCGGCACGATACGCCTGTCCGCGCTGTCGGATCACCTGCACATAGCGCCGCGCTCGGCTACCGAGGTCGTCGATGCCCTGGAAGCCCGTGACCTGGTCCGCCGGCAGCCCGACCCCGACGACCGGCGGGCCACCCTGGTCGAGCTGACCGGCCACGGCACCGAGGTCCTGGAGGCCATCCGCGGCACCGAATCCGAACGGGTCTTCGGCCGGCTGAGCGCGGCCGACCGCGCCCACCTGGCCCGTATCTTGCACCAGCTCAGGGACTAACGCGAATCACCAGGTCGGTACGGCCGTGGTGAGGGCCACCTCACCGGCCCGCGGCGTGCGCGTCACGGTGCAGCCAGCCTCCCGGGCCAGCGCGGCGAAGACGACGGAGTTGACCACGGCGGCACCGCCCGGGTCGTTGTTGAAGTAGACGTACACGTCCTCGTCCTCCGGCCATGCCTGCCGCACCCGGTGCACCCACGAGCGCAGGGCCTGCCGGCCGTAGCTGGGCCACGGGTCGGCCGTCCCTTCGTGCAGCCTCAGGTACCCCCATCCGGCGCTGCGCCACAGCGGCGTGATCGGGCGCCCGCGCCGGTCCGCCCAGCACAGCGCGGCGTCATGGGCGGTCAGGATCCGCTGGATCTCCGGTGTCCACCACGAGGCGTGCCGCGGCTCGACCGCGATCCGCACCCGCCGGGCCGCCCGGAATTCGGCCAGGCAGGCGTCGAGCAGCTTGGGCTGCGCGGTCAGGGTCGGCGGCAGCTGCAGCAAGATGGGACCCAGCTTGGGACCGAGGTCCGTCGCGGCGGACAGCAGCCGGGCCACCGGCTCGGCCGGGTCGCGCAGCCTGCGCACGTGGGTCAGGTACCGGCTGGCCTTCACCGCCATCACGAAGTCCTCGGGGGTGCGGGCCCGCCAGCCCGCGAACGTCCCGGCGGCGGGCAGCCGGTAAAAGCTGTTGTTGTTCTCCACCGTCAGGTAGTGGCCGGCGTAGTGCTCCAGCCACAGGCGCTGCGGCACCCCCGCCGGGTAGAGTCCGCCGCGCCAGTCGCGGTACTGCCAGCCGGAGGTTCCTATCAGCACGGGCATGCTGCCCAGAGTCCCCTCAGGCGCGGCTCTTAACCCGCATCCCTCCCGTTGACCGGCACGGCGCTGACCGGCACGGCGTTGAGAGGCGCGGTCAGGCCGGCGTCAGCGGGCACCGCGCCCGCGGCTGCGAGTGCGGGCAGCACCGGCACGGAGGGCAGGCTGCCCTGGTCCTGAGGGCCGGCGGCGGCCGGCTCGGACCCGGCTCCCAGGGCCTCGGCGACGGCCGGGGCCACGTTTCGGGCGGCGCGGTCAAAGAAACGCAGCAGTTCTACCGGGACCGGCATGACCAGGGTGCTGTTCTTCTCCGCGGCGACCTCGACCACGGTCTGCAGCAGCCGGAGCTGCAGGGCGGCCGGGTCGGCGGACATGACCGTGGCCGCTTGCGCGAGCTTCTTGGAGGCCTGGTATTCGCCATCGGCGGAGATGATCCGGGCACGGCGTTCGCGCTCGGCTTCGGCTTGCCTGGACATCGACCGTTTCATCGAATCGGGCAGCGAGATGTCCTTGACCTCGACCCGCTCGACCCGGATGCCCCAGGGTTCCTCGGTGGGGGCGTCGATGACTTCCTTGAGCTTGGCGTTGACCTTGTCCCGCTCGGACAGCAGCTGGTCCAGGTCGCTGTGGCCGATCACCGAACGCAGCGAGGTCTGCGCCACCTGAGATACCGCGTAGGTGTAGTTCTGCACGTTGATGATCGCCTTGACCGGGTCGACCACCCGGTAGTAGACCACCGCGTCCACCCGCACGGTGACGTTGTCCCTGGTGATGCCCTCCTGGCCGGGCACGGCCGCGGTGATGATCTGCATGTTGACCTTGCGCAGCCGGTCAGAAAGCGGGTTAACCCAGGTCAGGCCCAGGTCCGCGTAGGTCGGGTAGCATCTTGCCGAAGCGGAAGACAATGCCCTGCTCATACTGATTGATGACCTTGAAGCCGAACATCCCGGCCGTCCCATCCCTGGCGCGAGGTGCGCCGGGCTTACCTGGCCCGCGGACGGCACCGGCGCGATTGCCGGCGTGCGAAGTGCCCCGAACCCTCTTCCATCATCGCACATCGGCGGGGTCCGCCAGCGCGTCTGGCGGCAAGCGGCCACGGCCGCGGAACTTTCGTGATACTGTTCACCTGATCTGGTTGAATTGGAAGTTCGTGTCGTGTCACAGCGCCTGCGAAGTTCTAAGAGCGGGCGCCGCGGATTTCCAGAGTCCGGCTTTCAAATACAGGCGGCCGCAGTAGAGGGGATCCGCGCACGCGGATTCCGAAAGTCGTTCAGTAGGAGAAAGCGCAAAATGCCCCAGGGTACAGTGAAGTGGTTCAACGCCGACAAGGGTTATGGTTTCATCGCCCCCGATGACGGCTCGAGCGACGTATTCGTTCACCACTCCGTTATTCAGGCTGACGGTTACCGTAGCCTCCAGGACAACCAGCGGGTGGAGTTCACCGCCAGCCAGGGCACTAAGGGGCCCCAGGCGGACAGCGTCCAGCCGATCTGATCATCCAGCCCCGCGGCGGGTCATGCTAGCCAATCTGGCTGGCGCGGCCCGCCGCGTCGCGTTATGGCCGGGATCTGCGGCCGTACGGGTCGCGGACCTGCCATCCTGTTGCCATGTCTGGAAAAACCGCCAAGCCTGCCGGCCCCGCGGACGCTGGGGCCGGTGCCCGCAGCTTCGCGTCAGCCCAGGCCAAGCTGCTTGTTGCCCTCGGTGCGGCCGTCGTCGCCGGGGTCGCCGCCGCGGGCGGCGGACTTGGCCGCGCCTCGTTCCTGATCGGATGGGACGTGCTGGGCCTGGTCTTCTGCGGATGGGTCTGGTTCACCGTCTGGAGACTCGACGCGGCTGCGACCGCTAGCCATGCCCAGGCCGAGGAACCCAACCGTGATCTCGCCGATCTGGTCCTGCTCGGGGCGGCGATCGCCAGCCTGGCCGCCGTCGGAGCGGTGCTGTTCCGGGCCAGTGCCGCCAGCGGAGACCTGAAGTACCTGCAGGCGGGGTTTGCGCTGGTGTCGGTCTTTGTGTCCTGGACTCTGGTCCACACCGTCTTCACGCTGAAATACGCGCGGCTGTACTACTCCGGCGAGCCAGGCGGGATCGACTTCAACGAGCCGGACGCCCCGCAGTACAGCGACTTCGCCTACCTGTCCTTCACCATCGGGATGACCTTCCAGGTCTCAGACACCAACCTGCAGACCAAGCGAATCCGGCGGACGGCTCTGCGACACGCGTGGCTGTCGTTTCCCCTCAGCGCCGTCATTATCGCGACGTCGATCAACCTGGTGTCCGGTCTAGCCAAGTTATTCAACTAAGAGACCGGGACGGGGCGCGGAGTCGCTTCATCCGCGCCCGTCAACCCGGCTCTGGATTCTTGTCTGTGCCGATCGCTGGCACACGGGCCAGCGGGCCTATAAGCGGCGCAGCATCAACACGACAAGCACGATGATGACAATGACTACGACGGTTCCGATGCCGATGTACATGAGTTGTCCTCTCCTCCTTGCGTCGGCGGCGCCGACGTGTGAGCTTCGACTACCCGGCCGATGCCGGGTTAACCGGCCAGGGGTGTTCCATCGTCTCCTGACCGGGCCGCACGGCTGGTCCGGAGGATGCATCATGGCTGATCAGGTGGTATGCGGTCGGCTCCGGCACAGCCCAGGGAACTCAGCAAAAATTCTTCTTCTGGTTATCCCGCCGGGTACTCCGGTTACCGGATGAGGTAAGCGTCCACGGCTGTTACCAGGTAGTCGAGATCGGCTTGCTCGGTCGTGGTGGCCAGGCAGCCGAAACCAGACGGCGCGATGACCACGCCGTGGCGCAGCAGGAAATCCGACAGGCCAGCGATCGTGCGGCGGGTCATGTGGTGGACCGCCTGGCCGGGCGAGGCGGGCAGCCTCCGGTGGGGCCAGAAGCAGAAAAGCGAACCCGCGCAGCGCGCGGACCAGCACGCGCCCCGCCGCGCGAACAGGCGGTTCAGCTCCGCGCACACCGCCGCCGTGGCGGCATCCAGGCCGGCCGCGCGGTCGGCGCCGAAGCCAGTCAGCGCGGCGACGCCGGCCGTCATGCTCAGCGGGTTCCCGTTGAAGGTCCCGTCGTGCCCCAGGCGTGGCCGGTGCGCCGCCCCGAAGCACCGGCCGAGATCCCGGCGCAGGGCGACCGCGCCGATCGGCAGGCCGCCGCCGATATATGAGCCCAGGCAGACGATGTCCGGCGTAAGGCCGCACGCGGCGGCCATGCCGCCCGGCGCGGCCCGCGACGACACGACTTCGTCGGCGATCAGCAGCGCGCCGTACCGCAGGCAACCCTGCCGGATCTCCTCGGCGAACGCGGCGGTGGCCGCGGATAGCGCCCCCTGGACCGGGCACAGGTCGACCAGCACGGCGGCGATCCGGGGCCCCATGCTGTCAAAGACTTGCCGCAGCAGGGCGGGTGAGTTGAACGGGCACAGCAGGTAATCCGGTGACGGGGCGCTGACCTGGCTGGACGGCACGAACGGACCGTGGTAGCAGTGCTCGAACACCACCACCTTGCGCCGTTTGGTCGCGACCGCGGCCAGCCGCAGCGCCAGCAGAACCGCCTCGCTGCCCGAGCTGGTGAACCGGAGCAACGGTTCGTCGACCGGGACCCGCGCGGCCAGCAGCCCGGCCAGCTTGGTCTGGTGCTCGTGCGGGAACGGCACGGCCGCTAGCTGGTGCAGCTGGGCGGCCACCGCGCCGGTGACCGGCGGGTAGCCGTGGCCGTGGATCAGCGCGGCGTGGTTGAACAGCAGGTCGGTGCGCTCGTCGCCGTCCACGTCGACGAGCAGGGACCCGTGCGCCGACGCCATCGCCGGCGCATACGGCGGCCGGCGGGTGCTCTCGCGGGTAATTCCGTCGGGCAGCAGCGGCCGAGCTTCATCCGCCAGCTTCCGGGACCGGGAACCAGACTCCAGGAACCGCGCCGTCTCCCGCAACCGCGACAAAGTGACCATGGCCTTCTCCCGTACCAGCGCAAGGGTGGCTGACCTGCCAGAAGGCCTCGCCCGCCGGTCCGCGCCGTGGCGCGTCGAGCGCGTTTAGCCCGGTAAACATTTGTGCCGTCTCTTGGCGGAACTTGCTGTATAGGGGTATAAACGAACGGTACGTCCAAGTCTGACAACCGTCAAGGGGTCTAAACTCTAGCCGTGCCCAGTTCGGACGATTTCGACGACGTTCGCCGTGACCCGGACCCGATCCGGCGTGGCCGGCGGGCGACTGAGCTGCTGACCAGCTACCAGCAGCGAGCCGCCGAGCTAGCCCGGCTACGGCGCGCGGCGATCGAGGACGCCCACCGGGACCTGGGCATGAGCTATACCCAGCTCGCCGCGGCGATGGGCATCACCAAGGGCCGCATCTCGCAGATCCGGGCCACTGCCCCGGCACGGGAACGGGCGTTCTTCGGCACCGGCCCGGTCAGCGTCGGCGTGCCGTACAGGTACCGCGTCACCGACCGCCGCCGTCCCCTCATCGCCGCCGAGGACGCCCAGACCGGGGAGCAGGTCACGCGGCTGCTCACCGGCTACGCGCTGGCCGTCACCCCCTACCAGATCGAGCCGGACACCATCGCTGCGCCGCCGGGCGACACGGTCGTGATCTGCGGGCCGAAATCGGCCCCCGTCGGGGCGGCCCTGCTCGCCCAGGACGGCGCGCTGAGCATGCGCCAGGACGCCGGACGCTGGTGGATCGTCCAGCTCGGCGGCGGGCAACGGTACGGATCCCCGGCCGACGAGGAAGAACCCGCGGACGCCGACCTGGCCTACGTCGGCCGCCACCAGTACGGCGACCACGTCGTGGTGCACATCGCGGGCCTTCACGCCATCGGCTCGCTGGGTGCCGTGCATTACCTGACCGGCCACCTCGCCGCCCTGTTCGCGCAGGCCGGGGACACATCCTTCTCCCTGGTGGTCCAGGCGTCCTACGACGGCCTGGCCATCACGCACAGCCGCCTGGCGGCCGGCCCGTTTGCCTGGTGACCTGATGCGCGTCAGCACCGCCCAGCTACCCGAGCCCCCGCACGGCGCCGACCGCATCGTCACGACCGGCAACGCCGTCGTCGTGCTCGATGGTGCCAGCGCGATCGAGCCCGTCAGCGTTCGGCCCGACGTCTACGCCGACCATCTCGGCGCGTTCATCGCGGCGGCCCTGGCCGCCCGGCCGGCAGCGGCGCTGGCCAGCATCCTGGTCGAGGCCATCGGGGCCGCCGCCGCCTCGCTCAGCCTGACCGGGGATGACTGCCCGTCCAGCACCGTGGCCATGGCCCGCAGCCTCGGCGGCCAGCTTGACCTGCTGGTTCTGGGCGACAGCTTCATCTTCTACGACACGGGCTCAGGCACGGCCGTGCTCACCGACGACCGGCTGGCTGCGCTCTGCCTACCCGAGCAACGGCAGTACCGTGAACGCCTGCGGTCCGGGGGCGGTTACGACGACACGCACTGGGCCACGCTGCGCCGTCTGCAGCGCGAGCAGCGCAAGCAGCGCAATTGCCTGGCCGGTTACTGGATCGCGGAGAAAGAACCGGCGGCGGCCGGGTACGCGCGCACCCTGACACTGCCCGCGTCCGCCGTGGCCTGGGTGGTGCTGGCCACGGACGGCGTCGTAGACACCGCGCGGCACCTCGGCCTCGCCGACTGGCCGGTCATCGCGCACTACGACCAGGCCGGACTGACCCGGCTCCTGGCACGCTGCCATGACTGGGAGGAGCACGCCGACCCCGGCGGCCAGTGCTTCCCGCGCGCCAAGCAACACGACGACAAGAGCATCGCCTCGGTACGCATCGACCTCCCCTTACCAGCCCTGTCCTTACAAGCCTTGCCGCTGCCGGAGCAGCCGCCGCCGTTCCTCCTCGTCGTAGCCGCCCCAGATGCCGTACCCCTGCCGGCTGTCCAGGGCGAAGGTCAGGCAGGACTGCCGGACCGGGCAGCTCGCGCAGACCTCCTTGGCCTCCTGGATTTCCACCAGGCCTAGGCCGGTCTTGCTGATCGGGAAGAAGAGCTCGGTATCGAGGAAGCGGCAGGCGGCTGACTCGCGCCAGGAGGCGCGGTCGTAGCGAACCGGGCGCGACGGGCGCTCACTGTGTTCGGTGCCCTGGTCAGGCGAGGTGACGATGGTCACGGATTCCTCCTACGCCGGTAACGGTGCGGCAGGTCACGGGGTGGAACTGGACCGGTGGCTGGCCGAGAAGTCCCGGCCGCGGATGGCGGCCAGCGATATCACGCCGGAGGCCAGCGCGATGATGGCCGAGACCAGCAGGATGCGGTTCAGACCGGTGGTAAACGCGGTCTTGGTGATCGTTTCGACAGCTTGCCTGGCGGCTTCGGGCAGCCGGCCGATTACCGGTCCGATCTGCCCGGACTGCACCGCGGTGGCGATTTGCGGGCCGCTGTGGGCCAGCCCGGGTATGGCGCTCACCCGGGTCATCACCTGCGTGTGGACCTGGTTGGAGAACAGCGTTCCGAGCAAGGCAATGCCGGTAGCGATGCCGACCTGGCGGAACGTGGAGTTGATGCCGGACGCCATGCCGGCTCGCTGTGGCGCCACCACGCCGACGGCGGTCGAGGCCAGCGGCGGGTTGACCAAGCCGATGCCGATGCCGCCCACGACCATCCCCGGGATGAGATGGGTCCAGGTCGAGCCGGCTCCGAGCCCGCGCATGAGCAGCAGCCCGACCCCGACGATGAGCAGGCCCGGCCCGATAAGCAGCCGGATCGGCACCCGTGAGGTGAGCCGGCCGGCGGCGGTCGAGGTGGCCAGGATGCCACCGGAGATGAACATCAGCCGGACGCCGGTGGCCAGCGGTGAATAACCCAGGATGTCCTGGATGTACAGCACCAGGTAGAGCAGCATGGAGAAGATCGACGCGCTGAGTCCGAACGCGGCCACCGACCCGCCGCTGAACGTCGGCAGCCGGAACAGGCTCAGGTCAAACATCGGCGCCGCGGTGCGCAGTTCCACCGCGACAAACGCGGCCAGCAGCGCGGCGGCGGCAGCCAGGCAGCCGAGTACCAGCCCGTTGGTGAAGGACCGCTGGTTCGACTCGATCAACCCGTAGACCAGGCTCGACAGAGCCAGCGTGAACAGCGCGAAGCCGGCCCAGTCGGGTCGGCTCGCCCGCGGCGCGCGCGACTCCGCCACCTTGAACAGGCAGATGACCACGGCCCCGATGCCGATCGGCGCGTTCACGAAGAAGATCCACCGCCAGGACAGGCCGGTAGTCAGCAGCCCGCCGAGCAGCGGGCCGATGGCCACCGCCAAGCCGGTCACCGCCCCCCACACCCCGAACGCGATGCCCCGGTCCTTGCCGCGGAAGGCGTCGGCCAGCAGCGCCAGCGAGACCGCGAACATGATGGCCCCGCCGGCTCCCTGCAGGCCGCGGGACAGCTGCAGCATCAAGGTGCTGGCCGCGAAACCGCACAGCGCCGAAGCGGCGGTAAAAACGACCAGCCCGATCAGGTACAGCAGGCGGCGGCCGTAGGAATCCGCCAGGCTGCCCGCGGTCAGCAAGAACGCGGCCAGGGTCAGCGCGTAGGCGTCCACGATCCATTGCAGGTCAGAGAAGCTGGAGTTCAGCGCCCGCTGGATATCCGGCAGCGCGACGTTCACGATCGTGATGTCCAGCAGCAGCATAAATGTGCCCAGGCACACCGCGATCAGCGTCCACCACTTGTTCCCGCGCTGCACGGGTTCCCCGGTGCCTGGAGTGCCGTCCTGTCCGGCCAGGACTGGCTGGGGTTTGGTCATGCGGGGCTCCTAAGCGCCTTGGGAAGGAACGACGAGATGGTGGCCGTCCGGCCACCCGACATTTTCTGCCGCGGTAACCGGGTCACCCGTCAGCAGCGTGGCTCCTACGGCCGCGGAGAGCTGCGAAGATGCGCCGCCTCCGGCCAGCATAAGCGGCACCCGCCGGGCCAGCGCGCTCAGTTGCCCGGTGACCGGGCCAAAGGTCTCCGCCCTGGTCGCGGCGAGCACGACCAGATCAGGGTGGCTGGCCTCGACCGCTCGGCTCACCTCGTCGAGCGGGGTGCTCGTGCCGAGGAAATGGATCCGCCACCCGGTGCGGTTCAGCGCGATGCCGAAGATCATCAGTGGCAGGTCGTGCAGCTCATTCGGGGGACAGGCCAAGATGGCGAGCGGGCCGTGCCCGTTTCCCCAGCCCCGGGCCAGCCCGGCCAGCCGCCCGTGGATGACATTGCTGGCAAAATGCTCCTGGGCAATGCTGGCGATGCCCTGCTGCCAGCGCACCCCGAGCTCGGCCAGATACGGCAAGATGGTCTCCCGGAGCGCTGTGGCCAGGGAAAAGTCGGCTATGAGCCGATCCAGAACGGCCTGCGCGGCGGTTTCGTCGAAGACGTCGAGCGCCTGGCGCAGGGCTGCGGACAGTTCACCCGAGCTCGCTGGGTCGTTCGACGCCTCCTGACCCGTCTGACCCGGCTGTCCGGCTGCCCTGTCTGCCCCGTCTGGTCCTCACCGAGGGCGGCCTGGGCCGCCTGCGCCGCCGACAGCCCGCGGGCCAGGTGAGCCTGCATCCGGCGAACCCGCTGCTCGTCCGCTTCGGAGTACAGCCGGAAACCACCCGCGGTGCGCACCGGCTGGAGCAGCCCGTAGCGGCTCTCCCACGCTCGCAAGACGTGATCGCTGACACCGAGGCGCCGGCTCAGCTCACCGATGCGCAGCACCGGGGAGCTCTCATCCGAATCCATACCAAGATTGTACAGGACCTCGACAGATGTTTGACAAGGGTTGTACGCGACACTATCGTCGATAGTGACCGACCATGTGGGAGAATCATGAGACTGCGGAAGACCGTCGTCGTGGCCAAGCCGATTGAGAAGGTGTTCGCCTATCTCGCCGACTTCACCACGACCACCGAGTGGGATCCGGGCACGGTGCGCACCGTGCTCCAGCGGGGTGACGGGGGCGTTGGCACCACGTACCTCAACACCTCTAAGTTCATGGGCCGGACGACCCAGCTGACCTACGTGGTCCGCGATCTCATCCCGGACCAGCTCATCCGGCTGCAGGGTGAGAACAAGACCGTGGTCGCGGTCGACACCCTGAGCTTCCGCGCGGTCGAGGCCGGCACCGAGGTGACCTACGCAGCCGAGTTCAGCTTCAAGGGTGCCACCCGGTTCTTCGCCCCGCTGCTGCGGCCCGCGCTCGACCGGCTAGGCCAGCAAGCGCAGGCCGGCCTGAGCGACGCGCTCAACCGGCTCTGACCGTCGTGCCGTAGACCGGACAGAGTTACCCTGACCGTCATGGAATGGACCGGGCAGGTCTTCGCCGACCGCCCCGCCGTAGCGGTTCAGGCCTGCGTCCAGGCCACGCCGGAACGAGTCTGGGGTCTGGTGAGCGACATTCACCTGATGCCGGGGCTGAGCACCGAGCTGCGGGACGTGGCCTGGCTCGGCGGGGTGAGCGGCCCTGCGGTCGGGCATTGTTTCGCGGGCCGCAACGCTAACTCGTGGCTCGGGGAATGGCAGACGGTCAGCACGATCGTGGAGTGCGACCAGCCGCACCGGTTCGCCTGGGTCGTCGGGGACCCGGATCATCCCGCCGCGACCTGGCGGTTCACCGTACGCCCGGACGGGCCGGGCACCCTGGTCGAGCAGTCGGTGCAGGTCGGCCCAGGCCGCTCGGGTCTCAACCGGCTCATCGACGCGGCGCCGGAGTCCGAGCAGCAACTCGTGTTCGTCCGGCTGCGGGACCTCGAGGCCGCCATGACGCGTAACCTCGCAGCGATCAAGCAGCTCGCGGAGGCAGACGAAGCCCCGCAAAGGCATGACTAGGACCGCGGCCAGCAACGCGCGCCCCAGTGTCCGGGCTAGCTCGATGATGCTCCACCCCGGGGCTGGCCGCCGGAGGCGGCAGCCCCGGGTCACGGGGGGTGGTGCGTGTGACTGGCGGGGCGGCTCGTGCTGGTGTGTCCCGGGACCAGCCGGCACGATGGGCCGTTGTGCCGACGCCGGCCTGGCACGGTGGGACTTCGTGCCGGCGGCAGGGTGCAGGCCGGATGCGTTCTGGATCAAGCCAGGGCAGAGCCCGCGACCCGGGCTGAACGACCCGCGTGCCTCAGCAGCGGTGAATGTCGTACCCGGTTACTAAAATCAATTACATGTTCGATATAGATCAGCCGGATGCTAATACCGGAGCCATCACCTCCGGCTCTGGCCCCGCCCCAGACGTCCCCGCCCTAAACGTCCCCGCCCTTGATCCTGGTCCGCCCGTCGAAATGCCGCTGGAGCGGGTAGAGGCGCAGCTCTGTGAGCTGGCCGGGCACCTGGCCGCGGCGACGTGCCGGTTCCTGGTCCTGCTCGGCGACTTCGACGCCCGCCGCGGCTGGGCGAGCTGGGACATGAACAGCTGCGCCCAGTGGCTGTCCTGGAAGTGCCAGCTGTCCTCCGGCACCGCCCGCGAGCATGTCCGGGTCGCCCGGGCGCTGCGGGACCTGCCCGTGCTGCGGGCGGAGTTCGGCGCCGGGCGGCTGTCCTACGCCAAAATCCGGGCGCTGACCCGGATCGCGACCCCGGCCACCGAGGCAGGCCTGGCCGAGATCGCCGGGCCGATGACGGCGAACCAGCTGGAACGCTTCGCCCGGGCCCACCGCCAGGTCAGCGCCGCCGACGACACCACCGCGCGGATCCGCCGGCGGCTGGCCTGGCGGTTCGAGGACGACGGGTCGCTGGCTGGCACCTTCCGGCTGCCTCCGGCGGCCGGCGCGGTGCTGCTGAAGGCCCTGCGCGCCGCGGCAGGATCCCTGGACCCGCGCCCCCCTGACCACGGCGGAGAGCCAGATTCAGCCGGGGAGCCCGGAAGCGTTTCCGCGGAGACGCCCGCCCCGGGCCGGTGACGTCCTCGGACCTGGCCGATGCGCTGCTGGTCATCGCCGAGGCGTTCCTGGCGGACAAGGTGGCCGCCGCCAGCGATCCCGAGATCTACCAGGTCATCGTCCACGTCGGCACCGACACCCTGCCCCCCGACACCTTGCCCCCCGACACCCTGCCCCCCGACAGCGGGGTCCCGGCCGGCCCGGCAACCGCCCCGACGGCTCCCGCGGAGACGCCGGCGGCACCCCGCGTGCCCGGCCATCCCGCCGACCCGGCCCGCTGTCACATCGAGGACGGCCCGGCGATTACCATCACCACCGCGCAGATGCTGACCTGCACCGCCGCACTGAGCTGGCTGCTGCACGACCGGACCGGCACCGCCCTGGACGCTGGCCGCCGCCGCCGGCGCCCTACCTCCGCCCAGCGCCGCGCCGCCCGCGACCGGGACCACGGCCGCTGCCGGTTCCCGGGCTGCGAGGCCCGCCGCACCGACCTGCACCACATCCAGTACTGGAGCAACGGCGGCCAGACCAGCCTGGACAACCTCCTGAATCTTTGCCCCCGCCACCATCTCCTGGTTCACGACCGCGGCTACCTTATCGCCGCCAGCCCCGGCGGGGTGTTCACCTTCTACCGCCCCGACGGCACCCCGCTGCCCGCTAGCCCCGCTCTGCCCGACTCCGCCGGGACCATCGAGACCTGCCACGACGCCGACATCACCGCGGACACCATCGTCCCGGCCTGGTACGGCGAACGCCTAGACCTGGACTACGCCATCCACGCCAGCTTCGCCGACGCCACCTACCAAGCCCGCCAGCAACCTGAGCAGCACGACGAGCCGGGGCGCCTCGTCGGCGCCCGCAGCTAAGCGTTAGCTGCCACTACCAGGGCTGGCTGTTGCTGGTGAAGTGGGTCAGCGTGTCGATATCCTCCGGCTTGTAGACGTGGCGAGGCGGTGTGGCAAAGGTGGCGTACGGCTTGAAGCGGATCACCACCCGCTCCTCGTCCCTGACCATCCGCTGGATCTCCGGCAGCTTGAAGGCCGGCATCTGTTCACCGGCCATCAGGTCGATGACCTGACGCAGCACGTCCACAGCCTGGTCGAAGTCGTCCTCGACGGTGGCATGACCGTAGACCTGCAGGTAGGTGAGCGGCCACTGCTCGTCGAGGATGCACAGGCTGATCTTCGGGTTCCGGCGTACCGCTTTGGCCTTACCCCGCGCCGCCATGGTCGATATCAGCAGATCATCGCCGTCCATGACGTAGTAGACGACGGTCATGGCGGGCCCGTCGTTCTGGCGGTTGTAACCGAAAATACAGGTCCGGTGTTTCCGTACGAACTCCCGGCGCTCCGCTGTGTCCACTGTCGCCCTTCCTCGCGAGGTCTTGCGTCGGACGGCCACCACCAGCTTGGCCGCCCGGTGTCCGCCACGCTGGCCGATGGGACACTGTTGTGTCAACTACCTCGGATCCATGATCCGCGTTGCGGGCGGACCGGAATTACGGCAACGTGGCCGTAACTGCCGAGCAAGCCCGGAGAAGACATGTCGTCGAAACCGCTGGAGCCTGGCGATCCCCTGGCCTTGGGCCGTTTCGAGCTTCTCGCCCGCCTTGGCGAGGGCGGTCAGGGCATCGTCTACCTGGGGCGCGGAACCGGCCCGGACGAAGAGCGGGTCGCCGTCAAAGTGCTGCGGTCCAGCGTGGACGCCACCGTCCTGGAGCGGCTGGCCCGCGAACTCGACGCGGTGCACCAGGTGCAGCCCTTTGTCACTGCCGGCGTCATCGAGGCATCGGCGGAAGGCGACCGGCGTTTCATCGTCAGCGAGTTCATCGACGGCCCCTCCCTTCAGGAACGCGTCGATACCCGTGGTCCGCTGCCCGCCGGTGATCTGCAGCGCCTCGCGGTGGGTACGGCCACTGCGCTGACCGCGATACACGGGGCCGGAGTGGTCCATCGCGACTTCAAGCCGGCCAACGTGCTGCTCGGCCCGGACGGCCCCCGCGTCGTCGATTTTGGCATCGCCCGTCTCATCGACGCGGCCACGATCACCAGCGGTCTCATCGGGACTCCTTCCTACGTGACCCCCGAGCAACTCGCCGGCGAGCGGCCGACCAGCGCCGTCGACGTCTTCGCGTGGGGGGTAACGATGATCTTCGCCGCCACCGGCAGGCCCGCCTTCGACGCCGATACCGTGCCCGCCGTCATGCAGCGCATCTTGTACGAAGAGCCCGACGTGAGCGGCCTGCCGGTCTCGTTGCGGCCGGTCGTCAGCGAGTGCCTGAACAAAGACCCGTCGCTGCGGCCTAGCGCTCGTGATCTGCTGCTCCGCCTCGTAGACCCGTCGCTGTCACGGCCCCAGCCCGGCCGCCCCGCCCCGGTCCCGCCACCCGCCCCGGTCCCGCCACCCGGCGCGTTCCCGCACCCGGACCGGCGCGTTCCAGCCCACCGGCCCGGTCCAGCCCACCGGCCCGGTTCCCCTGGGCGGGTCCACGGTGCCTGGGTCCATGTCGTCCCGGCCCGAGCCGACCGAGCTCTCCTGGCCGGGCGCCGGGTCCGAGCCGCCCCCGCTGTCACGCCCTAGCCGGGACCGGTCCCGGCGAGGTGCCGTCCTGGCCGTCTGCGGTGCGGTCATCGCGGCCGCTCTCATCGTCGGCGGTGTCCTGCTGTTCAGCCAGAGCCCGTCTTCCAGTTCGCCCCCGGCGGCCGCCAGCCACCCCGCCAGCCACCCCGCTGCCACGGCCGGCCGGGCTACCTCGCCCGGACCCGCGAGCAGTTCTCCAGCCGCGTCCGCGCCCGTCACCGGGCCCACGATCCCGGCCACGTTCGCAGGCAACTGGGCCGGTACGGCCACCATGGCCCCCGTCGGGACGTCCGGCATCGCCCTGCAGAACACCATCGCGTTCATCTTCGCCGCCGGAGCGAGAACCGTTCACGAGACCAACCAGAGCTGCGTCAACACACTCACCCTGAGTCAGGAAACGGCGTCGGTGCTTACCTTCAGCGAGCCCCAGACCTCGGCCTGCGTGGCCGGCACCGTTACGTTCACCCGCCACGGTGCCGCCCTCGCCTACCGGTGGACCGACAACATCGAGCAGAACACCGCCACGCTGCACAAGACCTGACCCCTGCTCACCGGGAGTGGCCGGGCGAGTGGAGCCAGGCGAGCAGGTCGGGAGCTGCCAGTTGCGCCGCGCGCGCGTAGTAGCCGGCCGCCTCGTCGGCACTGAGGATGGCACGGCCCGCGCCCGAGGTGCCCCGGCGGAAGAACGCGGCGTTGCTCTTGAAGATCCCGGCGGTGGGGACGAGCGCGTCGGCGTGGTCACGCATGCTGCCAAACAAGGCGGCCTGCGCCAGCGCAGGCCAGGACGGCTCGGCCACGGCTATCCGGAGTTGCCGGGCCAGCCGCCGCATCTGACCGCTCAGGTCGGCCAGCAGGTCGTCGTAGTGCACGAGTATCACGTTCGGCTCGTGCCGCCTGGCCCAGGCGTCGGAAAGGTGCCACATGAGGCCCGGCAGCGAGTCCGGGTAGGCACGGGGGTCGTCATCCTCGGCGATCCACCTGAGCAGCTCGTCGTGCAACGACGCACGGGGCCGGGGCGGCTCGGCGGGCTCGGGCTGGCCGGCCAGCCGCCGGACCCGCTCGTGGTCGATGTTCTCGCCCTGACGGTAAAGCGAGACGAACATGTCGAGCGGATGGCGGGCCGTCACGACATAGCTGGCCCGGGGGTACAGCGGAATCCCGTCCAGCGGCGTATGCGTCTTGATGAATCGACGGTGCGGCTGCGCGGCCAGCTGTGCGTACACCTCATCGCGCGGCGCGATCAGGTGGTCGAGCCACGGCGAGAGCTGGGCCAGCGGGGCCGGGAGCTCCGGTGTCTGGAAGATCAGCAGCGCGCAGATCATCTGCACCCACGTCGTTCCGGTCTTGGACCGGGTGCTGATCACGATGTCGCCGTCGCGGTAAGGAAAGCCGATCCAGCGCGCGCTGTCCTCGTCCGGCGACTGATAACGGAACGGGGTCGCGGTCACCCGGCGAGCATAGTCAAAGGCTTACGCGTCGCGCTTGCGGAACAGGTAGGCGCCCATGGCGACCAGGGCAGCGCCCCACAGCGCCGTCACGCCGAGCTGCGGCCAGGCCGACCACAGGTGCGGTTGGGTGTTGCTGCGGATAGTGACCGAGACCACCTGGTTCGCGGCGTCCGGCAGGAACCGCATGATGTCGTAGTGCCAGTTGTCCGGCAGCGCGTGTTCCAGGACCGGGATGATGAACAGGGCGGCGATCACGATCGCGATCACGGCGGCCGTGTGCCGCACGATCGCGCCCACGCCAAACGCGATAAGCGCGACCAGCGTGACGAACAGCGCGCAGCCGATGATCGCCATCAGCACGGTGGAGGGGGAGATCACGTAGGTGCCGGAGAACACCACCTTGCCCTGAACGCACCCGGGTGGCAACGAGCCGCCGCCGCCACCCGCGCCTTGCTGCAGGCAGATCACGTTCGCGTTCAGCGGGATCTTGACGGAGTGGAACAGCGAGGCGCTCACCCCGCTGGAGGACAGCAGCGCCTGGCCGACGAAGAACGCGATGAACGACGTGACGAGCGAGACGATGAGCGTCAGCGAGGTGAGCACGATCGCCTTCGCGGCGTAGACCGTGCCGCGCCGGGGCTGCGCGGTCAGCGAGGTGCGCATCATCCCGGTGGAGTACTCGGCGGTGATCGCCATCGCGGCGATCACCGCGATGATCAGCTGGCCGATCTCGAAAAACGCGGCCAGCGAGGTCTGGGTGGCGTCGAACCCGGCCTTGTCGGGCAGGTTGTGGCTGAAGCTGGCGGCGCTGCCTCCCGTGATCGCCGCCCCGATGCCGACGGAGACAACCAGCAGTGCCGCCAGGGTCCAGTAGGTGGACCGGACCGAGCGGATCTTGGTGAACTCCGAGGCGATGGCGCCCCGCAGCCCGGCCCGTCCGGTGGCCGGCGGAAGCGGGGAGAGCTCCGTGTTCGGCGCTGTCGTGGTTGCCATCGCTCAACCTCTGCTCTCGCTGGTGGTACTCGCCCCGGGAATCCCGGCGTGGTACTCCACGCTGCTCGCGGTCAGTTCCATGAACGCCTCCTCGAGCGAGGCACGGACCATGGTCAGCTCGTGCAGCCTGATGCCCTGGTCAAACGCGATATCGCCGATCGCCTCTACGGTCATCCCGCGGACCTCGATGGCGCCGTCCTCGTCGATGGCCGTAGTCGCGCCCGCGGCGGTCACCACCTTGATCAGGTCGTCCGCCGCCGGAGTGCGCACCCGCACGGCCGCTCCGGAGGAGCGCGCGATGAACTCCGACATCGAGCAGTCGGCGATCAGCTTGCCCCGGCCGATCACGATCAGGTGGTCAGCGGTGTACTCCATCTCTGACATCAGGTGGCTGGAGACAAAGACCGTGCGCCCCTCGGCGGCCAGGGCCTTCATCAGGTTCCTGATCCACAAGATGCCCTCGGGGTCGAGCCCGTTGACCGGCTCGTCGAACATGAGCACCTTGGGCTGGCCGAGCAAAGTCCCGGCGATGCCCAGCCGCTGGCTCATGCCGAGCGAGAACCCCTTGGACCGCTTCTTCGCCACCTCAGACAGGCCGACCAGCTCGAGGACCTCGCCGACGCGGCGCTTCGGCAGATTGTTGGTCTGCGCCAGGCAGAGCAGGTGGTTGTAGGCCGACCGGCCGCCGTGCACCGCCTTCGCGTCGAGCAGCGCGCCCACCTCGTGCATCGGGTAGGCCAGGTCGTGGTAGTCACGGCCGTCCACCGTGACGGTGCCGGCGTCCGGGTAGTCAAGTCCGAGGATGCAGCGCATCGTGGTGGTCTTGCCGGCGCCGTTCGGGCCCAGGAAGCCGGTGACCTGGCCCGGCTCGATGCCGAAGGTCAGCCCGTCGACGGCGGTTTTCTCGCCGTACCGCTTCGTGAGGCCCTGCACCTCAATCATGAAAGTGGTCCTCTCCAGTTGGCATGCGGCTCATTCTGTCTGTCCGCCGCGCTTGCCCGCGTCGGCCCCGGGGATGATCCCTGGGTACTCCTGCAGGGGGAGAGCCGGCGGGGAGAGCCGGCCGGGACACCGGCGCCGGGCCCGTGACAAGGTAACTTGCGTGGAGAAGCCGAACACGCCACCCGCACCACGCCGCCGGCGGCGGCTGGCCGTCTTCTTGCGCCGCGCGCTGGTGATCGTGCTGGCCCTGGCGATTGCGCTCACCGCCGCCAGCGTTGGCTACAACCTGGCCACCGGCGGGCAGGCCGCCCGGCCGGCCGGGCTGCGC
This sequence comes from uncultured Actinomycetes bacterium, assembly GCA_963730825.1. Lineage (GTDB taxonomy): Bacteria > Actinomycetota > Actinomycetes > Streptosporangiales > Streptosporangiaceae > Palsa-504. Next base: position 39,384 of record CAVSTQ010000004.1, read on the forward strand.
CTGGTCAACGCGGGCGGGTTCGACACTCGCTACCGCACCTGGGGGACCGCTGGCTCCGCCGTCGTCCTGGTGCCGGGAGCCTTTGAGACGGCCGACACCTTCGCCTCGCTGGGTGCCGTCCTTGGCCGGGACCACCGCGTGTTCGCCATCGACCTGAGCGGCACCGGGTACAGCCGTCCCAGCACCCCCTTCGACGCCGCCCACCTGGCCAGCCAGCTGCTGGCTTTCCTGGCCGCGGAGGGCCTGACCGGGTCTGGCGCCCCGGTCCTGGTCGGGCATTCTAGCGGCGCGGCCGTCGTCGGGCTGGCGGCGCTGCGCGGCCACCGGGTCGCGACCGGGGTCGTCTTCCTCGACGGGGACGCGACCCCGCTGGGTGCGCCGTCGCTGATCGGCTGGCTGCTGATCAATCCGTACCGGACGACGATGCTCCGGCTCGCGCTCAGTTCTTCCTGGCTCATCAGGAAGCTCTACAGCTCCCAGTGCGGGCCTGCCTGCCCGCCCCTGAACGCCGCGGCGGTACAGACCTGGCGCCTGCCGCTTGAGCAGCCAGGTTTCCAAGCGGCCCTGACCTACTCGCTGCGGCACGGGATCCCGAGCATGACCGGCGCCCAGCTCGCCCGGCTGCGCGCCGCGCCGGTACCCAAACGGGTGATCGTCGGAGCCGACGACCCTCAGCTCACCGCGGCGGCGGCTGCGGCGGCCGCGGCCGCGATCGGTGCCCCGGCACCGATCACCGTGCCCGGGCGGCATCTGACCATGATCTCCTCAGCCTCGCAGGTCGCCGCCGCGATCCGCGCGTTCACCGGCGCCACGTCCTGGTCAGGTACTCCCGGCTAGCCGCCACGTTTCAACGATCTTTACGTGCCGTCTTCGCCGCGGGCGGCCAACTGCGGCAAGATGCTCTTTATCGGCAGCACGCGGTGGGGAGACCGAAGTGAGACCTGGCTTCCCCCTGCGCTTCCCCCCGAGCACCTTGCGCTTCACCTCGCGGTGCGGCCTAACGTCGCCGGGACAGCACATCCACCTAACCGGGGCGACGTTATGCACGATCTACTCAGACTCCGGCCGGCCACGGCGCGGGCACCACCTTGCTGCTCACCACCCAGCACCTGGAGGAGGCCGACCGGCTGGCCGACCGCCTCTGCGACCTGCGGCTGACCGTTCCCGCGGCGGTCTCGCTGACCCGGCTGGCCGAGGAGATCTCCGGCTACGCGGCGGGTCCGGTCCGGCGGCTGACCGGGCACCACGGGCTGGATTTTCCCGTGGTGCCGCGGCCCGGGCTGGTGACCGAGCTTGTCCGGGCGCTCGACGCGGCCGGGATCGCCGTCGACGACATCGCGGTCCGGCCGCCTTCTCTGGATGACGTGTTCCACTCGCTGACCCGCCCGGTGGCGGTATGAGTACCGTCGCCTGGGCGGTCAGCGACGTGCGGGTGCTGACGTGGCGGACGCTGGCGCGGAGCGCCAGCACGCCGGAGCAACTGCTCAACGTCACCGTCCAGCCGCTGGTCTTCGTGCTGCTTTTCAGCTATGTGTTCAACAGTGCCATCGTCTTGCCCGGGGCGGTGAACATGGGCGGCACCGCTCAGGGGGCGGCCATCGGGCTCGCCGTCGACCTGTCGACCGGCCTCATCGACAACCACGTTGGTCGCCGCCACGGTGACCGTGCTCAGCGGCCTGGCCGTGGGCTGGCGGATTCAGGCCGGGCCGGCCGCCGTCATCCTCGCTCTCGTCCTCGCGCTGCTCTTTGCCTACTCCGCCGCGTGGGCCGGAGCGTGCATCGGCATCCTGGCCAGGGGAGCGGAGTCGGCTCAAGCCATCGGGCTGACGGTGATCATGCCGCTGGCGCTCACCTCCAACGCCTTCATCTCCACGGCCAGCCTGCCCTCGGTGCTGAGCGACATAGCGAACTGGAATCCGGTCAGCGTGCTCGCGTCCGCCTGCCGTCAGCTGCTCGGGAATCCTGATCCGGCCGCCGCGATTCACTCCTGGCCGATGCAGCACCCCGAATGGGCTTCGGCGCTGTGGTCTTTGACGATGCTGGCCACGGCGGTACCGCTGGCCGTCTGGCTCTATGTCCGCCGGACCCGGCGATGATCGGTTCGCAGGAGGGGGAGATGCGCATCATGGTCGTCACCGACCAGTATGAACCTATGGTCGGCGGAGTCCCGGAAGTCACCAGCGAACTCGCCAGGGGGCTGGCCGAGCGCGGTCACGCCGTGGCGCTGGTCGTGCCAAGCCCGGGCTGGCGGGGCGGCCTGGCCGTTACCGGGCAGGTGAGCGTCACCTACCGCGCCTCGTTGCGCTGGCCCTGGTACGACGGCATGCGGCTGGGCTGCCTGCCACCCGGCTCGGCCCGCAAGCTGATCGCCTCGTTCAGGCCCGATGTGGCCCACATTCATTCCCCGGCGACGCTCGGGGTCATGGCGGGGATCGGGGCCGGCCTGCAGCGGGTGCCGGTGGTGTACACGAACCATTACCTGCCGGCCAACGTCCGCGGGTCCGCGGCTTCGCGCTCACCGCTCGTCGACGCCCTTTTCTACCGGCACGTCGTCGGGTTCTCCAACCGGTGCGCCTATGTCACCGCCCCCACGGCGACGGCGCTCGGGCTGCTGCGCGAGCGAAGGCTGCGAGTGCCGTCCGCGGTCCTGTCGAACGGAGTGGACCTGCGCAGGTTTTCTCCCGGGCCGCGCGACGACCGGATCAGGCGGCGCTACGGGCTGGCCGCCGGGCCGCCTTTGATCCTGTCGGTCAGCCGGCTCAGTCCCGAGAAGCGCCTGGATGTCCTGCTGGACGCGGTGGCCAGGGGTGACGTCGGCACGCAGCTCGCCGTGGCCGGCACCGGGCCGGAGGAGGCCAGGCTGCGGGCGCGGGCCCAGCGGCTCGGCCTGGCCGGCCGGGTGCGGTTCCTTGGCTTCGTCCCCGGATCCGATCTCCCCGGGCTCTACCGGCTGGCCGACGTCTTTGCGATCGCGTCCGAAGCGGAGCTGCAGAGCCTCACCACGATGGAAGCGATGGCGACCGGCCTGCCCGTCGTCGCCGTCGACGCCTGCGCGCTCCGGCATCTGATCCGGCCCGGGCACAACGGGTTCCTGGCCCGTCCCGGCCAGGGCGCCGAGGTGGCGGTCTACCTGGACCTGCTGTGCTCGGACCGGGAGTTGCGGGACCGGATGTCCGCGGCGACCCGGCGGATCATCGGCGATCACGAACGGCACCGGTGGCTGGCCGAATGGGAATCGCTGTATCGCGTGCTGGCCGGTGCGCGGTGACCGGCGGCCGGCCGCCGGTGCGGTTGCTCTTCCTGGTCGGCGATACCGGCGGGGGACACCGGAGCGCCGCCCGGGCCGTGGCTCAGGCGCTTGACCGTGTTTGCCCCGGCCGTTTCTCCCTGTCCATCTGCGATCCGCTGCGCGGGCCTGATGCACCGCGCAGGCTGCGCTGGATTGTCGGCCTGTACGGCCCGGCGATCCGGATAGCCCCCTGGCTGTGGGGCATCTTGTGGCGCGCCTACGGCGCGCCCCGGCTCCTGAGCTGGCTCAGGCGCGGCCTGGTGGCGGACGCGGACGCCAGCGTGGCCAGGGCCGTCGCGGCGTGGCGACCCGCGGTGATCGTCGCTTTCCACCCGATGACGGCGGAGGCCGCCGCCCGGGTGCGTGACCGCAGCCCCGCCTTGCCCGCCGTCATCACGGTCATCACCGACCTGGTCACCGCGCACCCGTCGTGGCGGTACGCCGGGGTTGACCGCGTCATCGTGCCCTCGGCGGCGGTCGCGGACCTGTGCGCGCGAGATGGCATGCTGGCCGGGCAGTACGTGGATACCGGGCTGCCGGTCGCGGCCGAGTTCTGCCGGACGCCGGCCAGCGCGGCCGAGCGTCGTGCCTTGCAGGCCGCCCTGGGCCTGCGCGGGCGGTTCCTGGTCGTGGTGACGGGCGGTGCGGAGGGCTCAGGCGGCATCTACCGTCGCACCGTGGCCATCCTCAGCCAGGTCGAGGACGTCGACGTCGCCGTCATCTGCGGACGTAACCAGCGGCTCCGCCGGCGGCTCAACCAGCGGGCGGAGCGGGCCTGCGGCCGGCTGACCGTCCGCGGTTTCGTCGACAACATGGCCGACTGGCTCCGCTGCGCCGACGTCGTGGTGGGTAAGGCGGGACCGGGCACCATTGCCGAGGCGACCTGCTGTGCGGCTCCGCTTGTGCTTACCTCCTACCTGCCCGGCCAAGAGGAAGGCAACGCCGAGTTCGTCGTCCGGGCCGGTGCGGGCCGTTACGCGCCCGGGCTGCGCGACCTGGTCCGCCAGATCGCGGGCCTGCGGGACGATCCGGCCGCTCTGGCCGCCATGCGGTCGGCGTCGGCCCGGGCCGGGCGGCCCCAGGCGGCCGGGGACGTGGCCGGCCTGCTCGCCGAGGCCGCGGCCATCGGCCGGGGTGAACCGGCCGCCCTGACCTACCGCTACGAAGCGCACATCACCTCTGATAGGGACGTAGTGAGCAGATGACGGCTGAGAACGTTGGTTCGGAGTACGTGACCCCGCCGCTCACGGTGCGGGCGCAGGGTTCGGCGAAGACGCTGCCGGCCGGGCCGGTGTACTGGGTGGGCCGTGATCCGGCGGCGGACATCGTCGTCGACGAGCCGCTGGTCTCCTGGCGGCATGCGGTCGTGAAGGTCGAGGACGGCCGGTGGCTGCTGTCCGACGACGGCAGCACCAATGGCACCTTCGCCGCTGGTCAGCGGGTCCAGCGGGTCGAGATCACCGATTCCTGCCAGGTCCGGCTTGGCCACCCGGATGCGGGTCCGGTGCTGGCCTGCGCCGTCGCCGACGCGACCGGTCCCTCCGCCCGGGCGGAGGGTTCCGCCACCGCGGTGTGGTCGGCCCAGCGGACGATGCTGGCCGACCGCTCGCCGAGCGCCATCATGCCGCTGCCCGCCCGGGCCGTCAGCATCGGCCGGTCCCAGGACAACGACATCGTGGTGGCGGACCTGGGGGTGTCACGTCGTCACGCCGAGCTGCGCAGGTCACCGGGAGGCGGCTACGAAATCGCCGACCTGGGCAGCCACAACGGCACGTTCCTGAACGGCCAGCGGGTCAGCACGGCCGCGGTGACGGAAGCCGACGTCATCGGGGTCGGCCTGGCCACGTTCCGCCTGGTGGGGGACGAGTTGCAGGAGTTCGTCGACGCGGGGGACATCTCGCTCGACGCGCGGGGACTCACGGTCACGCTGCCGAGCGGGAAGGTCCTGCTGGGTGACGTCAGCTTTCCGCTCAGCGAGCGGTGCCTGCTCGGCGTGATCGGACCGAGCGGCGCGGGCAAGTCGACGCTGCTCGGCGCGCTGACCGGGGTACGGCCGGCTGACCGCGGGCACCATGCTCTATGACGGGCGCGACCTATAGGCCGACTACGCCGAGCTGCGGCACCGGATCGGCCTGGTCCCGCAGGAGAACATCCTGCACACCCAGCTGTCCGCGCACCGCGCCCTGGGCTACGCGGCCGAGCTCCGCTTTCCGCGCGACACCAGCCCGGCCGAACGGACCAGGCGGATCCACGAGGTGATCGGCGAATTGTCGCTGACCGCGCACGCCGGTACCCGTACGTCGTCGCTGTCCGGCGGTCAGCAGAAGCGGGTCAATGTCGCGCTCGAACTGCTGACCAAGCCCTCGCTGCTGTTCCTGGACGAACCCACCTCCGGCTTGGATCCCGGCCTGGACATGTCGGTGATGGAAATGATGTCCGGCCTGGCCCGTGACGGGCGGACGGTCATCGTGGTGACGCACAGCGTGGCGAACCTGGCCGTCTGCGATCGGCTGCTCGTCCTGGTGCCGGGCGGCAAGCTCGCCTATTTCGGGTTGCCCGCCGACGGGCTGCGCCATTTCCGCCAGCCGGGCTGGGCGCAGGTTTTCCGGGCCTTCGAGGCCGAGCCTCGTCCGCCGCTACCTGGCCGTCATTGCCTCGGACCGCAACTACGTCGGCGTGATCGCCCTCCTGCCGGTCATTCTCGGCGCCCTGATCAGGGCGATCCCGGACCCGGGCGGGCTGACAGGGACGAGTAACGGCAACGCCATCCAGGTGCTGCTGATCCTGGTCATGGGCGCCTGCCTCATCGGCGTGGCGAACGCCGTCAGGGAACTGGTCAAGGAACGCCCGATCTATAACAGGGAACGAGCGGCCGGCCTGTCGCCCGGTGCCTACCTGGCGTCCAAGCTCGCGGTCCTCGGCCTGATCAGTGCGGTGCAGGCGGTGGTGCTTGTGCTGATCGGCCTGGCCGGCCGACCGCTGCCCAAGCACGAGGCCGTGCTGGCCGGTGCCCCGCTGGCTGAGCTCATGCTGGGGATCGCCGTGCTCGCGATCGCGTCGATGACGGCCGGGCTGCTGATCTCGGCGGTGGTCAATTCCTCGGACAAGACGATGCCGCTGCTGGTGGTGGCGGTGCTGGCCGAAGTGGTGCTCAGCGGCGGCGTCTTCCGCCTCAACGGGATGGCCGGCCTGGGCCAGCTGTCCTGGCTCTCACCGTCCCGCTGGGGCTTCGGCGCGGCCGCCGCCACCGTCAACCTGAACCAGGTCACGCCGCCACCGCCGGGTAACACGCCTGATCCGCTGTGGCAGCACAGTGCGCACAGCTGGCTCTTCGACATGGCCATGCAGCTGGCGATCACCGCCGTTCTCGCCACGCTGACCTGGTGGCGCCTGCACCGCGCTAGCCCTGGCCGTCGCCGCTAACCTGGACGGGTCGACAGAACAGGAGTACCGAGATGGCCGAGGTAGTGCTCTACCACCACGCTCAGGGACTGACTCCCGGCGTCGTCGCCTTCGCGGACGAGCTACGACGCGCCGGGCACACCGTCCACACGCCCGACCTGTTCGAGGGCCGCACCTTCGGCACCCTGGAGGAGGGGATGGGTTACGCCCAGGAGATCGGCTTTCCCGACGAGGTGATCAGGCGCGGTGAGCAGGCCGTCGACGGGCTGCCTGCCGAGCTGGTGTACGCGGGCTTCTCGCTCGGCGTGCTGCCGGCCCAGAAGCTGGCGCAGACGCGGCCGGGCGCGCGGGGGGCGCTGCTCTTCTATTCCTGCGTCCCGGCCGGAGCGTTCGGCTCCTGGCCCGACGGGCTACCTGTGCAGGTGCACGGCATGGACGCCGACCCGATCTTCGTCGGCGAAGGCGACATCGACGCCGCCCGCGAGCTCGTCGAGCAGGCCAAGGACGCGGAGCTGTTCCTCTACCCCGGTGACCAGCACTACTTCGCCGACAGCTCGCTGCCGTCCTATGACCCGGGCGCCACCGCCCTGGCGATCCAGCGGGTCCTGGCCTTCCTCCGCTAGGCCGCCGGCCCGGCGGCCGGCAGGAAAGCGGTCAGCATCGCGGACAGTTCATCCGGCCGCTCCAGCGTGGGCAGGTGTCCGGCCCAGGGCAGCTGCACCGCCTGGGCGGCGGGCAGCAGCGCGGCCAGCCTGGTCGCGATCAGCCGGAAATCGGGCAGGTCCATCGCCCCGGACACGATCAGGCTGGGCGCCGTGATCGCGCAGTCGTGCCCGTGGCGAGGCGGGTGTCCTAGCCGAGTTTCAGTGGCGGATCCGGGCCTGGCGGTGGATTGAGGGGTCTATAGCGCACCGCCTTGGGCGCCCGGTCGTGACGGGAGGTTACCTCCAAGCTTGCCGTCCTGCCTTGGAGGTCCGGCGCGGACCTGCGTATCCTCACCCGTAGCAGGCAGCTACCGGCGGCGATGGGGCGCTACATGGTGAACGAAGGTGGACGTGACGGGGGTACAGGGTCCGGCCCGGTCACGGTCTTCGGGCCGGATTTCCCTTTCCCGTTCGACGACTGGATCTCGCACCCGGCCGGCCTGGGCTCGATCCCGGCCGAACGACACGGCGAGGAGATCGCCGTCATCGGCGCGGGCATCTCCGGGCTTGTCGCCGCGTACGAGCTGATGCGGCTCGGTATCAAGCCGGTGGTCTACGAGGCCTCGCGGATGGGCGGACGGTTGCGGTCGCAGCCGTTCGAGGGAGCCGAGGGCGTGATCGCCGAACTGGGCGGGATGCGTTTCCCCGTGTCGTCGACGTCCTTCTATCACTACGTGGACATGCTGGGCTTGCCGACCCGGCCGTTTCCCAACCCGCTGACCGAGACCGCCGGGAGCACGGTCATCGACCTGGAGGGCGTCACCCACTACGCCCGGACGCTTGACGACCTCCCCCCGCTGTTCACCGAGGTCGCGCAGGCATGGGCGCAGGCCCTGGAAGACGTGCGCTTCACCGAGATCCAGGACGCGATCCGGGCCCGCGATGTCGGCACGCTGAAGTCCTTGTGGAACGACCTGGTGCCGCGCTGGGATGACCGCACGTTCTACGACTTCGTGGCGACGTCGAAGGCGTTCTCCGCGCTGTCGTTTCGGCACCGCGAGATCTTCGGCCATGTCGGGTTTGGCACCGGCGGCTGGGACTCGGACTTCCCGAACTCCATGCTGGAAATCTTCCGGGTCGTGATGACCGGCTGCGACGAGAACCAGCGCCTGGTGGTCGGCGGCGCCGAGCAGGTTCCCCGCGGCATCTGGCGGCACCGTGCGTCCAGGCCCGCCTACTGGGCACCTGGGACCTCGCTGGCCGCGCTGCACTCCGGGGCCCCCCGGGCGGCCGTCGCGCGGATCGCCAGGGACGGCGACGGCCAGATCGCGGTCACCGACGCCTGGGGTGGCACCCGCAGGTATGCGGCCGCGCTGATCACCTGCCAGAGCTGGCTGCTCACCACGCAGATTGACTGCGAGGAGTCGCTGTTCTCCCCGAAGCTGTGGGCGGCCCTTGATCGCACCCGCTACATGCAGTCCTCCAAGACCTTCGTGATGGTCGACCGGCCGTTCTGGCGGGACACCGACCCGCGCACCGGCCGCGACGCCATGAGCATGACGCTGACCGACCGGCTGACCCGCGGTACGTACCTGTTCGACAACGGTCCCGGCCAGCCGGGCGTGATCTGCCTGACGTACTCCTGGATGAGCGACGCGCTGAAGATGCTGCCCGAGCCGGCCGAGCGGCGGGTGCAGCTCGCCCTCAACGCCCTGCAGAAGATCTATCCCGGTCTCGACATCGCCGGTCACATCATCGGTGATCCGATCACCGTGTCCTGGGAGGCCGACCGGCACTTCCTGGGGGCGTTCAAGGGCGCGCTGCCCGGGCACTACCGGTACAACCACCGCATGTACGCCCACTTCATGCAAGATCGCATGCGGCCGGAGGAGCGGGGCATCTTCATCGCAGGCGACGACGTCTCCTGGACCCCCGCGTGGGCCGAGGGCGCGGTCCAGACCAGCCTGAACGCGGTCTGGGGGATCCTGCATCACCTCGGCGGGAGCACCCACCCCGACAACCCGGGCCCCGGCGACGTCTTTGCCGACATCGGCCCGGTCGAGTTGCCCGACTAGGGTGCGTACTGCCCGATGACCAGGGAGGCCGGACTGCGCTGCGGCGTGAGCACCGTGATGGCCGGCCAGCTGGCCCCGGGGCGCCACGAGCCAAGCTGCACCTTGGTGATGAAGTTCAGCTCGGCCACCAGGCTGTCGCTGTCGGCGGGCCAGCCGAAGCCGGCCATGGCGTCGCTGCTGACCCAGGTGTGCGGCACGACCGTCAGGCGACCGCTGGTCGTGGACGCTAGCTCCAGCTGCACCGCCCGTGCGCCGGCCGAGGAGTCGTCGCTAAAGCCCACCTCGATCGCCAGAAAACGTCCATCGGGACTGAAAGCCGCGTTCGCCAGCGTGCTCGCCTCGGGCAGCTCGGCCGATACCTGCAGGCCGGTGGCCAGCGTGAGCACCTGCAGACGGCAACGTGTGACACACGGCGGCGTCCAGGCGATCTGGGTGGCGCTCGCCGCGATGACCCCGGTCAGGGTGCGCCCCGACCGCGGATCGGCTGGATCCCACAACCTGTCGGGTATCGTTTCCGCCCGCTGAGGCAGTGGTGCCAGCAGCAGGCCGCGGTCGGTGCCCTGCTCGATCAGGTACCCGGCCGGCAGCCTGAGCTGCCGCCCGAGCGGCCGGCCCGCGGTGCTGACCTGCTGCGCCGTGGCGGCCGCCGTGCGCGGATCGGCACCGGACGGATAGCTGGTCAGCCACAACGTGCCCGCGGTGCCCGGGGCCACCGTGTCCGCCCGCCCCGCCTGGGTCGCCACCTGCCCGTGATCGGGCAGGAAATAGACGGCCCGCGCACCAGCGCAACCGCCGCACACGGCCTGGGTCCCCGGTGCGGCCTGCACCGCCCAGCCGCCCGTCGCGCGGATGAACTGGTAGCCGGACGGCTGAGCCGGGAGACCGCCGATCGGCACTACCTGACCGGTGGCCGGCCAGAACCACTCCGGCCGCGGCCCGGTCGCCAGCAGCCGGAGGCCACCAGGCCAGGACAAGGTCGGACCAATGATCCCGTCAGGTTCCGCCGCTATCCCCGAGTCACCAGAAACGGAATCACCAGACACCGCGCCACCGGACACCGCGCCACCAGACACCCCCAGCGAGGGAGACGCGGTGGCGGCCGCCCCAGCCGGGCGAGGATGCGACCGCGGCAGGTAGTGCACAAGCGCCACGGCCACCACCACCGCGAGCACGGCGCCCACCGCCAGCCGGCGCCGCCACTGCCCGGTCTCACGCCCGTCGCCCTGGCTCAAGATGTCCGGCAAACCCACCCCCGCGTATACCACAACCCTACCCCGGCTGGCCCCCCGTGATCACGAAGGCTTTTTACCCGCGGGCGGGTAAAAAGCCTTCGTGATCAAGAAAACGCCGTCAGGAGCTGCGCTCCCAGGTGACGGAGAAGCCGTTGCCGCTGCCGTTGAGCGCCCCGGGCTGAGCCTTGACGAGGCCGGAGGAGTCGACCATCGTGATCTCGTCGTCGGTGAAGGAGGAGATCACGCCGGAGGTCGAGCCCTCCGTCACGGTCGCGCCCGACTCGGTCCAGGTGCCGAAATTGGTCAGCGGGTAGACACCTGACGAGCCGCTCGGTGCTTCCGCGATCCACTCGGCGCTGCTGTTCGCGCAGCTGGAGCAGGTCTGGGTGGTGGTGAAGCTGTTGGCCGTGTGAGTGGAGTCGGTGACCTTCAGCGTGTAGCTCGTGCCGCTCCTGACCACCGAGGCGCTGATGCTGTCGCCCGCCCGCAGGGACCCGCCGACCACCTGGATGCTGTTGGTCGGGTACATCTCCCACCAGGTGTACTGGTAGGCGGTGCCGAAGTAGCACTCGATGAGGGTGCCGTCCTGCTCCACCGTGCCGCTGGTGAAGCCGTCGATGCCGACCCAGAAGGCGGCCAGGGACGTGGTGCGCCCACTGCAGCTGCCTGAGGGTTCTGTCCAGTTGCCCGCGACCTTGCTAAAGCCGCTGCCGGTGTCCGCGTACCCCGACCAGTTGCCGCTTTGCACGTTGGTCAGCCCCTTGATCTGGTGCACGCCGGGGACCCGCTGGTCGCTGGCGTGCTGGCCGATCGAGAGCTGCTTGATCGCGGCGCGGGCGATCGCGGCCGCGCTGGCCGCCGGGGAGGCGGGTGTGCTGGCGTCCGCGGCCGAGCCGAAGCATGTCAGCATGGCCAGCGCCGGCAGGAGGGCCAGCAGGGGGTAGAGCAGGAACCTGGGGAGACGATGCATGGTGATGTTGCCTCTCACGCAAGGCGGCCCTGTGTAGCCGCCCGTGTCCTGATAGTAACTTTCACCATTTTTGCCATCAATATTTGACGGGCTTGTTTTTCTCCTGTTGAGTTCCTGCTCCTGTCACAGATAGATGTAGCTGCCCGGGGCCGCCTCTATCGCCGGGTAGCGGGAGCTGCCGACGGACTGCGGTGCCGCGACCTGCTCACCGGAGCGTTCGGCCAGCCAGCCCACCCAGTGCTCCCACCAGGAACCGTCGTGCCGCTGCGCGCCCGCAAGCCACTGCTCGGCATCGGCCGGTGTCTCCGGGTTGACGAAGTACCCGAGGCCGCGGTGCTTCGGATCGGCCACCACGGTCTGGATGTGGCCGCTTGAGCACAGGACGAACTGGGAACGGCCGGAGACCAGCTGGGTGGACCGGTAACCGGTGTGCCACGGCGTGATGTGGTCGGTCTTCCCCGACGCCACGTACGTGTCGCAGGTGATACGGGAGAGGTCGATCGGCGTGCCGAGGACCGTCATGCCGCCCGGGTGGATCATCTGGTTGCCTGCCACCAGGTCCATCAGCTGGTGGTGGAAGGCGGAGCTCAGCCTGGTGGTGTCCGCGTTCCAGGCCAGGATGTCGAAGGCCGGAGGGTCCTGGCCGAGCAGGTAATTGTTCACCCAGTAGTTCCACACCAGGTCGTTCGGCCGCAGCCAGGCGAACATGTTCGCCGTCTTCCAGCCGTCCAGCACCCCGCTGCGCTCCGACACCTTCTTGGCCAGCGCGAGCAGCTTCGGGGTCGCGACCAGGAACATCTTTCCGTCAGAGTCGGTGTCGAGCAGGGTGACGGTCATCGTCGCTGAGTTAATGCGATGGTCCCCGGCCGCTTCGAGGTGCGCTTGCGCGAGCGCGAGCGTCATCCCGCCCAGGCAAGCGCCCATGGCGTTCACATCCGGCGAACCGGAAACCTCGCGGACCACGTCGACGGCGTCGAGCGTCGCCTGCACGTAGGTGTCGAAATTCCAGTCGCGCTGCTCCCCGGTCGGGTTGCGCCAGCTGATGGTGAACACACTGATGCCCTGCTTGAGCAGGTATTCGTACATGCTGCGGCCAGGTGACAGGTCCAGGGCATAGTACTTGTTCACCTGCGGCGGCACCACCAGCATGGGCCGGGCGTAGGTGACGGTCGCTCTGCGGCTTGTACTGGATCAGCTCGAAAACCTCGTTGCGGAAGATGACCGCACCGGGTGTCGCGGCGAGGTTTTCGCCGAGCTTGAACGGTGTGCGGTCGACCATCGTCGGCATGCCGTGGTTGTTCTTCATGTCGCCGGCCAGGTTAGCGATCCCCTTGCGGACGCTGCCGCCGCTGGTGTCGAACGCCCGCTTGATGGCCGCGGGGTTGCCCATGAAGAAGTTGGTCGGCGCCATGGTCTCCCGGAGCAGCATCAGCGCGAAGCGGACCCGCTCGCCGTTCATGCCTTCGATGCCGAGGCCGTCGACGTAGCTGTCGGTCGCCGACCCGAGGCTGAGATACGCCTGCATGGTCTTGTGGAAAAGGAAGTTCTCGCGCCACGCCGGATCGGCAAAGCGCTTGTCCCCCTTCTCCGGCGCGACCTGCGACTTGCCGAGCCCGATCCGCAGCAGCTCGCCGCTGGCCTCGGGCATGCTCCGCAGCAGCGCCTGCGGCTGCCGCACGGCCTGCTGGCCGAGGAACCGCAGGGCGTCCGCCGCCAGGCGAAGGCCGAAGCCGCCGTGCGAGGACTGCGGGGCCTGCGGGGCCTGCGGGACCGGGCCTGGGACAGCCTTGGCCGCAGCGGGCCGCTGGGCGGTGTTCTCCGCCGGCTTCTCGGTCGGCGGGGGCGGGGCCTGCGGTGGCACGGCCACGGATGGCTTGGCCGCCGGCCGACGGCCGTTGGACGTGTTCTTGGTTTGCGGCGCCTTGCCGCGGGGGGTTGTCATGACACTCGCTCCACTATTATCGCCATGCCCTGGCCGCCGCCAACGCACATTGTTTCCAGCCCGATCGTCTGATCGCGGCTACGCAGATCGTTCAGCAGCGTGGCCAGGATGCGCACCCCGGTCATGCCGAACGGGTGACCCAGGGCGATCGCTCCGCCGTGCGGGTTGAGCTTGTCGCTGAACGGATCGACGCCTATACCCAGCGCGGACGGGATGACCTGCGCGGCGAACGCCTCGTTGATCTCCACCACATCCACGTCGTCGATGGTCATCCCGGCCCGGTCCAGCGCTTGCCGGCTGGACTCGATCGGGCCCAGGCCCATCATCTCGGGCTCCAGGGAGCTGACGCCGGTGGAGATGATGCGGGCGATCGGCTTGATCCCGAGCTGCTCGGCGAGTGCCCGCGACATCACCACGGCCGCCGCCGCGCCGTCGTTGAGCGGGCAGGAGTTCCCTGCGGTCACCCGCCCGTCCGGGCGGAATACCGGCTTCAGCCCGGCCAGCCTTTCCAGGGTGGTGTTCGCCCTGGGCCCGTCGTCGGTCGTCATGGTGGCCCCGGAGGACAGCGGCACCGGGATGATCTCCCTGGCGAAAATCCCGTCCTGCCCGGCCCGGACCGCGCGCTGCTGGCTCTGCAGGGCGTACCTGTCCATGTCTTCCCTGGAGACGTCGTACTTGTCGGCTACGTTCTCCGCGGTCTCGCCCATGCTGATAAAGGCCTCGGGCAGGCCTTCGGGGTTGCCCGGCATCAGCCGGGGGTTACGTGTTTCTGGCTGGTCTGAGAACACGCCGAACGGCGAGCGGGTACTTGACTCCACCCCGGCGCATACGAACGCGGAGCCTTCGCCCGCCTTGATGGCGTGGAAAGCCATCCGCACGGCCTGCAACGACGACGCGCAGTAGCGGTTGACCGTGGTGCCGGGCGCGCCGACCCCGGCCAGCAGGCTGATGATCCTGGCTATGTTGTGCGCCTGCTCGCCGCCGGGCAGCGCGCAACCGCAGATCAGGTCATCGATCTGGCCGCGGTCCAGCTGCGGGATCTGGTTGAGCACCTGGTTCACCACGTAGGCACCTAGGTCGTCGGGTCGCTGATCGATGAGCGAACCCTTGCCGGCCCGGCCGATTGGTGTCCGGCCGATGCCGACGATAACGGCTTCTGACATAACGCCTCCTCTAGGAATATCCACAGTGCTACGTGGCCGAATGCGCCGTAGGCGGCTCATCGCTGACCACGACGGGCAGGGCGCCTCCGGCGTGCCTGGCCCGCAAGAGTTTCTTGTCGTGCTTGCCGACGCTGGTGCGAGGCACCTGGTCCACGAACGCCCACTGCTCAGGCAGCCACCACTTCACGACCCGGGTGGCCAGGTGCGCGCGCAGTTCCTCGGCGCCCACCGACTGGCCTGGGACGAGAACCACGCAGGCCAGCGGCCGCTCACCCCACCGGTCGTCGGGCGCGGCGATGACCGCGGCCTCGTGCACGGCCGGGTGGGTGAGGATGGCCGCCTCGAGCTCGAGCGTGGAGATCCATTCACCACCCGACTTGACCACATCCTTGGCCCGGTCGCTGATCGTGATGTACCCCCTGGCGTCGATCCGGCCGACGTCGCCGGTGCGCAGCCAGCCATCGCGGAACTTGGCCGAGGTCGGGTCCCGGTAGTAGGCGCCCGTCACCCAGGGCCCGCGCACCTCGATCTCGCCGGTGGACTGCCCGTCGCGCGGCAGCACCTTGCCCTCGTCGTCCACCACCTGAGCCTCCACGCCGCCGATGGCGCGTCCCGCGGTGGCCTGGTAATCCATCGCGGTCTCCGCCGGGACGTGCTTGGGCGGATGGGCGATGGCGGCCACCGGGCTTGTCTCGGTCAGGCCCCAGCCCTGGACGACGCGCACGCCGAAACGCTGCTCGTAGGTCTCGATCAGGCGGCGCGGGACGGCGGCGCCCCCGGCCAGGATCATCCGCAGGGAGGACAGATCCACGTCCGCCGGATCCAGGCCGAGAATGTCGTACCAAACGGTCGGAACGGCCGTGGCGACCGTGGCCCGCTCCTGCGCGATAAACCGGGCGAGCGGCTCTGCCTGCGTGAACCGGTTCGGAAGCAGCAGGTCAGCCCCGACGAGCCAGGCGGCGTAGGGCATCCCCCACGCGTTGCCGTGGAACATGGGCACGACGGGCAGCAGCCGGTCGTGCTGGCTGAGCGCGAGGGCCTCACCGGAGCACAGCCCCAGGGAGTGCAGGAACGTCGAGCGGTGGCTGTAGACGACGCCCTTCGGCAGGTCGGTGGTCCCGCTGGTGTAGCACATCGCGGCGGCCGCAGTCTCCTCGATCTCCGGCCACGGGTACCCCGGCCGTTCCGCGGCGAGCAACTCCTCGTAGTCGATGTGCTCGGGCAGTGCCGACCGGTCACCCTTGCCGTACACGATGAGGTTGCGGATCGTCTTGAGCTGATCCCCGCCGGCCGCCAGGACCGGGGCGAGGACGGGCGCCAGGCTGGCGTCGGCGATGATCACGGAGTCCTCGGCATGGCCGATGATGTAGCGGATCTGCTCCGCTGACAGCCGGATGTTGATGGTGTGCATCACCGCGCCCATACCAGGAATGGCGAAATACGCCTCTTGGTGCTCCTGGGTGTTCCAGGCGAAGGTGGCGACCCGGTCGCCCGGCCCGACACCCAGGCGGCGCAGGCCGGCCGCCAGCTGATCGGCGCGGTCCGCCAGAGCCCCGAACGTGATGCGGCGCACCCCGTCGGCCTCGTTGGTGACGACCTCGCTGTCGGCGTATGTCGTGCGCCCGTGCTCGAAGATGTGCCTCACCGTGAGCGGAAAGTCCATCATCGTGCTTCGCATGGCTAACCTCCTGAGACTTGCATGGGCCGACCGGCCCAGTGCGGCTCGCGCAGGTCACGCTTGAGGATCTTGCCTGCCGCCGACTTGGGCAGCGGCTCGGTGCGCAACTCGACGCACCTGGGGACCTTGAACCGGGCGATCCGCTGCCGGCAGTGCGCGACCAGCTCGTCCGCCGTCACCTGCCCCCGGACGAACACGACCGCGTAGACCGCCTCACCCCAGCGCGGGTCGGGCACGCCGAAGACGGCGACCTCCTCGACCGCGTGATGGGTGGCGAGCGCGTTCTCCACCTCGGTGGAGTAGATGTTCTCGCCGCCGCTGACGATCATGTCCTTCACCCGGTCGACCAGGTAGATGTGGAAGTCTTCGTCGCGGTACCCGAGGTCACCGGTCAGGTACCAGTCGCCGCGCATGACCTCAGCCGTCGACTCTGGTTTCCGCCAGTAGCCGGCCATGACGCTCGGGCCGCGCACGGCGATCTCACCGACCTCGCCCGGCGGCATGTCAGCCTGGGCTTTGTCGATGATCCGCACCTCGACACCCACGGCGGGCTGCCCGCACGAGCGGATCAGCGGGGTGCCGAGCAGGCGCTCCTCGTGCGGCAGCAGCGCGGTGATCGGTGTCGTTTCCGTCGTGCCGTACACGTGCAGCATCTCGGCGCCGGGGAAGGCCTGTCTGGTCCGCTTGAGCGTCTCGGCGGAAATGGGCGACGCGCCGTGGCTCAGGTACCGCAGCGAGCTGACGTTCCGCGGCCGGGCGAGCTGAGCGTGCGTGGTGGCGGCGAGCATGGTGGGCACGAGCAGCGTGTGCGTGACCGCCTCGCGTTCGATCAGGTCGAGGGCCAGATCGGGGTCGAACCGGGGCATGATGACCTGCGTCCCGCCGGCCCAGACGGTGGCCAGCGTGGCGATGACTCCGCCGGTGTGGAACATCGGGGAGGCCACGAGCCACCGGGTCTGCTGGTCGAACGGCCAGGTGGTCATGAAGTTCAGCGCGCTGGAGAGCAGGCTCCGGTGGGTATGCATCGCGCCTTTCGCCACCCCCGTGGTACCGGAGGTGTAGAACAGGACGGCCAGATCGTTCTCGGTGACCCCGTCTCCGAGAGGCACTTCGTCCGCGGCGGCGAGCCGCTCCTCGTAGTCGCCCGGCATCGTCAGCACCTGCCTGACGCCCGCGGCCCCCGGGTAGTCGGCGTCGGCGAACAGCACGCTGACCCCGGCGTCCGCCAAGATGGCGCGCATCTCCGCGGGGGCGAGCCGGGAATTGACCGGGACCAGCACGTAGCCCGCGGCCGGCAGCCCGAGGTAGAGCTCGAGGTAGCGGTCGGAGTTGGCCGCGATCACCCCGACGCGGTCGTGCGGCGCCACGCCGAGCGCGCGCATCGCGCCGGCCAGGCGGCAGCAGCGCGAACCGAGCTCGGCGTAGGTACGACGCCTGTCCTGGCACACCACGGCGGAGGATCCGGCCGCGACGCTGAGAGCCCGGCTGAGCGGCTGAGCGAATGTGTGCATCGGGCTCGCTTCCGAACGCAGGAGCAGGGAGCCTCTTCTTGCTCGCCTGGAATCAGGGATTGTTGATATACGGCACGCTATCGGCCTGTCAGCTGGACGTAATGGCCGAAAGTCCCATGGCTCATGGCCGGAGGTCTGTATGTCCGGCTCATTCGCATCATGAGCAAGCTCTTCGCCGCTACCGCTCAGGCGTCAGCCGAATTGCTTGTTACTCAGGAGTAAGATCGTCCTCAGGTCTTAACTTGTGGGAGGTTCCGATGTCCGCCGCCAGCGCGACCGAGCCAGTCAGGGACGAGCAGCTCAGGATCAGGGGGCTGCGGATCCACGCTCAGATCCGGGGAGAAGGCGAGCCGCTGCTGCTCTTCTCCGGCATCTGGGGCGAGGTGGGACTGTGGGAACAATTGCTTCCCCACCTGGACGGGTTCCGTACCATCGCCTTCGACCCGCCGGGCATCGGCCGCTCGCAGCGGCCGGCCTTCCCGCTGACCATGTGGGGACTGGCCGGCTTCGGGGCCGCGGTACTCGACGAACTCGGCCTGGAGTCCGCCCACGTGCTCGGCGCTTCCTTCGGCGGCGCGGTCGCGCAGCAGCTGGCGTTCTCCTATCCCCGCCGGGTTCGCCGCCTGGTGCTGGCCTCGACATCCTTCGGCGGTTTCGCCATTCCCGGCAGCCCGGTCGCTATGTGGCACTTCATCCACCCGGGTAGTTACCATCCGGAACGTCTGGAACAAGTAGCCGGCGCCATGTTCGGCGGCCGGCTGCGCACCGAGCCGGAGCTTGTTCGCTCGCTGCACATTCGGCGGCCGACCGATACCATGGCTGCCTTGTACCGGATGGCCCCGCTTTTCGGCTGGACCAGCCTGCCGTGGCTGTGGGCCATCGGACAGCCGGCCCTCGTCATCGCCGGCGACGACGATCCCGTCACCCCGCTGGTGAATCACCAGATCATCACCTCGCTGATGCCGCGGGCCACGCTGCATACGGTGCCGGGCGGCGGCCACCTGGCCCTGCTCGACAGCGCTAGCCAGGTCGGTCCGGTCATTTCCCGTTTCCTGCACCATGACCGCAGGGCCAAGGGCAGGATATGAATCGTGGGATCAGCCAGCGGCGGGGAACTCGACCAGCTTCTCGGTGAGCAGGTCAGCTACTATCGCGCGATGGCCGCGGATTACCTCAGTCACGGCCTGGACCTGCCGGGGGGCGACGAGCTGACCGAGGCGCTTGAGGCGTTCCGGCCGGCCTGCCGCGTGCTCGAGCTCGCCTGCGGCCCCGGCGTGTGGACACCTCAGCTGCTGCGTCACGCGACCGAGGTCACGGCCGTGGATGCGTCCCCGGAAATGCTCGCCCTCGCGGCCGCCCGGACGGGCGATGACCGGGTGCGTTTCGTCCAGGCCGATTTGTTCAGCTGGGTTCCTGACCGCCGCTACGACGTGGTCTTCTTCGGCTTCTGGCTGTCGCACGTGCCGCCCGGGCGGTTCGCGTCGTTCTGGGCCCTGGTGGCCGACGCCTTGACGAAAGACGGCCGCGTGTTTTTCGCCGACGACGCGTACCGCACGCCCGACGAACTCATCGAGGGCCCGTCGTCCGCCACCATCCGCCGCCGGCTCGATGACGGGACTTCCTACCGGATCGTCAAAGTCCCGCACCAGCCACCGGACCTCGAGCAACAGCTCAGGCGGCTCGGCTGGGACATCACGGTCACCCCCACGGCCGGCCCGTTCTACTGGGGAGCCGGCCGCCGGAGCGCCCGGCAGTAGGCTTCCGTCATGGGCTCGACTTACCTGATGTCGCGCAAGTGGGCACTTACCAGCCGGTTTGTGATAACCGACGATGCGGGAATGCCGCAGTTCGAGGTGCAAGGCAGGTCCGCGTTCTCCAGGAAGCTGTCTGTCTGTGACACCGGGGGAACCGAAGTCGCGGTCATCTCGCGCCGGGGGCTGGCGCGGCAATACCAGATTCGCACGGGCGGCCAGGAGATCACCGTGTCCCCGCGCGGGTTTTTCGGCAAGCGTTTCGAGATCGACTCGCCCGCCGGCCTGCTGGAAGCACACGGAAACTTCTCCGGGCGCCAGTATTCCATCACCCGCGGTGGCATGCTCGTCGCCGCGGTGACGCAACTGCGCAAGCTCAGGGAGCAGTTCGCCGTCGACGTCACCGACGGTGAAGACGCCCTGCTCATGCTGGCTGTGGTACTGGTCATCGAGATCGTCAGGGACGAGCGCCGGAGCAGCGCCGGCGGCTGACGCGGCCGGTTACCAGGGCAGCGGTCCGTGGGCGCCGACATAGCTCCCGGTTGGCCCGTCCGGCCCGACCTGCGCCATCCGGACGATGATCTCGGCGCCCTCCTGGACGGTCTGCGTGCCGGTGTTCCCGTTCAGGTCGGTCGCGGTGAAGCCTGGCTCGACCGCGTTGATACGCATGTCGGGAAACGCCTTGGCGTACTGCACGGTGATCATGTTGACCGCGGCCTTCGACGCCGGGTAGGCGACCCCCGGGTAGGCGTACGGGGGGGTACCGGGGGTGGTGACACGGGTCATCGAGGCCAGCCCGCTGCTGACGTTGACCACGACCGGGGCGGCCGACCGCCGCAGCAGCGGAAGGAACGCGTGCGTGACCCGCACCACGCCGAAGACGTTCGTCTCGAACAACGTCCGCATCTCCGCGGCGGTGATCTCCGCGGCCCCGACCACCGCGTTCCCCTCGCCGCGCATTTCGATGCCGGCGTTGTTGATCAGCACGTCAAGTCCGCCATCGGATTCGATGGTCTTCGCCGCCGCGGCGACGGACGCGTCGTCGGTGACGTCGATGAGGACCATCCGCGCGCCCAGCCGTCCGGCGGCCTGGCGGCCGCGTTCGGCGTCCCGGCTGCCGACGTAGACGGTGTGGCCCGCGGCGATAAGCCGGCGGGCGGTCTCGAAACCGAGGCCCTTGTTCGCCCCGGTGATCAGCGTTGTCGTCATATTCCGAGCCTAGGGTCTAGAGCGGGCTCGAAGTCAAGGCGCCGGTCCAGGCTCAGAAGAGCGTCGGCGGTCCGGCGGGAACCGGCTCGGACAGCGGCTCGACCTCGGGTACCCGGGCGCGCACGTCGTCGTGGAACCGGCGGGCCAGTTCGAGCGCCCCGACATTGTCGGGCGTATGAATGAAGACGGTCGGGGAACGTCCCTCCCGCAGCCAGCCGGCCACGGCGTCGAGCCAGCCCTGCCATCCCGCGACGGTCCGCGCCGCGTCATCCCGGCCGATGTAACGCACGACGGGGTGGCCCGTGAGGGCCAGTGACCGGCAGGGCAGGCGTGGCTTCCTCGTCCACGCCTCCCGTTCGGCGTCGCTGACCGGAGGGCTCCCGAACAGGACGGTGGTGTCGAGAGTCACCCACTCGGCGCCGACCGCGCCGAGAGCCCGCTCGAGCTGCTGCCTTGATCGCGGCTCCTCGAAGAACGCGCGGTGCCGCACCTCGACGCAATACCGGTAGTCCTGCGGGAGACGGCGCAGGAAACCGGCGAGAGCGCCGAGGTCGGCCGGACCGAAGGACGGCGGCAGCTGAATCCAGAGGGCATAGGCCCGCGGCCCGAGAGGTTCGATCGCGGCCAGGAAGGCACGGAACGAGTCGCCGGCCTCGGCGAGGCGGCGCTCATGGGTGATCGGTTTCGGCAGTTTGAGGACGAACCGGAAGTCGTCGCCCGTCTGCTCGGCCCACGATCTCACCGTCTCCTGGGCTGGCGTCGCGTAGAAGGTCGTATTGCCCTCGACGGCGTTGCACCAGCTCGCGTAGGCGCGCAGGCGGTCCCGCGGGGACAGTGCCGCGGGCAGGTAGCGACCTTGCCAGGGCGCGTAACTCCACATCGCGCATCCGACGTGGAGTTTCATGCCCCCGAGGGTACCGAAGCTGAGCTACCCGTAGGTGGGATGCTGCGGCCAGCCAGCCGGGGAATCCTCCCACTCCTGCTGGCGCCCGTACGGGGCGAGGTCGAGAATGTTGTTGGCGAACAAGAGCCGGTCCACGCCCCGGGCGGTGGTGGAGTACGTCCGGTAGACGTCCTCGCCGTCGCGCAGGAACATGCTGAGCATGAAGCCGCCATCCGCGCCGCAGTCGGCGGCGAACGTGGTGCCGTGGGACGACACGAACGGCAAAGTCCAGCCCATTCGCTTCTTGTAGGCCTCGATCTGGGCGAGCGGCATGTTGGACACTGTCGCCCAGCTGACATCATCGTCGGCCAGCACGTCCAAGGCGGCGACGTTCCTGGTGAAGTGGGTGCAGCCTGGGCAGTACTCGTCCGGCCCGTTGTCCATGAACTGGTAGACCGCGAGCTGCTGCTTTCCGGCGAACAGGTCGAGCAGCGTTTTCTGCCCGCCCGGCGCGTCAAACACGTACCTGCCAAACCTGACCATCGGGAGCCGACGGCGGCGCGCGGCGAGCGCGTCAAGCACCCGGGTGGCATCCTTCTCGGCCTTGAGCAGCTCATCGCGATCTTGCTGCCACTTCTCCGCTGACACGATCTCCGGCATTGCGGTCATTTCGCTCCTTTACCGTCGGCGACCTGTGATCCAAGCACCTAGAATCGCGGCGCTGCCTCGTGGCGGGAGGCGCCCACCGGGTAAGACGCCCCGGCACCACGGAACTCATCGGTGCGAGCTGCGCGCGCGGGCCTATTCGACCCCGGTGACCTGTGTGGCCGCCGCCACCCGGAGCTCTTCGAGCAACTCGGACTGGCTCCGGGCCCGGCTCAGGAGATCATCCAGGCGGTCCGGGTCCAGCCGCGTGTCCACGGCGGCCAGCGCCCGCAGCGTGCGCCACCCCGCGGCCTTGCCCTCCACGCCTAGCCGCATCACCTCCAGCTCCACCAGGTCGCTCAGCGGGGACCGGGCGAGCAGGCGCCCGTTGAGCTTGAGCCGCCCGGCCTTTTCCCCGAGCCAGGCCGCGCCGACCTTGTAGGCGCGGCGGGGTACGGCCAGGGCCTTCATCATGTCGGTGAGAGCGACGCGGTCCTGCGCGATCTCGACCGCGAGCCGCCGCAGCCGGGGATCGTCGTGGTTCCGCGCCACGCGGTGGGCCAGTTCCGTCCCGGCCGTCGCGCCGGCCAGATGGTCGTTGAGGTAGATGCCGAGCGCGCGGTATTCGGCCGGCCGGGTGCTGGTGGTAGAGACTGTCATCTCACCGTTCTTTCTCCGCCGGCCCGGTTTATGCTTCGCGCGAGCAGATAGTCACCCGCGGGAGACAGCCTGCAGGCGCCGCGGAAATGCTTCGAGCAAGTCCGCGGGCCCGTCGTAGACGGCGGCGGCACCGGCCTCGATCAGGTCATCGCGGCTGTTGCCGCCGCTCAGCAGGGCGATACACGGCACCCCGGCACGCTGGCAGGCCCGGACGTCCCAGACGGCGTCGCCGATGAAAACGGTCTCGGCCGGGCTGGCGTCCGCACGCTCAAGAGCCACCTGGACCAGGTCCGGGGCTGGCTTGCTGGCTTCCACCTCGCCCGCGGAGGTGGCGGCGTGGACGGCGTCGTCGGCGTCGAGCGCCGCGCAGAGCACCTTGAGCTCCTGCGGATCCGCGGAACTGGCCAGCACCACCCGCAGGCCGTGGTCGCGGCAGGCGCGCAGCAGCTCCCTTGCACCGGGCAGCGGCCTGAGCCGGGACCAGTACACCGAGTACAGGGCCGAATGGGCGGTCTTGAGGTCGTCGTCCGCGCTGGTGTCGCGATCGGCGGGCAGTAGCGCGTCCAGCATCTGGCCAGAACCCATGCCGATCGAGCGGTGAATCGACACCATCGTGACATCGTGGCCGGCCTGCGTGAAAGCCTCCCACCAGGAGACGGTGTGCAGGTAATTGGTGTCGACGAGGGTACCGTCGACATCGAAAAGCGCGGCCTTCACCTGTGTGCTCATCGTCGTCCTTCACTGTCGGCTGCGCGTAAGGTTCCCGCCGGGCCCGTGCGGCTGCCCAGGAACGGCAGGTAAAACGCGCTGCCGGTTCCTGAAGTTGACCACCGTGCCTGTGACCAAGGAGAAGACACATGATGCTGCAAGCTGCGGTCAACGGCGACATCTCGAAAGCTGACCATCCGGCTGTGCCGGTCACCGAGGACGAGCTGATCCGTGACGTCAGGGAATGCCTGGCGGCCGGCGCCAGCGAATTCCACATCCACGTCAGGGACACCGCCGGCGATCCCACCCTGGAACCCGGACGGGTTAACCGGGCCGCCTCAGCCGTTCGCGCCGCCGGCGCACAAGCCGCCGGCGTCACCACCGTGGCTGACCTCGAGCCCGACCTCGCGCGAAGGCTGGCTCTGATCAGCCAGTGGACCACGCCCACGTACTCCTCGGTCAACCTGTGTGAGGCGGGTGCCGTCGAGGTGATGCGGACGCTGCTGGCCGCCGGGATCGGCATCGAGGCAGGCGTATGGACACCTCAGGACGCCGAGACGCTCGTGACCTGCGGCCTGGCCGGGTACGTGACCCGGGTTCTGGTCGAACCCGGAGAAGCTCAGGGGGCCAAGGATGACGCACTGCCCATGGTGGATGCCATTCACCAGATCCTCGACCGGGCCGATGTCAAAGCGCCCCGCCTGCAGCACGGGGACGGCGCGCTTACCTGGATTCTCATCGAAGACGCCGTGCGCCGGGGAGTCGACACCCGGGTCGGCCTTGAAGACACCCTCTACCTGCCCGACGGCAGCCTCGCGCGAAACAACGCCGACCTCGTCACCGCCGCCCGCCAGCTGGGAGCGGGAGCCACCGCGTGACGGCAGGCCCTGGCTGACAGCAGGCCCGGTGCGGTCGAGATGGTGCGACATCAGGTCCGGCGTGCGGCTGCGCCCTGAGCAGCGCGCTCGATCTCCGCGTACTTTTCCTTCCGGCTAGCCGCGTCGTGTTCCTGCGGGTCCGCGTACTCGGCTGCGGTTCCCGTCCTGCCATCGAGCTGTTCACGCAGGATATCGGCGTGTCCGGCGTGCCGGCTGGTCTCGGTGAGCACATGGACCAGGACGTTGAACAACTTGACCTGGGGCCGCGGCCACCAGGGCACCCGGCCGGGGGCGTCGATGCGGAGGGCGTCAATGGTCGCGTCCGCGTGCGCCCACGCGCGCCGGTACAAGCCGATGATCTCCTCGCGTGTCTCGTCCTCGGTCACCCAGAGGTCGGCGTCTTGTCCGGCCGGGTCGTCCCATTCCGTCAGGGGCCCGGGGAACGGCCTGCCGAAGACCTCACCGAAGTACCTGGCCTCCGTGGTCGCCAGGTGCTTGACCAGGCCGAGGAGATTGGTCCCGCTGGGGGTCAGGGGACGGCGGACGTCGTACTCGGAGAGGCCGTCGAGCTTCCACTCCATCACCTCCCGTATCCATCGCAGGTCGTCGTGCAGGTACTCCTTTGCGAATTCGTCGATCACGGGGGCAAGCCCGCCACGAGCAACCTGGACCTTGCTACGGTGGCCGTCGTGGGCAGCTTCGAGGACACGGTGGTCAGCGACCTGGTGCCAGGCGGAGTGCTACGGGCCGCGATCAACCTGGGTAACCCGGTCCTGGCCCAGGGCACGGCGGCCGCGCCGGCCGGGGTGACAGCGGACATCGCGCGCGAACTCGGGGCGCGGCTCGAGGTTCCGGTGGACCTGGTCGGCTGTGACGCCGCCCGGGAGAGCTTCGAGGCGATCGTGCAGGGCCGTGCGGACATCTGCTTCCTGGCCATCGAGCCGGCCCGGGCCGCCGAGGTCGCGTTTACCGCGCCGTACGTGCTGATCGAAGGGGTCTACGTCGTGCGGGAGGACTCCGGTTTGACCACCGTCGCCGACATCGACCGTGAGCATGTGCGCATCGGCGTAAAGGAGGGGTCGGCGTATGACCTGTTCCTGTCCCGTACGCTCCGGCACGCCACCGTGGTGCGCGCGCCGGACGGGATCGGCGTGTTCCGCGAGCAGGGCCTGGAGGCCGGGGCAGGCATCAGGCAGGTGGTCGGCGGGTTCGCGGCCCGCAATCCCGGGTTCCGCGTGATCGACGAGCGGTTCATGCAGATCCGGCAGGCGGTAGGGGTGACCAGGGCCCATCTTCCTGGCACGGTCCGGTTCCTCGCAGCGGTTATCGAGGAACTGAAAGCCAGCGGTTTCATCCGCGACGCGCTGGATCGCTCCGGGCAAGACAGTTCCCTGGTGGCGCCACCCGAGCGTCCGGCCTGAACCGCTGCTCCTCGCGGGCATTCTGCCGTTCGCTGGGACGCGGACCGGACGGGGCCGGGACCGCCCGCGACGCGACCGCCGCGTTCGCCTGGGCGGTCGTTCCCGGCGGCCCCGTCCCAGTGCGGCTCAGTGAGGCTGAGGCACGATCCGGATGTACGGCTTGGGCTGCTTCCACTCCCCGAAGAGCTCCTTGGCCTGGTCGTTGGAGACCGAGCCGGCGATGATGACGTCCTCGCCCTGCTTCCAGTTGACCGGCGTGGCCACCTTGTGCTTGGCGGTGAGCTGCAGCGAGTCGATGACCCGCAGCACCTCGTCGAAATTGCGCCCGGTCGTCATTGGGTACACCAGGACCAGCTTGATCTTCTTGTCCGGGTCTATCACGAATACGTTCCGCACGGTCTGGTTATCCGCGGGCGTGCGGACCTTGGCGTCGCCCGAGACCTCGGCCGGCAGCATTCCGTACAGCTTGGCCACCTTGAAATCCGAGTCCGCGATGAGCGGGTAGTTGGGCGCCGTGCCCTGGGTCTCGGCGATGTCGGCGGCCCACCGCTCGTGGTCTCCGGTGGAGTCGACCGACAGGCCGATGATCTTCACGCCGCGCCGGTCGAAGTCTGGCTTGATCTTGGCCATGTAGCCGAGCTCGGTGGTGCAGATCGGGGTAAAGTCCTTGGGGTGCGAGAACAGGACCCCCCAGGCTTCCCCGAGCCAGTCGTAGAAGCGGATCGGCCCTTCACTCGTCTCCGCTTCGAAGTCCGGAGCGGTATCGCCGATGGTCAGTGGCATGGTTTTCCTCCCTTGGAAACGTAGACGTGCTTCGCGCGGCTACGGTCTCCGCGTAATCTACGATATTATCGGTAGGTTATGCGGACTGAGGCCACGAAGAGGGTCCAGCCGGGGCTAGGACGGCTTCTTCGTCTGGGATCACAGGGTGCCATCGTGCCCACTGGCCCTAGGACACACCAGTACCCCCCGCACGGCCAGTCACCCGTACCACCCCCCGTGACCGGCGCCCGGGGGAAGGCCCCGGCTGACCATAGGAATGCTCCGCTGGGTAGTTCGACCACTACTCCGATCCGCTAAGGCCACATGTACAGTGTCGTCGAGTTACGCAAGTGACCAATTATTCGCTACTAATTCCGATCCTGGCCGGTTCACGGAGGTTCGCCGTCGACGCAGAGAGGGGCCGTGAGGCGGTCATGCCAAGAGGTGGATGGCACATAGGGCCCCGAAGAGGGGGACCGATGGCACATCGACCTCTTATGTCCAGGCGGAGCCGGTTACCGGGCTCTTGCCAGGGGACGCGCAGGTGGGAAGGATGAGCCGGTATGGGCATGCCGGAGGTCCCGCTTTCGCTGCGATCTTGGATGTCCGCCGTGAGCGAGATCGCCCGGTCCGTCAACGTGGCTGAGCCCCTCGGCAAGGTCCTGACGCGGGTAGCGGTACAGGCCTGTGAGCTTATCGGTTTCGAGTTCTGCGCGGTGATGCTGGCCGATGAACAGCGCGAGTGCCTCAACATCGCCGGCTGCAGCGGCCTGACGACCGCTTACCTGGCTCAGGTCAGTAACAACGGCTCGCTGCGTATCCACCCGCCCGGTCCCGACCTGGATACCCCGGCGGCCCGTGCTTACCGGGAGGGCCGCACGATCGTCGTCCCTGATGTCCGGAAGGCCCCTTCCTACGGCAGGCTGCGCCAGCTCGCGCCGACGCAGGGCTACCAGGCCCTGCTGGCCTCGCCGCTGCGCGGGTCGGACGACCTGGCCGGGGTCATCGTCGCTTACTCGGTCACCGCGCGGCAGTTCAGCGGACCCGAGCTGGAGCTCATCGAGCTGCTCGGCGGCCAGGCCGCGATGGCCCTGGAGACGGCACGGCTCCGGACCGAGCAGCAGGATGTCATCCGCGAGCTGTCCCGGGCCAACGACGAACTGCGCCGGGGACGAGCCGTGCTGGAGTGGGCCGAGCAACAGCATCACCAGCTGATGCAGCTTGTGCTGGACGAGGGCGGGCTGCCGGAACTGGCCAGCGCGCTCGCGTCGGCGCTGCGCGCATCGGTCACAGTGGAGGATACCGACGGTCGCACGCTGGCGAGCGCCCCCGCCGAAGGTTACCGCCCCCCGCCCACCTCAGCCGCACGGCGGGCGGGCGCGGCGCGCGGCGCGCTCAAGGCCCAGGAGGCGGCCGGCCGCCAGTACATGGTGGCCAGGGTGCCGGCGCCGAAAGTGAACGGCCGAACCGAGCCGAACGGCGTCCGGGCCGAAACGGCCGCCTGGGCCGCCCCCGTCGTGGTGGGCGGCGAACTGGCCGGGCGCCTGTGGGTAACCGCCCCGGCCGCCGACCTGGAACCCGTTCAGCTCCGGGTCGTCGAGCGGTTTGCCCTCGTCGTCGCGCTGCTGTTGCTGCAGCAACGGCACCTGCTCGACGTGCAGAGCAGACTCTCAGGTGACCTGCTCGGCGACCTGCTCAGGGATGGCGGTCCGGTACGGCCCCAGGCCGTCCTGGACCGGGCGGCCTCGATCGGGCACGACCTTTCCCGGCCGCATGTCCTCGCCCTGCTGACCGCCGACGCCGCCGTCCCGGCCGCCATCCGGCTGCCCGAACTGGCCAGGGCGGCCGCCGAGCCGGGTCCAGCCCCGCTGGTGGGGCCGTACGACGGTGCTTATGTCCTGCTGCTGCCGGAAGAACCCGATCCCGCTGACGCGCTGCGGCGTGTCCTGGTCAAGGCCGGGCAGGCCGTGGGCCCGCAGGGGATGGTCACCATGGTCCTCGGTCCGGTGGCCCGTGACCCGGCCGATTACGGGGCCGCGTTCCGGGTCGCCCGCGGCGCGGCGGCGCTGCGCCGGGCCAGTGGCCGGGGCGGATTCGTGGACGTCGGCCGGCGAGGCCTGTCCGCCTTGCTACTTGAGACGGGAACGCCGGACGCGCTCAGGCGCTTCGCCGCCACCGTGCTGCAGGGCGTGGAGGCCCACGAGGAACGCTCCGGCGGGGACCTGATCGCCACGCTGCGATCCTGGCTGTCGGCGGGCTGCTCAACGGCGGCGGCGGCGGATGCCCTCGTCGTGCACCGCAATACGGTCACCTACCGGCTCGGCCGGATCGAGCAGCTCACCGGCCGCACCCTGCGAGACAGCAGCGTGCGCCTGGAGTTTCAGCTCGCACTGACCATCCGCGAGATCGTCAGGCTCGGCACGCCGAGCTGAACCCGGGCCTGGCCAGCCTGGACATCCTTGTGCCAGTGACCAGTATCTCGCCGCCTTTCCTGGGCTGGTACACATAGCGGGAGACCGCCCCCAGCGGCAGCATCGAAGTGGGCTGCAGGCCGGAAGCTTCCGGGCGGGCCCACGCACAGCGCCGACGAAGCCGCGAGACCCGGGAGGTCGCCGTGAAACCGCCCCCCTTCTCCTATGCCGCCCCTGCCACCCTGGCCGATGCCATCGGACTGCTGACCGAACACGCCGAGGCCGAGCCGCGGGTGCTGGCCGGCGGCCAGAGCCTGATCCCGCTGATGAACTTCCGGCTGGCCAAACCGGGCTATCTCATCGACCTGCGCAAGGTCGCCGGGCTCAGCGGCATCCGGCGCGAGGGCGACACCCTTGTTATCGGCGCTATGACCAGGATGTCAGAGGTAGAGCGGTCGCCCGAGGTGGCCGTGGCCGCGCCCCTGCTGGCCGAGGCGGTCGGACTCATCGCCCACACCCCCGTCCGCAACAGCGGTACGGTCGGCGGCAGCCTGGCGCATGCCGATCCCGCGGCCGAACTGCCCGCAGTGGCCCTCGCGTCCGACGCCGAGCTGGTCGCGGCCGGGCCGAACGGAACGCGGCGGATCGCGGCCGCGGACTTCTTCACCGGGCCGTTCAGCACCGCGCTGGCGCCGGACGAGATCCTCACCGAGATCTGGCTGCCGGCCTGGCCGGCGGGCACGCCTTCGTGGAATTCTCCCGGATCCATGCCAACTTCGCCGTGGTCGGCGTGGCCGCCCTCATCGACCTGGACGGCGACCGGATCCGGCGGGCCGCCCTGGTTCTCACCGGCGTCGCCCCGACCGCCATCCGCGCCACCGCGGCCGAAGACGTCCTGGCGGGCACCGACGCGGGCGACGTGGCGGCGGCCGCCGCCGAGGCCGCCGCAGTAGCCGTCGAGGGCCTGACCCCGGCCGGTGACCTGCACGCCAGCCCGCAGACCCGGCTCGCGCTGGCCCGGACCTATCTGCGGCGCGGGATCGAGCTGGCCATGTCACGCGCACGAAACGAGAGGTGAGCACCTTGGTCCCCACCACCTGCACCATCAGCCTGACCGTGAACGGTCGCCCGCACACGGCCGAGGTGGAGCCGCGGCGGCTGCTGGTCGACTTCCTCCGCGAGGATCTCGGGCTCCCCGGTACCCACATCGGCTGCGAGCACGGCGTCTGCGGGACCTGCACGGTCCTGCTGAACGGGGCCAGCATCCGGTCCTGCATCACCTTTGCCGTGCAGGCCGACGGCACCGAGATCAGCACGGTCGAGGGCCTGGCCCGTGGCGGCGAGATGCATCCCCTGCAGGACGAGTTCTCGGAGAAGCAGGGGCTGCAGTGCGGCTACTGCACGCCGGGCATGCTGATGCGCGCCTGCGAGATCCTCGCGGAAAACCCTGATCCGACTCCGGCCGAGGTGCGCTCGGCCATCGCGAGCAACCTGTGCCGCTGTACCGGCTACCAGTTCATCACCGAGGCCGTGATCGGCGCCTCCGCCCGTATGCGCGCCACGAAGGAGGTCGCCTCGTGACTACCGTTGACCGCGCGGACGCTGCGCCCCCCGTCCGTGACCAATCCGCTAAGCGGCGCTGGGTCGGTCAGTCGATCCGCCGCGTCGAGGACCCGAAGTTCCTGCTGGGGCGGGGCGGCTACATCGCCGACCGGATCACGCCGGGAACACTGCACGCGGCCGTGCTGCGCAGCCCGCACGCGCACGCCCGGATCGTGCGGATCGAGGCGTCGGCGGCCAAGGCCGCACCGGGCGTGCACGCGGTGATCACCGGCACCGACGCCGCCGAGCTCTGCAACCCGATGCCCGACTTCGGCCCCGACCCGGCCCGGCACACCTGGCGCTGCCTGGCCGCGGACAAGGTGCGGTACGTCGGTGAGGGTGTCGCGGTCGTGGTCGCGGACAGCCGCTATCTGGCCGAGGACGCGCTCGAGCTCATCGAGGTGGAGTACGAGCCGCTGGCGCCTGTGACCGACCCGGAGCGGGCCCTGGCCGACGGCGCCCCGCTGGTGCACGAGGCCCTGGAGTCCAACTGCGCCTACGAGCGCACCTTCGACTTCGGTGACGTCGACCGCGACTTCGCCGAGGCCGAGGTCATCGTCCGTGACCGGCTCCGCTGGCACCGCTCGGGCGGCCAGCCGCTCGAGACCGTCGGCGCGATCGCCGAATACGACCTGGGCACAGGCAGCTTCACCATCGAGACCAACACGCTGAGCTTCACCAGCTACCTGTTCATGGCCGCGAACACGCTCAAGGTGGCCGCCAACAAGCTGGATATCAGGCCGGTGCCCGCCGGCGGCAGCTTCGGCTCCAAGCTGTTCGCCAACAAGCCGGCCGTGATCGCCGCGATGTGCGCGCGGGAAACCGGCCGGAAGGTGGCCTACCTGGAGGACCGGGTCGACAACATCTCGAACTGCGATCACCACGGCTCCGACCGCATCTACGAGGTCGAGCTGGCCATGATGCGGGACGGCACCATGCGCAGCATCAAGATCGACGTCATCGACGACTACGGTGCCTACATCCAGTTCGGCGTGGGCCATCACGGCAACGCGCTGGCCCAGGTCGTCGGCCCCTACACCATCGGCAGCGTGCGCTACCAGGTGCGGGCCGCGCTGACCAACAAGAACCAGCAGGGCGCCTACCGCGGCTTCGGCTCGGAGGTGAACAACTGGATGCTCGAGCAGCTGGTCGACAAGGCCGCGCGGGAGCTAGGCCTGGACCCGGTCGCCGTCCGGCGTAAGAACTTCATCCGGGAGTTCCCGTACTTCATCCCGACCGGCAACGTCTACGACTCCGGTGACTACGACCGGGTGCTCGACAAGGCGCTGGACCTGGCGGACTACACCTACTGGCGGGCCGAGCAGAAACGGCTCCGCGAGGAAGAAGGGCGCTACATCGGCATCGGGCTCATCTCGGCGCAAGAGCGCAGCGTGTTTTCCGCGACGGAGTTCTGGTTCTGGTTCGACGAGCCCGCCGCGCCGGTGACCTCGACGCCGGAGTCGGTTTCGCTCAAGGTGGACGCCACCGGCGGGATCACCGCGATCCTGTACTCCTGCGCGTTCTGGGGCAACAGCCCGGAGACGATGGTCGCGCAGTTCGTCGCGGAGGAGTTCGACTGCAGTCCCTATGACGTCTCGATCGTCTACCACGGCAGCCGCGACGGGCTGCCCGCCACCGGGCCCGGTGGCTCCCGCACGACGGTGATGCTGGCGGGCGCGGTCGAGGGGGCGGCCGGCAAGATCAAGGACAAGGCGCGCCGGGCCGCGGCTCACCTGCTCGAGATCGCCCCGGACGATATGGAATGGTCCGACGGCGGCTTTCAGGTCAAGGGCGACCCGGAAAGGAAGAAGTCGCTCGCCGAGATCGCGATCGCGCTGCACCTGTTCAAGCACAGCTTCCCGGCGGATATGGAAAGCGGGCTGGACGAGTCGAAGGTGTTCGATCACCCGTACACCACGATGCCGTCCGCGGACCGGAAGGATCTCGGTGTCTTCTACCCCTTCATGGGTCACGCCTGCCACGTACCCGTGGTCGAGGTGAACATCGAGACTGGCGCGGTCACGTTCTTGCACTATGCGGCGGTGCATGACTGCGGGACGCTGGTGAATCCGCGCTCGCTGGCCGGGCACATCGTCGGCGGCACGGCTCAGGGCATCGGGACGGCCCTGTATGAGGAGTTCGTCTATGACGACGACGGCCAGTTGCTGTCCTCGAGCTTCCTTGACTACCTGATCCCCTCGGCGATGGAGGTCCCGGAGCTCACCATCGGCCACGTGGAGACGCCGTCGCCGTACACGCCGCACGGCGTCAAAGGCGGCGGCGAGGGCGGCCGGATGATGGCGCCCGCCGCCATCAACGTTGCCGTCAACGACGCGTTGTACCCGCTCGGCGTCCGCCTCACCGAATTGCCGATGACTCCTGAGCGGATCCTGTCGGCGCTGCGGGCGGCGGGGCCCACCGATGGCAGGGCCGGGTGAGCGGGGCGGCCAGACGGGTCGCCGTGGTTACCGGCGCCAACCGGGGAATCGGCCGCGCCATCACCGTGGCCCTGGCGGCCGCCGGCTTCACGGTGGCCGCCGCGGCCCGGGATCCGACTAGCCTGGCGGACACGGTGGCGGAGGCGGGGAAGACCGGCGGGACCGCCGTCCCGGTCGGCTGCGACGTCCGCGATGAGGCCTCCGTCGTGGCGCTGGCCGAACGGGCGGAGCAGATCGGCCCGGTGCACACGGTCGTCGCCAACGCCGGCATCGCCGGTCCCACGGCACCGCTGCACGAGATCACGCTGGCGGACTGGCGGGAAACTATCGCCGTCGACCTTGATGGCGTGTTCCTCACCTTCCGGGCGCTCATCCCGGCCATGATCGGCCGGCGGGCCGGCAGCCTGATCGCGATCTCCTCCATCACCGGCAAGCGGCCGCTGCACGGGCGGACCCCCTACGCCGCGTCGAAGATGGGCGTCATCGGGCTGGTCCGGACGCTGGCCACCGAACTCGGCCCGCACAACATCCGGGTAAACGCGATCTGCCCCGGCTTCGTCGCCGGGCCGCGGATCGAGCAGGTGCTCCGCCGCCAGGCCGCCGTCCGCGGGATCCCCGAGGAGACAGTGCGCGGCGAGGTGACGGGCCTTTCGCCGTTGGGCCGCATGGTGCGGCCGGAAGAGGTGGCCGCGACCTGCGTGTACCTCGCGTCCGGCGACTCGGCCGCGGTCACAGGCGAGGACCTCAACGTCACCGCCGGCGTCGTTATGTACTGAAGGAGGACCATGCGAATCATCGATCTGTCCCAGGACATCTACGAAGGAATGAAGGTATACCCCGGTCACCTGAAAACCGTGCAGTTCGAGCACGCGACGCATGAGGAGACGGCACCACGGTTCGACGGCGGCTTCTCCTTTCAGACCACCGGGTTCATGCTCAACGACAACGGGCCCACTCACGTGGACTCCTTTTCACATCTCGATCCCGACCCGTCGGCCGAGACCATCGAGAAGATGGCGCTGGAACTTTTCTTCGGCCCCGCCGTATGCCTGGACGTCACCGGCTTCCCGCCGCGCTCCGACATTACGGCCGAGGACCTGGATCGCATCGAGGCCAGCTCGCCAGTGAGCGTGGAGCCGGGGGATATCGTCCTTTTTCATACCGGCACCTGGAATCGCTTCTCCGGTGACAAGCGCTATCTCACCGAGTTCGCCGGCCTGGGCGAATCGGCCGGCAAATGGATCGTCCGGCGGCAGGTAAAGACGTTCGGCGTGGACAGCCCAACCCCGGACAACCCCGCCAGTACCAGTTATCCCATCCATATGATGTGCCGCCGGGAGCACATCACCCACTACGAAAACCTCGCGAACCTGGACCAGGTCGTGAATACCCGGTTTACCTTCGCCGGATTCCCGCTTAAGCTCCGCGGCGCGCACGGCGGCCCGACCCGCGCGGTAGCCCTCGTCACCTAGTACCGAGTCCGGCGCATCCCGGACGTAGAGCCCGAAGATGAGCTGCGGGTCGCCGGGGCGGAAGCTTCCCGAGAATTGCGAGCTGTCGCCGATGCTCCGGCAGCGGGCCAGCAGGCTACGGCCAAGCTCGAGCTGCCGGCGCTCCCAGGTAACGAGGGCGGCCGGTACATCCCCGTGCGCAGCCGTGAGCTCTTGCGCCAGCGCCCACCCGTCGGCGGCCGCCTTGGCCGTGCCGGCCGCCGCGTGCGGGCGGACGACGAACGCCGCGTCGCCGACCAGGCAGGTACGGCCGAACGCCATCCTGGGTACCTCGCTCAGCGAGCCGTCCAGGGCCGGGTATGGGGTAGACGAGGTACATGGCTGCCGGGGAGTACCTGATAAGTGATCGCGCGGCGCATCGCCGGCTCGGCTCCCGCCAGACTGTCACCACCGCCTTGGCTACCGCCTGGCCCAGTGCGGTCAGATCCAGCCGCTGGTGGCTGATCCGGTCAGCCTCTGCCGACCGGATCGTGTCGGCGATGACGATGACCGGGAGCCGGTCGAGCGCCGCGTGCGCGATTCCGTTCACCGCGCTGGCCAGCCCGGGACCCCGGGTTACCAGCACCGCGCCGGGCGTGCCCGTCAGGTCGGCGTAGGTAGCGGCCATGATCGTGGCCGCGGACTCGGAATGCGCCAGAACGAACCGCAGCCCGGCCGTCGCGGCGGCGCCTACCACGTCCAGGTTCGGGCCGCCGCCGGGGAGACCGAAGATCACCCGGGTGCCGCACCCGGCGAGTGCGGTCACGATCGCCGCCGCGCCGGCGGGCGCCGATCGGCGCTGGCCGTCCGTCCTCAGCCCGCCTGCAGCGCCTCCGTCAGCAATGCGACCAGCGCCTCGAGCTGCACGTCGGCTGGCGAGGAGGCCTCCTGGCCGGCCCCGTCAAGCGCCCGGGCGGCCAGCCCCGCCTTGCCGTCGATCAGCCCGGCGATCCGGGCGTCAATGGTCTGCGCGGCGATGATGCGCCAAGCGGTGACCGGTTCGGCCTGCCCGATGCGGTGGCTGCGGTCGATGGCCTGGGTCTGCTCCGCGTCGGTCCAGGACAACTCGGCCAGCACGATGTTCGAGGCGACCTGCAGATTCAGGCCCACGCCCGCTGCGGTCAGCGAGCACACCGCGACCGTGACGTCCGGGTCGTTCACGAAGGCGTCGACGTTCGCTTGCCGCACCTTGGGCGTCTGGCCGCCACGGATCGACGAGAAGCGCACCTCCTGCCGGGCGAAGGTCTCTTCGGCGGCGTCCATCACGTCGACGTGCTTGGCAAAGAAGACGACCTTTCCGGCGCTGCGGGCCAGTTGCGTCGCGTAGTCCGCGGCCAGTTCGGCTTTCGCCTGGCCGATGCGTCGCATCATGGTGAACACGTTTTCGCCGGACTGCGCGGTCTTGGCCTCTTTCAGCTCCGACCGGGCCACCCGGCGGATGAGGTCATGGTCGATGCCCCCGGCGCCGGCGCGGGAGGATCGGTTCGCGAGCGCGGTCTCGTACCGCGCCACCATCCGGTCGGCGAGGTCTCGTTCTGCCGCCCGGATCGACCGGCCGGCCCGTTCGCTCAGTTCAACGGGGAGGTCGGCGATACGGCGGGCGGGGATGTCGGCGGCCACGTCGAGCTTGCGACGGCGCACGATGCCGAGGTCGATCACGCACTGGCGCGCCGTGGTGTGGAAGCCGCGGTCGGCGGGAGTCAGGCCGGCGTCCTCAAGCGCGTCCATGAGCTTGCCGATGGGTTTGCTGTCGTCGATCCAGCCGAGGAACTGCCAGATCGCCCGGAAGTCGTCGATGTCGTTGATCAGCGGGGTGCCGGTCAGCGCCATCAGCAGGGGCCGCGCCGCACGGGCCCGGATGCGTTCGGAGAGCGCGAGGACGCGCTGCGAGCGCTGCGAGGACTTGTTCTTGATGAAGTGAGCCTCGTCCACGACCATGCCGCGGAAGTCGAAGTCGCCGAGCCAGCCCATGT
Source organism: uncultured Actinomycetes bacterium (assembly GCA_963730825.1). Lineage (GTDB taxonomy): Bacteria > Actinomycetota > Actinomycetes > Streptosporangiales > Streptosporangiaceae > Palsa-504. The sequence continues at coordinate 76,121 of CAVSTQ010000004.1, forward strand.
GGCGGTCGAGCACCTCGTAGTTCAGCACGACGATATCGGCGAAGCCGTCGACAGCCTCGCCGTCGCCCTGCACCACGGTGGCCGGGCGGCGGGGAGTCCAGCGGGCCGCCTCACGGGCCCAGTTGGTCTTGACGACGCTCGGCACGACGACGAGCAGCGGGTAGGCGTTCGCTGCCTCCGCGGCGAGCAGCGCCTCGGCTGTCTTGCCCAGGCCCGGCTCGTCGGCGAGCAGGAACGTCCGGTGACCGGCGGCGGCCGCGGCCACCACCTGCCCCTGGTGCGGCATCAGCTCCAGGCCCGGCGGGGTGAAGCGCGCCGTCGGCGCCGGGAGCGCCATGCAGGCCGGGGCACCCCCGCCGGCCCGCTCGAAGGAACTCAGCAGCGGGCCGAGCAGTTCCCAGCCGGCCAGGCGGCGCGGACGGGAGGTGAGCTGCGGAACGGCGGAGAAGTCTGGGGCCAGAAAGGGGTTCGCCAGTTGCCGGGAGACCACCGACTGCGGCACGACCCGCCGCTCCGGCCCGGTCGAAGCGGTCGCGGACTCCGCCGGCGCGATCTCTTCGGGCGCCGGCTCGATGCCGAGGTCCCGCAGCATCTCTCGCTTAAGTGACCTGGCCGCGTCGGAGACGTCGGAGTCCTCGGCGAGCAGCGCCAGCAGCCCAGCGTCCTGGACGGCGGTGGTCGCGAGGATGGTCGCGATGCCGTCCAGGCGCTTGAGCTGCTCGGTCCGGTGACTTTCGGTCCCGGCTGCCTCCCGCACGCGGGCGCGCTCGTCCCGCAGCAACAGGGCGACGGCCTGGAACTTCGTACGCACCGCAGGCGTCACCCGGCCGCGCCGGGCAGCCGCCTCGACCTCACGGGCCATTCGGGCAAGCACCGAGACGACGTCACCGTGGTGATGGACGCGTCGCTGCTTCCGCGGGGCGGTACGGCGAGCGCTCGTCTGGCGCTGGCCTGGTCGAGCCACAGACTTCTCCTCTGGAATGCCGGGGCACGATGGCTACGGCACCATGCCGGACAGTCCCGCGGCCGGGTGAGGAACGTCCCCGGCACAGGGCCTGGTGCTGCGAACGCCGAGCCGACTTGCGGATCTCCAACAGTCGGCGCAGCGGACCTAGACAAGCGTCTCACGTGGACCCGGAGCCGCCGGTAGGTGGGCTGGTGACCACGGTACCGGGAAAGTCGTCGTCAGACGGCCGGCTTGGTTCTGGGGTACTGCTCATCTTAACGCGTGCGCTGGCGCATAATTCCCGGCCGCATGACGGGCACCCAGGTTGCCGCGACCGGTAGTTGTTTGCGGCCTGAGGGCACCGGGAAAGGGAAATGGGCCTCGGTCTGCGCTCCGGCCGGATACGGCAAGACGATCCTGCTGGCGGACTGGGTCCGGCGTATCAGGTTTCCGGCCGCGTGGCTGTCGCTGGATGCGGGGGACAGCGACCCGGCCCGGTTCTGGCGCCACGCCGTGAGCTTTGGGGCGGCGAGGTCGCCTCGGTGAACGGCCGGTTCGTGTCGTTCGGTGAGGTAGCGACCGGCCCGCGGCCGGCCCGGTACCCGCATCCGCCGATCTGGGTCGGGGGCTCAAGCGCCGCGGGGATCCGGCGTGCGGCTCGGTTCGGGGACGCCTGGCATCCGATCGATCCTCGCCTGGACTGGCTGCGCGAGGCCGGCCTTGTGCCCGCGGATCAACCTGCGCCTCGAGCCAGCCGACCTCGACCAGGACCAGCGCCGGACGGGTGTGGGCAGCCTGGCGCAGGTCCTGCGGGACCTGGACGAGCTCGCCTCCCTGGGGGCGGAGTACGTCGTCCTCGACACCTACCGGGGTCGGCCCGAGGACTACCGGCCCGCCGAAGAGGACTGGCGCATGCTCGAAACCGTGGCCGCCCGCAGCCCGCAGCGAGGCTAGCGCCGACCCGGATCCGGGTTTAAGGCCGGAGCCAGTGCTCGAGCCACGGTCCGTTCGGAAAAGATAATGATCCCGAACGGACCGTGGTGCGCCTGCCACGTAATCAGACGTCAGCCCCAGCGACCACTAGCGGCCCGGCCACCTCATAACTGCTGGCACAGTCACCATGGGCTCACCTGCGGCAAACTTGCGCCGTGGCGAACGTTACTTGTTTGGAGCTAGCCGTCATTCCTGCCGGGGCGGCTCTAGTCGGCGTGGTGCTTGGGACGGTCGGCAACGCGTACCTCGATCGACGGAGAGACTGGCGTGCAGCGTGTCGTGAGCGGGACCGGGCTTCCCCGTTTGCTAGTAACGTGTTGCGTTAATAACGTGCCGCGTTATCATAGGCGTATGTTGCGCTCCTTCCGAAACAAGGAGACTCAGGCCGTCTGGCACCGGCAGCGATCACGCAGGCTAGACGGGCCGGTGCGACGTGTCGCCTGGCGCAAGCTCGCGATGCTCGATGCTGCGGAGACGTTAACCGACCTGCTGATCCCGCCGGGCAACCGGTTGGAGAAGCTCACCGGGGATCGCGCTGGGCAGTACAGCATCCGAATCAACCAGCAGTGGCGGATCTGTTTCTTCTGGTCCGATGCAGGACCAGAAGACGTAGAAATCGTCGACTACCACTAAGGAGAGAAAGTGGCAGCGGACACGATCATGCCGCCGGTACACCCGGGGGAGATCTTGCGGGAGGAGTTCCTCACGCCGCTGGGCCTGAGCCAGTATCAGCTGGCCAAGGCGGTAGCTGTCCCGGCCCGGCGGATCAACGAGATCGTCCACGGCCAGCGCCGCATTACCGCGGACACCGCCCTGCGGCTATCTCGATATTTCGGTACCTCCGAGCGGTTCTGGATGAACCTCCAGGCCCGCTACGACCTCGAAACTGAGAAGGATCGGCTGGGCGCCGCCCTCGATGACATCCGCCCGCTCAGCGCAGCGAGCTAACGAGGATGGTTGGCAGGAGCCCAGCAATCGAGAACCCACGCCAGTCTCCAAAGTTGCGACGACGGCAGCAGCGGCTCGGGACCATCCACACCCATGACCCGCCTTGGTGGGAGGAGCGACTGCTTGCCTCGAACGGGACCACTTGGCCCCCAGGGCCTGTTCGAGGTATTGAATTTATTTCTTCAAGCTGGTGGGCTGGGTCACGAAACCGGAGTCCGAGAGTAGACCCGTGTGCCGTACGTCGACCGTGGCGAGGCGAAGATCTGGTACACCGGGCAGGGGACAGGGTTTCCCGTGCTGACGCTGGCGCCAGGCGGGATGCGCTCGAGCGTGCCGCTGTGGGAGATGGCGGCGATCAACCCGCTGACCGTGTACGCCGGGCAGTACCAGATGATCGCGATGGACCAGCGCAATGCTGGGCAGTCCGCCGGCCCGCTTGAGACCGGCGACCCGTGGGGCGCCTACGCAGCCGGCCAGCTCGCGGTCATGGATCATCTCGGCATCGGCCGGTTCCTGGCGTTCGGCTGCTGCATCGGCGGCCCGTTCATCCTGAAGCTGGGCGAACTCGCGCCGGCACGCCGGTGCTCGTCCTGCCCGGAGTCGATCAGTACCACCCGGCCGAGACCGGCCGCGAGATCGCCGCACTCGCGCCTTCCGCCGAGCTGCTCGAGCCGTGGAAAGACCCGGGCATCTTCCCGCCGCCACCGAAGCAGCCGGCCGGTTCCTGCGAGACCACACCCCGCGCTGGATCAGCCCGCTGCGACTGGCGGCAGCACGGCACCAGCGATGAGACGTCCATCTTGATACGACCCGTCCGGGATAAGGGATGATGTCATGATGACGGAGCAAGCCCCGCACGGCGTTGACAGCACGATCCCTAACGTCGCCAGGATCTATGACTACCTGCTCGGCGGCAAGGACAACTTCGCCGCCGACCGGGCGGCGGCCGGGCAGTTCCTCGCCGTGATCCCCGACATCGCCGCGATAGCCGCAGATAATCGCGCGTTCCTGGCGCGGGCGGTACGGTACCTCGCCGTCGAGGCGAGCATCAGGCAGTTCCTTGACCTGGGCGGCGGGCTCCCCACCCGGTCCAACGTGCATCAGATAGCGCAGCAGGCGGCACCGGACGCGCGCGTGGCCTACGTCGACTACGATCCGGTGGTCGTCCGGCACGGCGAGGCGCTGCTCGCGAACGGCCGCAACGTCGCGATGGTGCACGCCGACCTGACCCAGCCCGCCACGGTGCTGGATCACCCCGAACTCCGCCGGGTACTGGACCTGAGCCAGCCGCTGGCCTTGATCTGCACGGCTACCTTGCACTTCGTCCCTGATGAAGCACACCCGCATGCCGTCATCGCCGAGTACCGCGACCGGATGGCCGCAGGCAGCTACCTGGTCATCACCCACGCCACCTCCTCCGTCACCGCCGGGTACTCGGCAGACGCAGCTGCCGAATCGCGTGAAGAAGCGGCCGCGGTCTACCGCCAGGCATCGGCCCAGCTGCATCTGCGGGCACTTACCGACATCCGGCGCTTCTTCGACGGCTTCGAGCTGGTCGAGCCCGGCATGGTATGGATGGCTGAGTGGCGGCCTGTACCAGGCGCCCGGCCGGCCGGATCAACTCCCTCTACGCCGCAGTAGGCCGCAAGCCATAGCCCGTAACGCTGCCCGGCGAGAGCCGCGTTCTCGCGGTGAATGAGGCCGCTGGCGGAGATCGCGGTTTCCTCCGGTGTCCTGGCGGCCTTTCTCGCACCGCACACGGTAGAGTGAAAGCCGAGGAAGTCCCGGTACCACCGCCGCAGGATATCGATCCAATCGCCCCGGATACCTCTCGCAGGCCCGCCAGAACAACCGGTTCTGAATGGCCGCAGCCAGCTCTGCAGTCACCGTCCTCGGCGCAAGATATCGGCGGCTACGCGCGGCGTCGAAGTCCTTCGCCTTAACGGCGGCAAAGCCCGATTGCGTAGTGATCGGCTGCTCAGCCTGCATATTTATAAATCGCAGGCCGGACGCACCGGTGCGCGCTCATAGCCGCACTCCGTGCGGAGTTCCCTCCCGGGTATGGACCGGATAACCTGTCGCGAGTGGACTTCGTGGTGTGTCCGTACGACGCGACCAACCTAAAAATCGCAGGGCAACCGACTGGCTCCCGCCGAGGGGCAGTAGCCATGCCTGTCGCGGCCTCCTCAACCAAAACGCCAGTTCAAGATGTGCGGCCATAGTGGAGTTGACCAGCGACCTCTTCCGTTTGGGCTGCCGCAAAGGGAAGAGGTCACGTCGGCCAGGACAACATCAACCTAAAAGGCCAGATCAGGACTAGTGGGCCGTACAAGATTTGAACTTGTGACCTCTTCCGTGTCAGGGAAGCGCTCTCCCGCTGAGCTAACGGCCCCAGGACCTCGCCGAGATGCTACCAGAGCGCAGCCCTCCCGCGCGCGGCCAAACGCCCGCAGCCGCCGCGACGGCGAGCTCACCGTGAAGGTCATGCTGGTCGAAGACCTGGGTAGCGACTCCTGCATCTTCGGGCACCTAGCCGACTACCGGGATAGCAACCTCATCGTCCGGTCCGACCGCGACCACCTCCGGCCCGGGAGGTGGTCAAGGTCGGCGTCGATACCGCGCATCTGCATGTTCGGTGCCGACAGCGGCCTGCGGGTGGACGGCTAGCCCCGGCTAGCCCGCCCTGGCTACTGCGGCAGCACCAGCTGGCTTCCGGTCAGGGCCTGGTAGTCGGCCGCCAGCTGGGCCTGGTCCACGCCCTGCTCGAACGCCGCGCTGCCGAGGTGCTCGGGCCAGACGACGACCCATGATTCCTCCACCAGCGGGGCGCCCTGGACAACGCCGTTCCAGAAGGACTTGCCGAACTCGGTCTCCTTCGCCCAGGTGATGAACTTGATGTCGGAGGCGGTGTAGCCGCCGCCGAGAATGGCGTGACCGCCGTCGATCGCGGAACCCTTGACATCAGTCCAGGCTTTGCCCTCGGAGAATTCCTTCTGGTTCGCGTCGAGCACCTGGACGCCCAGCCACAGGGCGCCGAATATCGCCAGGGCGGCCTTCACCTCGCCGAGGTTGGTGTGGTCGACCTTGGCGAACGCGACCGCCTTCACCCCGTCGGGGCCGCCGTTAGTGTGCAGGTACTCCAAGCCGGTTTGCACGTCCATGCCCTGGTCACTGCTGCTTCCGGGCCCATTGGTGCTGCTGGTGCCATTCGGGTCGAAGCCGGGATTTTGGGTCTGGTAGAACTGCCACACCTCGGCCTGGCTGGGGTAGTACTCCTTGGCCAGGGTGGCGGTGACCAGGCGCCGCGTATTTGCCCAGGTGACCGCGTTACAGTCGCCGGCGACGTCGTTGCCGAGCAGCTGCCAGCCGGTCAGCGTGGCGAGATAATCCTCCTCCGGAGGATAGGACGGGAGCGCGGTGTTCATGAAGCTCCTGAACTCCAGCGCGGGTGCGTTCTTGGGCGACCGGCGACCGTATTTGTAGGCCATTATGTCCTCCTTGTATGACATATCGGTATGTGGCACCGCCACGGCCCGTGAGGCGCAGAAATCCATCCGGGACCTAATTACCAGAGCCGCGTGGTGTCCCCGTGATACATCCTGGACCGACAATTCTTGCAGCCGTTAGCCTTGACCGCTAGACGGGCACGAGGACAGGTAGTTCGTCCGCCAGCGCCGTGCGGGCCAGATGCTCCATGGCGTGGTCGAGCGCCGCCGGGTTGTCGCCGCCGACCGGGGCGAGCCGTTCGGCCACCCACGCCTTGAGCTGGCGGACGAACTTGTCGGACTCCTCGGTACCCGCCTTGGTCAGGGCGAGGCTATCGTACGGGCCGGCCAGGTACCCGGCCGAGATCGCGTGGTCGAAGGCCGGGGCCAGCACCGCGGCCGGGACCCGGACGCGACGGGCGATCGCCGTCAGCGTCGTCGGCAGGCCCAGGTCCCGCCGGATCCGGACCTGGCCGACGCACCAGCCGTCGGCTTCGGTCAGGGTGGTCCCGGTCGCCGCCCGCAGGGCGGGCAGGTGGTCGCGGCCTTCGCGCCGCAGCAGCCGGCCCAGGGACCGTTCCAGCTGTTGCATCGAGTCGGAGTCGGGCATCCCGAACCCGCCGCCCATATCGCTGGTGGCGGCCCGCGGCGCTTCCCGCAGCGGCACATCCTTCAGGAAGAGCGAGACCACGAAGGCCACCCCGGCCACCGGCACCGCCCACAGGAAAACCACGTGCAGGGTGCCCGAGTAAGCCGCGATGATCAGCCGGATCGCGGAGCTCGGATAGCGGTGCAGCGCCGCGGGTGTCGTGACCGCCTTCGGGTTCACCCCGGGGGAGGCCGCCAGGGCCGAGCGCAGCCGCGACGTCAGCGCGTTGGAGTAGATCGCGCCGAACACCGCGGTGCCAAACGAGCTGCCCAGCGTGCGGAAGAAGGTCACCGCCGAGGTCGCGACGCCCAGATCCTGATAGCGGGCGGTGTTCTGGACGATAATCGTCAGCACCTGCATGGACAGGCCGATGCCGACGCCGAGGACGAACATCGCGCCGGAGGTGACCCAGAACCCGGTGCCCGGCGACAGCCGGGACAGCAGGTACAGCCCGACCGCCATCACGGCGAAGCCGGTCACCGGGAAGATCTTACTATCGCCTGCTGTGGAACCTCAACCCCTGACGCCCTCGCTCCTGGTGAGCTGCTCGTGCGCTACCAGCCCGAGAACGAGGACGAGGCCGCTGACGTAGCACGACTGCGATCGCTCGTGGCGAGCACGGGTGACCCGTGGCGACGCGATCTCCCGTTGCATGTCACCGCGTCCGCGCTGATCGCGCACCCGCCCACGGCCCGGGTCCTGCTGCGCTGGCACCAGCGCCAGCAAGGCTGGCTCCAGGTGGGCGGCCACGGCGACCCGGGGGAGAACGACCTGCTCGCCATCACCCGGCGAGAAGCCCAGGAGGAAACCGGGCTGCCGGACCTGGAGCCCTGGCCGGACGCCGGGATCCGCCACGTGGCCATCGTCAGCGTCCCGGCTGGCAAGGGCGAGCCCGCGCACCAGCACGCCGACATCAGGCTCTTCATGGCCACCAGCACCCCGGACGCGGTCCGCCCCGAGAACGCGGATGCCCCGCTGCGCTGGCTGTCCCTGCCCGCGGCCTACGAAGCCGCCTCCGAGCCCAGCGTCAGGGAAACCCTGACCCGGATAGCCCGCCTGCTGCCCTAAGGCCCGGCGTCCGCCCCGGCCCGCCCCGGCCGCTACTCGCCGGCGTCGTCGAGCTGCTGCCTGAGCCGCCGAAGCCGCTCGGGCCGCTCGCCCGCGAACCGCTCAAGTGCGGTCAGGATGTGCGCCTCGTCCAGGTGCGCCTCTTCGATGACCTCGTCCACCGAGCCGCCGGTGCGCCACCGGTCGTCCCAGTCCGGCGACAGCGAGTACTCCCGGGCCAGCGGGCCGTCAGCCCAGTCCCGCATCAGCTTGAACGCTCCGTTGGTGATGACCATGGCGTCGAGCCCGCCCGCGGGGCCGAGGACCGACTGCCGGTACGCGGCAGGCTGCCGCCCGAACAGCTGCGGGCTGATGGCCGCGACGATCCGCACGTTGATTCCCCGCGCGGTCAGCTCAGGCAGCAGGTTCACCACGTTCCGCGTCGGCATGGTGCCGCGCAGGAAGACCGTGCCGCCGCGAGGCTGCCCCGGCTCGTAGTCCCGCAGCACGTACGCGCCGCGCGCGGCGGCGAAATGGGACGGGAGGCCGAGAGCCTCACGATCGGGTATCTCCACCGGCGGCCGGGTCAGGTGCAGCGCCACGATCGGAACGTCGGTGCTGAAGGCGGCGGCGAGCAGCACCGGGACCTCGTTGTACTCCCACGGATGCAGGTCGATGACGTGACCCTCGGGGAACAGCTGGGTGACCCCCGGCGAGAAGATGCCAAAGTGGGTGCGCGAGTCTTCCGCGGTCTCGGGTCCTGAGTGGCCCGCGATCCACAGCAGCTTGCCCACCTTCAGCTCGGTGTCCTGGGCCAGCTGGCTGAACAGCCGCATCGGCCCGTACTTCAGGTAAGAGAACGAGCCGTAGGTGGAGCACGCGCCCCAGAAACCGTCGAACTGCTCGAACGGGTTCTCGGCCAGGTTGACCGTGGCCAGGCCGGCCACCATTCCGGCGTTGCTGAACTCGGTGATCTCGGTGGGCAGCAGCGCCCCCGTCGGGTTCGCCGACCGCTCGTACCAGCCGGTGCCGGGGACGCCGTCGAAGTCGTGGCCGAATCCGGCGATGTTGGTGGACTCGGCCAGGTCAGCCGACGCGGCGATGAACAGCGGCCGGCCATGATCCCGCAGCGCAAGCGAGTTGACGTAGGCGCCCCAGGCGGCCAGGCCCGGTTCGGTGCCTGCTCACCCGGTTTCTTCCACATGCTGTCCGGATAACTGGCCACGTCGAACAGGCGGCGGTCGGAGAAGACCTCGGGCTGGCCGAGCCGGAACCCTTCGACCGATTCAGGCACGGTACCCGCGATCGCCAGCAGCCGGTCCGACAGCCAGGTCACCAGGTCCTCGTCACGGCGCAGCACGCTCATCGCGACTCGCAGGTTCGCGGTGGCCTGGGCCTGCACCGCGCTCGCGTCCTTCGGAGCGGGGGCGTCAACGCCTTCGTAAGCCACCCCGTAGCGGGCCATGAACTGCTTCCTGGCCAGCCAGAACGGTTCTGTATTAAGGCCGAACGGGGTTCCGTGGCTCGCCGCGTCGACTTTGCCGTAGCCGCGGCCCTTCTGCGTGCGGAACCACGCCATCGTCGGCACCTGGCCCGGGTTGGCGCCGCAGGCCGCGTCCAGGACCGTCTGGGTCACCGGTCCCCACTCCATGCCATGCTCCGTGCCGGTGACCCGCCAGCCGTACGGGGCGAACCAGTCGGCTGGCCCGCCCGCCACCACGCTCGAAGGCCGGCCGCGGGTCAATGCCGAAGTCGTTCCAGTCGACCATGAAGACGAGGTTGTCCAGGCCAAGGCCCCATGCGGTGTTCTTGGTCTCGTGCGCCGCGCCGGGGGTGAGACCGCCTTCGCCTTCGAAGACGAAGACCTTCACCTGGCCGGCGCCCGCTAGCTTCAGGCTGAGCGCTTCACCCGCGGCGGGCGGCATCCCGTGCCCGGAGGGTCCGGTGTTGAACTTCAGGAACAAGGTCCTGCCCTGCATCTCGGCGTGTCCTGGCAGTCCGCCGCGCCGGCGGAGCCGCAGCAGCCACTCCCAGGTGAGCGTCTGCCTGCCGTCGTCGGGAAAGGCGAACTCGGCCGCTCCGGTGCGCTCGTGCCTGGCCCGGACCGCCTCGTTGAGCACCGCGAGGGTGGCGTAGACCAGCGGTACCGTGTGGCCTGCGGACAAGACAAAACGGTCCCCGAACCGCCGCCAGGGCCGCAGGACGTCCCAGCGCATGGCGCCGGAAAGCAGCAGCGCCAGCATCATGTGCACCTTGGACCGCGACCCGCCCGGATGCCCGCTCTGGCGGTAGTTCAGCGCTAGGTCGATGCACTCGTCGACGAGGTCCTTGACCACCTCGTAGCGGGCGAAATCGGCTTCGGCCGCGGCGAACAGCTGGGCGGCGTCCGGCTCGCGGCCCGAGCGCGCTGGCCCAGCAGGCATCGCGAACCTCCTCGCTCGGTATCAGGAAAACGGTCAGGGCGTAGCTGAACTCACCACCGCGCACACCGTCCCTGGCCCGCAGAGGCTAGCCCAGGATCAGACCGGCTCGCCTTCGCCCTCATCCATTTCCAGGAACTCCTCCATCGCGGAGGCCATGGACAGATCGCCGGGCTGCAGACCGTCGCCGATGCCGGGCGGGCTGTCCGGATTGATCTTAACGAAAGGCGGCAACTGCGGTTCAGACCATACGACGCTCTTGCGCTTGCCCGTGACCCAGCGCTTAATCCTGACCATGCCTGATACTTACCCACACCACCGTCAATAATCGTTGCGCGGCAGGCTGCCGTGGAGTCATTTGCGGAGTTGCCTGCGGTTCCGCCGGGTCGGGCGCGGGCGGCTGGATGTCGCGGCGGGTGACAGAAAGATAGCCGACCAGGACGGCGACGGCGATCGCCACGATGACGGCCGTTTTCCCCGACCCGAAATCGACGCCGCTGAGCGAGTGCGGCCGCCCGAAATAGTCGGCGAACGACGCCCCGAGCGGCCGGGTCACCACATAGGCGAACCAGAAGGCGGCGACCGCGCCGAGGCCGTACCGTGACCAGGCCACCGCGGGGATCAAGATGATCAGGCCGAACATGATCCCGGACGCGAGATAACCCAGCCCGAGCACCGTGGCGGTGAAGTCGCCGAGAGCGGTGCCGAGCGCGAAGGTGGCGAACACCACGGCCCAGTAGTACATCTCCCGCCGCCGCGTGACGACGCTGTGGATGGACAGCGTGCCCTCACTGCGGTCCCACCGCCAGAAAATCAGCGCGAGCACGATGGCCCAGCCCAGCGTGGTGCCCGCGTAGGGGATGCCGGCGAACAGGTGCAGTGCGTCCGACACCCCAGTGCCGAAGATCGCGATCACGTAGGCCAGGAACCAGTAGGCGGCCGCGGTGTAGCGGCGGGTCCTGAACTGCCACGTCAGGGCGATCACCATCAGGAGAGCCTCGGCGGCGCCGCCCGCCAGCCGGTTGCCCTGGGCCAGGTAATCCGACACCGCCTCGCCGCCGCAGGTGGTGAGGATCTTGATCACCCAGAACAGCCAGGTGATTTCCGGCACCTTCGCGGCCACGGGCTCGGGGAGGACCATCTCCGCTAGGGTGCGGCTGCGAACGGGTGCGGACTTCACCCTGCTTACCTCACCCTCTGCGTCCCGCGTAGCGATCCGGACCGGCGTCCGGCATTCTAACGTGACTGGCCGGCCGGGCGCCGGCCTGACCCTGGCGATGTGCACCAGGCTGCAGTAGGTGACCACCGCGATGGCCAGGTGCATGACGATAAGTACCGCGACCGCGCGGCCCGGCTGGCCCAGGTCCAAGATGTACAGGTCAGGGAGCCAGAGCAGCAGCGTGACCAATACCGCCAGCCGGAAGAAAAGCCAGCGCGGCGCGGAACTTATCCGGGTGACGATCGGCCAGGACAGGCAGGCGATCACCACGCCGACGACCGTCAGCTTGGCGTAGTCGGAAAACCGGAAATGGACATAGCCAACGGTGGCGGGAAAGATGGCCGTGCCGATCCGGACGCAGATCGCGTCGGCCGCCAGCGACCCCGCCACAGAAACGATCAGCGCCAGCAGCAGACGCAGGCCGAGGGCTGCTGGTGGCCGCCGGGTCGAAGTCAACTCGGGCAGTGAGCACGCGATTCAGCCAGGCCATCCAGCAGGCAATGGTCCTCTCCATCGTCAAGTGACGCTAGAGGAACGGTACGCCGGGCCGGTCCGCGAGCGGGATAGCCAGGAGGACGAAATCTGGCCGGCCCGTCTCATCCTCAGGTCGGACGCAGGCCCGCTGACCTCGACGGTACGCTGCGGGTAAATCACGCGAAGGACGCACCTTGGGCACCATCGACCGAGCTTCCCCGCTGGCCGAAGCGCGCGGCGGCGGCGACGGTACGCCTGTGGCTCACCCAGCCAGGGCCCGAGCTGGCCCAGCCCGATGAGATCACTCGCGGCCTGTTCTCCAGCGGCCGCCGCGTCGCCCGCATCCACCCGCTGGCGACCGACGCCCTGGTGGCCGCGGTGCTCCTGGTCCTGTCCTCGGTATGGCTGGCGGGGTCAGCGTTCGCGGGCCCGCGGGCCGCCATCGTCCAGACGGTGCTGATCGCCGTGATCGCCGTCCGCCGCATCTGGCCGGCCTCGGTGTTCGTGGTGACCAGCGGCATCGCGCTGGCCCAGTGGCTGCTGGGTTTCCCGCTGATGGGTGACGCGGCGCTGCTGATCGCGCTCTATACGGTGGCGGCCCACCAATCCCGCGCCCGTGCCCTGATCGCCGCCGGGCTGCTCGAAGCAGGCGCCGTCATGGCGGCGGTCAAGTGGGTGCCGGCCGGGACGCCGGGACGATCGCTGATCTTCCTCACCGCGACCGTCGTGGCCGCGCTGTTTACCGGCCTGACCGCGGCCTCGGGCAGCAGGTATCTGGCGTGGATGGACGAGCGCGCCCGCAGGCTCGAGACCGAGCGGGATCAGCAGGCCGAGATCGCGGCGTCCGCCGAGCGGACCCGGATCGCCCGCGAGCTCCACGACATCGTGTCCCACAGCCTGTCTGTGGTCATCACGCTGGCCGATGCCGCGGCCATCGTGGGCCGGGCCGACCCTGCCCAGGGAGCCGAGGCGATGACCGAGGTCGCCGAGGCCGGCCGGCGGGCCCTGGCCGACATGCGGGCCATGCTCGGTGTGCTGCGGACCGACGAGCCGCCCTCGGGCTGGCCCCGCAACCCGGTGTCGCCGACCTCGGGCGCGCTCGTCGACCGGGTCAGGGCCACCGGCCTGTCCGCTGCCCTGGTCACAGAAGGCACGCCCTTTCCCCTCGGCGGGGCCGCCGAGCTGACCGTCTACCGCATCGTGCAGGAGGCGCTGACCAACACGCTCCGGCACGCCGCGGCCGGCCGCGCGCAGGTCACCATCGCCTACGCCGATCCCGAAGTGACGATCCGGGTGACCGACGACGGCACCGCCGCCGCGCCAAACCCGAAGACCCCGGCGGTATTCGGTCAGGGGCACGGCCTGGACGGCATGCGTGAGCGGGTGGCCCTGCACCACGGCACCCTGTGCGCCGGGCCCGCCGCCGACGGGAGCTGGCTGGTCGAGGCGACCTTCCGCCCGCAGCAGGTGACCGGCGTGAGGGCGCCAGCCAGATGAGCGTCTCCGTCCTGCTGACCGACGACCAGCCGCTGCTGCGCCGCGGCTTCCGGATGATCTTGGAGGCCGAGGGCGACATCACGGTGGCCGCGGAAGCCGAGCAACGGCGAGGAAGCCGTCGCCCTGGCCCGCCGTCATGCGCCGGATGTGGTGCTGATGGATATCCGGATGCCGGGCACCGACGGCATCGAGGCGACCCGGCGGATCACCGCCGCGGACGCCCGCGGTCCGGGTGCTGGTGCTGACGACGTTCGACCTGGACGAGTACGCCTTCGGGGCGCTGCGGGCCGGAGCTAGCGGCTTCTTGCTCAAGGATGTGCGCCCGGCCGACCTCGTCGCCGCCATCAGGACGGTCGCGGCCGGCGACGCGGTTATCTCGCCCCGGGTGACCCGCCGCCTGCTGGAGGAGTACGCCCAGGTGCTGCCCCTGTCCGCGAGCCAGCAGGCGGAGCGCTACCCGAGGCTGGGCACGCTGACCGAGCGCGAGCGCGAGGTGCTGATCGCGGTAGCCCAGGGCCTGTCCAACGCCGAGATCGCGGCCAGCCTGTACGTTTCCGAGGCGACCGTGAAGTCCCACGTCGGCCGGATCCTGGCCAAGCTCGGGCTGCGGGACCGGGTCCAGGTCGTGGTCCTCGCCTACGAAGCCGGCCTCATCCAGCCCGGCCGCCCTAACCGTCCGCCGCTCAAACTGCCCGCCGCCCCTAGGCGGCGGAGACGGCGAATGGATCCCGTGTTGCGGGGACTACGCCGGATAGGCGCGGAGCTGGTGTCCACTGCAACGACGCGACGGTGTGCGGTCCATCCCCGGTATCTCGGCTCGAATCCGGGAGGCGGAGACGGGAATCGAACCCGTGTACAGGGCTTTGCAGGCCCTTGCCTAAACCACTCGGCCACTCCGCCGCAAGGGCAAACGACCCTCGAGAGCGGACGACGGGATTCGAACCCGCGACCCTCACCTTGGCAAGGTGATGCTCTACCAACTGAGCCACGTCCGCATGCACCTGGGTGCGTTGAGAACTGTAGCCGATCCCGCCGCTCATGCAAACTCGGTACCCCGTTCCGGTGAAGACCGAACGGTCACGGCGTTACCGTGGAGGGTCCTAGAGCAGGGTTCGGGCCATCTCCGGCCCACGGGCATGGGAGGCTTCGGTCATGCGTGAAGTGGTGGTAGATGGCAGCCCGCTGACGATCGACGACGTCGTGGCCGTGGCGTACGGGCAAGCACGGGCGCGACTAGGCGCAGACGTACCCAGGCGGATGGAGACGAGCCGCTCGGTCGTCGTGAAGGCGCTCGGCGGCGACACGCCGGTGTACGGGGTGAACACCGGGTTCGGCGCGCTGGCCGACACGCCGGTGGGGGAGGCCGACCTGGCCACGCTGCAGGGCGCGATCGTGCGGTCGCACGCGGCGGGCATCGGTGCGCCCCTGCAGGACGAGGCGGTACGCGCGATCCTGCTGCTCCGGGCCAGGACGCTCGCGGCCGGATACTCCGGGGTCCGCGCGGAGCTACCCGCCCGGCTCCTTGAGCTGCTCGCGCGTGACCTGCTGCCGGTGATCCCGGGCAAGGGCTCGGTGGGTGCCTCAGGCGACCTGGCGCAGCTCGCGCACCTGGCTCAGCCGCTGATCGGGGAGGGGCGGCTGCGCTGCCCCGGTGACCTGCCGTCCGGCCGTCCGGCCGCCGAGGTTCTGCGTGAACACGGGCTCGAGCCGCTGACACTGGCCCCGAAGGAGGGGCTGTCGCTGGTCAACGGGACCGAGCCGATGCAGGCGCTGCTGGCCTTCTCGGTGTATGAAGCCGCCATGCTGGTCCAGGCCGCGGATGTAGCCTGCGCGCTGTCGGTCGAGGCGCTGCTCGGCACCGACCGGCCCTACGACGAGCGAGTTCAGGTGATCAGGCCGCATCCGGGCCAGCTGGTCAGCGCGGCCAACCTGCGCCAGCTGCTCGCCGGGTCGTCGCTGCTGGCCAGCCACCGTCACAGCAGGCACGCGGTGCAAGACGCGTACTGCCTGCGATGTGCGCCGCAGGTGCACGGGGCGGTCAGGGACGTGCTCAGCTTCGCCACCGGGGTGCTCACCATCGAGCTAGGCGCGGTGGTGGATAATCCCGTCATCGTGCCCGACGGCGAAGTCATGACGACGGGCAACTTCCACGGTGAACCGCTCGCGTTCGCCGCCGACATGCTGGCGATGGCCATCTCCGAGCTCGCCTCGATCAGCGAACGGCGGGTCGACCGGATGCTGGATCCGGCGTTCTCCCGCGGCCTGCCGCCGTTCCTCGCGCCCGGGGCCGGAACCAATTCCGGCTTCATGCTGGCGCAGTACACGGCCGCCTCGCTGGTCAGCGAGAACAAGGTACTCGCGCATCCGGCCAGCGTGGACACCATTCCCACCTCGGGCAAACAAGAAGACCACGTGTCGATGGGCTGGACCTCGGTGCGCAAGCTGCGGGAGGTGGTGGCCAACGTCCGCGCCTGCCTGGCGGTCGAGATCTGCTGTGCCGCGCAGGGCGTGGACCTGCGGGAGCCGGTGGCCAGCCCGAGCGTCCCGCTGCAAGCCGTGCACGCGCTTGTGCGCTCGTCGGTGCCCCGGATGGATGTCGACCGGGAAGTGGCGGCCCAGCTCGCCGCTATCGACACGCTGCTGCCGGAAATCTGCCGCGTGGCCACCGAGGCCTGCCCTGCGTTCCGGTAACTCCGCCTCTGTTACGCGCTGCGGAGAAGGTCGTTGAGCTCCGTCTCGATATCGATGTAGTCGCTTTCCCGGCCGACCGGGACGATTTGGTAGGTGCGCTGGAGGAACGCCGACATTGGCTGCGCGGGCGCTTCGAAGTGGGCCTGGCCGAATGGGGACGACAACTCGATATTCAGGACCACTCCGCTGCCATCCGCCGTGCCGGTTACATCGGGGTCGTCGGTTTCCGCGTACGAGCCGGGTGACGGCCATACCAGCACGTCACCCTCGCCGTGCCTGGACTCGATCCCGGCGGCGAGCAGGTCTCTGGCAAAAATCCACTCGACCGGCTCGTCGGTGCCGACGTGGAACGCCATGCGCACGGCGTAGGGATCGCTGCCGCTGTAGTACAGGCTGGCGACCAGGGGGACAACCGTTTGCTGTGGGACGACAAGCCTGAGCCCGAGTTCAGCCGAGATGGAGGTGCCGCCGCTCCGGTTCATCGTCTACCCACCCCTACCTAGCCGGGTCCCTGACCATCGGGCACTGCCGATCCGAGTTTCCTGATGCTGACGGTGGCGCATACGGAGGGTGAAGCCTTCCGAGATGATAAATCATTCCCGTTTTGCGCCTTTCGTACCCAACCGGAAGACCAGTCATCACCGTGCCTTGACCTGGACAAATTCAGTCACCTCAAGGCTGTGATGTTGAAGCAGTTTAGTGTTCTTGTAGGTCGATTGCATAGCCTGTGACTTTGATCTCATGCACTTATCTACAAGGTGTTTCACTACCAATACTTAGCGTAATAAAAGACGTTTCTATGCGTACGTTCGCAGGATTTTAACATTACTTAGTGTGACGACCGGCCAGGCTCGGCGGGACCTGCCCTCGGCTTGGCGCTCGCCGGACAGGCGTGCCGTCGGCCGGGAAGATGCGCTACCCTATGGGAGCGCCGGATGACGGTGCCGGGGTTACCCCGGCTCCGTCTTCAGGACCGGCGGCGGGCGATTGGCTCAGCGGGAGAGCGCCTCGTTCACACCGAGGAGGTCACTGGTTCGATCCCAGTATCGCCCACAGATGTAAGTCCAGCTCAGGGGCCCCACGGGCAGCTCTCATCCTATACAGAGGATGGGAGCTTTTGCCGTTTGGGAGGGACCTGGGAAAAAACCCCGGTCGGTGGATTGAGGCTTAGGCCGGATACTGGCCTGTCAGCCGGTACGGGCTGTCCGGCGACGGCCGGCATGTGCTGGGCTGTATTACCCCATCGCAGCCGCGAATTTCGCCCGCCCTCGCCCGGCCGGCAGTTAGCGTTCCTTGACGACATGCAGCAGCGTGGTGAACCAGGGGCCGCCATACCAGTAGCCGGGCCCCAATGAGCGCAGTTTGCCCTGGCCGATGTGGACGGCATACTTCCTGGGATTGGGCGAGAGATCGGCGATGAGCAGCTGCCCGCCCGGGCGCAGCACCCGCATGGCCTCGTCCACCGCGCGGTAGCGGCCCTCGGGCGACGGGATGTTGTGGATGGCCAGCGCGCTCGTCACGACGTCGAATGAACCGTCCGGGAACGGCAGCGCCGTCATGTCGGCCGTGTGCACTTCCACCCGGTCGGCGACCCCGGCCGCAGCGGCGTTGGCGAGCGTGACTTCGGGACTGTTGCCGCTCTGATCACTGGTCCACAGGTCCGCGCCGACGGCGCGTCCCGCCGGCAGCCGTCTGGCCGCCGCGATCAGCACTGCGCCGCGGCCACAGCCCAGGTCCAGCAGTTGCTCGTTGCCTTGCAGGCCGGCGCGATCCAGTTCTCGTTCCCAGATGCGCAGCTTGCCGCGGAGCGTGGCGTGCAAGTACAACCCGGCGTTAGCCAGCAGTACCGTCCCGGCGGCCGCCATCGCGATTCTGCCTGGCCGCCGCCGGGCGGCGGCCAGGCAGCACGCCACCCCGGCAGCGCCGAGAACCGCCGGGTACCGCGGCGCGTCAACGCCGTACCGCGGTCGCTGAAGAGTCGGCTGAAGAGTTGGCGCAGGGGATTCATGCATGCGGTAATCCTTCCATAAACCGGGCTATGAGAGTGGATCGAGGCGCTCCTGCGCGAGGGGCCTCGATGGCCAAGGGGCGACAGGCGGCGACAGGCGGCGGTCAAGCTAGCGGGGCAGCCGCCAGTTGGCTCGGCCGCACAGCTGCATCACGGCCGGTACGAGCACCGTCCGCAGGACGAAGGCGGCCAGCGCCACGGCGGCGGCCTGCCGGGCCGTGGCGCTGGCACCGCCGACGGCGGCGGTCAGCCCCCGGTCATGGTGGTGATCTTGAACAAGCGATCACTCTGGGGAAGCAGGTTAAACCGGAGCATCGCGGTGACCACGCGCTGCAGCCGCCCGGCGTCGACTCCGACCGGGAACGCGGGGAGCGAGATCAGCGCCGCGGCCGTGCGGCTGATGCCGAGGTACCTCTCGACCGCTTGCTCCACCGCGGCGCGGTCGGTGTCGGCGATCTCCTGGCCCTGCGCCAGCGCCGTGGTGAACGCCCTCAGCGTGCCGGGGTACTTCTGTGGCCCACGCTTGGGTCACCGCGTAGCCCTGGATCGGGAAGTCCTCGGTGGAGCCCTGGTCGAGATCGGCCAGCTCTTCCACGCCGGCGCTTTGCTCGTCCAGGCTGACGAACGGCTCGGGGGAGAACGACGCGGTGACGGCGTTGCCGCTCAGCGCGCTCGGCACGGCCGGGAAGGGCACATTGTCGTTGAACTTCACCTGGCTGGGGGTGAGGCCGTGCTGGGCGAGCACCGAGTCGAGCAGCAAGGTGCCAATGCCGTCCGGCGCGTTGACCGAGACCGTCTTGCCCTTGAGCTGGCTGACCGAGCTGACAGGCGACCCGCCGTTGACGAGCAGCGCTAGCACGTTCGGTTGCAGGAAGGACGCCTCGGCGATGATCAGCAGCCGGGCTTTGCCCGCTGCCTCGTTGCCGATATAGCTGACGTAGTCCCCGGCAGTAACGTCGTACGTGCCGTTGAGCTGGCCGTCGATCAGGTCCTGGGTAGCGGGCGGGATCTTTACCGCCGGCACGATTTTCACCCGCAGCCCCTGGGCGGCGAAGAGTCCGTCGGTCTCGGCGATGTACAGGCCCGCGGAGTCGATGGCCGGAAACGCGTCGACCACGAGGCTGGTCTTCTCGAGCGGGAGTTTAGCGGCGCCGGCCCCGGACCCGCTGGAGCATCCTGCGGCGAGCGTCGCGATCGCGGCCGCCGATGCGACGAGTATCTTCCGGAGTTTCATCTTGCTCCAACGAAAGGCGTGCGGAGTCCGCTTCCTGCTCTGCTCGATATCTGCCAAACGGGACAAATGACCTGTATAGAGTGTCGCTTAGTTACTGAGGTTAACCCATTGTCGCCAGCCCGGAGGCGCCAATACGGATACCCGACCAACGCGAAAGCCACCAACCCGGGCGTCGGCGTTTAAGCCGCTGACCATGGGTAGTATGCGGAGAAAAGTGCAAATATGTGCGGGATCGCGCATCAGGTAACGGGTGTATCTATGGTTAATGAACCTGACGACGGCGGGCAAAGTCTTAAAAAGCTGCAGGATGCGTTGCTCGGCACGGAAAGCGTCGAGCAGTTTCTTCAAGAGATGTCCGTACTTGCCGCTGGCCTCATCGACGGCGGCATTTCGTGCGGAATGACGATGCAGCCTGACGGGCGGCCGGTGACGGTAGCGTGCAGTGACCAGGTGGCCGCCCAGGTAGACGAACTGCAATACGAGTTCGACGACGGCCCGTGTCTGCGTGCGATGCGTGACGGCCATGTCGTATGCATTGAGGACACGGCCGACAAGGCACGCTGGCCTGAGTTTGAGACACAGGCGGCGGCCGCGGGAGTCCGGTCTTGCCTGGCGCTTCCGCTGACCGCTGACGGTCATTCCATCGGAGCTATTAACCTCTACGCGCGGACGGCGTCGGCGTTCGGTGCGGCCGAAGCGAAGCGTGCCGAGAGCTTTGCCGAAAATGCTTCCGGCGCTCTTACCCTGGCCACCAGGCTAGCCTGGAATGCCAATCTTATCGATCAGCTGCGCTCGTCTCTCGCATCGCGGACGATTATTGATCAGGCGCTGGGAATTATTATGGCCAGGGAGCGCTGCACGCAATCCTATGCATTTTCTATCTTGCGGTCCGCGTCGCAAAATAACAACGTCAAACTGCGCGATATTGCCGCTTCGGTGGTGACCAGCGTGACCGGCGAGCCGCCCCAGCCGCCGCCCCCCTTCGAGGAGACGTTAACCACCAGCCATGATGCCGTGGATCAGGCGCGGCCGAGCCGCGACCGGGCATCCTGGCTGTTCTGACCGGATAGGCCGTAAGGACCCGCCATCGAGGCGGCGACGCTTCCGTAGACGCCGAGCAGCCGATCGACCCCGGTGATGGAGAGGACTCGCTGCACGGCCGGCGTGCTCACTACCAGCCGCAGCCCGCTTGAACTGGCTGATGCCCGCCTGAAGGTACGTACCAGCGCGCTTACCCCGGCAGAGTCGCAGAAGGTCGTGTTGCTCATGTCGGCGACGAGCAGAACCGCCCCTTGGTTGACCACGGAGAGCAGGTCTTCCCGGACCTGGTCGGCGTTCGTCACGTCGACCTCCGCAGGTAGCGTCACCACCGCTACCTGCCCGATCCACAGCACTGGGTAGTGCCCACCAGACACGTGTCACCCCTAATGGCTCAGCCAGCAAGAGCGGGCCGCGTCTCTGGACCCCGTGGCGGCTATTCTCGCAGGAAGCCGCCGCGCACGTCATTATTCAGCCTGGCCAGGTGCTGCGCAAGGCGAGTCGGCCAGCTAGGGCGGGGTGATCTCGCCCGAGCCCCGGGCCACCAGGCGGGTCGGGACGATGTGCGCCCGCGGCTCAGAAACGTCTCCGTCGATCCTGCGGAACAGGATCTGCGCCGCCAGCGTCCCGATGGCTGCCACATCCTGGGCCACCACCGTAACCGGTGGGTCGAGCATGTCAGCTAGCGGCACGTCGTCAAAGCCGACCATCGCCGTGCGGTGCTGGACGCCGATGGCTCGCAGCGCCCTGACCGTGCCCAGCGTGATCAGGTTCTGCGCACTGAACAGCGCCGACGGAGGCTCGGGCCCGGTCAGCAGCTCGGTCGCGGCCGCCTCGGCGGCCGCGGCGGTGTGCAGATCGCGACGGACGATCCGGGGGTCCTCGGTCAGCCCCGCCTCACGCAGCCCATCCTGGTAGCCCGAGTAGCGATCTTGGCAGGTCGCAATCGAGACCAGGTCACCTAGAAAGGCGATGCGGCGGTGGCCATAACCGACGAGGTGCCTGACGGCCGCGATGGCGCCGTCGCGGTTGTCGACCATGACGCTGTCGGCGGGCAGCAGTGCGGGCGGGCGGTCCACGAAAACCACAGCGGTGCCCACTTCCTGCTCGTCCCGCAGGTACGAATGGTCACGTCCGGCCGGAACGATGATCAGGCCGTCGACTCGCCGCGCGACCAAGGTGGAAGCCAGCTCGCGTTCCCGGACCGGATCCTCGTCCAGGCTGCCGGCCAGCAGTCCCACTCCGCGCTCGCGGGCCACGTTTTCTACCGCGCGGTACACGCTCGATGAGTACGGGTTACTGACATCCTCAAGCATCAGGCCGATCATGAACGACTTGTGGTCCCCGCGCCGCAAGTTGCTCGCGGTCATGTTGTGCCGGTAGTTCAGCTGCGCGGCGGCGCGGCGCACCCGGGCCGCCAGATCGGCGTCCACGGTCGTGGCGCCGTTGACGACCCGGGACACCGTCTTCAGGCTCACCCCGGCCAGCGCCGCCACGTCTCGCATCGTGGCCCGGCACGGCGGGGGCGACGGCACGGGCATCGGCGCCAGCGGCGTCACCACCGGACGGTAGCCGGGGACTGACTCCATGACTGTCGACGATACTGACTGCGCCCCTGACGAACTCGCAGTTCCTGGTGGCATCGAGACCCCCTCCGTACTGGCCCTAAGCCGACTCTTACCACAACAAAAGGTACAGTCACGGCGTGATCTCTCCCGAGCCGCGAGAAATAAGCTTGGTCCGCAAGTAAACGCGCTGGGTGGGACCATCATCGCCGCCAAGCCGACGGAAAAGCAGCTCGGCCGCCACGTGCCCGATACTGGCCGCGTCCTGGGACAGGACGGTTACCCCTGGGGTCAACATATCGGCGAACTCGAAGTCGTCAAACGCGACCAGGGCGGGGCTGGCCTGGCCGAGATGGCGACGTCGCGCATGGTCGGCCGCGCGGCTCCGCGCCGCACGGTCCCGCGCCGCACGGCACGCGGTACCGGGTCGCCGGTCTTGACGCGCCGTCCCGCGGTACCGCCTGCGCCTGCTTCGCCCCTTGCCATGGCCCTTCGCACCTTACCTGTGCCGACATCGTTGTCCAAGAGGTCATTTAGCACTAATCGGCAAGGTCGCGGGATACGGCTCTGCCCTCCGGCTCGCGGTTCCGCACCGCCAGCTGAACGGGTGGGAGCACGCCGCTCTATGAGTATTGAGCCTCGTAACAGACGTCATTAGGTGGCTGGGCAAGCCTGCTGTGACCAGAGGGAGCCGCAGCGTACATGATTTTCACTGTCAGCGAAGCGGCTTGATAACAATTGCGTAACAGCATGGGAACAAGTTGACTGGCACTCTCGGCCGCCCGGAGGACAGGTTTCCGGGAAACAGTGCCGATATCAGATCGTATCCCTGAAACACGTCTGGAACTATTGACACCAGTAGCCGATCGGCGCAAAGTTCGGACAACGATGTCCGGAAGTGATGTGGCGAGCGTCACCTCCGCTCCGGCGCTGCGTAGGCGCGCCGCAAAGTTCAATCTGACGGTCCCGCCGGGGGACTATCTCAAGGAGGAGAACAGTGCTCATCCGCCGAAATAGGCGAAGCAGGATGATCGCGCTGCCTGCTATCGCGACCACCGGATTGCTGGCGCTAGCCGCGTGTTCGTCGTCAGGGTCATCGGGGAGCTCAACCTCCTCCGGCCCGGTGACGATCACCGTGGCGGTGACCGCTAATCCCTTGATGACCACGATTGAGCAGTTGACGCCTGCTGGCTTTGAGGCCAGCCACCCCAATATCAAGGTGAAGTTCGTTACTTACGACGAGAACACCGAACGCGCTGACGTCGAGAAGGATGTCGCCGCGGGTGGCGGTCAGTACGACGTGGTCATGATCGGCCCGAACGACATCGCCTCGTGGGCCAAGAACAAGTGGATCAGCAGCCTGACCACCGATGCCGCCAGCGACGCCAGCTACGACGTCAACGACATCCTGCCGCCGATCCGGTCCGCTCTGTCGTCCGGCGGCCAGCTGTACGCCGTGCCCTTCTACGGCGAGTCGTCCTTCATGATGTACAACAAGGCGATGTTCGCCGCCGCCCACGTGACGATGCCTGCCCACCCGACCTGGGCCCAGATCGCCACGCTGGCGCAGAAGCTGAACGACCCGGCCAAGGGCGTGGCCGGCATCTGCCTGCGCGGCCTGACCGGCTGGGGCGACAACCTCGCCTCGCTGGACACCGTGGTGAACACCTTCGGCGGGCAGTGGTTTAACACGAGCTGGCAAGCGCAGCTGACCTCGCCGCCGTTCGAGCAGGCGACGAACTTCTACGTCAACCTGGTCAAGAATTACGGTGAAAAGGGCGCGGGTAACGACAGCTTCAACCAGTGCCTGAACATCATGCAGCAGCAGAAGGCAGCCATGTGGTACGACGCCACGGTCGCCGCGTCGACTCTTGACGCCGCGGGCAGCCCCGTCCAGGGCAAGATCGGCTTTGCCCCGGCTCCGGTGGACAAGACCACTTCCTCCGGCTGGCTGTGGAGCTGGGCGCTGGCTCTCGAAGGCGCCTCGAAGCACTCGTCGCAGGCGTGGACGTTCATGGACTGGGCCACCTCCAAGACCTACATCGCCTATGACGCCTCCAAGAACGGCTGGGCCAGCGTCCCGCCGGGAACCCGCACGTCGACTTACCAGAACCCGAAGTATGTGGCCGCGGCCGGTGACTTCGCCAACCTGACGCTGCAGGAGATCAATTCGATCAACGTCGTCAAGCCGGGTCTCCTCCCGCAGCCGGTCCCCGGTGTCCAGTACGTCGGCATTCCGGAGTTCGAGGAGTTCGGCAACCTGGTCTCGGCCAATATCACGGCCGCGATCGACGGCCAGATGTCGGTCGCGACGGCCTTGCAAAAGAGCCAGACGATAGCCCAGCAAGCGGTCATCACCGCCGGCTACAAGTAAGCACCCAGATCGCCGCGGCGGCGTCCCAGCCGGACGCCGCCGCGGGCCAACCGCATAATGGCTACTGCGACCGCCGGATCCGCCAGAGAGGACAACGGCGTTGGTTAATGTGATTGACTCCCCGCCCGCGGTCCCGCAGGTTCAACCCCCGCCCGCACGTCACCCCCGCGGCGCGTCGTGGGTTCGCCGGCTGCCCCTCGTGCCGGCGCTGGTGTTCATGTTCATCGTGACCCAGATCCCGTTCGTGCTGACCCTGTGGTACAGCTTTCAGCGGTACAACCTGAATTACCCCACCGCGCCGAGAGACTTCCCCACTCTCTACAATTACGATCACGTCTTCAGTGACCCGATCTTCCGCTCGGCTGTAATCAATACCGTGCTCCTCACCGCGGTGCCGGTCATCCTCTCGGTTTTGTTCGGCGTGGGTATCGCGCTCCTGCTGAACCGTTACGTCTTCGGCCGCGGTTTCCTCCGGACGCTGATCATCAGCCCGTTCCTGGTCATGCCCACGGCGGCCGCGCTGGTCTGGAAGTTCACCATCCTGGACACGACCTTCGGCGTCCTTAACTACTTCCTCAAGCCTTTCGGCCTGCACAGCACGGACTGGATCGGGTCGTATTCCCAGGCCACCATCATCGCGTTCCTGACCTGGGAGTGGACGCCGTTCATGGTGCTGCTTGCGCTGGCCGGGC
This sequence comes from uncultured Actinomycetes bacterium, assembly GCA_963730825.1. Lineage (GTDB taxonomy): Bacteria > Actinomycetota > Actinomycetes > Streptosporangiales > Streptosporangiaceae > Palsa-504. The sequence continues at coordinate 101,401 of CAVSTQ010000004.1, forward strand.
TGCAGTCTCAGAACGAGGACATCCTGGAGGCGGCGCGGGTCGACGGGGCCGGCGCCTGGCGGATATTCCGCTCGCTGACGCTACCCCAGCTGCGGCCCTACATCGAACTCGGGGTCCTGCTCGGATCCATCTACATCGTGCAGGCCTTCGACGGGATTTACATCATCACGGCCGGAGGTCCGGCCACCGACACGACGAACCTGCCCTATTACATTTACCAGATCGGCTTCCAGGGATTCGATATCGGCCGGGCTTCGGCCATGGCCGTGGTCGTGGTCGTCGCGACCATTCTCATCGCGACGTTCGCGCTCCGGACAATTTCCGGTCTGTTCAGCGACGAGGGGATGAGGGGACGATGAGCCGCCGGCAGAAGAGGACCGTCGCCGAACGCCAGACCAAGCCCCTGACTCGGCTGCTGCTTGGCGTGCTCACCTGGGTCGTCGTGCTCGTGTTCTTTTTCCCGGTGCTGTGGATGGCCTTGACCGGCCTCAAGACCGAGCCGACCGCCGACACGCCCACTCCGCATTTCATCTTCAAGCCGACGCTGTCGGAATACCAGTCGGTGTGGAAGGGAGCCGGCGGCCTGAACGGCTTGCCGTCCTACCTTGAGCATTCGGTGATCATCACGCTGGTGTCGACGCTGCTGGTGATAATCCTGGCCCTGCCCGCCGCGTATGCGCTCTCGATCCGCCCGGTCCCCAAATGGCGTGACGTGCTGTTTTTCTTCATCTCCACCAAAATGCTGCCGATTGTCGGCGCCATCATCCCGCTGTACGTCATCGCCAGGGACCTGCACCTGCTGGATCATGTGCAGCTGCTCATCCTGCTGTACACCGCGATGAACCTGCCGGTGGCGGTGTGGATGCTCCGGTCGTTCCTGCTCGAGGTGCCGCCTGAGATCATCGAAGCCGCCCGCGTCGACGGCGCGGGCCTGCTGACCCAGCTGCGCAAGGTGATCCTGCCGATCATCAGCCCCGGCCTGGCGGCCGCCGCCCTCATCTGCTTCATCTTCGCCTGGAACGAGTTCTTCCTCGCCGTCAACCTCACCACGCTCAACGCGGCGACCATCCCCATTTACCTGGTCGGCTTTGTTCAGCCCGAGGGCCCCTTCCTGGCGCACCTGTCGGCGGCGGCTACGATCGCCTCGCTTCCTGTATTGATCGCCGGATGGTCGGCGCAGGGCAGGCTGGTACGCGGACTGTCGATGGGCGCGGTCAAGTAGGCGCTGGTTATCAAGGGAGGAACTCTTATGCGGGCCGTTATCGTGCTGCCCCGGATACCCGCATGATCACTGTCGCGGGCGAGGCCCTGATCGACCTGATCGTGGACTCAGCTGGCCATGTGGACGCCCGGTTCGGCGGCGGCCCGTTCAACGTCGCGCGCGCCATCGCCAGGCTCGGTCAGCCCGCCGTCTTCCTCGGCCGGCTTTCCGGAGACCGGTTCGGGCGGCTGATGCGGGCCGACCTTGACCGCCACGGGGTGTACGTAGCCCTTGAGGCCGCCGCCGAGGCCCCCACCACGCTGGCGGTCGTCGACGTCGATCCGGCCGGCGTCCCCGGCTACCGGTTCTACCTGACCGACACCTCGGCGGCCGCGATCGGTCCCGGCCAGGCCAGTCTCCCGGCGGGCACGACGGCGCTGCACATCGGCAGCCTCGGCCTGGTCATGGAACCGATCGGCACGCACCTGGAGCAACTGGTCGCCTCGCTCCCGGCCGGGATCACGGTCATGCTCGACCCGAACTGCCGCCCGGGCGCGATCGCGTCCCGGCAGGCGTACCTGGACCGGCTGGACCGGATCGCCTGCCGGGTCGACATGATCAAGACCAGTACGGAGGACCTCGCTTACCTGTTTCCCGGGCAGGATACAAAGACCGCCGCCGCCGAGCTCCTGGCCCGGGGTCCAACCTGTGTGGTGGTGACCGACGGCGCGGCCACCGTGCGAGCGTTCGCCGCGGGGCAGGAGGTCAGCGCCGAGGTCCCGCCGGCTTCGATCGTGGATACGGTCGGAGCCGGGGATGCGTTCGGCGGGGCCTTCCTGACCTGGTGGATAGGCAACGGGCTCGGCCAGGCCGACTTTGGTGACCTGGCCGCCGTGCGCCGCGCGACCAAGGCCGCGATCTTCGCCTCGGTGGTCACCTGCACCCGCCGCGGCGCGGAACCGCCCTGGGCTTATGAGCTGTCCGGGCATGACGGCTGGAGCTGGCTGCCGCCGACCCCGCAGGAAAGCAAGCGGGCCGGTCACGTCTGACCTCGAGGCGCTAGCTCCGGCGGAGCAAGATGCCGTGGATGAAAGCGGCCTGGCCGGCGTGCTGCAGGCAGTCAGAAAGCACGCTGACCAGCCGGACGCCGAGCGTTACGGGCGGATCCCAGGCTTCGTCCACCACCTGCCGCAGGTCCGCGTCCGTGACGTCGGCCACCAGCCGGACGGCCTGCTCGTGCACCAGATCCTGGTACCAGGTGAGCACGCCGGCTGACGGGACGGTCAGCTGGGACACTTGCTGTGAGCTGTGCCCGTAGCCGATATCGGAGCGCGCAAACGGCAGCTCGAACCGCTTCTCCGCCTTGTCCCATACCTGCGGCACCCCGAAGGCCCCGGCCAGATGATCGTCCTGGACCCGGGTCAGGTGCCAGCACAGCCAGGCGATCGAGTTGGCGTCGTCGTCGAGCCGGGCCGCGAGCTGGCCGGCCGTCAGCCCTCCGACCGCCTCGTGGACCGTCTCCCGGATCCGGCCGAAGGCGTCCGTCAGCAGATCTGCACTGGTCATGTCCCGTCCTCTTCTGGTCAGAAGCAGAATTTACCCGAACGATTCTCCCTGACACGCCGTGCCTACCTGGCCTCGTGCCCGCGTATTCGCTGCCCGGCGACGGCACGCGGTAGCGTTCGGAGGTGCCCCCTGGTCGCGACCGTTCGTCGCAGAAAAAGCCCGCCGCCGCCACCGAAGCCCCGGTCAAGACCAGGACAAGCACGTCAGTGGTGAGCAAGGCCGTGCCGGATGTCGCGGAGCTTCTCGCGGCGGCGGTGGAGGGTATCGGAGGCGCCGAGCGGCCAGGCCAGGTCACGATGGCCGAGGCGGTGCAGCGGGCCATCGACACCGGCGAGCACGTCGCCGTCCAGGCCGGAACCGGCACCGGGAAGTCACTGGCCTACCTGGTTCCGGCCGTTCGGCATGCGATGACGACGGAGCACACGGTGGTGGTGGCCACGGCCACCATCGCGCTGCAGCGTCAGCTGATCGACCGGGACCTGCCGCGCCTGGTCACCGCCCTGTCGCCGCTGCTTGGCCGGGAGCCGGAGTTCGCCATCTTGAAGGGGCGCCGCAACTACCTGTGCCTGCACCGGCAGCGCGGCGGCGCGGCGGATGACCCGCAAGACTCGCTGTTCGATCCGGCCGACAGTGGTCCGGCCTCGCCGCTTGGCCGGCAGGTGAAGCGGCTGCACGACTGGGCCGACCAGACCACCACCGGGGACAGGGACGAACTGGTCCCCGGCGTCCCGGAAGCCGCCTGGCGTCAGGTCTCGGTCAGCGCGCAGGAGTGTATCGGCGCGCAGCGCTGCCCGTACGGCTCGCGGTGTTTCGCCGAGCGGGCGCGGGACACCGCCGCCAAGGCGCACATCGTCGTGACCAACCATGCGCTGCTCGCGATCGACGCCACCTCGGACATCGACGTGCTCCCCGAGCACGACGTGGTGATCATCGACGAGGCCCACGACCTGGTGGACCGGGTGACCTCGGCCACCGCGGGCGAACTGTCAGGTCCCGGCACCGACGCCGCGGCCCGTCGCTGCGCGCGTCTGACCGAGTCCGCGGCGGAGGAGGGCTCGGCCACAGCGGTGGCGGACCGCCTGCGCCAGGCGGCGGCCGCCCTCACCGTAGACCTCGGCGACGCGCCCGCGGGCCGGATGGACCGGCTGTCCGACACGCTGGCCGCGACGCTGAGCTCGGTGCGGGACGCCGCCAGCGCGTGCACGGACGCGATTCGCGCCAGCGCCCCGGCCGGAGAGGAGGACCCGCAGCGGATGGCGATGGCCCGGATGACGCTGGCGGCGCTGGATGACCTGCAGCGCACCGCCAGCCGGGTGCTCGACGCGTTCGGCGCCGACATCACCACGCGTGACGAGGTGGTCTGGCTCGACCGGCCGTTCATCGAGGACGCCCGGCGCGCGCCCACGCTCCGGGTGGCGCCGCTCGAGGTCGGCCACGTGCTGCGGACCAGGCTCTTCGGCCAGCGCACGGTCGCGCTCACCTCGGCGACGCTGGCCCTGGGCGGATCCTTCACTCCGCTCGCGCTGCAGTGGGGTCTGCCCGCCGGCGGTCAGGAGGAGGGGGAGAACCTGACCTGGACTGGCATGGACGTGGGCTCCCCGTTCGATCATCCGCGCAGCGGCATCTTGTACGTGGCCAGGCATCTGCCGCCGCCGGGCCGGGACCAGCTGCCCGGGGCCTACCTGACCGAGCTCGAAGAGCTCATCGAGGCGGCCGGCGGACGCACGCTTGGCCTGTTCTCGTCCATGCGGGCGGCGAAAGAGGCGGCCGGAGCGCTCCGCGACCGGATCGGATTTCCGCTGCTCTGCCAGGGCGACGACGTTACCGCCCAGTTGGTCAGGCAGTTCGCCGCGGAGGAACCGACGTGCCTGTTCGGCACGCTGTCGCTGTGGCAGGGTGTCGACGTACCAGGCAACTCGCTGCAGCTTGTCGTCATCGACCGGATCCCGTTCCCGCGACCCGACGACCCGCTGGCCTCGGCCCGGCAGCGCGCGGTGGCCGCGCGCGGCGGCAACGGTTTCATGACGGTGGCCGCGTCGCAGGCCGCGCTGCTGCTAGCCCAGGGCGCCGGGCGGCTGCTCCGGACCATGACCGACCGCGGCGTGGTGGCCGTGCTTGATCCCCGGCTGATGACCGCTCGCTATGGCGACTTCCTCCGCGCCTCGCTGCCGCCGTTCTGGACGACCGCCGACCCCGCCTTGGTCCGAGCCGCCTTGCGCCGCCTCGCCGCCGCCTCCTCCCCTCCCCTTACAAGCATGTTACGAACGCCCTGATACGGGTGAAACCTGCGTGGCTGGGTAACATTTTGGGAACTACGGGCTTTTGGCATCCGTTGGGCAGGGGACTGGTGCCCAGTCGCAGCGGGAGGTCGCGCAATGCGGGAACGGCCGCGCACAGGCGGGCGACACGTGCTGCGCTGGGTTGCGGTCACAGTGGTGGTCATCGTCGCCGCCGGAACCCTGACCGCGTACCTGAAGTACCGCGCTGTTTACGACAGCATCACCCGCGTCTCGGTGCCCGGGCAGGCCCTCGGCCACCGCCCGCCGGTGTACAGCACGAACTCCATGAACATTCTGGTCTACGGCGACGACAGCCGGGCCGGATTGACGCCGCACCAGCAGTACGTCCTGCGTACCGGTCATGACCAGACCGACAACACCGACACGATCATGCTCGTCCACATCTCGCCCGGGCGGCACCACGTGACGGTGATGAGCATTCCGCGCGACACCATGGTGCCGGTGTACCGGTGCGACCGCGGCCGGGGCTACAGCGGCCAGCAGGCCAACCCGAATGGCGCCGTGCAGATCAACTCGCTGCTTCAGATCGGCGGCCCGAGCTGCCTGTGGAAATCGGTCGAGCAGGCGACCGGCGTCCGCATCGACCACTTCATCGGAATCGGCATGCTCGGCTTTGTCAAAGTCGTCGACGACCTAGGCGGCGTCAACGTCTGCGTGCCGTTCAAGGTGAATGATCCCGTGTCCGGCTTGGACCTCAATTCGGGTGAGCACCACATCAACGGCATCCAGTCGCTGGCGTTCTGGCGCACTCGCGAGGATCTCGGGACCGGATCGGACCTGGAGCGGATCCAGCGCGATCAGTTCATGTCCGCCCAGGTGGTCAAGGGTGTCCTGCACAGCGGACTGCTGTCCAACCCGTTGAAGCTGCTGAATGTGGTCACCGACGCGGCCGCCTCGATGACCACGGACGACAACATGACCGTGGCGGACCTGCTCCAGATCGGGGAGAGCTTCCGCAGCCTGTCCGGCCAGAACGTGCAGTTCATCACGGTGCCGAACCAGCCGTGGACGCAGAACCCCAACCGGGTCCAGTTCATGCAGCCCCAGGCCGATGAGGTGTTCGCGGCCATTGCCAGGGACAAGACGGTACCGAAGGTGTCCGGCACCCCGGCGCCAGCTGGATCGGGTGGCGCTCAGGTGCTCACCACCAGCCCGTCCAAGGTCAAGGTGAAGATCCTCAACGGCTCCGGTGTGCACGACATCGCGGTCCAGGCCGCGACCGGGCTGACCCGTCGCGGTTTCGACGTGACCGGCACCGGAGACGCCGCGAGCTTCGCCTACACGACCTCGGTGATCGAGTTCGGCTCCGCCGCCGATATGGCCGAGGTGAACACGCTCAAGAAGGAGATCTCCCACGTCACCGACCTGCTGGACACGAGCCTGGCGCCCGGCACCGTCGACCTCATCCTCGGCTCCGACTTCACCGGCCTGAACCCCTCGACCCCGTCGACCCCGTCGCCCCCCTCGACCCCGTCGACCTCCCCGGCCAGCGGTGTCGTGCCCTCGCCGAGCCCCTCAGACACCGCCAGCCCCGCCAGCACCGCCCGCCCGTCCAGCATGGGCGCCCTGGCTTCGACAGGCGGCGGCATCACCGCCGCCGCCGCCTGCACCGCCGACAGCTCAGCCTTCGCCGGTCCGCTCAGTCCCTGACCACGGGGCCCCTGACCCCGGGCTCATCGGGGCGGGATGGCGCTGACGTCCTGCACCGCCTCTGGCAGCCTGCGCATGCTGGTGACACGCCGGTCCGCCAGCTTGGCGGGATGTCCGGTCAGATCGCGATCCACCCAGACCGAACGCAGTCCCATCCGGGCCGCGGGCAGCATGTCGTGCACCCAGCTGTTGGCCACGTGAATCCAGTTCGCCTTGGCCGCCCCGGTTTTCTCGGCGAACCTCCGGAAATGCGCCAGGTCCGGCTTGTAGCTGTGCACCTCCTCGGCCGTCACCCAAAGATCGACAGGCACTGGCAGCCGCGTCCTGGTGCCGGCGAACAGGTCCTCGTCGCAGTTGGTCAGGAAGGCGAGCCGCCAGCCTTTGTCCCGCAGCGCGGCCAGGGCCGCACCGGTGTCGGGAAAGACCTGCATGCCGTCCCAGCCCCGGACCAGCGCGTCCGCCCCGTCAGGGGGCAGCGGGATATGCTCGCGTTCGGCCGCCCGGGTCAGCCCGGCGGTGAGTATTTCCCGGTACGGACGCCACCGCGAGGCGGCCTCGAGCTCGAGCTCGGCCTGATGATAAGCGTTGAGCAGCCGGCTGGCGTCGGCGGCCGAGATTCCCTCGACGGCCCGCAGCGCCCCGCCCATGCACGTGTTCCAGTCCGCCACCGTTCCGTAGCAGTCGAACGTCAGCCACTTGTCCGCCACCGTAACCGTCCCTTCCTCCTCACCTCAGCATCCCACTCGGGGGCGCGGTCATCACCTCCGCTGCGGTTGTATGGGCAGTGAGCAGGTACGAGGAGGTAGTAATGGGTGAGGTTCGGGCTAGGGAGGACGGCGTGGGGGAGTACACCTACCAGGCGGGTTTCGGTAATGAGTTCGCCAGTGAGGCGGTGCCAGGGGCGCTCCCGGCGGGCCGGAACTCGCCTCAGCGTGCGCCCCTCGGCTTGTTCGCGGAACAGCTGAGCGGGACCGCCTTCACCCAGCCGCGGGCGGTCAACCGACGGACCTGGGTGTACCGGATCATGCCGTCGGCGGCGCACCCGGCGTTCTCGCGCATCAGCAACGGGAAGCTTCGCGGCACCCCCTTCGACGAGATCGAGCCCGACCCGAACCGGCTGCGCTGGGATCCGCTGCCGATGCCGGCCGCCGGCACCGACTTCATCGACGGCCTGTACACGGTCGCAGGGAACGGGGATATCAGGACGCGGGCCGGCCTGGCCGCGCACGTGTACGCCGCGAACCGGTCCATGACCGACAGGTATTTCGTCGACGCCGATGGTGAGCTGCTGTTCGTGCCCGAGCAGGGCACGGTCTTGCTACGCACCGAGCTCGGGCCGCTGGCGGTGTCGCCGGGTGAGATCGCGGTGGTCCCGCGCGGCCTCAGGTTCGCCGTCGAGCTCCCGTCCGGGCCAGTCCGAGGCTATCTGTGCGAAAATTTCGGCGCCGCGTTCACGCTGCCAGAACGCGGTCCGATCGGTGCCAACGGACTGGCCAACGAGCGGGACTTCCTGGCCCCGGCGGCGGCCTACCAGGACGGGCCGACGGCCGTGCAGGTAGTGCAGAAGTTCGGCGGGAACCTGTGGGCCGCCGACTACGACCACTCGCCGCTGGACGTGGTCGGCTGGCACGGGAACTACGTGCCGTACAAGTACGACACGGCTCGCTTCATGACGATCGGCACGATCAGCTTCGACCACCCGGACCCGTCCATCTTCACCGTGCTCACCGCACCGAGCGAGCTGCCCGGGCTGGCCAACGTGGACTTCGTGATCTTCCCGCCGCGCTGGCTGGTGGGGGAGGACACCTTCCGCCCGCCCTGGTACCACCGCAACATCATGTCCGAGTTCATGGGCCTGGTGCACGGCGTCTACGACGCCAAGGCGGAGGGATTCCTGCCCGGCGGGGCCAGCCTGCACAATACGTTCACCTCACACGGGCCGGACGCGGAGACGTTCGCCAAGGCCAGCGGGGCCGAGCTGACGCCGCAGAAGGTCGACGGCACGCTGGCGTTCATGTTCGAGAGCCGCTGGATGATCATCCCCACCAGGCAGGCGATGGAGGCGAGCCACCGTCAGGACGACTACGACGCCGTCTGGGGCAGCCTGACCCGTTCCTTTCGCGGGTTAGCCTGACCATATGTACATCCCCGCCCACTTCGCCGCCGGCGACGTAACCACCCGTGAGCTGCTGGCCAGGCACGGTGCGGCCGACTTGATCACGCTGACCGCGGACGGCCTGCTGGCCACCATGCTGCCGTTCGCGTACGAACCCGCGGCCGGCCAGCACGGCGCCCTGCTCGGTCACGTGGCCCGTAACAACGACCAGTGGCGCAACCCCGCGCTCGGCGAGTCGCTGGCCATCGTCCGCGGTCCGGACGCGTACGTGTCGCCGGCCTGGTACGCGACCAAAACCGAGCACGGCCGGGTGGTCCCGACCTGGAACTACGTCACGGCGCACGTCTACGGCCAGCTCGTCGTCCATGACGACCCGGCCTGGGTGGAGGATGTCGTCCGGCGCCTGACCGCCAAGCACGAAGCGGCCCGGCTGACGTCACCTGGCCAGCCGCCCGCCTGGTCGGTCGACGACGCGCCGCGCGCGTTTATCGAAGGGCAGCTGCGCGCCATCGTGGGCCTAGAGCTGCAGATCACCCGGATCGAGGCCAAGGCCAAGCTGAGCCAGAACCGCCCGGCGGACGACATCGCAGGCGTGGTGGCGGGCCTGACCGCGCGTGGCGACGATCGCAACGCGGCCGCCGTCAGTCACGCCAACGACGAGCGCACGCCGCTCGCACGCTAGAGGTCGGCGACGGCCGGGATGACCTTGGCCGCGATCACCTCAAGCGGGGTGATCTGCCACAGGTTGGCCACCCCGCCCATGGCGACGTCGAACCCGAGCTCAGCCAGCCGGCCAAGCTGGTCGACGACCTCGCCGGCCTTCTCGCCCTTGTCTCCCACGTCGAAGCTGGAAGTAGCAGGTCTTGGTGATCTCGCCGTAGTCGCGGCCCTCCGCGTCGCAGTGCGCGCGCAGCACGTCCAGCTTGCGAGCCAGGTCGGGTCCGGGGAACAGGTTGCAGGCGTCGGCGTACTTGGCCACGAAACGAAGGGTCTTCTTCTCCCCGCTGCCCCCGATCATGATCGGGGGATGGGGCCTGGTCAGCGACTGCGGAGAGTTCAGCGGCCGGTCGAGCGAGTAATGCTGGCCGCGGTAGGGGCTTTCGTCGCCGCGCCACATCTGCAGGCAGATCTGCAGCGTTTCCTCGAGCCGCTCGAACCGCTCGGCCACCGGAGGGAACGCGATACCCAGGCCGCGGGACTCTTCCTCGTTCCACGCCGCGCCGATGCCCAGCCAGGCCCGCCCGCCGGACAGGACGTCCAGCGTGGTCACCATCTTGGCCAGGATGCCCGGATTCCGGTAGATAACACCGGTGACCAGCGTGACGAGCTTGGCCCGCGAGGTGCAGGCCGCGAGGTAACCCAGCGTCGTGTAGGCCTCCAGCATCTCGTGTTCGGGCGGCCCGACCGAGCTGATCTGGAAGAAGTGATCCATGACCGCGATGAGCTCGAAACCCCCCTCGTCCGCGGTGCGGGCCACGGTGGCCAGGTCCGCGCCGAGGCGCGGCGGACCGTCCGGCGTGGTGAAGTCAGGGATCTGCAGGCCGATCTTCATGGTGTTACCTCCCGCAGCTACCCTCTCACGGCGCCCGGTGCTGCTCGTACAGTGCCTTCAGTGATCGCAGGAACACCTCGCGGTCGGCGCCAGGCAGCGTGCCGAGCACCTCTTCTTCCCGCTCGCGGATCGCTGACTCCACCGATCGTCGCAGCCAGTCGCCGGCCGGGGTCAGCGAGAGCAGGTGGACCCGCCGGTCGGCCGCATCCGGCTGGCGCTGGATCAGCCCGCGGTGCTGCAGATCGTCCAGGACGCCGATGATCCGGCTCTTGTCCGCGTTGATCGCCTGAGCCAGCGCGGCCTGGGTCCGTACCGGATGCTCGACCAGACCGGTCAGCACGATGTAGCCCCACATCGAGATGCCGTGCGCGCGCAGCACCGGGTCCTCGCGCGCGGCCAGCATCCTGGTCAGCGGCGCGAACATCGCCGCCAGGTCACGTCGGTCATCTGGGAACGCGCTCATCGTGCCGGAAGAATAACAGCCCTGCGCATAATGTGCTTATGAAGATCATAGGTGAAAGCATACGGAAATAGGGCGAGGCTACCGTAGGTCCATGGGCGCCGAACGGTCAGACGTGGTCATCATCGGAGCCGGGCTGGCGGGGTCGGCCGCCGCGTGGGCGCTGGCCGGCCGCTTCGATGCGTCTAAAGATGTATCATCAGTCACTTTTTTGCCTCTAATGTTCTGACGGTAGACATCCCGCGAGCTGGAATCCTGATGAAGCCCTTTCGCATTGCTCGGCACCGCCCCGCGAGCCCCACCCGGCTCGCGCCCAGGGTGGCTTTCCGGCGTCCGCGCCGCTGGCTGCCCTCGCTTGTCGCGTTCGGCCTGGCGGCTCTGGCGGTTGGCGCCCCGGTGATACTGGCGGCCGGGTCCGGCGGCCCGTCCCACGTGCTGACCGCGACGGCAGCCGATCAGGCCAGGGTGCTCAACCCGGGACCGCCCACCGGGCTGACCGCCGACCGCGGGTGACGCCCAGCTGAGCCTGGCGTGGACCGCGCCCGCCTCCGATGGCGGCGCTGCGATCACCGGCTACGACGTCTACCTGGGGCACAAGTTCCCACGGTGAGTCCGCCGCCCCGGTCAAGGCCGTCACCGGGACAAGTACCACGGTGACCGGCCTGACCAACGGCACCACTTACTACCTCACCGTGGATGCGGTCAACGCCGCTCAGCTGCGCAGTGCGTCCTCGGCCGAGGCGTCGGCCACCCCGGCGACCGCACCGGGGCCGCCGGCCGGGCTGACCGCGACCGCGGGCGATGGTCAGGTGAGCTTGTCCTGGACGGCGCCCGCCTCCACCGGCGGCGCGCAGGTCACCGGCTACGACGTCTACGTGGGGACCACGGCCGGCGTTAAGCTCGGCACCCCGGTCGCCAGCTCCGCGGGCACCAGCGTCACCGTCAAGAAGCTGGCCAACGGGACCACCTACTTCTTCGCGGTGACGGCGGTCAACCAGGTTGGCCAGGGCCCCGCATCCGGTGCCGCCTCGGCCACCCCGGCCGCCGTGATCACCCTGCCCGGGCCGCCCACCGGGCTGACCGCGACGCCGGGTCATGGCCAGGTGGCCTTGTCCTGGACCGCCCCCGCCTCCGACGGGGGCGCGGTGATCAGCGGATACCTGGTCTACGCCGGGACCAGCCCGGGTGGGGAGCTGGCGGCCCCGGTCCACGGCACCCCCGTGGACGCCACGAGCTACACCGTCACCGGCTTGACCGCCGGCACCACCTACTACTTCAAGGTGGCCGCGGTCAACGCCGCCAAGCATCAGGGGAACGATTCTGGCGAGGTCGCGGCCACGCCGGTGGCGGCTCCCGCTTCGCCGTCCGCCACCGCTTCGGCGTCCGCCACCGCCTCCGGGGTCCCGACCTCGGGTGCCACGGCGCCCGCTTCGCCCGCCGGGGTCAGCAGCGTCGTCCCCACGCCCACGCCGGTCCAGGCGGCCAGAAAGGTCCCGAAGCCGGTCATCGTCTCGCTGGCCGCCGTCGCCGTCGGGGCCACGGCCGGCGCCCTGACGCTAGGGGTGTGGCGGTTGCGCCCGCTGCGGCCCGGCTCGCGGCCGGGTCCGCCGATGGCGCCCCCGCCGGATCTGCGCGTCGTGCCTGACCTGGGCCCGCCCGGCCGGGTCACCGTGCACGAGATCGGCGCGGACGATACCTACACGGTCCGCCTGGAGCCGCTGCCCGGCGCGATCATTACGACCATCGAGGAGATCCACGCATGACGACCGGTGAGCCGGACCCTCCGCTGACCGCCGCGGATCTGCTCTTCGGCTCGGCGCAGGACGCTCCGAAGACGCTGACCAGTCACATCATGTCGGCGGGTCAGACGAAGAGCATGGGCCGCGCCCTGACCCGCCTGCCGCGAGTCACCCGTGAAGCGGCCGCCGCCCAGGTCGCGGCCGCCGCCGTCGGGCTGCTGAGGATGGACCTGGGTGAGATGCTCCTGGCCGGATGGCGGGAGCACAGGGAGATCATCGCCGCGGCCCGGCGCACGCTGGCCACGCCGGCCAGCCAGGAGCTCGTCGGGCTGGGTGCGCACCGGATCACCACAGTTCAGCAGCCCGCCGTCGGTATCCTGCTGGACGGTCGCCGGGTTCACACCCTCCAGCTCGGCGTGTCGATCATCTTCGATGTCACCGCCATGGTGGCCGGGGTCAGCGTCGGCCGGCTCTCCGCCGTTCACTCCGGGCGGTGCGATGTCGGCGTCGCCCTGACCATCCACGACGTCGAGGTCCTGACCAAACGGGCCCACCTCGAACTGCCCGGCCTCAAGGCGCTCAGATCCGGCGTCCGGCTACTGCCCGCCAGCGAGTACCCGGACAGCCCAGACAGCCCAGACAGCCTGCACCCCACCAGCCTGCACCCGGCCAGCCAGTTCCCCGCCGTCGAGCTACCCGGCCCCCAAACCGACGCCCCCTCCGGGACACACCAGCACCATCCGCACGCCCAGCCACCTGCAACCCAACCGTGACGGACACCCAGAGCAAAACGCCCGCCCGCCTCCCGAAAAAGGACGTCCTGGCACTGGGCGGATGGCCCTGACGTGGATATCTCGTGGATACGGCGAGCCTGCTTGCCGGCGTTCCACCCAGGCCATAGAGTCCAACCCAGGTTCCGTGGGCATCGTCGCGGCCTTAGCACGGAGGTGCAGCACTGGTGACATCAATCCGCACGACAGAGCACCAGGCGGGCGAGCTTGGTCCGACCGGGCGGCCATTGCCCGCCTTCCCGGATCCCGAGCCGCTCTTGTCCCACGGTCCCGCGCGCGTCATAGCGGTCTGCAACCAAAAAGGCGGCGTGGGAAAGACTACTACCACGATCAACCTTGGGGCGGCCCTGGCCGAGCAGGGGCGGCGTGTCTTGCTCGTCGACTTCGACCCGCAGGGAGCACTGTCGGTCGGGCTCGGCATCCAGCCGCACGACATCGACTACACCGTGTACAACCTGCTCTTGGAGCGTGGCGTCACCGTCCACGACGTGCTGCACAAGACCGGCGTCGACGGGATGGACCTGCTGCCGAGCAACATCGACCTGTCCGGTGCCGAGGTCCAGCTCGTGCACGAGGTCGGCCGCGAGTACGTGCTCGGCGGCGTGCTCGAGCCGATGGTGGCGGAATACGACATGATCATGATCGACTGCCAGCCCTCCCTGGGCCTGCTGACGATCAACGCGCTGGCCGCGCCGACAGCGTGCTCATCCCGCTGGAGTGCGAGTACTTCGCGATGCGCGGCGTGGCCCTGCTGATGGAGACCATCGACAAGGTGTCGCGCCGGCTGAACACCAAGCTCACCATCGACGGTCTGCTGGCCACCATGTACGACTCCCGGACGCTGCATACCCGCGAGGTCCTGTCCCGCATGGTCAACGGCTTCGGCGACAAGGTTTTTCATACTGTAATCAACCGCACGGTGAGGTTCCCGGACGCTACGGTGGCCGGAGAGCCTATTACCAGCTTCGATTCCAGTTCAATGGGGGCGAATGCCTACCGGGAGCTGGCCAAGGAGGTACTGGAGCGGTGGCGACAGGCAGGGGACGATCACGGAGGGTAAGTCTTCCTGGGGTCGCTGAGCTCTTGCGTCCCGCTGCCGCCGGCCCGGACGGAGGCGATCAGCGCCGGGCCAGCGGCCGGGAGAAGCACACCCAGAAGATCACCGTTTACCTGTCCGCCGAGGAACTCCTTGACCTGGAACGTGCCCGGCTCGCTTTGCTGCGCTACGGCGTCGCCGCCGACCGGGGCCGGATCGTCCGTGAGGCGATCGCCGTCCTGCTCGCCGACCTCGACGCGCTGGGCCAGGACAGCCTGCTGGCCCGCCGCATCGCCGCCGCCGGCCCGCTCGGCCCGGGGCGGGTCAACGGCCAGGCGGACCTGCCCCGCCGCTAGCCGGCCCGCGATACCGTCATGACCGTGAGCGTGCACGACCCAGATCTGGCGGGTGACCCGGAAGGCGCGGCGCGGTCCAGTGCCTTCGAGGTACACCTGGACGTGTTCGAGGGTCCGTTCGACCTGCTGCTCGCGCTCATCTCCAAGCACAAGCTGGACATCACCGAAGTCGCCCTGTCCCAGGTCACCGACGAGTTCATCGGCTACATCTCGCATCGCGCCGACGGCTGGGACCTGGATCAGGTCAGCTATTTCCTGGTCGTCGCGGCCACCCTGCTCGACCTCAAGGCCGCCCGGCTGCTGCCCTCCGGCGAGGTGGAGGACGAGGAGGACCTGGCCCTGCTCGAGGCCAGGGACCTGCTGTTCGCCCGGCTGCTGCAGTACCGCGCGTACAAGGAAGTGGCGGCCACCTTCGCCGCCCGGATGACCGCGTCGGCCCGCCGTTTCCCGCGGCGGGTCCCGCTCGAGCCGCGGTTCGCGCAGCTGCTGCCCGAGGTCCTGCTCGGCCTGGGTCCGGCGGAATTCGCCCGGCTGGCCGCGCTCGCGCTCGCGCCCAAGGTGCCGCCGAAGGTATCGACCGAGCACATCCACTCGCCGATGATCAGCGTCAGGGACCAGGCCCGGATCATCGCGGCCCTGCTGGCCGAGCTCGGCCGGGCCAGCTTCCGGCAGCTGACCGCGCGCGCGGCCGGCAGCTACGAGGTGGTGGCGTCGTTCCTCGCGCTGCTCGAGCTGTACCGGGAGGATGCGGTGTCCTTCGAGCAGGTGGCCCCGCTCGGGCGAGCTGTACGTGACCTGGAACGGCCCCCGGACCGAGCGCGGCGAAGCACAACGCGAAGAACAGGCGAAGAACAAGGCGAAGAGACAATGAGCATCGAAGACAGCCCCGAGCACCCCGACGGACCCGGGCTGCGCGCCAGCCTGGAGGCGATCTTGCTGGTGGCCGACGAACCGGTGCCGGCCGTCATGCTGGCCCAGGTTCTCGAGCGTCCGCAGGAACGAGGTGTCGGCCGAGCTGCGCGAGCTGGCCGCGGCCTACGTCGCCGAGGGACGTGGTTTCGAGCTGCGCGAGATCGCCGGCGGCTGGCGGTTCTATACCCGGGAGGACTGCGCCCCGCTGGTCGAGCGTTTCGTCAGTGACGGGCAGGAGGTGCGGCTGACCCAGGCGGCGCTGGAGACCCTGGCCGTGGTCGCCTACCGCCAGCCGGTGAGCCGGGCCCGTGTCTCGGCCGTGCGCGGGGTCAACTGCGACGGGGTCATGCGTACGCTTGTGCTGCGCGGCCTCACCGAGGAGGCAGGGACGGACTCGGAGACCGGTGCGATCTTGTACCGGACCACCAGGTATTTCCTGGAACGCCTGGGACTGGCGAGCCTGGAGGACCTGCCGGATCTCGCGCCCTTCCTGCCGGAGAACATTGAGGACATCGAGGATGAGAACGCCCGACCGTAACCGCATGGTCCCCGACTTCGACGACGACGAGGGTGAGCGGGACTCGCTGACCGACGTCCCGGGCGGGGTCCGGCTGCAGAAGGTGCTGGCCGAGGCCGGGATCGGCAGCCGCAGGTACTGCGAGGAACTGATCGGCGCGGGCCGGATCGAGGTGGACGGCGAGACCGTCCGCCGGTTCGGCGCCCGGGTCGATCCCGAACACCAGGTGATCAGGGTGGACGGCAGGCGGATCCCGGCCAAGGCCGGTCAGGTCTACCTGGCCTTCAACAAGCCGCCGAAGGTGCTCACCGCGATGTCGGACGCGCGGGGACGGCGGACGGTGGCCGACTTCCTCGGCGACCGGCCCGAGCGCCTGTTCCACATCGGCAGGCTGGACTACGACACCGAGGGCCTGATGCTGCTCACCAACGACGGTGAGCTCGCGCACCGGCTCGCCCACCCCAGCTTCGAGGTGGCCAAGACCTACCTGGCCGACGTGACCGGCCCGGTGCCGAGGGATCTGGGCCGCCGCCTCACGGCCGGGATCGAGCTCGACGACGGCGTGGCCACGGCGGACCGGTTCCGGGTGGTCGACCGGTCGGGGCCGCGGACGCTGGTGGAGATCACCTTGCACGAGGGCCGCAAGCACATCGTGCGGCGGATGCTGGCCGCGGCGGGACATCCGGTCAAGCGGCTGGTCCGCACCGATGTCGGCCCGGTCAGGCTCGGCAACCTCAAGCCGGGGACCTCGCGTCAGCTGACCATCGCCGAAATCGGCGAGCTCTTCGCGGCGGTCGGCCTCTAGGCTCGGTAGCCTGGGGCGATGGGTTTAAGGGGTAGGTGCTTGCCGATGACAGTCAGAGCGGTTCGCGGTGCGGTACAGGTCGATTCCGCCGACCGGGACGCGATACTCGAAGCGACGGCCGAGCTGGTCGCCGAGGTGATGAGCCGCAACGAGCTCACCACCGATGACGTGATCAGCGTCCTGTTCACCGCGACGCCCGACCTGACCGCGGAGTTCCCCGCGCTGGCCGCCCGCAAGATCGGCTTCCACGACGTGCCGCTGATCTGCGCGTCCGAGATCGCCGTCCCTGGCGCCATGCCCCGCGTGGTGCGGCTGATGGCGCACGTCCAGACGGACCGCCCGCGTTCGGCCATCCAGCACGTGTACCTGCGCGGCGCGGCTGCGCTCCGGCTCGACATCGCCCAGTAGGGGTTGGCCCAGTGCGGGTGGCGGTCATCGGCACGGGGCTGATCGGGACCTCGATCGCGCTCGCGCTGCGGCGAGCACGGGTCGAGCGTCTGGCTCGCCGACGCCGACCCGGCCGCGGCCCGGCTCGCCGCCGAGCTGGGCGCCGGCGACCTGCTGCCCGAGGCCACGGCCGGTGCGACGTGGCGGTGATCGCCGTCCCCCCGGCCGCGGTCGCCGCCACCCTGGCCGCCGCGCAGGATCGCGGGCTGGCCCGCAGTTACACCGACGTGGCCAGCGTCAAGCAGCTTCCGGTCGCGCAGGCCCGGGCGCGCGGCTGCGACATGACCGGCTACGTGCCGGGACATCCGATGGCGGGCCGGGAGAAGCACGGTCCCGCGGCGCGCGCGCGCCGACCTGTTCCTCGGCCGGACCTGGGCGCTTTGCCCGGGCCCAGAGACCTCGCCGGAGGCCACCGACGCTGGTGACCGCGCTGGTCCGGGACGTGCGGCGCGGTCCCGCTGCGGACCGAGGCGGCCGCGCACGACCGTTGGGTCGGGCTGATCTCGCACGCCCCGCACCTGGTGGCCGCGGCGATGGCGGCCCGCCTGGAGGCGGCTCCGCCCGAGGCGCTCGACCTGGCCGGGCAGGGGCTGCGCGACGTGACCAGGATCGCGGCCGGCGACAGCGGCCTGTGGACCCAGATCCTGTCCGCCAACGCCGCGCCGGTCGCCGAGGTGCTGGCCGCGGTGGCCGCGGACCTGGCCGAGGCCGCCCGCGTGCTGGCCGGCGGCGAGGACCTCAAGCCGGTCGCGGCGCTGCTCGACCGCGGCCAGGCGGGCGTGGCCAGGATTCCCGGCAAGCACGGCGGCGCAGCCCGCGAGTTCACCGCCGTCCAGGTGGTCATCCCGGACCAGCCCGGCGAGCTGGCCCGGCTGTTCGCCGCGACCGGCGAGGCGGGTGTCAACATCGAGGATGTCAGGATCGAGCATTCACCCGGGCTGCCGGTCGGCGTGGCGGAGCTCTCCGTGCGCCCCGCCGAGGCGGCCCGGTTGCTGGCCGCCCTGGATCTGGGCGGCTGGCCGGTCCGCGGCTAGCGGCCAGCACGGACTCCGCCCCCCGGTAGCATCGCACGAGTGAAGACTTCAGCAGGCCGCCAGAGCGGTACGGGCGAGGTGAGCGATACGGGTCCGGGGCTTGTCGTCGCGGTGGACGGGCCTTCCGGGGCGGGCAAATCGAGCGCCTCCCGTGGCGTGGCGGCCGCCCTTGGCCTGCAGTACCTGGACACCGGGGCGATGTACCGTGCCCTGACCTGGTGGCTGCTCGACCGGGGCGCGGACGTCAGCGACCCCGGCGCGGTCGCCGAACTGGCCGCCGAGCCCGGTCATCGAGGTCAGCACCGACCCGCAGGACCCGTGGACGAAGGTCGACGGGACGGACGTGTCCGCGGCCATCAGGACCCGGGAGGTCACCGGCGCGGTCAGCGCCGTCGCGGCCGTCCCGGCCGTCCGCGCGCACCTGATCGCGATGCAGCGGGACATCATCGCCGCCGCGCCTGGCATCGTCGCCGAGGGCCGCGATATCGGCACGGTGGTGGCGCCGGAGGCCGCCGTCAAGGTCTTCCTGACGGCCGATGGCGCCGCCCGCGCCCGCCGCCGGGCCGCCGAAGCCAGCTGGTCGGCGGACTCCACCCAGGCCGAGCAGGACCGGCGTGACCGCCTCGACGCCGCGCAGAGCGAGAAAGCCACCGACGCGGTCGTGATAGATTCCACCGGGCTGGCCCTGGACGAGGTGGTCGACACCATCGTCCAGCTGGCCCGCCAGCACGCGGATATCCCTTTCCCGCGGCAGAAGAGCAGATCATGATGCCGAACGAGGCTGAACTTAACCCCGAACCCGACCCGGATCCGAGCTCCGACCCGAGCCCCAATCCCGTTCCCGTGGTGGCCGTGGTCGGCCGCCCGAACGTGGGTAAGTCCACGCTGGTGAACCGGATCCTGGGCAGCAGGCAAGCCGTGGTGGAGGACGTCCCCGGGGTGACCAGGGACCGGGTCACCTACGACGCCCTGTGGAGCGGCCGGGAGTTCACGCTGGTGGACACCGGCGGCTGGGAGCCCGCGATCGAGGGCACGCAAAGCCTGGCCGCCCGGGTCGCCGCCCAGGCCAGGGTGGCGGTCGACGCCGCTGACGCGGTGCTGTTCGTGGTCGACGCCACCGTAGGGGTGACCGACGCGGACGCGGCGGTGGCCAGCGTGCTGCGCCGGTCGGGCAAGCCGGTCGTGGTGGCCGCCAACAAGGTCGACGACACCAAGGGCGAATCCGAGGTGGCCGCGCTGTGGTCGCTGGGCCTCGGCGAGCCCGCGCCGGTCAGCGCCCTGCACGGGCGCGGCAGCGGCGACCTGCTCGACCTGGTGCTGCAAGCGCTGCCGGACGCGCCGAAGAACACCGAGGAGACCGAGGGCGGCCCGCGCCGGGTGGCGCTGATCGGCCGCCCGAACGTCGGCAAGTCCAGCCTGCTGAACAAGCTGGCCGGCGCCCAGCGCGTGCTGGTCGACTCGGTGGCGGGTACCACCAGGGACCCGGTCGACGAGCTGATCGAGCTCGGCGGCATCACCTGGCGGTTCGTGGACACCGCGGGCATCAGGCGGCGGTTCAGGGAGAACCAGGGCGCGGACTACTACGCGGCGGTGCGCACCGCGGGCGCGCTCGACCGGGCCGAGGTCGCCGTGGTGCTGGTGGACGCGAGCGACCCGCTCACCGAGCAGGACCTGCGGATCGTCTCCATGGTCATCGAGGCGGGCCGGGCGCTGGTCATCGCGTACAACAAGTGGGACATGGTCGACGAGGAGCGGCAGCATTACCTGGAGCGGGAGATCGAGCGGCAGCTGTACACGGCCCGCTGGGCGCCCCGGGTGAACATCTCCGCGACCACCGGGCGGCACACCGACCGGCTGGTGCCCGCGATCGAAACGGCGCTGGCGGGCTGGGAGACCCGGGTGCCGACCGGCCGGCTCAACGCGTGGCTGACCGCGCTGGTCGCGGCGACCCCGCCGCCGGTGCGCGGCGGCAAGCAGCCGAAGATCTTGTTCGCCACCCAGGCCGGGGTCCGGCCGCCGCACTTCGTGCTGTTCTCCTCGGGCTTCCTCGAGGCGGCTTACCGCCGGTTCATCGAGCGGAAGCTGCGCGAGGAGTTCGGCTTCGAGGGCAGCCCGGTCCAGGTCTCCGTGCGGGTCAGGGCCAAGCGTGAGTCCCGCGGCGCGCGACCGCAAGTCCGCGAACCCGCCGGCCCTGAGCGCCGCCGCTGAGGTCCCCGGATCCCGCCGACCCCGCCCCGTGGGTCCGCCGCCCAAGCGATCTTCTCGACGCCGACCGCAGGCACGTCTGGCATCCCTACGGGCCGATGCCCGGGCGGATGGAGCCGCTGGTGGTGGAGTCGGCGGCCGGGGTGCGGCTGCGGCTGGCGACGCCGGCCGGCGGGGTGCGTGAGCTCGTCGACGGCATGTCCTCGTGGTGGGCGGCCATCCACGGCTACCGGCACCCGGTGCTCGACGCGGCGGCGGCCCGCCAGCTGGGGCGGATGAGCCACGTGATGTTCGGCGGGCTCACCCACGAGCCCGCGGTCCGGTTGTGCGAGCGGCTCGTCGCGCTGGCCCCGGCCGGGCTCGAGCATGTCTTCCTGTGCGACTCGGGGTCGGTCGCGGTCGAGGTCGCGGTCAAGATGTGCCTGCAGTACTGGCGGTCGGCCGGACGGCCGGCCAAGCGCCGGCTGCTGACCTGGCGCGGCGGGTATCACGGCGACACGTTCATGGCGATGTCGGTGTGTGACCCCGAGGGCGGCATGCACGCGCTGTGGGACGGGGTGGTCGCGGACCAGGTGTTCGCCGCCGCGCCGCCGGCTGGTTTCGCGGCCGGGCTGGACCCCGCGTACGCGGCGTCGCTGGCCGCCCTGATCGAGGAGCACGCGGATTCGCTGGCCGCGGTGATCGTCGAGCCGGTGGTCCAGGGCGCGGGCGGGATGCGCTTCCACGACCCCGGCTACCTGCGGGTGCTGCGCGAGGCCTGCACCGCGCACGGCGTGCTGCTCATCTTCGACGAGATCGCGACCGGGTTCGGCCGCAGCGGCTCGCTGTTCGCGGCCGGGCACGCCGGCGTCAGCCCCGACGTGATGTGCGTGGGCAAGGCGCTGACCGGCGGCTACGTATCGCTGGCCGCCGCCTTGTGCACCCCGGCGGTGGCGGCGGGGATCTCAGCGGCTCGGTTCCCGTGCTCGCGCACGGGCCGACGTTCATGGGTAACCCGCTGGCCTGCGCGCTGGCGCTCGCGTCGTTGTCCGTGCTGTTCGACCCCGAGTGGTACCCGGGCGGATGGCAGGCCTGTGTGGCCCGGCTGGCGGCGGGGCTGACCGCCGGGCTGGCCCCGGCCCGGGAGCTGCCCGGGGTGGCGGACGTCCGGGTTCTCGGCGCGGTCGGCGTCGTGCAGCTGGACCGCGAGGTCGACGTGCCGGCCGCGACCGCGGCCGCGGTACGGGCCGGGGTATGGCTGCGGCCGTTCCGTGACCTGATCTACACCATGCCGCCGTACCTGACCTCGGATGCCGATCTCGCCCTGATCTGCCGGGGCGTGCTGGCCGCGGCGCGGTCCTAGAACGCGAACGCTCCCGGCGGCGGGGCGGGGGAGGGCGTGGCCGTCGCGTCGGTGACCGGTTTGGCCCCGCCGGCGAAGCGCACCAGGTCGCCGCCGTGCACGACCCGGGCCGGCATCGGATCCGAGGCCGCCCGCCGCGGTCAGCGCGGTCACCGGAAGCTCGCGCTGGCTGGCCGCCAGCACCAGGTTGCCGAACCTGCGGCCGCGCAGCACCCCGGCGTCACGCGATCATGGCGGTGTGCGGGAAGACCGCCCGGATCGTCGCGACCTGCGCGCGGGCGTGCCGCAGCGGCGGGCCGTCGGCCACGTTGACGGCGTAGATCCCGGCCGGCGTTCAGCGCGCGGCGGGCCGCGGCCGCGAACTCCGCCGAGGTCAGGTGGGCGGGCGTGCGACCGCCGGCGAAGACGTCCGCGATGATCACGTCGAAGCTGCCCGCCGTCATCCGCTCCAGCACGGCCCGGGCGTCGCCGATGTGCAGCCGGAGCCGCCCGCCGCGCAGCGGCAGCCTGAGCTGGATCAGCCGCCAGAAGGACTCGTCCACCTCGACGGCCACCTGCGCCGACGCCGGGCGGGTCGCGGCCACGTAACGGGCCAGCGTGAGCGCTCCGGCGCCCAGGTGCAGCACCCGCAGCGGCTCACCCGCGGGCGCGGCCAGGTCGATCAGGTGCCCCAGCCGCCTGACGTACTCGAAATCGAGGTAGCCGGGGTCGTCCAGGTCGACATGCGATTGCGGGACGCCGCCGATCAGCAGCATCCACGCCGCCCGCCGGTCGGCGTCGCGCAGGAGCTCGGCCTCGCCGGTATCTCCTGTTCTCCCGGCTCCGGGTCATGAGCTGTCATTATCCGTGGCTCGCGGGCCGGACCGGGTGGCGGCTGGAAAGAATCCGGCCCGGTGTGCAAGGCTGTGGTGCGTACGTCCCACGCCGCAGGAGGCCCGCATGGCTGTCGACCACACCAAGCCCGCTGGCGAGCACGCCGACGGCGAGCCCCAGCCCGATCCGGCGGGGCCCGATCCGGCCCAGCCCGATCCGGCGGGACCCGACCTCGACGAGATGAAGCGCAAGTTCCGGGCAGGCCCTGGACCGTAAGCGCGGGGAGCACGCCACCGCGAACGCTGACGGGACCCAGGAGACGGGCAAGGTGCACGGCTCCCACGGCCCGGCGGCCAGCCGCCGGTCGTTCCGCCGCAAGAGCGGCAGCTAACCCGAGCGCGGCACCTAAGCCCCGAGCGCGGCAGCTTAAGCCGGGACCGCGCGGAGCCAGCTGCGGTCCTCGGTGAGGTAGCAGTCCAGCCGGAGCTCCGCCTGCAGCCAGCACGGCCGCAGTCGCGGTCGTCCAGCCGGGTCGCGGTGAACGTCTGCGTCCAGCGCTGGTCGCCGTCCACGTACTCTACGGTGGCCGCAGACCAGGTTCGGCGCGGGCTGTGACACGCCCCGCATCCGGAAGATGATCGCCGTTCCGGGTGCTTTCGGCGTCGGCCGCGATCGCGAACCACTCCGGCGGGTGCTGCTCGATGACGACGCAGCCGTCGTCGGCAACGTGCCGGCGGCAGGCCGCGAGGAACTCCGCCGCACCGGCGGGTCGGCGTTGATCAGGTGGGACGCGAGCAGGACCAGGTCGAAACGCCGGTCCGAGGTCGAGCTCCTCGATCCGGGCGCAGACCGTGTCCGCGCCGCGGACGTGGGCCAGCATCTCTGAGTGACTCGTCGACGGCGACGACCGGATGACCCGAGGCGACGAGCGGATGCGTGACCCGCCCGCTCCCGCAGCCAAGCTCGAGGATCGAGGCGCCCGGCCGGGTCGCGGCGTGCACGATGCCGGGTTCGTCCCGCGCCGGCATCCGCGCGTAGAACTCGACGGCGCAGCCGTCTGGCGTGATCGTCCCGGGCGCCCGTAAGGCTGGGCTGGGCTAGTCATGCCCCATTCTGCCGAACGGCCGCTCCTGACCAGCTCGGGGTGCGGTGGGCTCACATCGAGACGACCCCGAGACCCCGGAGACCCCGGAGACCCCGGAGACCCCGGAATGAACCGGCGCGCCCCAGCGCTGCACCAGCCCGTCCTGCGGCCGCCCCACGGCCTGCTGCTGCGGCGGCACCAGCGGTACCGCCCGCGCCGGCTCCGCCTGCGGACTGGCCTGCTCGCTGGCCGCCTGGCTCATCCGCCGCGGCCAGGTGGAACCAGACCGTGGTGCCGCCCGGGTCCCTGAGATACCCCCACTGGGCGGCGAGATGCTGGACGAGGAAGAGCCCGTGTCCTCGGCCGCGTACAGGTCGCCCTTCACCACGGGCGTGCCTGCCGAGCCGTCGTCGATGACCTCGACCAGGATGCCGTGCGGAATGCTGATCACCACGATCGTCACGGTGCCGCCCTCGCGCCGGATGCGGTGTGCGCGATGGCGTTGGTGACGATCTCCGACGTCAGTAAGGTCGCCGTGTCATGGTCGGTGCCGGTCTGGTGGGCGCTGAGCGTCCGCGAGACGAAGGCCCTGGCCGCGGAGACCTGATCCGGACGTCCGGGGATGGTCAGCGTGCCGAGGACCGTTGCATGCGAGCCGCCGATGCTCACCCGTCCTCCCTCCGCGGTCCTGGCCGGTGCGGCGACCCGGTCCACGTCGTCGGGAATTACCTTCCGGCGTTGCCATGTTCAGACCCTCCCACTTGCCGAGAGCGTTTTCTCCGTTGTTCGCGTTCGGTGGCCATCGACCGCTCGCACCGCCACATTAGTGACAGCCCGTGCTGTCACATCCGTGTCTCTCGCCTCTGTGGTACGCCTAGTCGGCCGATATTTACCAAAACATCTGGCACATCAACTTCATAAATAACATCAGCTTTTCCTGAGAGCGGTGAGACCGTGACTCAGTCCGTCGTGTCGAAATGCCACAATCGCGAAAGATGACCTTGGGCGACGCCTCTCCCTCCAACCCCCCCTAGATCACCCAAATCACCCATATGTCCCACTTCGTACCTTATGATTGACCGCAGGACTAGTATTCAATCGATGATGAGGTGCATACTCGCCCGACGCAAGTGCGTGAAGCAAATTTCCCAAATGAAATCCCGGATGGGATTTCATCGTGCGGGTCAGTGCTGTATCGTACTGGTTGTTGAGACGGTATGGAGTGCTCCGGTTACACACTGACGCTGATCATGGCTGACGGGTTCCGGTCCTCCGTACTGATCCTCTGTTGCACAGGGAGGGGGAGCTTCTCGTGCCCATTGGACCGACCGTTCGCAGGCGCAGGCTGGGGGCTGAGCTTCGGCATCTGCGCGAAGCGCACTCGCTCAAGCTCGAGGAAGTGGCCGAGAGACTCGGCTTAGCTCCCTCCACCCTGTCGCGCATCGAGACCGGCAAGGCGCCGACCAAGTCGGCCTACCTGACCGCCATGCTGGCCATGTACGAGGTCGAAGATCCGGGTGCCCGCAAGGTCCTGGTCGACATGGCCCGCGAGGGCCACCGTAAGGGCTGGTGGTCGATCTATGACGACGTGCTGCCCAGCGGATTCGACATCTACGTGGGGTTGGAGGCGGAGGCCTCCGGCCTGCGCAGTTACGAGTCCGACGTGGTCCACGGGCTGCTGCAGACCACCGATTACGCCCTGACGGTACTGCGTGAGCTGCGGCCAAGAGACAGCGCGGAGCAGATCGAGCGGGTGGTAGACCTGCGCATGCAGCGGCAGCGACTGCTCGACCAGGATCCGGCGCTTGACGCCTGGATCATTCTCGACGAGAGCGCGATCAGGCGGAATATCGGCGGCTCCGAGATCATGCGACGCCAGCTCGAGCACCTGATTCAGGCGAGCAGATGGCCCAATGTGACGTTGCAGGTTCTTTCTTTCCAGTCGGGCGCCCATGCGGGCCTGATCGGGCCGTTCGCCATCCTGGAATTTCCCGAGCGGACGGATCCGGACGTGGCCTACACCGAATCTCTGGGCGGCATGATCTATCTGGAGAAAGACCGTGAGGTCCGGGCGTGCGCTGAGGCATTTGACCGCATGCGGGCGGTGGCGCTTTCCCCGGCCGCCTCGGTCGAGACGATACAGCAGGCGGCCCGCGATCTCGCCTGACGTTGACGACTTTCCTGGAAAACAATCGCACAACAAAAAGGAAGGGAGAGGCGGATGGATACCGACCTCACCGGTCTGCGCTGGTTCAAGAGCAGCGCAAGCAGTGCCGCAGGCTGCGTCGAAATAGCGCACTTGCCGGAAGGCGGAGTGGCGGTCAGGGATTCGAAGGACCGAGCCCAGCTGCCCCATGTTTTCAACCGCCATGAGTGGGAGTGTTTCCTCATCGGCGCGAAGAACGGGGAATTCGACCTTCCCGTCGGTTAAGCCTTCCCGTCGCCCATAGCGCCGGTGGAGGACGACGGGCGGGACTCACCCGCTCCAGCCTCGCCCGTCTTTTTCGCAAACGAGCGCCATAGGTGAATGGTTTGGGGGGGAGGAACAGGAGGGCGGTGGGCCATATGTCCACCGCCCTCCGTTTTGCCTCGTCAGCGGAGCGCTAACGGCCGGGGAGGGCCTGATGCTCACGATGCGTGGTGTCGGTGTCGGTATCGAGCTGGCTGATGATCGTGGTGAGGATATGCGGTGTCTCGCTGGGCTTGGCGCTCACCACGCTGAGCCGTTCCATCGCCAGCAGGTAGCGGTCGACATCCGATTTCTTGTCGAAGTACAGAGCGCTGGTGAGATGTTCCAGGTACGCCACGTCAGGAAGATCCGCCTCGCTGAACCGCAAGATGGTGAATCCGCTCGTGACGGCGTGCCCGCCCAGGCCGGCCGGAATGATCTGCAGCGTCAGATTCTGCCTGTTGCTCAGGCTGAGCAGGTAGCGAAGCTGGCCGAGCAGGATGTCCTTGCTTCCTACCGGTCGCCGCAGCGCGGTCTCCTCGATGATCGCCCAGAGCTTGAGCCGTCCCTCGGTGAACCGGCGCTGCCGTTCCTTACGCAGGATGATGTGCCGTTCGGCTTCGCCGATCGGGATGTCGGTGAACTTGATCACGGCGGCCGTGTACTGCTGCGTCTGCAGCAGTCCGGGAATCAGCTGCGGCTCGTACACCCGGATCGAGGTCGCGGCCTCCTCCATCCCGACGAAGGGCTGGAACCAGTCCGGCAGGATATCGTTGTACCTGTGCCACCAGCCGGGCCGGTTGGCCTGCTCGGCCAGGCTCAGCAGCTGCTCTCGCTCGACCGCGCCGACGCCGTAAAAGGTGAGCAGGTCGAGCACGTCGATCTCGCGGATGGCGTTCCGGCCGAGCTCGATGCGGCTGATCTTGGATTCCGATCCGCGGATGGCACGGGCCGCGGCCTGGGCCGTGATGCCCCGGCTTTCCCGAAGCCGCCGCAGCTGCGTACCCAGCAAGATGCGCAGTACGGTGGGCCCCTCTGTCGGCTCGGGCATGTACCCTCCAGGATCGTCGTCTGGCCGCAGAATTGTCTTTCGCAATTGCGTGGCAAGCCGGGGTCGTCTATCTACCGTCATTTCCATGATATCCCACCTGGGATTGCACGCCACCCCCAATATTGGCCGCTTGCGGGCTTGTCATGGACACATCTGTCACCGGACAGCCGTGTCGGGCCGGGAACATTAATGACCAGCCGCGTTGGTGTTCGCGCGCGCTGGCTGGCGAGCCCGCTGGCCCGGCGCATCGGGCCAGGCGGCTGCGGCCGCCGTGCGCTGCCGTGCTGTCCCAAGCATAGTCGTGCCGCGTCAGGACCGGGTGCTCCGTCGGTACGGATCTATGATCAGGCCGGGCCCGGGCACGGAAGAAAGGAAACTTGACGCCGATGAGCGGACCGGGCGCCAATGAAAACGACGACTGGCGGACGACATTCCGGCCGGATATTCCAAGCCCGGCCCGTATTTACGACTACCTGCTCGGCGGGAAAGACAATTATCCCGCTGACAGGGAGGCCGGGGAGGAAATCGCCGCTAAGCTGCCGAACATTCGCCGGGCGGCGGAATGGAACCGTACTTTCCTGCGCCGGGCGGTGGCTTTCCTGGTCCGCGAGGCAGGGATCCGCCAGCTGATTGACATCGGGACCGGGCTGCCCGCCAGGGGAAATGTATACGATGTGGCGACCCAGGCCGACCCGGCCACCCGGATCGTTTATGTCGACAACGACCCGGTGGTGCTCGCGCACGGCCGGGACCTACTCCACGGCGTACCCAACGCGGTCATTATCGGCCGTGACCTGCGCGCGCCCGCTGAGATCCTGGCCGACCCCGAACTGCGGCGACTGATAGATTTCGCTGAGCCGGTCGCTGTCCTGCTCGTCGCGGTCCTGCACTTCATCTCCGCCGCCGCCGCGCCCGCGGCGGTCATCGCCGAGCTTCTCGCGCCTTTTCCTTCGGGTAGTTATGTCGCCCTTTCGCACGCCACCGCGGACGGGAATCCCGCGGTCAAGGAGGCGGCCAAGGTGTACGACACCGCCACGGCGCAGGTATTCCTCCGCGGCCGTGATGACATCCTGGCCCTGACGCACGGACTTGAGCTCGTCAAGCCGGGCCTGGTGTGGACCCCGCAGTGGCACCCGGAGCCGGGCGCCGACATGCCTCCGCGACCGGAGGAATTTATTTGCTACGCACTTGTCGCCCGCAAACCGTAAGGTACGGCCAGGTCCGTCAGTTTCCGCCCGCAGCCGCCTTGAAGAGGGCCGCGACGTTCGTGCCGAGCACGGCCGAATACGAGACCTGGGGTGTGTCCCCGCCTTCCTGGTAGCCGCCGATCACCCCGATCACCGTGCCCTGACCGGTCACGGCGTCGAGGTCGGCGAGGAACGGCCCGCCGCTCGTCCCGGTCGTGTAGGCGCCGCAGTCAAACTCAAGCTGGTCGGCCATCGGCTCCTTGAGCCAGTTCTGGCAGATGATCGGCTGGTTGGCGGTGTCCGGGTAACCGATCACCTGAACCAGCTGACGGGAGGCAGGCGCCCCGGTGGAGAGCTTGTCCGCTCCGGTCACGTCCTCGATCGGCACCCCCGAGCCCGGCTTGCTGACCCGGAGGAAGGCCACGTCGTCGTCGGGGTCCTGGGCTGACTTCCACGCCTGGTCCAGGTAGACCTTGGTCACGTTCCATACGCCATACGGAGGCGCGCTGCCGTTATAGCCGGGGACAAAGGCGATAGGGCCGGACATGGTCGTGGCGCAGTGCGCGGCCGTGATCACCAGGTCTCCGCGCGGGCTGTCGATCACGCTGGCCGTGCAGAAGTGCTGCTTCAGCTTCCCCCCGGTGGTGGCGAACAACGCTCCGATCGCCGGCGTCCCGGCGAACGCCTGTCCGTTCCGTGCGTTCGGGGCACTGTGCCTGATCGCCCGGACGAAGCCGGTGGCGATGTTGCTCGCCGCGCTGTCGACGGGCACGACGGCGGCGATCACCCCGACGGTGAGCGCCGTGGCCAGGGCCACCCGCCTTGCTCGCCACCGCACCGGCCTGGGTCACCTGCCATCATTTTGCCCGATTTCGCCGGTTTTACGGGTATTCACCTCCGGCGTCGATACTCAATTGTGATACAGAACGTGCAGCGCCACTAGAGGCGAAGGCTCTAAAGATGCTCAGAAGTCACCCGAAATGAGCTGGGGATTCCCTGTGAAACGTAGGCCCGCTCCGGCCTGGTCACCAGCGATCGTGCAGCTGGACGCGGAAATACTCGTCGTACAGGCCCTCGATCGCGTCGAGTTGGGCCTGCGGCAGTGGCGGCAGGTCCGCGGCGGCGGAATTCTGCCGGGCCTGGTCGGTGCTGCGCGCACCAGGAATCACGCTCGTCACTCCCGGTTGCTGGACAACCCAGCGCAGGGCCCACTGGGAAGGCGCCCCCGGGACTCCGCCGGTGATGGACGCGAACTCCTGGGCTGCCTCGACGCCGGCCTCGAAGCCGACACCGGAGAACGTCTCACCGACGTCGAACGCCTCACCGCGAGCGTTGTAGTTGCGGTGATCGTCGGCGGCGAACGTGGTGTCCTTGGTGTACCGGCCGGACAGCAGCCCCGACGCAAGCGGAACCCGGGCGATGATGCCCACTCCGGCCGCGGCCGCGGCGGGCAGGACCTGATCGAGTGGCTTGCGCCGGAAGGCGTTGAAGATGATCTGGACGGTGGCCACGCCCGGCCGCGCGATCGCCGCCAGCGCCTGGTCGCAGGTTTCCACGCTCACCCCGTAGGCGGCGATCCGCTCCTCGGCGACCAGCGTGTCCAGGGCGTCGTACACGGCCCCGGAGGACAAGACCGGCGTCGGCGGGCAGTGCAGCTGCACGAGGTCGAGGCGGTCGGTGCCGAGGTTGACCCGCGACCGGTCGGTCCAGGCGCGGAAGTTCTCCAGCGTGTAGTTCTCTTCCTTCTGCTCCACCCGGCGACCCATCTTGGTCGCGACCGTGATGCCCTGGCCGGCGTTGCCGGAAAGGAACCGGCCGATGATCCGCTCGCTACGTCCGTCACCGTAAACATCGGCCGTGTCGAAGAACGTGACCCCCGACTCGACCGCCGTCAGCAGCACCTCCATGGCGTCGGCTTCTGACACGTTCCCCCAGTCCGCGCCGAGCTGCCACGTACCGAGCCCGATGACCGAGACCGGCCTGCCTGTCCTGCCGAGAATCCGCTGTTCCATGCCTGGCGATCCTACCGAGCCCCGGGCCGGGCGCTACGCTGCATCCATGAAGGCATGCCTGTACAGGAGAACCGGCCCGGCCGCTGAGGTGCTGCGGGTGGAGGAGATCAGCCGGCCTGAGCCAGGACCGGGCGAGGTCCTGGTCCGGGTGCACGCCTCGGGGGTCAATCCCACCGACTACAAGGCCCGCGCGGGGGTGACGCCCCGGCCCATCGACGGCTTCCAGATCCCGCATCACGATGGCGCCGGCGTTATCGATGCGGTCGGCTCCGGGGTGGATCCCGGGCGTGTCGGTGAGCGGGTCTGGCTGTGGCTCGCGGCCGCTGGCCGGCGCTGGGGTACCGCCGCCGAGTGGAGCGTCGTGCCCGAGCGGCAGGCCACCACGCTGCCCGAGCGGGCCTCGTTCGAGCTCGGGGCCTCACTAGGCGTTCCGGCCATGACCGCGCACTACTGCGTGTTCGCCGATGGCCCGGTGGCCGGCCAGACGGTCCTGGTGGCGGGAGGTGCGGGTGCCGTCGGGCACTTCGCCATTGAATTGGCCAAACGGGCCGGGGCTCGTGTGGTCACCACCGTGAGCAGCCCGGAGAAGGCCGCGCTGGCCGAGAAGTCGGGCGCGGACCTGGTGGTCAACTACCGCTCGTCCGACGCCGTCCAGCAGATCCAGGCGTTCGCTCCCGCCGTCGACCGGGTGATCGAGCTGGCGCTGGGCGCCAACCTCGCGCTCGACCTCGCCCTGGCGCGACCGCTCACCACCATCGTGACCTACGCAGCCGAGCCCTCCGATCCGGAGCTACCGGTGCGAGCCTGCATGTCGGCCAACGTCAACCTGAAATTCGTCCTGCTCTTCGGCGTGGCGCCGGCTGCGCGTGACCTGGCCGCCGCCGACATCACGGCCGCGCTGGCCGCCGGGGACCTGACCGGCCTGCCCGTGCACAAGTTTGCGCTGGACGATACCGCCGCCGCCCACGAGGCCGCCGAGAGCGGGGTCGTCGGCAAAGTCATCGTGACACCGTAGCGGCGGGCAGGCCGGATGGCCGCGGGCCGGGCGGGTCCGTCGGGTTCGCGCCCGTCTGCACGCTACTTCTTCGGGAAGACCCCGGTGTGCTTGGTGCCGCCCCAGAAGACCTTCGTGCCGACCCGGTCGCGGCGGCCGGAGCCGTCGCACCGGCGGCAACGCCGGTACGAGCCCTTGTAGACGCTGCCGAAGTGCCGTCCTGACATGTTGCAGGTGGGGCATTTCCTCAGCGGATGGATGCGCGTCGACACGACGTAACCGACGCCAATGATGACAACTATGAGTAGCGCTGCCATGCCGGAGACTCCTTACTGACCCGCGAGGGAACCGCCCGCATCCCCGTGCCGCGTGGCACGCGGCCGGATACTGCCACCCCGGTGCGAGTTGACCGCCGCCGTCCGCACACGGGGTGGAATATCACCCCCTGTGCTGACTCACTAGCACAGAGTAAACTACTCCAGCTTATATGGAAAGTATTTTGCCACGACAAGACGCATCATGAGCACCATATTTATTTTTACTGCCCACTAGGAGGCGTCAGCGGAGCGCGCTAATGCCGAGTTTTACCGCCAGCCCGATACCGGCCAGGCTGACGACGACGCGGAGCGCTCCGGCCGGCACCTTCCGGGCAATCTTGGGCCCGACCCAGCCGCCGATGAGAAAACCCGCGGCCAGCGGGGCAACAAGCAGCCACCTGACATCACCGAACAACGCGAAGCACACGGCCGCCATCGCATTCGCCATGCCCGACAGGGCGTTCTTCACCGCGTTGACCTTGACTAGCGATTCCTCAATCATCGTGGTGAGCACCACCAGCAGCATGATCCCTGCGGCGGCACCGAAATAGCCGACGTACATCGCGACGGCGAACAAGGCGGTGCCGTAGGCAAGCGGATGCGCCACCCCTGGTACCGGGGCCAGCCTTCTGAGCCTGGGCTGAGCCAGGAGCATCACCGAGGCGACCGCGATCAGCACCGGCACCACGACGGTGAAGGTACTGGCCGGGGTCACGAGCAGCACGCTCGCCCCGGCGGCGCCGCCGGCCGCGGTGATCACGCCGAGGTGCAGCACCCGCCGCCCCTGGCCGGCGAGCTCAGGCCTGGAACTCGCTACCGAGCCGGCGCCGGTAAGCACGAGCGACACGGTGTTGGTCATGTTGGCGGCCAGCGGCGGCACCCCAAGCGCGAGCAGCACCGGGTAGCTGACCAACGATGCGATGCTGACCACCGTGCTGAGGATGCCGCCCAGCGTTCCGGCGGCCAGCAACACCAGCACCTCAGAGAATTTCATCCGATGCCAGCTTGGCGCACTGGCGCGCGCCTCGGACACCCCAGAGCCGGTGTGATTCCCATCGCACCCGCGCGTGGGTGCCATCCCCGCGTATCGCCAGTCACAATACTAAATGCCAGGGACAGACTCATTATCCGGCGTGGCGTTCCCATAGTGTCTTACCTGTAAGTTAGAATCGAACAGATAATCAGCTATGCCGCCGGCCAGCCCCCGCCGGACGCATAAGAGGAGCCTTTACCCCTCTGCAAGCGGGGAAGGAGGTGACCCCGATGACCCAAGCCCCGGTGTTTTCCAGCGCCACCGAAGCCGCCGACCTGGCCGGGCCGGCCTGCGCTACCTGGCCGCCGCCGACCCCACCCAGCTCACCGCCGCCGAGCAGGCCGAGTGCCTGCACAGCCTGGAGCGGATCACCGCGGTCACTACCGCCGCCCGGGCCAACGTCCTGGGCGGGTTCACCGCCGGGAAAGGCTACTGCGACGACGCCGCCTACAGCCCCCGGGCCTGGCTCATTCACCAGACGCGCATCACTAAAGGTGCCGCGACCAGCCACACCGCCTGGGCTCGCCGCGCCCGCGCCCATCCCCGGGTACTGGCGGCGATGGCGGCCGAGGAGATGTCGGAGCCTTACGCCCGCACCCTGTGCACCTGGACCGACAAGCTCCCCGAGGACTGCCGCGACGCCGCGGATGCGATCCTGGTCGGGGCCGCCGCCCGAGGCATGGCCCTGCGGGACCTGGCCGCGCTGGCCGCGGAGATCCAGTCCCGCGCCCACTGCGACCCCGGCGGCGATGACCCGGGAAAGATCTTCGAAGACCGCGCCGTCCGCTTGCGGACCACGTTCGCAGGCGCCGGGGTCCTGTTCGGCGACCTCACCCCGGAATGCACCGCTGTCCTGACCACGGTCCTGGAGGCGCTATCCGCTCCCCGGGGCGCCGAGGACACCCGCAGCCACGCCCAGCGGTACCATGACGCGCTGGAAGAAGCGATGCACCGCCTGGTCAGCGCGGCCTGCTCCCGGAACGGGCGGGCCAGCCCGCGAAAGTCATCGCGCATATCGACCTGGCCGACCTGATGGACTTGGACGTCAACTCCACCCTGCAGAAGGCCTGGACCGAGCGGGTCCGCAGCAAGTGGGCCGCCCACCGCGCCGCCGCCTCGGTCTCCGGCAGCGACGGCGGCGCCTGGCTGGACGGAGACGCCGCCGACGCCTTCGCCTGCGACGCGTCCCTTACCCCGGTCGTGCTCGGCGAAGTCAATCCCGCCGTCCTCGACGACCTCGTCCGGCTCTGCGTAGAACTCGCCGGCTACGGCCACGGCCCCGCCCCGAGTACCCCCGAGTCCCCCGACACCCCCGAGACCCCCGGATCAGCCGAATCCTCCCAGGCCGACAGGATCCCGCGGCCCGGCCCGGTGCCGCCGACGGCGCAGGGTCGTGACGCCTTGGAACAAAAGATCATCGGCCGAGCTGTCGCCCTGGTCTCAGGGCCCAGCGGCCTGGCCAGCTTCCTGCGCCGCCAGCAGCTCGGTGCCCGGCTCGCCGGGCCGAGCCTGCCGCTGGACGTCGGGGTCAGCCGGGACATCCCGACCGCGATCCGCCGCGCGGTGATCGAGCGGGACCAGCACTGCCGCTTCCCCAGCGGCTGCGACCAGCCCGCGTTGGGCTGCGAGGTCCACCACATCACCCACCAGGCCAACGGCGGCGCGACCAGCACCGACGGATGCGCCCTGTTTTGCTGGTTCCACCACCACATCGTGATCCACCAGTGGGGCTGGACCGTCATCCTGAACTCCGACGGCACCACGACGGCCTACAGCCCCGGCAAAACCAAGGTCTTC
Organism: uncultured Actinomycetes bacterium; assembly: GCA_963730825.1. Classification (GTDB taxonomy): domain Bacteria; phylum Actinomycetota; class Actinomycetes; order Streptosporangiales; family Streptosporangiaceae; genus Palsa-504. The sequence continues at coordinate 136,167 of CAVSTQ010000004.1, forward strand.
CACAGTCACGGCCCGCCCCCCAGGCCCTCCGGCTAACATCCGCCCCAGCTCGGGCACGTGTCTGGCCCTCGGCGTGATGGGCTCAGTGCAAGCGGCGTCCGCTGCGACACCTCAGGCGTCAGCTACGGCTGTCGCGCAAGGGAGCTTCGAGTCGGCCGCCGCGCCGGATGGGACGGTGAACCTCGAGGTTGTCGCGCTGCGCGCCTGGCGCGTTCGCCACCTACAGCTTCTCCCGGACGGTCGGCCAGCTGGCGAGCGGGAGCGTCAGCCTGCAGGCCGCTTCGGCTGCGGCGGCGGCGAACGTTTCCGCGGCCGCCGTGACCGGCTCCCTGTGATGGTCCGCACCCAGGGGGACTGAGGGGCCTGCGGGGCAAGTTGGGCCGGGTGGGACCTGCCCGCCTGGCTGCTCGCACTCCCATCGCCGAGGCGCGCGACGCAGACGGCGGGTAAGCGCATCCCGGTTCGCGGACGCAAAACTAATATGAGATCAAATGATTTGACATTGAAATAGCTCAGGGTGAAGCTAGGCGGCGTGAGTGAGCTAGGAGCCATGCGGCCGTCCCAGGACTCCTCGCCAGCCGTTCAGACCCCAGCCGTTCAGCCACCGCCCGGCCAGTCGCTACGGCAGGACGGCGCACCGCCGGAGCCGGGGAACGGGTCGGCGGCACCCGAGTGCGGACCGGTCCACGCGGTGTGGGGAGACGCGGCCGACACCTTTACCGAGGACGCGCCGTTGCCGGCGTTGCTGCTGGCGGCGTCGCGGATCTTGAGCGCGTTCTACGCCGGCACCGTGGCCCAGACGGGACTGCGGATCAGCCCGGCCGGACTCGGCGTGCTGGGTGTACTGGTGACCGCGGACGGTCTGAAGTGCAGCGATGTCGCGGCCCGGGGCTGGTCTTCACCGGGAACGGTAACTGCCGTGGCGGACACGCTCGAGCGTGAGGGTTACGTTGAGCGGCGGAACGACGCTGAGGACCGGCGGGTGGTCCGGCTGTACGTAACCGACAAGGGACGCCGCATCTGTGCGGATTACTACGCGCGGGCCGGGCCGTGCTGGCGGGATGCCTTCGACTTCATGAGCCCGGCCGACGAGCCGGTCATCCGCAAATTCTTTACCGACATGATTAAGCAATTTGGTGAGATGGTACGAAGGGAGCGCGGCAGATGACGCAGGACGTCGCGACTCGGACAGGGGGCACGCACGTGACTCACCCCGAGGGCGGGCTCGCGATCCGCACCGAGGACTTGCGTAAGACCTATAAATCGTCCCGCGGCGACGTGCCCGCGGTGCAAGGCATTGACCTGAGCGTCAGCTCCGGCCAGTTCTTCGGCCTGCTAGGACCGAACGGCGCTGGCAAGTCCACCACCATCGGCATGCTGACCACGCTGGTCCTGCCGACCGGCGGGCAGGCGTGGGTGGCAGGCAGGAACGTGGTGGCCGATCCAGTCGGCGTCAAGCGCAGGATCGGCGTGGTGACCCAGAACAACACGCTCGACATGCAGCTGACCGTGGCCGAGAACCTGGAGTTCCGCAGCAGGTTCTTCGGTCTGTCGCTGCGTGAGGCGGCACGTCGCGCTACCCAGCTCCTGGAGGTGTTCGGGCTCGCGGACCGGCGCAAGGCCATGTCCACCGACCTGTCCGGCGGCCAGGCCAAACGGCTGCTGATCGCGCGAGCCCTGGTCCACCGCCCCGACGTGCTGTTCCTCGATGAGCCGACCGCCGGGCTCGACCCGCAGACCCGGGCGAACCTCTGGGACATCCTGCGCGTGCTGCACGACGAAGGCCAGACCATCTTGCTGACCACGCACTACATGGAAGAGGCCGAGGCGCTGTGCCAGCAGGTCGCCGTGGTCGATCACGGCGAGGTGCTGGCCTCGGGCACCGTGAACGAGCTGAAGCACAGCACGGGCGCGGAGACGGTCATCACGGTCAGGTACGAAGAAGCCGTCCCTGACGGCACCACCGAGCAGGCCGGACTCGCCAGGCGGCCCGGCGTCAGCAAGGTCGAAACCGACGCAGACTACATCAGGATCTTCACCCGCGAGCCTGACGGCATGCTCGGTGAGCTGGTGGCCGTCGGTGCGGCGGCAGGCCTGACCGTGCGTGACGCGACCCAGCTCAAGCCAAGCCTGGAGACAGTTTTCCTCACCCTGACCGGACGGGAGTACCGCGAATGACCGCAACACAAGCTCCGCCCGCCGCGCTGGACCATTCCGGGGTACCGTCAGCGTCCGACGTGGCCGCGCTGATCGCCGAGGCGCCCGAGCCGCGGCCCACGCTGACCAAGACCTTCAACGCCATGATGGCGCGGGAGTTCCGGGTGCTCCGGCGCAACGCCGTCGCCACCTTCACCCGGGCGGTGATGCAGCCGCTGCTTTTCGTCTTCGTTTTCGCCTACGTGTTCCCGAAGATCGGCGGCGGCTTCAACCTCGGCGGGGGAGCGGCCACCTCCCGGGCGGCCGGCAGCATCAACTTCGCCACCATCTTGGTGCCGGGCCTGATGGCCTCCATGCTGCTCATGCAGGGCATCATGGCGGTCACGTTCCCGCTGGTGATGGAGTTCTCCTGGCAGCGCACGATTGAGGACCGGGCGCTCGCCCCGGTGCCGATCACGGTGCTGGCCATCCAGAAGATCGTGGCCGGCGCGGTCCAGTCGTTCATCGGCGCGGTCATCGTGTTCCCGATCGTGCTCCTGGTGCACGCGTCGGGTCAGGCACCGCATGTGCACGTGACCAACTGGGCCCTGTTCGCGCTCATCCTGGTCTTTGCGTCGCTGCTCACATCGTCGCTGGGACTGCTGCTCGGTACGCTGATGGACCCGCGCAAGATGCAGATGCTGTTCGCCGTGATCCTGCTGCCCGCCACCATGCTCGGCTGTGTCTATTATCCCTGGTCGGCGTTGCACGACATCCGCTGGCTGCAGATCGTGGTGCTGATCAATCCCATGGTGTACATGTCCGAGGGGCTGCGCGCTGTGCTTACCCCGTCCCTCGGACATATGCCGATGTGGGGCGTCCTGCTCGCGCTGGTCGGCGGCACGGTGGTCTTCAGCTACCTCGGTACTCGCACCTTCACCAAGCGAGTGCTGAATTAGGGCCAGCGTGACCACGCGCGGGAATACCGCTTGACGGCGCAGTGCTGTTAAGCTTGGTTGCCAATAGCCCGGTGGCTTGCTGCCGGGCGCGCAAAGCGGAGGACCACCTCCCACCCAGCCGGCCTACCGAGGCAGGCGGGTCTGGCCAGATGTCCCGGCATGCGGTGCGCGTGACAGCGCGTACGGTGCCGGAGTGCCTCTGGCACGGCGCATTCCCGTGCGTGCGCGGGACGGCGCCGGTGTCGTGGTTGCCCCGCTGAGCGCATGCTCGCGGGGCTTTCTCGTCGGCGGTCTGATTACGGGCCCGCCGCCGCAGGGAACTCCCGGGCGCAGCGGTACATATCGCCGCCGGAAGGGCCGGCGGCGAAGGTGAGGCTCAGGAGGTCACATCAGCACCGAAGCACGTATCAACGAGCGCATTCGTTCTCCCGAAGTACGGCTGGTCGGAGCCAAGGGGGAGCAGATCGGGATTGTCTCGGTCAACGACGCACTCAAGCTGGCCCAGGAGGCCGACCTCGACCTCGTCGAGGTCGCGCCCACAGCGCGCCCACCGGTCTGCAAGCTCATGGACTACGGAAAGTTCAAGTACGAGTCCGCAGTCAAGGCCCGGGAGTCGCGCAAGAACCAGACCCAGACCATCGTCAAGGAGATCAAGCTCCGCCCGAAGATCGACCCGCACGACTACGGCACCAAGAAGGGCCACGTCGAGCGATTCCTGAAGGCGGGCGACAAGGTCAAGGTGACGATCATGTTCAGGGGACGCGAGCAGTCGCGCCCTGAACTAGGCTTCCGCTTGCTGCAGCGGTTGGCCGGGGACGTCGAAGAGCTCGGTTTCGTGGAGTCGCAGCCTAAGCAGGACGGGCGGAACATGATCATGGTGATCGGCCCGCACCGGAAGAAGAGCGAAGCGACCAGGCCCCATCCGACCCCAGCTTCGCCGAATAACCGGGCCGTGCCGAGTCCGCGTGTCGCCGATGCAGCACCCCAGGAGGCTCCGGAGCCGGTCGACAGCGCGCCTGCCGCAGACGAGGCCGCAGTACCGGGTCCGGCCTAGCCGGTAGCGAAGGGGAGAGGGGGTAAAGGGGGGATGGTGAGGGGGAGGGGAACGCCGTGGCAAAAGCGCCACGGCGACGATGGACGAGCTGCCGCCCGTACGCCTGCGTACCGGGCGGCAGGTACACGAATGGAGACGACGGCCACCATGCCGAAGATGAAGACACACAGCGGTGCCGCGAAACGGTTCCGGCTGACCGGTACCGGCAAGGTCATGCGCCGCCGCGCCAACATGAACCACATGTTCGAGCACAAGTCGTCCCGCGTGACACGGCGGCTCACCGGGGAAGTGACGCTCGCGCCCAGCGACGTCAAGGAGATCAAGAAGCTGCTGGGCAAGTAGCCCGGTCCGCGTCAGAGGAGACAAGACAATGGCACGCGTGAAGCGGGCGACTAACGCCCACAAGAAGCGCAAGGTTACCCTCGAGCGGGCAAGCGGCTACCGGGGCCAGCGGTCACGGCTGTACCGGAAGGCCAAGGAGCAGGTCCTCCACTCGATGACCTACGCCTACCGCGACCGCAAGGATCGCAAGGGCAATTTCCGCCGGCTCTGGATTCAGCGGATCAACGCTGCGGCCCGGGCCAACGGCATGACGTACAACCGCTTCGTCCAGGGCCTGCGCGTGGCCGGCGTCGAGGTCGACCGGCGGATGCTGGCCGAGCTTGCCGTCGCGGACGAGTCCGCCTTCTCGGCTTTGGTCGAGGTGGCGAAGAAGGCCCTGCCCGGCGTTTCCGGGTCAGCGGCTGCCTAGGAGCCAGGCGGGGTGACCGCGTCGGCTGAGATTAGTTACGCGGGCACCCATTCGCCGCGGCTCAAGGCCGCGCGGCGCCTGACCAAACGTGCTTTCCGGCAGCGTGAGCGGGCCTTCCTGGCCGAAGGCCCGCAAGCGGTGGGGGAGGCGTTCAGCTGCGGGGCCGTCCTGACCGACCTGTTCGCCACGGTGCCGGCCCGGGCCGGCACGCCGATCTGGTCACCGCCATCGCCGCCGCCGGCATCCCGGTGCACCTGGTCAGCGGCGAGATCATGGACGAACTGGCGCAGACGGTCACCCCGCAGGGGTTGCTCGCGGTCTGCGGCTTTATCGACGTCCCGCTCACCGCGCTGAAACCAGGGCCGGCCCTGGTCGCGTTGCTGGCGAACGTCCGCGATCCGGGCAACGCGGGTACGGTGCTGCGCACCGCCGACGCCGCGGGTGCCCACGCCGTCGTCTTCGCCGACGCATCCGTCGATCCGTACAACGGAAAGTGCGTGCGGGCATCGGCGGGCAGCCTGTTCCACCTGCCGGTGGTGGCCGGGGCCAGGCTCGAGGATGCCGTCGCGACCATGCGCGCGGCCGGCCTGCGCATCGTGGCCGCCGACGGCCGCACCGGCCGCCCGCTGGATGACCCCGGCGTGCAGGCCCGGCTAGCCGAGCCCACGGCCTGGATGTTCGGTAACGAGGCCTGGGGGTTGCCGGCCGACCTTGTCGCGCTGGCCGACGAACCTATCGCGGTGCCCATCTACGGCCGCGCGGAAAGCCTTAACCTAGCCGCCGCCGCGGCGGTGTGCCTCTACGCGTCCGCGCGTGCGCAGCAAGTACGTGCCGTAACGGGGCAAGGTAATACGTAAGCCATTCTTGATGGCACAGCGTATTTGGGCTGCAACATAGAGAATTCGTGTCTCAGGACTGTCACAATGGCCGTATACGCGCTAGAGTCTGATCACAATCCGTTACCCATACCGTGACCACTTCCGGCCGCCGGACGTTTGCCGCCCGGCATCGCCGGACGGAGGCTTCGTTGCAGTGGATAAGCTCATAAGCCGGCTTCCCGGAGAGCCGCTGCCGGAGGGGCCGGTCCCGATCGGAAGCCTGATCTTCGCCGACGAACTGCCCGACGGGGTGGTGGTGGCCGACGAAACCGGCCGTATCGTGGTCTTCAACCGGGTGGCCGCTCGGCTGACCGGGCTGGATCCCGCTGAGGTCACCGGCAAGTTCGTGTTTGACGTGATGCCGCTGCGGGACGCTGACGGCAACGACTGGTGGGTGTGCGCCGACCCCTACCACGGCCTGCCCACCCGCACCCGCCATCCCGAGCGATCCCTGTACCTGTCCAACGGCACCGAGCTGCTCGTCTCCGTCGGCTACGTACGCGCGCCTCGCTCCCCTCAAGGGGAGCGGGCCCTCCAGAAGCTTGTCATCAGCCTGCGCGGTGCGGAGCAGCGGGAACGGCTCGAACGCAGCCGAGCCGAGCTGGTCTCCACGGTCGCGCACGAACTCAGGTCCCCGCTGACCAGCGTCAAGGGTTTCACCGCCACGCTGCTGAACAAGTGGGGCCGGTTCACCGATGACCAGAAGCGCGTGATGCTGGAGACGGTCAACGCCGACGCTGACCGGGTGACCAGGCTCATTACCGAGCTGCTCGATGTGTCCAGGCTCGAGTCCGGCCGGCTGGAGCTCCACCGGCAGCTGGTCGACCTGCCGGACCGGGCCAGGAAGATCATCGCTGGGCGGGTGGCCGCGGGTGACCCCGAGGACCGGTTCCGGCTGGAGGTCCGCAGCGGCCTGCCCGAGACCTGGCTGGACGCCGACAAGATCGATCAGATCCTCAGCAACCTGGTGGAAAACGCCGTCCGGCATGGAGCTGGTATCGTAACGGTCGTGGTGGAACCAGCACAGCTAGGCCGCGACGCGGCGGGAACGCCGAGCCGCGAGCTCAGCCAGCCTGACGCGGCGGCCGTTTTGGTGCGCGACCAGGGCGAAGGTATTTCGCCCGACGTGGCCCCTCGCGTGTTCCGCCAGTTCTGGCGGGGAAAGCGCCGTGGCGGCACCGGCCTCGGCCTGTATATCGTCAAGGGCCTCGTCGAGGCCCACGGCGGCACGATCGGCGTGTCCCGTGCGCCAGGTGGCGGCGCCGAATTCCGATTTATCGTGCCCGCAGGGGCTGCTCCCGCCTAACCGCGCACAGGCAGACCGCCCGCCCCCTCGGCGGACCGTCTCACGCCTACGCCCGCAGGCTCGGTACGGTAATGTCCCCTCGGGCTCTCTAGGGCTGGCCTGGCTGGCTTTTCGCGTTGACGAACCCCATCAGACTCCCAATTAATGTACGGCCCGCAGGAAGCAGGACCCAATGTCCGCACCAAACAAGAGTTACGACCCTCGGCGGGTGGCCGCGCTGGCGCCCGACGAGGTGACGCGAGTGCTCGACGAGGCCCTCGCCGCCGTCGCCGCCGCCGGGACCCTTGACGAGCTGAAAGCGGCGCGGCTCGCGCACGACGGTGACCGGGCGCCGCTCTCGCTGGCCAGCGCGGAGATCGGCGCGCTGCCACCGGAGGCGCGGGCCGAGGCGGGACGCCGGGTGGGTGCGGCCCGCGGCCGGCTGCGCACCGCGCTGCGGGAGCGCCAGGTCCAGCTGGAAGCCGACCGGGACCGGCAGGTGCTGCTCACCGAGGCGGTCGACGTCACGCTGCCGGGCCGCGTGATCCCGGCGGGCGCCCGCCATCCGGTCACGATGCTGGCCGACCGGCTGTCCGACGTGTTCGTGGCGATGGGATACGAAGTCGCGGAGGGCCCCGAGGCCGAGGCCGAGTGGTACAACTTCGACGCGCTGAACATGCCGCCCGACCACCCGGCCAGGGATACCCAGGACACGATCTTCATCGCCAGTCCGGCGGGCCCCGGCGTCAAGTCGGGCGTGGTGCTGCGGACGCAGACCTCGCCGGTGCAGATCAGGTCCATGCTCACCCGCCCGCTGCCGCTCTACGTGGTCAGCCCCGGCCGCGTTTACCGCCATGACCCGCTCGACGCCACGCACAGCCCGATTTTCCACCAGATCGAGGGGCTCGCCGTCGACGAGGGCCTGACCATGGCTGACCTGCGTGGTGCGATCCAGTCGTTCGTGGACGCCATGTTCGGCGTGGGGCTGCGGACGCGTTTCCGGCCCGATTACTTCCCCTTCACCGAGCCGTCAGGTGACGTGTCGATGGAGTGTCACATCTGCCGCGGCGCCTCGGCCAAGCCCGGCGGTGATCCGTGCCGGGTCTGCCGGTCGCAGGGCTGGATCGAGATCGCGGGCTGCGGCATGGTGAACCCCCGGGTGCTGGTGGCGTGTGGCATCGACCCGGACAGGTACAGCGGGTTCGCGTTCGGACTCGGCATCGAGCGGAGCCTGATGATCGGGCACGGGCTCACGGAGATCAGGGACACGGTGGAAGGCGACGTGCGGTTCAGCCGGGCGTTCGGGATGGAGATCTGACATGCGAGTGCCGCTTTCCTGGCTGCGTGCCTATGCGCCGCTGGCTTCCCCGGCCGACGCAACCGAGGTGGCCAGGCGGCTGACCGCGGCCGGGCTCGAGGTCGAGTCGCTGGAGTCGGTCGGCCACGACATCCGCGGCGTGGTGATCGCCCAGGTGCTCTCGATCGAGGAACTGACAGGGCTGAAGAAGCCGATCAGGTACTGCCGGATCGCGGTCTCCGAGGGACAGCTGGCCGCCCCCCCCGACGAGGCCCCCGGGGTGATCTGCGGCGCGGTCAACTTCGCGGTCGGCGACCGGGTGCCGCTCGCGCTGCCAGGCGCGGTGCTGCCCGGCGGGTTCGAGATCAGCGCGCGCAAGACCTACGGCCGCATCTCCGAGGGGATGATCTGCTCGGCCCAGGAGCTGGCCATCGGCGAGGATCACGCCGGGATCATCGTGCTGCCGCCGGACGCGCCGCTTGGCGTCGATTTCGTCGCGTACGCGGGACTTCGGGACGAGGTGTTCGAGATCGCGGTGACCCCCGACCGGGGTTACGCGGTCTCGGTGCGCGGGATCGCCCGCGAGCTCGCCAGCGCGTTCGGCGTGCCCTACACCGACCCCGCGTACAGCGAGCTGCCCGGTCCCGACGTGCTCGGCGGAAGCCTGGCGGACGTGGGGGCCGAGGTCTACCCGGCCAGGATCGATGACCCGGCCGGATGTGACAGGTTCGTGCTGCGGGAGGTGCGCGGCTTTTCTCCGGCGGCCCCGACCCCGCTGTGGATGCGGGTCCGGCTGGCCAGGTGCGGGGTGCGGTCCGTATCGCTCGCGGTCGACGTGACCAACTACCTGATGCTGGAACTCGGGCAGCCGCTGCACGCGTTCGACCGGTCCAAGCTGACCGGTGAGATCGTGGTCAGGCGGGCTCGGCCGGGGGAGCAGCTCGAAATGCTGGACCATGTGGTCCGCACCCTGGACCCGGACGACATCTTGATCACCGACGCGTCCGGGCCGGTTTCCCTGGCCGGGACGATGGGCGGCCTGTCCACCGAGATCGATGCTGAGTCCCGCGACCTGGTGATCGAGGCCGCGCATTTCGACGCCGCCGCCACGGCCAAGATGAGCAGGCGGCACAAGCTGCACAGCGAGGCGTCCTACCGGTTCGAGCGCGGCGTGGACCGCGAGCTGCCGCTGCGCGCCAGCGCGAAGGCGGTGGCCCTGCTCTTCGGGCTGGGCGGCGGCCGCGTGCTGCCCGGCTGCACCCACGCGCAGGTCGACGTGCCCCCGGTGGTGATCAGCCTGGCGGCGGACTACCCGGACCGGGTCGCGGGCGTGGCCTACGGCCCGGACGTGGTCATCAGGCGGCTGCGCGAGGTGGGGTGCGCCGTGCGGGAGACCGAGCTGCCGACGCCGACCATCGCCCCCTGGCGAGCGGACCGGCCAGCCAGGGAAGATGCCGCCCTGGTGGCCGCGCTCGAGGTAACCCCGCCGTCCTGGCGGCCCGACCTCACCGACCCCGCCGACCTCGCCGAAGAGGTGATCCGGCTGGAAGGGTATGAGAACGTGCCGGCCCGGCTGCCGCGCGCGCTGGCCGGGCGGGGCCTGACGCCGCGGCAGCGGCTGCGCCGTTCGGCGGGCCGGACGCTGGCTGAGTCCGGCTATGTGGAGGTGCTGTCGTCGCCGTTCGCGTCCCGGTCCGACGCCGACCTGCTCGGGTTGCCGCCGGGGGACAGTCGCCGTCCGGCGGTGGTGGTGGCCAACCCGCTCAGCGAGGACGAGCCGCTGTTGCGCACCACGCTGCTGCCCGGATTGCTGCGGGTGCTGGCCAGGAACATCGGCCGGGGTTTCGCCGACACGGCGCTGTTCGAGATGGGGCCGGTCTTCCGGCCGCGGCCAGGCGCCGCGGCCGCGGCGCCCATCCTGCGGGTCGACCGGAGACCTTCGGCCGCCGAGCTCGCCTCGCTCGAGGCCGCGCTGCCCAGCCAGCCGCTGCGGGTCGCCGCCGTCCTCGCCGGGGCCCGTGAGCTCAACGGCTGGTGGGGTGCTGGCCGCGCGTCCTCGTGGGCGGACGCGATCGAGGCGGCGCGGGCGGTGGGCCGGATCTGCCGGGTGCCACTCGACGTGCGGGCCGACAAGCATGCGCCATGGCATCCAGGCCGCTGCGCGGCCATCTACGCCCGGGTCGTCCCCGACACCTCCAACGCCGGCCCGGACCAGGTTCAGGAGCCGGACTGGCTGGCCGGGCACGCGGGTGAGTTGCATCCGCGGGTGATCCAGGCGTTCGGGCTGCCCGACCGGACCTGCGCGGTTGAGCTCGACCTGTCGGTCCTGTTCGCCGCGGCGCAGGGTTACGGGGCCGTCCAGGCCCCGGCGCTGGCGGTGTACCCGCTGGCCACGCAGGACGTGTCGCTGGTCGTGGCGGCGGCCACCCCGGCCGCCGAGGTGGAGGCGGCGCTGGTCGCCGGGGCTCCCCGGGAACTGCTCGAAGATGTACGGCTGTTCGACGTGTACACCGGAGCCCAGGTCGGCGAGCAGCACAAGTCACTGAACTACACGCTCAGGTTCCGCGCCCCGGACCGGACCCTCACGGCGGCGGAGACCACCGCCGCCAGGGACGCGGCCGTGGCCGAGGCCGGCCGCCGGGTCGGCGCGGTGCTCCGCAGCACCTGAGGCCGCAGCGGGGACGGCCACGGCGACGTGGCCGTTCCCCGGATATGGGTGGGCTTAACCTGCCCTGTTGCGAAAGGAGGCAACTGTCGGTCAGGATGTGATCACCTAAGACCGTGCCAAGCGCTAGGCCGGAGGGCGAAATAAGCAGACACGCGCTGGCCCGGGGGGGTGCGTCCGAGCAGGCCGCGAAGACAACGTTCCGCGAGGTGTTCGCGGTGGCGGAGTTCCGGGCCCTCTGGCTGGCGCAGCTCTTGTCAGTAGCCGGTGATCAGCTCGCCCGCGTCGCGCTGACCGTGCTCGTCTACGACAGGACCCGGTCGGCCCTGCTCGCGGCCATCACCTTCGTGGTGAGCATCGTGCCGACCTTCGTCGGCGGCGTGACGCTCGCCTGGCTGGCGGACCGGTACCCCCGCCGCCGGGTCATGATTGCGTGTGACCTGATCCGGGCGTTTCTCGTCCTGGTCATGGCCATTCCGGGGATGCCGCTAGCGGCGATGGTGACGTTGCTCTTCGCCGTGACGCTGGCCGGGGCGCCGTTCACGTCGGCGCGGGCGGCGGTTTACCCCGACGTGCTGACCGGCGACAGCTACCTGATGGGCACCGCGGTGACGCTCACCACGTTCCAGTTCTCGCAGGTTCTCGGCTTTGCCGCCGGCGGTGCGATCATCGGGTTTTTTGGCACCGGGACATCGTTGGCCGTCGACGCCGCCACCTTCGTGGCGTCCGCGCTGATCGTCCGGGCGTGGGTGCGGCCGCGTCCCGCGCCGGTCACCCGGGCCCGCGAAGCCGCCAATCCGTCCCGGCGGGGCGGCGTCCTGGCCGGAATCCGGCTGGTGTTCGCCCACCGGGCCTTGCGTACCACCATGCTGTTCGGCTGGCTCGCCGCCTTCTACAACGCTCCGGAAGGGGTCGTGACCCCGCTCGCCCGGGCGCTAGGCGGAGGCGCTATCGCCGTCGGCGTTCTCCTGGCCGCCCAGGCGCTGGGGGAGACGGCGGGGGCCATCGTGTTCAGCCGTTTCGTGGCTCCGCCGACGCGGCTGCGGTTCATGGGTCCGCTCGCGGTCGCCACCTCCGCCGTCCTTGTGCTGTTCGCCTGGCGTCCTGACCTCCTCGTATCACTGCTGATCTTGTTCGCCTCCGGCCTGTTTGCCGCCTACCAGCTGGCGGCTAACGCCGCCTTCGTGAACGCGGCCCCGCCGGAACAGCGCAGCCAGGCCTTCGGTCTGGCCCAGGGAGGCATGAGCCTGGGCCAGGGAACGATCATGATCCTGGCGGGAGGGGTCGTCGCGGATCATCATTCCCCGGCGTCGGTCATCGCCGTGTGTGGCTTCGCCGGTGCCGTGGTGGCGCTGGCCGTGGCCCTCAGCTGGGCCCGCGATCATGGCCACCGCAACCGGCTAGATCAGGATTAGCTCCAGCTGTCGCCGCGCATGGGATGCTCCTTTCCGGACGAGAGGCGGATGGGTGGACCGGGTTTTAGCTCCAGCTGTCGCCGCGCACGGGGTGCTCCTCTCTCTGAGTACTCGAGTAAATTCTCTCAGTAATCAAACTAACGTCTTAGCCGCTTCTGCGGTTCAGCCAGACTGTCGTCGCACGAGGCTTGCTCCTTCCGATGCCTGCCACCGCAGGCGCCGCCGCTACATATTGTCGCTCGCTTGCGCGCCATAGATGAGCTTTGTACCTAATGTCGGGAATTCTGGGAAAGTAGCCATGACGGCATACGACTCGAGCGACGTATTGGGACCTTGGGACGAGAGGTATTCTTCTGTCAGTGAGTAGCCGTGTTTTTACGGTTTGCTCCCTCCGGGGTGGACAATGAGGGACGATAGTCACGAACGCGGCTATGCGGTATAGCAGCGCGAGGATGACACGAGGAGACCGTGATGCGCTGGATCCGTCGCCTGCTGCGGCGGGCCACGGCCGTCCGGCACTGGACGCTCTGGACTCAGCCTCGCCCGCTCGTCGTCTTTATCCTGGCTGTGATCGCGGTAGATCTTGCCGGTATCGGCATCGCCGCGTCCGTCACCACCATCCGTCCGCATGACCTGGCCCTGTTCGGTCTGCTGCTGGCGTGCACGGCGGCCTCGATCGAGCTGACCAGGAAATCGGGGGAGCAGGGCGGAGTGACCAAGGACGTCCAGGGCGTCTGGGAACTGCCTATCGCCATCTTGCTGCCTCCGCTGTACGCACTGATAGCCCCGGTTGTCCGGATCGCCCTGGTGCAGTTGAGGGTGCGCCATGCCCCTCTCTACCGGCGGGTTTTCAGCTGCGCGTCGATCGGCCTGTCCTTTGGCGCCGCGTCGGTGATCTTCCACGCGCTCGCCTCGACGACCGGGGGAACGCTCAGCCGTAGCCTGGTGTGGACCCTGCTGGTGGCCGTGACCGTCCTGGTGAGAACGGTCGTGAACAAGGCGCTGATCTCGACGGCCGTCAAGGGCGCCAACCCGGCCGCCCGGGTCCTGAAGGACATCTTCGGCCGTGAGTCGCTGTATAACGACGCCGCCGAGACCTGCATCAGCGTCCTGGTTACCTACGGGGTGGCCGGGAACATCTTCCTCGCCCCTGTCGCCTTGCCCGTCGTCACGCTGTTGCAGCGCTCGCTGCGCCATGCCCAGCTGGTCAACGACTCACGGGCAGACTCCAAGACAGGGCTGCTGAACGCGGCCACCTGGGAGCGCGAGGCGACCGCGGAAGTCGCCCGGGCGGTGCGGACCGGGTCCCCGCTGGCGGTGGCACTGCTTGACATCGACAAATTCAAGGTGATCAACGATACCTACGGCCATCTGGTCGGCGATCAGGTGATCAAGGAAATCGCGCGCACGCTCAACGGCCTGCTGCGCGAGTACGACCTGGCCGGGAGGTTCGGCGGGGAGGAGTTCTCGCTCCTGTTGCCGCAGACGCGGGCCGTGGACGCTTTCCGTATCGCGGAGCGCGTACGCGCGAGCATCGCCGGGTTGAGCATTATCGCCCCGGGAGCCACCGGCGGCGAGCGGGTGCAGGTGACGGGGTCGATCGGGGTCGCCGCCCTGGATGGCGGGAGCAAGCGCGAGTACGCCGAATTGCTGGCCGCGGCGGACGCCGCACTGTACCGGGCCAAGGCTGGCGGTCGCGACCAGGTCCAGATGATCAGTACGACCCGGGGCCTGAGCGCCGTCAGCGGCCCCGCCCGCGGCCCCAGGGGCAGCGGCGCGAGCGGCAGCAGCGGCGCGAGCGGTAGCAGCGGCGCGAGCGGTAGCCGTACGGATGGGCCGAGCGCCTTCCGCCGCGCGCAGACTTCCTGATGTGCCCAGATTGCGGGTGAACTCTCGTTAGGACCAGCTGGTGGTGCGCATGGTGCGCCTCCTGTCTCAGGCGTCGGTTCGGGTCGGCTGGGGATGGGTCCTAGGACCAGCTGGTGGTACGCATGATGGCGCTCTTCCTTTCCCTGAACCTGCGTGGTCTGTCCTGGTAGCTACCCGCGAGTTAAGTGGCGGAGCATAGCCGATGGAAAGTCGCTAAAGGCTTTAATTTCGAATATCCGTCAGCTCGGTGACAGGCCATGACGGACATAACTTAAAGTAATCTTATGCGCTCGAAGAGTTATGAGCATGGAGAAAACAATCTCGGTGCGTAGCAGAATTTTGACGTTCGGCAGCCTTCGCGGCGACGATCCAGGACACTAGAGAGTACGTGCTGCCCCCGACCAAGGTTCAAGGTGCTCGTGGCTGCCAAGGAGACAACGGTGGATGCCAGCCGGTCTGCGGGCCGGCGGGCGTGGCTGCAGGCGTGGCCGATCTGGGAGCTGCCGCGGTGGGTGGCCGGCTTCATCGTCGTTATCGTGCTAGCCGATGCCGCCGTTCTCGCGGCCGGGGCGAGCATGATCACCATCAGGGTCCATTCCCTCGAGCTGTTTGCTGGATTGCTGATATGCAGCGCCGCCACTGTCGAGCTGACCAAGCGTGCGGGCGAAAACACCGGATTTGTCAAGGATGTCTACGCGACCTGGGAACTGCCTGCCGCGTTCCTGTTGCCGCTGCCCTATGCGCCCATTCTTCCCATCGTCCGTTTCGCGCTCACCCAGTGGCGGATTCTCCGGGTACCGGTATACAGGCGTACGTTCAGCGCGGCCGCAATCGGACTAAGCTACGTTACCGCCGGTGTAGTCTTCCATGTCCTTATCCGGCTGGTTCACGGCGGGGCCTCGAATCCGGGCGGCCATGCGCTGGCCTGGATGCTGATCGTCGCCGTCTGCGCGGCGGTGCAGTGGATCAGCAACCAGATCCTGGTCGGGACCGCGATCAAGGGCTCGAACCCGGCCGTGAAGCTCCGCGACGAGCTGTTCGCCCGGGAGCCGATGTTCAACGATGTGACCGAGCTCTGCGTGGCCGTGCTTGTCGTCTTCTGCGTGGCCAACAGCATGATCGCGCTGGTCTTCGCGTTCCCCTTCATCTCGTTGCTGCAGCGGTCCGTGCGTCATACCCGGCTCCTGCAGGATTCGCGAGCCGATTCCAAGACGGGTTTGCTGAATGCGGCCACCTGGGAGCGAGAGTCCACCGCGGAGATCGCCAGGGCCGTCCGGACCCGGTCGCCGCTGGCGGTGGCCCTGCTGGATATCGACAAGTTCAAGGGGATCAACGACACCTACGGGCACCTGGTCGGCGACCAGGTGATCAAGGAGATAGCCCGCACCCTGAGCAGCGAGCTGCGCGACTACGACCTGGCCGGGCGGTTCGGCGGCGAGGAGTTCTCGCTGCTGCTCCCGCAGACCCGGGCGGTTGACGCCTTCCGGATCGCCGAACGGGTCCGCGCCACCATCGCCGGGCTGATCATTATCGCTCCGGGCGCGTCCGGCGGCGAACGGGTACACGTCACGGTGTCGATCGGTGTCGCCGCGCTGGACAGCGGGGACCGGCGCGAATACACCGAACTGATGGCCGCGGCCGACGCGGCGCTGTACCGGGCCAAGGCCGGCGGCCGTGATCAGGTCCAGATGATCAGCACGACCAGGGGTCTCAGCGCGGTCAGCAGCATCCCGCGCGCAGTCAACGGCGCAGGCGGGCCCGCGGCCGACACGTTTAGCGTGTTCCGCCCCCCGGCGAGTCGCGCCGTCAGCTCGTGACCGACGCCAACCGGGCCGGCCGGGCCCGGGCTAGCCTGCCCAGCCGGGTACGCTCTGGCGTGACTTCCCGCTGAACGCCGTGGTCCGGGCCGCGTCCCAGCTTGCATATTAATGCGGCATGACGCATAATCTTCCAAGACGGCGCCGACGCGAGGGACAGGCCAGGCAAATGGGTGCGAGGGTGGCGGTAGCTGGGGCCAGCGGGTACGCCGGAGGGGAACTCCTGCGCCTGCTGGCCGGTCATCCGGCTCTTGAGATCGGCCCGGTGGCGGCGGGCAGCAGCGCCGGGACGCCGGTGGCCGCGGTGCACCCGCACCTGACCGGTCACCCCGGCCTCCGCGACACCGTGTTCACCCGCACCGATCCGGACATCCTGGCCGAGGCCGACCTGCTCTTCACCGCGTTGCCGCACGGGGAGTCCGCGCAGCTGGCCGCCCAGCTCCCGGCGGCGCTGAAGATCGTCGACCTGAGTGCCGACTTCAGGCTGGGCGACCCGGAGACCTGGCGGCGTTACTACCCGACACCCCACGCGGGCCAGTGGACCTACGGCCTGCCCGAGCTGCCCGGGGCTCGCGCCGCGATCACGACCTCGCGCACGGTGGCCGCGCCTGGCTGCTACGCCACCGCCTCGATCCTCGCCCTGGCGCCGCTGCTGGCCGCCGGGCTGGCCGACCCCGCCGACATCGTCATCGTCGCCGCCTCGGGCACGTCCGGGGCAGGCCGCGCGGCCCGGCCTGAGCTGCTCGGCAGCGAGGTCATCGGGTCGATGTCGGCCTACCAGGTCGGGGGTACGCACCGGCATACCCCGGAGATAGAACAAGCCATTTTTCCCGAACGGACCCGGCTGCGTCATCCCGGCCCTGTGACTGTCTCGTTTACGCCCACGCTGGCCCCGATGGCCCGCGGCATCCTGGCCACCTGCACCGCCCGGCTGAACCCGGCGGCCATCTCGGCTGGGTCAGGCTCGCCGACGGCTCAGGTCCGGGCCGCGCTGGCGCAGGCGTACGCGGAGGAGCCGTTCGTCCACCTGCTGGCCGAAGGCCGGTGGCCGGCCACCGGGGCTACCTACGGGTCCAACGCGGCCCATCTGCAAGCGGTGGCCGACACCCACGTAGGCCGCGCCGTCGTCGTCTGCGCCCTGGACAACCTGGTCAAGGGCGCGGCCGGCCAGGCCGTGCAGATCGCCAACCTCATGCTCGGCCTGCCGGAAACCGCCGGCCTGACCGCACACGGAGTAGCGCCATGAGCGTGACCGCCCCGCGGGGTTTCCGCGCCGCCGGAGTAAAGGCCGGATTGAAATCCTCCGACGACCCGGACGTCGCCGTCGTGCTGAACGACGGGCCGTCCCGGTCCGCCGCCGCCGTCTTTACCGCCAACCGGGTGCAGGCCGCGCCGGTGATCTGGACCCGCGAGGTCATCCGGGGGGGCCGGGTCCGGGCCGTGGTGCTCAACTCCGGCGGGGCCAACGCCTGCACCGGACCGCTCGGCTTCCAGGACACGCACGCCACCGCCGAGCACCTGGCCGCCGCGCTGGGCGAAGGGGCCGGGGAGATCGCCGTCTGCTCGACCGGGCTGATCGGCGAGCGGCTGCCCATGGACAAGCTTCTCCCCGGCGTCGACGCCGCGGTCGCGGAAGCCTCCCGGGCCGGCGGGCTGGCCGCGGCCGACGCGATCAGGACGACCGACACCGTGGTGAAGATCGCCTTCCGGCGCGGCCGGGGCGGCTACACCATCGGCGGGATGGCCAAGGGGGCCGGGATGCTCGCGCCGTCGCTGGCCACCATGTTGTGCGTGCTCACCACCGATGCCGACCTGCCGGCCGCCGGGCTCGACACCGCGCTGCGGTCGGCGACCGCGGTGACCTTCGACCGGCTGGACGCCGACGGCTGCATGTCCACCAACGACACGGTGCTGCTGCTGGCCAGCGGGGCGGCGGCCGTCAGGCCGGCCGAGGCCGATTTCACCGCGACGCTCACCGAGGTGTGCGCGGACCTGGCCAGGCAGCTTCAGCTGGACGCCGAGGGCGCCGAGAAAATGATCACGATCGAGGTGGTCGGAGCCGCGTCGGAGGCGGACGCGGTGACCGCCGGGCGGGCCGTCGCCCGCAACAACCTGCTCAAGTGCGCCATCGGCGGCGAGGATCCGAACTGGGGCCGGGTGCTGAGCGCGGTCGGCACCACGGACGCCGCCTTTGATCCCGACCGGCTGAACGTGGCGATCAACGGCATCTGGGTCTGCCGCCACGGCGCCGCCGGTGACGAGCGCTCGAAGGTGGACCTGAAGCCGAAGGACGTGACCATCATCGTGGACCTGTCCGCGGGGCCGCACTCCGCCACCATCTTGACCACCGACCTGACCGTCGCCTACGTGCACGAGAACTCGGCTTACTCCACATGATCGTGGCCGGCGACCTGGTGACCGGCGACGGGCACCTGCCCGCGTCGGCCCAGGCGTCCGCCAAGGCGGCGACCCTGATCGAGGCGCTGCCCTGGCTGAAGCAATTCCACGGCCGGACCGTGGTGATCAAGTACGGCGGGCACGCCATGACCGAGGAACCGCTGCGCCTGGCCTTCGCCCAGGACCTTGTCTTCCTCCGCTACGCCGGGCTGCGCCCGGTGGTGGTGCACGGCGGCGGCCCGCAGATCACCGAGGAACTCGGCCGGCTCGGCGTCCCTTCCACGTTCACCGCCGGGCTCCGGGTCACCACGCCGGAGACGATGGAGGTCGTCCGGATGGTCCTGTCCGGCAAGGTGAACAAGGACCTGGTCGGCCTGATCAACCGGCATGGTCCGTTCGCCGTGGGTATGTCAGGTGAAGATGCCAGCACCTTCACCGCGATCCGCAAGGCGGCGCTGGTCGAGGGCCAGGAGATCGACATCGGCCTGGTCGGCGAGATCGTCCGGACCGACTGCGGCGCGATCGAGGCGCTGCTGGCCGATGGCCGGATCCCGGTCGTATCGAGCGTGGCCGCCGGAACCGACGGCGAGGTCTACAACGTGAACGCGGACACCGCCGCCGCCGCGCTCGCGGTGGCCCTGCGCGCGGCCAAGCTCGTGGTGCTCACCGACGTGGCGGGTCTGTACCGGGACTGGCCGTCGGAGGCCGAGGTGATCAGCCAGCTCACCGGGGCCGAGCTCGAACGGATGCTGCCCGGCCTGTCGGCCGGGATGATCCCCAAGATGGAGGCGTGCCTGACCGCCGTGCGCGGTGGCGTCCCGCGTGCCCATGTCCTCGACGGCCGTCTCAGCCACGCCGTCCTGCTCGAGATCTTCACCGATTCTGGCATCGGCACCATGGTCGTGCCGGAAGGAGCCCCGCAGCGATGAGCGAGACCGAGGCACTGCAGAAACGGTTCGCGGCGACGATCATGCCGAACTACGGCCTGCCCCCGGTGGCGATCAGCCGGGGCGCGGGCTGCCTGGTATGGGACCCGGACGGGCGTGAGTACCTGGACCTGATCGCCGGGATCGCGGTCAGCTCGCTCGGGCACGCCCACCCGGCCATCGTCGAGGCGGTCAGCCGCCAGGTCGCCGCCGTGGCCCACACCTCTAACCTCTTCCTGCACGAGCGCGAGATCGAGCTCGCCGAACGGCTGCTCACCCTGCTCGGGGAGGACGGGCGGGTGTTTTTCGCGAACTCCGGGGCGGAGGCCAACGAAGCGGCGATCAAGCTGGTGCGGCGAGTCCAGGGACCCGGACGGCCGGTGATCGTGGCCGCCGAGGGCGGCTTCCACGGCCGGACCATGGGAGCGCTCGCGCTGACCGGCAAGGAGTCCATCCGCGCGCCGTTCGGCCCGTTCGGCCTGACCGTGCGGTTCGTGCCGTTTGGTGACACCGCTGCGCTGAGCGCCGCCGTCGGTGCCGACGTGGCGGCTGTTTTCCTGGAACCCTGCCTGGGTGAGGGCGGGGTGGTCCCTGCCCCCGCGGGTTACCTGCCCGCCGCGCGCGAGATCTGCGACCGCAGCGGCGCGCTGCTTGTGCTTGACGAGGTGCAAAGCGCGATCGGACGGACCGGGGTATGGTTCGCGCACCAGGCCGTGGGCGTGCGCCCCGACGTGCTGACCCTGGCCAAGGGCCTCGGCGGCGGCCTTCCGATCGGGGCCTGCGTGGGCCTGGGCGGCTGCGGTACAGGTTTCGCCAAGGGCGACCACGGGTCCACCTTTGGCGGCAACCCGGTCGCCTGCGCCGCGGCCCTGGCGGTGCTCGAGGTGATCGAGCGCGACGGCCTGCTGGCACATGTCACCGACGTCGGCGCCCAGCTGACGGCCGGCCTGGAGACGATCGGGCACCCGCTGCTGGCCAGCGTGCGCGGTACCGGGCTCTGGCTGGCCGCTGTGCTGACGGCCGAGGTGGCCGCGCCGGTGGAGGCGGCCGCCCGGCAGGCCGGGTTCCTGGTGAACGCGGTCCAGCCAAACGCGGTCAGGCTGGCGCCGCCGCTGATCTTGTCCGCCGCCCAGGCCGGCCGCTTCACCGCCGCGCTGCCCGGGATCCTCGACGCGGTCCACGGGGCGGCCTGATGCCAAGGCACTTCGTGCGCGATGACGATCTCGCCCCCGGCGAGCAGGCCGAGATACTCGACCTGGCCGAGGAGATGAAAAAGGACAGGTTCGGGCGGCAGCCGCTGGCCGGACCGCGTACGGTGGCCGTGCTTTTCGACAAGCCATCGCTGCGCACCAGGGTGTCCTTCGCCGTCGGCATCGCCGAACTCGGCGGGAACCCGCTCCTGATCGACACCCAGACGACCCACCTGGGCCGGGGCGAGACGATCGAGGACGTCTCCCGGGTGCTGACCCGGCAGGTCGCCGCGATCGCCTGGCGTACCTCCGGTCAGGAGCGGATCGAGGCGCTGGCCTCGGTCGCGACCGTGCCGGTGATCAACGCCCTCACCGATCAGTTCCATCCCTGCCAGGTCCTCGCCGACCTGCAGACGATCCGGGCCCACGGTGGCTCACTGGCGGGCCGGACGCTGACCTTCCTCGGTGACGGCGCGAGCAACATGGCGCACTCGTACCTGCTCGGCGGGGCGACCGCCGGGATGACAGTACGCATCGGCGCACCGGAGGCGTACCGCCCCGACCCGGCGGTGCTGGCCGCCGCTGGGCAGATCGCCGGCCGCCGCGGCGGGGAGGTCGGATGTTACGCCGACCCCCGGGTGGCGTGCCAGGACGCCGACGTGATCGCCACCGACGTGTGGACGTCGATGGGGACAGAAGCTGAGCGGGCCGCCCGGCTGGCCGCCTTTGGCGCCGCCGGGACCGGGGCGGGCTACCAGCTGGACGGTCCGAAGCTGGCGCTGGCCCGCCCCGGCTGCCTGGTCCTGCACTGCCTGCCTGCGCACCGCGGTGAAGAGATCAGCGCCGAGGTGCTCGACGGGCCGAACAGCGTGGTCTGGGAGCAGGCGGAGAACCGGCTGCACGCGCAGAAGGCCCTGCTGGCCTGGCTGCTGGAGCGAGCATGACCCCGGTGACCAAGACGGCCAGGCACGCGCGGATCGCCGCCATCCTGGCCCGTGAGCAGGTCCGCTCGCAAGAGGAGCTGGCCGACCTGCTCGAGCGTTACGCCAGCGTGCACGTGACTCAGGCGACCCTGTCCCGTGACCTCGACGAGCTCGGCGTGGTGCGGCTGCGGGCCACCGGAGGCGCGCTCGTCTACGCCCTGCCGCAGGAGCCGGGCGGCCCGGGCTCGCGCCCCGGGGGCGCCCAGAACACGCAGGTCCCCGCCGACCACCGCGGGGCCCCGAGACAGCGGGAGCACACCGCGGAGTCCGCGCGTGACGCGCGGCTGGCGCGGTACCTGGGTGAGCTGATGACCGCGGCCGAGGCGAGCGCGAACCTCGTGGTCCTGCGGACGCCGGCCGGGGCCGCGCAGTTCCTGGCCTCCGTCATCGACCACGCGGCCCTGCCGTCGATCCTCGGCACCGTGGCCGGCGACGACACGGTCCTGGTCATCGCGCGTGACGCCGCGGGCGGTGACGCCCTGGCGGCGGACTTCCTGCGCCGCGCGGAACGCCGGCGATGACGGTCACCGCCACCCCGCTCCCACCTTGGTCGTTGCGACAAAACTGAGGCATTGGTGCGATAGAAAGAAGAACTGTGGAGACACCGGAACAGGCAGCAGGGGACTCGACGCGGCTATGGGGCGGACGGTTCGGCGCCGGGCCTGCCGACGCGCTGGCCCGGCTCTCGGTCAGCGTGCAGTTCGACTGGCGGCTGGCCCGGTACGATCTGCGCGCCTCTCGCGCCCACGCCCGGGTGCTGCACCAGGCCGCCCTGCTGACCGACGACGAGCTGAGCGCCATGCTCAATGCTCTCGATGACCTGGACCAGGCGTGCGCGACCGGGGCGTTCCGGCCGACCATCGCCGACGAAGACGTGCACACCGCGCTTGAGCGCGGGCTGCTCGAACGGCTCGGCGCGCTGGGCGGCAAGCTGCGGGCCGGCCGCAGCCGCAACGACCAGGTCGCCACCGACCTGCGCCTGTACCTGCGGGACAACGCCCGGCTGGTGGCGAGCAGGCTGGCCGAGCTTGAGACCGCGCTGATCGACCAGGCGGCGGGATGCGGTGATGTGGCCGCCCCCGGTATGACCCACCTGCAGCACGCCCAGCCGGTGCTGTTCGGACATCAGCTGCTCGCGCACGTCCAGGCGTTCGCCCGCGACGTCAGCCGGCTGCGGGACTGGGACAAGCGCGCCGCGGTCAGCCCGCTCGGGTCAGGCGCACTGGCCGGGTCCTCGCTGCCGGTCGACCCGCAGGTGCTCGCCGCCGATCTCGGTTTCGCCGAAGCGGCGCCGAACTCCATGGACGCGGTCAGCGACCGTGACTTCGCGGCCGAATTCTGCTTCGCCGCGGCGCTGATCGGGGTGCACCTGTCCCGGCTCGGCGAGGAGATCGTGCTCTGGTCGTCGGCGGAGTTCGGCTGGGTCGAGATTGACGACGCCTATGCGACCGGTTCCTCGATCATGCCGCAGAAGAAGAACCCGGACGTGGCCGAGCTGGCCCGAGGCAAGGCGGGCCGCCTGATCGGCGGGCTGACCGGCCTGCTCGTGACGCTGAAAGGCCTGCCGCTCACCTACAACCGGGACCTGCAGGAGGACAAGGAGCCGGTGTTCGACGCGGTCGACACGCTCCTGCTCGTGCTCCCGGCCATGGCCGGGATGATCGCGACGCTGCGGATCAACTACGGCAAGCTGAGCCGTGGTGCGTCGGTCGGGTTCACCCTCGCCACCGATCTGGCCGAGTACCTGGTGCGCCGTGGCGTCCCGTTCCGTGAGGCGCACGAGGTGGTCGGGCACCTGGTGGTGTGGTGCCAGGTGCACGACTGCGACCTGGACGAGGTGAGCGACGCCGACCTGGCCAAGGTCTCCGAGCACCTGACCCCCGACGTCCGCCAGGTGCTGACGGTGCCGGGCGCCCTGGCGGCGCGTCAGGGCCACGGCGGCACGGCCCCGGTACGGGTCGCCGAGCAGCTCGCCGCGTTGCGGGCGACGGTTCAGGGTCACGCCGCCTGGGCGCAGGACGTGGGGTAGCGGCAGTGCCGATCTCGCGCGGCTTCTTTGCCCGGCCCGCCACCGAGGTCGCGCCGGAACTGCTCGGCTGCGTGCTTGAGCATGAGACGGCGGACGGCCTGGTCGCGGTGGAGCTCACCGAGGTCGAGGCGTACGAGGGCCGGACCGATCCGGCGTCCCACGCTTACCGGGGCCAGACCCGGCGCAACGCGGTCATGTTCGGGCCGCCCGGCCACGCCTACGTGTACTTCACCTACGGCATGCACTTTTGCGTCAACCTGGTCTGCCAGGGGGAAGACAGCGCCTCCGCCGTCCTGCTCCGGGCCGGGGCGGTCGTCGCGGGGGAAGACCTGGCCCGGGCCCGCCGGTCGAGCCGCCGGCCGAGCCGCAAGCCCGCCGGTCCGCCGGACCCGCCCAGGCTCGCCTCGCGTGAGCTGGCTCGCGGGCCGGCCAGGCTCTGCCGGGCGCTCGACATCGACTCCTCGCTGGACGGCGCGGACGTTTGCCTGGCCTCCTCACCGCTCCGCGTCCGTGAGCCAGGTCAGGGCGCACCCGCCACGGTTCGTTCGGAAGAGATAGCGTGCGGACCCCGGGTCGGGGTTTCTCAGGGGGCCGAAGTGCCGTGGCGGTTCTGGTTCGCGGGTGAGCCGACCGTCTCGGCCTACCGCCCGCATGTGCCCAGGCCACGGAAACTGGTTACTCCCTAGGGACCGAAGATGGGACCATGCAGGCGTGGACGACATCATCGACGAACTCTCCTGGCGGGGCCTGCTCGCCGACACCACCAACCTCGACGAGCTGCGCGCGGCGCTGAATTCCGGTCGGGTCACGGTATACGGCGGCTTCGACCCGACCGCGGCCGGGCTGCACATCGGCAATCTGGTGCTGCTGGTGACGATGCGCCGCCTGCAGCTCGCCGGGCACCGCCCGATCGGGCTGGTCGGCGGGGCGACCGGGCTGATCGGCGATCCGAGCGGCAAGTCGGCCGAGCGGGTGCTGAACCCGCGGGAGGTGGTGGACCAGTGGGTGCAGCGGATCCGCGCTGAGGTAGCCAGGTTCCTCGACTTCGACGCGGGCCCGGCCAGCGCGCTGATCGTGAGCAACCTGGACTGGACCGGGCCGATGCCGGTGCTGGAGTTCCTGCGCGATATCGGCAAGCACTTCTCGGTCAACCGGATGCTGGACCGGGAGGCGGTCAGGGCCAGGCTGGAAAGCGGCGGGATCAGCTACACCGAGTTCAGCTACCAGCTCCTCCAGGCCCTGGACTACCTGGAGCTTTACCGGCGGTACGGCTGCACCTTGCAGGTCGGAGGCAGTGACCAGTGGGGCAACCTGGTGGCCGGGGTCGGGCTGATCAGGTCGGTCCACGGCGTGTCCGTGCACGCGCTGGCCACGCCGCTGATCACCAAACCGGACGGGACCAAGTACGGCAAGACCGAGGGGGGCGCCATCTGGCTCAGCGCCGACTTGATGTCGCCGTACGCCTTCTACCAGTTCTGGCTGAACGTCTCCGATGCCGAGGTGCCCGGGCTGCTCAAGGTGTTCAGCTTCAAGTCCCGCGCGGAGATCGAGCAGCTGACGCAGGAGAGCGCCGAACGCCCGGCCGCCCGGGCGGGCCAGCGCGCACTCGCTGAGGAGGTCACCACGCTTGTGCACGGCGCGGAGGAAACCCGTCGCGCGATCGCGGCCAGCCAGGCCCTGTTCGGCCATAGTGACCTGGCCGGGGTGGACGAGCCGACGCTCGCCGCCGCGGTGGCGGAGGTTCCCTCTATCCAGATATTCGCCGGGGCCGGCTGGCCGGCCGTCGTCGACCTGATGGCCGAGCTCAAGATCGTGGCCAGCAAGTCAGCGGCCAGGCGGGCGATTAGCGCCGGCGGTGCCTACCTGAACAACCGCAAGGTGACGTCGGAAGACGCGACACCCGGTGCCGACGATTTGCTGCACGGTCGTTACCTGATCTTGCGCGTGGGCAAGCGCACGGTCGGTGCGGTCGAAGTTGTGTCAGGTTAAGTCGTTACCGGGCTGGTATGCGGCCCATTACGTCCCGGTTGACCTGCGTTAACGTCCGGTAACGTGCGCCGATTTGACGAACGTGCCGGGCACCCTTAGAGTTCTTCTTGCCCGGCCGGATGGACGCGAAAGTGACCGTCAGTCGCCGGGACACCCCTAGGAAGTCCTTCCGGTTCTGACGTGCGCGTGCGCACGGCTCGCCCGGTGGGGTAACGTAGAGGTGAGGCAAGGATCAAGAGTTAGCAAAGTTCCTCGGAACGGAGTTGACACGAGATACCTACCCTGGTAATGTAGAGTGGTTGCCCCGGACAGAAACGAGAGTTTCCCGAAGGTGCGCGCCCGTTTCTTGAGAACTCAACAGCGTGCTAAAAGCCAGTGCACTTTATAAAGCACCAAAACCTCGTCAGTGAGGCGGCTCGTGACTATCACGGACTGATCTCACTACGATGGCCATGATCACTTCCGGAACCGATCTTTCAGACCGGTCGAGGAGGTCTCTTATGTCAACAATCCGTCAGCATTAGCTGCGGTTGTTAATAGACATTCAACGGAGAGTTTGATCCTGGCTCAGGACGAACGCTGGCGGCGTGCTTAACACATGCAAGTCGAGCGGAAAGGCCCTTCGGGGTACTCGAGCGGCGAACGGGTGAGTAACACGTGAGTAATCTGCCCTTAGCTCTGGGATAGCTCCGGG
>CAVSTQ010000005.1:0-143001 GCA_963730825.1 uncultured Actinomycetes bacterium
CCCGACGTCGGTGCGGACCTCGAAACCAAGGGTGTCGCGGTAAAAGGCCAGGGAGGCGTCCGGGTCGTCATGCGGTAGGGCGCTGGCGTGAATGGTGATGTCCATAGCGGTCACACTAGCTGCGGCTCGATGACCGGCGCTTCTTGATTCCTGACCGGCCGGGTCACCTGCTTGGCCACGCACGGCGGCATCCCCGGCGTCGCCCCGGCCAGCTGGCCCCGGTAGGTGCTCGCGGCATGCCGACCAGTTCGGTAAAACGAGTGCTGAACGTGCCGAGCGACGCGCAGCCAACCGCGAAACAGACCTCGGTCACGCTGAGATCACCCCGGCGCAGCAGCGCCATCGCGCGCTCGATCCGCCGCGTCATCAGGTAGCTGTACGGCGACTCACCGTAGGCAAGCTTGAACTCGCGGCTGAGGTGCCCGGCCGACATGTACGCACCGCGGGCGAGCGCCTCCACGTCCAGCGGCTGCGCGTACTCCCGGTCGATCCGGTCGCGGACGCGGCGCAGCCGCGCGAGGTCGCGCAGGTGCTCCGGTGCGGGTTTGCTCGTCACACGCACGATCGTACGTCGCGCCGGTGCCGATGCCGAGCCCGTGTCGCGGTCGGGCCTGGCGAGCTGACCGCGCCGCCGCCCGGAGCTAGACAGCCGCCCACGCGAACCCGTCCAGGTAGATAAACGTCATAACCGTCATGCTAGGCGGACCGGGCGACCGGCGCTTCTCGATTCCTGACCGGCCGGGTCACCCGGGCGCAGACCGGTCGCTGCGCCCGGGTGGCGGCGCCGGAGCTAGGGCTGGCGGCCGAGCCAGGCGGCGAGCTTGGCGTAGGGGCCGGCGTCGGAGGGAACCTCGACGACCGGGCCGAAGGGGATGTCAGCGTCGCCGCGGATCTCGGCGGGCAGCACTCGCTGGGCGCCGGCCAGGGCGAAGAAGGCGAGTTCAGGGTCGCCTTCGGTGGGCTGGCCAGTGGCCTGGGCCAGGTCCCAGCCGTGGGTGAGGATCTCCTGGATGTAGCCGACCACGGCGAATCGGCCGGGGATCTTGCCCCACGGGACCTCGACCAGGGCGTCGAGCATGGCGTCGTCGGTCCAGGCCGCGCGGGCGCGCCGGGCGGCCGTGCGGTAGGCGGCCGGCCAGCCGTCGTCGGGGACGTCGCGGGCCGGGCCGGGCGGGCCAGCCCGTCGCCACCCTCGCCGACGATCGCGACCCGGTTCAGGCCGCCGATGATGTGGCTGAGCAGGGCGCGGACGTCGTACTCCGGGCAGGGCGTGGGCGCTCCGAGCTGGCTCGGCGGGACCGCCGCGACGATCGCTTCGGTCTGGGCCATGGCGCGCTGGTGGAGCGGGCGAGGGTCGGTCATCGGCTCTGTCGTGTTCGTCATGGGAGCAGCTTGCGGCATTAACTTGACAAGGAGCGTCATATTTTAGAAATCCCGGCGGCGAACAAGCGTGCTGCGACGCCGGGTCAGGGACAGAAAGATTTTGCCGTCATCAGCCGGGTAGGGCTCTTGTCATGCTGGCGGTGCTGATCATCATCGGGGTCATGGGGATCGGCCTGCCCGCGGCCCTGTGGCTGATCGCCCGGTGGCGAAAACCGGTCCCGGCGAAGCCGCGGGTCTACGGCGAGGTCAACAAGTGGCTGCTCAGCGAGTACGGCCTCGGCTCGCGCGACCGGTCTGCGGTCCAAGAAGCGGTGCTCGGGCGGTATGCCGCCGTCACCGTACTGGATCAGTCACCGCGCCAGCCGGCCCCGCAGGCGCCTTCCTCGCTGCGACCGGAACTGCTTCAAGCGGCCCGCGGGCTCGCGGCTCATGTGGCGGCGGACAGGTTCCGCAGGCTGCGCATGGCCCGCCGGAACGGCTGGGTGCAGCTGGCAGTGGGTGCCGCCACCGTTGTTTACGGGGTCTGCGTGCTTGCCGCCAGCTGGGGAAGCAATCCGTTTTTCGGCGTGTACGCCATGCTAGAGGCCGCCCTTTCGTACCGACCGGGACGTACACCGCGCTGATCATCCCGCGGCGCAGGCGCCGCGCCGCCCAGAGCTACCTGGCCGCCACCCCGGCGGGCCCGGCACGGTTTGATCCGCCAATGCGCTAGTAGGCGGGTAACGGCGGCGGGCGGGCGGAAATCTCGCAGGAAAGTTGTTGGCCCCGGCGGGACGTGGCGCTCTTACCTGCGGGGAGCAAGTGGGGGCCCTCAGCGGGCACCGGGGTCTCGTGACCCAGGGCATGATCGGGATCCCGGTGCTCTTGCGGAAAAATGATCTTGATCTGCCTCGGCCGCGGCGCGGACAGCGGCGAAGGCGGCGGCGATCGCGTCTATCCTCCAGTGCGCGTTCAGGCCGCTCGGGTTGGGCAGCACCCACACCGGCGGGCCGCTGGCCGGCGGCGGCTGCGCCGGCGACGGCACGCGGCTGACCGAACGCCGTCCGGTAAGCGGTCGCGCCGGCGATCGCCAGGATGCGGGGCCGGTGCCGCTGGATCACGGCGGTCAGGCGGCAGGCGCCGGCCTGGAGTTCGGCGTCGTCGAGCTCGGCGGCCTGCGCGGTGGCGCGGGCCACCAGGTTGGTGATACCCAGGCCGTAGCCAGGCAGCAGGTGCTGCTCGGCCGGAGCCACCGGCCCGGGGTGAACCCGGATAGCTGCAGGGCGGGCCAACCGGTTTCCCGGCCGGGCGAAGTGCCAGCCGGTCGCGGCGGAGTACAGGCTGGGATTGATGCCGCAGAACAGCACCCGCAGCTCCGCCCCCGGCGGCGGGGGGACGCGGGGATGGTGCGATTCCTGGCCGACTCCAGGTCAGAACGGCTCGGGCGCGTCGTCACAAGCTTAGTTTAGGGACCATGAAATCGGGTCGGTTGCTGGAGATGCTGCTGCTGCTTCAGGCTCGCGGCCAGGTGACCGCGGCCGAGCTGGCGAGCGGCTTGAGGTCTCGCCGCGCACCGTCTACCGGGACGCCGAGGCGCTGTCGTCGGCGGGGGTGCCGATCTACGCCGAGCGAGGCCGGGCCGGGGGCATCCGGCTGCTGCCCGGCTACCGGACGGACGTGACCGGGCTGACGCGGGATGAGGCGCGGGCGTTGTTCGTGCTGACCACGGGGGGCGCGCAGGAGGATCTGGGACTGGGAGCGGCGGCCCGTTCGGCCATATTTGAAAGTGATGCGGGCGGTACCCGAGCCATTCCGGCCAGCGGCTACGGCGACCAGCCAGCGGATCCTGGTCGACCCGGCGCGCTGGATGCGCAGCCCGGATCCGGTCGGGCAGCTTGGTGTGCTGCAGGCGGCAGTGTTCACCGGCCGGCGGGTGCGGCTGCGGTACCGCAGCAGCGGGCAGCGGGCGGCCAGCGAGCGGGTGGTGGACCCGTACGGGCTGGTGTGCAAGGCGGGAGCCTGGTATCTGGTGGCGGACCGGACGGGGAAGCCGCGGTTGTTCCGGGTGTCCCGGGTGGCGGGCGCGGTGGCGGACGAGGCGCCGGTGCGGCGGCGGGACGGGGTGGAGCTCGCGGAGGTGTGGGAGGCGCTGCGGCAGCAGGTGGAAGAACGGGCGGCCGGGGTGGCTGTGATCGTCCGGGTGCGGCGGGAGCGGCTGGATATGTTCCGCCGGATCTGCGCGGCGAACCTGGCGGGGGGAGGCGGGGCGAGGAGGATGGTGGGGACGGGCGCGGACACCGGGTGGGCCATGGTGGGGCTGCGGTTCGCGGCGGTGCCGGCGGCGCGGACGCTGCTGAGCTTCGGTGACGACGTGGAGGTGGTATCGCCGCCCGAGGTACGGGCCGACCTGGCCGCGGTGGCGGCGGCGGTGGGGGCGCTTTACGCCTAGCTTGCCGCGGTGGCCCGGCCACGAAGCCGCCGCGGTTAGTCAGGCGCTCGAATATGCGTTTGGTTGTGAGATAGACTGCTCGAATGAGCGTGTCGGTGCAGGAGTCGCTGCTTGACATGGGCGGCGACGGTCCGGCCCTTGGTGCGCTCGGGGGCTCGGTGCGGCGGACGCCGCTGACCGGCGGCGCCTGGGTGGATTTTCGCCCGGGGTGGCTGACGGGATCGGCGGAGGTGTTCGGCACCCTGGTGCGAGACGGTGCCGTGGCGGGCGGAGCAGCGGCGGATGTACGACCGGGTGGTGGCGGTCCCCCGGCTGCTTTGCTTTTACGGCGAGGACGCGCCGCTGCCCGACCCCGTGCTGGTCGCCGCGCGGCAGGCGCTGAACGGGCACTACGGGCCGGAGCTCGGCGAGCCGTTCCGGACGGCCGGGCTGTGCCTGTACCGGGACGGCCGGGACAGCGTCGCGTGGCACGGGGACACGATCGGACGCGGCCGGACCGAGGACACCATGGTCGCGATCGTGTCGCTGGGCTCGCCGCGGGCATTGCTGCTGCGGCCGCGAGGTGGTTCCGCCGGGACGCGGCCGTTGCGGTTCGAGGTCGGGCACGGAGACCTGCTGGTCATGGGCGGCAGCTGCCAGCGCACCTGGGAGCACTCCGTGCCCAAGACGGCCCGGGCCATCGGGCCGCGGATCAGCGTGCAGTTCCGGCCGCGGGACGTGCGCTGAGCAAATGACGTGCGCCCCGGGTCGCTGTACGGGGCATTGCACCGGCTGGCTGCGGAGGGGCTCATCGAAGCGCTGCGCACCGAACAAGACGGGAACCTCCCGGCGCGCACGGTCTACGCGATCACCGCGGAGGGCCACCGCTGCGGATGGACGCCGAGCTGGCCTGGCACCAGCTCGTCCTGGACCAGGTGGGCAAGCTGGCCGCGGGCAGCGAGCACCGGGCCAGGCCGTGACGGTCCGGCCGCTGCGCCTGCTCGGTGATCCGGTGCTGCGCACACCCTGCGACCCGGTGCTGCGGTTCGACGCGGGGCTGGCCGGGCCCGTGCGGGAAGCGTGCCTGTCCGTCCCCGGGGTCGCCGCGACCCGGCGGCGAGCGGCCCACGCCGTGGTCACCGGCGTCGACCTTGACCATCAGCCGGTCGTCATCGCCGGCCCCCGGCGAGCTAGCCCGCTGCCTGCAGCACGAAACCGGCCACCTGCGCGGCGGGCTCTACATCGACGGGCTCACCGGCCCCGAACGCCGCGCCGTCCAGGTGATGGTGCGGCGCCTGGCGATCAAGGCCGCGATGGCCAGGAACACCACGATGTAAAGGCTCAGGATCACCTAGGCGAGCGCGGGGCAGCCACGACCGTGGCGTCCCGGCGGCGGCGCACCGACCCTGGACCGCTGGCGATGGTAATCTCAATACCACCTGGCTGGCTGGCTTCTACCCGCCGTACATTCATTGCTGATTCCCTGACACTAAGATGACAAAGATCTTTCGCATAGGGCTAAGCCGAACTGGCTCGACGAGCCTTACCGAGGCGCTCGTTACCCTCAGGCTATCGCGCCCTCCATTTTCCGGCCGACCCGGTGACGCAGCGCGAGTATTTCCAGTTCTTCGCCAACCCGTCACCGGCACTTACCCTCAGCCTGCTCGATCGGTACGATGCAGTCACCGACACGCCGCTGGCACGCGTCTACCGCCAGCTTGACCTGGCCTACCCAGGAAGCAAATTTGTCTGGACGATTCGCGATAAGCAGTCGTGGCTCAGGTCATGTGAGCACTGGTGGGATCGCGCTGTTACTCCATTCATTGAACACGATCACGAAGGACAGCTCGGGCCGTTCATGCGGCTAGTGGGGGAAGTTATTTACGGTACGGCATATTTCGACGCCGAACTTTTCTCCCAGGCATACGATGCGCACATGGCAGAGGTTCCTGGGTATTCCTCGGCCGGCCTCATGACCTGCTGGCGCTGAACATCTGCCAGGGTGAGGGGTGGCCGCAGCTCGCGCCTTTCATCGGCTCGGCGGTGCCGGACCGCCCGTTCCCGCACCTCAACGAGATGATGCCGGACCAGGAACCGGCTCATCCGGACGATCCTTGACCGTGCGGTGGCATGCGGTTAGTTGACGCCCTTGGAGGCCTCCGCGACCCAGGTGTACCAGGTTCCGTTGGCGAGCTGGCTGTAGTCGTAGTAATATCGAGGGCCTGGCACCCGTAGTAGTCGCCGTGCAAGGTGACAAGGGCGTTGTGCTCCGCGGCCTGGAGAGTCGCGCCATAGCCGTCGTCTCTGCCCACGATCGAAGCATGCGCCGGCGCCGCGATGGCAACGATCCCAGCGGTGATCGAGGCAGCAGCCATAACGGCCGTCGCCGCGAGTCTGGTGATCCTGGTCGCGGGCATTGCGGCCTCCGTTCGCGATAGTTCTGCCTGGCCACACCCACAATAACGTTGGGAAGGCAGCGGGACCAGGCAGGTTTATATCACTCCAGGGACACGTTCGCCGCGGCGCATACGTGACCCGCCCGGCCCGGCGGGGCCTTCTCAGCTGGCGGCCATCACGCCCGGCTAACGGTGCCCGGCTGTCACGCCCCCGGATGTCCGTTGGCCCTTCACGGTGAGCATTTCAGGCCCGGTGAGCCCTGACCAGCAGGACCAGCGGAAATCGCGGGCGGTATAACTAACCGCCCGGCCCAGCTACGACAGAGAGATCAGGTCGAGTCGCACTTCTTGTTCCCCGGCCACCCCAGGTCGTGCAGTAGTTGGCGTAGCCGTTGCAGTTGGCATGAGTGCCGCCGTTGCTGCAGTAAAGAGAGGCGATCGCGGTGCCGCTGCCACTCCAGACCGCTGTCTGGCTGCGCGGGTCGTAGGTAAACTCGAGTGGAGAGTCACCAATGGCTTCGATGGGCCGTGCTACCCTGAAGGCAAACAGCTTGCTATCCATGAGAATCCTTTTCGGTTTGGCTTGCCTGATCTGACGCATTACGGTTCGTTGTCGTATCTGCCTATGCTCCTCCTCGGTCCGGCTGCGCTTTATCTGTCTACCGGTAGCGCCAGCTGATCGCAGGCGGCTCGTAGTTCGCGGGCGGTATCGACGATGGCAGGCCACCAGGTCAGCAACTGCCCGTACTGCTTGAGGAGCCGCTGGAGCGTCTCCCGGCCGCCGATGGCGGCGTACCATTCCTCGGCCGGCGCTAGCGCACTCCGGCGGGCCCGGGCGATGAACTGCCGCGCATCCCGCACCCAGTAGGCCGGGCGGGCTGCGGGCGGCCAGCCTTTCCTCCAGTCCGCCGATCAGCGTGCTCATGCTGTCCCAGGCGATCAGCCGGGCGAACTCATCGAATGAGCCGCCGGCAGGCGGCCGGTATCGGTCAGGAAATGCCCGAGGGTCGTAGCCGCGCGGCCGGTGACGGAGCGATGCCGGGATCAAACCGGCCGATACATGACGGTAGCCAAGACCCGAGGCCGACCGTGAACAGCCGCCGCGGCCGAGAACTGCTTCCCGGCCACCGGATCGTGCTGCAGGAGCATCGGCAGATGAACCGCGTGACGCGGGCCGGAAGCAGACGGCGAGGACCGCGCAGAAGGCGACCTCCTCGGCCCTTCCTACCGGCGGGAAAGGCGGCAGCAGGCCGGTGTTGTCCAGCCCCATGCACATCGCGAACTTCGGGTCGGCCCGGGCCGTTACGGTCGTCATGGGCACCCCCTGGATCATCTCCCTGGTAGCCCGGGCCATCCGGTACCCGTCCGGTGAGGACACCAGACGCGCGAAGGTTGCCCCGTCCTGGAACAGGTGGAAGTCGGGGTTATCCCAGCCGCAATCGCCCACCACCCCGTTCGCAGTCACCCGGATGCGACTGGCCGGCGCTCTGTATCTGTCGCAGCAGCGCCGGATCGCTGCGCTGGAAAGACTCCGGGCCCGCGGCGGCAAGCAGCGGTGCGGGCGCCGCGCCCAGGTACTCGCCGTGGCGCCCGAGAACATCCTCCTCGGCATATCGCACGGCCGCGAAAGCCTCGTGCCTGCGCGGGAAGAACCACAGGTCAAGCGGGTTATCGCCGGAGTCAAGACGGATTCCCCCGACCGGCCAGGGGGGACGGCCACCCGGCACACCGTGTCGTCATCCGCGCTGAAGATCCGCTCGCCGGCCGTGTGCAGCAGCAGCACGTTCCGGTTAGCCCCGATGGTGACGCCGCAATGGCGGTCCGGCAGGCAGCAGAAGCGCACTACCTCCTCCGGGATCCCGCCGTACCGGGCCAGCCGCGAGACGAAACCTGACTTCTCTTCCAGTCCTGCGTAGAACATGCCGACGTCGAGTCGCCGCGCGAGCTCGCCGAGGACGGCCCGGCAGTTCGTCCGGGTGGCCGCGCCGGCGGAGTCGTCGGCCACCACGACATCGACGTGCCTGCCGTACCGGGCACAGTTCGCCGCGTACCCGCTCACCGCCCGGCGCAGCAGCTGGACCCGGTCGCAGGTCGGGATGGCAATCGTGGACACCGGCGAGCTGGGGGCGGATCCCGCGCCGGTCAGCTGGCCCAGCCCGTCCGTGCTGACGAGGAATCCCGCTCCGGCCAGCCTGACGATCTCGCGGCGAAGTTCGCTGGCCCGCACGCCGGGAGCGGCCTGGGCCAGGTAGTCACGCACATGCTGGTCGATGGTGCGGAAGTCGCGGCAACTCGCCAGCAAGCCCAGGACATCGGCGCGGTAGAAAGCCGCCGCCTGGCTGTCCCGCGCGTATACCAGGGACAGGCCATCGC
Organism: uncultured Actinomycetes bacterium; assembly: GCA_963730825.1. Lineage (GTDB taxonomy): Bacteria > Actinomycetota > Actinomycetes > Streptosporangiales > Streptosporangiaceae > Palsa-504. The sequence continues at coordinate 8,560 of CAVSTQ010000005.1, forward strand.
CGGCCGGGAAGATCTCCAGATCCGCCGCCCGGTACCGGGCCGACCCGGATGGCTGCGGGCCCGGCTCGGCGACCTCAGCGTGCGGCACGGCAACAGAGCCTGACATCAGGTACGACTCAGCTGGGCCCGGTTGTACTCCACGAAGAGCTCGGTGCTGTTGACATGCGGGAAGCCCTGGGCAGGCACCTCCACGCCGAGATACGCACACAGTGGCCGCCAGCCCTCGCGCACCTGGTACACGAGCAGCCGGCTGGCTGGCACGTTCTGCACCACCTCGGCGTTATGCCGCTCGAAGACAGCGATGGCATGCTCGGCGGTCCTCGAACCGGCCGGAAAACGTGTCCGCCAGATCCGGTTCTCGGGCGCCGGGGCCCGCCCGGCTCCCAGTCTCTCCTGGCGGGTTCGCAGCCGGTCGTCGGCCGCCAGCTTCAGCCGGTAGAGGGTATTCGCCATGCTGTCATACCATTGACCCGGATCCCGGACCGTCAAGATGACCTTTGCCTCGGGGAACACATCAATAAGCTCCTGGTAATAATGGCAGGCAGGCCAGTCGACGGTAGCGCGGTAGCGAGCGAACAATTCCGCCCAGTCGACCGGTTGCCCAGAATGCGCCGTTCTCCATAGCCGCGCATGCGCCGGATTTCTCACTATCTCCGTCATGTGATAGCACGGACCGAAACCCAGTTGTTCAAGAGCGAGCTTCAACGACATGGTCCCGGTCCGGCCGAAGCCAGCCCCGATAACGTCCAGCCGAGCCTGGGGTCGTCCGGCCGCCTGATTTACGTCGCCGGCCGACCATGCAGGGTCACGCCGGTGGATAGCCAGGCGCGATGCGAAAGTACGCATTTCGCAGATCAGTCCCTTTGCTCAGTCCCTGTCACTATTGCACGGCCGAATGGCTTCTGCAAGACTCAATCCATTACGCTGATACGCCAGGATCAGAAGTGCGTGGATGGTCGGAATGTTCAGATTGTGGTTCACGTGACGGGCATGGAAGGCAGGTGGCGGCAGTGAACTGGGGCCCGGCGGGGAAGGAACGCTGACACGTGTTCGCGGCTATGCGTGCTGAGTTGCTGGTGCTGCGCAAGTGGCCGGCGGCATGGGGCCTGCTGCTTGTCCCGGCGGCCGTGGTCCTGGTCGGAAACTACCTGCTCGGGTTGGTGCAGTACCTCACCGTCACGCCCGCGCAGTACGAGCAGCTTGGCACCCCGGCCCAGAACCTGCCGACGCTGCTGCCCGGCCAGTTCCTCATCGTGGCTGTCCAGCTGTTCACCTTCAGCGCCCTGGCCCCGTTCGTAGTGCTTGGCGCGGTGATGGCAGGCGGGGACTGGGGGCGCGGGACGATCGGGACGTCGCTGCTGGCCGGCCCGGGGCGGGTGCGGTCGGGGGCAGGTCAGGCGGCCGCGCTGGCGATGGCGGTGACGGCTGGCGTGGTGGCTACGTTCGTAGTGTCGGCGGCGGCCAGCCTGGCGATCCGGGCGCTGGAAGCCAAAGCGGTCAACCCGTTCGACGGCGCCATGCCGGCCACCTGGGTACTGCTGCGGGCGATGGGTGCGGCGTTGCTGGTCGCGCTCGCGTACGGGGCGCTCGGGTTGTTCGCCGGGACGGCGTGCCGCAGCGCGGCCGGGGGAATCGGCGCCGCGCTGGCCTGGACGGTCATCATCGAGCCGAACATCAGCAACCTGGGACTGGATGTCGGCGGGGTGCTGCAGAAGATCGGCGACTTCCTGCCCGGCAACAACGCGGTCACGGTCACCGGCCTGTTCGGGACCGTGGGCGGCGGCACGACCTCGCAGAACTACCTGCCGACCCGCCCGGCGATAGCCGCCTGGGCGCTGGCCGGGTACACCGCGGCCTTCCTGATCGTGACGTTCGCGCTGCTGCGGCGCCGGGACGTGCTGGCCGGACGGACCCCGCGGACCCCGCGGACCCGGTACCGCCGGATTCGCCCGGCGCAGGCGGCCCGGCCGGGATGGTGCCGGGCCGGGCGGGCGGGCGGGCGGCGTCCCTGCGGGCGGAGCTGCTGGTCATGCGGAAACGCCCGGTCCTGTGGATACTGGCGCTGGCCGTGCCGGCCAACATGCTGATCGAGGGCTACCTCACCGACTACGTCGCCTACCGGACGGCCGGGAGCGGTGGCCCGGGAAGTTACAGCTACAGCGCCCCGCTGATATTGCCGGGAGTGCTGCCTGGCCAGTACCTGACGGCCGCCCTGAGCGGCTTCGGGAGCTATTCCGGCCTGTACGGCCCGGCGGCGCTCTTCCTGCTCGGCGCGCTGGTGGCCGGCACGGACTGGGGCCGCGGCACGGTCAGGACCGCACTGGTGCAGGGTCCGGGCCGGCTGGCCACGCGATTCAGCCAGGACCTGGCCGTGCTGGTCGCCGCCGCCGCGGCGGTGATCTTGACGTTCCTGCTGGCGGCCGCCGTGTCCGCGGGAATGGCGGCGGCCCTGGCTGGGCAGGCACCCCCGCTGGAGAGCGGGTTCCCGGTCCCCGGGCACGTGACCGTGGCCGTGACTGGGGCGCTGCTGCTGGCCCTGGCCTGCACCGCGATTGGCCTGGCCCTGGGAACCATCTTGCGCAGCGCCACCAAGACGGCCGCCGTCGTGCTGCTGTGGTCCGTCGTCGTCCAGCCCTACCTGGACCAGATCGGTCCCCAGCTGCGCGGCGTGCCGCTGAGACTGTACGAGCTGCTGCCAAACGCCAGCATTAACACCGTGGTCAACCTGTACAACCCGAACACCGTGGACATGGCGGGCAGTGTCCAGCCGCCGAGCGGGGTGGAGCTCGCCCCCGCGCTGGCCTTCCTGACCCTGAGCCTGTACGTGCTGGTGTCCCTGGCCATCCCGGCCCTGATCACCGCGCGCCGTAACATCACCTGACCTCTCATCGGTAGCGCCGGAGGCTCCGGTGAGACTCTACCGGCGGGTCCCATTTCCTGATGATGGCCGCCCAGGCGGGTGTGTGCAGGCCACCGCGAGCGGTGACGATACCCGTCTTGTCGATATGACAAAAGTACGGAGTAAGCCCGCGCGGATTGTATTCGGCCTGGAAGTCCGAGGTCCTAGCCGCGGCCAGCAGTACCGGAATCGCCAGGTCCGCATTTGCTTCCGCCGCGATTTCGGCCAGCCAGGATTCAGTTTCTCCGGCGCCCCCGTCACTGACCAGGATGATTTCCGCCTGGTCGCGCCGCCTAGCTATATGCGCTACCTTCGCCAGGCTGGGCAGCTCCCGCTTACAGAGACCGCAGTGCGGCGATACGAAGACCAGGGCCGTCTCACGTCCGGTGAATTCCCCGGACCTGACGATCTGGCCGCTTAGATCTCGCGTCTTGAACGCGGGCGCGGGTTCGCCTATCGGCAACTCCGGCCGTTCGGCCCGGACGTTATCCATACGGCCCGCATCCTGATAAGAGCGAAGCCAGCGGACCAGGCGCAGCGTCAGCATCAGGTTGAGCAACAGTACCGCCCACCCGGCTAGGGCTACAGCTTCCCAGGCAGAGTTCATGACGAGAGCCTTTCGCTAGCTGACAAGGTAGGGCTTGCGCAGGACGTCGACCAGATCCTCGAGATTGACGGTGATCAGCAGGAAGCTGGCCCCCATCAGGCCAAGCACCACGATCAGTCCGGGAGCCAGGTGCACCCCCGCCCGGTCCGGCCAGGGCCACAGGCCGCCGGCGCAGCACAGCCCGAGGACACCATTCCTGGCCAGGTCATACCAGCTGACGCGCCGCTCGCTCGGGCCGAAGCAGTTGCAGCTGACGTCGGACTTTTGCCGCAAGGCGATGCCCAGGATCACGGAAAAGGCGGCCAGCAGGGCCGCGGCCAGCCAGAAACCCGCATCCGCGAACACGCTTCCCGCCGCGACCAGGACCACCGTCAGCCCTTCGGCGGCGACCGAGCCCAAGGCGGCGGCGCCGGCCAGGCGCCCGGGAAGGATACCGAGCTCGGCGATGGTGCTCCGGAAGGAAGCCAACGCCGATGCCTTGCCGACCGCGGACACGGCCAAGGCCAGCCCGATCACCCAGCGGCAGAAGATGAGCACGCAGGCGCCTGTCATGTGACTTCCCTTGCTAGTCGAAAGTTTCCCACCGGGCATCCGGGTGCGCGCGCCGGACCAGCTGCGCCGCGCTGAAGCCGCTGGCCGCGATCATTGCTGCCGCTTCCGGCTCACCCGGTGGATCGGCGGCCCCGGCCGCGCCGCTCACCGCCTGCGACAGGGCCCACAAAGCGTCTTCTTCCGCGGGCGTGGCGTCAGCCACCCGCAGACCAAGCGCCCGGATATCGCGGCGCGAGAGCACGAAATCGTGCGAATGGTAGCCGCCGGCCAGCCGGTCGACGATCTGGTGGCGCAGGTCCGCATGCTCATCCCCGGGCAGCTGCCAGGGCAACAGCTCGGCGGCGACCTCGCGGACGAGCTTGTCGAAGCGATAGAAGGACGACAGCGAGGTAGGGAAAATCCGTGTGGCCAGCAAGGCCAGGACCTGCAACCGGTCCTCCGCACGGTCGACGCCGAACCAGTCCTCAGCCAGGCTGCGGAACGCCCGGATGTCCTGCGCCGAGATCGTACCCGGCGCATCTGCGGGCGGCACACCTGCCGTGTCCATGGTGGAGTCCACCGGTCCAAGCTCGGCCAGCGGGCCGAGAACCAGATCGTCCGCACTCAGGCACAGCAGGGTGCCCGCCGATCGCGCCCGGTGCGGCACCAAGATGGCGACGTGCCCAGCGAACTCGCGCAGCAGCATGGCGACCTGCCGGGTGCTGGTGATCGTACCGCCGCGGGTCGCCAGCACCAGGTCCAGGGCGTCGCGACGCCCGGTCCGGCGCAGGCATTCGTACAGGACCGGCACGCTGGCCTCGGTTAGGGCCAGGCGTACAGGACGGCAGGCCGCCCGCGCGTCTGTTGCAGCGTCTCGATCAGCGGATGAATGGCCGGCCAGGGAAAAGTTGTCATGGGATGCTGCCTCCGGCCGCCCTGCCCGCCTCGGCCGCGGTCCTGCTCGCCGTGGTCCCGGGCTCCTGGTATGCCGCTGTCTGCAGCCGGAACATGTCCGCATAGCTGCCCTCCAGCTGCATAAGCGCCTGATGGGAGCCCTGCTCCACCATGTGCCCCGCTTTCATGACCAAGATGTGGTCCGCCCGGCGCGCGATGGACAGCCGGTGCGAGATGAAGATGACGCACCGAGACCGGTCAATGTCCGGGCCGTCGAGCAGGCGCTGAAAGAAATCGGCCTCGTTCCGCGCGTCAAGCGCAGCCGACGGCTCATCCAGGATGAGCACCGGAGCTCTCCGTAGCAGTGCGCGAGCCAGCGCCACCAGCTGGCGTTGTCCGCCGGACAGCTCGTGTCCCTTGTCCCAGAACCGGCCGAGCACCGTGTCGAAGCCGTCGGGAAGCACCGCGATGACACGGTCCAGTCCGCTGCGCCTGGCCGCGTCCGCGATGCGCTCGTCGTCGTCGAGGAAACCCACCTGACCGAGCCCCACATTCTCCCGGGCGGAGAAGTGATAGACCATGAAATCCTGGAAGATGACGCTGAGCCTGGCCCGGAGCGCCGCCCGGTCCAATGTCCGGATGTCGGCCCCGTTCAGTGACACCGACCCCGCCGTCGGCTCGTACAGTCCGGCCAGCAGCTTGACGATCGTCGACTTCCCCGAGCCGTTGCTGCCGACCAGCGCGATGGACTGGCCGGGAAGCACCTCGAAGCTGACGTCGGTCAGCACCTCACGATCGGTACCGGGATAGGTGAAGGAGACATGGTCGAATACCAGCTGGGCGCCGGGCAGGCCGGCCGCCAGCGGGCCGCGCGGCCCGGGCGGGCGGACCGGCCGAGGGGCTTCTACCTGCGGCTCGGTGGCCAGGAAGGCGAAAAGCCGGGCGGCGAACAAATTGTCCTGGTGCAGCGAGCCCACGGAGACGGCCAGCAGCGGCAGCTGGCTGCCCAGCTGGATGATCGTCAGCATGTACTGGTTGAACCGGCCGACCGAGATGCTGCCGTGCAGGGCCTGGACCGCCGCGAAGACAACCAGCGCGATCTGCGTAGCGGCCAGCACGAGCCCGGCGGGCATCGAGTAACCGAGCTGGCGCAGAGCCAGCCGGCGATCCTGCCGGTACAGGCCCGCGAGCAGCCGGCCGAACCGGCCCACGAGCAGGTCACGCAGGCCGAACAGGCGGATCTCCTTGGCCGCCTGGTCAGAGGTCATCAGGTTGTACAAGTAAAACTTGGCTCGCTCGTTCTCCGCCCTGGCCGCGATCATGTCGACCCGCTCGGATCCGAAGTGGGTGGACACCCACAAGGTGGCCACCGATGCCAGCAGGAGCAGCCCGATGACCCAGATGTGCCACAGGAACAAGATGACGCTCAGTGAAATCAGCGAGGCCAAGGTGGTCACGATGCCCATGAGCTGGCCGACCATCTGACCCGGCCGGTACCGCGCCTCGTTGGTGACGGTGCGCATATCGTCCTGGAAGGCCCGGTTCTCGAACGAGGACAGGTCAACCGAGGCGGCTTTCTCCGCGATCAGCGACTGCACCCGGTTGGCGATCCGGGTACCCTGCAGCTGCAGCGTGAGCTGGGACACGTTTCCGGCCATCTGACCGGTCAGGCTCACCAGGGCCAGCAGCACCACGAGCAGCAGGAAATGCGGTACGGGGGCGTCCCGGCTCCCCCCGGCCGGGTGGCCGGCGTTGACGAGAGCCTGCAACAGGTCGGAGACGATAACGATGTCCGCCGCGGGCAGCACGCCGCCCACCACCGCCAGCCCGGCCGAGCTCAGCATCAGATGAGGTCCGGCCCGCCAGATCAGCCGCGCCAGCGGCCCGGCCGTGGATAGGTACGCACCGGCCGCGCTGGCCCGCCGGCGCAGGCTTTGCCCTAGCGCCATCGGCCGCCCGCGACCACCTGGCTGGCCCGGACCGGTGCCCCGTCCACCTCAGCGAACCGTGACGCCGGAATCGGAGTGGCTGGCCCCCCGGATGAGGCAGGCGGCCAGGGCGTCGGTCATGGCCAGTTCCGGAACCTTGTGCTCGACGAAGATGAACTGGCCGTTCGGATTGTTCTCCACGAAGACGTACCGGTCGTCTGGCGTCACGATCATGTCCATGGCGCTGAAATTAAGGCCGTAGCTCTTGACCAAGGCCAGGCATTTTTCCGCCGCTAACGGCGGCAGCGTCACGGCCAGGTAAGGAATATCGATATCGTGGTTCCGCCAGTCGATCGAGGTTTCCGCATGCTCTTGTGAATGAATCTCGGCAGCGAAGATCTCGTCGCCGATGACAGTAATACGCAGCTCCACCCGCTTAGGTACGTATTCCTGGAAAAGGCAGGGAGCCACCCGGACTGAGTCCAGCATGTCCAGATCGGCCTCGGTGACCAAGGTGGTCGTGGCCTGGTAGGGATCGGCCTGCAGTTCAGGATCCTTCCGGTGCAGGCTAAGGGCGCCCAGGTACGGGTCGGACATCACCTTGAAGATCATCTGCTTGCCGCAGCGGTAGAAGAACTCGCGCGCCTCGTCGGGATCGGTGGTGATCAGGGTCTGCGGCACCTCGAAACCGAACCGCCGGGCCCGCAGCAGCTGCTCTCCCTTCCAGGACGCCTGGCGAATGCGCTCGGGTTCGCTGATCCAGTAACAGTCAAGCGACGCCCAGAGGCCCCGCAGCGCGTGATCGATTTCCTCGGTGGCGAACTCGCTCTCCTGGGGCGACAGATCGGCGGGAAGCCCGTAGTAAGCCCGGCCTTCGCCACCAGACGGAACGGACATCCCCGGCCACCATCGTCCGCCCGCTGCTCAGCACGTCAATGGCTGCTTCGAGCGGGCGGTCGTTGCCCCAGGTCATCGAGATCCTGGCGCTCTGCGGGATCTCGTCGGTGTTGAGCCGCACCGGATCATGACCCTTTCGCTCCAATGCGATGATCACGTCATCGGCGTGCGGGTCGTCTGTCTGCGTCACGATGACGATTTGATCTTTGCTCACGGTGTCCTCGTCGGCCGCCGCCCGTTAGGTCCTTCGTAGCCTATACCGGGAATTATCTGGCCACCCGGTGCTGATCGCCAAGGGTGCGGCCCCGGAGACTTAGCGGAAGTCGCGGCTGGGGACGGAGGCGGTAACGCGGAGCGGGCGCAAGGCGGCGGCGACCAGGTTGACGGCGCCCCGGGCGCGCTCGATCCGGCCCTCGATGACCAGGGCGGGCGCGACCGTGGCGATCCGGCGGTGGCGGTCCCACACCTGGGGCGGGCAGATGACGTTCAGCATGCCGGTCTCGTCTTCCAGGCTGATGAACACCACCCCGCGGGCGGTCGGCGGGCGCTGCCGGTGGGTGACCAGGCCGGCCACCGTGACGTCGGAACCGTCGGCCGCCGCCTGGGCCGAATCGACGGTGAGCACCTGCCGCGCCGCCAGCGAGGCCCGGATGTGCGCCAGCGGATGCGTGCCGTAGGTGCTGGTCGCCCACAGGTCGGCCAGCGTCTCCTGCGCCGGGGTCATGGCCGGCAGCGGCGGCGCGTCCCCCGGAGCCAGCCCGGTGGTGGTGCCCGGCAGCTGGCCCGCGCGCAGCGAGGCCGCCGGGCCGGCCGCCCACAGCGCGGCGCGCCTGCTCAGCCCGAAACCGCCGAACGCGCCCGCGGTCGCCAGCGCCTCGAGCGCGGCACCGGGCAGCTGCGTCCGGGTCGCGAAATCTTCCAGGTCACGGTAGGGGCGCGCCGCCGCCACCTGGTCGGCGGCGGCGCGACCCAGGTTGCGCACGCTGGCCAGGCCGAGGCGGATGACCGGCCCCGGGCTCTGATCCTGAGAGCCTTGCAGCGTAGCCAGCGCGGCGCTGGCGTTCACGTCCACGCCGAGCACGGTGACCCCGTGCCGCCGGGCGTCGTTGACCAGGCTGTGCGGGGCGTAGAAACCCATCGGCTGGTTACGCAGCAGCGCGGTGGTGAACGCGGCCGGGAAGTACCGCTTCAGCCACGCGCTCGCGTAGACCAGGTAGGCGAAGCTGATCGCGTGCGACTCGGGGAATCCGTAGCTGGAAAAGGCCAGGATCTTCTCGTAGATATCCTGCGCCACCGTGGCGCCGATACCGCGCTCGGCCATCCCGTCGAGCAGGCGCTGCCTAAGCTCGGTGACGCGTTCCGGGGCCCGCTTGGCGCTCATGGCCTGGCGCAGCCGGTCGGCTTCGTTCGGCGAAAATCCGGCGCAGTCGATGGCCAGTTGCATCATCTGCTCCTGGAACAACGGCACGCCGAGCGTCTTGGTCAGGGCCGGCCGCATCAGCTCGTGCGGCATGGCCGCGTCCTCAAGCCCGTCGCGGCGGCGCAGGTAGGGGTGGACCGAGCCGCCCTGGATCGGCCCGGGCCTGATCAGCGCCACCTCGACGACCAGGTCGTAGAACTTGCCCGGCCGCAGCCGGGGCAAGGTGGCCATCTGCGCCCGGGACTCCACCTGGAATACGCCGACCGTGTCCGCCTCGGCCAGCATCTGGTAGACGGCCGGGTCCTCCTGCGGGATCGTGGCCATCTCCCAGTGCTGGCCGTGGTGCTCGGTCACCAGGTCGAAGCAGTCGTGCAGCGCGGCCAGCATGCCCAGGCCGAGCAGGTCGAACTTGACCAGGCCGACGTAGGCGCAGTCGTCCTTGTCCCACTGCAGCACGGTGCGCCCCGGCATCCGGGCCCACTCCACCGGGCACACCTCCCCCACCGGCCGGTCGCAGATCACCATTCCGCCGGAATGGATGCCGAGGTGCCGCGGCAGCCGCTGCATCTGGGTGGCCAGCTCGAGCACCGCCGCCGGGGCACCGTCCGGATCGCCGGGCTCAAGTACCTCTCCGGGTTCGGCGGGCCCGGGCCCGATCTGGCGCGCCCAGACGTCTGACTGGGCCGTGGTGAACCCGAGCGCGCGGCCGGCGTCCCGCAGCGCCAGCCGCGGCCGGTAGCAGATCACGTTGGCGACCTGGGCGGCCCGGGTCCGGCCGTACCTGCGGTAGACGTACTGGATGACCTCCTCGCGGCGGCGGTGCTCGATGTCCAGGTCGATGTCCGGCGGCCCGTCCCGGCCCTCGGACAGGAACCGCTCGAACAGCAGGTGGTGCGAGACCGGGTCGACGCTGGTGATGCCGATCGCGAAGCACACCGCCGAGTTGGCCGCTGAGCCCCGGCCCTGGCACAAGATATTCTCCTGCTCACAGAACTCGACGATGTCGTGCACGATCAGGAAGTAGCCGGCGAACTCCAGCCGCTCGATCACGTCGAGTTCCCTGGCGATCTGCGCGTACGCGCCGGGAATCCGCTCGGCCCCCGGCGGCCCGTACCGGGCCGGCGCCTTCCTGACCGCCAGCTCGCGCAGCCAGCCGGCCTGGGTGTACCCGGCCGGGACACCGAAGTCAGGCAGCCGCGGCGCGATCACGCCGAAGTCGAACGCGCAGTCCCGGCCCAGCGCCACGGTCCGGTCGAGCACGCCCGGGTAGCGCCGGAGCAGCGCGGCCATCTCCGCGCCTGACCGCAGGTAGGCGGTGCCCGCCGCGGGCAGCCAGCCGTCCATCTCGGCCAGGCTGCGGCGGGCCCGGATCGCGGCCAGCGCCTGGCCGAGCCGCGCCTGCACCGGCGCCGCGAAGTGCACGTTGCCTGCCGCTATCACCCCGACGTCGGCCAGCGCCGCCAGCCGGGCCAGCATGTCGTTGCGTTCGTCGTCGCCCGGATCGCGCCGGCAGTTCAGCTCGACCATCACGTTCTCATGCCCGAACCTCTCGGTCAGCTTTGTCAGCTCCCGCCAGGCCGCGTCCGGGCCCCCGGCGGCCAGCGCGGCGGGCACGGATCCCTTGCGGCAGCCGGTCAGCACCACCCAGTGACCGTCGTGCGCGCCGGCCAGCGCGTCGGTGTCGTAGACCGGCCGTCCCTTCGCCCCGCCCGCCAGCTGGGCGGCGCTGATCACCGCGCACAGCCGGGCGTAGCCTTCCGGGTCACGGGCCAGGACCAGCAGGTGACGGCCCGCTGGGTCGGGCACGCCGGTCTGACCCTCCGGCAGGCCCAGGCTGAGCTCGGCGCCGAACACCGTGCCCAGGGCCACGCCGGTCTCCCGCAGCCTCGCCGCGGCCTGCGCGAACTGCGGGACCCCGTACATCCCGTCGTGATCGGTGAGGGCGAGCACCTCCACCCCGAGCCGGGCCGCCTCGGCGACGAGTTCGGCCGGCGTGGCCACCCCGTCCAGGAAGCTGTAGGAGGAATGACAGTGCAGCTCGGCCCAGGGGGCGGCTCGACCTTTCCCCCGCCGCGGCACGGGCCGGGCCGGGCGCATGCCCCGTGCTTGTGTCACCAGTAGCCCGCCTCGATCAGCCAGCGGCCGTCCCGCAGCACCGCCAGCCAGCCCCGCCCGTCCTCGGTGACCAGCTGGAACCGGGCGCGCCTGCGCGCGGCGGCCGGATCCCACCAGCGTTCGGTCAGCGGCCAGGGGCCGGCCCAGCCGGTAACCAGGCGCGGCGCCTCGCGTTCGACTACCAGCCAGGCGGGCGCGGCCGACAGCACGCACCGCCCGCTGACGGTGACCAGGTGCCCGGCCTCGTCGGTCACCTCCGCCTCCCGGGGCAGCGGGTACACCACCCCGGGCGCCGTCCCCATGATCCGCCCGGGCCACGGCGGCCCCGCAGCCAGGCGAGGTTCTCTTTTTTCTCCGAACGGAACGTGGCTCACCTGCTCGGAAGCGTTCCTCCCGCCGCCGGGGACGGGCCGCAGGACCGCCTCGTGCCCGAGCATGGCCTGCACGCGCATGGCGGCCCGCGCCACCCGGTCACTGATCACGGACTCACCCCAGAGGGCGAGCTGATGTCCGGTGGCGCGGACGAGGAGATCGGGCGCCAGCCGGAGCGCCGCGATGCCGCCTGCGTGCTCTCCGCGGCCCGGATCGTTTTCGCCCGTCCCGGGCCGCCAGCCGTCCAGTTGCCAGCGGACCCGGTCGGCGACTCCAGCCGCCGTCAGCAGCCCGTCGTGCCGCCACAGCCTGCTATTTTCCCTCCCGTTCGCCCAGGTGGCCCGTACCTGCACCCGGACACAGGTCAGCCCGCGGGCGGCCAGTCCTTCGTGCAGCTGCCCGGCCAGGGCCTTGGCCGCGAACACCACGGGCTCGGCCAGCGGCTCCGGCGGGTCGAATTCCGTGACCACGGACAGGTCGCTGGCCGGCCGCTGGATCGCGAGCGGCCGGGCGTCCAGGCCACGGGCCAGCCGGTGCGCGATTTCGCCCGCGGCCCCAAACCGGCTGGCCACATCCCCGGCCGGCAGCGCGGCGAAACCGCCGAGCGTGCCGAGGCCGAGCCGCTTGAGCAGCCCGGCCAGGTCCTGGTCGGCCAGCACCGTCACCGGCTGGTCCGCCAGGAACCCGGCCGTCCCGCCCGGAGGTATGACCAAGACCGGACTCGCGGGCTTGGTTTGCCCGGCGGCGAGTTGTGCGGCGAACATCCCGTCGGCGACGCCGACGCGGGATTCCACGCCGAGTCCGGCCACCGCGGTGATGAGCTGGCCGGCCAGTTCGGCCTCGCCGCCGAAGTAACGGGCCGGCCCGCGGGCGCCGAACGCGCACACCCCGGGCTCGGCCACCTCGACGTTCGGGCAGAAGCCGGTCACCGTGGTGATCACCCGCTCGAACCACCGCGCCGCCTGCGGCCCGGCGTCCGGCCCGCCGAGCTGGGCGCCGAGCTGGGGGCAGCACAGCACCATGATCCGCGGCGGTGCCTGGTCCGCTCCCCGTGCTGTCATCCGGCGCTGACCGCGCGCAGGCCAGAGGCCGGGCGCGGGAACTGGGCATCGGTCACCGGGATGTCCACCGGGTCGGCCACCGCCACCCCGCCGTCCTCGGCCGGCAGCCAGAGCCAGCGGGTGCGCGCCAGCGCTGCCTCCCCGCGCCCGTCCGCCGTCACCTCCGCGCAACACGCCCGCACCCGTCCGTGCCCGTCACCCAGGCCGGTCCACCGCTGAGTGATGACCCGCAGATGTACCTGGGCGCCAGGCCAGTCCCCGGCCACGAGCAGCACGCCGCCCGACCGCCGCAGTACCGCCTCCAGGCGCCGGCGGAGCAGGACCGGAGCCGCCACCGGCGGCCGCAGCAGGACGAGCTCGCACCCGTCGAACAGCGACGCCACCACCTGCGGCCACGCGCTGCCTGGGTCCGGGACGAGCAGAGTCCGTTCCGCATCCAGGCCCGCGCCCACCGCGGCCAGCAGGCCGGCCTCGGGCACCCCGGCGATCCCGCACCAGGCTCCGGCCGCCGAGGCGCCCGCCGCCAGCGCCAGGCAGAGCAGCCCGAATTCCGGCACCGCCAGCACGGAGCCGCGGGCCAGAACGCCCCGCGGCAGCAGATCACGTAGCCCAGGCAAGACCGGCAACGCCCGCGAGGCCGGTGAGGTGGGTGAGGTGGATCCCAAGGCTGCGAAGCCGGGGGCACCGAAGGACGCGGAGGCTGTGGACGTCGCAAGCGACCTAGCCGGTATCCGCCTTATTTCGGCAGGCGCGCTTCCCATCTCACCAAGTATCGAACTGAGGTTCGTTCAAGTCAAGCCAGGTCAAAGCCTTAATGTCGGCAGCTGGAGCCGTCTCCGGCCGGATCGTACGAAAACCCGTTCCCAGTATGGGATATCGTTTTTCAGCAACTAAAGTTACCGTGATTACTATAGAAACTTCGGAAGGACAACCATGGAACGATTGGACCAGGCCACGGCCGGCCTCATCGAGCAGGAGGTCGAGGGCGCCTTTCCGGCCGGAACCCTGGGCCCCGTCGCGGTGATCCAGTACGGCGACGACCCGGCGATCGAGCCCGGTGAGATCGGGATCCGGGTGGACATCGAGGTCCCGGACGGGGAGCGCCTAGACGCCTTCAAACGGACCCAGAAGGAGGCGCTCGCTCAGCTCCGGCGCCACATCAGGCAGCGCTTCCCGCAGATCCGCCAGATCGAGTTCGTCAGCGGCGCCGATCCGCGCGACCGGTTCACGATGCGGTTCCCGACCCGGGATGAGACGGCAGCTGAGCTCACCCCGGTGATGGCCCGGCTCGGGCCGGCCGACTTGGAGACCCTGGACACGCTGATCACCGCGGGCATCGCGGGCAACCGCGCCCAGGCCGTGCGCTGGACCCTGGCCCGTATCCGCGAGCGGCCCGCCTACGCCAGGCTCCGCGAGCGGGCCCGCGAGATCGACGAACTCAAGTCCCAGTTCTAATGCCGCTACCGGGGCTCAGTGCTCCCGGCCAGTCCCGGAAGGCAACCCGGTCCCACTGACAAGCCTCACCCGGCGCCCCCCTCAGGCCCCATCCCGGTCAACCCCGGCCCGGGCCGCCGCCGGCACGAAGTCCCACCGTGCCGGCTACCGCCGCTTTGACTTCGGTATTTCGCACGCATCGAAAGCACTGGGCAGACCGTGGTCCAGAACGCACAGGGAAGCATCTGAGATTCGATGCCCACTGGCTGGCTTGCTGTGTCCGTGATCCGGAGGCGGGCTGGTGGCCTAGAGCGGCATTGCCGGTCCGCTGGCCTTGGAGTAATTGTCTACAAAGGACAGGCGCCAATCACGTAATTACATATTGGACTACATAATTCGGGCGATGCGGTGCGCGGCGCGACCGCATACCGTGAAGCGTCGGTGAGTCTGGGCTATCTCCAGGAATCGGAAACGTTGTAACGGGCGTTCCCCGAGGGGGGTGGGGGTAGCCCAGCTCACCGATCTTGCTGTCCGGCGGGCGCCGTGCGGGTTCGCCGCTTGCCGGTCAGACAGACGACGCCTAGTCCCGATCTCGCCGGGCTCAACGACCCGGTGTCTCAGCTCACGCCCCGCGGCCCCGCGTCCCTATGGACTCCACGGACCTTGGTCCCTATCTTCGGGGCTCCCGCTGACGGTTTACTCCGGGTATGTTCGTCGGTACCGATGCGCTGACAGATATTAGAGGCGGCATAACTCAGGTCGGGCAGGCGCGCCTGGCTTGAGGGGAACGACGTGGACGAGATTCAGGCCCATCTGCCCGAGGAACCGAACAGCTTTATCGGCCGGGAGCGTGAGCTTAGCGAGCTGCGGCAGATGCTGCGGCAGACCCGGGCGCTGACCTTGTGCGGGCCAGGTGGCATCGGGAAGACCCGGCTCGCGCTGCGGGTGCTGGCCACGGTGGCGGCGGAGTTTCCTGACGGGGTGTGGTTCGTCGAGCTGGCCGACCTGCGGCAGCCCGAGCTGGTGGCCTCGCGCGTGGCGGCGGCCATCGGCGTCAGCGAGGAGGCCGGGCGCCCGCTGCTTGAGACGCTCGCCGACGCGCTGCGGCCGCGCCGGCTGCTGCTGACGCTCGACAACTGCGAGCATCTGGTGGAGGCGTGCGCCCAGGTCGTCCGGCATCTGCTGGCCAACTCGCCGGGGCTGCGGCTGCTGAGTACGAGCCGGGAGCCGCTACGCGTCGCGGCCGAGACGATCTGGCAGGTGCCGCCGCTGGCCATGCTGCCCGCGGGCACTGGCGCATGCGGACCTGGGCGAGGCGGTCCGCCTGTTCGCGGCCCGGGCCGCCGCCTCTCGTCCCGGGTTCACGGTCGGCCCGGATAACACCGCGGCCGTCATGTCGATCTGCCGCGCGCTCGACGGCGTGCCGCTGGCGATCGAACTGGCCGCGGCCCGGGTCCGGGTGCTGTCGGCCGAGCAGATCAGCGCCCGCCTGGACGACCGGTTCGGCCTGCTGACCGGGGGCGACCGGTCCGCCGCCCCGCGCCAGCACACCCTGCGCGCCACCATCGAATGGAGCTACGACCTGCTCACGGCGCAGGAACAGGCCCTGTTCCGGCGGCTGTCCGTGCTGCCCGGATGGTCACTGGAGATGGCCGAGCAGGTGTGCTCCGACGAGGACATCCCGGCCCATGATGTGCTCGGCCTGGTCGCCGCGCTGGTGGACAAGTCGCTGGTCGTGCCCGAATCAGAAGTACTCGGCCAGATGCGGTTCCGGATGCTCGACACGATCAGGGAGTACGCGGCGACGCGGCTGGCCGAGGCCGGTGAGTCGGCCGCCTTCGCCGTCGCGCTGCGCGATTACACCCTGCGGACCGCGGAGCGGAACCTGGCCATCGGGATGGCCAGGGTAGCGGCTCCCTGGCAGGCTCGCGTCGACGTCTTCCGCCAGTACGATGCCGAAACCAGCACCGTGTTCCAGGTGCTGAACTGGTGTCTGGCCCAGGCGGACGTGCAGACGGGACTGCGGATCTGCATCGCGGTCAGCCCGTGCTGGATCGTGTGGGGCACCTTCGCCGAGAGCGGCGAATGGCTGGACAAGTTCCTGGCCCTGGACTCCTCCGCCGTTCCCGCCGGGGTCCAGGGCGCGGCCATGGTGGTGCGGGCGCAGCTCGCCTTGTCCAGCGATCCCGCCGCGGCGGAACTGGCGGCCGACGAGGGACTGAGGCTATGCCGTCGAGGCGGGCGAGGAGTTCTGGACCGCGGTCGCGCTGAACCTGCTCAGCGAGATCGCCCTGCATACGGGGCGGCCCGAGCACGCCGCGGCCTGCGCGGACGAAGCACTGGCGGTCGCCCAGGCCACCGGGGACGGATGGAACGAGGGCTACGCTCTCGGTACCCGGGCGGCGGTCGCGGCCCGGCTGGGCAAGCTCCGCGAGGCCCAGCAGCTGACCAGCGCCTCGGTCAGCGTCATGCGCCGCATCGACCAGCAGTGGGGCGCCGCCCGGGCCCTGCTCGGCCTGGGTGACCTGGCCCGGCTGCGCAGTCACCCGGGTGAGGCGCACAGCCGGTACGTGGAAGCGCTGGCCATCCTGCGGGAAATCGGCGCCCGGCCGGAGATCGCCCGCTGCCTGGCCGGACTGGGCCGGGTGGCCATGGACCTGGGCGCGATCGAGCAGGCCAGGCGGCACCTGGCCAGGAGCATCAGGCTCAGCCACGCCACCGGCGCGCGCATCGGCGTGGCCCGCGGACTCGAGGCCTTCGCTCACCTGGCCATCCACGAGAACCGGCCGGAGCTGGCGGTGCAACTGGCCGGCGCGGCGGCGGCGCTGCGGGAAACGGCTGGCCTGCCGCCGCTGCCCGGCGCCCGCACGGAAAGCTACCTGGCTCCGGCCCGGCGCTCTCGGCGACCCCGCCGTCGCCCGGCTGTGGGCCCGCGGACGCGCCCTGAGCAGCGAGGCCGCGGTCGCCCTGGCCCTGGACATGTGGCCCGCCGCGGCCGCCGGCGGACGGCGACGGCCCGACCCTGACCGTGGTGGAAGCCTACGAAGTGGCGACCGCGCCGCCGAGCTCGCTGACCCCCAGGGAACACCAGATCGCCGCGCTGGTGGCCGGCGGCCGCAGCAACAAGGCCATCGCGGAGGAGCTTTCCATCAGCCCGACCACCGCGGCCCGGCATGTCGCCAACATCATGGCCAAGCTGGGATTCAGCTCGCGCACCCAGATCGCCGCCTGGGTGGCGGACAGGCCGCAGGAAACCATGGCCGCGGACGCCAGCACCGAACCAGCGGGATAGCGGGCGGACCGGGGCCGTCACCACGTCACGCTATCGGGCCCCGCCGGAGAACAAAGGCGTGCGGGAGCACCGACGGCCGTTCGGAGGAATGAGATTTCAGGCTGCTGGCGAGACGGGACCGGTCCGGGGATCGATAGCCGGTGAAGGTGAACATGCGTGCTCCTGGCTCGAGCGGGACGGGGGTGCCGTTGAAGCGGTGCGCGGCGGCGCCCCAGCCGTACGCCGGGTCCGACACCCACAGCGGCTCGAAGCCGCGGGCGCCGAACCAGGCGCAGATCTGCGGCACCAGGTCCGGCGGCCACCGGCCGCGGGTCCACACCACCGTGCCGCCGCGGGCGCAGAGCTGAGCGCAGAACCCGACCGTGCGCTGCACGTCGTCGTCGGTCATGTTGCCGAACACGCCGCAGGCCAGCACCAGGTCGGCCGGGACCATCCCGGCGTAGGAGTCGGTCAGCGACGCGTCCCCGGTCACCACCTCGACACCGGGCAGGCCCGCCCGCCCGGCGGCCTGGCGGGCCGCTTCGGCGTTGCGCGGATCGAGCTCGACCAGCCGGGCCCGTCACGTCGGCGCGGCGCGGATGGCGGGCCAGCACGCCGATCAGGTCTCGTCCCTGGCCTGCGCATACGCTGACGGCACGAAGCGGGCCCGGCGGCGCCATGTCGAGCGCCAGCCGGATCTGGCGCTGCACGGCCGCCAGCCGCTGGGCCAGCGCTGTGGCCGGGTCGTCGTAGTCAGCGTGCCAGGTGTACCAGTCGCGTTCGGTCACCTGACTCATGCTACGACGTGAACAGTGCGGCGACCGGACAGAAATCGCCGCGCAGGTGTATCAAGCAGCGTTCGTGCCTCTCCGGGCAATAAAGGGGTTAGGGTACTGCCACTGACCGAGGCGCTGATCATGGTGAGAGACGAACAGGCAGGATCTGACCATGCGTGATGACCCGTACGTGGTCACACTGGTCACCCGGGCGGCCGGGGGTGATCAGGGGGCCTGGAACGAGCTGGTCGAACGCTACGCGCCGTTGGTGTGGGCGATCTGCAACCGGTACCGGCTGAGCAATCACGACATCGAGGACGTGGGCCAGAACGTGTGGCTGGCGCTGGTCGAGCAGCTCGGCAAGCTCCGCGAGCCGGCCGCGTTGCCCGGCTGGCTGGCGACCACGACCAGACGTGAATGCCTGCGCGTGGTGACCACGGCCCAGCGGCTGGGGATCAGGCTGGACGAGGTGCCGGAGTTCGTGGACGACGTCGTGATCGACGAGGAGATCCTGCGGGCCGAACGGGACGCGGGCCTGCGCGCGGCCTTCGCCGAGCTCCCGCCGCACTGCCGGCAGCTGCTGGCCATGCTGATCAGCGATCCGCCGCACTCGTACGCGGAGATCAGCGACGACGCTGGGGATCCCGATGGGAAGCATCGGCCCGCAGCGCGCACGTTGCCTGGACCGGCTGCGCCGGTCCGATGCCCTCGTCGGCCTCGGCGCGGGTAACTACGACGGCACCACATAACGCCAGGGAGGCGGGCCAGATGCTTGACGGATGGGACGACGAGCAGCTCCTGGCGGCCCTGCGCGAATCGATGCGGGCGCGCCGGGAGGTGCCCGACGCGTTCGTCGATATGGGCAAGAGCGCCTACGCCTGGCACAACATCGACGCCGAGCTGGCGCAGCTGACCTACGATTCCAGCCGCGAGCTGGCCGCCGGGCTGCGCTCGGAGACCGCCTCGATCCGCGCCCTCACCTTCACCTCGGCCCGTATCAGCCTGGAGATCGAGGTCACCGAGAACTCCCTGCTCGGCCAGGTCATCCCCGCCGCGGGCCGGAACGCTCGAGACGCAGACCGGGGCGGGCGCGATCACCAGCACCCCGATCGACGAGATCGGCTGTTTCGCGGTCGAGCCCATCCCGGCCAGCCCGTTCCGGCTGCGCTGCCGGACGGCGGACGGCACCGACGTGCTGACCGGGTGGATCACGCTCTGAGCGCCGAGTCTGGCTAGCCGGCGCCCAGGGTGACCAGGGATGCCGCGGTGGCCTGCTGGACCGGATCGTCTCCGACCCGGCACCTGACGTGGTAGACCGACTCGGCCAGGGTCTGGCCCGCGCGCAGGAACCGGTGCAGGTCGACCATCATCGGCACCACGGCCTGGTCGTTAAGCGGGACGATCGCGGCGATGATCCCCGCCGTGCCCAGCGGCAGCAGGCTGCTGACCAGGCCGAGCAGCTCGTCGGCGCCCGCCGGGGCGAGCACGCCGGAATCGCAGCTGGACAGCACCAGCCGGTACGGCGCCCGGTCCAGCCGCTCGAAGTCATAGACCGTGAGCGGGCCGTCGTGCATGCGCAGCGAGGAGAACAGCGGGCTGTCGGCGCGGAAGATCCCGTGCGCGGCGATATGCGCCAGCCAGGCCCCGTCCAGCGCGTGCAGCACCTTCTCGGCCGTCGCCTCGCGGCGTCGGCCAGCACCGTGACGTCGTCGTACAGCCGCGCCACCAGAGGTACTTCCGCGCCGTCCGAGGTCAGGCCGGGTCCGCGGGCCAGCGTGACGTGGCGGCGATCCGGCGGCGCGGCGGCGTGCGCGCGGAGCCAGGAACCCGCGGACGGAGCCACGCTGATCACGCGGTCGCGCAGCGCCGGAAGCACGGCCCACGGGATGGTCTGCAGCCTGCCCGGCGGGACGATGATGACGGGACCGTCGCCGAGGTGGCGGACGGCGGGACCGAGCAGCGCCTCCTGGAGCTTCGGCCCGGCGGCGGCCAGGATGGACAGGGCACTGGCCGGGTCGTCGCCCGGCCGGCTGCGGGCCAGCCGCCGCAGGGCGAAGCGGGCGAAGTCCGCGGCCCGGGCCGCGTCGCTGGCACGGCCCGCCGCGAACTGGCGGACCCCTCCCGCGCCTGGCAGTGCAGGTCAGGACGTGCAGGTCGCCGTCGATATCGACAATCTCGATCAGCTGCGCGTCGCCGAGGGCGGCCAGCAGGTCCCCGGGGCTGAACGCGATCCGGCCGGGACCGGCGTGCTTGGCCTGGGCCCGCAGCGCACTGGCGCGTACCGTGGCCTCGAGCCGCTGCTGTTCGCGCTGCAGATTGGGGTTCGGCACTGCCCTTGCGCTGCGCCTCTTCCACCCGCTTGGTCACATCGCGCAGCGCGGCCAGGCTGTCGTTGAGTTCGGCGTCCGCCATGGGCCGGACCGCGGGGACGGCATGCGCCGTGGCCCGCCAGCGTTCGCTCCAGGTCAGCAGCAGCCGCGGACGGCCAGACCGCAAGGCATGGCGCTGCGCGAGCGCGGCCAGCTCGATGCCGTGCACGGTGGCCTGAGCCCGGAGCTCGGAGGCGCCCAGGGTGAACCGGTGCTCGTCCAGCACGTCAAGTCCCCGGCGGCAGGCGGTCAGCATCCGCCGGGAACGGCCCGCGGCTTCGGCTCGCAGGGCCTCGCCGAGGTAGCCGGTGGCCCGCGCGAGGGCCGGACCGCCACGGCGGCGGGCCGCGGCCGCGGTAGCCAGATGACGATCGGCGTCGGCATGACGGCCCAGGGCCAGGGCGACCCGGCCGGCCAGCAGGTGCGCCTGGGTGGCGTCGCTGGCGCCGAGCGCATCCAGCTGGGCGGCCGCCCGGTTCGCCTCGCGGAGCAGCCCGGATGACGCGCTCCGGCCGCGTACCTGGCCTGGACCAGGACACGGGCCGCGTGGGCCTGCCACCAGGTGCTCCGCTGCGACCGGAACAGTCATGCGCCGCCTGCGCCCAGTCCTGGGCGGCCTGCGGGCGGCCCGCGGCCAGCGCGCAGTTGGCCGCCGTCAGCAGCAGCTCAGCCTGGTGGGTGGAGGGACGGCGGAGCAGCTCCAGGTCGCCCAGGGCGCTGTCCGCCTCGGCCAGCGCGTCGCTGGCCAGCCCGGCCGCCAGCAGACGGCGCACCGGTCGATGACTCAGCGCCGGGACCGACACGTTCAGTGTCCGGTAGTGCGAGGTGGCGGCGTCCAGGTGGGAAAGCGCGGTGGTAGGTCGCCGGAGGAGAACGCGGTCAGTCCGCGATTGTGCAGCGCGTAGACCGCTTCCAGTTCCTGCCCGACGTCGGCGGACAGCCGTCCCGGCGGTCTCGAAATCGGCGTCGGCCCGGCTGGTCGAGCCCACCGCTAGATAGACCATCGCCCGGGCGTTCAGCGCGCGGGCCGTCCAGAGCAGGTCACCGGTCCGGCGCAGCCCGGCGACCGCCTGGCGCAAGTCGTCAAGCGCCGCGGTGTAACGTCCCAGGGTCCACAGCGCGATCCCGCGCCGGAGCAGCACCCGGGCCGCCAGGACGCCGCTTGATCTCGCACGGTCCGATCCGCGGTCCGGTCTGCGGTCCGGTCTGGGCCCGGTCCGCGGCCTGGTCGAGGGACTGGGCTTGGCGAGGGACCGGTCGAGGGCGGTCAGCCCGGCCGTGGTCTTGCCTGTGTAGATCAGGGCGACGCCCAGAGTCGCCAGCACGTCGGCTTCGCGTTCGGGACAGGATATCCGGCGGGCAGGCGCAGCGCCACCCGCAGCTCGCGGACTCCGGCCTCGACGTCACCGAACTCGCGGAGCACGATTCCGGCGGCCTGATGCGCCACCGAGGCGTCATACGGATCGGGCCGTCCGGCCAGCACCGCACGCGCCTTGGCTAGTGCCTCCTCCGGACGGGAAAAGGTCAGCGGAAGCAAGGCATCCACATCGCGCGGGCCTATCGTCACCGCGCGGGCTCCCCTGCCACGAAACCGATTTTAGGTCCCTAATCTCGTGGTACACGTATTAAATGGTCGAGTTGCTCGCTCCTTAGCTGCATCCGGCCGCCGGTGGTTATCTTTGGAACGGCGGTTCTGGAACCGGCGGTTTCGAGGCGGTGGTCTTTGGGATCTGCGAGCGCGGGCCAGAGCCAAGTGTAGTAGACGGCGATCGCGCGATGAACAAATTCTCGGGGGGATGCGGTGCCGGGAAGAAATACTTGGTACAGGGTCTAGATCCAGTAGCCGCTGACGAGGCCGGGTACATCGTCAGCGAGTTCGGTAGAGCATCACATCGATATCGGCGGTCGTTCCGACGCACGACGGCGGGGTCGCCTTCATGTACGCCGAGGGTCAGCTGCTGGCCAGCGAACAATACCTCGGGCCGCTGCGAGAAGTAATTAGTGATCGTTTCGACATGGTGGTGGCTAAGCGGGTCATTAAGGACATAGTACTGCTGTACGTCAGACCAAGTCGCGGTAAACACCCATAGTGACGACCGGAGATGAAAGTGACGAACGATCCACCGAACGAGGATAAGCAGAAGTGAGCACGACGAGTTTCTCGAGCTTATCGACGAAATCGACGCCGAGACTCGGATCCGGAATTGTCACGCTTAATCAGGTGATGACGGTCGCGCCGGTGGCTCCCTGCCCGGCCACAGAACCTCAGGAGATCTACGGCGCCCCGGAACCCTATCCGGCGATCTGCCCGGGCACCGGCGGCGCCCGGGTCCGGATCTACATCGCTGACACCGGGGTGCTCCCGGACGTAGTGGCCAGCTACTCCGTGGCTGCAGGGCGTACAAGGCGATGACGACCTGCGGATCGAGCCGGGCGGCACCATCATGCCCTATGCCGGGCACGGCACATTCGTCGCGGGCGTGGTCCGGTCCATGGCCCCGGCCGCGGAGATCATCGTCGAGAACGTCTTCGACATCGCGGGCAGCGCGCTGGAAAGCGATTTCGTGCCGAAGCTCAACGCGGGGCTCGGCTACGGTGCCGAGATCTTCCACCTGACGATCGCGTCGCCGACGAGGAAGCAACCTGCCGCTGCTGGCGTTCGAGCTCGTGGCTGGAGTTGATGCACCAGTACAAGGGCGTCGTCTGCGTGGTCGCGGCCGGCAACAACGGCAACCGGCTCCCCTGCTGGCCGGCCGCGTTCCCTGGCGTTGTCTCCGTCGGGGCGCTTGCGCCCGACTGGCGGAGCCGTGCGTACTTCAGCAATTACGGCGGCTGGGTCGACGTGTACGCGCCCGGCCAGAACCTCGTCAACGCTTACGGCAGCGGCACCTACATCTGCCACGTCGCGCCGTACGCGGGAGAACATAGACAGTTCTTCGGCCTGGCCCAATGGAGCGGGACGTCCTTCTCGAGCCCGATCGTCACCGGGCTGATCGCAGCTCGCATGGCCCGGTACGGCGAAAGCGGCGCCGACGCCGCCGACGTGCTCATGGCGAAAGCCCGGACCCAGGCGATTCCTGGGGTGGGCGCGGTTCTGCTGCCCCGCTGTGACGACGAGGATGGCTGTGGGTGTGGTGGCGCTCGGGGTGCAGGTAGCTGCGGGTGTGGGTCCGGCGGCGGGGACGCTCGGGGTGGTGGCCGCAGGTGTGGCGGCGGGGGTTGTGGTTGCGAGGGTGAGCTCAGGTGGTTAGCACGACGAGGTGGGAGCGCCGGCGCCCTGCGGGCTGCCGCCCGCGTCCTGGCGGCTGCCGCCCGCCATCCGCTGGGCCCGCGCCTGCAGGATGAGACATGGCTGTGATCGGGTGCTTACCTGCCGCCGCCGGGCGGCCATGCGCCCGGGATGCGCAGGACCTCGGCGGCAAGATCCCGTAGGCCCATACTTCCCTTTTTTGGGTACCAACTTTCCCAGGAGGTTATTCGTCTATCAATCCGTAATAGTGCCGTAGCAGATTACGTTGCCCGGGTGCCGGTAAGGAACCTGTCCCATCCCCAAGCGCGGGTGATGGTGCTGGTCAGACGCGGAAGTTGCCAGGCGCCGGCCGGTACCTGCTCCGGCGGGCCCCACGGCACGGCCGGTCAGCGTTCCCCGAATCCCGGTATTAGCGGCAGGCCGGACGCGACGTCCAGGACTACCCGGGTGCCGAGCGGACGGGCGAGTGTCACGCGGGCCGTGTGGGGTATCCCCACGGCCGGGCACACTGCGCTGCCCGCGGAGGACCGCTGCCACGAGCCGGCCACCACCGTGCCGCCGCTCTCGTAGCGGTACGCGCCCCAGGCCGCGTCGCACGCGGAGCCGACGAAGCTGAGGGTCAGGGTGTGGCCGTCGGCGGAGACAGCGGTCACTTCGTTGACCCCCGGCGTGTTCAGGCCTGCGGCCGGGATCGGGCCGTACCCGGGCAGGACAACGAGAGCGCTGCGCGCGACCGCGACCTCGCTGACCGGCCAGCCCAGCTCGGCCACCGTGAAACGCCAGGCAGGCACGCGGGCCAGACCCCGGCTGGTGGGGACGGTCACCACACCCGGCTGGGCGCCAGTGACGGTGAGCTGATCGCACGCGGAGGGACCGCCGCAGGAGCGCTGGGCGGCCAGTTCGGCGAACGCGGCCTTGGCGGTCAGCAGCGGCAGCCGCAGCGTGCTGCCGTCGGCCCAGCGGACCAGGCCGGCCAGCGGCTGGGCGGGCAGGGGCCCGGCCAGGCTGAAGTGGCCTGAGCCGAACGCGTCCTTCTGACGCTGGCTGCCGAAGCCTTGATCGCGCGGAATCGGGGTCAGGTCCGACGCGTCCAGCAGGACCAGGCCGGTCCGCCAGGCGCGTGCAGCCGCGGACCGCTCCCACTGGTCCGTCACCTGCTGGGCGCGGGCGACGAAGGCGGCTGGCCCGTCCTGGCCCGCGGCCGGCGTCGTGGCATGGGTGGTGACGGGCGGCGCGGCGCGCTGTGAACCGCAGGCCACCACGGCGACAAGCGCGGCGAGGACTGCCGCGCCGCGCGAGATAGCAAGCCGCATCATGACTCCTCGAAGTGAACGCACCCGTAAGACGCGACGGGGCAGGCGCAGGTTCCGGCGGCCAGCTCGGCCGTGATCACAAGTCGGTCACGCTCGCGGCCATCCGTCTACGACGCCGTGCTTCCCGCCGCCCTCATCGTCGATCTCGCGGCACCCGCAGCCGTTCAGTCACCGGACCAGTCTCAGCGATCAGCACTTACCCGGGAAGCCCCCGCAGGGCAAACGTAATCTGCTACGGCAATAGAGCTTGCTCACCTATGGTTAATCGACTATAATTTCGATTAGCACACGAAGATAATGGACTCTACGTCTGAGGATCTATGCCAGGAGCACCGGCTGGCGAGCCATTCGGACCGGAAAGGATCCGGCCCGAGGCTCTGCCCCGGATGCCCGGAGTGAAAGCTGGCGCTTGCTGCCGTCTTCCAGTGAGGACTGGCTGACTGAGGACGAATGGGAACAGTGGGCGGCGGCCCGGTGCGCCGAGGAAGAGGCGCCGGACCCGGAAGAAGCCGTTGATCCGGATGATCCGGCCCTGCCTGCCGACATGGACATCGACGTGCTGACGGTGGAGGCGGAGCAGGCGTCCGCGGAGCAAGCCCGCGCGGCGCAGGCAGCGGCGCGGGCGGGAACCGCTGGGGCGATGGCTGCGGTGGCCGCTGCCCTGGGCCGCCGTGGCCCAGGGCAGCCTGGCTCCGCGCAGCGGTTCCCCGGTACTTACACCGGCCCCGCGGGCGGGTTCGCGACCGGCCAGCCCTTGGATACCGCAGCAGGCGGTTCTGTGCTGCTCGGGCTGGCCGAGTACGCCGCCGGGGACGACACCCGGTTCACCGGCTCTTCCGACGACGAGCTCATCGGGGTCATCTGCGGCCTGGACCGGGCCGAAGCCGCCGCCGCCGCGCTGCGGCACGCCGCCGTGGCCGAACTAATCCGCCGCCGTCCCGCACCCGATTGCCGTCCACAGGGACCTGCGCAGATGCCGCATGCCTGGGAAGAGTTCACCGAGCGGGAGCTCGCCAGCGCGCTGGCCGAGAGCCGCGGGATCGCGGAGTCGATGCTCGGCCTGGCCTGGGATCTGGAAGTCAAGCTGCCCGGTACCCGGGCGGCGTTCCGGACCGGGGTGCTGCGGGAGTCCAAGGTGGAGATCATTTCCCGTGCTACTGCCATCCTGGACCCCGAGGAGGCTCGCGCGGCCGAAGCGCTGGTGCTGGACCGGGCCGGGCGTCTGACCCCGGCGGGCTGCGGTCCGCGATCGCGCGCGCTGTCGCGGAAGTCGCCCCAGAGAAAGCACGGAAGCGCCGGGAGAAGGGCGCGCAGGACGCCCGGGTGCAGCGCTGGATGGAGGATTCCGGCAACGCCGCGCTGATGGGGCGGCAGCTTCCGCCCGCCGAGGTCCTGGCCGCGGACCAGCGCATCACCTGGTGGGCGAAGGAGCTGAAAAAAGCTGGTCTGGACGGCGATATGGACCAGCTCCGGGCCCGCGCCTACCTTGACATCCTGCTGAACAAGGATTCCCGCCCTGTCCGGCCGGGCCCGAGGGAGCCGGAACCAGCCGGACCTGGAACGCCGCCCACGGCGGGGGTGATCCCGGCTGGGTTGGCCGGCCGCATGCACCTCACCGTCCCCCTGATAACTCTGCTGAACCCGGCCGAGCGGCCCGGCGAGATCCCGGGTCTCGGCGTCGTCGACCCGGCGCTGGCCCGTGATCTGGCCAGCGCCGCCGCCCAGCATCCCAAGACGACCTGGTGCGTGACCGTCACCGACGAGCAGGGACACGCCATCGGCCACGGCTGCGCCCGACCCGAACCCCAGGGCCGCGTGCACGATCCCCCGGCAGGCTGGCGGGTAGCCGAGGGCCTGGGTTTACTTTCAGCGCCACCGGCCAGCCCGGTCCGCCCGGCGGGTACGGTACCTGGCGGCTATCCACCGGTATTCCCGGGCAGCGGGACATGCTGGTCGTGTTCGACCCGATCGCCACCGAGACCTGTGACCACCGATACGAGGCCTCCGGGCATGACCCCGGCGCCAGGCTGCGGCACCTGTCCCAGGTCCGGCACGCCACGTGTACCGGGCCAGGCTGCCGCCGCCCCTCGACCCAGTCCGACTTCGAGCACAACACTCCCTACGAAGCGGGCGGTCGGAGCTGTCTGTGCAATGGCGGCCCCAAGTGCCGGTACGACCATCGGCTCAAGCAGCATCCCCGGTGGAACGTCGAGCAGATCACGCCGGCCACCTTCCGATGGACAACCCCAGCCGGCCGCCAGTACATCACCGAAGCGACCCGGTACCCGGTCTAACGACGGGTCGCGTGCTTGACGGCGGCTTCGAGAGCGGACGGGGCCAGCCAGCCGTCGTGCGACCAGAGCACCTGGCCGGACGCGGAGACCAGGGTGAACCAGGGCTGATCTTGGACACCGTAACCATCGGCCACCCGGCCTGTGGTGTCGAGCGCGACGGGATAACTCAGCGGCGTACCGAGATTCTGCAGGTAGGTGCGGACAGCCTGGGCCGAGGGTTCGACCACCGTTTCGTCCACGGCGACCAGTTGCGGCAGGCCATCACGCCGGGCGGCCGCAGCGTAGGCGTTAGCCCCGATGAGCTCGGACTTCAGGTCGGAGACTTCGGACAGCCAGGTGACGAAGAACGCCACCAGGCGCGGCTGCCCGGGGCCAAGGGCGACGGTGCCGCTCGCGCGGCCGGCCGACGGCAGCGTGAGATGGTCCGTGGGTCCCTGCCCGGAGATGGAGGCGAGCGACTGCTGGCTGGCAACATGCGGATGACCGGGCAGCAGGCTGGCGACTTCGTCCGCGAGCACCTGGGCGGACTGGCCGATGCTGGAATAAGCCATCTGGGTCAGGTACAGCTTGCGTTCGCGGCCCTGCTGGTCGATCACGAACAGGGCCGGCGTGTGGTCGATCTGTCCCTTTTCGATCTGGACGGCGATGCCGTAAGCACCCCAGGCGGCCTTGAGCTGCGGCAGCGACCCGGTGAGGAAATCCCACTGGTTGACCATGCCGTGCGCTCGGGAGTACGCAAGCACGTCCGTCACGCTGGTGGCATCGGGGTTGGCATCCACGCCAAGCAGTTGCACCTGCTCACCCGCCGCGCCGAGCAGTTGCTTGGCTTCGAGCATGCTCTGCGTGGTCAGCGGGCACACCGTGGTGCACTGCGAGTCCTCGAACGACAGCATGACGACCTTGCCGCGGAACTGGCTCAGTGACATCGGCTGACCGAACTGGTTCGTGAGCCGGAGGTCCGGCGCCGGACGTGACCCTAGCGAGCTACCCAGGTCGAGGTCGGGGTTACTCATCCCGGCGGCGTTCGGCATCGCTGACGCCGAACTCGCGGCCGGCCTGGAGCTGGCAGGCCCGGAGCTACAGCCGGCCGCCACCGCGAGCACGCCGAGCGCCGCTACGGCCGAAAGCGCGACCCGCGCGCGGAACCTGTTCATCGCGCGGCCAGCCTACTGCGGGTCGTCTCCGACGATCACGCCGCCTCCGTGACCCCAGAACACGTACCGGTAGGACAAGTTGATCAGCGTCGAGACGCGGTTACGGCCGCCGAGCAGGTAGAGCAAATGCAGGGCGAACCAGGCCAGCCAGGCGAGCGTGCCGCGCAGCCGCAGGCCGCCGGCCAGCTGGACCACGGCGGACCTGCGCCCGATGGTGGCCATCGTGCCCTTGTCGTGGTACTTGAACG
Source organism: uncultured Actinomycetes bacterium (assembly GCA_963730825.1). Taxonomy (GTDB): domain Bacteria; phylum Actinomycetota; class Actinomycetes; order Streptosporangiales; family Streptosporangiaceae; genus Palsa-504. The sequence goes on from CAVSTQ010000005.1 coordinate 37,393, forward strand.
GTTCGGTCGCGGCCTTGCTCTCCAGCCGGAGGATCTGCGCAGCGGCGTGCCGCCCCATCTGGATGGCAGGCTGGGCCAGCTGCGGGGCGGGATCGTCGGGGTTAACCGCGACATCTCCTACCGCGAAGATCCTCTCCTGGCCCTGGACCCGCAGGTCCGGGCCGACCACGATACGCCCGTTCTTGCCCTGCGGCAGGCCCCAGCCCGCCACCTCCCCGGCCGCGGCCACGCCGGCCGTCCACACCGTGATGTCGCTGTCCAGCTCCTGGCCGTCGACGAGCAGCACCTGTTTGGCGGTGACCTCGCCGATGCGGGTATCCAGCTTCACGTCGGTATCGCGGCCGAGCAGCTGCGCCTTGGCGTAGTCGCGCAGCTTCTCATCGAACGGGCCGAGCAGCGAGGGTGCCATCTCGACCACCCGGACGTGCACCCGGGACGGATCGACGTTGGGGAAGGTCGCACCGAGCACGATGGCGCGCAGTTCGGACAGAGTGCCGGCCAGCTCCACGCCGGTGGCTCCGCCGCCGACCACGGTGACGGTGAGATCACCGCCGCCCACGCTCAGCCGCTCGAAGCCCGCCATAAGGCAATTGCGCAGCGCTACCGCATCGGTCCGGGTGTACAGGCCAAAGGTATTCTCGGCCGCTCCCTTGATGCCGTAATAAGAGGCCGACACTCCGGCCGCCAGGACGAGGTAGTCATACCCGAGCTCGTGGCCGTCGGCGAGCTTGGCGACGCGGGCCGCCGCGTCGACGGCCACCAGCTCACCGCGCCGGTAGGTCGCCCCGTACTTCCGCGCGAAGCCGCCCACCGGGTAGGCCACGTCGCCTGGGTTGAGCCCAGCGGTGGCCACCTGGTACAGCAGCGGCTGGAAAGTGCTGTACAGGTGGCGATCGAGCAAGGTCACCCGAAGGCCCGCGCGAGTAAGCCGGTCGACGGCGGACAGGCCGCCGAACCCCGCGCCGCAGATGACCACGTGCGGAGCGTCCGGGTTAACCTGCCGTTTTCTCGCGATCGTCCTCACCCCTCCAGACAGCCTATAAGTACACATCACGCTGATCTCGACCGCATGCCGGGTGAGTTCCGCGGACGGTGCTACAGGTTGAGCGCGACCAGTTCGGGATGCAGGCATCCCTGGCCGGCGTTGGCCGCTGCCGACGGGCTGATCCCGGGACTGGGCGTCGAGGTGGCCGGGGAGGTGCTTGGCGTGGCCGGGGAGGTGGGGGTGGCTGAGGAGGTGCCTGGCGTGGCCGGGGAGGCGGAGGTGGCCGGGGAGGTCGGCTGGGTCAGGGAAGCCGGTGCCAGCTCGGTGCACGCCGAGATCACCACCAGGTCGCTGGCCGGGTCGGCGCTGCCGCCGACGCCGCTGAGGTCAACAAAATAGTGCGGCCAGGGCAGCGCGGCCGACGATAGGGTGACTCGCTGCGCCGCGATGTCGTAGCCCCACGCATCTCCGTTCGCGCCCTGGTCCAGTCCGAGCGCCACGCCGCCCCTGACCACGTACACCCCGGCCGACCCGTCAACCGCGGAGCCCGAGGCGGTCGAGGAGATCCGGCCGGTCTGCGGGGCCACGCCGATGAGGTTGGCTCCCCTGGTCAGGTAGATCCGCCGGGCCCGGGGATCGGCCCCCTCGGGTACGGCGCCGTGAATGGTCCAAAGGGTCGCTCCGGTCGTGCCGCTGTACGCGGTCACCCCGGCCGCCGAGGTGAACAGCATCACGTCGTCGGACGCGGCACTGAAGGTGCCAGGGAACGACAGGCCTTCGAGCGGCCGCAGGAGGAGTTCCGCCCCGGTGACCAGATCGATCTTGCGTACCGCGGTGACCGGCGCCGACCCCACGAACCCGCCGGCTGAATCCGCGACGTACAAGGAGTTGCCGTCGGTGCGCCACGCTTGCGCCGCCTGGCCGGTTGGCCGCTGCCAGCGGGCGCGGCCGGTGGCATCGTCATAACTTGTCACGGCGGTGGGGCCGACGATGACGGTGTAGGCCGGGCTGCCCGCGACGGCCCCGCCGAACGCAGCCGCCGGATACCGGTCCAGCTGAACTCCGGCCGCCTCCGACAGGACCACCTCGGTGCGCTTGACGGCCCCGGCGGCCTGATAGGAGACGCCCGCGGTGACCTCGCCCGGCCAGGTGCGCACGGACACGACGGCCGCGCCGGCCGGGAAGCCGGTCAGCGTCGTCCGCCACCGCAGCGCGCCGGTCTTCGCCGAGTACCCGGTCACGGTCAGGCCGGCGCCCACGGCCGCGACCCCATCGCCAACGGACACGTAGGCCAGGCCCGACGCCGGCACCGTGCCGGCCAGGCCCGGGACCACGTCCCACGAGCCGGACAGCGGCATGGTCCACCTGACCATGTTCGGCGTGGATCCAGCCCGGCAGCCAGAGCGGCACGCCGCCGCGGGCGGCGCGCTGGCCACCCCTTGCGTCGGATAGGGCACCAGGGCCACGCCCACCAGGACCGCGGCCAGCACGCCACGCCGCCGCCAGGGCGACCGGCCGGCCCGGCCCAGCCGGACGCGGCCGAGGATGCCATCCGCGGCGCTGCGGCGCATCCGGCCAAGGAGCCTGGGCATGGCTCTTCGACGGGGACGCCTGGGGATCTTGCGCTTCGGCCGCTGCCTCACAACACCACCGTAGGAGAACATGGGACGGCAAAAGCGCCCGATCGCCGCAAACGTGATCATGCGGCCCAGCCCGGCTGGTGGGACGTGACTACCGATAACGTGGGATTAACTCAGCCTAGAGAACATGTCCACCTCGATGAGGAGGTAAACGCGTGACTGACCGTGCACCGCTGCCCTACGATTTCCATCCGGACGTACCGCCGTTCGAGCTGCACAGCGACGACATCGCGGACGGCCAGATGATGTCGGGCAACCAGGTCTTCGACGGGTTCGGCATGACCGGGGGGAACATCTCCCCGTCGCTGGCCTGGTCGGGTTTCCCGGCCGAGACCAAGAGCTTCGCCGTTACCTGTTACGACCCCGACGCGCCGACCGGTTCGGGGTTCTGGCACTGGGTTGTGCTCGGCATCCCCGCCTCGGTCACCGAGCTCCAGACCGGCGCGGCCGGAACGGACGGCTCGGGCCTGCCCAAGGGGGCGTTCCACGTCCGCAACGACTACGGCGCCAAGGACTTCGGCGGCGCCGCGCCCCCGGCCGGGGACCCGCCGCACCGCTACGTGTTCGCGGTGCACGCGCTCGACGTGGAGGACCTGGGCGTCAACGACGAGATCTCACCCGCCGTGGCCGGGTTCAACCTGCGCTTCCACACCATTGCCCGGGCCATGCTGGTCCCGGTTTACGGCCACTGATCGCGAGAGACGCCGCAGCTGGCCGGGTCATAGCCGGGCAGGCCGGCCAGCTGGGCGAGCAACCACGGCGAGGTCAGCACCCTCAGCAGTCCCTGCACCTCCCTGGACGCGGCATGCTTGGCCGGCAGGACCAGGTTGAACTGCTCGGCGGCCAGCGGGATGAAATCCAGTCCGTACGCCAGCGCGGCCGGCTCGCTGGACACGCCCGCGTCGGCGAGTCCGCCGGCGATGGCCGCCGCCACCTGAAGGTGCCCGGCGGCCCGGCTGTGGTAGCCATCAGGTCGGCCGGGGTCAGGTGCAGGCGCGCGCACTCGGCGTCCAGCAGCGTGCGCGCCTGCGCGCCAGCTTCCCGGTTCACCAGCCGCAGCCCCTGGCGGGCCACGTCGTCCAGGCCGCGCACCCGGGCTCCGGGCCGGACCACCAGGCCTTCGCGCCAGGCGGCGAACCCCACCACCTCGGCCCCGCCGGGGATTTCGATCACTCGCCGGCGTCTCGCTCGCCGCCGGGCTGATGGACGCCCGCGGCGTGGACCAGCCCGGCGGCCGCCAGCCGCAACGCCTCGCCGCTTCCGCACGGCCACCACGCGAACGCCAGCTGCGGGTCGAGCAGGGCCAGCGGCGTCTCCAGCAGCGGTAACGCCGGATCGCAGCCCGCCACGACCAAGGTGGGGCGCGGCGGCCCGATGGGCCGCACCTCGATGGCGGGCTGGCCGTCGCCGGACGCGCTGACGACCAGGCCGCCCGCCGCGCCGAAACCCATCCGGGCCGCGGTGTCCGTGTGCAGCGGCAGCGCGACAAAGGTGTCGCCGACGGTCGCGAGCACGACCCGGGAACCGTCGCCGCCAGCGGGGCGCCACCGGCCTGGCCAGCACCGGATCGGCGGGATCGCCCGGGCCGAACAGGTCCTCCACCGCCATGCCGAGCGCACGGGCCAGGGCCAGGGCGACTCGCAGCGAAGGATCCGAGTGCCCGGACTCGACGGCGGACACCGCCTGCCTGGTGACGCCGGCCACGCCCGCGAGCTGCTGCTGGGACAGGCCACGGGCCTGCCGGGCCAGCCGCAACCGCGCTCCGCTGGCCGGGGCGATGTCCGGTACGCCGCGGCCTAGCTCACCGCCAGCCTCCGCCATACCCCGGCCTCCCGCCGTGTCGCCTGATACCACGCCGCCTTAGTGCACTCTATGATCCGGGACATGAAAACGCAGATCATCGAGGTTCGCACCGGCAACAGGGAGACGATCAAGGACATCACTCGCGATTGCGCGGAATTCGCCGACGCGGCGGCGGACGGGGGTGACGGGCTGCTGCACGTCTTCGTACCGCACGCCACGGCGGGGATAGCGCTGATCGAACTCGGCGCGCGCAGTGACGACGACCTCCTGGCCGTCCTGGCCGAACTGCTGCCCGCCGACGACCGGTGGCGGCACGCACACGGAGCCCGCGGGCACGGCCGGTCACACGTCATGCCGGCCTTCGTGCCGCCGTACGCGACCGTCCCGGTGATCGGCGGCCGCCTCGCCCTGGGCACGTGGCAGTCCGTTGCCCTGGTCGACCTCAACGTCGACAACCCGGACCGCCAGGTCCGGCTCTCCTTTCTCGGCTGATGCACGTCCTGGTGGAGGGTTCGGGCGGGAGTTCCGGCTGGCCGCAGCCGGGCTGCCGGTGCGCCTCCTGCCTGCGCTCGCAGACGGCCGGCAACATTCGTAAACGGTCGACTATCGTCGTTGACGGGGTACTACGGCTGGGAGTCGATGGAGGGGGGGAAGCACGGGGATTCGGTGCGGCGGCTGGGTGATGCGCGGGGGGCGGGGGGCGGCTGGGCGCGGCGGTGGAAGGGATTGGCGGGTGCGGAGGATGGCGGGGGGGTGGGACGTTACGTCGGCCGCGCGGGGAACGGCTGTTTTATCCGGCGGGGCCGGGGGCGGTGGCGGATCCGCCGGAGGGGGCGGCGCCTTATGACGTGGCGTTCCTCGACATGCTCGGGTGATCCGGCTCAGCTGGGGCGACTGCGGGCGCGGGGGCTGGTCAGGGCGGACACGATCACGATGGTGGCGTTCGCCGACCACCGGGTGGCGAGCGGGGCCGAACTCGAGCGACGCGGCCGGTTGTGGCGGGTGGGCGTACCGGGTGACGGGGACGCGATCAGCACGGAGCGTTCGGCCCCGGAAAACATGGGGCGCAGGCGCGCTGGCGGGCGCCGTGGCGGGTGCTGGTGACGGGCGGGGCGCGTTCGGGAAAGTCGGAACGAGCCGAGCTGCGGCTGGCCGGGGAACCGGATGTGACCTATGTGGCCACCGGGGCTGCGGGCCGAGCGGACGGCCGACCCGGACTGGGCGGCCCGGGTGGCGGCGCACCGGGCGCGGCGGCCCGGGTGGTGGCGGACGGCGGAGACCACCGACCTGGCCGGGGTGCTCACGGTCCGCGCGCGGGGCCGTCCTGATCGACGGAATCGGCACCTGGCTGGCGGCGGTGCTTGACGAGTGTGGCGGGTGGGACGGGGGGGACGAGGGGAAGGCGGCGGACGGTGGCGGATAGGCTCGCGGAGCTTGTCGCGGCGTGGCGGCAGACCGAGGCCTATGTGGTCGCGGTCAGCGACGAGACGGGGATGGGCGTGGTGCCCGCCACCGCCGCCGGGCGGCTGTTCCGGGACCGGCTGGGGCGGCTGAACCAGGCTCTGGCCGCGGAATCGGAAGAGGCGGAGCTGGTCATCGCCGGGCGGGTGGTGCCTCTCGGCGCCTGGTGACGGCGTCATCGGGGTAGTCGTATGGTAACAGTACGATGACAATCCTGTCGTTATCGCGTGTTACGCGGCCATCCCGCAGCGATGTCTGCTTACCCGGCTGGCCAGCCCGGCCTGCTGGCCGCTACCGTAGGAAGCCTGCGGCCGGAACGCCGAGGTAGTCCGCAACGAAGCCGGGCTGTATCGCGCACCGTCCGGACGTTCCGTCGGCAGCTTATTCTGCGGGGGGTTCGAACGGGTTCGCGCCCCTCGGGCCAGACAGCGATGAGGTGATGACGACTATGGCGCGCGTGGTAGTCATTGGCGACCTGATGACGGACGCGGTTGCCCACGCGACGCTGCCGCTTGCCCGGGGCAGCGACACTCCGGCGAACGTCACCATGCACGGCGGCGGCTCCGGAGCCAACATCGCGGCCTGGATGGCCGCCGACGGGGGCGACGTGGCGTTCGTCGGACGGCGCGGCGCGGACATCGCCGGGCGCAACCGCGACATGGAGCTCATGGGCTACGGCGTGGACGCCCGGCTGGTGATGGACCCGGAGCGGCCCACCGGCACCTGCGTGGTGATGGTGACGCACAAGGGCGAGCGGACGATGCTGTCGGACCCGGGCGCCAACGCCGCCTTGTCCCCCGACGACCTGCCGCACGACCTGTTCGTGCCCGGAGCCCACCTGCACGTGTCCGGGTACACGCTGCTGTCGGAGGGAGCCAGGGCGGCGGGCCTGGCCGCGATCGACTACGCCAGGCGGACCAACATGACCGCGTCGGTGGACGGAGCGTCCGCGGCGCCGCTCGGCCGCGCCGGGGCCGAGCCCTTCCTCGAGCTTTCCTCCGGGGCCGTGCTGCTGTTTGTCAACGCCGCCCAGGCCACCGTGCTGACCGGGCGGGACGACCCGGAGCAGGCGGCCAGGGTGCTGACCGCCTGGTACCCGCACGTCGCCGTCAAGCTCGGCGCCGAGGGCGCGCTGTTCTACGCCAACGGCAGGCCGCCGGTGCGGGTGCCCGCGCCGCCGGTGGACCGGGTCATCGACGGCACCGGGGCCGGCGACGCGTTCGTGGCCGGCTTCCTGCCCGCCTGGCTGGACAAGAAGCCGCCGGGCGAGGCGCTGGCCGGCGGCTGCCGGCTGGCCGCGCACGCGCTCAACCTGGTCGGGGCCCGGCCGGTACTGTGACGGGCTTTCTGGAGGGTCTGTTCTCCCTGGACCGGCGGGTCGCCGTGGTCACCGGCGGGAGTTCGGGGATCGGGGCGGGCATGGCCGCCGCGCTGGCCGGGGCCGGAGCGCGGGTGGTGCTGGTCGCGCGGGACGAGACGCGGCTGAAGGCGGCGGCGGAGGAACTGCGGGCGCCGGCGGGCAGGCCCACGGGATCAGCGCGGACCTGGCCGACCGGGCGGAGGTGGAGCGGGCGGGCGCGGCGGCGGCCGAGGCGTTCGGGCCGCCGGACATCCTGGTCAACTGCGCCGGGATCAACCTGCGGCCGCCGCTCGGCGAGCTCACCGTGGCGGACTGGGACCTGACCATGGCGGTCAACTTGACCGCGCCGTTCCTGCTCGGCCAGCGGTTCGGGCCGCAGATGGCCGCGCGGGGCTGGGGCCGGATCGTCAACGTGACCTCGCAGCAGGCGCAGCGGGCGTTCGGCCACAGCGGCGGGTACGGGGCGTCCAAGGGCGGCCTGGCCGCGCTGACCCGGTCGCAGTCCGAGGCCTGGGCGCGCTCCGGGGTGTGCTGCAACTCGGTGTGCCCGGGGTTCGTCCCGACCCGGCTCAACGCGGCCGTGGCCGCCGACCCGGAGCGTACGGCCGCGATGGCAGGCCACGGACCATGGTCGGGCGCAACGGGGCAGCCCGCCGACTTCGCCGGGGTGACCGTGTTCCTGGCCTCGCGGGCCAGCGACTACGTGACCGGGCAGACGCTGTACGTGGACGGCGGTTTTTCGGCTACATAGCCGCGCCTGGCCCGGCCGGTACGGGGGACACGGCAGAATGTTCGGTATGGCAGCAGCACGACGAGGCGGGACCACGGCGCCACCCCCCGAGGACTTCGAAGAGAACATCGTCGACATCGACGTCGCGGAGGAAATGCGCGGCAGCTTCCTCGAGTACGCCTACAGCGTCATCTACCAGCGCGCTCTCCCGGACGCGCGGGACGGCCTGAAGCCGGTGCAGCGCCGGATCCTGTACCAGATGAACGAGATGGGCCTGCGCCCGGACCGGGCCCACGTCAAGTGCGCCCGGGTCGTCGGCGAGGTGATGGGCCGGCTGCACCCGCACGGCGACACCGCCATCTACGACGCGCTGGCCCGGATGGCCCAGCCGTGGGCGATGCGGCTGCCGCTGGTCGACGGGCACGGGAACTTCGGCAGCATGGGCGGCGACGACCAGCCCGCGGCCATGCGGTACACCGAGGCCCGGCTGACCGCGGCCGCGATGGAGATGGTCGCCTCGATCGACGAGGACACCGTCGAGTTCATCCCGAACTACGACGGCAGCGAGACCCAGCCCGAGGTGCTGCCCGCCGGGCTGCCCAACCTGCTGGTCAACGGGGCCTCCGGCATCGCGGTCGGGATGGCCACCAACATGGCGCCGCACAACCTGGGCGAGGTCATCGCGGCCGCCCGGCACCTGATCAAGAACCCGGACGCCTCGCTGGACGCGCTGATGCGGTTCGTGCCCGGGCCCGACCTGCCCACCGGCGGGCAAGATCGTCGGGCTTGACGGGGTCAGGGAGGCATACGAGACCGGCCGCGGCATCTTCCGCACCCGGGCCACCGCCAGCATCGAGCAGGTCACCCCCCGGCGCACCGGCATCGTGGTCACCGAGCTGCCCTACAGCATCGGCCCGGAAAAGGTGATGGCCCGGATCAAGGACCTGGTCCAGGCCAAGAAGCTGAACGGCATCTCCGACCTCAAGGACCTCACCGACCGGCACCGCGGCCTGCACCTGGTGATCGAGATCCGCAGCGGCTTCAACCCGGACGCCGTGCTGGCCGAGCTGTACCGGCTGACGCCGATGGAGGAGACCTTCGGCATCAACAACGTCGCCCTGGTCGACGGCCAGCCGCGGGTGCTCGGGCTGCGCGAGCTGCTCGAGATCTACGTCGCGCACCGGCTGGAGGTGACCAGGCGGCGGACCGAGTACCGGCGGCGCAAGCGGGCCGAACGGCTGCACCTGGTCGACGGCCTGCTCATCGCGCTGGTCAACATCGACGAGGTCATCGCGGTCATCCGGGCCAGCGACGACGCCGCCGCGGCCAAGCAGCGGCTGATGGAGACCTTCGAGCTGTCCGAGATCCAGGCGCAGTACATCCTGGACACCCCGCTGCGCCGGCTGACCCGCTACGACCGGCTGGAGCTCGAGCGGGAGCAGGACACGCTACGGGCCGAGATCGCCGCGCTGACCGAGATCCTGGAGTCCGACGCGCTGCTGCGCGCGCTGGTGAGCGACGAGCTGGCGGAGGTGGCGAAGAAGTTCGGCACGCCGCGGCGGACGGTGCTGCTCGAGGGCGGCGGCGAGGCGCGGGCGGCGGCGGTCCCGCTGGAGGTCGCCGACGACCCGTGCGTGGTGCTGATGTCGGCGACCGGGCTGGTGGCCCGGGCCGCGGTCAGCCGCTCGCCGAACGGCTCAACGGCTCAGTTGCCCGAACGAACCGTGGTTCCCCCGCCCGGTGACGCTGACTCGCTCGGCGCAGGACGCGGTGGTGGCGGCGGTCCGGGCCACCGTGCGGGGCACCATCGGGGTGGTGACGTCGGCGGGACGGCTGGTCAAGCTGAACGTGCTCGAGCTGCCCGCGCTGCCGCCCGGCGCCGGGGCGGTCTCGCTGGCGGGCGGCATGGCGGCCACCGAGTTCACCGAGCTGGCGGCCGGGCGAAACCGTGGTCGGGCTGTGCGCGGTCGATCATCCCGGCGCGGGGGTGGCGCTGGGCACCGCCGAGGGCGTGGTCAAGCGGGTGCTGCCGGACTACCCGCAGGCCAGGGACGAGTTCGAGCTGATCACGCTGAAGGAAGGCGACCGGGTGGTGGGCGCGGTCCAGCTGGAGGCCGAGTCGGCCGAGCTGGTGTTCATCACCTCGGACGCGCAGCTGCTGCACTTCGCCGCGTCCTCGGTGCGTCCGCAGGGCCGGGCGGCCGGCGGCATGGCCGGGATCCGGCTGTCGCCGCGGGCCGCGGTGGTGTGGTTCGGCGCGGTGGACGCGGACGCGGCCGGCGGGACGCCGTCCGGGCCGCCAGGGACCTACTCCCCCGCGGTGGTCGTCACCGTGGCGGGCAGCGCGGGCGCCCTGCCGGGAGCGGCGGCCGGCAGCGTGAAGGTCACCCCGATGCACGAGTACCCGGCCAAGGGCCGGGCCACCGGCGGCGTGCGCTGCCACCGGTTCCTCAAGGGCGAGGACACGCTCGTGGCGGCCTGGGCCGGGCCGGCCCCGGCGGTGGGCGCGAGCGCCTCGGGCGCCCCGGTCGCGCTGCCGGACCCGGTCGGGCGGCGGGACGGGTCCGGGGTCGGGCTGTCCGGGCCGCTGGCGGTTATCGGCGGCGCGGTGCGGGTGGTGTGAGGGCGAAGGCTTAGATGTCGATGCGGGAGGGGTCGAGCTCGGCGGCGCCGCCGACGATGAAGTCGCGGCGGGGGGCGACCTCGGAGCCCATCAGCAGGGCGAACATGTCCGCGGCCGCGCTGGCGTCCTCGATCCTGATCCGGCGCAGGGTGCGGTGCCTGGGATCCATGGTGGTCTCGGCGAGCTGGGCGGCGTCCATCTCGCCCAGGCCCTTGTACCGCTGGACCGGCTCTTCCCAGCGCTGACCGCGGCGCTCGAGCTCGAGCAGGGTGCGGTGCAGCTCGGCGTCGGAATAGCAGTACCGGTACTTGGGCTGGCCCTTGCGGACGTTCTTCAGCGCCACCCGGTGCAGCGGCGGCACCGCGGCGAAGACCCGGCCCGCGTCCAGCATCGGCCGCAGGTACTTGTGGAACAGCGTGAGCAGCAGGGTCCGGATGTGCGCGCCGTCCACGTCGGCGTCGGCCATGAAGATGATCCGCTGGTACCGGGCCGAGTCCAGGTCGAACGAGCTGCCCGAGCCGGCCCCGATCACCTGGATGATCGCGGCGCACTCGGCGTTCTTGAGCATGTCCGCCAGCGACGCCTTCTGCACGTTGAGGATCTTGCCGCGGATCGGCAACAGCGCCTGGAACTCCGAGTCCCTGGCCACCTTGGCGGTGCCGAGCGCGGAGTCGCCCTCGACGATGAACAGCTCGCTGCGGTCATCGGCGGACCGGCAGTCGACCAGCTTGGCCGGCAGCGACGAGCTGGCCAGGGCGGACTTGCGCCGCTGGTTGTCGCGGTGCTCGCGGGCGGCGATGCGCGCCTTGGCCGCCGAGATCACCTTGTCAAGGACCGAGCGGGCCTGCTGCTTGGCTCCGCGCGGCGGGTTCTCCAGGATAGGCCTTGAGCTGCGCGCTCACCACCTGCGCCACGATCCGGGAGGCGGCCGGGGTGCCGAGCACCTCCTTGGTCTGCCCCTCGAACTGCGGCTCGGGCACCCGGACCGAGACCACCGCGACCAGGCCCTCCTGGGTGTCCTCCTTGGTCACGGGCTCGTCGCCGTTCTTCAGCAGCCGGGCCGCCCGGAGCTGGTCGTTCAGCGTCCGGACCAGGGCCCGCTCGAAGCCGGTGACGTGGGTGCCGCCGTGCGGGGTGGCGATGACGTTCACGAACGAGCGGACCACGCCGTCGTAGCCCGCCCCCCACTGCAGCGCCACGTCGACGTCCAGCTCGCGCTCGACGTCGGTGGGGGTCATGTGGCCGCGGTCGTCGAGCACCGGGATCGTCTCGGTGAACTGGCCGGACCCGGTCAGCCGCAGCACCTCGGTGACCGGCTCACCGGAACCCAGGTGGGCGCAGAACTCGCTGATGCCGCCGTCGAAGCAGAACTCGGCCTGCTGGCCGGCCTCCTCGCGGATGCTGATGGTCAGGCCGGGCACCAGGTAGGCGGTCTGCCTGGCCCGCTCGGTCAGCGCGTCGAAGCTGAACCTGGCGTCCTTGAGGAAGACCTGCCGGTCCGGCCAGAACCTGATCCTGGTCCCGGTGACGCGCTTCGCCGTCCGGCTGAGCGGGCGCAGGCCCGCCCGCTTGGTGAAGTCCGCGTCCGGGCCTGGGCCGCCGAACTCACCGGTCACGCCGCGGCGGAAACTGGCCGCCCAGGTCTGCCCGTCCCGGTCCACCTCGACGTCCAGCCGCGCCGCCAGCGCGTTGACCACCGAGGCGCCGACGCCGTGCAGGCCGCCGGAGGCCGTGTACGAGCCGCCGCCGAACTTGCCGCCCGCGTGCAGCCTGGTCATCACCAGCTCGACGCCGGTGAGCTTGGTCTTGCGCTCGACGTCGACCGGGATGCCGCGGCCGTTGTCCCTGACCTCGGCGGAGCCGTCGGCGTACAGCAGCACGTCGATCCGCGAGCAGTACCCGCCCAGCGCCTCGTCCACGGCGTTGTCGATGATCTCCCACAGGCAGTGCTGCAGCCCGCGGCCGTCGGTCGAGCCGACGTACATGCCGGGACGCTTGCGCACCGCGTCCAGGCCCTCGAGGACCGACAGGTGCCGGGCGGTGTAGGCGTCAGCGGGCGGCAGCGAGGGTGGGCACGAGCGGCCGGTCTCCTTCCGGGGAGCTGTCTCAGTTGCAGAGTAGCCGCCGCACCGGGCGCGGCCGCCGATGCCACGCGGCGGCGGGGAGGAAATCCGGACCGACCATGACGAAATGCATCAACGGCCCGCGACGGGGTATAAGAGAGGCAAGATCCACACGGTGCCTGTGTGCCATCGGTCCCCCCGGGGTACCGGCGGGGCGCGGGCACCGTACGGTTTTGTGACAGATGTAGCCACGCTGAGTCTGGCGCGGTTTCGCTTGTGGCGTACACCACCGCCAGTGGGGAACGCTGACGGCGGGGTATGTGTTGTGCTGAGCTGTAAGGGCAGAAAACCGAGCCAGCCGGATAGAGATGCCGGAGGCACGACGCGAGAGGAAGGCGACGTTGACCGGAGCTATAGCCCCCACCAAGCCGCTGACCGCGCTAGACGTCTGCGACCGATGCGGCGCCCAGGCGTACGTTCGCGTGCTACTCGCTAACGCGGGAGAGTTGCTTTTCTGTGCGCACCATGGCCGCGAGCACGCCCAGGCGCTGGCCAAGGTCGCCGTGGATATTCAGGACGAGAGCAACCGGCTGTCAGAGCCGCAGCCACAATAGCACCACCCGGCCCAGCCCGGCCGGCAAGGACGCCGACGTCAGTTCTGTTCATGACGTCGGTTTTCTTTGTGCCAAAAACGTCGGGGCGGACCGCAGGTCGGCTTTGATCCCGTCGGATCCGGCCACGACGGCGTGTTCACGTTCCCTTGCCCTCGATGTACTCTTCAACTAAGACCTTAGTGGATTCAGTGATTAGTTGAAGGAGGGTGAATGATCGAGTTCCAGCTCGACACCGCCTCGGGCGTCGCCACCTACCTGCAGCTGGTCCAGCAGGTTCGTCAGGCGCTGCAGCTCGGCATCTTGGCGCCAGGAGACCAGTTGCCGACGGCCCAGCAGGTCGTGGCCAAGCTGGCGATCAACCCGAACACGGTGCTGAAGGCGTACCGGGATCTCGAACGAGAGGGCCTGGTACGCCCGCGTCCCGGCCAGGGGACGTTCGTGGTCCGGACGCTTCCTCGCAGCGATCCCGTCGTGCAAGAGTCGCTTCCTCGCGTCGATGACCGACTGGCTGCGAAAGGCGCGTGCCGCGGGCCTTGGGCCCGACGACATCGAGGCGATCTACCGCACCGCCGTTCGCACCTCATTCGCGGAGGGAGCGGCATGACCGCCGTCATCGAGACGAACGGTCTCGGCAAGCAGTACGGACGCCAGTGGGCGCTCCGTGACTGTACCTTGAGGATCCCCGAAGGCAAGGTCGTCGGGCTCGTAGGCCCAAACGGAGCAGGCAAGACGACTCTGCTGAACCTGGCCGTCGGACTGCTCGCGCCGACCTGCGGGTCGATCACGGTGCTCGCCGGACACCCTGGCGACGGGCCGGCGCAACTGGAGAAGGTGGGCTTCGTCGCCCAGGACACGCCGGCCTACGCCGGGCTTTCGGTAGGCAAGCACCTCCTGATGGGTGCGTACCTCAACGCGAACTGGAACCAAGAGCTGGCCCGGGACCGGATCGATCGGCTCGGCCTTGACCTGCGGCAGAAGGCGGGCTCGCTGTCCGGCGGCCAGCGGGCCCAGCTGGCCCTGACGATGGCCATCGCCAAGCAACCCGCGCTCCTGCTCCTCGACGAGCCCGTGGCCAGCCTGGACCCGCTGGCCAGGCGCGAGTTCCTGCAGGGGCTGATGGAGATCGTGGCCGAGCATGAGGTCAGCGTGGTCCTGTCCTCACATCTCATCGCCGATCTCGAACGGGTCTGTGACTACCTCGTCCTTCTCGTCGCCTCACATGTTCAGCTGGCCGGCGAGGTCACCGAGCTGCTTGGGACGCATCGGCGCCTGTCTGGTCCCCGCCGGGACGCACGCTCCCTGCCCGCCAGCCACGAGGTCATCGAAGAGAGCCACACCAGCAAGCAGAGCACGTTCCTGGTGCGCACGGATCAGCCGATTCTCGATCCGGCCTGGACGGTCAAGCCGGTCACGCTGGACGAGCTGATACTCGCCTACATGGGCCAGGCGCGTGACCCCAGCCCAGCTCGCCGGCCCGGATTGGGGGTCGTGTCGTGATCCGGTTCGCCTGGCTCCAGTTCCGGGTGCAAGCGGCCATGGCCGCCGGCGCTCTGACGATCGTCGCCGTGGTCCTGGCGCTGACCGGACTGGACCTGGCCCACCTCTACAACTCGGCCATCGCCACCTGCGCTGCACATCATGACTGCTCGACGGCCATGACCGACTTCACCGACGCCGACGGCCCACTGCAGGTGTTCCTGGGCTTCTTCGTGCTCGCCGTCCCGTTGCTCATCGGCATGTTCTGGGGCGCACCGCTTGTTTCCAGGGAATTCGAGGCGGGGACCTTCCGGCTGGCGTGGACCCAAGGCGTCACGCGTACCCGCTGGCTGACGGTGAAGCTCGGTCTGGGCGCCGTGGTAAGCGCGGTCATCGCCGGGCTCCTGAGCCTGATGGTGAGCTGGTGGTCGAGCCGGCTCGATCAGGTGAACGCCGATCCCTTCGACCCCCTTCGCTTCGGGATCCGCGACATCGTCCCGATCGGCTACGCCGCCTTCGCCTTCGTACTCGGGCTTACCGCCGGGCTGATCTTCCGGCGGATGCTGCCCGCGATGCTGACCGCCTTCGTCGGCTACGTCGCGGTCCGCGAAGCCGTCACGGCCTGGGTGCGCCCGTACCTGTTCACACCGCTTCAGCGGAGCCTGCCGATCACCACCGCTACCCCGGTGAGCATCGATCAGACCTCGGCCGGCGTCGTCAGAGCCTTCGAGAGCACCAGGGGCATCAGGCTTCCGGACGCATGGGTCTATTCCGTCCAGATCGTCGACCGGACCGGCCATACCCCCACGACATCCTTCCTCAACCGGGCATGTCCGCTAGGCAACTACGGACCGCTGAATCCCCGGGATTGCACCGCCAGGCTCGCCGCTACCTTCCACCAGCTGGTGACCTACCAGCCAGGCAGCCGCTACTGGCCCATGCAATGGTACGAACTGGCGATCTTCCTCAGCCTGTCCATCGTGCTCGGCAGCTTCTGCTTCTGGTGGATACGCCGGCCCGTCATCTGACCGCCAGCGGGCAAGTTCGACCTGGTTAGAACGCGGAAGGCCCCGGGCAGTTACCGCCTGCCCGGGGCACGCACCACGGTTCCGTTCGGAATAAGGGCTTTAGTCCAGGTAGTCGCGGAGGACCTGGGACCGGGACGGGTGCCTGAGCTTGGACATCGTCTTGGACTCGATCTGGCGGATCCGCTCCCGGGTCACGCCGTAGACCTTGCCGATCTCGTCCAGGGTCTTGGGCTGGCCGTCGGTCAGCCCGAAGCGCATCGAGACCACCCCGGCCTCGCGCTCGGACAGCGTGTCGAGCACCGAATGCAGCTGCTCCTGCAGCAGCGTGAAGCTGACCGCCTCGCCCGGCTGGATCGCCTCGGAGTCCTCGATCAGGTCGCCGAACTCGCTGTCGCCGTCCTCACCGAGCGGGGTGTGCAGCGAGATCGGCTCACGGCCGTACTTCTGCACCTCGACGACCTTCTCCGGGGTCATGTCAAGCTCGACCGCCAGCTCGTCCGGGGTGGGCTCGCGGCCAAGGTCCTGGAGCATCTGGCGCTGCACCCGGGCGAGCTTGTTGATGACCTCGACCATGTGCACCGGGATGCGGATGGTCCGCGCCTGGTCCGCCATGGCGCGGGTGATCGCCTGCCGGATCCACCAGGTGGCGTAGGTGGAGAACTTGTAGCCCTTGGTGTAGTCGAACTTCTCCACCGCCCGGATCAGGCCCAGGTTGCCTTCCTGGATCAGGTCAAGGAACAGCATGCCGCGGCCGGTGTACCGCTTGGCCAGCGACACCACCAGGCGGAGGTTGGCCTCGAGCAGGTGGTTCTTGGCCCGGGTGCCGTCCTCGGCGATCCACTCCAGGTCGATCCGCGCGTCGGAGCTCAGCGCGCGGCCGCCCTCGGCCAGCTTCTCCTCGGCGAACAGGCCGGCCTCGATCCGCTTGGCCAGCTCGACCTCCTGCTCGGCGTTGAGCAGCGGGACCTTGCCGATCTGCTTCAGGTAGTCCTTGACCGGGTCCGCGGTCGCGCCCGCCACCGCCACCTGCGCGGCGGGCAGATCGTCGTCGTCGTCGCCGAAGACGAAGATCTCCTCGTCCTCGCTTGCCGCCGTCCGGGGCGATCTTGACCACGCGCGCGCCCGCCGCGGCGTCCGGGCCGTCCGCCTCGCCGTCCGCTACGGCCGATCAGGCCCGGATCCGCCGTCGACGCCGTCCGGCACGTCCACCTCGTCGCCGACCAGGTCTTCGGTAATGGCCACGTCTGCGATGTCGGGCTCCTCTAGGTCCGCGTCGGCCAGTACGGCCTGCAGATCCACGTCATCGGCGTCTTCGAGTTCGCCAAAATCCTCGAGATCCGCGGTTTCCAGATCCCCGTCGTTCTCGGGATCTGTATCGTCGAGATTAACCGCGGTCAGGCTGGCGTCCGCGTCGGCGCGCACCTCGGAACGATGCTCCGGGGCCTGAGGTCCAGAACCGGCGGCCCGCGGAGCCGCGTGCACCGGCTGATCGCCGGCGGCCCGGGGCGTGACGTCCGGAGTCCTGGGGCGCTTCCGCGCTGCGGAATTGGCAGCGCTCACGACCACGGTCACCCCTTCCTTCGCTGGATAGATGCCACTCGGGACAGATTCAACCCGCCTGCCTCCCACTCATCACCATAGGCTCCGGCCGGGAGTGACTTGTACGCCTCGCCCGCGGTCCCCACCCTCGGACTCATCATGGACCGCTCACCGGTACATGCACGACGAGCACCGTCACATCGTCGTCTTGCTCGTGACCTGCGAGCATACGGTCAACGAGGTACTCGAGGAGCCGTTCGGGCCGGGCGAGCACGTCCGCATCGGCACGGGCGGCTACCGCCGCCAGTTCCTCCAGGCCCGCGTCGAGGCCACGATTCCTGTTTTCCACCAGACCATCAGAATAAAAAACCGCCGTGCTGCCAGGCCGCAGGTTGAACGAGTGCTGCCGTCGCGGGCTGGCCCAGCCCAGCGGCGTGCCCGCCTCCACCTGATCGAACCGCGGAGCGCAGCCCGCCTCAAGAACAAGGGCGGGCAGATGCCCCGCATTCCCGAGCACGCCATCCCCGGTTACCGGATCGATGACCGAGATAGGCGACGGTGGTCACCTGTTCCTCGGCCTCGGTGGCGCTGAACAGGCGGTCCAGGCCGCCGAGCACCGCCGCCGGGCGCGGATCGGTCAGCGCGAGCGCGCGCAGCGCGTTGCGGACCCGGCCCATCCCGGCCGCCGCGGTCAGGCCCTTGCCCATCACGTCGCCGAGCGCCACCGCCAGCCGGCTGTCGGCCAGCCGGAACGCGTCGTACCAGTCGCCGCCGATCTCCAGGTTCTTGGCCGGCCGGTACTTGGCCTCCAGGACCAGGCCGGGCAGCCTGGGCAGCTGGTCAGGGAGCAGGCTGCGCTGCAGCGTCTCCGCCGTCTTGTGCTCCCGCTCGTACAGCGAGGCCCGCTCCACCGCGAGCGGCACTGGCCGGCCAGCGCCTCGAGGAAGACCCGCTCCTCCTCGGTGATCTTCCTCGGCCGGCCGAACGAGAACCGCAGCGCGCCCAGCGGCGCGCCCGCCGCGAGCAGCGGCAGGCCGACCCAGGAGCGCTCGTCGGAGGCGGCCAGCAGGGCCGGGTCGATGTCGAGCTCGTCCGCGAACTGCCTGCGCAGGTCCTCGGGGTCTTCGACGAGGACCGGGCGCCGGGTCGCGATGGCCTTGGTCATCACGCTCGGCGAGGACAGGGTCAGCGCGAGGCCCGCGGAGTCCGGCGCGTTCCGCAGGTCGTCGTTGACCACCCGCAGCCGGGCGCTGTCCGGATCGATCAGCACCACGGCCGAGCGCAGCGCGCCGATCGCGGTCCGGCCGACCTCGGTGATGACCTCGACCACCTGCTCGACCGTGAGCGCCTCGGCCAGCATCGAGGTGGCCTGCTGCAGCCGCGCGGTGCGCAGCGCCGCGGCGGACAGCTGCTCGGTCAGCCGGCCGCGCATCTCCTCGGCCTCCCGCTGGCTGGTGACGTCGGTGCTGGCCCCGACCCATTCGGCGATCTTGCCGTCCCGCTCGATCGGCACCGCGCGCACGTCGTAGTGCCGGTAGGAACCGCCCTTGGTGCGGATCCGGTAACGGTCGTCGAACACCTTGCCGGTCCGGACGCACTCCCGCCAGTCGCGTTCGACCCGCTCCCGGTCCTCGGGGTGGATGGCCTCCAGCCAGCCGGTGCCCTGGTACTCTGCGGCGGTCTGCCCGGTGATCCACCGCCATTCCGGCGAATCTTCCTTCATCGCGCCGTCCGGAGCCGCCACCCAGACCACCTGGGCACCGCCCTGGACCAGCGAGCGGTACCGCTCCTCGCTCCGCTTGATGTCGGCCGTCTCCGCCTGCGCCGCCGCCAGCGCCTGGGCCAGCGCGGCCTCCTGGCCGGACGCGTTGACCAAGGTGAGGCCGATGCCGAAGACCTCGCCGGCGACGTCGTGCACGGGGAACCAGAAGGCGCAGGCCGAGCGCCGGGGCGACTCGGCCGCGGGTCCGTGGGCGGGCTCGATCGGCGGGTAGCCGGGCTCGGTCAGCGGCTGGCCGTCGGCCAGCACCTGACGCAGCGCGGCCTCGACCCGGGTCGCGATCTCCGCGGGCCAGACCTCGGCCGGGAGCAGGCCGACGTGGCCCGACGGGGCGCGCCCCGGAGTCGCCGCGCGGGTCAGGCGGCGGGGCCAGCGCTGGCGGGGCCAGTGCTGGCGGGACCGGTGCTGGCGGACTCGGGCTGGCGGCTGGCCGGGGTCGGCGGGCGCGGGAGGCTCAGCGGACTGGCCGGGCTGGCCGCCGAGCCGGGCCAGGACCGTGTTGACCCAGCGGAAGCGCAGGTCAGACCCGAACAGGGCCAGGCCGACGGGCGCCTGGCCCATCAGCATGTCCACCAGTGCGGAATCGGAAGCATCCCGTTGCCTAGGCACGGAGGTCTCCATGCTCACAACGAACTCCCCTGTACCGCGCCGGGGGCTGCCATGGGCGGCTCCTTCCCCGGAATCATCGTTCCCGCTTCCCGGGCTTTCGTTCCCGCAGCCAACTAATTAAGCGTGCCACAGTCAGGCAATTGGTGCGGCCAGGTGACCGGATTCGCAGTGAGCGAACGACCAACTACCCTGCACGTCTAGCGTGCCCGTCCGCCGAACCTGGGTGGCATACGCCATTGAGGAGGCGAAATTACAGCGGGCATGACAACGTAGCATAGCGTCCGCATGTCCAGATCTGAGAGGCTATCAGGGTGAGCCCGCAGAGCCGTCGCAGCGAGTCCACCGGAGGATCAGGCAGCGGCCAGCGGCGAGAGCGCCGCTGGCCCGCCGCCGAATGCGCTGTTCGCCGAACTACTGCGCGCAGCGCGCGAGCTACTCGCTGTGCGCAGTCCGCTCGACGCCGAGCTCATGGTGAGCGAGTTGCTCGGCACCTGGTGGGGGCAGCGCGGCGGCGGCAGGCGCGCCGCCACGGTCGAGCAGCTCGTCGGCGAGGGGCTGGTCGACTACGCCGGCCGCCAGCGCAGCCCGGCGGCGCTGGCCCTGCTGTCCGGCATCGCCTGCCTGGGCACCCCGCGGCAGGCGGCCAAGGCCGAGCGCGCGGCCCTGGAGCTGATCGAGAGCGGGCGTGCCGTGCCCCGGCTGGGCCGAGCACCTGGGCGCGGTGACCTCGGCCGAGTGTTACGTCAACCCCGATGAGCTGGGCGATCACGACGAGGTCATCTGCGTGTTCAGCTACGCCGGGGAGGAACCGCACGCCCTGGTCACCGTGGTGGACTACAACGCGGACGGGATGATCAGGGACGGCTGGGTGACCTCGCGGGTGACCAAGCTGCTCGACCACTGCCGGGAGGCGAGCAGCCAGCGCGGCGCCGCGGGCAAGCTCGCGTTCCGCGCAGGTCGACGCGGGGCAGGCCCGGCACATGCTGGAGACCGCGCTGACCGAGACCGACGCGGCCGCCGAGCCCGCGGTCAGCGAGTCCTTCCCCTCCTACCACGCGTTCATCCGGGCCAGGATCAGGGCGCTGCCGCCGTACCGCGGCCACTCGCTGTCGCAGCTGCCGGGGCCACGGCGGCAGGTCTGGAGCAAGGACCGGCGCGCCATGCTGGCCGCCGAGTTCCTCGCCTCCGACGAGGCGGAGGACCTGTCCGACCGCGGGTCGGCCAGCCACTGCGCCGACCGCATCATCGACTACGGGTGCGACAAGGACTTCGGGCGGCCGCTGCGGATGAGCCCGACCAAGGTCGAGACGTTCCTGCTGAAGTGGCTGCCGCGCAAGGTCATGCTGTCGTTCGCCGAGCAGGACGCGATGCCGCACGTGCTGGGCGCGTGGGTGCGGTGGGCCGGACGCCGCCGCGGGCTGGCCGAGGCCGCCGTGACCGAGACGCTCGAGACCGTGTTCAACTCGATCGGCAGGTTCGCCCAGGCCTACCGGGATCCGGCCGAGTTCGGCCTGGACTACGCGCTGATCCGGCGGCTGCTGCCGGACTCGGACCTGGAGGCGCTGCCGCGGCGCGCGTTCGCGTTCCCGGTCCTGGAGGGCTGGCATTCGGGCACCGACCTGTCCATCCTGGACCCGGCCGACCCGCGGGACCGGCGCGCGCTGCTCGCCGCCGACCACGCCACCCCCGCGCCCGGCGGCGTGGGCCGGCACATCGAGCGGCACGTGGTGCTGGCCGACCGGCTCTGGCGCGGCGACCCGCCCGAGCTGTGGGAGGCCGCGCAGCGACTGCTCGACGCCGGCCAGGACCGGCACCTGGTGCTGCACGCGCTGATGGCCGTGCTCGAGCGCGCCGGCGGCGACGAGGCCGCGCTGGTCGCCACGCTCGCGCGAGCTCGAGGCGGAGGACGGCTAAGAGTGGCGGTGCGGTGGCGGTCGAGCCGGGGTTCGTTCGGAAGAAATAACGAGCGCCGTAGCCGCCGCCGCCTGGGGTTTCGATGACGAACACGTCGCCGGGCTGCACCGGCACGGAATCGCAGCCGGACATGGCCGTGACGCTGCCGTCGGGGTGCTCGATCCAGTGCCGGCCCAGCGCGCCCGGCTGGCCGCCCGCCATCCCGAACGCGGGGACGCGCCGGTGGCCGGTCAGCGTGGTCACCGTCATCGGCTCGGCGAACCGCAGCCGGCGGACCCCGCCGTCACCGCCGTGCCAGCGGCCCGCGCCGCCGCTGCCCGGCCGGATCCGGTACGACTCGACCAGCACCGGGTAGCGCCATTCGAGCACCTCGGGATCGGTCAGCCGGGAGTTGGTCATCTTGGTCTGCACCACGTCGGTGCCGTCGAAGCCCTCCCCCGCGCCGGACCCGCTGGCCACCGTCTCGTAGTACTGGTACTCCTGGTTGCCGAACGTCACGTTGTTCATCGTCCCCGACCCCTCGGCCATCACCCCCAGCGCCGCGTAGATGGCCCCTGTGACGGCCTGAGAGGTCTCCACGTTGCCCGCCGCGACCGCGGCCGGGTATTGCGGGGCGAGCATCGAGCCGGGCGGGATGATCACGCTCAGCGGCTCCAGGCAGCCGGAATTGAGCGGGATGTCGTCGTCTACCAGGGTCCGGAACACGTAGAGTACGGCCGCCATGGCCACGCTGGAGGGCGCGTTGAAGTTGTCCGGCAGCTGCGGCGAGGTGCCGGTGAAGTCGACCTCGGCGGTTCTTGCTGGCGTGGTCGACGCGTACCGCGACCCGGATGACCGCGCCGTTGTCCAGCTCGTAGGCGAACTCCCCGTCGTGCAGCGCGGTGATCACCCGCCGGACCGACTCGGCCGCGTTCTCCTGCACGTGGCCCATGTAGGCCCGGACCGTGTCCAGCCCGAAGTGCTCGACCATGCGGTGCAGCTCGGCGATGCCCTTGGCGTTCGCGGCGATCTGGGCGCGCAGGTCGGCCAGGTTGGTGACCGGGTCGCGGGACGGGTACTCGGCGGAGCGGAGCAGCTGGAGCGTCTCGGCCTCCCGGAGCTGGCCGTCCTCGACGAGCAGCCAGTTGTCGATCAGCACCCCCTCCTGCTCGACCCGGGTGCTCCAGGCCGGCATCGAGCCCGGCGAGACGCCCCCGATCTCGGCGTGGTGCCCCCGCGAGGCCACGTAGAACCAGATCTCGTCGCCGGCGTGCCGGTCCGGGCCGGGGCGAAGACGGGTGTGACGACGGTGATGTCAGGGAGGTGCGTGCCGCCGTGGTACGGGTCGTTGAGCACGTAGACGTCGCCGCGGCGCAGGCCGCGGGGGGTGCGCGGTTGCGCTTGATCACCATCTTGATCGATTCGCCCATGGAGCCCAGGTGCACCGGCATGTGCGGGGCGTTGGCGATCAGGCCGCCCTCGGCGTCGAACAGCGCGCAGGAGAAGTCCAGGCGTTCCTTGATGTTGACCGAGTGCGACGTCGCCTGCAGCCGGACCCCCATCTGCTCGGCGACCGACATGAACAGGTTGTTGAAGATCTCCAGCATGACCGGGTCGGCCTGCTCTGGGTGCCGATGTCGGTGGCGGCGGGGCGGGCTGCTACACGCGACAGCAGCAGGTCGCCGCGGTCGCTGACCACGGCCTGCCAGCCCGGCTCGAGCACGGTGGTGGCGAGTTCCTCGGCGATGATGGCCGGGCCGTCGATGGCGTGCCCGGGCCGCAGCCCGGATCGCGGGAACAGCTCCACCTGCGTCCAGGCCCCGGCGGTGAACATCGGGACCCGCGCGGAGCTCCCCGGGCTGGGCTTTTCTGTTGACTGAACGGACGGTGCTGGACGCGCCGCCGTCTAGTTCGTCCTGAGCGCCGGTGACCTCGACGGAGACGGCTTCGGCGATGACCGGCTTGGCCCGCATGAGGAAGGAGAAGCGCCGGGAGTACTCGGCCTCGAACGCGGCGGTCATCTCCGCCAGCGAGCCGACGCCGACGATGACGGCGGTGTCGGTGCCCTGGTAGCGCAGGTGCGCCCGGTACGCGACGGTGATCCGGCCGTCCGGCACGCCCTGGGCCGCGACCTGGTCCCGCGCGTCGGCCTCCAGCGGCTCGAGCAGCGCGGGCAGGCGGGCGAGCAGGTCGTCGGTCAGCGGCGCCTCGACGGCCTGCTCGCGCATCGCGATGATGTCGGCGAGCCCGATCCCGTACGCGGACAGCACCCCGGCCAGCGGGTGGATGAGCACCTTGGTCATGCCGAGCGCGTCGGCGACGGCGCAGGCATGCTGGCCGCCCGCGCCGCCAAACACGTTCAGCACGTACTGGGTCACGTCATAGCCGCGCTGCACCGAGATCTTCTTGATCGCGTTGGCCATGTTGGCCACCGCGATCTCGAGGAAGCCCGCCGCTACCTGCTCGGCCGTGCGGGTATCTCCGACCGCGGCCTGTGATCTGCGCGCTGAGCTGGGCGAACATGGTCCTGGTGACCTCGGCGTCGAGCGGGGCGTCGCCGTTTTCGCCGAAGGCGTCCGGGAAATGGCCGGGCTGGATGCGGCCAAGCAGCACGTTGGCGTCGGTGACGGTGAGCGGGCCGCCGCGCCGGTAGCAGGCCGGCCCGGGATCAGCTCCGGCCGAGTCGGGCCCGACCCGGTACCTGCGGCCGTCGAAGTGCAGCACGGAGCCGCCGCCCGCCGCGACGGTGTGGATGGACAGCATCGGCGCCCGCATCCGGACCCCGGCGACCTGGGTCTCGTACTCGCGCTCGAACTCCCCGGCGAAGTGCGACACGTCGGTGGACGTGCCGCCCATGTCGAACCCGATGACCCGGCCGAACCCGGCCTGCCGGGCGGTGGCGGCCATGCCGACGATGCCGCCCGCCGGGCCGGACAAGATGGAGTCCTTGCCGCGGAAGCTGGCCGCGTCGGTCAGGCCGCCGTTGGACTGCATGAACAGCAGCCGGACGCCGTCCAGCTCGCGGGCGATCTCGGTCACGTACCGGCGCAAGATGGGCGACAGGTAGGCGTCCACCACCGTGGTGTCGCCCCGGGAGACCAGCTTCATCAGCGGGCTGGTCTGGTGCGAGCTCCGACACCTGGGTGAAACCGGCCGCGCGGGCCAGCGCGCCGATCCTGGCCTCGTGCTCGGTGTACCGGTAGCCGTGCAGGCAGACGACGGCGGCGCTGCGGAAGCCGTCGTCGTAGCGCCTGCTTGAGGCTGGCCGCGAGCGCGTCGTCGTCCAGCGGCGTGATGACCTCGCCGCGGGCGCTGATCCGCTCGCCGGCCTCGATCACCCGGTCGTAGAGCACCTCGGGCAGCACGATCTTGCGGTCGAAGATCCGCGGCCGGTTCTGGTAGGCGATCCGCAGCGCGTCGGCGAAGCCGGCCGTGATGACCAGCACGGTCGGCTCGCCCTTGCGCTCGAGCAGGGCGTTGGTGGCCACCGTGGTGCCCAGCCGGACCGCGCCGACGCGATCGGCCGGGAACGGCTCGTCCGGCCGAAGGCCGAGCAGCTCGCGGATGCCCGCGACGGCGGCGTCGCGGTAGGCTCGCGGGTTATCGGACAGCAGCTTGTGCGCGACCAGGCGCCCGTCCGGGCGGCGGGCGACGATATCGGTGAACGTGCCGCCGCGGTCGATCCAGAACTCCCAGCGTCGGCTCGCACCGGCTCGGTGTCAGGCCTGGCCGCGGAGGGCGAGCGGGTCCTGCGGCGCCAGGTCGCGGTAGGCCGTCTCCACGTCCGCGGCGGTCAGCGTGGTCAGGTCCGCGGCGGTCGCCTGCTCACCTAGCCGCACCACCCGGACATCACGGCAGGCGCAGGCCCGCTCGAACAGCGACCGGGCGAACCGGCCGTTGCCGAGCTCGTCGATCCGGCCGCCGTGCCGCAGGCATGCGAGAAGATCGTGGCGAGGACCTCGACCGCCGCCGGGTCGAACATGTCCCCGGCCTGCTCGGCCAGCAGGACGGCGATCCGGACCAGGTCCTCCGGCTGGTAGCTGGGGAAGGTGACCCGGGTGCTGAACCTGCGAGGCCAGGCCGGGGTT
The DNA here is from genome assembly GCA_963730825.1 of uncultured Actinomycetes bacterium. Classification (GTDB taxonomy): domain Bacteria; phylum Actinomycetota; class Actinomycetes; order Streptosporangiales; family Streptosporangiaceae; genus Palsa-504. The sequence continues at coordinate 63,085 of CAVSTQ010000005.1, forward strand.
GCTGCGCAGGAACCTGTCCATGTCGTCGGGGTAGCCCGCCAGCACGATCACCAGCCGGTCCCGGTCGTCCTCGGCGCGCTTGAGCAGCGTCTGCACCGCCTCGGAGCCGAACGCGTCCCCGCCGGAGTACCCGTCGTTGTGCAGCGAGTACGCCTCGTCGATGAACAGGACGCCGCCCAGGGCCGAGTCGATGAGCTTGCCGGTCTTGATCGCGGTCGAGCCGAGATGCTCGCCGACCAGGTCGGCCCGGTGCGCCTCCACCACCGCGGGCCGGGCCAGCAGGCCGAGCGCGGCGAAGATCCGGCCGAGGATGCGGGCGACGGTGGTCTTGCCGGTGCCGGGCGGCCCGCTGAACACGAAGTGCCGGGCGGGCGGCTGGCTGGCCAGCCCGTGGGTGTCGCGCATCTTGGCCACCCGCAGCTGCGCGGCGATGGCGCGCACCTGCTGCTTCACCGGCTCCAGGCCGACCAGCTCGTCGAGCTCGGCGATCGCGCCCTCCACGGTGGGCGTGTCCTCGTAGCCGCGCAGCCGGGAGGTCAGCTCGGCGAACGCCTGCTGCAGGTCACCGCCCTGGATCGTGACCAGGTCCTTGGCCGCGGGCTCGGCCGTCCCGGTCATCACCCGCACGTCGCGCGCCTGGCCGGCCTTTCTCCAGCAGGCTGCGGACGAACCGCCCGTTGCCGAGCTCGTCGGCGATCCGGCGGCGGCCGACCTCCTCCAGCGTGCGCCACAGCACCGGCCGCGCGTCCGGGTCCAGATGCTCACCGCGCCGGTCCAGCGCGGATTCGGCCAGCGACAGCATCTCCGGCGGTGAGTAGCTGGTGAACTTCAGCCGGGTCGCGAACCGCGAGGCCAGGCCGGGGTTGGAGCCCAGGAACGTCTCCATCTGCTTCTCGTAGCCGGCCAGGATGATGATGAGATCCTCGCGGTTGTCCTCGGCCCGCTTGAGCAGCGCCTGCACCGCCTCGACCCCGAACCGGTCGGTCTGCCCGTCGCCCTCGTTGACCAGGCTGTACGCCTCGTCGATGAACAGCAGCCCGCCCAGCGCGGAATCGACGAGCTCGTTGGTCTTGATCGCGGTCGCGCCCAGGTACTCCCCGACCAGGTCGGCCCGGTGCGCCTCGATCACGTCGGGCATCTCGAGCAGGCCGAAGGCGTAGAAGATCTTGGCCAGCACCCGGGCTACCGTCGTCTTGCCCGTCCCCGGCGGCCCGAGGAAGACGAAGTGCCGCATCGGCTTGTCGGTGGTGACGCCGGCCACCGCCCGGCGCCGGGCGGCCTCGATGGACGCGGCGATCGAGCGCACCTGCTCCTTGACCGGCATCAGCCCGATCATCGCGTCGAGCTCGGCCATGGCGTCCTCGACCGAGATCTGCGGCCGGGGCTTGGGCGGAACGGGGCCGCCGCTGCCCGGGTAGTCACGCGCGGCCTGCTCGGCGTAGGGCAGCGCGGCGGCCTGGGCCCGGACGCCGTAGGAGGGCTGCGACCCGGGATGCGCGCTCGGTCGGCCGGGCGACGCCGCCCTGGCTCTGGCCGGTCTTGCCGCCGGCCGGGCTGCCGCGACCGTCCGGCCCGTACATCCGGGCGTCCTGCGATAGCCCTTGGCCAGCCGCCAGCCGAGCGGCGACGGCGCTGAGCACGCCAGGCGGCGATCGCGCCGACGAGCGGCTGATGCGGCCAGATGGCCTGACAGCACGACGGCGCCGACCGGCACGCGACCACAGCAGGGCCCAGGCCGCCGTGCGGCACGGCACGAACCAGCGGGCCAGCGGCCGGGCGTGCGCGACCAGCGCAACGACGAAGGGCAGCACGACAGCGCACGTCCACGGCCAGGAGCCTGTGCACCTAGAGAACAAGGTCGACGAGCCGCGAAGCCCCAGGCATCGCGACCCGAACGCCGCGGCCATCGTGCCGGGCCTTCCTGCACCACCGCGACGGGCCGCGTAGATCAGTGGCGAACGACGATAAAGCACGGGGCCAGGAATGACGGCCGCGACGACCACGAGTGCCTTCGCCCGGTAGGGGCCCGGCGCCAGTAGCGCATGGACGCGGGCGCCCAAGGTCGGGCTTGTCACGCGCGGCGGGCTGGGCCCTGTCGTTTGGCAGCATCTCGCTTCCTCGCCCCTAGTGCCTGCCTCGCCGCCCCGCCGCGAGCCCGGCGATAAGGCCGCCTGGCCCACGTCCTCGCACCTGGTTGCCGGACAGTCGTATGTCCTTGTATAGCGCATGACCCATGATCGCGACAGCGCACACGTCGATACTGTCGGTGAAAGATGCGCCGTGGTCGACCTGAACCGGGCACCTCCTGACCGAACGTAGCTGGATAACCATGATGGACCGGGCCCTGGCCGGCCCGTCAAGATAATCACCATCACAACACCACATCTCCGGCGGCGTATGCTGCTCGAAAAGACCCGGAAACAGGCTGGATAAGTGTAGTCAGACAAGGAGCTTATATGCACAGGATCGAGGCTGAGCTGCTTATTCCCGGGCACGGCGATCCCATCCGGGACGGCGTGGTCCTGCTCGACGGCGCCCGGATCAGCTACGCCGGGCCGGCGGCGGAGGCGCCGGAGGAGCCCGGGGCCGCTGTGACCCGGGCGGCGGCGGTCATGCCCGGGATGTGGGAGTGCCACGGGCACCTCATGGGGACCAGGACCTTCGACCTGGGCCGGCTGCTGCTCGAACCGGAGGCGCTGCGCGCGGCCCGCTGCACCAGGGACCTGCGGGCCGCGCTTGACGCGGGGATCACCTCGGTACGCGACGTCGGCGGCCTGGGCGTCTACCTGGCCCGCGCGGTGGCCGAGGGCACCGTCACCGGCCCGGCGATCTACGGGGCGGGGGCGATCCTGAGCACCACCGGCGGCCACGGCGACCTGCACGCGTTCCCGCTCGACTGGATCGAGGACTACGCCAGGCAGGGCGGCATGATGCGGCTGGCCGACGGCCCGGACGAATGCGCCAGGGCCGTTCGCGAGCAGCTCAGGCGCAACGCCAGGCTGATCAAGGTGTGCGCCTCCGGCGGCGTGCTGTCCGAGCTCGACGATCCGATCCACCAGCAGTTCACGCTGGCCGAGCTGCGGACCATCGTCGAGGTGGCGGGGCTCGCCGACCGGGTAGTCGCGGCGCACTGCCACGGCAAGCCCGGCATCATGGCCGCGCTGCGGGCCGGCGTGCGCACCATCGAGCACGGCACCTACCTCGACGACGAGTGCTGCGACGCGATCCGCGAGTGCGGCGCGATCCTGGTGCCGACCCGGACGATCATCGAGGACATGCTGGCGAACTCCGCCGCCGTGCCCGACTACGCGATGGCCAAGCTCGAGGTGGTCGCCGACGTGCACGCGCAGGCGGTGACGCGGGCCTACGAGCACGGCGTCACCATCGCCATGGGTACCGACATCGCGCTGACCGGCACCGATCTGCCGAACGCGTGGGGCCAGAACGGGTCAGAACCCGGCTACCTGGTGAAGCTGGGGATGACCCCGCTCGAGGCCATCGAGGCGGCCACCGCGACCGGCCCGCTCACCCTGGGGCCGCAGGCGCCGCGCAGCGGCCGGCTCGCCGAAGGCTACGACGCCGACGTGATCACCCTGGACGCCGATCCGCTGACGGACATCGGCGTGCTGGCCGACCCGGGTCACATCACCGCGGTCTGGACCGGCGGCCGTCAGGTCAAGGGCGGGTGAGCGCCGCGCAGCGTGAGGTCTATCTCGTCGTGCAGCGGGATGCCGTAGTCCCCCGTCTTCGGGATCTGCGGCTTTTCCAGCCGGGACCGGTCCACCGCGCCGGGCCGCAGCTCCGCCAGCCGGAACCCGCGCCGCTGGTAGAACCGGAGCGCGTCGACGTTGTCGTTGGTGGTGGTGAGGCGGATCTCGTGACAGCGCAAACGCCGCGCCGCCCCCACGGCCGCGTCGATCAGCATCGTCCCGATCCCGGCCCGGCGGTCGATGGCGTTCAGCGTGACGATCTCCAGCGTGTCCCCCACCAGCTGGAAGGTGAGCAGGCCGACAACACGGCGGGCCCGTTCGGCAATAAATCCGGGAAGCTCGGCTGGGCGCAGGATGTCGCCGTGGACGGCCACAAGCTCGGACCCCCACAGCTCGGCGACGAGCCAGCTGAGCATCGGCCGATCGCCCTCATTGACCGGTCTGATGGTGATTCCCGGCTCGTTCACCCCGCCATTATGCAGCCCGGCGTTACAACACCGGTTTCATGGGCAGGGAGGCCTCATGCCTGTACTCAGAGCCTTCGCGCGCCCCATGGTGGCGTCCATCTTCGTTCTTCAGGGTTACGACACCCTCCGCCATCCCGAGCGGGTCGCGCCGCTGGCCGAGCCAGTGGTACGGTCGGTGGCCGAACGGGTGCCCGCGGTGCCCGCCAAGACCGAGCAGGCGGTCCGCTCAACGGCGCCGTCCAGCTGGTGGCCGGCTCGCTGCTGGCCATGGGCAAGTTCCCGCGGCTGGCCGCGCTCGCCATCGCCGCGACCCTGGTCCCCACCACGCTGGCCGGACACCGGTTCTGGGAGGCGGACAAGGAGGAGGACCAGGCGCAGCAGCGGATGCACTTCCTCAAGAACCTGTCGATGTTCGGTGGCCTGGTCATCGCCGCCGCGGACACCGCGGGGAGCCCGTCGATCGCCTGGCGCACCCGGCACGCGGCCAAGACGGCGCGCCGGGAGGCGACCATGGTGGCCAAGACGGCCAAGCGGTCGGGCCAGGCCGGCGCCAAGGCGGGTGCCAGGGCCGGCCAGGTCACCAGCGGCTACCTGGCTAGTCACCCCGATTGGTCAAGGCTGGCCCGGAGCGCGGCGATCAGCCAGTCGAAGCTGGGCACGGTCGCTGGGGGTGCGGGCCAGCCGTTGATGACGGCCAGCAGCTGCCAGTACCGCTCTACCCGCGCGTCGGTGAACGCCTCCAGCTGCGCGAGCAGCTGAGTCCGCCGCGCGGCGGGTGCGTCCTGGCCGAGGATCTGGGCCAGGACGGCCTGGCCCGGCGGTGAGCCGGGCTCGAGCCCCTGGGCCAGGGCGCCGGCGTGGCTGATGACGGCGCGGAAATCCAGCGCTGGGTCCGGGGCCGTGGGTCGTTACCGGCTAGCGCCATGGACCGGACGCGCTGCCTGAAGCCGGGGTCCGCGGCGAGCTCGGCGAGTTCGACCCAGGCGTCCACCTGCTCGGGCGTCGGGTCATCGGGCAGTTCGGCGGGCAGCTGCCGCATGCTGCGGGCGATGCCCATCGCCGGGGCCTGCGGGTCGACGTCGGCGAAGGTCTCGTCGACGAAGTCGTCGATGATCTGCTGCCGCTCCCGGGCGGACAGCCTGGCCAGCTTGTGCATCAGTAGCGTCTCCTCGATCGTGTGGCCGCGCTCTGGCGACCGTGCTGAGCACGGCGCGCTGCAGCCGCAGGGCGCGGATCTGCCCGTCGAGCACCCGGACGTGCGCCGCCGCGACGGCGGCCACCGTGCTGGCGCGGGACAGCACCGCCCGCACCACGTCCAGGCCCAGCCCGAGCTCGCGCAGAGACCGGACCAGATCCAGCCGGGCGGCCGCGTCGGCGTCGTAGAGCCGGTATCCGCTCGCCGACCGGCTCGCCGGCGGCACCAGCCCGGCGTCGGACCAGAACCTGATCGTCCGGGCCGGCACGCCGGTGCGCCGGGCCAGCTGCCCGATGGTGAACAGCTCGGCGTGATAACTCATGCTGACGACTGTGCACCTTCCAGCCGCTGGAAGCTCAAGCGCCTTGTCCTGCGCGGACCGGCTCCTGGCCTTCCAGCCGAGATTGTGGATATTTAGTGCCTAATTTCGGAGCAAACTATCCACGATCGTGGCCGAGGGGCCGGGATCCTGGCGGGTGCCGGGCGGGAGGGTTCGGTGAGGGAGGCGGGACGTGCGTGATCGCGGCGTGTGGGGCGGGCCGGCAGAGGTCGGGTGAGGCCTGGCATCACCTCCGTCAGTCGCCGGCAGCCTCGGGACAACGCCGCCGGGGAAGTCTTTGAACGACCCCTAGCGGCACGACAGACGCCTTTCGTCACTCTGCCACCCCGGCCATTAGGCATGGTTGCGGCAACCTCCACAATCTTTTGTGTAGGTTGTGACAACCATACGCTCCGCAGGGTGGGGCGAGAACGGGGCTGCCCCGCTGATGATCAAGCTGGTCGCGCTGCTCGCGCCGTTCGGCCGGGCCGTGGTGTGCGGCGCGCCGCCGGTGACCTGACCAGCGTGCCGGTGACCAGCCTGTTCCCGCTGCGGACCGTATCGGGATTCTCGTTGCTGGCCTGGCGTGCGAGCGCCGCCGAGCGGGCCGGAGCCGACCTCGCCGAACTCACCCAGATGTTCGAGGCCGGGCAACTGCATGCCACCGGAACGACTCTGCCGCTGGCCGAGGTGGTCCGGGCGCCCGCCTGCTGGAAGACCGGACGGTAGCGGGCCGGCTGGTGCTGCTGCCGTAGCGAACGGTGGTCGCTCATCCTGGGTCGGTACCGGTGCCCCGCACCAGCCAGCGCGGCGGATCACAGCGGCAGTCGAGCACGTCCGGGACCTCCCGGCGCGTGCTCACGGCATCGTGCGTCGCGTATCCCACCCGGATGATCAGCTGCGGATAGTTGGGCAAAGCCACCGGCCGGTGGCGCGGCCCGGACTCTCGCTGGGGCGGCAGAATATGCGAATCATCGCGGCTAGCCGCGGACACCGTCGACGCGGCCGTGGCGAACTCCAGCTCGAACGGCTGGGTCAGGAACGACGCCGAGATCCCGTAGCGGGTCGCCGTCAGCAGAGTGTGCTGCAGCGCCTGCCCGGCGCGCAGCCAGTCAAGTGGCTGGTCAGACCTGGTTGACAGGAGCATCAGCTGCGGGAGGCGCTCGAACCGCCGCCCGTGGTGCCTGCCGGGATCCGGGTCGGCCCCGGAACTCTCGTCCTGCGCTGGTCCGGCTGATCCGGTCGCGGGCGCGCCGAAGCCGAAGTTCCTGACCGGCGGGGAGGTCTGGTGCCAGCCACCGTGTGGTGCGCAGGCCGGCCCGAAAGCATCCGCGGGCACACCGATGTCGCGATCACCCTCGTGGGTCCACCGGCTGAGCTCGGAGGCGTATTGAGCATCGGCACGCAGCTTGATGTCCGCGCTTTGCGCTTCTCGCAGCCATCTCCTGACCTCAGGCCGGCTGAGCACCCGGAGCCGGCTCCCGTACTTGGCGGCCGCGAGTTCCATCGCCGCGAGAATGCTGGCCGGTACCGGATCGCCTCTCACCAGGCCACGGCCAGCGCCGCCGTACGGCCAGCGATCGGTATGCCGCCGCGGGATGGCGTCGTACAACTCCTGCAGGACGTGGCCGGGCGGGTGGATGTGGCCGGTCACGATCTCCACGGTCGCCAGCACCGACCTGTCCTGCGGATAGGGGAGCAGCTGGACCGTGAGGTCATGTCCCGCCGTCCGGATAGCCAGCCGCAGGTTGCACAACGCCGCACCACAGCTCATGATCAGCTCGCGAGCCCCGGGGTCGATGCTGGACAGCCGGCGATCCCCGTCCGCGAGCTCCAGGCCGTGTTCCCGGAGATACTGATAGGCGCTGCCCTCGCCGACCCGGGCGCATATTTCCATCCGGTCGTCGGCGAGAATCCGGAACCACCAGGGCTGGGTGTTAAATACGGACGGTGCCAGCTGCACCGGCTCAAGCAGCCGGAAGGTGCTGTCCGCATTGGCAAAGGGCTGGTACATGGGGCACCTCGATCGGCTCCGCGTCTAGTGTCAGCATCCCCGCCGAAGCGCCCGGCGACAGCCGGCGAACGTCCCGTTAGTCAGCGCCGTTCGTCCTGTCCTGGGGTGAGAAAATCGCGGGCGTGCTCGTGCGCCCAGTCCCGGAAGGTGCGCGCCGGGGAACCGGTGATCTCTTCGACCGTGGGCGTGACCAGCTCCGGCTGGCGGGTCAGCGCAGACCAGTAGGCCATGGCGTGGTCGGCGAACGCGCATCGCCGGTGGCCGCGGCCAGCTGCTCGCGGACCGTCCTCGGGTGAGGCTTCGTGCCAGCGCGCGGGCAGGCCGGTGACCTCGCCGATGATGCGGACCTGATCGGCCTGGGTCACCGCCTGCGGGCCGGTCAGGACGTAGCTCGCGCCCGCGTGCTTGTCCTCGGTCAGGGCCCGGACGGCGACCTCGGCGATGTCACGCTCGTGGATCAGCGACCTGGCCGCCTGGCCGTAAGCCCAGCGGACCATGCCGGTGGAGCGGAGCTGGCCCGCCCACGGCCAGCGTGTTAGCGGCGAAGCCGCCAGCCCGCAGGAACAGGTCCATTCCGCCGCCTGACTGCCTGACGAATTGCTCGACCTGGCCCCACACGCCGTTTTCCGCTGGCCCGGCGTCATCGTGAACGGAGAGTCGCGGACAGGTAGACCACGCGGCGGACCTGCCCCGCGATGGCTGTCACCGCGGCTTCCGCGCCCTGGGCCGTCAGGAAGGGCCAGAGCAAGAAGGCCGCATCGGCGCCGGCGGCCGCGCTGCGCACCGAGTCCGGATCGGTCAGGTCGCCGCGGACGGCGGTGAGCCGGCCGGCAGCCGGGGCGAAGACGGGTCACGGCACAGGGCGCGGACGGTCAGGCCCCCGTCTGTCAGCTGCGTCGCGATGTGGCGGCCGACGTTTCCCGTGGCCCCGGTGACAAGGATTGTCTGTGTCGTCATGGTTGCAGCCTCCAACTTAAACATAGGTTTAAGTCAAGCTAGGCTGGCGACCATGACACCGCCCGCGGCCGAGCTGACCATCGGGGAGCTGGCCGAGCGCAGCGGGGTCTCCGCTTCGGCCCTGCGGTTCTACGAACGGGAAGGGCTTATCCATAGCCGCCGAACGGCCGGCAACCAGCGCCGGTACCATCGCACCACGCTGCGTCGGGTGGCGTTCATCCGGGCTTCGCAGTCTGTCGGCATGCCGCTGTCGCTGATCGGCGAGGTGCTGGCCTTCCTGCCCAAGGACACCCCGCCCACCCGGGCGTTCTGGATCCGGGCCGCGCAGTGCTGGCGCGAGGCGCTCGACGAGCGCATCGCCAGGATGGAGCGGCTGCGGGACCGGTTCACCCGGTGCATCGGCTGCGGGTGCCTGTCATTCTCCGAGTGCGCTCTGGTGAACCCGGACGACCGGCTCGCCGCACGCGGTCCGGGCGCCCATCTGCTCGAGAGCGGAGGAGGGCCGGCGGCGGGTCAGCCGATGAGCTGACCGGGTCTTGGGTACGTGCTCGCGCTAGATCGGGAGTCGACCAATATCGTGGGTTCCATTATATTGGGGTTATGGCTGGCAGACCGATGACGGGGCAGGCGTTCTTCGTGCTGACCGCGCTCGCTGCTGGCCCGCGGCACGGGTACGGCATCGTGGGCGACGTGGCCGAGCTGTCGCAGGGGCGGGTCCGGCTGAAGATCGGCAGCCTGTACGGGGTGCTGGACCGGCTCTCCGCCGACGGGCTGATCGAGCCGGACCGGGAGGAAGCCCATGACGGGCGGCTGCGCCGGTATTACCGGCTGACCCGGGACGGGCGGCACGCGCTGGCGGGGGAAGCCGAGCTGCGGGCCGCCACCGCCCGGGTGGTGCGGGTGCGGCTGGGCCTGGCCGGCGGAGAGGCGTCGGGATGAGCGGCGGGCCGGGCCTGGAGCAGCGTTACCGGCGGCGGCTGCGGCTGCTGCCCGGCTACTACCGGGACATGTGGGAAGAGGACATGGTCGCCGCCTTCCTGGACAGCTGGCTGACCGGTGATCCGTACGATGACGACGCCATCCTCGAATTCTGCAAGCCCACCTGGGAAGAGACCGCCAGCGTGGCCGGGCTGGCCGCCCGGCTGTACCTGGGCGGCGCGGGCGCTCCGCGGCGGTATGTCGTCCGGGGCCAAGCGGTACGGAACGCGGTGCTCGTGCTGACGCTGCTGCACGCGGCGGGGGCCCTGAACGTCTTCGTGCGCCTGGCCTGGACGCACCGCCTGTTCGGCTGGGTCCCCGCGCCGCCCGCGACGATACACGACCGCCCCGTCGGGCGGCATCTGGGCCACGACGCTTTACGCGGTCCAGTACGCCTGGATCGTGATCTTCCTGCTGCTGGTCCTGGGGCATCAGCGCACGGCCCGGGTCATCGCGGCGCTGGTCATCATCCCCGACCTGGTCGCCATGCTGCAGGCGCAACTCCACGGCAGCCTGCAGCTGCCCTACGGGGCGTGGGCGTTCTGGGTCCTGCTCGATCTCGCCCCGGTGCTGGCCATGGCCGCGTTCGACCGGGACGTCCGGCCGGCCGCGGCGGCCCTGGCTGCTCGCGCTGCCCGTCTGCTACCTCCTGGTCTACATACCGGTGCTGGCGATCCAGGCGACCGGCAACTCCGCCTGGCTGCCAGACTTCTCCGGGCTGTGCTGCCTCCTGGTCACCCTCGCCTGCCTGGCGCACGCGCCCAGGGTCCGTTCGGGCCAGGGTGCCCGGTCGGGGGTGTGGTCGCTGACCCTGACGCTGATCACCGCCGTCGCCATCGCGTACCGGATTATCTCGCTCGGCGACTACCGGCACGACCCGCACCTGATGGCCGTGAGCCTGGCGGAATTGCTCATCCTGGCGGCCGCCGTGGCGCTGGTCGCCCCCGACGCCGCCCGCGCCGCCCGCGCCCGCACCGCCGCCACATCCGCACCCGGAATAGCGCCACGACGACCGACCTAGGAGGACCCAGGACATGCCATCCCAGCCCGGCCAGCCGCGCCGGTCGTCCGTGCTGGCCAGCATGCTGGCCGCCGCAGGCATCGTGCTCGCCGTCGCCAGCTGCAGCCAGCTGACCCCGCTAGGACCGGGCCCGGCCGCGACCATGCCGCCGGCCCGCCAGCTAGGGTCGCCGATCATCCTGCAAGGCATGCTCGTCCAGCCGCCCGCACCGGCGGGCGGCTGCCCGGCCGGATACATCGCGCTCACCGTCCTGGCCGACTCCAACGGCCAGTGCTACCGCAAATTCGGCACGCCGGTGACGCTCACCTCCGCCGCGGTCTCACCGGTCACTGACCAGGCGAACAAGAGCCCCTCAGGCCAGGCAGAGCCCGCCTCGTACGGGTTCACCGTCGCCGTGCCCGCGGCCGATGTGACGGCGGTGACAGCTGTCATTAAACAGGCCTATGACTCTCAGGGTGCTCTCGCCACCAGCGTCGCCGGCCAGACCTGGACGGCCCCCCAAGTGGACGAGCCCTTCCCGGGCCGCCAGCTCCAGATCTTCCTGCCCAGCAGGAATCAGGCTCTCCGGCTTTACCGCATACTGGTCCCGCCCAGCTGACCGCAGCCCGGTCACGCAGGATCGTCACTGGGCGGTGTAGCCCCCATCAACCAGGTGGTAGCTGCCGGTGATGAACGAGGCGGCGGCGGAAGCCAGGAAGACCACGAGCGCGGCGGCTTCGTCCGGGGTCCCGAGCCGTCCGAGAGCGTGCTTGCTCGCGAGGAACGTGCCGCCACGAGTCAAGCGGGTACTCTCCCACCGGCGCGAACGCACCGCCGATGCCCGCGTTGTTGACGGCGATGCGCAGCGGCCCGAGTCGGCCGGCCGCGGTGACGGAGCGTTCCGCGAACTCCTGGTCGGTGACGTCACCCACCAGGCTCGCGGCCTTTCCATCATGGAAGAAGGTCACCTGCGTCAACGGCGAGGCAGCTGTCCACGGGGTTGAGGGAGCAGCAGTTCACACCCAGTGCACTTAGGCGCAGAGCACTTATTTGGAGGGTGCGGTATTCGGGATCCGCGTCCAGGTGGCAGAGCGGCCTGTTCCGTCGGCCCTGGACCTTGCCTTCGCCCCGCAACTGCTCCAGGGCGAGCCGGATCGTCTGGTCGCTGACGCCTGGCACTGCCGTCCTGATGTCAGCGAGGCGGAACGTGGCGAGCGCGTGACGCAGTATGTGCTCGCGGACGCGCTCCTGCTTGGTCCCCGGGGTCCGGGCGGCCGCGGCGCGGTCGGCGAAGACAGCGTAGGCGCGGGCGATCATGCTGGTGAAGTAGCCGAGCCAGGCCCACGGGTCGGATGTCCCTTCGTGCCAGCCGCGGGTGGAGTCTAGGAGCGCCTGGTAGTAGGCGTCGGCTGACTCGGCGATCTCCTGTTCGAGGCTCACGTAGCGGCCCACCGTGTAGCCGTGCTCGCCGAGCAGGGCGCCGGTGAGCAGACGGGCGACCCGTCCGTTGCCGTCTTCGAAGGGGTGGATAACGAGAAGATCGAGGATGAACAGCCCGGACAGGAGCACCGGGTGGTGCTCGCCCGCCGCGACCGCTTCTGTGTAGCGCTTGATCAGGTCATCGACGGCGAACGGGGTGCTCGCGGCAGGCACCGGCTTGAAGCGGACTGTCGTCGAGCCGTCCAGCGAGCGGTCCACGACGAGATTGTCCTCTGTCTTGAAGCCCCCGCCGGGCATTACCGTGTGGGCGTTGTCGTCCGCCTGTCGATAATCCGCTGGGCACGGTCGGCGTCGGCGACGATGACGCCCTCGATCGCCGATGAGGCGGTTATGCTCAGGACTCGGGTCCGGTCGGCGAGCTCGGTAAGCAGCCCCGGCATCTGGTCACGGTAGAGCGCCTCTGAGCCCCGGCCGAAGTCAATGGCGCTGAGCCGGGTGACGACCTGCGAGGGCACCATCCCGATGATGGCGTCAAGGTCTGTGAAGCTGCGCAAGGAACCTCCCAACCAACTTAACAAACAACCTAATCTTAGCGTCGATTAGGACGTTTAGCGGGTTGGATTGGTTAGTTCAGGGTGGCGGATGCCTCCACGGGATCATCGGCCGTGCACTGATGCCGTAGCGGTGAAGACGGACGAGGAAGAAGATGTCCACGGCCGGGCGTCCTGGTCTCGTAACTGGCAACGGACCACCGTGCCGGCCAGCCCGGGACCCACCAGCACGAGCCGCACCGCCAGCCGCACCCACCACCCCGCGACCGGACTTCTGCCCTGGCGGCCGGCCTAGGGCGGACCATCCCCGGGCTAGCCCGGCACCGGGGCAGAGGTACTTGCCGCCGTACTAGCCAAGCCGCGATCAGCAGCTCATCCGGAGGGACGAACGGGAGACGGGCTCCTGTTCGCCCCTCCTACCTGCGACTACTACACCGCTCAGTGCAGAGCACCGGACGTTGCACCTGGTGCAGTAACGCTCAGCTGCAGCCGCTGGTGGAGCCGCAGCCTTCGCAGACGTAGCAGCTGCCGGCCGGGCGCATCTTGGTCCCGCAGGTGAGGCAGAGCGGGGCGTCCGCGGTCCGGCCCTGGTGGGCCTCGATCAGCTCGGTGGAGCTGTGCGGGGCCGGAAAGGGCGCGACGGCCGGCTGAGCTGGCTTGGCGGGGTGAACCACCGGCCGTTCGGCATGATGATGGGGCTGCTCGACGGCGGCCGACTGGGCCAGTTCGATGGGATCCAGCTCGTCGGCCAGCTCGGCCGGGTCGCCGAGATCGCCGGGACCGTGCCCGCCGACCTCGGCGGCGCGCTCGGCGGCGGACAGGATGCCGAGCTCGGCGCGTTCGTCGTAGGTCAGGTGGTCCAGCGCGAGGCGGCGGAAGATGTAGTCCATGACCGAGCTGGCGATCCTGATGTCCGGGTCGTCGGTGAGGCCGGCCGGCTCGAACCGCATGTTGGTGAACTTGGCCACGTAGGAATCCAGCGGGATGCCGTACTGCAGGCCGACCGAGATGGCCATGGAGAAGGCGTCCATCACGCCGGCCAGCGTCGAGCCCTGCTTGCCGAGCTTGAGGAACACCTCGCCGACGCCGTCGTCGGGGTAGCTGGAGGCGGTCATGTAGCCCTCGGCGCCGGCGACGGAGAACCTGGTCACGGTGGCGGGCCGCTGCCGGGGCAGCCGCCTGCGGACCGGGCGGTGCTCGTGCGGCGCGGCCGGAGCGGGCGCCGGTGCGGTGGCAGCGGCTTCGGCGGGCTTTTTCCTGCGCGTCCGAGAGCGGCTGGCCGACCTTGCAGTTGTCGCGGTAGATGGCCAGCGCCTTCAGGCCCAGCTTCCAGCCCTCGAAGTAGATCCGCTCGATCTCCTCCACGGTGGCGTCTTCCGGCATGTTGACCGTCTTGCTGATCGCGCCGGACAGGTGCGGCTGGACCGCGGCCATCATCCGGACGTGACCCATCGGGCCGATCGAGCGCTCGCCCATCGCGCAGTCGAACACCTCGTAGTGCTCGGGCCGCAGGCCGGGGGCGTTCACCACGTGACCGTGCTCGGCGATGTACTCGGTGATCGCCTCGACCTGCTCGTGCGGGTAGCCGAGGTTCTTCAGCGCGCGCGGCACGGTCTGGTTGACGATCTGCATGGAGCCGCCGCCGACCAGCTTCTTGAACTTGACCAGGGCCAGGTCCGGCTCGATACCAGTGGTGTCACAGTCCATCATGAGGCCGATGGTGCCGGTAGGGGCGAGTAGGCTGGCTTGCGCGTTTCTGTACCCATTGGCCTCGCCGAGCTCCGCGCACTCCCGCCAGGTCTGCTGGGCCAGATCAAGGATCTCGCGGTCCATGGTGGCGACCGGGCGGACGGACTCGCTGGCGTCCGCGTGCTTACGGATGACGCGCTTGTGCGGCCTGGCGTTGCGGGCGTAACCCTCGTACGGGCCGACGGCGCCGGCTAGTTCGGCGGATGTCTTGTACGCGGCCCCGGTCATCAGCGAGGTGATCGCGGCGGCGATGGCCCGGCCGCCCTCGGAGTCGTAGGCGTGCCCGGTGGCCATCAGCAGCGCGCCGAGGTTGGCGTAGCCGATGCCCAGCTGGCGGTAGGCGCGGGTGGTCTCGGTGATCTTCTCGGTGGGGAAATCGGCGAAGCAGATCGAGATGTCCATCGCGGTGATGATGAGCTCGGAGATCTTCTTGAACCTGACCGCGTCGAAGGTGTCGTCCTCGCGGAGGAACTTGAGCAGGTTGATGCTGGCCAGGTTGCAGCTGGAGTTATCCAGGTGAACGTATTCACTGCAGGGATTACTCGCCGTGATACGGCCGGACTCCGGGCAGGTGTGCCAGTCGTTGATCGTGCCGTCGTACTGGATGCCGGGGTCGGCGCAGTCCCAGGCGGCCTGCGCCATCGTGCGCATCAGCTTGCGCGCGTCGACCCGTTCGATCACTTCGCCGGACAGCCGGGCCAGCAGGTCGAACTCCTTGCCTTCCTCCACCGCGCGCATGAACTCATCGGACACGCGGACCGAGTTGTTCGCGTTCTGGTACTGGACGCTGACGATGTCCTTGCCGCCGAGGTCCATGTCGAACCCGGCGTCACGGAGCACGCGGACCTTTTCTTCCTCACGCGCCTTGGTCGTGATGAAGTCCATGACGTCCGGGTGGTCGACGTCAAGGACCACCATCTTGGCCGCACGCCGGGTGGCGCCGCCGGACTTGATCGTGCCGGCGGAGGCGTCGGCCCCGCGCATGAACGACACCGGGCCGCTCGCGGTGCCGCCGGAGGACAGGAGTTCCTTGCTCGACCGGATCTTGGAGAGGTTGACGCCCTGCGCCGGACCCGCCCTTGAAGATCAGGCCCTCCTCCCGGTACCAGTCCAGGATGGCGTCCATCGTGTCGTCTACGGCGAGGATGAAGCACGCCGATACCTGCTGCTTTGACGTGGTGCCCACGTTGAACCAGACCGGGGAGTTGAAGGAGAAGATCTGGTGGATCAGGGCATACCTGAGCTCGTGACCGAAGATCTCGGCGTCCTCGCCGGTGGCGAAGTAACCGTGCTCCCGGCCGGTCTGCTCGTACTTGTTGACGACCCGGTCCACCAGCTGCTTGAGGCTCCACTCGCGCTGCGGCGAGCCCACCGCGCCACGGAAGTACTTGGTGGTCACGATGTTGGCGGCGTTCACCGACCAGAAGTCGGGGAACTCCACGCCGTGCTGCTCGAAGTTGACCGTGCCGTCTCGCCAGTTCGTCATGACGACATCCCGGCGCTCCCAGGTGACCTGGTCATAGGGATGCACGCCCGGCGTGGTGTGGATGCGCCCGACCTTGAGCCCGCCAGGCGGGTTCTGGGCTCCCCGGTCCTGGGTCCCCGGGTCCTGGGTTCCTGGGTCCGTGGCCCCTTCCCCTTACGGGCCGCCGCTCCGCTCACCGTCTCCGTCATTTTCCCCTTCCAACCCTTCCGGATCCCCGCCAGGCCCTGCATGGCCACGCTGCAACAATGACAACTCTGGTGCCGCCTTAAGATCCCGATTAAGGACCTTGATTCAAGATCTCGCTTCCGCCCGCGCCGGCGCGCTGCTGGCATTTCTGCGTTCTTGGCGCAATGCGCTGATTTCGTCCTCGAAGTCGGCGAGCGACTCGAAACTCCGGTAAACCGAGGCAAACCTCAGGTAGGCCACTTCGTCGAGGTCCCTGAGCGGGCCCAAGATGGCCAGGCCCACCTCGTGCGAGGGAACTTCGGCCAGGCCCCGTGCCCTGATCGTCTCTTCCACCAGCTGAGCCAGGATCGCCAGCTTGTCCTCACTGACCGGCCGTCCCTGGCAGGCGCGCTGCACCCCACGAACGATCTTGTCCCGGGTGAACGGCTCGGTGACGCCGCTGCGCTTGGCCACCATCAAGATGACCGTTTCCTGGGTGGTGAACCGGCGCCCGCATTCTGGGCATGACCTCCGGCGGCGGATCGCCGCGCCGTCGTCAGCCGTCCGGCTGTCGATGACCCTGCTGTCCGGATGCCGGCAGAATGGGCAGTGCACGCGACCACCTCCCATCAGCTGTCTCGCGGTACTTACATTCTAGCCTGTGAACACAACTTGTGGAAAAAACACAGCGATGTAAGTACTAGATGTTGTGGTTACCGTAGACCACGAGACGGCTGGAGGCAAGCGCGGACACGCCGTAAGTCAGAAAGCGGCCCGCAGGGCGCCGGCGTGTCGCGGGCGGGGCGCGGTGTGCCGGGACTGGGCGCGTGGAATCAGCTGCGCGGGACCCACAGCCGCTGGCCGGCCGATGAGGGTGCTGCTGTGTCAGCGCGTTCAGCTGAGCGATCTGCTGGATCACCTGGCGGGGATCGGAGTTGGGATCGGTGGTCTCGGCCACGGACCACAGGTTCTGGCCGGGGCGGACGACCACCTGGATGAGATTGGAGCCGGTCCCGCCGCTGCGTCGCGGAGTGACCGCTGGCCTGCGCCGCGCCGGCCACGGCTAGCGACAGCCCGGCCACCATCAGCGCGGCCATGACCGCGACCACGATACGCCCGCGCCTGGTCAGCCGAAGCGGGCTGGCCGCTGCGGAGGCAGACACCCGAGGCCGGGCGGGGGTTAGCGGCGCGGGGGTTAGCGGCGCGGCGGGTGAGGGCGCGGGGGTACGGCGCAGGGTGAACCGGCGGCGGACGGCACGACGGCGCGGGGCGTGGCGGGAGGCAGCGCTACGGAGGTTGTCGTACTGCTGCGTACCACGCGCAGGTCGGGGCGGAACCGCGTCGGCTGGCCCGTGCGGTCCAGCCCGTTCTCCGGGCGGAAAACCAGGTGCTCCGCGCGATGCCTAGGCACCGCCGCCGCTCGTGTCGCGGTCATGAGGACCTCCAGGTCAAATCTTCGTTCGAGCTACCCTGCGTTCGATCGTACTCCCATTCGATCGTCTAAACGTTCGATCGAACGGGTACACATTTGTTGTATCGCCCGGGTACGACATTTTCGGCGACACGTCGAACAGATGTTTGGGATCTTGAACGAGAACCGTTACTCTCTACTCAGCACGCAAGAACTCGGACACGGAAGGTCATCAGATGGAGGAAACCGCCATGGGAGGCACCGCAATAGGTACTTCCGGCCCCGCCGCAACGGAGGCGCCCAGACCTAAGGGACGGCCGGGCCGCAAGCCAAAAGGCAGCGTGCCCGTGGTCATCCCCGACACGCCGGACAAACCCGATCCCGATCACGTCCTGACGTGGCGGCAGCGCAAGGTGCTCCAGGTCATCAGGGAATCGGTGCAGAAGCGCGGCTACCCGCCCTCGATGCGGGAAATCGGCGAAGCGGTCGGCCTGACCAGCACGTCGAGCGTCTCCTACCAGCTCAGCACCCTGCAGAAGAAGGGCTACCTGCACCGGGACGTGGGCCGGCCGCGGACCGTCGAGGTGCGCCTGCCTGGTCACCCCGCCGTCCGGCCGGAGCCGGGCCACGAGGACGAGGCCGGCGACATTCCCGGCATCGACATCCCCTCGCAAGAGGCCATCTACGTTCCGCTGGTCGGACGGATCGCCGCGGGCGGCCCGATCCTGGCCGAGCAATCCGTGGAGGACGTCTTCCCGCTGCCCAGGCAGCTGGTCGGTGAGGGCACGCTGTTCCTGCTCAAGGTGGCCGGCGATTCGATGATGAACGCGGCCATCACAGACGGGGACTGGGTCGTGGTCCGGGAGCAGCAGGTCGCGGAGAACGGCGAGATCGTGGCGGCGATGCTCGACGGCGAGGCGACGGTGAAGACGTTCAAGCAAGGCGACGGGCACGTCTGGCTGATCCCGCACAACCCGGCATACACGCCAATCCTCGGCGACGAGGCCACCATCCTCGGCCGTGTCGTGGCTGTGCTCCGCCGCGTCTGAGCACAGGGGCGTCTGAGCACACAGCGGTCGGGGTGGTGCGGAGGCGTTCAGGCCCACCCAGGGCTGAGCGCGTCCGCCCCGATCGAGGGCTTCGCGGGGCTTCGAGGGACGGCCTTGACTGGGGCCGGCGGTTACGCCGCGACTATGCTGACCAGCTTGGGCGCCCGGACAATAACCCGGCGGACCTGCTGGTCGCCCAGCGTGCGCACAACTCCCGGCGCGACCAGGGCTAGCTCGCGAAGGTCATCTTCGCTGATGTCGGGCGAGACCTCCAGCTTGTCGCGGACCTTGCCGTTAACCTGCACCACGCAGGTGACCTTGTCCTGGGTCAGCAGCGCCGGGTCGGCGGCCGGCCAGGCTGTCCGGGCGACTGACGCCTTATGGCCCAGCGTCTCCCACGCCTCTTCAGCGGTGTACGGGGCAAACAGCGATACCAGCACCGCCAGCACCTCCGCCGCCTCGCGAACCGCGGGGTCGGCCGCGCCAGGGCCGGAGTCGATGGCCTTGCGGGCGGCGCTGACCAGCTCCATCAGCCGGGCCACGGCGACGTTGAGGTGGTACGACTCCACTTGGCGGGTCACTTCGTCGATAGTGCGGTGGGTGATCCTGCGCAGTTCGGTGTCCCCCGCGGCGGCGGCGAACTCGCTCGGTACAGGATCCGCATCGGCCACGTCCGCGGCGACCCGCCAGACCCGGCCGAGGAACTTCACCATCGCCTCTGGATGCATGTCCGCCCAGTCGATGTCGTCCTCGGGGGGACTGGCGAAAATCATGGTCAGCCGGATCGCGTCGACCCCGAAGCGCTCGATCTGCTGACCCAAATCCACGCCGTTGCCCAGCGACTTGGACATCGCCTTGCCGTGGTTGATCACCTGGCCCTGATTGATCAGCCGGGTAAACGGCTCAGTAAAGTCCACCAGCCCCATGTCGTAGAGAATCTTGGTAAAGAAGCGGCTGTACAGCAGGTGCAAGATGGCGTGCTCGACACCGCCCACATACAGGTCCACCGGGGCCCAGCGGCGGACCTCAGCCGGGTCAAAGGGTCCGTCGGTGTACTCAGGCGAGCAGTACCGGAACATGTACCAGGACGAGTCCACGAACGTGTCCATGGTGTCGGTGTCGCGCTTGGCCGGACCGCCGCAGGCCGGACAGGGCACGTTCACCCAGTCCTCGGCGGCGGCCAGCGGGGACACTCCCCTGGGCACCAGGTCCTGGCCGCGCAGGTCGGGCAGGACTACAGGCAGCTGGTCGTCGGGCACCGGCACCTCGCCGCAGGACGGGCAGTGCACGATCGGAATCGGTGTTCCCCAGAAGCGCTGCCGTGACACCAGCCAGTCCCGCAGGCGGTAGTTGATCGCCGCCCGGCCCAGGCCCTTGTCCGCCAGGATCGCGGTGATCGTGGCGATGGCTTCCGCCTTCGCCAGCCCGTCGAGCGGGCCCGAATTCACCAGTTTGCCGTCGCCCGCGGTCGCGATCCCGGTCTGGGCCGGGTCCGGCTGACCGGTGTCCACCACCATCCGGACGTCGAGTCCGTATGCGCGGGCGAAGTCCAGGTCCCGCTGATCGTGCGCGGGCACGGCCATGATGGCGCCGGTGCCGTAGTCGGGCAAAACGTAATCGGCGGCCCACACCGGGATCCGTTCGCCGTTCACCGGGTTGATGGCGTGCCGACCCAGGAAGACCCCGGTCTTCTCCCGGTCCGTGGCCTGGCGTTCGATGTCGGTCAGCTTCCTGACCTGCCCGACATAAGTACGGAGCTCGGCCAGCCGATCAGGCGCGCACAGCTGCTCGGCCAGCGGCGAGTCTGCTGCCACCACGAAGAAGGTCGCGCCGTACAAGGTGTCGGGCCTGGTGGTGAAAACCGTCACCGGCTCGTCGCGGCCGTCCACCGCAAACTGGACCTCGGCACCCTCCGAACGGCCAATCCAGTTCCGCTGCATCAGCAGGACTCGCTCGGGCCAGCTGCCCTCCAGCTGCTCGGCGTCCGCGAGCAGCCGGTCCGCGTACTCAGTGATCTTGAAGTACCACTGGTTCAGCATCCGCCGGACGACATCGGCACCGCAGCGTTCGCACTTCCCGGCGATGACCTGCTCGTTGGCCAGTACGGTCTGGTCGACCGGGCACCAGTTGACGTACCCGTCCCGGCGGTAGGCCAGCGCCCGCTCGTAGAAGCGCAGGAACAGCCACTGGTTCCACCGGTAGTAGGTCGGATCGCAGGTCTGCAGCCTGCGACTCCAGTCAAAGGACGCCGCGTACCGCCGGAACGAGCCGGCCTGGGTCTCGATGTTGGCGTATGTCCAGTCGGCTGGGTGGGTGTTGTTCCTGATCGCGGCATTCTCAGCGGGCAGCCCGAAGGCATCCCAGCCGATCGGGTGCAGCACGTTGCGGCCCCGCAGGAAGTAGTAACGAGCGAGAGCGTCGCCGATGGCATAGGCCTCGGCGTGGCCCATGTGCAGGTCGCCCGACGGGTACGGGAACATGTCGACCAGGTAAAACCGCTCGCGGGTATCCGCGGGATCCCCGCCGGCACGGAACGGATCGAGCTCCGCCCAGCGCGCCTGCCACTTCTCCTGGACATCACGAGGGTCATAGCGCTGCGCCAGCTCGGCGCTCTCGGCCGCTGTCATCGTTTCCTCACCATTGAATCGGTCCGGACCACTAAAACCCCGTCTAACTGCGGGGGGCGATGATCACCTGCAATGAAAACGCCCCTCGACACGAGGGGCAGCCGCGCCAACGACGGAAGGTCGGCGCGGCTAAATAAGGAGCAGCCGGACGGCACGCATGTTGACAGGATAGCGCAACCCCCCACGTGTCCGTCCGCCGCCGGACGACCGTGCGGGAGCTCTGACGGGCGGCCCGGAATTACGTGGCGAGCACCGGGGACGACTCCCAGTCGGGCCGCAGCGGCATGCCAGACTTCCCGTCCGCGGCTAGCCGGACGCCCAGCACCTGGTGCAGCTCGATGTGGTTGCGGTCGAAGGCGAGACGAGAGCCTGCCATGTACAGCCGCCAGACCCGGGCGGTGCCCGGACCAACCTCCTTGACCGCCTCGTCCCAGTGCGCGTCGAGGTTGGCGCACCAGGCCGCCAGGGTCTTGGCGTAGTGCTCGCGCAGGTTCTCCTCGTGCCGCACTTCCAAGCCGGCGTCGTGCATAAGGGAGATCAGGTAGCCGGGTCCCTCGAGCTCGCCGTCCGGGAACACGTACCTGTTGATGAACCCGCGCTTGCGGATGGCAGGCTCAAGGTTGTCCGGGCGGGTGATGCAGTGGTTCAGCAGCCGTCCGCCGACGTTCAGCTTGCCGCGGAGGAACGCGAAGTAGGACGGCAGGTTCTGCTTGCCGATGTGCTCGGTCAGCCCGATCGAGCTGACCGCGTCGAAGCCGGTTTCAGGCACGTCGCGGTAGTCCATGTGCCGCACTTCGACGAGTCCGGACAGCCCTTCCCGCTCGATCGCGGCCTGCGCCCAGGCGGCCTGCTGAGCGGACAGCGTGACCCCGAGCGCCTTGACGCCGTACTCCCGCGCGGCATGCATCACCATGCCGCCCCAGCCACAGCCGACATCAAGCAGCCGCATGCCCTCACGCAACCCCAGCTTGCGGGCGACCAGGTCGAACTTGAATCGCTGCGCCTCTTCCAAGGTGGCGTCGTCGCTCGGATAACAAGCGCACGTGTAGGCCATCGTCGGCCCGAGCACCCACTCGTAGAACTGGTTCGACACGTCGTAGTGGTGGGAGATCGCCCTGGCGTCGCGGCTCTTGGAGTGCAGCCGGCCGGTCACCCAGCGACGGCTTTGGGTGACTTCCTGGGGTGGCGGCGCCATCCGGTGCAGCAGCAGCTTAGGGCCGCCGAGGGACTGCAGCAGGCGCAGCTTCTCGGCCATCGTCATGCTGATGTTCTGGGCCCTGGTCATCAGGGCCAGGGCCTCGTACATGTCCCCTTCGACGTCCAGATGCCCGGCCACGTAGGCCCGGGCCAGGCCGAGCTCGCCTGGCGCCTGGGCCAGGTAGGCCACGGCCACCGGCGAGCGGACAGTGATCTTCACCGGAGATCCGGCCGCGCCGGCCCGGCTGCCGTCATAGGCCGCGAATTCCAGCGAGGCATCGGGCCCCACAAATGATTCGAAGACTTCCGCCAGTGCCATCCTCAGCGTTCCTTTCCGCTCATGCAGGTAACTCAGCGTCCCGTGACGCATTTCTCATACAGGCCGAGCAAGCGTCCCGCACCGTCATAGGTGCGCTTGAGCGCCCGGTAGGCCTCGCCGTTGTAGCGCTGGTAGAACTCGTCCTCGGCGTAGAACGAGGTCGAATACAGCGACTTATGCCCGTCCAGCCTTGCGACCTCGTCCTCGATGAGGCGGTTGTAGTAACCGTCAGGCCGGCCCGGCGGCAGCGGCACCGTTCCCCAGAACCCAAAGTTCACGTAGACCTCACCAGGCTGCAGGGGGTACAGGGGCCAGACACGCTCACCACGAAGCCGCAGCGGGCACATCCATACCGGGCTCATCCCCACATTCGCGGCGAAAAATTGCAGGAAACTCGGCTCCGCGTTCGACCGGGATCTCCACGTCCTGGATGACTGCCTCGCGAGGCGGGAGATGCCGCCGGGCCATCAGGGTGTCGCTGAAGCCATGCCGCCGGTCGAAGGCGACCAGCTTGCGGTAGACGTCGCTGCGCCGGTAGCGACGGGGCCACAGCCGCCTGATCATCGGTTTTTGCACGCCGAAGGGGCGCGAGCACCAGAACCAGTCGGTATCCCACCGCCACAGGTAATCCCGGATGGTGAGGAAATCCTCCTTGTCGCGCCTGATCGATTCGTAGTAGATCTGCTGGCCGGTGTAATCGCTGCGCCACGGCGCGACGTCGCTGAACGCCCCGACCGTGAGGTAGAGCTCATCGGACCCGAAAAAGGTCCCGTCGACGAAATCCGCCCGGTGGCCGTGGAAGCTTCCCTCCACGGCGATCTGGGCCACCGCGTCCAGGCAGGCCTGCCGCGGTGCTGAACGGGAAATGGCGCAGGTGCACGAACGGCTGCACCGGTTCAAGTTCGATGGTGAGCGAGAGGGTGTAGCCCAGCGTGCCGTAGGAGTTCGGAAAGCCGCGGAAGAGATCGGAGTACTCGTTGCTCTCGGTGGCGCGGACCACGCGGCCGTCCCCGGTCAGGATCTCCATCTCGAGCACGGACTCATGCGGCATGCCGCTGCGCAGCGAGGTGGACTCGATGCCCAGCCCGGTGACGGCCCCGCCCAGGGTGATCGTCTTGAGCTGCGGCACCACCAGCGGCATGAGTTGATGCCTGAGCGTGGCGTCGCAGAGATCTTCGTACGTGGTCATGCCGCCGACCCAGGCCGTCCGGCGGTCCGGGTCAACCCGCAGCACGTGGCCGAACGCGGACACGTCCAGGCCGGCCGTGTGCCGCTGGCCGCTTTGGTCTTCCGGTCAGCCGCGGCGCGGGGCCCGCGTCACGGAACCTGAACAGGTTGGACGTGCGCTTGGCCAGCCGGACCGGTGTCCCCGGCGGCCAGGCCGCGTACGCCTCACGCAATCCGGCCACCGCGACCTCGTGCGTGTCGGCAGTCATGCGGGCATCCTTCCGGTTAAGCGCGGTGACCCGGCACGGAAGCGCCAGGGGGCGGGCAAAAGGCGACATACATGCTGAGCTGGACGAACATCTCAGGCAGTGTATCCCGGAACCGCGAGGCTCTCCTTGTCGCCGCCGATCCCTGCCCGCACCTGACCTCACAGTTCGTCGTCAGTCGTCCAGATCGCGGACATCTAGGTCCAGGTCGTGGTCGTCCTCGTCGCGTCCCCCGTCGCCCTCCCTCGTCCCTCGGTCCTCCGCCTCGGCGTCGTCGTAGCTGGCGGCCACTTCCTCCGGCGTCATCGGCAGCCTGGCCAGCGACGGCGGAGCCCCGGCGGTAATCACCTGGCGGAGCAGCAGGGCCATGGAATAGCGAGGGTCGTCGGCCAGGGCCGCGGTCGAGCGCGACGTTGGCCAGCGCGCCGTCCCCCGACTGCCAGGCCACGAAGGCGAGCAGGGCGGCGGGCGCGGCCACGTAGCCGGGCTGCGCGCGGCGGGCCACGTCGATCCACAGCCGGCGGTGCGCGTCCCGGTGGGCGGGGTCCATCCGGGCCCAGGCGTCGTCCCTGACCCGCAGGTCGCGCAGCGCCACCGTCATCCGCGCGAGCTGGTAATCGGTGGTGAACCGGCCGCCCGCCCGGTACGTGGCGATCAGGGAGCTGACCGCGGCCAGCCCTTCGGAGGCGACCAGGTGCCGCACGGCGCCGAGGCGTCCGGACGTACGCGCCCTGGCGAGCAGCTGGGTGACGTGCCGCTCCGCCCGGCGGGTGGCCTGGTGCATGGACTGCGCGGCGACGCCGCCGAGCGGGGCGATGCGGGCGGCCACGGCGGCGCGGCCGGGCAGGACGTCGGCTCCGGGCGCTGGGCCAGCGCGGCCGGGGCGGAATCCGTGCTCGCCTCGAAGGGCAACCCCGCGGCCGGGCAGCAGTCCTCGTCGCCGCACACGTAGGACCAGTAGCGGCCGTTCTCGGCGCGGAGGAATTCCTGCAGGTCGACCCCGGCTTCGCGGGCGGCCGTCCCGCACCGCGGCGGCGACCGGGTCGACCAGCGCCGCGGGCCCGTAACCGACCGCCACCGTGGCGGTATCTGCTGCGAGCCGATGACGCCGACGGCGTGGGCGGCCAGGTCCGCGGCGATGCCGATACCGGGCGGATCGGGCAGGTCGTACCGGAGCGTGACCTGGACGTGGCCGGTCAGGTGATCGATCCCGATCACCACGAAGCTGGCCTGCGGCACGAAGCCGAGCAGGTGCGGGACGAGGGCGAGCAGCGCCGCGGGCGAGTCGACGGGAACGGGGTCGGCTTGCACGCCGGGCCGAGCCTGCGGGTCCTGCGGATGCGGGTCCGCGGATAGGCCGAGGCTTGCCGGTTTTGCGGGTATTCGTCACCCGCAGTCAGTGTTTGTGCCATGCCAATAGCGTGCGGCGATAGCAGAGATCACGTCCGGCGCGCCGGCTGCCTGTGGATAACCGAAGTTATCCACAGATAGCAGCGAGCGCTGGGCCCGGAAAATGTCGGTTACAAGGTGATGCCGAGCAGGGCGTCGACGGTTGCCTTGACGAGCCAGGCCCCGGAGACGTCGCCCGGGTGATCCGGGTGGGCGCCTTGGCCAGCAGCGAATCGGCCCAGCGATCGACGATGGAAAGCGCGCCGGGGGCATCGAGATCGTCCGTGCAGCCGGGCCCGCACTCCAGCCAGGACCCACGTGGGCCGGATTCGTGCCGGGCGCGCCGAATTCGGCCTCGCGGGCGCCGAACTGCCTGTCGGCGGTCACCGGGGCGCGTCGGGAACGGCGGCCTGGGCCCGGTCCAGCGCCGAGCGCCAGCGGGCCAGCCGGGCCTGGGCGTCGCCGAGGACGGCGTCGGTCCACTCCCAGTCCGAACGGTAATGGTGCGCCAGCAGCGCCATCCGCACCGCCATGGGGTCCACGCCGTCGGCCAGCAGCCTGCTCACGAACACCAGGTTGCCCAGCGACTTGGACATCTTCTCGCCCTGGTAGCTGACCATCCCGGAATGGGCGTAGACCCGCGCGAAGGCCTTGCCGACCGGGGCCAGCGCGACCCGGGCGTGCGACGCGCTCATTTCATGGTGCGGGAACACCAGGTCAGAACCGCCCGCCTGGACGTCGAAGACCGTCCCCAGGTACTCGGTGGCGATGGCGGCGCACTCGACGTGCCAGCCCGGCCTGCCGCGGCCGAACGCCGAGTCCCAGGAGGGCTCCCCCGGCCGTTCGGCCCGCCAGACCAGGCAGTCCAGCGGGTCCTTCTTCCCTGGCCTGCCCGGATCACCGCCGCGCTGCGCGGAAAGGTAGCCCATCTGCGCCGGATCGAGCCCCGAGGCCGATCCCGGCCCGGACAGCAGGCCGAAATGCGGGTCCGTCAACCTGGCGAAGTAGATGTCCTCGTCGACGTCGTACAGCGCACCTCGGTCCGCCAGCCGGGCGCTGAACCGCTCGATGACCGGCAGCGCCTCGACCGCTCCGATCAGATGGCGTGGGCGGCAGGACACGCAGCGCCTCCATGTCCTCCCGGTACCGCTGCGTTTCGCGCCGGGCCAGCTCACGCCAGTCTTCACCGTCCCGGTCGGCCCGCTCAAGCAGCGGATCATCAACATCGGTCACGTTCTGCACGTAGACGACGCTGAACCGGGCCGGAGCTTCCTGGCCATCAGGGACCGCGTCCAGCCAGGCGCGGACCAGCAGATCCCAGGCGGTGTAGGTGGCGGCATGCCCGATGTGGGTCGCGTCGTAGGGGGTAATGCCGCAGGCGTACAAGGTGGCGACCGGGCCGGCCGAAGCCAGCACCAGCTCCCCGGTGGCCGTGTCGTGCAGCCGGGGCGCCAGACCGCTCCCCGGTAGCACGGGGACATCCGCACGGCGCCAAGACTCCATGCCCGCCAGGTTATCGCGCGCCCGGAACGGGCGCGGAGCGTTCGAGGCGGGCGCGATGCTGGCGGGGAAGGCGGGGGGCTGGCGGACGCTGGGTGGCCTGCTCGAAGGCATAGGCTAGGGCGATCAGGCGGGGCTCGGTCCAGCGGGGGCCGAAGAACGAGACGCCGACCGGCAGGCCGGACACGTACCCGGCCGGGACGGTGACCGACGGGCAGCCGGCCACCGCGGCGGGGCTGGAGGAGCCGAACACGTGGTGGTCGCCGAGCACGTAGTCGGTGAGGCAGGCGGGGTTGGCGGTCAGGGCCACGATGGCCTCCAGACCGTGCTCGGCCAGCGGCGTGCCGACGGCGGCGCGGGCCAGCCTGGTGGCTTCGCGACGGACCGCCAGGTAGTCGCGGTCGGCCAGGTCACCGCTGGTCGCCTCGGCCTGCTCGAACAGCTCCTGGCCGAACCGGGACAGCACCAGGCCCGCGTTCCGCTGGTTGAAGTCGATCAGCTCGGCCAGCGTGCCTGGGCATGCCGGTGCCCACGCCGAACTCGGCCAGGTAGGCCAGGTAGGCGTTGATCCCGTACTTGAACTCGTACCGCATCGCGGTGAACTCCGGCTCGCCGATCGCCTCCGCGCCGGGCAGCGTAACCGGGTCGGTGAGCACGGCCCCGAGCGAGCGGAGCTTGGCCACGGCCTGGTCCAGGACGGCGCGGTGGCCGGCCCGGCCGCCGTCGAGACGTCCCGCCAGATCCCGAGCCTGGCGCCGTCCAGCGCGGTCGTTATCCAGCCACGACGGATAGGCGACCGGGATCACGCAGCCAGGACCGTTCGGCCTGAATCATGGTCGCCGACCGGGGCGGGATCTTCGGGGTCGGCGGCGGCCAGCACGGACAGCAGCGCCGCCGCGTCCGCGACGCACGCCCCATCGGTCCCGCGGTGTCCTGTACCGGCGAGATCGGCACGATGCCCCGGCGGCTGACCAAGCCGTTGGTGGGCTTGATGCCGACCACCCCGCAGGTGCTGGCCGGGGAGACGATCGAGCCGTCGGTTTCGGTGCCGACGGCGAGCGGGGCCAGGCCCGCCGCCACCCCCGCCGCCGAGCCCGAACTCGACCCGGACGGGTTGCGGTCGAGCGCGTACGGGTTGGCGGTCTGCCCGCCGAGCGTGGACCAGCCGCTGGTGGAATGGGTGGAGCGGAAGTTCGCCCACTCCGACAGGTTCGCCTTGCCGATGATCACGGCTCCGGCCGCGCGCAGCCGCTCGACGCCAGGAAGGCGTCGTCCGGGTCGGCGGTGAGCAGCGCGGGCGAGCCCGCCGTGGTCGGCATGCCCGCGACCTGGATGTTGTCCTTGACCAGCACGGGAATGCCGTCGAGCGGTCCGCGCGGGCCGCGGGCCGTCCGGGCCTCGTCGCTCGCGGCCGCCTCGGCCGGGGCTCGAGGTTGACCGTGATGACCGCGTGCAGCGCGGGGTTCAGGTGATCGATGCGCTGCAGGTAGAAGGTGGTCAGCGTGGCCGCGGTGAGCCGGCCTGAGGCCAGTTCGGCTTGCAGGGCGGCGACCGAGGCCTGGCCAGCGCTGATCCGGGTACCCGGGATCACATCACGGAAATCCGGCATTGGGGAAGAATAGCCGGGGCCGGGACGGGCGGTAACGGCTACGCGCGCGGCGCGCAGTTCGGTGTTGATCCGCGCGGCGGCGGCCCGGACCTGGTCGAGCAGCTGCTTGCGCTCCTCTCGGGGGCCCGGACCAGCGGCGAGGGCACGGTGAGCGCGGCCAGCGTCCGCTTGCCCTGCACGACCGCGGCCGAGGCCGCCCACACCCCTTGGTGGATCTCTTCCTCGCTGGTCGCGAAGCCCTGCTGGCGCGGCCCGGGCGACCCGCGCCTCGAGCAGGGCGGCGGCCGCCGGGGTCGCGCTGGGCCAGCGGGGCCAGCAGGTCCTTGCGGGCCTGCGGCGTCAGGCCGGCCAGCAGCAGCTTGCCGCTGGCGCCGCGCTCGATCGGCAGCGTCGCGCCGGGCTCGTATTCGATCCGCAGCCGCTGCGCCGACTGGACCCGGTGCACGCACACCGCGGCCCGGCCGATCAGCCGGACCAAGATGACCGTCTCCCCGGTGTCGTGCGGCCAGCTCCTGCATCACCGGATCAGCGAACTCGATGATGCTTTCCGCCGCCTCCGCCGCCCGGGCCAGGCCGATCAGCCGGGCCGAGAGCCGGTAGCTGCCGCGTTCGTCCCCGGCCAGCAGCCCGGTCTCGCGCAGCAGCGTGATGTAGCGGTAGACGCTCGGCAGCGCGATGCCGGTGGCCGCGGCCAGGTCACGCGCGGTAAGAGTGTTTTTCTCGGCGGAGAACGCCAGCATCAGGGCGAGAACGCGACGTGCGCCCTCGCTACCGTGTGCGGCACTCGCCTCCGGTGGCATTTTGACCGCCGAAGCCCTGGCCATGGGAACCCTTCTCGGGTAATTAGAATCTAACTATCGGCAGATGATAACGGCGCCGGTTGTATACGGTCAATGCATTCTCAGATTGCCATTCAGCCAATTTTCAGCGAACCAATGTCCGGGGCGAGCAGGGTGGCCCCGAAAGCCAGGGCCGCCAGCGCGACCAGCGCGAACAGCGCGACCCAGACCCCGGCCGCGACGCCGGTCATCCGGGCCAGCTGGTCCGCGTCCGAACCCCGGGTCCAATCCCGCTCGGCCGGATCAACCGGTGCTCCGGGCCAGCTCAAATACCGGCCGCAGGCCGCCGAACAGCAGGAACCACGCGGCCAGGTAGGCGAATCCCGCTTGAATTGCCACCGGAGCGTAATCGCTCACCACGAATACGGCACCCGCCGTGACCAGCACCGCGAGCGCCCCGAATACATTGCGGACGGCCAGGAAGGTCGCCGCGAGCAGGACCAGGGCCAGCCACAGCATCGCGGTCTCGTGCCGCGCGGCCAGCAGGGCCGCCGCCCCCACCCCCAGCAGCGACGGCATGACGTAGCCGGCCGCGGCGGTGAGCACCAGGCCGGGACCGGTGCGCTTGCCCCGCGAGTAGGTGACCCCCGAGCTGTCCGCGTGCAGCCGGATCCCGTCCAGCCGCCGTCCGGACAGCAGCGAAACCAGCGCGTGCCCGCCCTCGTGCGCGATCGTGATGACCTTGCCCGCCAGCCGCCAGCACCCGGTGTTCAGCACCACGATCAAGGCGGCCAGGCCGGTCAGGCCCACCACCCAGGCGGCCGGCAGCGGCTGGCTGCCTGACACTCGCTCCCACAGCCGGGCGAGCACGTTCATGGCGCGGGCCTCCTTAGGGCTTGGGCAGCCAGCCGACGTGGCCGGCCAGCAGGGCGTAGCCGACGAAGGCCACGGAATCGATGAGGAAGTGCGCGATGATCAGCGGGGTCACCCGGCCCCAGCGGCGGTAGAGCACGCCGAAGATGGTGCCCATCACCGCGTTGCCGAGGAAACCGCCGCGCCCTGGTACAGGTGGTAGGAACCCCTGATCACCGCGCTGATGGCGATGGCACGGGACGGCCGGACACCGAGCTTATCGCACCTGCTGATCAGGTAGCCGACGACGACGACCTCTTCCACGGTGGCGTTCTGGAACGCGGAGAGCAGCAGGACAGGGATCCGCCACCAGATGTCGGGCAGGTTCTCGGCCACGACGTTCAGCTCGACGCCGATGTGGTACGCGATCAGGTAAAGACCGAGCCCGCTGCCGCCGATCACCGCGGCCAGCGCCGCGCCCCTGGTCAGGTCGCGGACCGGCTGCCCGGCGTCCACGCCGATCGATGACGGCCGCTCGCCCGCGCGGGCCAGCAGGTAGAACACCAGCAGCACCGGCGCGAGCGACAAGGTGACGTTGAGCAGCTGCAGGAAAAGGTCGAGCAGCGGGCGGCCGGGGGCCAGGCTGCCGTTCAAGGTCGCCGTCTGCTTGCTGAGCGAGGCCTGGGCGGTCAGCGAGCCGATAAACTGGACCAGGGCGTACAGGCCGCTCGCGCCGAGCGAGACCGCGAAGACGGCGACGATCTCCCACCGCTGCAGCCGCGCGGCCGCGCGGTCCAGCCGCGTGGCGGGGGGCACCGGGTCCGGCGTCGCGCCGGCCGAGGCCACGGAGCCCGGGATCTCGTCCGTCATAGTCCTTGAAGTATCACCGAAGCCGCGGCGCGGATGGCCCGTTCCCAGGCTAGCCACTAAGCTCGAGGCGTCGCCACCGGATCCGTGCCCCTGTCAGAGGTCATCATGTACCCGTCTTACCCGTCGAACCGCCAGAGCGTCGAGCCGGAGCGGCCGCCGGCCCCCGCCACGGTGCAGAACGCGGTCAAGCTCATGTACGCGGGGGCCGCGGTCAGCACCGTGAGCCTGATCGTCTCGCTGGTCAGCATCGGCGGCACCAAGACCGCGATCAGGAAGGCCAGGCCCTCCCTGACCGTGGCTCAGGTCAACCAGCTGAACACGTTCATCATCTCGCTGGCGATCGTCTCCGGCCTGGTCGGGATCGCGCTGTGGCTGTGGATGGCGCGGGCCAGCAGCCAGGGCCGGAACTGGGCCAGGATCGTGTCCTCGGTCCTGTTCATACTGGCCACGCTGGACCTGTTCGGCGTCATCAGCCAGCCGAAGACCATCCTCGGCCTGATCTTTCCCGTGCTGACCTGGCTCATCGGCCTGTGTGCGGTGGTGCTGCTCTGGCGCCCGGCCTCGACGGCGTTCTTCCGGCCGTCGGAGTATCTGTGAGCCCTGCGCCGGTCGTCTTCTCGGCGGTCCCGACGCTGTTCGGGCCCGACGGTGAGCTCGATCACGGGGCTAACCGCGCGCTGCACAAGCTTGTCGCCGCCCAGCTCGACGGGCTGCTCGTGGCCGGGACCACCGGTGAGTTCCCCGCCCTGGACGACGCGGAACGGCTGTCGCTGATCGAACTGGCGCTGGCCGAGGCCGGCCCGGAGCGGGTCATCGCGCACATCGGCGCCCCGGACGCCCGGCACGCCAGCCGGCTGGCCCAGGCGGCGGTGGCGCTGGGAGCGACGCGCATCGCCGCGATCACGCCCTACTACCTGCCCGCCCGCCCCGACGAGCTGACCGCCCACTACCTGGCGATCAGGGACGCTGCCCCCGGCCCGGAGTTTTACGCCTATATTTTTCCCGAACGGACCTCGGTGCCTGTGCCACCAGCCCTTTTCGCCCGGCTGGCGGACGTCGCGGGGCTGGCCGGGGCCAAGGTAAGCGGCGCGGCCGCGGCCGACCTGGCCGGCTATGTGGCGGCGGCACCCGGGCTGCGGTTCTACTCCGGCGACGACGCCGACCCGGCGGCCACGATGCGGGCCGGCGGCGCGGGCGTCATCTCCGGACGCAGCTCCGCCTACCCCGAGGTCTACGCGGCGCTGCGGGCCGCTGGCCCGGGATCGCAGGCGGCCCAGCAGAAGCTGGACCAGATCGTCGCGCTCGGGGCCAGCGTGGGGCGGCTGAAGCACGCGCTGCGCGCTGCGCGGGTTCGGCGCCGGGACGGCCAGGATGACCGTCGACCCGCCAGACGAACCGACCGCCGCCGCGATCGCCGCCGTCGTCGCGGCCCTGTGAAAGAGGCCGGTGAAAGAGGCAGGAAACGGCCTCAATGTATACCAGAGACGACGTGAACCTGGGGTACCGGGCGCGCGTCTTTTCCTGTAGAGGCCCGGCGTAAGCGGGACGCCGGGCCTCCACTTCGCCTGGTGGCGGAAGCCGGGCGAGGGGGCCCGGCGAGAGCGGGCACCGGGCGCGGCCCGGTGTGAGCGGGCGCCGGGGCTGCCGGAAGGTTCCGTGCCGACGGGGACCTCTGAGCGGGTCAGAGGTCCGCGTCGAGCACCTCGTGGGCGCGGGCGATCAGCGCGGGGACGGCCAGGCCGTCTTGGTCGAAGCCTTCGCCGACCGTCTGGCGCTGCAGGTACCTGGCGTTGATGCCTTCCAGGACGACCGCGAGCTTGAAGTAGCCGAACGCCACGTAGTACCCGATCCGGGATACGTCGCGCCCGGTCCGCCGCGCGTACCCGGCGGCGAACTCGGCCCGGGACAAGAAACCCGGGCTCGCCGTGGCGTCGGTCGAGACACCCGCCGCGAGCGGGGCGCCGGGTGTCTTCTGCTCCAGGTTGAGCCAGCCCTCCTCGCCCGGATCGGTCCAGTAGACCAAGGTCAGCCCCAGGTCAGCCAGCGGATCGCCGAGGGTGGCCATCTCCCAGTCGACGACGGCGGTGATCCGCGGCTGCGGCGCTATCGTCACCAGCACGTTGTCCAGCCGGAAGTCGCCGTGCACCAGCGTCGTTTCGCCTTCGGCGGGCAGCGCGCCGGTCAGCCGGGCCACCAGCTCGGGGTACCCGGGCACCGCCCTGGTCATGGACAGGTCCCACTGCCGCTGCCAGCGGTCAAGCTGCCGTCTGAGGTACCCGGTGCCGCGGCCCAGGTCCGCCAGGCCGACCGCGTCGACGTCGACGCCGTGGATCGCGGCCAGCATGTCGGCCAGGCCTTCGGACAGCTCGCTGGCTTGGGCCGGAGTGAGTCCGGCGGTGTCCTGCCGGGTCCGGAGCACCGCCCCGGGCACGTGCTCCATCAGGTAGAACGGCGCGCCGACGACCTCGGCGTCGGCGCAGAACGCCACCGGCTTGGCGACCGGCACCTTCGTGCCGGACAGCGCGGTCAGCACCCGGTACTCCCGGGACATGTCGTGAGCGGTCGGCAGCACGTGACCGAGCGGTGGCCGGCGAAGCACCAGCGACCGGGTCCCGGCGGGCGCCGAGACGGTCAGCCGGTAGGTCAGGTTGGACCGGCCGCCCGCGATCAGGGCAATGTCGGATAGCTCACAGGGCCCGCTGACGACGGTGTCGTTGATCCACCCTGCCAGCCGCGAGGGACTGGGAATTCCCGGAGGTGCGCTGCTTACAGTCATGATTTCCGAATCCTAGACCGGACAGCAGGAGAAATCTTAACGAGCCTACCTCTGGACTAATCACCGGTGGTGACGTAAGCAAGTGGGGGGAGCTTAATAAGGTCTAGACCGTTTTATCTTGTGGGAGGGACTTCGTGGCTGACGCGTGGATGCCGGGCGCCAGGTGCATCCGGGCACGGACCGACGGGGGGAACCTGGCGGGAGGCGCGCCGCGCGTCGTCTGGCTCACTCTGGGCGCCGATCCGCGCAGCGTCTCGGTCTGCTCCGCGGCCCAGCGGCTCAACGCCGAGGACCGGCCCTGCCACCTCATCTGGGATCCGCTGACCGGGGACATCGCGCAGCTGCTGCCGATCGTCCGGGCGGGCTGCGCGCTTGGTACCCCCGAGCACCTGGACTACGCCCCTGACCAGCTTCCGTACCGCACCGCGCGGGTGAACACAGAAGGCAGGCTGTGCGTCCAGATCGGGGTGCTCGGCTCGGCCAGGGAACCGTTCACCAGCTTCCAGATGCTCGGGCTCGGGGCGATCCTGGGCTGGCTCGACTCCTGGCAGATCCCGCGGCGCTGGCCCGCCGGGCCACCCGCCCCGTTCCGCCAGCTGGCCCGGCCGCGCAGCCGCGCCCTGTGGGCCCGCGGCGGCCACTACGGCGCCTCGCAGGTGCCCGGATGTGACAGCATCGGGCCAGGCGGGATCGATATCAACCACCTCACCAGCCTGGACGTCACCCCGCGGGACCTGCGGGAACCGCCGAGAACCAACGGAGCCGCGCTCCGGCTGGCGGCCCGCTCGGTGCACCAGATCCCGGTGTCGCTCACCGCAGGCGTCTGAGCCGCCGGCACCAAATAGGGTCATGACCATGACTCAGCTTTCAGCGACGCCCCGGACGGCGCTGCGACGGCACCGTGAACGCGGCCGGACCGAGCGCGACGAGCTGTACGCGGTGCTCGACGCCGGGCTGATCTGCCACCTCGGCGTCATCGCCGACGGCGTGCCGCGGGTGCTGCCCACCGGGTACGGGCGCGTGGACGACACCCTCTACCTGCACGGGTCGTCCGCGAACGCGACGTTCATGGCGGGCGCGGGCCAGCCGGTCTGCGTCACCGTCACGCACCTGGACGGCCTGGTCTACGCCCGGGCGGTGTTCAGCCACTCGATGAACTACCGCAGCGCGATGATCTACGGCGTGGCCCGGCTGGTCACCGACCAGGCGATGCGGATCGAGGCGCTCCGGGTCATCACCGAGCACCTCACCCCCGGCCAGTGGTCCTACGCGCGGCAGCCGAGCGCCAGGGAACTGGCCGCCACCTCGGTTCTGGAACTGCCGCTCACCGAGGCCTCGGTCAAGATCAGGGACGGCGGGCCGTCCGACGAGACGGACGACTACGCGCTTGACGTGTGGGCGGGGGTGGTGCCGGTGACGGTCTCGTTCGGCGAGCCGCGGCCCGATACCGAGCTGCGGCCCGGGATCAGCGCCCCGCCGCAGTTGCGGCGGTGACGGCCGTGAAAGGGCGGACACTGGTCGGCCAAGGTCATACCCTGTGAGGATGAATGACCGGCTCGTGTGGATCGACTGCGAGATGACCGGGCTCGACATCGAACGCGACGCGCTCATCGAGATCGCGTGCCTGGTGACCGACGGCGAGCTCAACCTGCTTGACGAGGGCATAGACCTGATCATCAAACCGCCGGCTGAGTCCCTGGAGTCCATGCCGGAGGTGGTCCGCGAGATGCACACCACCTCCGGGCTGCTCGCCGCGCTGCCGGACGGGATCGCCCTGGCCGAGGCGGCCGAGCTGGTGCTCAACTACGTGCAAGGGGCACGTCACCGAGGCCAGGAAGGTCCCGCTGTGCGGTAACACCATCGCCACCGACCGCTGGTTCATCGCCCGTGACATGCCCGAGCTCGACACCTACCTGCACTACCGGATGGTCGACGTCTCCTCCATCAAGGAGCTCGCGCGGCGCTGGTTCCCGCGGGCCTACTTCTCCTCCCCCGACAAGCACGGCGGGCACCGGGCGCTGGCCGACATCAGGGAAAGCGTGCAGGAACTCCGGTACTACCGGGACGCGGTGTTCGTGCCCAGGCCGGGCCCTGACTCGGCCACGGCCCGCGAGATCGCCGCGCGCTACACCGAGCCCGCGGCGCCGCGGGACGCGCGCACCTGACGCGCGGGCGGCCGGGGAGGGCTATACTCTTCTAAGCCGCGCGATGTCCCTGGGGGCAGCGCGCGTTCTGCTGTCGTTTGGCAGTCATGGTGGGTGTAGCTCAGTTGGCAGAGCGCCAGGTTGTGGTCCTGGATGTCGCGGGTTCGAATCCCGTCACTCACCCCAGGTAGTCTTGCCGGTCCCGGCGCCAGGGCCAGCGAGGGAGGCGGGGCATGCGGCTGGAGCTGCACTGGCGCAGCGAAGACGGGATCCGGCTGCCGATGGCGCTGTGGCGTCCCGGCCCGGGCTACCAGATGATCTCGAGCAGCATCCTCGGCGGAGGTCTCGGGCCACGCGAGTGGGTGCTCAACGCCCAGGTGCGCCGGCGGTTACGACCGCACCGACCCGGTCGCGCACCTCACGGATCTGGCCGCCGGCCTCGGCCTTTCCGGTCCCGGGGTCGGGCTGCTGACCGCTGCCCAGGTCACCGCGGTCGCCAGCGCGAAGACGAGGGCGTGCACGTCGCGGCCACGGTCGGCCTGCGCGTGCCGACGTGGGCCGCCGCGCCGCCCGGATCGGCCGATCCGGAGCTGGCGCCGGTCAGGCGGCCCGGGGACGATCAACATCATCGTCTCGGTGCCGGTCCCGCTCAGCGACGCGGCGTTCGTCAACGCCGTGGTCACCGCGACCGAGGCCAAGACCCAGGCCCTGCTCGAGGCGGGATTCGCCTGCACCGGGACCGCGTCGGACGCCGTCTGCGTGGCCGCCCCGGCCGGCCGTGCGGGCGGCAGTCCGGGCGAGGATTTCGCCGGGCCGCGGTCGCGCTGGGGCGCCAGGATCGCCCGCGCCGCGCATGCCGCCGTCTACGCTGGCGCCCTGGGACTACGCCGGGACCGGTCCAGCGCAGGGGTCGCGCGGACGGGGCTGACGACCGGGTTGCCGGCGGCGTCGGTGCTCACCGTGACCCGCGCGGCGTAGACCTGGGCGATCCGGTCCTCGGTGAGCACGGCGGTGGCGGCCCCGGCCGCCTCGACGCCGCCCGCTGATGCAGCAGCACGAGCTCGTGCGCGTACTGGCTCGCGGTGGTCAGGTCGTGCAGGGTGGTGACCACGGTCACGCCGGTGCTGCGGCGCAGGGCGTCGACGAGGTCGAGGACGCTCTGCTGGTGGCCGATGTCCAGCGCCGAGGTGGGCTCGTCGAGCAGCAGGACTCGCGGTTCCTGGGCCAGGGCGCGGGCGAGCACGACGCGCTGGCGCTCGCCGCCGGACAGGGTGTCCAGGCGCCGTTCGGCAAGCCGCGTGACGTCGAGCAGGCCGGCCGCCCGGGCGGCCGCGTCGCGATCGGCGCGGCCGGGCCCGGCCAGGTAGCTCAGGTGCGGGGTGCGGCCGAGCAGCACGTAATCGGTCACCGTCATATCCGGCGGCAGCGTGGGGGCCTGCGGCACGTAGGCGATCAGCCGCGCTCGCTCGCGGGGGCGCAGCGATCCGGCGTCGGCCGCCGGGCCGTCCAGCGTGACCGTACCGCGGTAGGGAATGAGCCCGGCGATGGCGCGCAGCAGCGTGGTCTTGCCTGAGCCGTTCGGTCCGAGCAGGGCCAGCCAGCCACCCGATCCGACCGCGCAGGACACCTCGCGCAAGATGGGCGTGCGGTCCAGGTCCACCGCCAGGTCGTGCACCACGATCGCGTTCACGGGCGGACGGCCCGGGTGGTGTGCAGGATCCAGATGAACACCGGCGAGCCGATCAGCGCGGTGACCACGCCTATCGGCAGCTCCGCCGGGGACAGCACGGTGCGGGCCAGCGTGTCGGCCAGCACCAGGAAGCCCGCGCCGGCCAGCATCGACAGCGGGAGGACCAGCCGGTAGGAGGTGCCGGCCAGGCGGCGGACCACATGCGGCACGATGATCCCGACGAAGCCGATCAAGCCGCTGACGGCCACCGCGCTGGCCGCGGCCAGCGCGCACGCGGCCACCACGATCAGCCGGGTCCGGCCCGGGTGCATGCCGAGCGCGCGGGCCTCTTCGTCGCCCACGCTGAGCACGTCCAGGTGGCGGCCGTGCAGCAGCACGACCGCGATGCTGACCGCCGAGTACGGCAGCGATCTCCGCGCACTGCTGCCAGGTCGCCCCGGACAGCGAACCGAGCAGCCAGGAGTAGACCGCCTGCAGGTCCTGGGCCGAGCGCTGCAACACGAACGTCTGCACCGCGGTGAGGAACATCCCGACCGCGACGCCGGCCAGCAGCAGCGTCGCGGTGCCCCGGCCGCCCGCGGCGCCGGTCAGGTAGGCGATCGCGACCCCGCCCACGGATCCGGCGAAGGCCGCGACCGGCACCGCCGACGGGCCCGCGCCGCCCAGGTACACGATCGCGAGCGTCGCGCCGAGCCCCGCGCCCGCGGACGCGCCGAGCATCCCCGAGTCCACCAGCGGGTTGCGGAACACCCCCTGGTACCCCGCTCCGGCGATCGAGAGCAGCCCGCCGACCAGCGCGCACAAGACGATGCGCGGCAGCCGGATCTCGAACAGCACGGCCTGGTCCAGCGGGCTCAGGCGGCCCGGCAGGCGGATGAAACCGAGGCGGTCGAGCAGCGCGCTGACGGTCGCCAGCGGGTTGAGGTCCGCCGCCCCGACCAGGGCGCTGACGCCCATCGCGGCGACCAGGAAGGCCGCCGCGATGCCGTAGGGACGCGCCGCGCGAAGCCACCCGGAGTTCACGCGCTACCTCATCCTCACCCGGGCGGCCTCACGAACCGGACGCCTTCTCGACCGCCTGCGCGATCTGCGCGACGAGCTGCGGCAGGCGCGGTCCCCAGCGGGAGGCGATGTCGTCGTTCAGCGCGATGATCTCGTGGTCCTTCACCGCCGGGATCGCCGACCAGCCCGGCCGCCTGGCGACGATCGCCGGGGACTGGCCGCCGTCGGCGGGCTGGTTGTCCGCCAGGAAGATGATCTGGGGCCTGGCGGTGACGATGTACTCCTCGGACAGCTCCGGATAGCCGCCGTCGGAGGCCTTGTCGGCGGCGTCGGCGATGTTCTTCAGGCCGAACAGGCCGACGATCTGCCCGATGAACGTCGACGAGGTGACCGAGTAGTACGGATTGCTGCTCAGCTCCCAGTAGTAGGTCAGGCCCTGATGGGACGGCCCGGCCTGCCTGACGTCCGCGGCGATCTCGCCTTTCATCGCGGCCACGGTCCGGTCGGCCTGCTGGGCATGGCCGGTGGCCTGGCCGATCTGCGCGATCTGGTCGTAGGCGTCGGTCAGGGTGGCGGCGGCCGGCTCGATCAGCACAGGTACGCCGAGCTTGCCCAGCCCCGAGACGAGCCCGTTGGAGTTCTGCGACGCGATGACCAGGGCGGGCTTGTACTTGGCGATGGCCTCCAGGTTCGGGGTCAGCCCGCTCAGCTTGGTGACCGGAGCGTTCGCCGGGTAGTCCGAGTCGTTGTCGACGGCCACGACCTGCGGCCCGGCGCCGACCGCGTAGAGGTCCTCGGTCGCCGTGGACGACAGCGAGACGATCCGGCCGGGCTTGGCCTTGATCGTGACCGGGCCGGGCGAGGCCGCCAGCGTGACCGGGAATGACGATGCCGCGCTGGACGTAGGGGTGGCGGCCGCGGTGCTGCTGTAGCTGGGCTTGCCGCTGGCCGAGCTGCAGCCGGCCAGGAGCGCGGCCGCCGTGATCGCGGCGAGCATCCCGCCTGTTCTGTTCATGGTGTGCCACTTCCTCCCGGATCGGGACGGAAGGCGAGACCGTCAGCCGCCAGCTCGAGCGCTGGCCAGCCGGGACGGATCACCCTTCCCACGAGGGTCGATATCGTCGGAACGCGGCAGGAGTCGGCCTGGCTTGGGTCCGGGGCACGGACCGTCACAGTTGCGGGACAGCGCCGGAATGGCCCGCCGGGGCGGGCGTCACCGGCTTCGCTACCTGACGCGCTGCCGGCCCCGCTGCGCTACCGCGCACGGGTCCGGCGGCTGTCACGCTACCACGCCCGCCGGGCCCGGAGCGGTTGGCAAATTCGTCAGGCTCCGGCGGCCCGATTTCGTGCCCGGTGCGAGGAGTCTGGTCCCGCGATGATGGCGGCGTGATTCGTGGTACGCCATCGGCCATCTCGGCGCGATAAGGCAGCTAGCAGCGCGACGCCATAGTCACTGAACCGCTTGTCCCGGGTGACGATGGTCAGGCTTTCCGCTTGCGCCTGGGCTATCAGCATCCGATCAAACGGATCATCATGGTGCCGCACCAGTTGCCCCGCCGCCATGCCGTGAGCGATGCTGACCGGTAGCGGCAGGAAACCGCTCATCCGCACCTGATGCTCGAGGTCAGCTGGTGCGGCTAGCTTCCCCAGCGCCTTCTTGATGGAAATCTCCCAGGCGCTCACCGCCGACACAAAAACGCTGTTGGCGGGATCCGCGATCGCGTCACGCGCGTGGGCCTCCAGTCCCTCGTCGGCAAGCCACCACAGCAAGGCGTGCGTGTCCAGCAGAAGCCTCATGGACGCTCGCCGCGGAACGCGGCATCGATCTCCGGGGACAGGTCATCGAAATCGGCCGAGATGCTGACCTGACCGCGCCATCCTCCTGGCACGCGCTGACGTGGCGGGTCAGCCAGGGCCACGAGACGGGCCACCGGGCGTCCAGACCGGGCAATGATGATTTCTTCACCAGCGGCCGCGCGATCCAGTAGCTGAGACAGATGGGTCTTGGCTTCATAGACGTTCACGCTCTCGGTCATGTCGTAACGTTAAGATAATGGTCTAGTCTAGTCAAGACATCGCACGCGAGGACCCTGCTGTGGGCAGATCTGCGCTGCTGTGGGCAGATCTGCTGACAGCAGCGGGCGGGGGCCGGCGGGGCCGTCATGGCGCAGGCTGGTGGCATGGCTCACGACGACAAGAATCCACTGTTCAGCGAACGCATGCGGGAGCACATGCTGCTCCGGCGGATCCTCGTACTTGACGGAGTGCTCGATGACGACAACGGAACGCTCCTGGCCAGTCAGCTGCTGATGCTCGCCGCCGAGGATCCGGCCGCTGAGGTCGCGTTCTGGATCAACTCACCCGGCGGATCGGTGCCGTCCATGCTCGCCATCCGTGATGTCATGCGGCTGGTCCCGTGCGATGTCTCGACCCTCGCGCTCGGGCTGGCCTGCAGCGCCGGGCAGTTCCTGCTCTCGGCCGGGACCAAGGGCAAGCGGTTCGCGCTGCCGCACGCGCGCATCCTCATGCACCGGGGCTCGGCGGGTATCGGCGGCAGCGCCGTCGACATCGAAGTCCAGGCTGACGACCTGCGGCACACCGTGGACACGGTGCTCGGCCTGATCGCGGCGGACACCGGCCAGCCCGTCGAGCGCATCTTCGACGATTCGCTGCACGACCACTGGTACACGGCCGGGCAAGCCAGGGAGTTCGGCTTCATCGACCATATTGTCGGGACGTTCGGCCAGGTCATGCCGGCCAGGAAACAGCGCATCGGGCTACGGGGAGAGATCTCATGAGCAGCTACACCATCCCGAACGTCATCGCCACCCACCCGCGCGGCGAGCGGATCATGGACGTGTACTCCCATCTGCTGACCGAGCGCATCGTCTACCTGGGTACCGCGATCGATTCCGGCGTCGCCAACGCGCTTATCGCCCAGCTACTGCATCTCGAGGCGGACAGCACCGAGCAGGAGATCAACCTGTACATCAACTGCGAGGGGGGCGACCTGCCGCCCATGCTCGCCGTGTACGACACCATGCAGTACATCCAGTCCTCGGTCGCGACCACCTGCGTGGGGCAGGCGATCGGCGTCGGTGCCGTGCTGCTGGCGGCCGGAACCGCGAGCCGGCGCGCCGTGCTGCCGCACGCGCGAGTGGTCCTGCATCAGCCGGCGGCGCGCGGCCAGGGACCGATTCCGGACCTGATCCTGCAGGCGGACGAGGTGGTGCGGATGCGGGCCGACATCGAGGCGATCCTGTCCAGGCACACCGGCCAGTCGGTGCAGGCGCTGCGCGCTGACACCGATCGCGACCGGGTTTTCACGGCCCAGACGGCGCTGGACTACGGGCTCGTCGACCATATTCTCGGGCCGCGCGCGGCCGAGGGGCGCGGCTACGCGGCGAGGGCCAGCATGACCGGACCGGACTTACCGGTCGCGGTGTCGCCCTGCCGCCGCAAATCACCGGCCACCTGCTCGGTCAGCCCGGTGAGCGTAGTTTCCAGTGCTCCCGCGAGGGCCGCGATCATCTCGCTGGACGGTTCCTTCCGGCCGCGCTCGATCTCGGACAAGTACTGCGGCGACAGGCCGGCCCGGCCCGCCGTCTCGGCTAGAGTCTCCCCCCGGCGCAGGCGAAGGGCATGAATCCGCTGACCGAGCACTTCCCGCCACAATGGTTCCTGCGGCGGTGACGGCCCGCCCACGGGCACCGACGGGGGTTCTCGCCGCAACGGGTAAAGCTTCGCACGCTCGGCCATAGCCTGAGCGTAGGAGGGGATAGCGGCCCGTGGGTTCCGGTTTCGCTCCTAGCAGACCTGGCGTTACCTGCGCCCTCATGCCCTCTTCTGGCTGGCGTTGAACAGGTGCGGCCCAGGCGCTCCGGGCAGCCACGTCAGCTTCTTCTCGAAGTGGACGACCGTCCCCTCGCCATTGTTACCGGTCAGCTGCAGCTTGTCGACAACCGCATCGATGATCTTCAAGCCGCGGCCGTGCTCGGCGGTGGCGGGCACCGGATCGCTGGTCAGGGTAATCCCGGCGTCCCGGCCGGTCCCGGTGCCGTCCGGCTCGGGCTGGCCGTTCCGGCTGCTGGTATTCACCACCTCGATGGCGCAATGCCCGTCCCTGGCGCTCGCCTGGACCTCGTACTCATCGCCAGGCCCGGCGTGCTGGATGACGTTCGCGCAGGCCTCGCTGAGCGCGAGCGCGATGTCGGCGCGGGTATCCGGCGTGACTCCGAGAGTCTCCAGGCAGCCGTCGAGAACCTGCCGGGTGACGGGCACGCTGGCGACGTCGCGGGGCAGGTACAACACCATGTTGATTTCCACGCCATCCTCCTCTGGCCGGAGACCGGCCACACCGGCACGCCGTTACGCTTGTCTATCAGGTGCCTCAGCCAGGCCTGCCCAAACCAACGCCCCCCAGGGGCGATCGCGCCGTAGCCGCGCACCATCGGCCGTTCGGCAGAATTGTCATAGTTGCTGATCCAGGAGGCGCGCCCGGCGGATTCCGGGGCAGGCGTCACCAGGGGTTGACTAAGCAGCATCATTTTGCTATTAGCATCGACTCCGTGCCTACGGACGAACGGTGGTCGCGATGAGCCAAGACTGGCCGGGGAACTGGTACAGCGACGAGGAACCAGGCCAGCCCAGGGGCGGCCAGCAGGGCTCCGCCAGCGGGCGGCCCCGGCCGGGCTTTACCCCCAACCCGGGGGCCTCCAACCAGAGGGCCTCCAACCAGGGGGCTTCGGCCCCGGGCGACCAGTGGGCCAGCACCCGGGGTAGCGCGACGTACGGACAAGGCGGCGCGGGAGCGGGCGGGTCGGCGTGGCCTATGCAGCCGCCGGCCCGGTCCGGGCGATCGGGTGGTCCGATGAGGCCTGCCGGACCGATGAGGCCGAGGGGATGGCGGCGGTGGCTCCGGCCGCGGCGGCTCCTGGTGATCCTCGCGGCCCTGGTCGCGCTGGCCGTCGTGGCCACCGTGGCGGTCTATGTCAGCGTGAACTCCAAGCTGACCCGGATCAACGTGCTCGTGCCGACGTCGCTCACCTCGGCCGGGACGAACTGGCTGATCGCGGGTTCCGACAGCCGCGGCGGCCTGACCGCCGCGCAGGAAAACCAGCTGGCTCTGGGGCGCGACATCACCGGCGGCCGGTCCGACACGATCATGCTGTTGCACCTGCCGGCCAACGGCACCCGGCCGACGCTGGTCAGCCTGCCCCGGGACTCCTACGTGCCGGTCCCTGGGCACGGCTACAACAAGCTCAACGCCGCGTACGCCATCGGGGGGCCGAAGCTGCTGGTCGAGACCGTGCAGAACGTCACAGGGCTACACATCAACCACTTCATGAGCATCGGTTTCGGCGGTCTGGTCAACGTGGTCAACGACGTCGGCGGGGTGCAGATGTGCCTGAAGGCACCGATGAAAGACCCGAAGGCCGGGCTGAACCTCAAGGCGGGATGCCAGAGCCTCAACGGCGATCAGGCCCTCGGCTTCGTCCGCACCCGCGCGTTCG
This sequence comes from uncultured Actinomycetes bacterium, assembly GCA_963730825.1. Lineage (GTDB taxonomy): Bacteria > Actinomycetota > Actinomycetes > Streptosporangiales > Streptosporangiaceae > Palsa-504. Next base: position 107,276 of record CAVSTQ010000005.1, read on the forward strand.
CCGAGGGTGACCTGCAACGTGAACAGGACCAGCGGGTCCTGCTCAAGGGCATCTTGGCCAAGCTGACGTCGACGGGAACGCTAATTAACCCGTTCGCCGTCATCCCGGCGGCCAACGGGGCCGCATCGGCCATCTCCGTGGACTCGAGCACCGGGTTGTCCGCGCTGGTCTCGGTCGCGTTCGCACTGCGGAACCCGGTGACGACCACGGTACCGTTCGGCGGGTTCGCGAATACTAGCGTCGGGTCGGTCGTCGAATGGAACACCGCGGCGGCCAAGCAGTTCTTCGCCGACCTCGGCCATGACGTGGCACTGCCAAAGAACCTGCTCACGTCCACCTCGGTGCAAGGGACCGCATAGCCAGCCGCGACGCCGGGCTCACCAGCCTGACGGCAGACATTTCGCCGCGGCCAGTGTGGCGCCTGCCGCCGTGCGTTGCCGTCAACGGGAATGCAGTTCGGCTGCGTGGGGTACATGTCATCGAGTGACCATCATCCATAGACCGACAAGTCAGTATTTATCTGAAGTTTCATGGATTGACGCGGTACCTATCGCGTTTGGTACGTTCGCTACGGGTTTCGCCGTCCGCAGCCGGAGGCCACATGGACGATCGCAGGGTTCCTGGACCTGGCCGGGGCGGCGCGTCCGCTGTCAACGGCACCAGGCCAGGCGACGTCGGTCCCGAGGACGCCCCGGCGCCGCACGGCCTGTCCGCGCGTGAGATAGAGGTCATGTCGCTCATCGCGGACGGGCAGACCAACGGAGAGATCGCCGCCCGCCTCTTCCTGGCCGAGAAGACCGTCAAGAACCACGTCCGGCGGATTTACTCCAAGCTCGGCGTCGGCTCCCGGCCTGCCGCCATCGCCTACTGGCGCGACGCTCACGGGCGGGCGCCCAGCTGACTCTGGCGATCATCGTCGCAGGACGGAGGCCATCTCCAGCGGACCTTCAGGTTATCCTCAGCGTGGAGGATGAGAATACAGAACATGGACACGCTGACCGATGCGCGGCAGCGACCGGATGCCCGGCTCCTCGTCGTGGAAGACGAGCCGAACATTCTCGAGTTGCTGTCCGCCAGCCTGCGCTACGCGGGTTTCGACGTCGTCACGGCGGCAGCCGGAACCGAGGCGGTACAGGCGGCTCAGCGCCACCGCCCCGATCTGATCGTGCTCGACGTGATGCTGCCCGACATGGACGGATTTGACGTTATCAGGAGGCTCCGCGGTGGCGGGGCGCGGATTCCTGTCGTCTTCCTGACCGCCCGCGACGCCACCGAGGACAAGATTCGCGGCCTCACGCTCGGCGGCGACGACTATGTCACCAAGCCGTTCAGCCTGGAGGAAGTGATCGCGCGGATCCGCGCGGTGCTCCGGCGGACCCGCGGTGACGGAGTCGAGCCGACGCCCAGGCTCACGTTCGCCGACCTCGAGCTGGACGAGGAGAGCCACGAAGTATGGCGGGGCGGTGAGCAGATCCAGCTCTCCCCCACCGAGTTCAAGTTGCTCAGGTACTTCATGAGCAACTCCAACCGGGTGCTGTCCAAGATGCAGATCCTCGATCACGTGTGGGACTACGACTTCCGTGGCGACACCGGCATCGTGGAGTCGTACGTGTCCGTGCTGCGACGCAAAGTCGACACCAAGGAACCGCGGCTGATCCACACCCTGCGTGGCGTCGGGTACGTGCTGCGGCTTCCTGCCTAGGGCGGGCGATCCGCCATGACCCTGGAGGGATCGCAGAGCCGGGCGGCACGGCCGTGGCGCGGGCTGCGACGGCTTTCAGACCGTACTCCGCTGCGCACCAAGCTGATCACCGCGCTGCTCGCGCTGGTGATCGTGGCGCTGGCGGCCATCAGCCTCAGCAGCAGCTGGGTGCTCCGTTCCTACCTGACCTCGCAGGACGACAACCAGCTGCAGGCGGCCTACAACAACATCACCGGCTCCACCATCAACCTCGTGCCCGGGGTCGGTTTCCCGTACCACGGCTTTCTGATCGGAGTCGAGCAGCCTGGGACCCCGCTCAGCGGGGCAGGTACGCAGTCGGGCCTGCCGAATAACGCCGGCGAGCCGCAAACGCAGCCGGTTCCAGCGGTTCCCACCAGCCTGGCTTGGGCGGACGCGCACAGCGGCAAGCCCGTGACAGTCCCCGCGCAAACCGGCAACCACACCTGGCGGGTCATCGCCAAGCCCGTCACATACGAGGTGCCAACCAGCACAGGGAGCACGACGCAGGTCACGGGCACGCTGATCGTCGGCGTCGACCTCGGCGACATCAACGCGACCGTCAGTCGCCTAGCGGCCGCCGACCTGATCGTGGGCGCCATCATCGTGTGCATCCTGGCGCTCGCCGTTGTCGTCGTGGTCCGGTCGAACCTGCGGCCGCTGGTCGACATCGAGGGGACCGCGGGCGAGATCGCGGCCGGGCACCTGAACCGGCGGGTGCCCGAGCGGGATCCGCGGACCGAGATCGGCAGCCTGGGCCACTCGCTGAACACCATGCTCAGCCAGATCGAGACCGCGTTCCACGCCCGGGAGGAATCAGAGGCGGCGGCGCACCAGTCCGAGGAGCGGATGCGGCGCTTTATCGCCGACGCCAGCCACGAGCTGCGGACGCCGCTGACCGCGATCCGCGGCTTCGCCGAGTACTACCGCCAGCGCGGCGGGCTTGTCCCGCACTGGGACAGGTCGCAGGCCGCGGCCGCCGGCTCGCCCGACGCCGCTCGCGCGGTGCTCGGGGGAGGGCTCGGGGCCGGGCTCGGGGCCGGGCTCGGGGCCGGGCTCACCCCGGATGACCTGGACCGGATCATGCAGCGGGTGGAGTCAGAAGCGGCCCGGATGGGCTTGCTCGTGGAGGACCTGCTGCTGCTGGCCCGGCTCGACCAGCAGCGGCCGCTGGCCTGGCAGCCGATCGACCTGCTCTCGCTGGCCGCCGATGCGGTGCACGACACGCGGATGCTCGCGCCTGACCGGACAACCAGTCTTTCTGTGCAGCCTGGCGCCGCGTTCCTCGTCACCGGCGACGAGCCACGACTGCGGCAGGTCATCGGGAACCTGATGAGCAACGCGCTCACCCATACCCCGGACGGGACGCCGATCGAGGTGTCCATCAGCTCCGGGGTGCTGGACCCCAGGGCGGCCGAGCCGACCCCGGCGGTGATCCTCGACGTAACCGATCACGGGCCCGGCATGACGCCGGAGCAGGCGCATCGCGTCTTCGAGCGCTTCTACCGTGCGGATCAGGCCAGGACGCGCACCAAGGGCGGCAGCGGGCTCGGTCTCGCGATCGTGTCCGCGCTCGTCGCTGCCCACGGCGGCGTCGCTTCGGTGCGCACCGCCCCGGACCGGGGTGCGACGTTCCGGGTCACGCTGCCGCTGGCTCCCGAAGCTCAGGGCGGCCTTTCGTCGGACGACGACGCCGACGCCGATGAGTTCGGGTTGGCCGAGATGCCTGAGATAAGTGACGAGGCGAGCGACGTCAGTGTGACATACGGGACCGCGGTGAGAACCGGCAATCAGGACACAGACGAGGTTCACGCGGAGGACAAGGCTGCGGGCTCTGGGGGTGGCCAGGGCGCTGAAGCCGCTGAGGTTGACCAGGGCGCTGAGGTTGTTAACGAGGCTCGCCAGGATGCGGCGTATTAATGGTGTGACTGCCCGCGACGGTAGACATATCGGTACAGCTGCCCGCTCCGGCTGGGACCCTCCAGTGGCTTGAGTACTCAATCCCAGCATTGCCAGGAGTAGGGGTCGGCGAAGACGGAGAAGCGCGCCACCGCGTCGTTGACGTGGTACACGGTGTCACATGCGGCCGAGGTATTGACCGGGGCCAGCGGCGAGGTGCAATACCAGCCGTAAGCGTTGTAGGCGACCAGGTCGCTGGTGCCCATCCCGGCACTGGCGCAATAGGTGGTGACGTTCAGCACGCCGAGGTCCCGGTTGATCCGCCAGCACTGCCAGGCGCCGGGGTCGGCGTAATTGGTGCTCACGCTCACCACCTGACCCGTACTCAGGTGATACGTCCAGGCGCAGACGTCGATGACCTGGAGCACGCGGGCGCTGTTCAGCGTGCAGCGCCAGCCATAGGCGTTGCTGGCGACCAGTTCGGCCGTCCGGTCGCCGAGGTGCTGGCAGTAGCCGGCGAAGTTCGGCAGGCCGAGGTTGTGCGGGGTGACGCCGCCTCCGCCGCCTGAACGGTGCACGGGCTTGGGCGTGGTCTTCACCTTGGGCTTGGCCGTGGAGATGGTTGGTACCTTAGCGACGGCGGACGAGGGCGTGGCCTGGGGGCGAGCCTTGTGGCGGGCCGCGGGAGAAGACGGCGCCGCGGTAGGACTCGCCGGAGCGCTGGCCGACGGCGACGCGGTCGCGGCCGGGCCCGCCTGGAAGCCGAGGCTTGACGCCGCCCCCTGGCCTGGGGACACCAGCAGGAACGCGGCGACGACCACGCCGGCCAGGACGAGCGGGCCGACACAGAACAGCAACACGCTGGCGAGCCTGCTCCGGCGGTTCCGCCAGGCAGGCAGTCGGCCAGCCGTTTTTGAGGGCCGAACGGACCGGCCTGCTCCCGCCGATTTAGCTGACCGCACGCCCCGGCCGCGCCGGGCCCGGGTGGAAGGGCTAGCGAACGGTCCCGCTGTCGGCGGTCCGGCGGGACCGCTCGGGTACCAGCCGACTGTGGGCTCGGCTTCGGCCCCGGGCTCGGGCTCTGGTTCGGGTGGTGGCAAGTGCGATCCGGAGTCAGGCGGAAACGCGGCGGCGCTGGTGGCGGCGGCCGCGGTGACCGGGAACCCCGAGAACGCCCCAGGCGGCGGGGAGGCCACCGGGGGTGTTGGTGACGCCGGCGGCAGGAAGGACGCCGGTGGCGACAAGACTGGCGAAGGCGGGTCGGCGGCCGGGGGCGGGGGGTCGGCGGGGGGTGGCGGGGAGGACGACGCGCCGAAGCTGGGCGGGATCCCGCCCAGGCTGGGCTGGTCTCCGGGGCCTGCGGTCTCCCCGGATGACGAGCTGTCGTTGCCGGTCACGATGACGCCATCTTCCCCAGGAGCCCCCTGTTGCATTTCCTGACCTATTGCCTCATTGCGGGTCAATTGTACGGGCCTGACTCGGGCGAACACCGGACTTTTCGGTCACTGGCGCGAAACCTACGGCGCGAGCAGGGCGCGAGCGGCAGAACAGACGGGATCCCGGTAGGACGCGCCGAACAGGCACGCGTGCACCAGCAGCGGATGCAGCTGGTGCAGCGGGACCCGGTCCCGCCAGCCGGGCGCCAGCGGCACCGTGTCGTTGTAGCCGGCCATGATCCGGTCCAGGTGCGGCGCGCCGAACAGCGCCAGCATGGCCAGGTCGGTCTCGCGGTGACCACCGTGGGCGGCCGGGTCGATGAGCCAGCCGCGGCCGCCCGACCACAGCACGTTCCCGGCCCAGCAGTCACCGTGGATGCGGCTCGGCCCCTCGGCCGGGCCCGCCAGCGAGCCGATCCGGTCCATCACCGCTTCGACAAGACGGCCGTCGGCGGGCCGCAGCGCCCCGGTATCGACGGCCAGGCGGAGGAAGGGAAGCAGCCGCGCGCCGGCGTACCATTCGGGCCACCGGGATCCGGAGGTGTTGTCCAGCGGCAAGCTGGCGATGAATCCCGGCCACGGCGCCCCGAAGCCGTCAGCTCCGGCCGCGTGCAGCCGGGCGAGGTCGGCGCCAAAGCCGAACGCGGCCTCGGGGGTCGCCTGCCCGGGCTGAACCATGGCCAGGACGAGAGCGGCCGGCCCGGCGGCCAGCACCTCGGGTACCGGAACCGCCTTGGCCCCAGCGAGCCAGCGCAAGCCGTTCGCCTCGGCCGCGAACGCGGCGGCGACCTGGTCCTGGCCCGGCGCGGCGGCGACCTGGTCCTGGCCCGGCGCGGCGGCGACCTTGGCGAACGCGCGCTGACCGGCCGCGAGCGTGACCATGAGGTGCTGATAGCCATGCTGGGAACCGACCACGCGTGCTTCACGCACCGCCAGGCCGGTCAGCCGGGCCAGCTGGCGGGCGGACGGCGAGCTCACGCCGAGGCGGCGCGGCCGCCGGGCGCGGGATCGAGCACCTGGGCCAGCCGCCCGGCGATGACCGGCGCGGCCCGGCCGAGCAGGTCGAGCACGTAGCCGAAGTCGGCCGCGCTGCCCCCGTAGGGGTCGGGGATCTCGGCGCTGTCGACGTCGGTCAGTCCGCCCACCTCGCCGAACAAGCGGATCCGGTCCCGGTCCCCGACCGTGGCCATCCGTCGCAAGTCAGCCAGGTTACGGGCGTCCATGGCGAGAAACAGGTCACGCTCGGGCAGCCAGGAACGCTCGATCTGCCTGGCCCGGTGGGCCGAGCCGTCGTGACCGCGGCTGGTCAGCGCCGCCCCGGCCGCTGAATTCATCGGCTCGCCGATATGCCAGTCCCCCGTGCCCGCGCTGTCCACGACCACCGCACCGTCCAGGCCGGCCGCCTGGAGCGCGACCCGCAGCACCGTCTCGGCCATCGGCGAGCGGCAGATGTTACCCAGGCAGACCAGGCAGACCCGGTAGGGGGCGTCCGGCTTGCGCGCGGGCGGCAGCGCGGGGACCGGCAGATCAGCGTTCGGCAACGTAGCCATCACACCAGCATGCAGCAGCCGGCCGACTACTCGGTCGCCGGGTGAGGACTGTGCGCCAGCGCCCTCGCGGCCGGGGGCACCTTGGCGGGAATCCGGTCGGGGCCGAAGTGAGCGTCCAGCCATCGGCCTACCCGGCGACCCACGTTCTGCATCGGCCGCTCGACGAAGAGGTAGGTCAGTGAGCTCACCGCGATCAGGATGACCAGGAAGGCCGCGGTCAGCAGCACCTGGAGCCAGAACGGATGATGCGACCTCAGCCAGCGGAAGTGCCCGAACGCCACGATGAGCAGCGGATGCAGCAGGTAGACCGAGTAGCTGATAAGGCCAAGCCAGGTCAGTGGTCGCGGCCAGCGCACGTGCCGGAGCGCCAGGGCGCCCCCGAACGTCAGGGCGGCCAGTACAAGCGTGACGACCCAGCGGCGCTCATAGGCAAGCTCGGCGTACGAGCCCATGCCCCAGGCGTGGCTGTGCCACACGCCGGCCGCGATCGTCAGGGAGAGCACGCCCACCGCGAACGCGATGGCCCGGGGCCACGGATACTGACCCTGCTCGGCGCGATAGAGCATCGTCCCGGTGAACATCAGGGCCAGGATCGACAGCGCCTCCCACGGATAGAGCCAGCTGCCGTTAAAGGCGAGCAGCATGATCGCGACCACGGCGGCTAGGGTCGCACCGAGCAGGCGTGACACCCCGCGCAGCACGACCGCGAGCGCCAGCCCGGCCAGCACGGCCAGGTCGGCCACCAGTGCGATCAGGCGCGGGGTAGCCAGGTTGTGCAGCAAGTAGGCCCGCGGCAGCAGGCCGCCGAGCGCGACCGCGGCGACCGCGAAGCCCAGCGCGTACCAGCTGCTGCGCTTGTGTATCCGGGCGATGAACAACGCGGTGATCAGCAGGTAGAAGATCATCTCGTAGGACAGGGACCAGACCACGTTCGGCAGGTTCTGCCCGCCGAGCACGTTGGACATCATCAGCAGCTGGGACAGGACCGATGCTTCCGGGTCCGAGCCCTCGCCCCGCAGCGAGCCGAAGTGCACCAGGTACAGCCCCACCGCGAGCCCCACCGCGAGCAGGTACAGCGGGTACAGCCGGAACAGGCGGCTCACCCAGAACGTGCGCACGCTGCCCTTGCGCTCCAGCGACGCCGGGACGATGTAGCCGCTGATGATGAAGAAGACGAAGACGCCGAAGTTCCCCGCGTCGAACCCCAGGTAGACCTCGGCCCGGACATGCTGGAGAACGTAGTAGCTGAGATGGTCGAACACGACGAACAGCGCCGCTATCCCGCGCAGCAGGTCGAGCCAGCCCAGGCGGCTCGCGATCCTGGCCGGCGCCTGGCTGGTGGACGGCCGGGGCGGGGAGGGCTCGGGCATGGACATTGACGGTGCAATGTTACCGTTTGTCATGACAGCGTCACCCGCACATACCCCGCTCTGCCTGCCTTGTCGTCACGTCTGCGTGCCGGACCTCGTGCAGCCATGGTAGTTCGCTCGCCGGAAGCGTTGGCTGGCCCGTGATAGAGCTACCACGGTCCGTTCGGAATATGAGCTCTTTCATTTTTTTCTATCGAACGTCCCATGGCACTCCCAGCTAACCCCGAGCCGCGAGCCGGGCCGCGATTCGCATCGTCGCGCGGATTACTGCTACGATCACAGCGTTCTTCACGCGCCGCTAGCTCAACTGGCAGAGCAGCAGACTCTTAATCTGCGGGTTCGGGGTTCGAGTCCCTGGCGGCGCACGCATTCTGACCTGGGGTTTTATCGCTTCAGGTCATTTTTTATGTGTCCGTTTGTCCCCATGTTGGCTCCGTGTTAGCTCGCGTGTCAGGACCGGGGCGCGGCGGGCTTGTTTATCGGCTTCCCGTGGTGGTTACACAGCGTGAGACATGCTGGCAGTTCCTCCCCCATAGGCACCGCACCGGCTAAGCAGGATGCGGTCGCCGAAGTTTTGTTCCTGCGCGGATGATCCGCCGCGACCGGATCCTGCACGAGGCACTGACCGGCCGACCCGGGGCCTCTGCACCTGTCCCTGATTTTCGGCATCTCCGACCGTCCCGCCAGCCAGTACGCCCGCATCGCCCGCGACCTCCTAGCAGAGCCGCACCGACCGGAGGATGCCGCCTGGCCCTGCGATCCAGGAGAACGCGAGTCACCAGCCAGCTCAGCGCCGCGCTGCGCGCCGCAGTCGCGGGCATCCACCCCGACGAGACCGCAGCGGGGCTTGATTATCAGCCCCCTGGCGCCTCCTCTAACGAGGAGGGCGGCGGTTGACGCTAACTGGTGCCGAAACGCTTTCCGACTTCGTAGACGTACCTGTACGGCCCGGATCCGATCTCCCGCGTGAGACGGCCAAGTGAATTGCTTGAGCGCGCCTGGCGCGCCGCCAGCCCTGCCATCGTCAGCGCTGTCCCGCCGCCGACCGTGGCCTCGATCCCCGAGAGTCCTATCGTGTTCCCCAGGACGGGCGACGCGACTACGCCCGCGGCGAGCCCGGCCGCCAGGTTGCGGGCCCCCGATACTGCCTTGCGGAACACAGTGACACCTGTCGCTTGTAGGCCTACGGAGCGCTGGGCCTCCAGGGCGCGCTCAATTGCCTTCAACGGCCCGGCGGCGCCGGCGGCCATAGCGCTGATGGCGTCTTGGAGGTTATCCAGGCTTGAGAGGTCAGGGATGCTCGCGGAAAGCGCCTGGCGGGCCTCTGCCAGCTCGCCCTCGTGCGTGCGCCGGAAGTCAAGGGCCTGGGCAACGGTGGCGTTCGCCGGGGCCGGCAGGACCCACCTCGCGGCCAGAGTGACGAGCTCGGGGGCACCGCTGACCTCCGGGCGCACCGCCTGCGGCCGACTGGCCGCCGACATCAGGACCCAGCCCCGGTGGCTCGCGCAGTAGTACTCGGCAAGAACCGCGATTACGTCCTCGACCACTCGCCGCGGCCCGACAAGGGTCCCCGCGTAAGGCACCCTGTCGGATCGCGATACCCACATGCCGCCCTTGGTGGCCAGGAACTCGAAGACCTCGTTGTGTACCTTCCCCGGCCCGATCGTGTCGAGGCCAGGCGGAAGCGTTTCGTGCAGGGACTCGGGCCTGAGCCACGGGTCGATAAGGACATCGGCACCCCAGGGCCTGTCCCTGTAGTCGCGTGCGCGCTCCGCCGGCTGGACGCCTCCGTGAGCTGGTGACGGGCGCTGCGCAGTTCCGCCGCAGCAGCCTGCTCGGCTTCCTTTCGCTGGCCGAGGATCCGGCTGGCCTCGTCGTACCTCTGGCGCGCAGCAGACAGCGGGGCCCGAAAGGCTCCTTTGGATATTTTTGAGTTCCTGGTCGATCGCGCAAATTGCCGCATCCGCGTCCGGGTCCTGCCCCCATCTTCCGCCGCGCGAGATAATGGCGGACCGCCGCGCCAGCGCGCCCGCGTACGCTGCGCGGCGCAGTTCCTTGTCCCTGACAAGCCCTGGCCGCAGCTTCATCGGCCAGGCGGGCGACTTCGGCCCTGGCCAGGGCGGTCTGTTTGCCCAGGTACTCACATTTGCCGGCCACCGCCCGGACGCGCTTGCTGGCCACCTGCCGCGCCGCGTCTGCTGCGGGTACCGCGGCCTCGAGGCGCCGGCGCCGCGCAGGCCATCTTGAGCACTGCCGCACCCATCGCCGCGTGAAAACATCGCCTGTCCGGTCGGCCAACGATTCCATCCAGCTGATCCACAGCGGCAGTCTGCTTTCAAGCAGGCGGGGGATCTCCCCGCCATAGGGAAAGAAGTCGAGCATGGACAACGGCTGGTACAAGTCGCCTAGCTCGGCACGCAGCTCACGCGCCTGCCTGCTGTCCCGGTCGGACAAGTCGCCCAAGGGGGCGATGGTGCTTATTCTTTCCTGGTATAGCACCGCCGGGACCAGCCAGTCCGCCGGCGGGGAAATATCCGGCTCCCATAGCGCAATGACAGCTTCAGGCATAAGGCCCTAACCACGGAAATTGAGTCGCGGCGCACAAACTCATAACCACGGCGATGCTAGCACCGACGGCCTCTTTCTGCCGTTGGCCGCCGGGATGACATCTGCGGCCGATCACGGGGTCGCCGCGGGCAGGGACGTGCGCATAACTGCTTCGGGCGGCGGGATCGCGGCAGGGACGATCCACGGGGCCGTGGCACCGCCAAACCCTCCCGTGCCGGGCCTGGCGAGTCTCTAGCCGGGCCCGAGACCATCGGGGTCACCGCGCTGGGGGCGGTGATGGCGACCGGGGTGGGCTGGCAGGGCCCCGGGCCTGCTCGCCCGGGCTGGTAATGGCCTGGGCGACCTGCTCGGCGCGGCCGATATCCCCGGCGCTGGCCACCGCCACCCTAGCCAGGCCCAGGCATGATATTCCGAGCTGGTGATGGTCTGGGCGACACATTGACGATCAGGTCGGTGGTCGTGTCGTTCGCGGCCAGGTAGGCGAAGTTGGACAGCGTCCCCGACAGGACCCGCAGCGCCACGACGTCCGGCATTGAGGTCCCCCGATACGGGGGACAACCGGGTGGGGAGGGCACCGCTGGTGCGGAGGGCACCGCTCACCCTACGGTGTACTCGTGAAATTTGCGGACCTCGTGGCGGGCGCCCAGCGAGATGGCTGGATAGCAGCGGCTGACGACATTGAGGCCATTCGCCGGCAAGCTGCCGCTCACGGCTGGGAGGAGGTCCCCGTCCGGCGCGGTGACCAGCCGGTTTCCGTCCTGAAGCCCGTCCAGCCAGACTCCGCGCTCCCCCGGTCCCTGAGTGCCCGGTACGGCCTCGGGGACCAGCCCCTGCACACCGACGGCGCGCACCTGGCCAGCCCACCCGACCTAGTCGTCCTCGCCGCGTCCGGCCCGAGCCAGACGCCAACACGGCTATGGACTTACGGCCGCGTTGCCAGGAGCAAGGAAGACCCGCCCCGGGCCTCGCTCAGCAACGGGATGTTCCTCGTCCACACCGGCCGCGACAGTTTCTACGCACCCGTGATCGCCGGGGACAGGTGGCGGTACGACCCGGGATGCATGACCCCCTGCGACGCGCGGGCAAGGCACGTCGGCGAGTACCTGGCGGCGCAGCTCGCCGCCGCCTGGACGTGGCAGTGGACCAAGGCCGGGCAGGTTCTCGTCATCGACAACCGCAGCGTGCTGCACGCCCGCGCCGCGGTCGCCGACGGTGACGGGGACCGCGAGCTGACCCGGGTCGCCTTCCGCGCGAAGGCGGCCCGGTGACCGCACCGTACGACCACGAGGCGCTGTGGGCCAAGGCGAAGGTGTTCCTCAACCGCGCCATGGACCCCGGCCCGGACAGATCGTTCGACGAGCAGGCACTGTGGGCATCGGCCGCCCTGGAACTGCTGGCCAAGGCGGCCCTGGCCCGCGTGTCGCCCCTGCTGATCGCCGAGCCGACCGAGGACGGGCTCAACATCCTCATCGCCACAGGCCTGGTCCAAGGCAACGCCCAGTTCACCTCGGTCAGCGCATCGACAGTATTCAAGCGGTGCGAGCGCGCGTTCAAGCCGTTCAGCGCCGCGGAGGCGATGAAGTTCGCCGCCGCCCGGAACGAGTACCTGCACGGCTCCGGCATCGGGTTCATGGCCATCCCCTCGCAGGCATGGTGGCCCCGGTACTGGTCCCTGGCCGCCATCCTCCTCACCGCCCAAGACCGCGACGCAATGGACCTAGTCGGCACAGACCGGCTAAGCGTGGTAGAGGAGCACCTCGCTCGCAACGCCAAGGACGTCGAGCACCGCACCGAGGCTCTGATCGAACGAGCCCGCCAGCGCCTCGCCCAGTACCTGGCAGGCACTCTCCCCGCCCGGATCCAGGCCGAATGGCAGTCCGGCGCCGACTTGTTCTCGGATGCTCCCTGCTACGCGACGCAGGAGTGCCCGGCCTGCGGCGAGGACGGGACCGTCGAGGGCGAGGGCGGGGAACAGGTGTCCTTCGAGTACCACTACGACCTCGAGGACGGTTCCCCGGTCGGGGCCGAGGCGCGGCTCGAGGTGCCCGTCGCGCGTTTCTGTTGCGAGACCTGCCACCTGGTCCTAGAGAACTACGAGCTGATCAAGCAGGCTGCCTGCCCGACACCTTCGAGTTCATTGACGAGAATCCCGAGTGGCCGGAGGAAGAGGAGCCGGGCTACGGCAACGACTGAGGCACCGCTGCCCGGGCGGGCGCGCTAGCCGGTCATCTTGTCGTCTGGGGCGTAGGGGTCGCGCAGCGGCCGGGAGCCGGCCTCGCCGAGGTGTAGTTCCCGACCACATTGAGGTGGTCGCGGGCGAACGGGGAGAGCCGGCTGAGGGCGCCTCGTCCACGCCGCGGCCGTGGGCGATCGCGTAGTAGGCCCGCTTGCTTCGCAAAAACAATGCTTAGCATCACGGCTGGTAACGCCCGGTCGGTCAGCGCTCCTGCTTGGGTTTGAGCACCGGCGGGGCGCGTTGTTTGCTGGTCAGGGAGCTGTATCGAGGTTCCAGTCGTCGATCCAGCGGGCGAGCACGCCTCAGGGAGGCAAGGTACTCGAGCGATACTTGCTGGTCCCATTCACCGTGCCCGTGAGTGGCTGGGTTGCGGATTGCGCTGAAGCACCCGGCTGCGTATTGGAGAGCGCCCCGCTGCCGGCATCCGCGACGACTACCAGCTGCACAGCCGCGAGCAGCGGCTCCGCGACGCCGGCATGCTCACCCTGACCGAAATCGCCACGCTGCTCGGCGTCTCCACCGGAACCATCAAGATCTGGCATCACGCCGGGCTCATCGCTGGCCACCCCCACAACGACAAAGGCCAGTGCCTCTACCCCCCAGCCCGGCCCCAACCCCCCAGCCCGCGCGCAAGGACGCAAGCTCAGCCAGCGACGCCCCGCCCCGCCCGCCGACGACGCGTAACACAGCCAGCAAATGTCAGACCCCACCACTACCGTCTCTACCAGGACGGAATCAGAACACCACGCATCGACCCCAAGAGGTGCAGTATGCAACCCGAGGTTTCATTCTGGGCATCTGGACCCCGCTGAACACGACCTCGATCCCGGCGTCCTTGAACACGGCGTCGAACAGGCCGGGGAACTTGGCGTCGTGGTCCCGGATCAAGAACCGCGCCCGGCTGCTGGCGTCCTCAAGGTCCATGACGAGGTTCCTTGCGGCCTGGGCGACCCACCATGCAGTGGGATGAGGGGTCGCGCCGAGGATCCGGATCCGCCGGCTGGCGTGCTCGATGACCACCAGCACGTACAGGCGGACGCCGGTTAAGGTAACGGTCTCGAAGAACTCGCAGGCAATCAGCGCATCGGCCTGGGAGCGGAGGAAATCAGCCCAGGTGGAGGAAGTGCGTTCGGGCGCCGGATCGATCCCGGCCTGCTGCAAGATCTCCCACACGATGGAGGCGGCGACCTTGATCCCGAGGACGAGCAGTTCGCCGTGGATGGGAACTGGCCGCGTGGCGGCGCGCCAGCAGGTCCCGGTGCCAGCGCAGCACCGTCTCGGGCCGGACTTGCAGCCGGAACCGGCCGAGCACGTCTCGTGGGAGGCGGTGTAGCAGGGCGGCCAGGAATGCCTGGTCGGCCAGGGAGAACCGCGGCCGGGCCTTACCCAGCTGCCGCTCCAGGACCACGATCTGATGACGCAGCGCCAAAATCTCCACGTCCTTGTCCCGGTCGCTCACCGGAAGAAGTCGCAGTAACGCGAACACGTTCGTCACACCCAGATAAGCCAGTCGAAGCAGCGCAGCCGACCATCATGCCGCAGCGAACAGACCTCCGAAGAGCAACCAGCTCATCCGGCCTCCACCGAAGCGAACGCCCCCACCCGGACGGATGAGATTTTCGGCACAGGCAGAGCCAGCCGAGCACGCGCAGCACCGCCAGATAAGCGAAACGTAGCATCACGGGTACTGACAGTGCCTGAGCGCGAGGGTTTCGCGCAGCAAGATACCCAACTCGAAGGTCTTCATCCGACAGAGAGCGACCAGTTCAGCGGCCGTGACAGGGTTATCGGCACCCACAGGCCTTCATAGCTGGCATACTCGCAGGTCGGCTACTTATACTCCGTTTTGGAACCCCACAGGCACAGGATGAACGGACCGCCCCGACCGACCAGAATGCGCGACGGACCTTGCTGCGACCAGTCACATCGTTCCGTGGGCAGCTAGTATCCCTCTCGTTCGCTGGCAGCAACACCGTGAGCAATAGGTCCTGGTCAGGTGTGCTCCACTGTCAGTACGTGGCTGCAGCCCGGCTGCGAGCACACGTCAGAGAGCAGAAGACTCAGCCGGGGGGCGATCTGCATCTTGCTGACCAGGCCGATCATGTCGCTGTACTGCTCGCCGCCGGACCGGGTGTACCTCTTGCGGACGGGATCCCATTCGAGGTATCCGTGGCGGCGTGCCGCTTCCACGACGGTCTTCGGGTCGATGTAGCGGCGGCCTGCGATCGTGGCGCGTTCGTCGAGCCAGTTCCGCCGGGCGATGCCGTCCGGGCGCACGTACTTGCTGAACAGGAACCGGAGCTGGTTCGCGGCGCCGCAGGGCCGGATGTAGCGCGGCCCTTCTGGGCCTTGCGCGGCGCCGATGGCGGTCAGGAACTGGTCCGGCTCCTCGAAGGAGCCGCCGTTCACCGTCGCGGAGTAAAAGGCGGAAAGGTCACCGAAATCGGCGGTGCCCAGGCCGGTGCAGTTGGTGAACTCGGTTTGCTTGAGGATGGCGTCCGCTAGCACGGCGGATCTGAGCGTGCAGTTCTGGAACGTGCATGACTCGAGGTTGGCGCTGCGGAAGGACACGCCACGCAAGTCCATGCCGTCGAAGCGCAGCCCGGACAGGTCTCCGCGCTCCAGCGAAAGCCGCCGGACGATCCACTCCGTGCCGGGAAGCGACAGCAGGATCTGCAGCACGTTCCGGAACGCGACCGGGGTCGGCGTGGCATCGAGGGCTATCCGGTACAGGTCATCCAGCCCGTTGATCGCCTGGACGTGCTCGCGGATGACGTGCACCGTCACCGAGTCCGGGCTGAACGGGACCGCGCCGAGCAGCCGCACGACCTTCCTGGGGTTGCTGGAGAAGTAGTCCGTCGCCAGGATGCCGAGCAGGTAGTCGTAGACGACTTCCTGGCTGAAGGAGAGCCTGCCGAGGTCGATCGATCCGGTGAAGAACGGCAGCTGCTGGATCTGCTGGACCGCTTCGTCTCTCTCGGTCTCGCCGAGGCTCGGCGACAGGCTCAGCGGGGCGAGCTCCGTCATGACATCGACGCTGATCCCCTTGCCCTCGGCACGCAGGTTCTCTTCCGCGATGTCCTTGATGAAGGACTCGATGTCCTCGACCGTCGCCCAGTTCGTCTTGAGTATCCCGTTATCGAATTCGCGCCTGATCATCCGCCTGACGGCTAGCGCCAGCAGCTTGGTCTCGGTCTCGGCGCCGTGACAGGTCGGCCGGTTCCAGGCCATAGCTGCACCTCGCTGGCAGAGCACCTCGCAGTAGAAGGGGGTGCCGGCGAGATCCATCAGGTTCGGTTCAGTCATCGAGCAGGTCCATCAGGCCGGCTGCCTGCGGTCTCTCAAGGTGGCGCCGGGCATAGGAGTCGATCGAAGGCCTGCGCCACGGGGCCAGGCGATGCCGGGCCACGGAGTCGGCACCTGCGTCATCGAGGAAATCGCGCAGGCCTTCGTTGCTCACCAGGAGCGAGTCGCGGACGCAGATCAGGATCTTCGGCGGGCGCGGGGTATCCGGGCGGGTGAGAAGCTCGTAAACATACTCGAAGAAACGCGGGTCGCGGGCAATGATCTCATCGAGGCCGTCCAGCAGAAAGCAGGCGGAGCCGTGGGTGAGCATCCATTCGAAGGACTCCAGCCTGAGCGGCCGGGCGACCTCGGTCGTCAGGAACGACTGCACCAGCGCCTTCAGGGTCGGCGCCGAGGCTGATGCCAGGTACTCGGGCAGCAGCGGAAGCGGGCGCAGCGCGCGGCGTTCCTCGCTCTTCGCGGCGATGAAGTCGGTGTAGAGCTGCGCGTACAGCGAGCGGAACAGGTGGCTCTTGCCGAACCCGGCGGGCGCGACCACCAGGTGCACCGGCGGCCCGCTGGCCGACGGCCGGAATTCCGGCAGGAGTTCCTGCAGGAGATCTTCGTGGGACAGCCAGCCGTGGCTGGACGTGAACGGCTGCGCGATCCGGTTCCTGAGGTCCTCCTGGCCGCGGATGCGCAGCGCGCTCGCCGCCGTGGCGGCGGTCCGGCTCCGGTCCCACTTGAACGGCGCGTCGAAGAAGTCGGTGGTGACCGTCAGGGTTACGCCGAACTCGCGGAACGCCCGGCGGCGGAAGTCAGCGGAAAGCCCTTCGGTGCTCTCGACCAGCAGGTACTTCTGACCGTAGCCGTACGTCCTGGCCGCCTCCTCGAACCGGCGCAGGTAGCCGTCCTCCCGCAGCCTGAGCTGTTCCGGGCTGAGCCCCTCCTGCGGCACCCAGACCAGAACCTGATCGCTGACCTCGCCGAGGCCCTGGCGGCTGCCGACGATGAACGACGGGTCGCGGAGGCTGACCATCCAGCCGTCCGCCTCGAGGAACGTCGCGGCCTCGGTGACTAGACCCGGCTCGGGGGATGCGGCAGCGGTCATCGCTTCTCCATCAGGAACTCGTACTGCTTCCAGTCCTCGGCGTTGCCGATTACCGTAAGGTCGGCGACCGCCCTGCTCACGGCAATGTAGTGGTTCGTGCTGCCTCGTGGTCAGCGCAGATGTGCTCCGGCCCGGCAACGAGCAGCACCGCCGGAGCCTCGCAGCCCCGGAATTCGCGCGCGGGAAGCACCGTGACGCCGTCGTCTCCGGGCCTGCGGGCGATCCGGACGCGCTGGATGCCCAGCAGCTTCCTGAGGTCGGACGTGTCCTGGGCGCAAGTAAGGAGCGCCACCTGCGCCGGGCTGAGCGTCCGGACGAGGTCATCGACAGCGGCCGCGAACTGGGCGCGGAAGGCGGTCCGGTCCCGTTCGGCTTCGAGGAAGCGGACCGGCGGCCCGGGAGCGCCGTCCCGGGGCGCCAGGGATCCGCTCAGCCGCGCGACCAGCTTGGCGATCGGCATTGCGTTGCGGCAGTTGTGCGTCAGCCAGAAGGTTCTCGGTTCTCCGGGTGGCCGCCACATGCCGGTCGGAATCCCGCTGGTAGGGGTCGGCGTACATCTGGCACGACGCCGGGCACAGTCCGATCAGGGCCTCGAGCAGGTCCTTGTCGTAACTTTGCGCCTCATCGACGATCACGGCGTCTACCTGCGCCTCGCCCGCTTCGGCGACCTCCATGAAGGCTTCCCAGAGCGGATAGCCGGGGCCGACCGGCGGAAGGTCGGGGCCGAGCTTGCGGACCACCTCCCCGGGGTGCCCACGATGATGTTCGGGTGCCGTAGCGCGGGCTGTTCCAGCAGGGAGCTGTGCAGGTAACGCTGGTCGGCGACGAATACGACCCGCAGGCCGGCGGCCGCGAGTTCGGCGGCGCGGCGAGCGGCGATGATCGTCTTCCCAGTGCCGGCCGCACCGAGTACCGACACGAACGCGCCGGGCTCGGTCGCTGCGATGACATCGAGTTGCTCGCTGGTCCACTCGATCTCGCGTTCGGTGCGCTGCTGAACGTCGATGAGGGTGACGTCGACGGCGTAGCGCCGGTCGGCGGCGATGCTGGCCGTGGGTGCGAGGACCGACAGGACCTGCTCGAGTTCGGGACCGGACATCCCCCGGCTGCTCGCGGGGAACCAGTGCGCGCAGATCCGGCGGACCGCAGACGGCAGATCGGCCAGCTCGGTGCCGTCGACTACGATCGCGGAAGGCGCCGCCGGGCCAAGGTTGCCGCGGGGCGCGCCGTCGGTAAAGGCCACCGCGTGCCCCATCCGCAGGCCCCTGATACCGGCCTGCTGGCAGAGGTGCTCCGCGAGGTCGTACCGGTTCCCCCTCGCCTGGTCGAACGGGCTCCTGTCCATCGGCACGCGCTGACCGCCCGGATAGGTGTACCAGCCGCCGCGCTCGACCTCATAGCGGCCGCCCTTGACCTCAAGCACGATCAGCCCATACCGCGGATGAACCAGCACGAAATCCGCCTCACCGTTGCGCGGCGGCCGCTTGCCGTGGGCGGGGGCAACGAACTGCAGCCCGTGCACAACCACCCAGTCGTCACCGAGCTTCTTCAGCGCCTCGAAGACCCGCTTCTCGGACTGCGGGGTGGACGCGCTCTGCGCATTCGGGTAAAAGCGCGCCATGCGCCTCGGCACCTTCTAACGGAAATGGACTTGATCTTCCTCACACGGTGTTTAGACGAGCGGCGACGGCATCGCCTGCAGTTCGCAGTCTTTACGGGGTGATGTGCTGTGCCATGTCAGGCTAGCCATGAGCAGCATCTGAGGCGACCACCGCACCACCCGGCTCACGCTGCGCAGTAATTTCAGTACCTGGCCACATCATCCGGCGTACAACCCCACCCAAACTTCACTTTACCCAGACAGTACGAAAAGCTTGCTCGCCCCACCAGCGACATCACTAGCTTTGTTGCCAGCTTACCCTCTTCAGAACCGACTTATTGCGCAATCGGCAACCACCCGAGGGCGGGTTCCCAGAGTCCGCAGATGGCTACTGAAGGCGCACGGATCGCATGTCTCAATGCATATCAGATGAAAGCATGCATAACCGGACAATAGGTGCATTCGAATGACACTGCCCGCACGGCTTCGAACGCTGGCTCCTCACGTTATGCGGGCTGCTGCGTTTGGGTCCGCGCCGTAAGGAAATCGTCCGGAGCACTTCATGTGTAGATCAGGGCAAGACGTGCGATAACCCTTAGGGTCCGGGATCTGATGCGCACCTTTACCAGGGGGGCAGATGCCAGCGGGTGAGTTCGGAAAGCTTCTGAGGCGGCTCCGCCGTGAGGGGCGGCTTACCCAGGAGGAACTGGCGGAACGGGCGGGCATCAGCGCACGTTCGGTGAGCGACCTGGAACGCGGGATTAACGCCACGGCGCGTATCGATACGGCACGGCGTCTAGCCGATGCGCTCAACCTCGGCGGCGAGGACCGCGAGGCATTCGAGACGGTGGCGTTCGGGCATGCGCACGCTGCGGCCATGGTGCGGACATTGCCGCGCGCACCGGTTTCGTTCACCGGCCGGGATGAAGAGCTGCGGCAGCTCGTAAATGCGGCCGGCGGTGTCCCGGGGGTCGTGGAAATTCACGCGATCGGTGGCATGGCGGGGGTCGGCAAGACAGCGCTAGCGGTGCATGCAGCCTATGAAGTCGCGGCGCTTTTCCCAGAGGGGCAGCTGTTTCTGCCGCTGCACGGGCACACGGCAGGGCAGCAGCCGGTCACGTCCCAGGACGCGCTGGGCATGCTGCTGCTAGCGTCCGGCGTAGCGGCTGGCGACATCCCGGCAGACCTGAATGCGCGGACCACCCTGTGGCGGGCCCGTACCGCGGAAAATAAGCTCTTGGTCATCCTGGACGATGCGGTCAGCAGCGAGCAGGTCAGGCCGCTGATACCCGGTGCATCACGCAGCCTGGTTATCGTCACCAGCCGCAAACGGCTGATTGACCTGGAGGATTCGCGCGCGATCAGCCTCGACGCGATGTCAGACCAGGAAGCGGCGCTCCTGTTCGTTCGGCTGGCCGGCCTGCCGAGCCTGAAGGCTGACGACCCGGATGCGGAGGAGATCGCGCGGCTGTGCGGGTGCCTGCCGCTTGCGATCGGCCTGCAGGCGCGGCGCCTGCATCACCACCCGAGCTGGACGGCCGCCGACCTGGTTGGCGAGCTGAGAGCCGAGCGGGACCGCGTGCCCTTAACGTCACCGGATACGCAGCCGGTCGCCTCGGCCTTCGAGAAGTCCTATGCTGAGCTGGACGGTGATCAGCAACGCGTGTTCCGCGTGCTGGGCCTGCACCCCGGAGCCGACATAGACATTTATGCCGCGGTCGCGCTGGACGGTAGCGAGCTTAATGCGGCGCGCGCCAGCCTGGAGGGCCTTTACAGTCATTACCTGCTTATTGAATTCGAGCACGGCCGATATCGGATGCATGACCTGATCCGTGAATTTTCCCGTTCGCTGACCGCGACAAAGCCGTTTCCCGATCAGGCCGCACGCCTGCACCGGCTTCTTGACTACTATCTGTATACGGCTCGCGCTGCGGATATTCACCTGGCACGCCGCGCTCCTGCCTTGGTACGCGGGCTGATGGTCAAGCCCCCCGGGGATGCTCCTGATCTGTCGACGCAGAGCGCTGCCGTGGCATGGATGAACGCAGACCGTCTCAACCTCGCCGCAGCGGCCGAATACGCGGCCCGGCACGGTATGCCGCGCTATGCCGTGGCTTTCCCGGCGGCTATGCACGGCTTTTTGCGGACTCAGGGCTTCTGGGATCACGGCCTGGCATTGCACGCCACCGCCGTGTCGATGGCCCGCCGCCAAAAGGACATCACCAGTGAGGCCGGGGCATTGACCGATCTCGGCGACATGCAGTACATAACGGGCGATTACGCGGCTGCCGCCGCCAGCCTGGAGCTCGCACTGAGCTTGAGCCGCCGGTCAGGCAACCTCCTGTCGGAAGCGGAGGCGCTAAGGTTCCTGAGCTTCGTGCGGTACGAGACCGGAGACAGGGCAGCGGCAATCGCGAGCCTGAATCGGGCGCTTGACTGCTTCCGCGTGCTCGGTAACCGGATCGAGGAGGCCGGGGTGCTCGGCTACATCGCCGTCGTCCAGCATGCGAATGGACAGTACGAGGCGGCAGCAGCCAACCAGGAACAGGCGCTGGCCCTGCACCGCGAGCTCGGCGATCAATACGGTGAAGCCAACGCGCTCAACTTCCTCGGCGCAGTGCAGGACGCCCTCGAAGACTATCCGGCGGCAGCGGCCAACCAGGAACAGGCGCTGGCCTTGCACCGCGAGCTCGGGAACCGCTTCGGCGAGGCCAATGCCCTGCACTGGCTCGGCAACGCACAGCAGGGGTCTGGAGACCACCCTTCCGCCGCCACGAGCCAGCAACGGGCTCTGAAGCTCTACCGTGAGCTCGGATATCGCATGGGTGAGGCCAACGTCCTGAACCGAATGGGCTCACTGGCGACAGCGACGGGGGACTACGCCGCCGGGGTTTCCCTGCTTGAGCGGGCGCTGGCACTATTCCAGGATCTGGGCATCGTGCAGGGTGAGGCCGAGGTACTGAACACGATGGGCGAACTGGCACTGGCCGACGCCCGGGAGGCCGACGCCCGCGCCTATCACGAACGGGCGCGAGCTATCGCTGACCGCATCGACCTGCCGCCTGAGCTGGCGCGTGCCCTCGAAGGACTCGCGCACTGCAGCCTGCACCGCGGCGACCGATCCGGGGCAGGAGCTAGCTTCCGCCGGGCTATGGCCATCTATCAGCCGCTCAGCCCGGCACGCACGCGCCGGATCGGGGAATTGCTTCGAAGCCGCGGACTGTAACGCCCGTCATTCCGTCTGACCGGCAAATCCCGGGTCGGCTCATTCCCCTGGGCAGTTGGTCCGGGCATCCCATCGCAGCCAGACAGCTTCGATGACAGGTAGCACTGGCTAGGGCCGACTTCGGACCTGTGGGCAACCTGTGGGTTTCCTTCGTGGTACTGCCGGAACGGCGTGCCTAGCGTCGATATCAATCCGGCTTCTCGACCAGATCAAGGCGCCGGGAAGCAGACCTCAAGGAGGCCTATGAGCTCGTCATGGCAGAAAGGGCGCCGTGCCGATGGCGATACGAACAAGTGGCATATACCGGCGATATTCGCCCGCGCTGGCGCCATAACGGTAAACACGGAGGCGGAACAATGAAGATAAAAAGCGGGGCCACGCTGGCCTTCGCAACCGTGGCTGCAGCTGCATCCGCGGTATTCAGCCTGCCAGCTGCTCCAGCACAGGCAGCCACCGGATGCATCAATCCGCATTGCTACTCAGTCCAGTCCTACGACCAGTCCGGTTCGCAGCTCACCGGAGTGTACATCTCCCAGCATAACAACAACATGAACCCAGGAGGATCCAGCGCGGCAGCGCCGTACCACATCACTTCCGAGACGTGGTTCATGCTGGGCAACGGCCCTGACTCATCCACCAACGATTACATCGAGACCGGGCTGCTCGACGGGTACGAATTCTGGTCAGACGGCTCATGCCACTGCGGCGCCTACGCGATGTTCTGGGCCGACACCCGCGGAGACACCGGTACCCAGTGGCAGCACACCATCGCCAACGTATCCCCGGACGGGACTAACCACAGCTACCAGGTCTCGCGCGGGCCGAGCCCCAACACGTGGTACATCTTCGTCGACGGCAACCGGGTCGGGACCTCAACGGCGCTCAGGAGCTGGATCGGCTACCGAATGGATGTCGGCGGGGAGCTGTACAACCCGTCGACCTCCCAGCCGGGCTCGTTCGCGGACCTCTTCGATATCTACCGCCAGATCATCAACGCCAGCGGCGCACACGTGAACTGGCCTCGCGAGTCCTGGACCAGCAAGACACCCGGCATGACCGGCGCGGACCAAGGCCAGATCGACAACTGGTACTGGAGCAAGCCGGCGACCTGACACCAGGTATAGCCCATCACAGGAGAACCTGACATGAAGAAAACCATCGTGCTTGCCACCGGCAGCATGGCCCTTATCGCCGTCACCGCAGGGGGCGCCGCCGCAGCGGCGCATGCGCCGCGTACCGCAGCGCCGACTCCGCCGCACGTCACAGCCGCCAGCGGTAAGGCCTACCGCATCGCCCACTACAAGGCAGCACAGGACATCCACGGGAAAGTCGTACCAGAACATGAAATTATTGCTGACGCGCGGCGGGCGGCGGCCGGACCAGGAGCGCCGGTGGCGCCGGAATCGGCGGCAGCCCATGCCCAGCTGATGACACTCGGTGCATTCGACGACGCTAACCACCTGGCCACCGATCCCCTGCTGTCCACCAGCAGAAAGGTCTGGGTGGTCACGGTCCACGCGAAAACCCCTCTGCTCACCCCGCCAGGCCAGGCGGCCCGCAGCGCTGACGTCTACACCGTCGTCTATGACGCCATCTCCGGCGCAGCCATCGAGAAAGGCGTGAATGTCAATTTCGTGAAGTAACCGGGTGGCTGGTATGGTCCCGGTCAGTATCCCCCGCGGTGCTGACCGGGGTCACCACAGTCACGGCGCTGGACACCCCGCAGGTTTACCGGGCGGTGGCGGCGCAGTGTGGCCCGAACGTAGACAACATCCTCTACAACGTTGCGCTCAGCGACGAAGCGCAGCGTCTCCGCGGTCCGCGCGGACCTTCTCAGTGAACCGCGGGACGAGGGTCCTCTCCCACATCCAGGACGGCATACTGGCGGTAGATCGTCTTGGCCCGTACCGTCCTGGGGTACTTACACCTTAAGGGCTTCTCGGACGGCGGAGTGGTGGCGGCGCCGCCATCGTTACTAGTCAATCTGCAGGCTTGTACGGGCGGCTGCTGTCCCGCGGCACTCTGAGTGAGGACGTAGGGGCGGCTGGGCGCCGTTGATGGTGAGGATGGTCTGGAGGGCGACCCTGCGGGTTGCCCTTTTTCGTGTGCGACGCCACGGTGATCACGTCCGGTTAGGCAGCGGCCCTCCCGCCTGTCTCTTGGCCGAGGGAGCGGGAGGGCCGCGCGGGGTGCGCGGAGGCACCAGTGGTCACGGTAGGCGTTATTGCGGGCGTGGTCGAGCAGCGGCTGGCGGCGGGGTCGTTGCGCTGCCCGCTGTGCTCGGGCCGGCTGGCGGGGTGGGGGCATGCCCGGGAGCGGGTGATCCGCGGGGCGGGCGGGGTCGGCTGGCGGCTGCGCCCGCGGCGGTCGCGGTGCGGGGGCTGCGGGGTGACGCATGTGCTGTTGCCGGTGTCCTGCCTGCTGCGGCGGGCGGACGGGGCGGCGGTCATCTGGGCGGGGCTGGCGGCCAGCGCGGCTGGTGCGGGCCACCGGAAGATCGCGGCCGTGCTGGGGCGCCCGGTGTCGACGGTGCGCAGCTGGCTGGCCCGGTTCGCCTCGCGGGCCGTGCTGGTCCGGGGTGTGTTCACGAGGTGGCTGTGCGCGCTGGACGCCGATCCGCCGCCGCTGCCGCCCGCGGGGTCGGCAGCCGCGGACGCGGTGGCCGCGGTCACTGCGGCGGCGCAGGCGGCGGGGCGCCGCTGGGCCGCGCTGGCGGGCAGCCTGTCGCCGGAGGTGCTGGCCAGCTCAGTGAGCGGGGGGCTGCTGCTGTCGCCGTCGTGGGCGCCGGGGCAGGTCAACACCAGCTGGGGCTAGGCGGCGGCCCGAGGGGCCGGCAGGGTTGCGGGGAGCAAGATCAACCCCTTTCTGCCGTGTCCTGGAGGTTTGGCAATGACCGCTGCTGGTGATGAGGAGGCCCGCCGTGCGGAGCGGGCCCGTGCTGTCGCGTTGTTCCGGTACTCGCTGATCCGGGAGGCAGCCGATCCCGGGCTCAGTACCCGCCAGCGGGGCCGGGTGGTCCGTGAACTGGCTGCCTGCGAGCATGCCGGGCCGTTCGGCGAGCCGGCCCGGGTGTCGCGGGCCAGCCTGGACCGGTGGATCCGCGCCTGGCGGGCTGGCGGGTTCGACGCGCTGGCCCCGCCGTCCCGCCAGGTCACTCCGCGGACCCCTGCCGAGGTGCTCGCCCTGGCGGCGGCGCTGAAGCGGGAGAACCCGGCCCGCACTGCCGCGCAGGTCGCCCGGGTCCTGCGCGCCAGCAGCGGATGGTCACCGTCGGAGCGGACCCTGCAGCGCCACTTCGCGCGCCTGGAACTGGACACCCGGCCAGACGGCAGCCCGCCGCCTGCGTTCGGCCGGTTCGAGGCGGCCCGTCCCAACGAGATGTGGACCGGAGACGCATTGCACGGGCCCGTCATCGGCGGCCGCAAAACGTACCTTTTCGCTTTCGTTGACGACCACTCGCGCCTGATCACCGGGCACCGCTTCGGCCACGCCGAGGACACCGTCCGCCTCGCTGCCGCGCTGCGGCCAGCCCTGGCCAGCCGCGGCGTCCCCGACCGCATCTACGTCGATAACGGGTCCGCGTTCGTGGACGCGTGGCTGCTGCGCGGCTGCGCCGTGCTCGGCATCAAG
Organism: uncultured Actinomycetes bacterium; assembly: GCA_963730825.1. Taxonomy (GTDB): domain Bacteria; phylum Actinomycetota; class Actinomycetes; order Streptosporangiales; family Streptosporangiaceae; genus Palsa-504. Next base: position 132,907 of record CAVSTQ010000005.1, read on the forward strand.
CTCACTCACAGCACCCCGCGCCGCCCGCAGGGACGAGGGAAGATCAGCGGCTGTTCCGCACCGTCCGCGAGCAGTTCCTGGTCGAGATCACCGGCGATCCCGGCCAGGACGGCCGGCGGCACGTGACCAGCATCGCCGAGCTGAACCGGCTGTTCACCGCCTGGACCGAAACCGTCTACCACCGCCGGGTCCACTCCGAAACCGGGCAGGCCCCGCTGACGCGGTGGGCCCAGGGCTGGGCCGGGACCGCCCCGCCGCTGCCCGGCCCCGGCCAGCTGCACGAGGCGTTCTTGTGGAGCGAGCGCCGCACCGTCCGCAAGACCGCCACCGTGTCGCTGCACGGAAACACCTACCAGGTCGACCCCTCACTGACCGGCCGGAAGGTCGAGCTGATCTTCGACCCCTTCGACCTGGCCGTCATCGAGGTGCGCTGGCAGGGCAACCCCGCCGGACAGGCGATCCCGCACGTCATCGGCCGCCACTCCCACCCCAAAGCCCGGCCCGAGCATGCCGTCCCGCCGCCCGCGCCCACCGGCATCGACTACATCGGGCTCCTCGACGCCGCCCACGACGCCGGGCTCGCCGGCGACGCCATCAGCTTCGCCGGCCTCAGCGACCCGGCTCCTAGCCCTCCCGGCCCCGCTCAGCTGCCCGGCCAGATGACCATCGACGACGCACTGTCCCCGAACGCCCAGGAGGAGGAACTGTGAGCATCGAGAAACTCCAGGCCCACTACGGTTTCACCAAGATGCCGTTCCGCCGGGACCTGGCACCGGGCATGCTGCACCGCCACGCCGCCCACGCCGAGGCAGCCGCCCGGATCAGCTGGTGCATCAGCGAGCACGCCCTCGGCGTGATCACCGGGGAAGTCGGCGCCGGCAAGACCGTGGCCCTGCGCGCCGCCCTCGCCAGCCTCGACGCCTCCCGCCACACCCTCATCTACCTGGGCAACCCCTCCGTCGGCGTCCGCGGCATCAACCACGCCATCGTCGCTGCGCTCGGCGGCGTTCCGAAAACCCACCACGCCACCCTCACACCCCAGGCCATGGACCTGCTCGCCCGCGAGCATGCCGAACGCGGCCGCATCCCCGTCCTGGCCATCGACGAGGCCCACATGCTCGAACCCGGCCAGCTCGAAGCCATCCGCATGCTCACCAACCACGACCTCGACTCCGCCAGCCCCCTGGCCTGCCTGCTCATCGGCCAGCCCACCCTGCGCCGCCGGATCAAGCTCGGCATCCTCGCCGCCCTCGACCAGCGCATCGCCGTCCGCTACACCATGCCCGGCATGACCGGCCAGGAGACCACCAGCTACATCAGCCACCTGACCGACCGCGACGCCGGCCAGGAGGCGGCCTGGCGGGAACGGGCCCTCAACGCCGAGGACAGGCTCAAGGCCGCGCACGCCGAGATCGTCCAGCAGCGAGAACGCATCGGCGAGCTCCTGGGGCAAGTCCGCGACCTGGAGGCCGAGTGGACCCAGGACGCCATCCAGCGCATCACCACCGAGAACACCACCCTCAAACAACGAGTACGCCAGCTCACCGCCGACAACCGGACCCTGGACAAGCGGCTGAAAGCCGCACGGTCGAACCTGCGGTTCCAGGACCGGCGCATCGCCGACATCGAAGCCCAGCTCCTCGACCCACAACAGAAATAGCCAGGCCAGACCTCGATCCTGAGCCCGGTCGCCCCCCGGGCGACCGGGCCCTTTGCCTTGCCGGCGGTTTACCGGAATCCGCCGCTGACGGCGGCCAGCGGCGGCCAGAATAAGGGCAGGCTCCATCACCGGACGCGACAGCCGCCCGGAGGCGCCTGCGCGCGTAGTCGTTATGAGCGGCGTCCCGGATGCCGAAGTCGGCGGAGCCGACGCGCGCGAACGGGGTGAGCAGCGGTAGGCGTCCAGCCATGGACGCTATGCGTACCCCGCAGAGGCGGTGAAGCACAGGCCACGGACGCATGGTTTCATACAAGCAAGCGTGATTTTCTTTTCTGGAAGGTCACGGAATCGCTCCAGCGCATCATCCAGCGCTGCCGGTCGCTTGACCAATTCCCCGGTGATCATGCCGGCTCCACGAGCGTGCTGCCGGATTGTCATAACTCGTACTCCCCACGCTATGACAGCGAGGGTCCCGCCGAACAACAGGACCGCCGCCGATACCGCGATCAGGGCTGCGCTGCTTACCACCAGCAGCGCTACCTGAATTGCCCAGAAGATGAACCTGTCGAACATGTCATCGGCTTCATTGCCTCCCGGTTCCGGTTTCTCCAGATCGCCGAAGCTCAGGCAGGCCATACCGGCTTCCCGGAGCGTACGGCTAAGCGGAGCTATAGCATCGCGGAATAGGATGAGTATCCAGTTCAAGAACCCGTTTGACACTATCGTCGCTACGTTATCCCCGCCCGCAGCGCGCCCGAGAAGGTAAGCTGTTACCACCTCAGTCGGCGGACTGTTACCGAACTTCTTGAGGAACTCGCGGGTAAAGAAGATCTCAACGTCATCCCCGGCGCCAGCCGAGAAGGCGTTTACCGCATGATCGTCTTCGACGATCCACACCGTTGGCGGCTCCATGCCAAGCTGCTTCGCGATCTCCATCACGATCGGAAGCACGATATCGCCTGCCGCGGCCTTGTGCGAGTACACGCGGACTTCGTCTACCGCCAGGGCAGCCCCCGTGGTGCCAATGATCACCGCCACGACAGCGGCTACAAGGACACCGCCCGCAGCATGGGCCGAGTGGGTGGAAACTTCCACGATCACGGCGACGAGACCGACATTCACTATCACGGCGACAACGGCCATCACGATGAAGATCCGGTTGCGTACCCTCTGCCTGGCGATAAGCGCGTGAGTTAATCCAGCCGACATCCGTCCCGCTCCCTTCAAGCCCGCCCCGAGCGATGAACCAGACATGGAAAGTCTCCACCCAATCTTGCGAAACGAGCCGTCTAGCAAGAGCACGCTTTCGTAACATCGGCGTCTAGCGGACATTGCAACTGCGGCCAGGCCGGGACGCCCACTCTAGCCTCCATGCAGCGCCGCTCCGGGCCAGTAAGTCAGCCGAGAAGCGCGGCATGGACGGCAACCCGAACAGCGGACTCCCGCGAGCGGTCCCGGTTCCGTGCCCGCCACAGGACAGATCCCGATACGCGTCCACAACCATTCACGGCCCGAATCGGGCGGACTTTCCAAAGCCTTCCCATCTTCCATCGAGAACATGTAAACTAAGCATTAGCGCAGGTCAGACGGCAACTCCAGGCCGGAGCAGTCGGTAAGGTCGATGAGGTCCACGAGCTCGACCGGTCCCGGGCAAGCCACGCGCAGCAGTCTGACCAGCTGAAGTACTTCATGGATCACGTCCCGGCCACCATCCTGGCCGGGATCAACGTGGAGAACTGCGGGTTCTTCGCCGGGCCCCGAGGACACCAACTGGCCCGGCGGTTCACCCCGCTGAAGGCCACGCCGTGCAGCTACAGCACCATCGTGCAGCGCGCTGAATGGGGCAGCCTCATCGAGGGCTTCGAGCGCATGCTCCTGCTGCACGACCACAAACCCGGCACCCTGCCAGGCCTGGCCGAGTACCTCTTCGGGCGCACCGGTGGCTACATCGTGTCCCTATCCCACCTGATCCGCGAGGCCGCCATATGCGCCATCATGACCGGCCGCGAGCGGGTCGACAGGCCGCTGCTGGCCACCATCGAGCTGGACCACGCGGCCACCCAGGACGCCGGCGCCCAGCACCCGGCCCAGCAGAAACCGCCGGGACCAGGGAAACGGCTATCCTGACGCCGCCGTACCGCTCGGCACGCTCGGTCTGCCGGGCGCCCCGTCAGCGGCATGGCATTCTGGGGCGGACCAGGGCTACGGCGTGTCGGGCCCAGGTGACGCCTCCGCTCTTCCGCTGCCGGCTGCAAGCTGCCGCTCAGGCCCGGGGCTCGGACGAGGCGAGCCGGGCGGCGGCGACATCCGGCCAGGCCAGGATGATCCCTTCCAGCTGGCACAGCTCGTCCCAGCTAGGATCGGATAGCGGGCGGCTGGTGACAATGACCGCCTGCACATCGTGGCCGCCCGCGGTGAGCTTCTGGCGATACCGCAGCACCTGCCCGATAGCGGTGCGCAGCTGCCGTTCCTCGTTCTGTCTGGTGACCGACTTGACCTCGGCGACCCAGATGGTCTGCCCGCGGGCCCAGGCCAGGTCATACCGTGGCTCGTCGGCCCGCGGTGATCGCGGTGCCCAGCCCCGTGCGGCGACGATCCGCGCGATCCGGTTCTGCGTCGTGTTGTGCTCGACCCATCCCGCTCCCGCGGTATCGGGGTCTCCGGCCGCCGGTGCCGGGAGGTGCTCGTCGGGTGCGGTCTCGCTGGCCTGCCGGTATGCGCCGCCCACCTGTCCGGGGGCGTGGACCCGGTAGTCGTTCACGACGATGCCGGCGTCGGGATTGCCGCGGACGTGCGGCGCCCACCAGTACTGGCCGGTGTGCCTGCCGAACAGCGGCGCGTCCGGGGTGAACGACTTGAAGTGACCGCGGCAGATCGTCAGGGCCCGGCGCAGCCCGCCGGCCTGGGGGTCGGCCGCCCCGGCCTGGTTCAGGATCCGGCGCATCGGCTCGATGTCCAGCACCTGGTAGCGCACCAGCCGATGATGCCGCCTCCGGCGGTGTGCCCTGGACGCTTCGGGATCCGGCTCGACGGTACGGATCTCCACGTTGCGGCAGTGCATGAGCGACAGGGCGAACAGCACCGGCAGGACGTACTCGAGCATGCCCTCTGTGTCGTGGTGGGCTACCGCGGCAGGCGGCGCGGGTTCCATCCGTGCGAGGCCGGCGCCGAAGTAAGTGTCGCCGTCGGCATGCCGGAACCAGGTGCCGTCCTCGGCCAGGCCGACAAGATGGTGGGTCACGGGCCCGGCCGACAGCCAGGGCGTGACCTCGAGGAAGGTATCCAAGCACAGCAGCCAGCGCGGGACGCCGTCGTCGCCCAGATGAGGCTCGACGTCGGGGTTTTCCAGGGCCTCGACGTAGACGCCCCAGGCCGACGCGCCCAGCTTGTTGGGGACGTCCTGGATGTCGACGAAGAAGCGGTTGAACGGCGGCGCCATCGTAGCCACCACGTCGCTGACATCAGTCCCGGCCGGCAGCGCCTCGCAGTACCGGGCCACGTCGTCGGCCGCGATCACCGGGATACCTGACAGCAGCGACCGGTCGAACTTCTCCACACCCCGGACCGGCGAGTTCTCCAGGGCGAACTGGGTCAGCTGGTCAAGTTCGGCCATCGTCAGCGCCCGATGGTGCCGGAGGCTGAATTCCTCGCTGATTTGCTCGCGGACCACGTTCTCGTGCTCGACCGGATCAGCCAGGACATCCGGCGCGTAGGGCCGGAGCTTGCCGCCGCGCAGCCGGTCAATGAACCGCTCCATCTCATCGATCCTGCCACCCGGCGGCGTGTGCCCGGACCGGGCAGAGGCGAACCGGCTGGGCTTCGCCCGGCCGCGCCGGCGTCGGCCGTGTTACGTGATCAACACGTACGAGCGTAGGGCCGGGCAAAGCTTGTCACGCTAATAGGCGACACGTCGTCAACCTTTCCTATATAGTTGACGTCATGTCAACTAATAGCGGGCCCCTTCGCCTCGGAGGGGTGTCTGAAGTCGCTGCAGAATTGAAGGTGTCGCGTCAGCAGGTCGCCAAGCTGCGGCAGCGTGATGACTTTCCGCTGCCAGTAGCCGAGCTGACTGTCGGCGACGTCTGGGATCTGGATGTGATTCGCCGCTGGGCCGATAGCGGGCTACGCCGGACGGCAGGTCGGCCTGCCGCGCACACCCAGCGCCTAGCGGTAGGACGGCGTTTCGAGTTCGGAGCCGAGATCGGAGGTGGCGGGTTCGCCGTGGTCTATAGCGCGCAGGACCTCAACAGTCCGAGCTGGGCCGAGGTGGCCGTGAAGGTGCTCCGGGAGGCCCACGCACTCGATCCGGAGATGGTCGCCCGATTCAAGCGTGAGCTGCGGCTGATGTCCGAGCTCAGGCACCCGCATGTAATGCCCGTGCTTGCCAGCGGCACCGACGAGAAGCACGGACTGTGGTACGCAATGCCCCTCGCCCTGGGCAGCCTGGCCGATGAACTGGGTAAGAAGATGGAACAAGAGCGCATCGTGGCGGTGATGCGCGAGATCTGCGCGGGTCTTGCTCATATCCACGGAAGGGAGATCCTTCACCGTGATCTCAAGCCAGAGAACGTGCTGCGCACGCAGGCAGGAACCTGGGCGATTGCTGACCTGGGACTCGCGCGGGCAGTGGCGGAGAGGACCATGCTCACCGTCACGGCTGAGACCATGGGCACTCCCTTTTATACGGCGCCTGAGCAGTGGAAGGACGCCAAGCGCGTGGACATGCGCGCCGATATATATTCGGCGGGGAAGATCCTGCAGGCGCTCGTAATTGGCGGCACCCCTGTTGATGATGAGGTGCCTGCGGGGCAACTGCGGGCGGTGATCCAGCGGGCGATCTCGCAGAACCCGAACCGTCGTTATGCGAACGTGGCCGACCTGCTTGCCGCCATCGAGGGCGCCGTAGCCGTGGTTCCCGCCGGAGCGTGGGAAACACCGCAGGAGAGAGCAGATCGCCTATGGCCTCGCCTTCAAGAGGGGGGCGTCGCCGACCAGGCTGCTATCGATGAACTGGCCCGCTGGGCCGAGGAGACGGACCCATCGGACGATGACGAGATGGGGTCGTTCGCCTGGGCGCTGAGTGCCTTGCCTGCCGATTCAGTGGAGTGGTGGTGGGACCGTGACCCTGCCGGCTTTTACCGTGTCTTCCAGGCATTCACGGAGCGGCTTGAGGGTAGTTTCGCTTTCAGCACGTGTGATGCGCTCGCTGGCTTTGCCCGCCGGGCCGTCGCTGCGACCGGCGACTCGGTCATTCTCAGGGATGCCATCTGCGGGCTCGCGTGCCTAGGGCGCAATCATAATCGGTGGCACGTTCGTGACGTTGTTGTCGCGATCTTGCAGGGCGTTCGGAGCGAGGATGATGCAGGCGCGGCTATCGAAGGCCTCCGGATGGCAGGCAAGGATGCAGCTGAATGGACAATCGGGGATACCGTGCTCCGCACGTTCCGGCCGACACTGCGCGCTGGAATCATCAACTTCTTCGAAGCCAGAGAGGACTAACGGAGAGCCTCATCAGGGTGCTCACCCGAGCCCTTCAGCCAACACTGAGCGGTCGACTTGATGGGCCTGCGATGCTGTCGAATCCGACCTAAATCCGGTTATTCTCTTGCTCTTGGTAGCCGCATCGCGGGAGCGACGGCAAGCAGGTGCCTGGAAGATCTGAAGTTCAGGAGTCATCGATGCTCGTCGCTCGCCGCTCCTCCGGGGAACGCGTTGAGGCCAGCCGCAGCCTGCCGGACTGCGACTTCTACTGCCCGCTGTGCGACGGCGCCGTCATCCTCAAGCGAGGTCGGGTCAAGGTCGCGCACTTCGCCCACCAGCCGGGTTCAGCGTGCGACTCTGCCGGAGAGAGCACTCGTCACCTTCTCGCAAAACGTGTCCTCGCTGACCAGTTCCGCAGGCTGGGTTACACCGTTGAGCTGGAGGAAATGCACCCCGCCGTGAGCCGGCGTATCGACGTCGCGGTTACGGTTCCTCCGTTTGGGACGCGGATCGCGGTCGAGGTGCAGGACTCGCCGATTGAGGTCGCTGAGATGAAGCGCCGCATTCAGGCCGATAAGATGCGTGGTTTCTTCGGCACCGTGTGGGTGTTCACATCGGGGCGTGCTGCCCGGCTCCTCGGCGCGCAGGCGGCTCACGAGATCCGCGTCCCGGACGAGATCCGGTACCTCGAGAACAGATACCGCCTAGGAGTGTTCGTCATCGACGAGAACGAGGGGCGGATGTGGTGCTGCCACTTCGGAAACGTCGTCCGTACCGGCGAGTCCCATGAGTGGTATACCCCGCAAGGCGAACTGACTGGGGTAGGTTATCCGGACCGGGCGCTGAGGGCCACTAAGACCGTGGCGCGCAAGGAGACGGGCTTCGTGCTGGAGCCATGTCCGGCTCGCTACCACAGACCGGATTCTTCGGATCTGGCTGTCATCTTCGCCGGTGTCCCTATGTCGTAGCTTCATCAGCCGAGGCTTTTAACCGCCTCGGCTGGGAGGGCAACGTAGCACCGTATCCAGCAGGCTACGGAACGGTGGATCGGGGAACTTCAGCGACGAGCCTGGCTGCTGCTGATATGGCGGGAAGATCCCGGCGGGCCTAGCCGCCGTGTCAACACCAGGTGATCGCCGTCGCCAGCACCTGCTGTCGTTACATCGAGTGCGTCACCTGCTCGCCTTCACCTATGTAGCCTTGGACAGGACGCTGATCCCCATCCTCCGGGTGGTTGCAGACCGGCCGTTCTCAGCCAGGTGGCGAAAAGGCGGCCCCGTACCCTCGCGTCCCTGCTAGACCTAGCCGACGAACGAGCGAGGTCGGCAGCTGAGTAGATGGGCGAAGGTTTCAGGATGTGGGCGCTCAGCTAATTCCCCAGGGGTGATGCTCAAGTAATTCCCCAGGTCCTGGCCTGTGTTCTTATTTTAGCTGGTGCTCGTGGTCCCGGTGGGGATGACACGCCCGGGGCGTTTGTTGGGCCGGTAGCTGGGCCCGGTCATGACGACTTGGTGGCTGCTGTTGATGACCCGGTCGAGGAGAGACTCGGCGACGACGGGGTTGGGGAACAGCGGGTACCAGTCGGCTGGCGCCCGGTTGCTGGTCATGATCACGGATTTCCCGGCGCGCTCGGTGATCAGCTCATACAGGTCGTCGGCCTGGGCAGCGGTCAGCTCGCGTATCGCGAAGTCGTCCAGGACGAGCACGGCGGGCCGGGTCAGCTCGCGGAGCCGCTTGTCCCAGGTGCGGTGGGCGTATCCGCCGGCCAGGTGGGCCAGGGTCCTGCTAGTTTTCATGAACCGGGCGTCGGCGCCGGAGCGGATGGCCAGGTGGGCGAGGGCTTGCGCGATATGGCTCTTGCCTACCCCGACCGGCCCGTAGAGGATGACCGATTCGCCGGATTGCAGCCATCGCAGGGCGGCGAGGTCGCGGATCTGGGCGGCGGGCAGTTTCGGGGATGCGGCGAAGTCGAATCCTTCGAGGGTGGCCTCGGTCTCGAACCGCGCGCCGCGGATCCGGCGGGCCAGGGAGGTGGTTTCCCGGCGGGAGATCTCGTCCTGGCACAGGACCTGCAGGAAGTCCAGGTGGCCCAGTTCCCCGGCGTGGGCCTGGGCCAGGCGTGCGTCGAGGGTGTCCAGCATGCCGGACAGGTTCAGGTCGCGGAGCGAGGCGGCCAGCGCGCCGCGGTCGGTGACGGTCACTGCGGTGGTCATGGTGCTGCCTCCGTGATGGCGGTGAAGATGCGGGTGTGGTGGCCGGCGATCTGCCCGTCGGCGCTGATCCATCCGCGGGTCGGGCCGGGGCGCATGTCGCGGGCCGCGTGGCCGCGGCGGCGGCGGCGAGCAGCGTGACCGCGGCTGTCCGGCTGGGCCGGCCAGGGCAGCGGGCACCTGGATGGTGATCTGGTCCTGGTCGATGGTCAGGGACAGGCCGGGGATGCCGGCCTGCTCGATGAACGCGGCGGCAGCGCGCAGGGCGTGCGCCAGGGCAGCCAGCGGCCGGGCGGGCAGCAGCCCGCCGGTGTCCGGGGCTGCGGTGCTCGCGGCGGCGGTCATGACGTGGCCTGCGTCCTGGCCGGGCGGACCTCGTCGCTGGTGACCGCGCCGGGCATGGGGATGACGTTCGCGAACGAGGCGGGGCCGCGCAGGAACGCGGCGGCACCGCCGTCCCCGGCGGCGCAGGCAGCGCCTCGGCCTCGGCGGCGGCGGCCAGGATGCCCTTGACGGTCCGGTAGGACGGGTCCCCGGCGGTGATCGCCTTCGCGCAGGCGGCCTCGAGCCGCGACGGGTCACACCGGTCGGCCAGGCCGATGATGCCCTGCGCGGCGCGCAGCCGGTACAGCGCGTTGTCCGCGAGCAGCCCGGCGATGACCTGCTCGCACGCCGGGCCGATGCCCGCGGCCTGGCGGCGGCACCACGCCGGGGTCCGCATGTGGAAGGCGATCTTCTCCGGCG
>CAVSTQ010000006.1:0-320600 GCA_963730825.1 uncultured Actinomycetes bacterium
CAAATTAAAATGAGTTTGCGGTGTGGCGGGGGTCGTTAGTGTGTCATGCGGGGGGGTTTCGGCTTCATTGAGGTCGGGGATGGTGACGCCGTGGCTGGCGGCGTAGTCGCGCAGGTCGGCCAGGGTGCGGAGCGGGATGCCTGGCGGCGGGGCTGCGGGCGGCTGCGGGCGGCTGGCCAGCAGGCTGGCGGTCAGGCATGCGGCGTGGCTGATGGTGGTCTTGTCGGCGCCGAGCAGGGCGCCGATGACCTTGCCCGGCAGTTGCAGGTGCTCGCGGAGCCGGACGGCGAGCACGTGGTCGGTGAGATCGAGCTTGCGGTTGCTTCCTCCGCTGCCGGGCGCTCTTTGGCGGACGTGTCCTTGCCGGAGGTAGCGGCGCTGCTGGTGGGGGGGGCGGTACGGGATCTCCAGCGCTGCGGGCGAGGGCGGTCCAGGGCGGCTGGGTCCATGCCGGTCAGCGAGGGATGGTTCAGCAGGTCGCCGCCGCAGCGGCCGGGACGGGCTGGTCCTGAAGGGGGCGGGTGCGGGGGCGGCCCGGGGAACGGGCAGGACGGTGTAGTTCCACTCGCCGTGGAACTGGTGGCGGGTTAAATGGCGGTCTTCGATGTCGTTCATCTGCTTGCCGCTGATCTGGGTCCCGGCCGGGCAGGGGCTGTCGTCCAGGACCGCGGTGACGGTCAGGCCGGTTCGGGTGGTGACTGCGCTGATGGTGTTGATGATGACGTCGTAGCTGGTCAGCGGGCGCCCGCGCCAGCCCAGGGTGATCTGGGAGAACAGCCGGTGCTCGATTTTGTTCCACTTCGACGTGCCGGGCGGGAAGTGGCACACGGTGATCGCCAGCCCGTCTCCTGCGCCAGTTCCGCGAGCCCGGCCTTCCAGCCCCGGTTCCTCCAGCCGTTGGAGCCCCCGGCGTCGCAGGTGACCAGCAGCCGCCGGGCGTCCGGGTAGGCGTCCTTGCCTGCCAGCCGCCACCAGCGGCGGATGGACTCCACCGCCAGCGCGGCGGTGTTGTGGTCGGTACCCACGTTGACGAACCCGGTATTGGCGCCCACGTCGTAGATCCCGGACGGGATCGCGGGCCCGGACCCGGCCTCAGCGAAGGAGTGGTCGCGGACCTGCACCGGGCTGCCCTTGGGCCGCCACTCCCGCCCGGCCTGGGCGTACTCGCCCGCCTGCTCTCACTTCTTGGCGTCCACGCTGATCACCGGCTGCCCCGCCGCCAGGTGCTCCTTCGCCTGCGCGGCGATGTACCGGAACTGGGCATCGCGGTCCGGGTGCCGCCTGCCCTCGGCGACCTTGGCGTTGGACTGCGCGGAGAACCCCTGCTCGCCCAGCAGCCGCCAGGCGGTCTGCGGGCTGCACGCGTGCCCCCGGGCGGTCAGCTCATCTGACAGGTGCTTCGCGCTCTTGGTCGTCCACGTCAGCGGCGACTCCGGATCACCCCGGGTGGACTCCTCCACCAGGGCCAGCAGCGCCGGCACCAGGCCCGGATCGGTCTCAGCGAGCTTCTTGCGGCCCGCGCCCGCCCGGCGGACCCGCCCGGGCGGGGCCACCTGCCCGCAGGCCAGCTCCGCCGCCCCGTCCGCCACCGTCTGCCACGACGCCCCGGTCACCCGGGCCACCGCGCCGATCCCGCCGTCCCCGGCCGCCCGGGCCACCGCGCCCAGTGTCAGCCGCCGGGACTTCTCATCCAGCTCCGGCAGCAGCAGCTCCAGCTCCGGCCCGAGAAGCTCCAGAAGCAACGGATTCGCGCTCATACCGCAATCCTGGCACACGACACGCCGGAGAGCTCAATTCGGTTCCCCGGTCATGACCCAGCTCGGCCCGATGTGCCACCGGGCCGGCCAGGCCAGGACACGCCAGCACCCCGGCCGCACCACCAGCCGCAGGCATCACCCGCGACCGGACTGCTCCCCGCGTCGGCGCTCCAGCCCTGGGGCCGCCCGGACCGCTGAAGGGGCAAAACGGCCGCCCAGGAAGGCGCCCCGCCGCCCTCGCCCGGCCCGTCCCGGTCACACCACTCTCTCCTCCCCGGCCGAAGTCCTCCGCCTCACCCCGCCCAGCACAAGAAAGCTTTCCTCGTGATCGTGAACAGTACGGGTCAGATCCGACCCGTACTGTTCTACGATCATGGAATCCCGTCTCCGAAGCCGCGTCACCAGAAAGTGCACGGTCGACCCGAAGCGTCAGGCGATCCGGCAAGACCCAGTGCCGTATGTCGACTGTGAAAACGTGCGGCCTGCGCGGCGGCTCACGATCGAAGCGACGGTCACGCTCTGAGGGGCCGGGCGCCGGACCCCAGCCGTCACCCCCGCCGCTCCCCGCACCCGCAACCCATCCGTCACTCTTACCGAAAAAGATCGTGGAATATTTGGCTCACCTGGATACTTTGGTACCCCATGATTGCCCAGATCATCCGTGAAAGCCGAACCTTCCACGCAAACCGGACGGCCCGGCCTGCAGCGCGCCCGGGCCGGACCAGCCACGGGCTGACACCAGCATCACCACACCCAGCAGCCACCGTGCCACCAGCACGATCGCGATGGATCCGCGTTCAGCGGCCTATCCAACGAACCCCCGTGCCGTATGCCGAGGGCGAAAACACCCACCGTGCGCGTCGGCTCATCATCGAGGCGACGATCACGCTCTGAAGTTCCGCCGGATCCGCCGGCGGCCCCTGCTAGAGACGACCTCCCCCGGAAAAGGCCGCCCCACCCTCCAGCCCCTCCTGTCCCGCCACCCCCTCCCCGAGCCCTCCGCCCCAGCACAAAGGGGCCCTTCCATGATCATGAACAGCCCGGATCACCCAGCGGCCGCCGCACGGCTACCCCGGCGGCCCGCCGCCGCGCCTTCCCGCGCACGCGCGCCCCGCCCGCCTCACCGCAACCTCCCGCCCCGCCGCCTGCCGCCCCGCCAGCGATCGTGGACCGCTACCGCCGAAATAACGAGCTAACTGCCCACGATCCCCGGCCCGCCGCCCCCGCATGCTCCCCGGCCCCGGTCCGGGCGGCCCGGCAGGGACGCGTGAACACCGCCACGGCTCCACTCCTGACCCAGGACACCCAGGACACCCCCAGGACACCCCCAGGAGCCACGCGACACCCTCCACACGACCCGGACTGTTCATGATCATGGAGTCCAGGCCCCGCATGAACGGGCCGCGCAGGAGATCCGGCACGACCCCGTGCACCCGATCCGCCGCCAGGTCCGGAGCTCCCACAGACCTCCCGGCTAAGGCGCCGGGCACGGGCCTGCGGCGGGGCGGGGATCAGCCAGCGTCCTAGCCGCGGCGGCGGCGGAGCTGGCCGGCCCGGACCGGGTGTTGAACATGCCGCGGAAGAAGGTGCCCGCGCGGCTGTCCATGGGCGGCAGGAAGCCGATCTGCCGGCCACGGCGACGAAGTCCCAGTGCACGTCGAGGTGGTCGATGAGGCCATCGGTGACGGTGAAGATCTCGGCCATCTTCGTCTCCCAGTGCCTGCCGTTGGCCCGGAACCCCTGGAACGGGGCGCCGGAGAACGTCCCGGACAAGGTGACCTGGGTGGCCACCCGGTCCTCGACCGCGAACATGTCGTGGCAGACGATGGTCGAGTCGGGGAACGAGGCGTAGAAGCCGGTCAGGTGGGCGTGCAGGTCTTTCTTCGCGGTCACCTCCCCGGTCATCGGCCAGAACTCGGTGCCGCCCTCGCGCCAGCACGCGATCGCGGCGTCCACGTCCTGGGCGTTGTAGGCGTCGTACAGACGCTGCACGGTCTGGCTGGCGGTGCTTGTGACCAGCATGGTTTCGTCCTTTCTGGCAGGTTCTAGTCGACCAGGGCGGCGCGCTTTTCGGCCGACCAGCTCAGCTCGTCGTGGCGGCGCGAACTACGCGGCAGCTCCCCGTAGTGCCGGCGCCGGTTGCGGTATTGCCTGACGGCTTCGGCCCTGGCCCGGTCGCGCAATTCGGCCAGCAGGCGCCGCGCGTCGGGACCGCCCGCGCGCAGCACCGGCCAGCTCGCCCTGGCCACCAGTCCCGGCGTGACCACGTCGTAGGGCGAGAGCCGGTGCGACAGCACGTCGTCGACGAACCGCTGCCGCACCGAGGTGTCCCGGCTGATCTGCCGCAGCAGGGTGCGATCGAGCAGGCTGAGCTCGCCCGAGCGGGCGAAGTCCGAGGAGAACCAGTAGATGCCCGGCCGCGTCGCGGTCGCGCCATCTGGCCCACCGCCTGGTCACCGCGTCGATAGCGGCCGGGGCGGGCCCGGTCAGGCGGCCGAGCATCGCGGTGAGCCGTTCGGACTGGCGCAACGCGTCGGAGATGCCCTGGCCGAGCGTCGGGTCCTTGAAGTGGCCCGCGTCCCCGATGAGCACCCAGCCCGGGCCGGCGACTCGCGGAAGTAGCCGGGCATGTACGTCGTGCCGACCGGGCGCGACACCCGGGTGGCGGTGGCCAGCACCGGCTGCAGCGGCGCGCAGGCCGCCACCGCCGCGTCGAAGGACTCAGCCACCGAGGTACGGAACGCGGGGAACTTCTCCAGGTCGGGCGCGACCATGACGGTGAAGACCCCGGCGTCGGACGGAAAGCCGATGACCAGGTTGGCGCCGTCGCGATAATGGTGGACGCTGGCCAGCCGCTCGGCCCGGGCCCCGGTGTAGTCGGCCCAGTAGGTGAACCGCTCGTTCGGCACAATGTTGTAGAACCGGGCGCCCACCCCGGCCGCCACCCGCGACTGCCGGCCGTCGGCGCCCGCGACCAGGTCGGCCTGGGCGGTCCACAGCCGCCCGCCCTGACGCAGCCGCACCCCGGCGACCCGGCCGGAACCCGGATCCCTGACCAGGTCGACGGCGGACGTACCGACGTGCACGGCCGCGCCCACCGCCGTGGCCCGGTCGACCAGGATCGCGTCGAGCACATCGCGGCGCACGCTGACGCCACCGGGCGGGTACCCGTCCCGCGGCATCACGATCCCGCTGAGATCCGTCCCGTCGTAGTCCACCGACATCGCCCGCAGATACGGCGCCCCGGTCGCCTCCACCTCGCCGAGCACGCCCAGGCGGGCCAGGCACCGGGCCCCGCTGACCTGCAGCAGGTGGGTGGACAGCGTGTCGCTGGGAAAGGTCGCCCGGTCGACCAGGGTGACGTCGTGGCCGGCTTTGGCCAGGTTGATCGCGAGCGAGGCCCCGGAGATGCGCGCGCCGACGATAATCACCTTCACGCCCCCATCTTGGCCCGGCCCGCCGCGACGGCAAGCCGGGCGGCGCCGATGCTGGCTTAGAGCCGCACTTGCTAGCGGGCGAAGTCCAGCCAGGCGCTCTTGAGCACCGCCCGCCCGTCCACGGTGGCGGCCAGCGCGAACGTGGTCGCCGAGCCGGTACGCTCCGCGCGGTACAGCACGTCGGCGCCGGGGCGGACGGGACGGGTGAAGCGGGCCCGCAGGTAACGCAGCCGCGCCGACCGCAGGCCGAGCCGGTCGCCGGGCAGGGCCGCGACCCCGCTGGCCAGCGTGCACATGCCGTGTACGATCCGGCCCGGGTGCCCGGCCGTGCGGGCCGCCTCGTCGTCCAGGTGCAGGGCGTTGTGATCGTCGGCCGCGTCCGCGTAGCGGGCCGGCGCTGCTCGTCGAAGTGCCGCAGCCGCTGGCAGGCGGTCTCGCCCCGGGTCAGCGGCAGCGCACCGCGCCGCCGGGCCGGCCGCCGGTGCCGCCCGGCACGGCCAGCGTGCACTCCATCGAGACCACGACCCGGCCGGCCTCGTCGGTCAGCTGGCTGCGGATGAGCACGGCGTCGCCGAGCCCAAAGCCGACCAGGCCGGCCACCCACCCGGTCACGGTGATGGCCGCGCCCAGCCGCAGCCCGGCCGCGAAGTACATCCGCTGCTCGGCGTGCAGCACCAGCTGATCCGTGGTGTGCAGCCGCGGGTCCTGGTACACCTGGCGCCACAGCGGGGCGACGAACCTGACGGCCAGCAGCGGCGGGGCGACGCCGTGGTAGCGGGCCGGGTCGTCGCCGGTGGCCAGCGCGTAGTCCACCGCGGCCTGCTCCGACACCACGACCGGGGCGAGCCGGTACCGCTGCCCGACCATCGCATCGGCGGCCGAACGGCGGGCGGCCAGGTCGAACGGCGCTGAGGTGGGCACGGCATCCTCCGTTACTCGGGCGGTGCTCCAGTGTCCCCGAGATATCGGGAATTGTCATGCAGTGGTGACATCTGCGGTTATGGAGGCGTCGGCACGTCATATTCGCCGCAGTCTGGTCCGCGTGATTAGGGTCGTGCTGTGGACGCCTGACCGGCTGGACCCTTTTATTATCCGCATTGAGGGGAAGTGCGCCATGTCAATGGACCGCGACGAAGTGTTCAATCGCCTGCGCGTGCATATGGCCAAGCATCTGCGAATTGGATGCCGATGACATCACGCTCCAATCGCGCCTCGTCGACGACCTTGACGCCGATTCCCTTGACCTGCTCGAGTTGATCCTGGCGCTCAAAGGCGAATTCGGGATCTCGGTCAGCGACGGCGAGGTGAAGCAACTGCTCACCGAACTCGCGCAATTCCTGCCGGAGAAGCTGTCCGCCGACGGCGTGGCCCTGACCGACTCCCAGCTGGCCGAGGTCAGCAGGCGGCTGACCGTCAGCAGCATCACCGACTTCATCATGCAGCGAGTAGGAGCCAGTGTCTAACGGGGTCTGGCTGACCGGAGCGGGCGCCGTCAGTCCCGGCGGCTGGACGGCCGAGGACACCTGGCAGCGGGTCCTGTCCGGGCGGCCGTGCGCTCAGCCGGTCGAGCGTTTCGACGTGTCCACCGCGCAGGCGCGCTACGCCGCGCCGGTCCCCGGCTGCGAGGGACCGGGGCTCGCGGACACCTCGCTCGCGGTCCGCTTTGGCGCGGCGGCGCTGGCCGAGGCGCTGGCCAGCGCGGGGCTTGACGCTGAGCACGATCGGATCGACGTCGCGCTGGTCGCGACCCACGGCGAGCGCCAGCTGCCCAGGCCCGACCGGGTGGATCCGACGCTGGCCGGGGTGCGCGATGTCGTCGCCGCGATCCAGACCCTGTCCCGGGCCCGCCGGGCCAGCTCCGTGTACGGGGCGTGCGCCAGCGGCGCGCTGGTGGTCGGCGCGGGCATGAAGCTGATCCAGTCCGGGCGGGCGGACGTGGTGGTGGCCGGGGGCGCCGACTCGATGCTGCGCGAACCCGACTTCTTCGCCTTCTGCTCGCTGTACGCGATGACCATGCGCGACTGCCCGCCGGAGGAGGCGTGCTGCCCCTTCGACGCCCGCCGGGACGGGTTCCTGATGGCCGAGGGGGCCGGTTTTGTCGTGCTCGAATCCGAACGGCACGCCCGTGCGCGCGGCGCGCACCCGCTGGCCGTCATCAAGGGGTTCGGCGCGGCGCAGAACGCGTACCATTCGGTGGCCTCACCCCGACGCCGGCGGCCCGCGGCTGGCGATGACCCGGGCGCTCGACGACGCGCAGCTGCCCGCCTCGGCGATCGACTACATCAACGCGCACGGGACGAGCACCCGCGACAACGACTGGTGCGAGACGCTCGCGATCAGGCACGCGTTCGGATCTGCGGCGCAGAGCACGCCGGTGAGCTCGGCCAAGGGCGTGCTCGGCCACGCGATGGCGCCGGCCGGGACCATCGAGACGATCCTGTGCGTGAAGGCGCTGCGCGACGGCGTGATGCCGCCGACCGCCAGCTACGCCACCGCCGACCCCGACTGCGACCTGGATTACATCCCGAACACGGCCCGCGAGCGCGACCTGCGCACCGTGGTGACAAACAGTTTCGGCTTTGGCGGCCACAACGCCTGCCTCGTGCTGGGGGCGGCGTGACCAGGGTCATCGACATGATCGGCGCCGACGAGCTGCCGGCCGAGCTGCGGACCTACGCCAAGGAGCAGGCGGGCCGCAAGGTCATCCGGATGCTGGACCGGATCTCGCTGGCCCCGTTCGCGGCGGCGATGGCGCTGCACGCGCGGCAGGACTGGCCCGACCTGGACCGGGTCGGGCTGTTCACGGTGAGCGGCTGGGATCCGGCCACGCCCGTGCCGGCGCAGCTGGTGCCCCAGTCGCCGTCGCAGACCGCCACCAGCGCGGCCATCCACTACTACCTGCACCCGGCGGGGGTCAGCGACTACCTGCGCCGGATGCCCAACAACGCGATCTGCCAGATCGCCATCGCCACCCAGTTCCGCGGTCCGAACGTGCACTTCACCGGGGGCGCGGACAGCCTGGCGCTGATCACCGCGCTGGCCGCGTCGGCGATCACCGACCGCGCCGCCGACGCGGTCGTGGTGGTCGCCTTTGATCCGCCGGAGGGGGATCAGGCCGCGCTGCCCGACGACGCCGACTCCACCGCGGCCGCCTTCGTGCTGGCCCCGGCGCCGTCCGGGATCGCCGTGGCCGGCCTGCTTGACGACCTGGACGCGGCCCCGCCGGGGAGCGGCGCGGTCGCCGCGCTGCAGACCTGGATGACCTCGCAGCGCTCGGCCTCAGGAGTGCGGCGATGACGGGTCACAGCGACGTCGCCCTGGTCACCGGTGCCTCCGGCGCGCTCGGGGCCGCGGTCGCGGAGGTCCTTGACGCCCGCGGCTACCGGCTCGCGCTGCATTACTCGACCGGTGAGGAACGCGCCAAACAGGTCAGCGCGCGGCTGCGCGGTGAGTCGATCACCGTCCAGGCGGACGTGGGGGACTGGGACTCGGTCCGCGCCATGGCCGAACGGGTGCAGGCCGAGCTCGGCCTGGTCTCGGTGCTCGTGACCGCGAGCGCGGTGCGCCGGGACGGGCTGATGGCCACCCAGTCGGTGCACGAGTGGGCCCAGACGATCCAGGTCAACCTGCTCGGCACGTTCTACGCCTGCCGGGCCGTGCTGCCCGCGATGCTCAGCCAGCGGTGGGGGCGGGTCATCACCGTGGTCTCCCCGGCCGGGATCATCGGCAGCAGCGGCCAGACCGCCTACTCCGCCTCCAAGGCCGCGGTCATCGGGATGACCCGGTCGCTGGCGCTGGAGTGCGGCCGGCGCAACGTCACGGTCAACGCCCTGTCCCCCGGTTTCATGTCGACCGCGCTGACCGAGGGACTGCCCGAGCAAGCCAGGCAGCGGCTGGTTGACCGCAGCGCCATCCGCCGCGCCGGGACGCCCGCCGAGGTCGCCCGGGGCGTCGGCCTGCTGCTCGAGGCCGCGATATGACCGGTCAGGTGCTCTCGATCGACGGCGGGATGTGCGTGTCGTGATCCCCGCCGCCGACCCCGGTCCGATGGCCATCGCGTTTCCCGGCCAGGGACCCAAGCGCGACGCGCTCGCCACCGCGCTGCGGCTCTACCGGCAGCACCCGCTGCTCGAGCTGTTCGCCGACCGGTTCGGGGTGGTCGATCCGGACCACATCGACCTGCGGGACACCCGGCTATCGCAGCCGCTCGTGTACGCCTGCGGGCTGGCCTCGGTGCAGGCCGCCTTGGGGGCGGGTTACCGCGCCCCGGTCACCCTCGGACACAGCCTCGGCGAGATCACCGCGCTAGCGCACGCCGGCGCCATCGACGAGCGCGACGGCTTCGAGCTCGTCTGCGCGCGCGGCGCGATCTGCCACGACGCGCTGGCGGCCAGCCCCGGCGCGATGCTCGCGGTGATGGGCGGCCGCGGCCAGGCCGACATCGAGTGGATCCGCAGGCAGGCCGCGGCGCGGTCCGGCGCGGTCCTGGAGGTGGCCGGGCTCAACGGCAGGCGGCAGACGGTCCTGTCCGGCCACGTCGCCGCGGTCGACGCGGCGGTGTCCATGGCCGCCTCGCTTGGCCTGCTGGTGGAGGTGCTCCCGATCGGCGGCGCGTTCCACTCCCCGCTGCTCGCGGAGGCGATCGCACCGTGGCGGCGGGCGGTCGAGGCCATCGCGTTCGCCCCGCCGCGCACCGTCGTCGTCTCGGCCATCGACGCCGCCGTCCACACCGACCCGGCCGAGATCGCCGAACTCCTGGTCCGGGCGCTGCTGCTGCCGGTGCGCTGGCTGGACGCGATCTACGCGGTGCGCGACCTGGGCTGCCAGCAGGTGTGGGACGCCGGGCCGGGCGAGACGCTGAAGAAGCTCGGCCGTCGCGACCACATCATCGACTTCGTCGACCTGACCAGCGTGGTCGTGTCATGACGCTGCTCGTCTCAGGCGCGTCGGGGTTTCTCGGCACCGCGTTCTTGCGGGCGGTGCACGAGCCGGTCGTGGCCCTGGTCCGCGGCACCGACTGGGAGGCCCGCGCGCAGACCATGGCCAGGCGCAGCGGCGCCCAGGTCACCGGGCTGCCCGGCGACGTGCGGCAGGCCGACTGGGGGCTGAGCCCAGGCCAGCTCCGCGAGCTGCGGATGCAGGTGCGCGCCGTGGTCCACCTGGCCGGCGACGTGTCGTGGTCGGCGCCGTGGTCGCGGCTGGCCCAGGTCAACATCGACGGCGCGGCCCGCGCGGCCGAGGTGGCGGGCGCGTTGCAGGTGCCGCTGCTGCACGCCGGCTCGCTGTACGCCGGGCACGACTACGGCGACGAGGTCGGCGAGCACCTGCTGGAGGAGCGCGAGCACTTGACCAAGTACGAGCGCAGCAAACTGCGCGGCGAGTGGGCGATCGTGCGCACCTGCGGGCGGCTGGGCGTGCCCGCTCTCATCGCCCGTATCCCGGCCCTGTCCGGCGACCTGGACCCGCCCCCCGGGGTGCGCAGCGGCTCGAGCCGGGTTCCGTTCTCCCGGATCCTGCAAAACGGCGACTGGCGGGTTATGCCCTACGCGGCAGGCGCCCGCCTCGATATCTGCCCCCGGGACGTCGTCGCGGACGCGCTGGCCCGCCTCGACCTGCCGCCGGACGGCGTCCGCGTGCGCCACCTGGGCCAGGCCGCGGGCGCCCCGCTGGTGGAGTCGATCGCGCGCGAGGCCGTCGCGGCCAGCCTGGGTGACACCCGGTTGTTCCCGCGCCCGGTCCGCACCCCGGTCCGGGTGCTGAACGCGATCTCGCGGCAGGCCGACCGGCTGGAGGAAAGCTCGCGCAACTCGGCCCTGATCGGGCTGCGCTACTTCGCCTCCAAGACGGTGTACACCAGCTCCGGGCTGGGCCGCGAGGTGTCCTTGCGCAGCCTGGTCCGCACCCTCGGCATGCCCGTCCAGGGTCAGCCGCCGGCCGTGGACAGCTACTACGCGAGCTGGCCGGCATGAGCCTCCTCGTCGTCGGGGCGGGCGGCTGGGTCGGCTCGGCCGTCTGCGAAGCCGCCGCCGCCAAGAAGATGGATGTGCATGGCCTGGTGCGGCGGGACGCGCCGGAGCTGACCGGGTTCGCGAAGATCCACGTCGGGGACGCCCGCCGCGCCCACCTGGGCCTGCCCGAGGCCGAGGCGGCGGAACTGGCCGGCCAGGTGACCTCCATCGTGGTCAGCGTGGGCCGCTTTGACCTGTCCGTCGGACCGGGCGCGGCGCAGGCCGAGCACATCGCGCCGCTGCGCGGCACGCTCATGTTCGCGGGCCGGTGCCCGGCGCTGCGCACCGTGGTGCTGGTCTCCAGCCTGCTCGCCACCGGTGAGACCGACCACCAGCTGCGCAGCGACTACATCCCGGCCGCGGTCAAGCACCGCAACTTCTACGAATGGGCCAAGCTGCAAGGCGAGCGGGTCGCCCGCGGATCCGGGCTGCCCGTTGACATCGTGCGAGCCGGGCACGTGCTCGCCGCCGAGCAGACCCGGGGCCTGCCGCGCCAGCCGCAGGCCGTCTTTGAGCTGCTCCGGCTGATCTTCGCCGGGTGGCCGCTGCCGGTCATCGGGTCGAACCGTTACTGGAGCTGCCCGGCCGACTTCGCCGCGTCGGTGATCCTGGACCGCGCCGAGCACGGCACCGGCGGCTCGTCGGTGTGGGCCGTCGACCCGGCCTCGCCGACCCTGGCCGAGATCCTCGACCTGATCAACGCGCAGTACGGGACCGGCGCCAAGCGGATCAGGCACCGGCCGCTCGCCCGCGCCTGCGGCGCCGTGCTCCGGCCCCGGTGGCTGGACCTGCCGATGCAGCGTGAGGTCTTTGACTACTGCACCGCCGACTGGAGGCTGGACCTGAGCTGCCTGACCGAACTGATCACGGCGGGCCGGGTGCGGCCGCCCGCCAGCCGCGGGTACCTGGTCGACGCGATAGCGGCCGAAGTCGGCCGGCTGCGGACGTTGCCCTGATGAGCCTGCCGACGTTGTCCCTGGACACCCCGCTGACCGGGTACGGGGCCGTGCACAGCGGGTACAACTTCCGCGAGGTCTGCCCCGAGATCATCTCCCCGCTGAGCTGGTCGGTCATCGGCGCGGGCATGGAGCAGGGCTTCCGCGCCGCGGCCAGCCGGTTCGGCCGGGAACGGCCCAGGGGGCCACGGCCGCGCTACGTCAGCTACTTCGGGTTCCGCCCGTACTTCAACATGACCAGCATCGACCGGCTGTCCGGCGAACTGCTCATCGCCGACCCGGGCGACGTGTGGGAACTGCTGCTCGGCGGCCCCGGGCCGGAGGAGGTCCGCGGCCGCCGACCCGGCCGGCTCGAACGCACGCTCCGGACCCGGGGCGCGCTGATGATGGCGGCCGACAACGCCGGCGCGTTCGGCACCACCCAGGCCCAGCTGGCTCGCGCGGAATCGGCCGTGCTCACCGCGATCGAAGGCGGCGGAGCCTGGCAGACCGGCGCGGCCTGCGAGGCCGCCGTGGCCGCGGGCCGGGCGGCCTGGGCGCTGCACATCCGCACCACCACCGTGGTCTACGCGTTCGCGTCGGTGACCCGGGCGGTGCTGCGCCGCCAGTACGGCGACGATACCGCGCTTGAGCTGCTGCGCGCCTGCTCGCAGCGTAAGACAGAAGCGCACGTGGCCAGCGCGCGCTCAGGCGGGCTGCCGGCCGCCGTCAGCCGGCTGAACAACTACGAGGTCGCGGACACCAGCGACACCTTCGCGCCGTTCTCCCGGGCCAAGAACTTCGCCCCGCCGTCCATCCTCGGCACCCGCAAGCAGACGACGATCTCGGACGAGATCTCGGTGCCGCTCGGCACCGCGCTCGGGCCGGTCTACCAGCAGCTGGTCAAGTACCTCGGGCTGGCCATCGGCGAGCGGGAACGGTCCAAGGAGCTCGGCCTGCGGGCGCTGCACTGCACCCGGGTGCTGCTCGACCACGGCGCGTTCGGCCTGGCCGCGGATCAGGCCGCGCTGCTGGGCGTGGGTGAGCTCAGGGACGCCGACGGGCCGGCCAGAGCCCGCCTGACCGGCCTGCGCCGCGACGAACTCGCCCAGGCGGCGGCGCTGGACTACCCGGTCGACGTCGCCCAGCAACGCCGCGGCCTGACCGAGGTGCGCCGGCCGCGGGCCGGGCACGGCCGCGGGGCCGGCGTCGCGCTCGCGCCCGGCTGGGCGCAGGGACGGCTGGTCCGGGAGAGCGACGGCGCCCCCGACCGGATCGTGGTGGGCGAGCGGGTCGACGGCAACTACGTGCTTGGCGTCCGCCCGGCCGGCGTGGTGAGCCGGTACGGCAGCGTGCTGTCCCACGTGGCGATCGTCTGCCGTGAGCTTGGCATCCCGTTCGTCGCGGGCATCGAGGACATCGGCGCGCTGGACGGGCAGCACGGTGTGCTGGACGGCTGGAGCGGCCAGCTCTCGCTGCAGGTGCCGTAGTGACCGGCGTGGCGACGGGCGTAACCGCGGACCGCGGGGTCCGCGGGGTCCGCAGGGTCCGCCGGACCGCGGTGGCCCTGGGCCAGCTGGGCAAGGTCAAGCTGGTCGAGATCTGGCTCGGACCGCTGCTGGCCGCCTCGGCGGCGATCGGCCGGGGTGCGGGCACCGGCCGGACCGCGCTGCTCTGCCTGCTCTTCGTGGCCGTGGTGGGGTTCACCATGTGCGCCAGCCACGCCCTGGACGACGTGACCGGTTTCCTGGACGGCAGCGACCGGCGCAACTACGCGCCGGAACGCCGGCGCAGCCAGGTGAAGCCGCTCGTGCAAGGCACCCTCACGCCGTCTCAGGCCCGGGTGTTCGCGGCCGTTTCCGTGGCGCTGGCAGCCGGTCTCGTTCTCCTATTCTTCTTGATCTCGGCGGCGCCCGGGTGGGTGCTCGCCGCCGGGCTCGCGGTGCCGCTGCTCGGCGCCCAGTACTCCTACGGCGTCAACTTCAGCTACCGGATCCCGGCCGGCGGCGAGCTGGTCACCGGGCTGTGCCTGGCCGCGAGCGTGGTCGTGCCCTACACCGCCGCCACCGGCAGGCTCAGCGCCGGAGCCGTGGTCGAAGGCGTCCTGTTCGGCGGCTGGCTGGTCGAGGTGCTGGCCTGCTCCAACACCACCGACGCCGCCGACGACCGCCTCGTCGGCCGCCGCACGGTGGCCGCGCTGACCTCACCGCGGGTCAACCTGGTGTTCGTCACCGCCCTGATCAGCGGGCCTTGGGTGCTCACGGCCGCGGCCGCGGCCGCGGGCGTGCTGTCGCCCTGGACGCTGGCCGGGCTGCTCCCCGCCTACGGCATCCAGGGCTATGTCCTGCGCAACGGGCTACGCGGCCAGTGGCGTAACCGCCGTAACTACGGGTTCCTCGCGGTGCGCTACGCCATCGCGGGCCTGGTGATCGTGAACATCCTGACGTTCTGAGAGGTGACACCACGTGGAGAACGTGTCTTTCCCGCTGGATGACCCCGGCTACCGCCGCGACCCGTACCCCACCCTGCGGCGAGTGCGCGAGGAGCACCGCATCTTCTGGCACGACGGGTTCGGCGCGTACGTGGTGCCGCGCTACGCCGACGTCGAGCACGTGCTCAAGGGCACCCGCTGGCACGTCCGGCCCGGGTCCGGCTTCCAGGACAGGCAGTTCGCCGCCGACGAGATCGTGAACCAGATCTGGCAGGGCTTCTACTACTTCCTCGACGACCTGGCCCACCAGCGGCTGCGCAGCGTCGTGTCGACCACGTTCACCCCGCGCATCGTGACCGACTTCCGGCCGCGCATCCAGCAGATCGCCGACGAGCTGCTCGATGCCTCGCTCGGCGCCCGGGGCGAAGCGGAGTTCATGTCCGACATCGCGTACCCGCTGACGATCCGGGTGGTGACCGAGATCCTCGGCGCGGCCGGCCAGGACAACCAGGATTTCTTCCGCCAGCACGCGATCGCGCTGGCCGGGCTGCTGGAGTGGGACGCCACGCCGAAACGGATCAACGAGGCGGCCGAGGCCATGCTGGCGGTCAGCACCCGCTTTTTCGACATCATGGAGGAACGGCGGGAAACCCCGCGCGATGACCTGCTGAGCCGCCTGATCGCCGCCCGGGCCGAGGGCCGGACCTCGGACAGCTTCGAGATCGTGTTCATGTGCGTCCTGCTGGTGACCGTCGGCTACGAGACCACCATGAACCACCTCGGCGACGGGGCGCTGACCCTGCTGCGGCACCCGGACAGCTACCGGCAGCTCGGGCCGCAGCCGGAGCTGCTGCCCAACGCGATCGACGAGCTGCTGCGCTACGAGGCGCCGGTGCAGGTGACGGCGCGCACCGCCACCCAGGACATCCAGGTGGCCGACCAGATCATCCGGGAGGGCGAGCAGGTCGTCGTGCTGCTCGCCGGGGCGAACCGCGATCCGGCCCAGTTCCCCGACCCGGACGTGCTGGACCTGCGCCTGCCCGAACGCGTCCCGGCACATGAGCTTTGGCCACGGCCCGCACTTCTGCCTCGGCGCCGCGCTGGCGAAAACCGAGGCCGAGATCGTCTTTGGCACGATGGCGCGCCGGTTCCCGAACGCGACGCTGACCGCCGAGCCGCGGTGGCGCGACACGGCGATCCTGCGGGCGCTGGACACGCTCGAGATCAGCGCCGGCTGATCAGCTCGCCGCCGCCGGGCGCTTGCCGCTTTCCAGGTACTCCTTGGCGTTCTCGAGCTCTTCCGGGATCGCCTTGCTCAGCCAGCGGGTGACCGGCCCGTTCATAAAGGCCATCGCCTTGCTGAACCGGAAGTCCAGGCCGCGGACGACCTTGGTGCCGCCCTCGGCAGGCTCGCAGCGGAAGTAGCCGTGGAACGTGACGAACGAATCCGTCCAGGACGGCACCCCGGTGATGTCGATCTTGTTACCCGGCAGGACGACCACGCGCTGCGTGGTGCTCGGCCCGGGCATGCCCATCAGCTTGGGCCGGAAGCGGACAAGCACGCCCTGGCCGTCGGGCGCCGCCTTGATCCAGTGGATCTTGCCGAGCTTGTCATCGACCTTCCGGTACTCCTTCAGGTCAAGGACGAAGTCGATGATCTGCTCGGGCGGGTAGTTGATGACGAGTTCAGCCTGACCAAATGCCATCCGGGTGTTCCTCTCTGTGCCGAGTCAGGCCGTGACCTGACGGTAGATGTTGACGTGGTCATCGAGCCCGATCCGGGCCGGGTCCATCCGCCCGGTGGCGGCGAGCAGGAACGACAGCGGGTCACCGGTGACCCGCCGCCCGCCGCCGCGGACCGGAAGTTCGTCCAGGCCGTCCAGGGCGACCGTAGCCGGTCCCCAGCCCCACAGGCCGAGCGTCTCGCTCACGTGCCCGACGCTGGCGCGCAGGCCCGCGCCGTAGTCGGCCGGGATCCCCGCGGCCTGCCTGATGTCGTCGCCGTGGAGGTAGAGCTCGTACCACAGCACGAGCATGGCCCGGCGCAGCGGGCCGGGGAAGTCGCCCGGAGCGGGCGCGTGCCAGCGGTCCTCATCGATCATGCCGACCGTGGCGGCGGTCTGGGCGACCGCGGCGGACAAGATCTCCGCCAGGTCGGCCGGGCGGTGACCGCGGAACGCGGCCGCCTGCCGGGCCGTCACCTCCGGCCGACCCTGCCCGTCAAGCCGCCTGGCCGCGACGTCGACGAACAGCCCGGTCAGGTGACCGGCCACATCCCTGGCCTGCCAGCCCGCGCAGCGGGTCGGCTGCCGCCAGGCGTGCTCGTCCAGGCCGCGCAGCAGCCCGGTGGTGATCTCGCCGTACTGGACCAGGCCCTTGTGCACGTCGGTGGGGCTCAAGCAGCAGCGGCGGCTGACGGCGCCGGGGCACCGCGCGGGTCATGCCCGGCCCGCCTCGGCGCGCTGAGCGGCCCCGGCCAGCACGCTGGGCGGCGGCGGCCCGGCGAGTACGCCGCACGACAGCGGCCCGGCGAGCAGGCCGTCCAGCGCGTCGAGGGCGGACGAGCCGGCCGCGGCCGCCCGGTCGGCGGCGGCGTACAGGCCGGCCAGCTCGTCCGGGCCGTCGATCAGCGCGAGCGCGACGGCGGACGCGCGGGCCCTGGTCTGGCTGGACGGGGCCCCCTGCTGGCCTGGCGGCGGGTCGAACGCGATCACCAGGGCCAGCGTGGCCAGGCCGGAGGCCAGATCGTAGGCCGCGGTGACCAGCGCCTGCCGCAGCGTCTCGGCGTCGCCCACCAGGTGGGTGTTCGGCCCCCGGAAGCCCTGGGTGATCGACACCTGGCACAGGGCATTGTTGGCCAGCATCCGCAGCCACCCGGTCGGGTTGGCGTCCTCCAGGATGTGCCGCCCCAGCCGGGCGTCGTCGGCCGCCGAGCCATCCGGCTCGAACGGCGGCACGGGCATGGCGCCGTCCCACCCGGACACGGTGTAGATCGCCACGTCGGCCGGGTCGCGGTCCGGGCTGCGCTGGTAGACCGCCGACGCCGCGATAAAGGCGGGCAGCGAGGCCCGGTCGAGGAAACGCAGGATCTTGCGCGCGGCGAACGCCCGAGCCAGCTCGCGCAGCTCCGCCTCGGTGGCGTCGTCCGGGCCCGCGTAGCTCGCCACGATCCCGATCGCCGGCGCGTTCACGCCACCGCCCCGAAGACGAGCGAGGCGCTGTGCCCGCCAAAGCCGAAGCTGTTGCTCAGCACGTGCCGGACGGTGGCCGGTCGCGCCCCCGACGTCACGTAGTCCAGGTCGCACCGCGGGTCGGGTGTGGTGAGGTTCGCCGTCGGCGGGATCGTCGCCTGCCGGATCGCCTGCACCGACAGCACCGCCTCGATCGCGCCGCAGGCGGCCATGGTGTGGCCCAGCTGGCTCTTGCTCGAACTCACGGGCAGACGCTCCGCGTGCGGGCCAAAGGCCTGGTGAATGGCGATCGTCTCGGACAGGTCGTTGTCCTTGGTGCTGGTACCGTGCGCGTTCAGCCAGTCCACGTCGCGCTGGTCGAGGTGGGCGTCGCGCAAGGCATCGCGCATCGCGTGTTCCAGGCCGAGCCCGTCCGGTGGCGGCGCGAACATGTGATAGGCGTTCTGCCTCAGCCCGAAGCCCTCGACCGCGGCCAGCGGTTCGGCGCCGCGCGCCCGCGCGTGCGGCTCGGACTCAAGGACGAGGAAGGCCGCGCCTTCGGCCAGCACGAAGCCGTCGCGGCGGCGGTCGAAGGGGCAGGACGCCTCCTCCGGCGGGCAGTCCCTCGTGCTCATCACGTACAAACTGGAGAACGACATGAACTCGAACGGGGTGATGAGAGCATCGGAGCCGCCGGCCAGCACGACGTCAGCTTGCCCGGTTTGCACCAGGCGCAATCCGGTCCCGATGGCCTGGGCGCTGCCCGCGCAGGCGCCGTAAGGGGCGCTGAACCGGCTCGCGCCGACCTGCCTGGCCACCTCGGCGGCGATGTCGCGGATACCGATGATCTTGCCGGTGGTGCCGGGCCGGGGCAGCCGGTTCTCGCCGTGGTTGGCCACGATCGCGACATCCACCCCGCCGCGGGCCGGCTCGCCCGGCTGGCCGGGCCGGCCCGGACAACCCGGCCTGCCCGGCCGCCTCGGCGGCGGCGTGCCGGGCGTACTCCAGGGACAGGGACGTCTCCGGCAGCGCCTGCTCCCGGTCGGGCACCATGCCGGCCACCCGGCTCGACGACGGGTAGGTCGGAAACCGCGTCATGGGACGGACGCAGACCCGGTTGGCCACCACGGTCTGCCAGGTCTGCTCGGCGGTCCAGCCCCCGGGGCTGACGGCACCCATGCCGGTAATCCACACGTTGGTGCCGCGATTTAGCTTCACCAGCGGATCCCCTTACCCTGGAGCCTGGCGGGAACAATGGGCAGACCACGGTTAACGTACTCCGCTCACACGGTCATTACCAAGAACACCTGTCGCCTTTCAAGGTGAATATGAACCACATCCGCACTTCCCTCACGATGGCTTGACAGGCCCTTTCCCGTGCCCTCACTCTGGGCCGGTGCGGATCGGTATGAACATCGACGGCGGGAACCGGCTGAGCGAATTGCTCGCCTCGGTGCGCGGTGCCGCGGAATTGGGATATTCGACCGTCTGGCTTTCGCAGAGTCCGGGTGGCGGCCCGCGCGGACGCAGCCGCCGCGGCCACCGGCACCAGGTATTCGGGTACGACCCGCTGACCGCGTTCGCCGTCGCGTCCGCCCAGGCCGGCCCCATCGAGTTCGGGACGAACATTCTCGCCACCTACCCGCGGCACCCGATGGTGCTCGCCGAGCAGGTTCTCACCCTGGTGGCCGCGCACGCCGGTCCCGTGGTGCTCGGTCTCGGCGTTTCCCACCGGCACGCGGTCGAGGACCAGTGGGGCTACCGCTACGACCGCCCGGCCCTGCGGATGCGCGAATATCTGCAGGTGCTCGATGAGCTCCTGGCCACGGGCGCGGTCTGGTTCGAGGGCCAGACCGTCACCGCCCGCGGCTCGCTGCTGATCGACGGCGCCGGCCCGGTGCCCACCCTGGTGGCCGCGCTCGGCCCGCAGATGCTCCGGGTGGCCGGCGAAAGTGCCGACGGCGCGATCACCTGGATGACCGGAGTGCGGACCCTGGCCGGGTACATCAGGCCGCGCCTCGACGCGGCCGCCGCCGGACGCGCAACCCCCCGGCTGGTGGCCATGATGCCGGTCTGCGTCACCGCCCGGCCGCCGGAGGCGCGCGCGCTGGCCAGGCAGAAGTACCTGGTGTACCGGACGCTGCCCAACTACCGGGCGGTGCTGGACTACGAAGGCGCCGAAGACGGCGCCGACATCGCGATCATCGGCGACGAGGATTCCGTGGCCGCCCAGCTCGCCCGGCTGGCCGACGCCGGCGTCGACGACCTGTGCGCGATGCTCTTTGGCAGCCCGGCGGAGATGGAGCTCACCCGTTCGCTGCTGCCCGCCCTCGGCGGTGCGGCCAAGTCCCATGACCCAGAGGATCACCATGACTAAAGAAAGCAGCCAGCTCGACCAGAGCAAGGACCTCTTCTACCTGATAAAAAATGCGATCGACGGACGCTCCCCGGCCGGCATCGCACAATGGTCGGCGTCTTTTGACGGCGGCGTCGACGCGCTCCTTGATCAGGTGTTCGCCAACTTCCCTGACGCGTTTTTGCCGGACCAGGCGGAGGGCAAGGCGGCGTCGTTCCAATTCGAGATCGATACGCCTGCGGGCCCGAAATCGTACTGGGCTGACGTGCACGACGACGTGTGCGAGGTGGGCCCGGGCGCGCTGGCGACGGCCAAGGTGACGATGTCGATGGATATCTCCGTCTTCCTCGAAGTGCTCACCGGCCAGATGCACCCGGTACGCGCGTTCCTCACCAGGAAGATCCGCACCCGCGGCGACATGATGACCGCCACCAAGTTCGAGACCTGGTTCGCTCGCCCGTAGCGGGTCCGGCGGCGAGCAATTGGTCGGTGGCGGCGATGACGCCGACGAGGAGCAGGTGGTTGGCCATGTCCAGGGCCACGTTGGGACGATCAGAAGGGCGGTGCGCCGTGGCCAGCAGGCGCCACGGAATCCAGACGACACAGAAGT
The DNA here is from genome assembly GCA_963730825.1 of uncultured Actinomycetes bacterium. GTDB lineage: Bacteria > Actinomycetota > Actinomycetes > Streptosporangiales > Streptosporangiaceae > Palsa-504. The sequence continues at coordinate 20,705 of CAVSTQ010000006.1, forward strand.
GCGCGAGCAGCAGGGCCGGATCAGACCAGCCAAGCTGGTCCTTTAGCACCTGGCGGCTCAGCCCGCAGGACAAGCCGAAACCCCAGTGCAGGGTCGCGTTGGCGGCGCCGCGCGGGCGACGTGCCCCGGGTGCCCGCGAGGCGAGCAGTTCAATCGGCTGCACCGACGAACGGGCCCCGAACCGGGATTTCTCCACCGCCCGCACGGCAGTGAAAACGGCCGTGCCGCACGCGCCGCTCACCAGCGCCGCTGCTATCGCCCAGCGTCGCATGAGCGCCTCCTTTGCGCACGATAATTAACCGCTCAGCGGTTATCTCCCAGGGCGCTTTGGATTGTGCCATACATGCCATTCTTCCGTATGTGATACGTATGGTTGTGGCAACCTAGACAAAAGAATGTGCAGGTTGCCACAACCTAACCCTACGATGAAACCGTCAGAGTGACAAAAGTGCCTGTCGTGGCGCTAGGGGTTCATCCGTGATGTCCCGGCGGGCGCTAACCCGACGTGGCCGGCACCAGCGACCATGTTGCCGGCAACCAGCGACCATGACGGGAGTTTGCGCTGCTCAGACCCGGTGAGCATTCACGCGGGCCCAGGTCAGCGCCGCGAGCGGCGTGCCACCGCCAGGTAAATTCGGCCCAGCGGCAATAACGAATGCGACCCAATCGCGAGCCCGGACGGGTCCGGGCTCGCGATTGACTTATCCGCAGTTAGGCATGAACGGCGGCCGGGTCAGGCGCCGGCCTGAACTGCCTCTTTCCGCACGCTGCGTCCGGCCAGGGCCCAGTAGACAAGCGCGCCGACCACGATGCCGATCGCCCAGCTGAAATCGCCGCCGTGCAGGCCGGGGAAGTGGTTGGACAGCGGACCGGTATAGGCCAGCTTGGCGAAGGCGGCGTTGATCCACATCAGGGCGGCCGCCATGCCGAGCACCTGGGCGATAATGGCCGGCCAGTGCACCCCGTCGTGGCGCCAGTACAGGCCGTCCCGCGCGGATCGCAGGGACAGCGAGTGGTAGGTGCCGCCGCGCAGCAGGTAGTCGGTCAGCAAGATGCCGAACCAGGCCGACAGCCACACCACGATGTAGAGCAGGAACCCGGAGAAGTCAGCGTAGAAGTTCCCGTGGAACAAGATGATGCCGGTCACCGCCGCGCACACCACCGTGTCCAGGATGACCGCACCCCAGCGCTTGACCGGCAGGCCGAGGGCCTGCAGGGTGACGCCGGAGGAATACATGTCGATGGTGTTGATCGCGAGCAGCTGGAAGATCGCGAAGATGAGGAACGGAGTCACGAACCAGGAGGGGAAGGATTCCGGCACGCCGATCTGGGCGATGCCCACCGATTTCGTGGTGATCGTATAGGCGAGCACGCCGAGGATCTCCAGGATGACCGACGGCACCGCGCCGCCCAGGGTCGCCGCCCAGAACGTCCGGGCCGACGGGGTGTCGCGGGGCAGGTAGCGCGAGTAGTCGTTGCCGTTCTCCGTCCAGCCCAGGCCGCCGACCGAGATCAGCAGCACCAGCGCCGTGGTCCACACCGCGAACGAGGCGGGCTTGGCGTGGAACGCGGACAGGTGCAGCCGCTGGAAGGTAAACGCGGCCAGCACCGCGAAGAACACGATGAACGCGTAGGCCAGGTAACGCATGATCTTGCTGATCGTCGGGTGGCCGAGCAGCGGCACGATCATCTGGATGAGCGCCGCGACGATGATCACCATGACCTTGGCGGGCCCGCTGAGGCTGACCCCGTGCAGGGAGAACAGCAGGATCACGGTGGCGACGACGAAGTAGATGCCCTCGATCTCAAAACCGACCTGGGTCACCCAGTTGAACAAGGCCACCAGACGGTTGCCATTTTGGCCGAACGGCGCCCGGCTCACCATGAACGCGGTGGTACCCGCCTTCGGCCCCTGCAGGCTGGCCAGGCCGAGCAGGGCGTAGAACAGGTTACCCACCAAGATCGCCAGGATGGCCTGGAACACGGTCAGGCCGAAGGTCATGATCAGGGTGCCGTAGAACAGGAACTCCACGTTGAACACCGCGCCTGACCACAGCCAGAACAGCCCGGACGGCGCCATCTTGCGCTCGGCGTCGGGAATCAGGTCAATCCCGCGTCTTTCGATCTTAAAGGCCGCGTATTCCTGCGGCTCTTCTTCCAGGTGCCGCGATCGGGTATGCCTGCCCGCGGCGATATCGCTGCTCAATGGTCTAACCCCCACTGCTTGATAACTAGGATCCGGCACTCAAAGCACCGGTCGTTCGGATAAAAGTTGAATCGGCATGACATGGGTCAATAGCCAGCTGTTGACCGTTTTGACCTCCTACAATGGAACCCCACCAGGTCAGGTGGTTTACCGCCCGGATACGACCGCCGATAGTATAATGCGGTGTCAGGGACAAGGTTGATTATGCCGCCGCAAAGGCGGTCACCGCATTTCGCGAAAGAGGATCGCGGATGTCGGCCAAGAACTAATATGGGCCCCTTGCGGATTACCGGGCAGTGATAACGGCCGGCCCGGCCGCCTGACATCGCGGGGAGGGATGTCACCGTGGTCATGGTACAACGCACGGAAACGTCACCGCGGTCGCCGACGCTGCTGTCGGGGGCCGTCCCGCCGCTCGCGGACGCGTACCGCCAGCGCCTGGAAAGCGGTCCTGACCTGCGGTCCCACCTGAGGTCGGGCGAGATCGTCGTGCTGACGCAGGGCGAGAAGACGGTCGCCGCGCCGGCCGGCCAGGGCGGCACGGGCACCACCCAGCTCGCGGCGGAGTTCGCCCGCGCCACGGCTAGCAGCCGGAACGTCGACCTGATCGCCTGGGTGAGCGCGACCGGCCGCGAGGCGATCGTGGCCGGGTTCGCGCACGCCGCGGACACCGTGGGCGCGGCGCTGCCGGACGATGACGCGGCCACGGCCGCGGCTCGCTTCGTCAGGTGGCTGGCCCGCACCGAACGCCCGTGGGTCCTGGTCCTGGACAACCTGGCCGCCGCACCCGACCTGGATGACCTGTGGCCCGCCGGGCGGCCGGCCGGGTCGTCGTCACCACCCAGCTGACCGAGCTCGCGCTGCGGGACAGCGCCCTCGGGCACCGCCAGGGAGTCCGGATCGTCCCTGTCGGCGGCTTCAGCCGCCGGGAAGCGGTGTTCTACCTGGCCAGCTTGCTCACGGCGGACCAGCAGCTCGAGGCGATCGACCTGGCCGAGGACCTGGACGGGCTGCCGCTCGGATTCGCTCAGGCGACCGCCGTGATGACCCTGACCGGGCTGGGCTGCCGCGAGTACCGGACGCTGCTGACGCAGCGCCGCAAGCTCATGCCCGCCGTACCCGGCGTGTCCGCCGCGCTGCTGGCCACCACCTCCCTGGCCGCCGAATGCGCCGACCGGCAACGGCCAGAAGGGATGGCCTGGCCCGCCCTCGCGCTGGCCGCCGTGCTCGATCCGCACGGGATCCCGGAGACGGTGCTCACCAGCGCGGCCGCCTCCGGCTACATCACCGGCCAGCCGGTCACCGAGGATTACGCCGGCCAGAACATGGCTCGCGCCGCTATCACCGCCCTGGTCACGGCCGGCCTGATCAGCGTCGACCCGGAGAGCCTGGTCCGCACGGTGCGGATGCACCCGGGCGTCCAGACCGCCGTGCGCGTCTTCGTGTCGCCGGCCGTCCTGAGCCGGGCGGTGCTGGCCGCCGCCGACGCGCTGATCCAGACCTGGCCGGAGGCCGGCCGCCGTCGCACACCGCTCGACCAGGCCCTCCGGGACTGCGCGACCGCTCTTGACGCGGCCGCCGAGAGCATGACGCAGGCCACGGCGAACCCGCAGCGGGACCGTCCGGTGAATCCGCTCTGGCAGCCCGAAGCCCATCCGCTGCTGTTCCGCCGGGGACTGAGCCTGGAAGACAGCGGGCTGACCAGCTCCGCGATCAGCTACTGGCAGCGGCTGGTGACGACAAGTACCCGGCGGCTCGGGTCCGGGCACGCCAGCACCGTCGCCGCCAGGGACAGGCTCGCCGCCGCGTACGAGTCGGCAGGCCGTTGCGGCGAGGCGGTCACCCTGTTCCAGAACGCGCTGGCCGACCGGAAACGGAACCAGGGCGCCGACGCCCCTGACACCATCGCCGCGCGCGGCCGGCTGGCGCACGCCTACGTCAGCGCGGGGCAGCCCGCCGCGGCCATCCCGCTGTACGAGCAGGCCGCGGGAGATTCCAGCCGCCAGTTCGGGGCCGGGCACCTGGTCACCTTGACCATCCGGGCTGAGCTGGCCGACGCCTACGCCGCCGCCGGCCGCGACCGGCAGGCGGTGGCCGCCTACGCGTCGCTGGTGGCCGACGCGGAACGGATGCTCGGCACCGCCCACCCGGTCACCCTGGACGCCCGGGCCAGCCTGGCCAGCGCCTACCTGACCAGCGGCAAAACCAAGAACGGCATCGAGCAGTACAAGCGGATGCTGACCGATCAGGCGACGCTCCGCGGGCCCGACCACCCCGACACGATCACCGCCCGCGCCAACCTCGCCTCCGCGCTGCGCCGCAGCGGGCGGCCCAAGGACGCCATCACCCAGTACGAGCGGGTGCTGGCCGACCGGGAGCGGACCGTCGGCCCGGACCACCCGGACACGATCGCGGCCCGGGCCAACCTCGCCTTCTGCTACCGCAACGCCGGGCAGCTGCGCGAGGCCCTCGCAGCCTACGCGCAGACGCTGACCGACCGGGAGCGGGTATCCGGCATCGACCATGCCGACACCCGGACCGCCCGGTCCAACCTGGCCGGCGCGTACCTGCAGGCCGGACGGCGAGTCGACGCCATCACCGAGTACGAGCGGGTGCTCGAGGACTGCGAGCACATCCTCGGGCCGGGCGAGCTCGAGACGCTGACCGTACGCGCCGGGCTGGCCGCGGCGCAGTACGCGGAAGGCCGGCTGGTCGAGGCGATCACGCTGCTTGAGTGCACCCTGACCGACTGCGAGCGGTACCTCGGCCAGGACCACCGGCTGACCAGGACCGTGCGGGACAACCTCACCGCCGCCAGCGAGGCCTGATCCGGGCCGGGCCCCCGGGCTCCCGGCCGGTCAGGATTCGAGAAGCGCCGGCCAGCGGGCCGCGGCTAGGGTGATGAGCATGGTCACCAGGACGAACACGCCACCGCCAGCGCTGCCCATGGCCGACAGCCACGAGCTGATCCGCGTGCTCGGCGCGCGGGTGAACAACCTCAAAGATCTCAGCGTGGAGATCCCGAAGCGCCGGCTGACGGTGTTCACCGGCGTCTCCGGCTCGGGCAAGAGCTCGCTGGTGTTCGGCACGATCGCGGCGGAATCGCAGCGGCTGATCAACGAGACCTACAGCGCCTTCGTCCAGGGCTTCATGCCGACGCTGGCGCGGCCCGAGGTCGACGTGCTCGACGGGCTGACGACCGCGATCATCATCGACCAGCAGCGGATCGGCGCCGATCCCCGCTCCACCGTCGGCACCGCCACCGACGCGAACGCGATGCTGCGGATCTTGTTCAGCCGGCTCGGCCGGCCGCACATCGGCTCGCCCCAGGCGTTCTCGTTCAACATCGCCTCCATCAGCGGAGCGGGCGCGGTCGAGTTCGAGCGCGGCGGCAAGACCGTCAAGGAGCGGCGCAGCTTCAGCATCACCGGCGGCATGTGCCCGCGCTGCGAAGGCCGGGGCCACGTCACCGACATCGACCTGGCCGAGCTGTACGACGACAGCAAATCGCTCAACGAAGGCGCGATCACGGTCCCCGGCTACACCGGGGGCGGCTGGAACTCCCGGCTCTACGGCGAGTCCGGCTTCGTCGACCCGGACCGGCCCATCCGCAAATACACCCCGGCCGAACTGCGCGACTTTCTGTACCACGAGCCGGTCCGGATGAAGATCGCGGGCATCAACATGACCTACGAGGGTCTGATACCGCGGATCCAGAGGTCGATGCTGTCCAAGGACCCGGACGCGATGCAGCCGCACATCCGGGCCTTCGTGGACCGCGCGGTGACGTTCACCGCCTGCCCCGAGTGCGGCGGTACCCGGCTCAGCGAGGCGGCCCGCTCCTCGCGGATCAGCGGTGTCAACATCGCCGAGGCGTGCGCGATGCAGATCAGCGACCTAGCCGAATGGGTCGACAGCCTCGACGAGCCGACGGCGGCGCCGCTGCTCGGCGCGCTCAAGGGCCACCTCGACTCGTTCGCGGAGATCGGCCTCGGCTATCTCTCGCTCGACCGGCCGTCGGGCACGCTGTCGGGCGGTGAGGCGCAGCGGGTCAAGATGATCCGCCAGCTCGGGTCCTCGCTGACCGACGTGACCTACGTCTTCGATGAGCCCACCGTCGGGCTGCACCCGCACGACATCCAGCGGATGAACGACCTGCTGCTGCGGCTGCGGGACAAAGGCAACACGGTGCTGGTGGTGGAGCACAAGCCGGAGACGATCGCGATCGCCGACCACGCCGTCGACCTCGGCCCCGGCGCGGGTACCGCGGGCGGCACCGTCTGCTTCGAAGGCACCGTCGAGGGCCTGCGGGCCAGTGACACGAGCACCGGCCGCCACCTCGGCGACCGGGCCACCCTCAAGGAGACGGTGCGGGCACCCGCCGGGACGCTGGAGATCCGCAACGCGACCACGCACAACCTGCGCGGCGTCGACGTCGACATCCCGCTCGGGGTGCTGGTCGTCGTCACCGGGGTGGCCGGCTCGGGCAAGAGCTCGCTGATCCACGGCTCGGTGTCCCGGCCGGGACGGCGTCATGTCGGTCGACCAGGCCCCGATCCGCGGCTCGCGGCGAAGCAACCCGGCCACCTACACCGGGCTGCTCGACCCGATCCGCAAGGCGTTCGCGAAGGCCAACGGCGTCAAGCCGGCCCTGTTTAGCGCCAACTCCGAAGGGGCCTGCCCCACCTGCAACGGCGCCGGCGTCATCTACACCGACCTGGCGATGATGGCCGGCGTCGCGACCACCTGCGAGGAGTGCGAGGGCAAGCGGTTCGACGCGTCGGTGCTCGACTACCATCTCGGCGGCCGCGACATCAGCGAGGTGCTGGCGATGCCGGTGACCGAGGCCGGGGAGTTCTTCGGCGGCGGCCCAGCCCATACCCCCGCCGCGCACGCCATCCTGGGGCGGCTCGCCGACGTCGGCCTTGGTTACCTCAGCATCGGCCAGCCGCTCACCACGCTGTCCGGCGGCGAGCGGCAGCGGCTCAAGCTGGCCACCCACATGGCCGGCCACGGCCGTGTTTACGTCCTCGACGAGCCGACCGCCGGCCTGCACCTCGCCGACGTGGAGCAACTGCTCGGCCTGCTCGACCGGCTGGTGGATTCGGGCAAGTCGGTCATCGTCATCGAGCATCACCAGGCGGTCATGGCCCACGCCGACTGGATCATCGACATCGGCCCGGGGCCGGCCACGAGGGCGGCCTGATCGTCTTTGAGGGCACGCCCGCCGACCTGGTGGCCGGCCGTTCCACCCTCACCGGCGAGCACCTCGCGGCCTACGTCGGCGGTCAGCCGCGGCGAAGCTGACCCGGCGGTCACGAGCGGGCGATATCCGATGAATTCCCGGCGGTGCCTCCGTCATAACGACAGAAATCAGTTTCCCTTACCCTGACGAATCGAGGATCATCATGAACAGCGGATGATGATCTCTCGACCGGGGTGTCCGGAAGACAAGATATGTCTTGACTTTGCCTTCGGGTATGCCCGAAGGTTGTATCACTGGCAACCAGCAGGCCGACCAAACGAGGGGATCATCATGAGCCGAGCCCGCGCGATCGTCGCCATCCCGAGCGGACGCCGGACCAAGTGGGCCGTCGTGGTCTTCTGGCTGATCATCGTGGCCGTGGTCGGCCCGCTGTCGGGCAAGCTCACCGGCGCGGAGAAGAACGACGCGTCGTCCTGGCTGCCCGCCGCGGCCGAGTCGACCAAGGTGCTGGACGTGCAGTCGCGCTTCCAGTCGCCCAACATCTTCACCGCCGTCATGGTCTATGACCGCCTGTCGGGCCTGACCAGCGCGGACGAGGCGAAAGCCCGCTCCGACCTGGTCCGGTTCCGGGCCGCGCCCGGGGTCGTGCGCAGCCAGGTGGCCGGGCCGTTCTTCTCCCGCGACGGCAAGGCCGTCGAGACCATCGTCCCGGTCAACCTCGGCTCGAAGGGCTGGAACGGCGCCTCGGACGCCACCACCACGCTCCGCACCATCGCGCAGAGCAACGCGAACGGCCTGGCCGTCCACGTCGCCGGCCCGCTGGGCAACGCCGCCGACTCATCCAACGCGTTCAAGGGCATCGACGGCATCCTGCTCATCGCCACCCTGGCCGTCGTCATCGGCCTGCTGCTGATCACCTACCGAAGCCCCGTGCTCTGGCTCATGCCGGTGCTCTCGGCCGGCATCGCGCTGTCCACCGCCGAGGGCCTGATCTACCTGCTGGCCCGGCACGGCCTGACGGTCAACGCGCAGAGCGCCGGTATCCTCCTGGTGCTGGTCTTCGGCGCGGGTACCGACTACGCGCTGCTGCTGACCGCCAGGTACCGCGAGGAGCTGCGCCGCCACGAGGACAGGCACGAAGCGATGGCCGTCGCGCTGCGGCGGGCCGGGCCCGCCATCCTCGCCAGCGCCGGCACGGTGATCATCAGCCTGCTGACGCTGACCATCGCGGAGCTGAACTCCACCAAGAGCCTCGGCCCCGTGCTGGCCATCGGCGTCGTGGTCGCGCTGCTGGCCATGATGACCCTGCTGCCCGCCCTGCTGGTGATCTTCGGCCGCTGGCTGTTCTGGCCGGTCAAGCCCACCTACGGCACCGAAGAGCCGACGACCAAGGGATTCTGGGCCCGGGTGGGCCGCCGGATCGCGGTCAGGCCCCGCCTGGTCTGGATCGTCACGGCGCTCATCCTCGGTGCGATGGCGACGGGCCTGCTCGGCCTGAAGGCCGGCGGCCTGACCACCGCGCAGGGGTTCCGTCACACGCCGGACTCGGTGGTCGGGCAGACGGTCGTGGACCAGCACTTCCCGGCCGGCGCCGGGCAGCCGGTGATCGTGATCGGCAACCCGTCGCAGGGCGCCCAGCTGGCCTCGGCCTTTAAGGCCACGCCGGGCATCACCGGCGTCACCGCGCCGGTGACCGAGGCCGGCCACGCCTACCTGGAAGGCACGCTGACCAGCGCGCCGGACAGCCAGGCGGCGTTCACCACCATCGACCGGGTCCGCGCCGCCGTGCACGCGGTACCAGGAGCGAACGCGCTCGTCGGCGGGAACACGGCGGTCAACCTGGACATCAACCGCGCGTCCGCGCACGACCGGATGCTGATCATCCCGGTCATCCTGGTCGTGGTGTTCCTCATCCTGGGGCTGCTGCTACGGGCGGTGATAGCGCCGATCATGCTGATCGCCACCGTCGTGCTGTCCTTCGCGGCCGCGCTGGGCGTGAGCGCGCTCTTCTTCGACCACGTGTTCAAGTTCGGCAGCGCGGACACGTCGTTCCCGCTGTTCGTCTTTGTCTTCCTCGTCGCCCTGGGGATCGACTACAACATCTTCCTGATGACCCGGGTGCGGGAGGAAGCCGGGCGGCACGGCCCGCGCCGTGGCGCGCTCACCGGGCTGTCGGCGACCGGAGGGGTCATCACCTCGGCCGGCGCGGTCCTGGCGGGTACCTTCGCCGCCCTGGCCACGCTGCCCGTCACCTTCCTGGCCGAGCTTGGCTTCGCGGTGGCGTTCGGCGTCCTGCTGGACACCATCATCGTCAGGTCCGTGCTGGTCACCGCGCTTAACCTGGACCTCGGCCACTGGGTCTGGTGGCCGAGCAAGCTCAGCCGCCAGGCCCCCTCCGCCGAGCCAGACGCGCTCACGGAACAGCCGACGGCGGTACCTTAGCCCAACCTCATCCGATGACGACGTGCAGCCTGGCCCGGGCGGCGGCCAGAGCCTGCCCGACGTCGCGCCGGGTGTCACCTTCGGCGAAGATGAACCCGAGATAACGGTCCCCTTCCGGAAGCGGCCGGACGTGCTGGCCGATCGGGATGGTGATCGTCAGGCCGGTGATCCCGGGCACGGCCGCCGCCTCGGCCCGGCCCTCGACCGCCCGCAGCACGCCCGGGCGCGGTACGGGCAGCATGAACACGCCGGACGGCCGGCCGGGCTGGTACCCGGCCGGCGCCGGCCCGGCCCAGGGCATTGGCCAGCACCAGCTCTTCCAGGCTGGCACCGCCGGGGAAACGCAGCGCGCGCCCGCACAGGCCGCCGATACAGCGCGCCGCCAGTTCGAGCATGGCCGGTCGCCGCGGCCGCTGACGCGCAACTCCGCGTGCACCGGGCCATGAGTGAGCCCGAGCGCACGCGCGGCCCGCCCGGCGGTGCGGACAGCGGCGGCGAGCACCGGCCCGGCCAGCCTGGGCGGGGTGATCAGCAGGGTCTCCTCGAACGTGGGGCCGTCCGGGGCCCCGGGCTTGTCAAAGATCGCGGTGACCGTCAAGCCGCCATCGGCCAGCAATCCGTCGATGCTCAGTTCCGGGCCCGGCAGGTACTCCTCGATCAGCAACGGCTCCCCGGCGGGTCGCCCGGCCGCGGCCAGGATGGGCCGGATCCGCCTGGCCGCGCGCACCGCGGCGGCTGGGTCATCGGCCCGCAGGACACCCTGGCTGGCACTGAGCGAAATCGCCTTGACCACACACGGGAACCCGACCGTCTCGGCGGCACTCCGCACGTCGTCGTCGCGCGCCGGGGCGGGCACGACCGCGAAGGCGGGCTGCGCCACGGCGGATTCGGCCCACCGCCGCCGCTGGCTGACCTTGTCGGCCGCGGCCAGCACCGCCGGCACCGGATTGTGCGGCAGCCCCATCCGCGCGGCGACCTCCGCCGCCAGCACGAGCATCGGGGTGTCAGCCGCGACGACGGCGGCGACCGGGCCGGCCCTGGCGATGAGCCGGGCGGCGCTGGCCGCCGGGTCGGCCAGGCTGACCGGGATCACCGGGCGGCCGCCGAGCGGCAGGGCGCCGTCGCTGCCGACGACGAGGTCCAGGCCCATCCGGCTGGCCGCCAGCAAGAAGTCCGCCGCCCGGTAGGTGCGGGCGGGTACCAGGAGCAGCAGGCACGGAGCCGCCGTGCCCCGGGGGTTCGCGTCGCTGGTCACCGGGTCACCGTTTCTCCGGGGAGTAGAACGGCTCGGTCCCGGCCTGGTGATCGGTCACATCCCGCAGCCCGGTCAGGCCGGGCAGGCGCGCGCGCAGCAGCGGCTCGATGCCTTGCCTGATGGTGACTTCCGCCAGGCTGCAGCCCTGGCATCCACCTTCGAGGCGGATGTCGAGCCAGCCGTCCGTCCCGCCGGCGACGGTCACCCGGCCCCGGTGGGCGCTGATCGCCGGGTTGATCTCGGCGTCCAGGATTCCGGCGGCGGCCCCGGCGAGATCCTCACCTGGTGCCGGGGCCGGGCCAGCCCCTGGAGTGACCAGCCGGACGCCGGTTATCGCGGGGACGGCGGCGCGGATCAGCGCCTCGATGCGCGAGGCAAGCGGGAGGACCGCACCCGGGGAGCCGGTTACCTCCAGGGTGACGATCCCGTCCTGGACGGCGGCGAGGCGGACGGTGCCGCCACGGGCGATCACCACCGGGGCGATGCTGCGGTCAAGCGCGGCCGCGACCTCGCGGGCCAGCGCCGTCACGCAAGACCCGTCCCCGCGGCCGCGTGCAGCGCCGCTTCCAGATCAGCCACCAGGTCACCGGCCGCTTCGATACCGACCGACAGGCGCAGCAGGTCATCAGGCACCGGCGAGGATGGTCCCTCCTGGCTGCGCCGGTGCTCGATCAGGCTCTCCACCCCGCCTAGGGAGGTAGCCCGCTTGAACACCCGGACTTCGCGCAGCACGGCGTGCGCGGGCCCGGCCCCGCCGGCCAGCCGCAACGACAGCATCCCGCCGAACCCGCCGGTCATCTGGCGGGCCGCGATCTGGTGGCCTGGATGGTCCGGCAGCCCCGGGTAGAGCACGGCGGCCAGCGCGGGATGCCCGTGCAGACGGGTGGCGATGGCCAGCGCGGTCTGGGATGCGCGGTGCACGCGCAAGAACAGCGTCCGCATGCCACGCTGCAGCAGCCAGGCCTCGAACGGTCCCGGCATCGCGCCCGGCGTTGCGGCGCCAGGACCGGATCCGTTCCCAGAACGGGTCCTGGCGGGCCGCTAGCACCGCCCCGGCGAGCACGTCACCGTGGCCGTTGAGGTACTTGGAGGCCGAATGCACCACGAGATCGGCACCGAATTCAAAAGGCCTGGTCAGCACGGGTGTAGCCACGGTGTTGTCCACGGCCACCCGCACCCCGGCCGGGTGCGCGATCGCGCACGCGGCAGCCAGGTCGGTGATTTCCCACATGGGGTTCGCTGGCGTCTCCAGCCACAGCAACCGGGTACGGCCGGGACGGATCGCGGCCGCCAGGACGGCATGATCGGCGGTGTCGACGAATTCCACGTCCAGCCCCCAGGTGAGGGCGAACTCAGCCAGCCACTTCCGCACGCCCCAGTACAGGACCCTGGAGACAAGCACGTGATCACCGGGAAGCAGCGACTGAAAAACCGCGGTGACCGCCGCCATCCCCGAACCGAAAAGCGCGCACCCGCCGCCCCCTTCCAGCGTGGTCAAGAGCCGTTCGGCCTGCTCAGAGGTGGGGTTATCGGCCCGGGTGTAGACCCGGCCCTGCCGGTAAGAACCATCGAGCTGCTGCTCGTAGTTCGTCGACACGTTGATCACCGGGGCCAGCGCACCGGACACCGGATCCACTTCACCTAGCCCCTGGGCCGCCAGGGTTTCCGCGGTCACAGCACGCCTTTCCACCTGCTATCCCTTCTCCTGCCAGCCGCTAGGCCGTTTCGTTCCTGCCCGTGGGCCCAGCCCGTGAGCCCAGCCTGCGGGCCCGGGTCGCCCCGCGGCACACGTGCCCTTTTTTGCGGCGTTTCCTCAGCGGAAAAAATTTTCCGCACGGGCAACGGCGGCATGAACCTAGCATCCGCTGCGGACGGCCCGCCGCTCGGCGGCGGCATTTCGCGGCGGGGCGCACCGCCCGCACGGTTCCCTGACCGATATCGCGACACCACGTTCAAGCGGCGGGCAGCCGGGTAGGGGGCGCGGCTCATTCACCTGAAGGGCAGGACCATGGATCCAACCACCAGCCCGGGCCAGCCGCCCGATGCGCCGGAACGTTCAACCGGTGAGCTGGTCAAGCTGATGTCCCAGCAGTTCTCGACGCTGGTCCGGGACGAGCTGAAGCTGGCCCAGCTGGAGATGACCCGGAAGGGGAAGCAGGCGGGGATCAGCGCCGGGATGTTCGGCGGGAGCGGCCTGATCGCGCTGTACGGCCTCGGCGCCCTGATCGCATGCGCCGTCCTCGGCGTCAGCCGGGTGCTAGCACCGTGGCTGGCGGCTCTGAGCGTGGGGGTCGCGCTGCTGGCGGTGGCCGGAATCGCCGCCCTGATCGGCAAGAGCCGGCTGCAGAAGGCCACCCCACCGGTGCCTCAGGAGGCACTGCACAGCGTCAAGACCGACATGGACGAGATCAAGGAAAGGACCCGGCGATGATCAAGGTCGTGTACAAGCCGGTCAGCATCGCGATCAGCGTGCTGGGCGGCGTGCTGGCCGGAGCGATCTTCAAGCGGATCTGGAAGATCGCGGCCGGCGAAGACGAGGCCCCGGACGCGACCGACGCGCAGCGGGGCTGGCGGGAGGTCCTGCTCGCCGCGGCGTTGCAAGGCGCGATCTTCGCCCTGGTCAAAGCGGCTGTGGACCGCGGCGCCGCGGTGGGCACCCGGAAGCTGACCGGCGTGTGGCCCGGTGACGACGACCGGGAGCAGGCGAGCTGATCACGTGATCACGCCGTACAGGTTTCAGGCGCTCCAGTTCGACCTGATGGAGGTCCTGGTCCGGATCGTCTAGGGATTGCGGCAATACTTGTCCCCTGCCAGCAGACGGTAGCGCCTGGGCCCTCGCGTTAGCTCCGGCGGCTCGGTTCTTGTCTTGGCCGCTGGTCGGCCTCACGGTCTGGACGTTTCTGGCGGCTGGTGGCGAACCACGCGCCCACGGCGATCAAGATCAGCCCGAGTCCGGCGCCGAGAGTCAGTTTTTCTCCCAGCAATGCCGCCCCTAGGCCCACCGCCACCACCGGCATGACGTACGTAATCACCGACGCGGCGGCGGCTCCTGCCTCGTCGATCAGCGCATAGAACAACCAGTAGGCGAGGCCGGTGTTCACGATGCCCAAGATGGCCAGGGCGAGCAGGCTGGTGGGCGCCGGCATATGGCGCGGCAGGTTTGCCGCGGCAGGCGCGGCGAAGACGACGCTGCTAACGACGGTCATGATCGCAGTGACTCCGAGCGCAGCCGAATCGGCCAGCCAGCGCCGGTACAGCAGGGCCGCCGCAGCGTAGCCAAGCGCGGCGAGCAGAATCGCGCCGGCGGCCATGAGCTCAGCGGCGTTGCCCCGGAAATTGATACCGAGCAGGGCGATCACGCCGCCGAATCCGATCAGCAGTCCGGTCAGCTGCCGGCCGCTGACCGTCTCCGAACGGAGTAGCCACAGCGCAAGCAGCGCGGTGAACAGCGGATCGGTGGCCGTCAGGATGCCTGCGACCGCGGAGGTGACATGCTGCTCCCCCCACGCGGTCAAGAAGGTGGGCAGCGCCATGTCCAGCACAGAAACTGCGACCACCGGGATAAGCCTGCCGCGAAGCCCGCGGAACGCGCCGCTCCGGGCGGCAAGCGGTAGGAGCACCGCGGCCCCGAGGAAGGTACGGCCGAACACCACGGCCGAAGGCGGCATGTGCACCACAGCCAACCGGATGAACAGGAAGGAGCTACCCCATATCACCGATGTGACGGTGAAGATCAGGAGCGCCTTCCGGCTCAATGCTGCGCCTCCGTCCTTGCCGTCCAAGAACCTCTTGTTACCCGCTTCCGGTGTTTTATTACATCGCCGCCAGTACTGAGCGGAGCTGAGACCACCTTCCGTTCGGTATAAATCTGAACAGGAGGTGAATGGTGATGAAGCCATCGGGATCCGCGGACCCGCGCGACGAGTCCGAGGCGGAGCGGGCGGACCGGAACCTGGCCGAGTTGCTGCAGGAACTGCGGGTGGCGGGCTTGGGCGTGCAGGTTCTCTTCGGGTTCCTGCTCTCGTTGCCCTTCACCAACCGGTTCACCCGGCTCAGCGGCGGCCAGCAGGATCTGTACCTGGCCTGCATGGTGCTGGCCGCGGTCGCGACCGCGTTGCTGCTTGGACCGGTCGCCTACCACCGGCTGGTGTTCCGCCGCGGCCGTAAGGAGAACCTGGTGCAAGCGGCCAGCATGATGGCGATTGCCGGACTGGTCACCGTCGGCCTGGCGGTATCGGCGACCGTGCTGCTCGTGACCAGCTTCGTCACCAGGGGCCCGGCGGCCGTGCTGATAACCGTGCTCGTCGCCTGCGTGTTCGGGCTGCTGTGGTTCGCCTATCCGCTCACCCGCCGCTAGGGCACGGGTTTAGCCGGGGCGCTCGCGGGCAGCCGGGGCCGCCATGCAGCCGATCTCTCGCTTCGAACAAGACACCCGCCTCGACGGCGCCGTATCCGCAGGCCAGCGCGTGGCCCGGCTGATCAAGCCGGGGAAGCTGCGGGACGCCCTGCACGGCGTCTGGCTTGGTCACCCGGTGCATCCCATGCTGGTCCAGGTTTCGGCGGGCGCGTGGCTCTCGGCGAGCATCCTGGACCTCACCGGTGGCGGCGAGAAGGCGTCGCGGCAACTGGTCGGCGCGGGGCTGGCCGCGGCGGTCCCGGCCGCGCTGGCGGGCGCGGCCGACTGGTCGGAGCAGCACGAGCAGCAGATGCGCGTCGGCGTGCTGCACGCCGCGGGCAACGTCCTGGCCAGCGGCATCTACGGTGCCTCGCTGCTGACCCGCGACCCGCGCGCCGGCCGCGCGCTGCGGCTGGCCGGGCTGGCGGCGGTGTCGGTCAGCGGGCTGCTCGGCGGCCACATCTCCTTCCGGCTGGCCGGCGGGGCCAATCACGCCGAGGAAGTGCCGCACCTGGTCCAGCCCGGCTGGCATGACCTGATGGCCACGGCCGACCTGCCCGAGGGCAAACCAGTACGCCGTCAGCTCGGGGAGGTCCCGGTGGTGGCGGTCCGGACCGCGGGCACGGTGTACGTGCTGGCCGACCGGTGCAGCCACATGTCTGGTCCGCTGTCGGACAGCGAGCTGACGGACGGCTGCCTGACCTGCCCGTGGCACGGCAGCGTGTTCCGGGTCGCCGACGGGGCCGTGGTCCGCGGGCCCGCCACCGCGCCGCAGCCCGCCTTCGAGGTCCGCGAGGCCGACGGCGTGATCCGGGTCTGCCTGCCGGATGCCGGGTAAAGGCCTGTTGCTGAAGTGAGCTAGGAGCAGGGGCATGAAAGCCGCACGCTTTTACGGGCCGAAGGACATCAGGATCGACCAGATCCCCGAACCGCTGCTGCGCCCGGGCGCGGTCGCTATCGATATCGCCTGGTGCGGGATCTGCGGCACAGACCTGCACGAGTACCTGGAAGGACCGATCTTCATCCCTCCGCACGGCCACCCGCACCCTCTCACTCACGAGGAGGAACCCGTCACGATGGGGCACGAGTTTCCGGCGTCGTGACCGCGCTCGGCGAGGGCGTCACCGGGTTGAGCGTGGGCGAGCATGTGGTGGTCGAACCGTACTTCGTGTGCGAGGAGTGCCCGCCGTGCCAGGCCGGGAACTACCACCTCTGCACCAAGATGGGCTTCATCGGCCTGGCCGGCGGAGGCGGCGGCCTGAGCGAGAAGATCGTGGTCGATCGCCGCTGGGTCCACCCGGTCGGAGATATCCCGCTAGGGGCCTGATCGAACGCTGTGGTCGGCCATCAGCCTTCGTCGCAGCGAGGCAAGGCCGGGGACGTCGCTGTGACGGGGCGGATCGGCGGTGGCGGGGAGGGAGGGGGGAGGGAAGGACAAGGCCCAGGCGACCGGCGTCGCTGACCATGTCATCGACCCCTCGCAGGAGGACCTGGTCGCGCGAGTACGGCAGCTCACCGGCGGTAACGGGGCCGACGTCGGCTTCGAGTGCACTAGCGTCAACACCGCGCTCGACCAGCTCTTCGACGCGGTCAAGCCCGCCAGCGTCATCGTCAACGTCTCGATCTGGGGCCAGCCGGCCACCATCGACATGCAAAAGCTCGTCCTCAAGGAGATCGACCTGCGTGGCACCATCGCCTACGTGCGCGACCACCCCGCGACGATCAAGCTGGTTCAAAACGGGAAAATCGACCTCAAGCCGTTCATCACCGCGAGGATCGGGCTCGACGACCTGGTCGAAGACGGCCTCGGCACGCTAATCCACCATAAGGACACCGCGGTCAAGATCCTCGTTCACCCCTGAGACCGGGCGACGGCGGGTGATCCAGCGCTCCGCCGCCCCGCGAGCTCCTCAGCCCCGTGACCCGCGGGGCTACGTCCCCTCCGCCACCAAAGCCCCGGCAAGCACAAGTGGGGTGGCCGCTATCAAAGGGCATGACGCCTCACCGGCACGACGCCGACCTCGGCGAAAATCTCGGCGGCTCGGCTGGCTTGGGGACTTCCGGGTACCGGTACGCTGGCCAGCTGCTGACCCTGGGCCAGCAACGCCAGCAAGATCACCGCATCGGTCCAGGCAAGAGGCGCGACTGAGACGGGACGGCTAATACCGTTTACCTGCTCGGGTAGTTCGCCCAGGCTAGTACGATGCGCCGCCAGCCACGCCATAAGCACATCTGAAAGCGGACGCTGTCCGGTGCCCGCGTCGAAGAGCGCAAAGAACGCGGTTTCTGCCGTCCAGGCCATTTCGGGTGCACCTGACCAGCTCGAGCCCGGCCTCAAGCCGCCGTCAGTTTGCTGAAGCAGCTTCTGCGCGACCGCGGCTGCGTGGCGGACGCCGGAGCCGGGGTCCGCGAATGGCGGTCCGAGGAAAGTTACCGCCGCATCCACGCCCGAGTGGTCAAAGGCCACCCGCGGAAAGCCATACTTGCTGAAGCCAGCCGAAATCCCGGCCGACAGGCGAGCGGCCGCAGCGGCCCATTGACGCGCCTTGGCGCCGTCACCTTGCGCACTGGCGATATCTGCCGCGGCCCGTAGGCCGACAAGCAAAGGAGCGGCCGTACCGAGAGTGACCTGAACAGAATTCTCCCAGTAATCCATGGCCGCGACCGGCAGCCCGTCGTCGGTCAATGACCCCGCCGCCGCATCCGCGGCGGTCATCACCATAGGCCACAGCCTGGCCAGCTCCTGGCGTACCGACGGGTCACCGGCCTGGTGCGCGGCTGCCAGCCAGGACCAGACGGCCCAGGGGACCCAGCCATCGGCGTCCAATTCGGCCGGGCGCCCGTCGCGGACCGCCTTACCGCTATCCGGCCAGTACCTGGCCGCCCAGATTCCGCTGCCAGGCTGCACGCGCTCCAGGAATGTCATTATCTTGAACGCCTCGGCAGGATGCCCGGTGTCCGCGAGCGCCGTCGCCACCCAACTGGAATCCCGCGGCCATACGTAATCCCACCCAGGGCTCCAGCCGGCGATCACCGCGCCGTTCGGCCGCACCGACAGATAGAGGTCGAGCAGCGCGCGAGTGGCAATTGCGCGCTGCTGCTGATCCATGCCGGGCACGAAACCGGACTGGATCCAGTGCTGTTCAGCCTGGACAATCAGCCGGAGGCAGGACGGCATCGCACCGGTGAGCGGCTTGATGCGGCCGGCCGCGATGTAGACACCGCCGGGCGCGCGCAGCACGCTGGTATCCGCGTAATACGAGCCCGCGGTACCCACAGGCACCGCAAATACCTGAGCAGGATTACACGGGTCCTGGGCAATTCCCATCATACGGAGCAGGGACGGGTAAGGCACGCGCGAAGGAAAGGCCAGAGTTAGGCTGGCTAGCAGTAGTATCGTGCCACCACACGCTACGATTACCCGGCCTCCGGCCGTCTTCGGGAATTTACCCACAACGCCTTTCCTCTATGCTGCACGCGGCATTTGGATTTGTGTATAAATACTTATGCATACGCTGCTAAGTATACGTAGAGACGGCCGTGGCGAGGTTGACTGGCGGGACGTTTTGTGTTCGCGACGCGGGCTCGCCGGCCGGGACCGCGGGGAGAATTGCCATCCGTAATCCCGGTGGACTGCAGCGGCGCTGGCGCAGGCATGATTACCTGGCCTGGCCCGCTCGGCCGACGGGCCGTTGGCCGCCAGCATGCCAGGCACGGCCGACGAACGACACGAGGTAAGCCCCGGTCCGGGGCCTGGGACGACCGGGCCAGCGTCCGTTACTACCAAACGTAGTAACATGTCGTGAGTGAACGGCGCCGTCCCTACGACGATCATCGTCGTCGGCCTCGTGCTCGCGGCGTACGCACTGCTGACGACCGTTCGAAACCGGCGAATGGGCATCAGCTTGCTCGTCGCGCTTGGCGTCCTCGAGATCCTGCTCCTTGTCCAGGTCGGCCTTATCGTGGCCAAACTCGCCGACGGCGACCGCCCGGCCGGGCTGGCTACGCTCATCGGATATCTGGTCGCGATGCCGCTCGTCCCGGTGGCCGCCGCGTTCTGGGGGATGCTGGAGCGATCACGGTGGGGCCCGGCGGTCATCGCCGTAGGCGGCCTGGTCGCGGCCGTGCTGATGGTCCGGCTGCATCAGATCTGGCCGGTCATCCATGTCTGAGCCCGCGACATCCCCTGAGCCCACGACATCGCAGCCGGGCTCGACCAGGACAGGTCCGGGCCGGGTGCTGGTCGCTATCTACGCGATCTTCGCGCTCTCCGCCTCGGCCCGGGCCGGGGTGCAGATCGCGACGAAGTTCGGCCACGCTCCGGTCGCGTACTTGTTGTCGGCCTTCGCCGCCGTGGTGTACATCCTCGCCACGGTCACCCTCGCCGTCGGCAGCCCGGCCGCGCGCCGGATCGCCGTCCTGTCCTGCTCGGTCGAACTCGCCGGCGTGCTGGCCGTCGGTACCTGGAGCCTCGCCGACCCGGCTACCTTCCCCGACGCCACCGTGTGGTCTGGCTTTGGCAGCGGCTACGGCTTCGTTCCGCTCGTACTCCCCGTTTTCGGCCTGCTCTGGCTACGCCGCTGGAGCAAGCGGGCCGGAGCCCGGCCAGCTCCAAGCGCAGAGGATATCGTGGCCGACGACAGGACTTTGCACCCGCTGACCCGGCCTGAGGAGTCGTAGGCACAACGGCGTTCAGCGGCTCGGCGCGTCGAGCGGGAAGGCGGCCGGTACCGGGCCCGGCGGCGGCTTCGCCAGCCAGTTGACCGTCAGCTGGCTGAACCACTTCTCCCGCGCCGAGGACTTCACCCGCGAAAGCGCGACCGCCACCGGGTAGTAGGCGTACGTACCGGAGGCCGCGCAGGACGGCGTGCAGACATGTTCCCAGACCGTGCCCTGGCCTGTGGCGGCCGAGGCGCCCCACCTGGTCCAGGTCAGCCCCTGGACGCCCAGGCCGGCGTCAGCGCAGGCCAGCACGATCGTGGCCGGCCGGATGCTCAGCTGCTGGGGTGGCGCACCGGTGCAGTCTGCGATGACGCCGGGGTACGTGACCCCGGGAACGGGCGGCGGACTCGCGGGCGGCGCCGATGAGAGAGCTGGCACCGGCGATGCGGTGGCCGGCTGGGGACCGGGACTGGACCCGGAAGACGGGGCCGCCGGCGGAGAGGGAGAGGTCGCCGACACCGTGGGAGTCGCGGTGGGCGAGCTGGCCGCTGCGCCCGGATGGCCTGGTCCGCACCCGACCGCGGCCGCGGCGGTCAGCATCCCGAGGGTGGCCGCAGCAGCCAGCTTCATGCGCGCAATTCGCATACCGCTTCTGACGCGCGAGCAGGCCCGGTGGTTGGACGGATCACGGCGGTCATCCTCGCTGCGGGCGGCTTTGGCTAGGCTTGCGAGGTGGCACACTACAGTCGGCTGTACAAGATCGTCATTGATGTCCCGCCTGCTGATCATGACCGCGAGCTGGCGTTCTGGAGCGCCGCCGCCGGCCTGCCGCTGACCCGGTTCGAAAGGCACCCCGAATATCACGGTGCCCCGCTGCACGGCCAGGACTTCTGGCTGCTCGTCCAGCGGCTGGACGACGGGCCAGCCGGGGTGCACATCGACATCCACACCGACGACCTGCCCGCCGAGATAGCCAGGCTGGAAGAACTTGGCGCCGAGCGCTGGACGACGGCAACGCGCGACGCTGGGACTGATCTTTCGCACCATGCCGCGCGCCACGCCGCTGGTCAGGCGAGAGGCTCCGATAGCGTACAGGGGTGTCGTCAGCCGAGAAGATCGAAGCGTTCCTGTCTGAACCACGTAACGTCGTCGTCGCCGGGATTCGTCGCGACGGGCGCCCGCACCTGAGTCCCAACTGGTTCTGCTGGGACGGCCAGCGGTTCTACGTTTCCACGACACGGAACCGCGTGAAATACGCCATCTTCCGGCGGGACCCGCGGGCGCAACTGCTCATCGACGATCCCACCGGGTTCCGCGCCGTGCTGGTCCCGGCCACCGTGGAGATCCGCGAGGACATCGCCGCGGAGCTGCCCATGTTCCGCGCTATCAGGGAAAAGCACGGGCTGGCCGTACCGGACGACGACGAGCACCTGCGGGCCCTGGCCGACGAGGGCCGGGTCCTGCTGGCCATCACCCCGGACGAGCCACTCGCGGCCTGGACCGGCTGGGGACTGGACTGACGCTCGGCAGCGCAGGCTGACCACGGGACGGCAGCGCCAGGCTGTTGCCCCGGGCCTGCCCGCAGGCGGGGCACACCGCGGCCGGGCGTACGGACCGCCGGGCGGTACGGGCGGCCGACGGTACGGGCAGTCGGCGGTACGGGCAGCCGGCGCGTTCCCCCAGATTCGTCACGGTGGTGATGCGGGTGACTGGCCGTGCGGGTGGTGCTGGTGTGTCCCGGGTCAGCCGGCACGATGGTGTCGAGCAGACAACGCCCCAGCAGGTAGACAAGCAAATGATCACTCGGCGATGATCCCGGTCAGGAAGGCCGCGAGGCACATTCAGTATTCGGTCCCACCGGCTATTTCGCCTGCTGCCGCCGCCCGACCGGATGGCCGTCGCTACGAGCACGCCTGACGTGGCCCGGCGGCCCGTGACGATCTTGGCCGCCGTTAAATGCTTTGCCGCGCGTCGGCGTACCGCCCTACAATGAGCCCGCCGCGGCAAAACATGTCCTCTGTATCAGAAAGGAGGCTCGCGATGTTCGTTAATCGTCAGACGCCTCCAGGGCTTGCTATCTAGCAACGTCTGGAGACGCACTGCGGGCGCTCCCAGGAATCCGGCGTCAGCCGATCCTGGGAGCGTCTTTTACCGGCAGTCGTATTTCTGGTCATCTCCAGGCTTGAGTCCTTGCACCGCTCAGGAACTCGCGCAATTCCTTGAGCCCGTGCCTATGGTGCTCATCAATTCTCTTTTAAGCTGGTTTTAGCCGAACGGCTCTGCAGCTGCCGTCGTCCATGAGAGTTCTGCAGCGGGTGCAGGGTCGCGAATGACCCGCCAAGCAGCTACGGGCTCATGGGCGTCAGCGTCCCGCCCGCTTCCTGGTCCGGGCCGAGGTGGCGGCCAGGCTCGCCTGCGCCCGCCGTCGGCGCCCGCCTAATGGCCATCATGGACACGCTGTCCGGGCCGGTCCAGCTCTGAGCCCGGACGGCAAGCTCCGGTGCCCCGTGGGCCAGCCTCACGGGGCACCGTCGCCGCCTACTTCAGCGACGTACTCCCCGTGCTGCTTTGGTGTGTGCTGTCACCGCCATAGCTAGCGGTTATGGTTTGAGCTCTAAACGGGACGCCTGCCGGTGCCTTATAGTTCACGGCGCATGACGCCGACGTGCCCGTGCCTGACAAGGTGCACTGGGTGGGGCGGAAGACGCCGCGGCCGCTGCTGGAGAAGCTGACTTTCCCCGCGGGCGCGGGCGCACTCCCCGGGGAGAGGTCGCTGACCGTGGCCGTGCACTTAGCGAGCCCCGGCTTGACGTGCTGGCAGGTCACAGCCGTGGCGGTGGCACGAAGCGTGACGACAAGGGCGGCCTGGCCGCTGCTGGCGGCGTGGCTGCCGTCACCGCCATAGGTGGCGGTGATGATCTCGGCGGTAGGGCTAGCCTGCCCCGGCGTGTAACTGAACGAGCACGAGGCCTCTCCGATGACGTTGTCCGCGGAGAGGGTGCAGGAGCTGCTGGAGAAGCTCCCGCCGCTGGTGTCGGAAGCGAAGGTGACCACTCCCGTCGGCGTCGTCGGGCCTGACGCGGTGTCGGTCACGACGGCTGTGCACGACGTGGTCTGGCCGACAGCGAACGCAACAAGCGAGCAGTTCACCACCGTGTCGGTGGAATCGTGCTGAGGTACGGCCGGGTTGGTGATCACAGCCAGCGCGTAGGAAGTGGTCCGGTTCAGTACGCCGAACACCTGCGAGCCGTCGGGCAGCCAGCCCAGGCCACGCGGCGCCAGGATGCCGCCCAGGCCACTCAGGGCGTAGAGGGTGTAAGCATTCAGCGAGGTCGTGCCGCCCGGCGGGTAGATGTAGAGGTCCGGGGAAGGCACGAAGGTCGTGGTACCCGCAGCTACGTCGCCAGCGGCGTCGTAGGCGATCGCGACCGGCAAGGCTGGATAGGTGGAGGAGCCCAGCGAGCGTAGCAGGCTCAAGCTGGTCGTACTGTACACATGATCGACGGCCTCGGTATCGCGGCAGGCGACGGTGAACTCTGAGCCGCCAGGAGCGACCGCCAGGTCCTGCTCATTACCGCAAACCGGCAGGCCGCCCGGCGATCCGGCGATGGTGGAGACTGGGTTAGCCGCGGTATCGTAACTGGCTAGTCCAGCTATGCTGGTGTCAGCTCCGATGGCGACGAGAACCCCTGTGTCCGCAGGATCGGCGGCGAGCTGAGGGGCGGACTCCCAGCCGCCCATGACGGCCGGAGCCTGCAGTGCCGGGGAGGCCGCTGACGGGTCGAAGTAGCCGATGGCCGCCGCGAAGAGCGTTCCCGTGTTGTAGCTGACCCAGATTTTGCCGCTTTGCACGGCGACGTTATAGGGGGAGTCGCCGGCGGCCAAGGGGTAGGAGGCGGTCTGCGTGAGGGTCGCGGTGCTGATGGCGGTGACAGCGTCTCCGGTGCTGAGGGCGGCATAGAGGGTGGAGCCGTCAGGGGAGAGAGTTATCCCGACCACGCCCGCCTGGCCGGTGATGGTGGTGACGACTTGGCCGGTGAGGTCGGTGACCAGGATGCCGTCCTGGCCGCTGCTGCCCTGGCTGATAAAGATGTGTCCGTGGGCGGCGTCCACCGCCATCTGGTAGTAGCTGGCGATTGGCAGCGTCACAGGAGAGGCCGCCAAGGCGGGCAGGGCACTGCCCGCCGACAGCAAGCCCAGGGGCGTGATCATCCCGGCTGCGACCAGGAGCAGGGGCTTTATCCACTTGCGCAAAAGAGCATCCTAACAAAGGAGACAATCCGGGACGGCGAAAGGCGAAGGCAGCATACTGCAATTAATCAAGCCCCACTGGGGTTTCATTAAGCTGCGCCTGGCAGCTAGCCGCTGATCAGCTGCTGGAACGCGGGTTGGTCACGGATCGGATCGAGGTCGGAGTCGTCCTTGGCGGAATCGCGGAACTCCTCCGACATCGCGACGGCGTGCCGCAGGTGATCGAGCGCCTCGCTTTTCCGGCCGCACTGACTCTCACAGCAGGCAAGGTTGAAGAACAACATGGGGTATTGCGGAGCGGCTGCGACCAGAGTGCCTAGACGGTCGGCGACCTCAGCGTACTCGCCCGCCTGATAAAGCGGGGCGAGCGGAGCCCACAGTTCCCAGCCGCGGGCCTCGTACGCCTTTCCCGGAGTGCCTTCCAGCGCGATGATGGTCGTCCCGGCCTCCGTGGCGGAGGCAGTTCGCTTGGTGCGGGGCGGGGTTCTGAGTGCTGCGTCCCCTCTACGGAATGGAACCGGGCATCCCGAGATGGGCAACGATTGTGCTGGCATATGCTGCAGCCGGCGGTTTTACCTACCCCGCAACGTACGCCCCTGACCAGCGGAAACCTCTCTCAGGTCACCTTTTCGGCGTGCATTCGGCGTAGAGACGATTTCGGCGTTTTCGCGCGCACGTCGGGAGTCGCTTCGCTGACACGGAAGGACGCGTTCACCCAAGCGTCCGATTACGGTGGACGTGCGCCGTGTTCGAGCGGCTCGGTCGCCCAACGGCCGCGTGCGGACCAAACGCTCAGCGGCCGGTAGCCTTTGGCTCGCGGCGCAGCCGCTCCGAGACCTTCCGTCGCGGGGGTCGAGCGATGATGTCGCCTCCGCGGGACTGCCCGGCCAACTGCACACGCAGGACAACCGGTATGTCGGGGCCGGGTGCGGGGCGGATCTTGATGTCGCCGCTGCTGCGTGTCAGGTCGTCCGTGTCGACCACGATCCCTGGCCTAGTCACTAGGAGCAGGTTTCCACCGACACGCAGGTCGACATCAATGTGCAGGGTGTTGTGGGTGATCAGCGCGTCGGTGAAGTCGAGCTTGGCATCGCAGAACATCAGCCGGATTTCCATGCGGCGGGGAACCAGCCAGCGGCCGCTGCGTGTGACATCGCCGAAACGCTGGTCGATCCGAACCAGGTCTTTGGCTTGCGGTGGCATACCGTCCGACGGGAGGTCGGCGGTCAATCTGGCCAGGTCGCCGGTGGTACGGGCAGACAGCGCAGCATCCAGCCGCTCGTCCAGCTCGACCGCGGTGAGCCGACCGTCGCCCGCGGCCACCTGAAGGATCTCCACGACCTGGTCCCGGTCCCGATCGGACACCCGCAGCTCGGGCGTTGCGTCGCGCCCGGAAGGGTCACGAGCCAGCCCTCGTCCATCCGTCATGCCCGCAGTGTAGGTGGACAGGCCAGGGCCCCCGCAAGCGGGAGACGCTCTCGGCTGCCCTGCAGGACTCTATCGGCGACCCGGCCACCTGACCCTCCCAGACCCCCGAAGGATCAACCCGGCGCTGCACTAGCTCGGCAGGCTCGACTCGCCAGCCTCGCTCGATGGCAAGCCGACCCGGCCCGCAAGGAGCACAGCGACCGAGGACACGGAAGCGGCGCGGCAGCATGATCACGCAAAGCGGCAACCCACGTTGGCCATACGATCGTGGCCGATCGTTCCTCGCCTGCCCGCCGCACACGCGCCGGGTCGGCCCCCCAGGGCCGCACGCCCGGCGCGTGTGCGGCGGGCTGCGGCGACGCGGAGCGTCGCCGCCTTGATCCAATACGGGTCAACTCGGCAACGGCTCAACTCGCCAACGAGTGACGCATTACGAGTCAGATGAGGCTGAGCGGCATTCCAAAAGTTCTGTTCGTAACCCGGTGGCAGCCAGGGGCTGGTCCAGGGAGCGGCGGCGGCCAGCATCTCATCGGGTGAGCGGGCACGGAAGAAGGCGTGGATCTGCCGGCGGCGGCCGGGCCAGCTCACCGCGGTGCTGGCCACGTAGTTCTTCAGCGCTCCCCAGATCCGCCCGGCCGGATTGCCGTGCGGGCTGTACCGGGCGCCATACAGCAGCTCCAGCCGGGGATTCTCCTTGAGGTACGCGGTGACCTTGCGGGCGTGATGGATGCTGTCGTTATCGCAGATCACCACAATCACGGGAGCCTGCGGGAACGCCTCGGTGAGCATCTGGAGCAAGGCGATGAAGTCCGCCGCGCAGCGGCGGTCCAGCCGGTACACCCACTCCCCGGTGCTCATCTCGAGCGCCCCCAGCACGGTGACCTTCCGGTTCGTGCCCGGGGTGAGCACCTGCGGCCGGGCGCCGCGCAGCGTCCAGCTGGCCCGCACGTGCGGCAGCAGGTTCAGGTGCGTCTCGTCCTCGGCCAGCACCACCGCCCGGCGGGGGCAGTCCAGCAGCCGGGCCACGATCCCGGCGGCCACGTGATCGTGGTCCGGGTCGCCGCGGGCAGTCAGCTTGGGCCGCCGCCAGATCGCCACCAGCCGGATCCGCCGGTACAGCGTCCGCGCGCTGATGCCCGGCCAGCCCAGGTACCGGCGGATCCGCGGCAGCGTCCACGGGCCCGGGCGCCCGGGCAGCGCGGCGCGAACGCGCAGCATGTGCTCGCACTTGACCCGTTTACCCTGGCCGTGCTCCGGGCTCACGTCGAGATGCTCGACCAGTAGCGTAAGGACTGCGGGCCGGATTACCACGACGGCGGGTTCCTCTTCTGCTGGGAGACCGGCAAGCCTTCGCACCCCGACACGTTCACTCGCCGGTTCAAGAAGCTCGCCGAGCAAGCCGGGCTGCCTGAGATCGACCTGCACGACGTGCGCCACAGCTACGCGACCGCGGGCCGTGACGTGAAAATCGATTGGAAGGCGCCATCCAAGCGCATCGGTCACGCGGACGTGGCGTTTACGATGAGGCAGTACGTACAGACAGATCTGGAGGCCGACCGGCAGGTTGCTAATACCCTGGCCGACCTGATCATCGGCGGAACACTCGCGTCGGTGCTGCTGGGCATCAAACCGGAAGATATCGGCTCATCCGACGAGGACGAAGCCCACGACCAGGGCGACGAGGACTTCGGCGGCGTGAGCCTCCCGTTTACAAATCCGTTTACAGACGACATGCCAGCGGCCGGTCCCCTGTTCGAGAACCGGCCTCTGCCTTGGTAGCGGGGGCGGGATTTGAACCCGCGACCTCTGGGTTATGAGCCATACGACGTGCGTCTCAGGCCTCCCGGACTGTCCCTGGCCGTCGCGCTAACCTCGGTCAACGGCTGGGACAGCGTTCGTGTTGAGCGTCGGCAACTCCCCCGTCTCAATTCGTCCCGCCGCGTCTCGTGCACAAACCCGTGCACAGATCGGGTAGCTGACCTGCTCGTGTTCGAGCCTCTCGGCGTGCACGCCGGGCCGCTCCGGACAAGGGCTGGTTTGACGTATAGATGCCTGGACAGTCTTCGAACCCTTGCTTGCAAAGGTCGTAGGTGTAGTTGCTAGGACTGGCACGTTGCCGGTGAGGATTAGGGATGCAGATCCGTGAGTGACCGCGATCACCGTCGATTACCTTCCGATCGGGCACGGACGGACCTTCTGATCCGTAGATTCCCGCGTGGACGTCCAAGCCCGTTCAGACCAATTCGTGACCTCGGGCGACTCGATGCCGGTTGTTCGTGCAAGTCCGGAGAGTCGCAAGATCGTTCGTCCCTGTGGCTCCCAGCGTGGCTCCCAAGCAACAGGCCTGCGCCTTCCGTGCTGGCCGCTTCCTTCCAGATCTTCTCGGCACAGACACCATGCGGGTCATGTCCCGCATTGCCGGGTAGGAGATGTCCGCAGTAACCGCCATGACCGGTCGCTGCCCGGCCGATCCGGGTACACGACGGGGCACGGCCCTTTTCCGTGGGCCGATGAGTTAGGGGTCGCCGGACGGTCCACACCTCAGGGCTAACGCGAGCGAAAGAGCACCAGATGACTAGCAATACCGGCCCAGGCACCCGCATCTTGGGCAGCCTGCGATCAGCCCAGGGCAAGGGCATCGTGCACATCGAGGACCGCTTCGAGACTGATATCGGCGACTTGTGGTCAGCACTCACCGATCCCGGCCGCCTGGCCCGCTGGTACGGCCAGGTCGAAGGCGACCTGCGCCCCGGCGGACAGTTCCGCGCCCGCGTCTTGGCCAGCGGATGGGAAGGCACCGGCCACGTAGACGCCTGCGAGCCTCCCCGGCGGCTGCAAGTGACGAGCAAGGAGGCAGACGCGCCGGAGGAGGAGGTCATCGAGGCCACCCTGACCGCTGACGGCGGCCAGACCATCCTGGTCCTCGACCAACGGGGCCTGCCCCTAAACCAGCTCGCTGCTTACGGGGCGGGATTGCAGGTCCACGTCGAGGATCTCGCCGCCCACATCGCCGGGCGTGAGCGCGCCACCGAGGCGCGATGGGGCGAGCTCTTTCCTGCCTACCAGGACCTAGCGGCCAATATCAGCTAGCCGCCCAACGCGCCAAGCGCCTCAGGAGGACTGCATGTCTGACTCGATCAGGTTCGGCGGGGTTACCCTCGACTGCCCGAACGCCGGGGAACTAGCCGCGTTCTACGCTGAGATCACTGGCGGCGACGTCACCGTCCCGGGTGATTCCTGGGCCATGACGACGTGCCCTGACGGCTCGGTTATCTGTTTCCAGGGCACTCCCGGCTACTCACCGCCGACCTGGCCCGACGCGGCCTCATCACAGCAGATGCACCTGGACTTCGACGTTGATGACCTGCACGCGACCGAGGTGCGGGTACTGGCCGCCGGTGCCTCAAGGTATGACTTCCAGCCGAATGACCACTGCCGCGTCTACGCCGACCCGGTCGGCCACCCGTTCTGCCTGTCCACCTTTCACGTCCAGGAACAGGGCTGATCCACCCAGCATGCTGGCCGCCGCCAGATCCTCGGCGGCCTGATCCGCATCGCCACCGTCGTGCCCGCACTTTGCACTCACCGAGCTGGTTTCCGTGCCCCGATGAACCGGCCGGTCCTGCTCTGCTCCCATCTTCCTCATAGCTGCCAGCCCTTGAGAGGGGTCGACGGGTCAATGGTCGGCGAAGCCGATCGCTTGCGACGGCCCGCAGGGCCGCCATTGACGCGGCGGCCGCGACTAGGACAATCGAGGCGCGAGGAAGACGGCCCTGCCGACCGGCATACAATCCGATAGAGCCAGCCTGACCGTCGCCCCTGCGGACTGGCCCGGCGTGCGCCGCGCGGGCCTCCCAAGGCAGAGCGCGGCGCTGACGGCGGGCCGCGGCGCCGCAGGCGCCGCCTTGATCTAATAGGGCTCAATTCGGCAGCGGATCGCGCTTGCTCGCCTCGCGGCTAGACATACGCTTCTTCAGGTGGCCTCTTCGCCCCGAGCCAAGTCGCGATGCGGACTGCCAGCACAGCACTGCGTCCCGTCTGAGCTGGGAAGCGCCGTCCGTCGATGTCCACCAGCGTCCGTAGGTACAGGTGGCGATTGTTACTCGCTTGGTTACTCGCCCTACACGCGCCATCAAGTGGACTCGGCTCCAGGCCGCTCAAGTTCGATGGCTCAGCTCTGAGGACTGATCCTGCTATTCTCAGGGTCTTCCCGCCCCTGCCTGCCCGCTTACTACTTCGGAGACTCGTGTGGCGGTTCCTGACTTTCAGTCACTCATGAGGCCATGCCTCGCCGTTCACCAGGACAGCCAGCCCCACACCCCAACTGATCTGCGTGATTGTCTCGCGATGCCCGCGACTACGCCGAACGCGTCAACGCGAGGCTTGTCCTCATTAATGGCCCCGAACTCGCAGCTCTCATGATCAACGTGACTGCGGCGTCGTCGTGGAAGAGTCGCCGGGCGAGGTTGGCCGTCCCGGGCTGCTGTCGCCTTGGTCGGTGTGTTTGGTTGTAGCCGATGGTTGGATCGTTCGAACGCAGTTTGCGGATGAACTCACCCTCGACGCGAATTACTTCCGGGTTCGTCGCGCTCTGGGACTCCCAGAGGATCTCCTTACGGATCGTGAAATCTCGCAGTTCTCCCCTGGTGAAGTCCTGACGGATCAGATCGTTGCTCGCGCTCCCGAAGTAGTTGGGACTGTCTGTCAGGTCGCTGCCGATGTAGATCTTACCGTTCGGGTACGTGATCTTATAAACGACTTTGTGCCGCCGATCATTCATAGCCGCATGGTAATCCGTTGCGTTCGGATGTGAATTCTCCGACCCTGGTGGTGCACCGCGCATGCATCGGGCCTGGCCTCTGGCCCGGCCCTCGCCATCAGGCCCGTCGACGCGTACAGAGCCCGAGGCGACGACGCCTTCGGACTATCAGCTTGGGAACTAGCCTGTCATGCCTCGGTGACCGGCGCGTTGCAGGTCAGCGGCCATCTTCGGTTGTCCGTGAGTAGCCGTCGAGTACCGGCTCTGACTCCACTATCGGGCACGCAACGGGCACGTCAGCGTTCGACGCATGTCGGCAGCGACCATCTGATCCGTAGAGAGTTACAGCCGCATCCGCTACCTGGCTATTCCGTGTTGAACTGCTGAATGCTGCTCAGCGACGGGCAGTAAGCGGTGACGTCAAGCGTCGCTGTGCGGCCAGAATGCGGCCACGCAGGTCCCGCAAGCGCGGCTGCCGATCCTCAGCCGATCGTCAAGCGCCAGTTGACGACACTAAGAACACTAACTACACTAAAAGCATGTCGACCACTAAGAAGCGCCGCCCGCAGCCCGTACAGGCTGTCCTGTCACGCAAGAACATCGAGATCTTCTGCACGCTCGTCTTCGAAGACGAGAGCGTCAGCTATCCCGTCATTGCCTCGGTATCGGTACGCGGAGCGCAGCGCGAGATAACAGGGCGTCTGGTTACGGTCGGCTACACGCCAGCGGGCCGGTGGTCAGACGAAGGCGTAGACGACGACGGTTACGCCGAGTGGACGCGCTCATTCAAGCCGGGACCCAACACGAGCCGCATATTCCTGCTTTCGGATCTTCCGATGATGGACTCGCGTGCCATTCAGCATGACCCGAATTAAGCGGAGCGTTTCGGGTGTCGACGTCCAGGCTTCCCCGTCCTTCCGATAGCTGCCGATGGTCTTGCCGGGCAAGATCACTGCTCAAGGGTGGGCGCTTGCGCCCATCGCCTCGGCGACGCGACCGCCGCCGCCCCGGAGTCGGACAGCAGCCCCACCAGCTCCCCGCTTTGGTCCTGGCGGTGGTACCCGTCTCAGTTACGCAGCCACGCTCGATGACTTCGCGTCCCCTGCTTGCTCCGGGGCCACCGGCCCGGCGCTTGGCGTGCCGAAGGCGCGCCCTTGAAGCACTGGAGAAAGTTGTAACAACCCGACTGATGGCCCTGGATGGTGTCGTGGACGCGTTAGCGTCGGAGTTGTGACTGATGCAACGGGCGGCGGGTCGAGCAGGTGGAAGACGTTCGGCGAGCGGGTGATCTATGACAACCCGTGGGTGTGGCTGGGCCAGGTGGACGTGGAGCTGCCGGGCGGGCTGATCGATGAGGGTGAGGAGGCTGCGGAGACGGCGGCGCGGGAGCTGGAGGAGGAGACGGGGTACCGGGCCGGGCAGGTGGAGCACCTGATCACGTTCCAGCCGATGGTCGGCATGGTGGACTCCGAGCACGTGGTGTTCACTGGCCGGGACGCCGTGAAGATCGGGGAGCCGACGGAGACCACGGAGGCCGAGCGGACGGCCGGCCGCCGCACCCTGACACGATCACCCGGCGGTTCAAGCAGCTGGCGCGGCGGCTGGCCTACCGGAAATCGATCTTCACGACGTGCGGCACAGCTACGCCACCGCAGGCCGCGATGCGAAGATCGACTGGAAGGCACTCAGCAAGCGCATCGGCCACGCGGACGTGGCGTTCACGATGAAGCAGTACGTTCAGACCGACCTGGAGGCCGACCGCCAGGTGGCGAACACGCCCGCGGAGCTGATCATCGGCGGCTCGCTCATCTCCATCGATATCGCCGACGACGCGAGCGAAGGCGCTGCTTGAGCGGCGCCCGTGCACAAACCACATGCCAGAGGCCCTCTTCCTGTTCGAAAGAGGGCCTCTGGCCTTGGTAGCGGGGGCGGGATTTGAACCCGCGACCTCTGGGTTATGAGCCCAGCGAGCTACCGAACTGCTCCACCCCGCGTCGCGTGTTCCTACTTTATGAACTCCGGCCGGGCAAAGCAAATCGACTCCGCGCCGGCCGGATCCAGAGCCGCCTGACCTGGCGAACCGCCGGCGGTTACGGCCAGGCGGCGGCACCAGGCCTGGCCAGGGCGTAACCTTCCGCCATGACCGAGGTCGTGATCTACACAGACGGCGCGTGCAGCGGGAACCCCGGACCTGGTGGCTGGGGGGTTGTGCTCCGCTGGCAGGACACGGAGAAGGAACTGTACGGCGGCGACCCGCAGACCACCAACAACCGGATGGAGCTGATGGCCGCCATCCAGGCGCTCGAGTCACTGCAACGGCCCGCGATCGTCAACTTGCACACGGACAGCAAGTACCTGCTGGACGGCATCACCAAATGGATCAGGGGCTGGGAACGCAACGGCTGGCTGACCTCGGCCAAAAAACCGGTCAAGAACGCGGACCTGTGGCGCAGGCTGACCGAGGCGATACGCCGCCACGAGGTCACCTGGATCTGGGTGAAGGGTCACGCGGGCGACCCGGGCAACGAGCACGCCGACCTCCTGGCCAGGCGCGGCATCGAGGAAGCGGCCAGCGCCGCGCATCCGGTGTAGCGGCTCAGCGGGCCGCGCGGGACCCGTACGGCGGCGCGAAGATCACCACCAGGGCCAGGTCCGCCTCGATCTCGGTGAACGAGTGCGCCTCCCCGGCCGGGACGTACACCACGCTGCCCGGCCCGACCTGCGCCGAACCCGACGGCGTGACCAGCGTGGCGCGGCCCGCCTGCACCACGTAGATCTCGTCTTCGGTGTGCGGGGACTGGTCATCGAGCCCGCCGGCCGGGATGCAGTACGTACCCAGGCTCAGGTCCTCGCTGTTCAGGTGCACGACCCACTGGTTGGGATCCGGCCCGTCAGGCGGCGTGTAAGTCCCGGCTTCGGCGATGACGCGCATGACGATGTGACGCCCCTTCGTGTCGGAGTTATCCCATCGTGCCAGAAGGGGTGACCGGCGCCTGGGACCCGCCCTCGAAAAGCAGCAGCCAGGCGACGTTGAAGCCGAGGAAGACCAGGATGGTCAGCAGCACCGCCTCGGCCCGGAGCACGTCGGCTCCGCCGAACAGGGCGAGCACCCCGATGACGACGTACAGCAGGACCGCCGTCGGGTAGGCCACCACGCCCAGCAGGTCGGCGGCGGGCTGGCGGCGAAACCGCGAGCCGCGTTCGGCCGGAACGGGAAACCCCCGGACCGCTGCCATCACCGCCGCACCGCCCAGGGCGACGACGGCGAACGAAACCTGCCAGAAAGCATGGATGCCGGGATCGACCAGGGCCAGCACGCCCATCATGGCGGGCAAGACGAAATGCAGTGCGACGCCGTAAGCGCGACGCTGCTGCACACGGAATAGGTCAGCTGTGCACGATGTCGGTGTGATGGCAGAAATGAACGCGGTCCGGGCGCAGCGACTGGACCCGGCGTACCGACTCCCGCCAGGCCGGCACGTCGCTGGCCTGCCCGGCCGGGAGCTTGTCGAGATCCGGATCCGCGTACTGCCGTGGCGTGTAGGCCGCGTCCCCGATCAGCAGGTCGAAGCCGCCAGGTCCGCCGGGGGCGGGCTGCTCGCCGCGCACGAGCACGCACTGGTGGCCTTCGGTGTGCCCCGGGGTGGCGATAACCTCCAGACCGGGCAGCACCTCGGCGTCCCCGTCGAGCAGTTCGAACCGCGCGTTCATGAAATCGAACCATTCGCAGAGCTCGGGCGACTCGCGCTTGGCCCGGCTCAGCTCGGCGCGCTGCACGTACACCGGCGCGTGCCTGAACACGGCGTTCTGACCGCAATGGTCGAAGTGCAGGTGGGTGTTGATCACCAGCCCGATGTCGGCCGGGCTCATGTCCAGCTCGGCGAGCGCCTCGGCCACCGAGCGGTTGACGACGCGCCAGTCGTCCAGCATGTCCGGCGGGCCGCCGACTCCGGTGTCGACCAGCACAGCGCCGCCAGGATGGGTGACGACAAACCCGTGCACCGGCCAGCGGCCGCCATCGATGCCCTGCAGGCTGGCCAGGTGCAGCCGGGTGATCTCGAGCGCCATGACATCCCCTCAGCGATCGCGGGCGGAACCCAGTGGCATCCTCGCATAGTTTGGCGGGCGGCCGCGGTGGTCAGCCGGCCAGGCCTAGTGCGGCGCAGGGCTACGCCGCACCACCAGCACCACCGCCCCCACGATGAGCGCGCCGCCACCGATCATCACCGGAGTCAGCCGCTCGTTCAAGATGAGCGTGCCGAGCAGGACCGCGATGACCGGGTTCACGTACGCGTAGGTCGCGACCGTCGCGGTGGGCAGGGTCCGGATCGCGATGCCGTACGCGGAAAACGCCACGATCGAGCCCATCACGATCAGGTAGCCCAGCGCGAGCCACGACCGCGCCGACACCTGCGCCAGGTGCAGCGAGCCGAACTCACCTGTGACCGCGGCCAGCACCAGCAGCACCACCCCGCCGCTGAGCAACTGCATCCCGCTGGCCAGCGCCGGGCTGTCCGGCAGCTTGACCCGGCGAGCTGTGACCGTGCCCACCGCCCAGGCGAACGCCGCGGCCAGGATGATCGCCACGCCCCAGCCGGACACCACGGCCCGGCCCGCGCTGTGACCACCCAGGCCGGACAGCAGCCCCACCCCAGCCAGCCCGAGCGCCAGCCCGGCCACCGGCGCGAGCCCGAGCCTGGCGTGGTTCAGCCCCGCGTCGATGCCGAGCAGCCACAGCGGCACGGTCGCGACCAGCAGCGCGGCCAGCCCGGACGGCACGGTCTTCTCAGCGACGCCCACCACCCCGTTGGCCCCGAGCAGCAAGATGCCGACGGCCGCGCAGCCGAGCCACTCCGCCCGCCCCGGCCAGCGCCACCCGGCCGAGCCGGAGGGGCCCGGCGCACCTCGCAGGCGAGCGGGAGAGAGCGCGCGGCGGAACCGAGCGGGCGCCACCGCGACCGGGAACATGATCAGGCCGGCCACCAGGTTCCTGACGGCCGCCATCAGCAGCGGCGGGATCGTCTCGACGCCGACCCGGATGGCCAGGTAGGTGCTCCCCCACACCAGCCACACGATGAGCAGGGACACCCAGGCCACCCCGCTGACCCGCCGCACCGGTCCCGTTTCTTCCTGAGCCCGAACGGTACGGCCTGCTTGCGGCCCGCTTCCTTCCTGCTTTCCCGGGGCGGACGCCACGGGAACGTTCTGCTTGCCCATGATTCATCAGCCTGCCAGCCGCGGCTCCGGCGGCCCAGTGGCAGTATCGCCATTGTTACGCGAGATCCTGCCATGGCCGGCTATGGCCGCGGTCAGCGCGTCAGCAGCGCCCGCAGGTACGCGGCCCACCCCGGCTCCGGATCGACGTCCCTGACCCCGGCCCGGAGCCGGTCCGCCGTGCCGGGCACGCTGATCGCGGTCAGCGCCCGGAGCAGGTCCTCGGTGTCTCCCGGCGCGCAGGTCAGCCCGTCCACCCCGTCCCGCACCAGGTCGCCGAGCGCCCCGGCCGTGGTGGTGATCACCGGCACGCCGTGCGCAAACGCGAGCAGGGCGTTCTGCGAGGCGGTCGCCTCCCGGTAGGGCAGCACGAGGACATCCGCCGCCGCGAACAACGCCGGGATCCCGGCGGCCGGCACATAGCCGGGCCGCAACCGCACCCGGTCCACCAGGCCGAGCTCGGCGATCAGCTTCTCCGTCTCCCCGGTGCCGCCCCAGAACTCCCCCGCGACGGTCAGCGTGAGCGACGCCGGCGCCCGCGCCAGCGCGCACAGCAGCACGTCCAGCCCCTTGTACGGCCGCACGATACCAAAGAACAGCAGCCGGCCGCCGCGGGCGTCCGGCGGCCCGGCTGGCAGCGGACCGGGCGCGGGCACCACCGTCCGTTCGGCATCGTCATGATCCCGGCCCGCTACCGGCAGGTGCGGTGGCATCGGGGCGACCACCACCGGCACCCCGGGCGCCAGCTCGCGAGCCAGCTTGGCCTGCCCGGCCGAGTGCACGACCACCGTGTCCGCGTGCGCGAGCAGGACCCGGATCAGCGTCACGTCGCCGGGGCGGCGCTCGTGCGGCAGCACGTTGTGGCAGATCACCGCGGTGCGCGGCCGGCGCCGTCCGGAACGCAGCCGCAGGCCGGCCCGGATGGCCAGGTAGGCTGGCACCTGCAGCGGGGTCAGCAGGGTGAAGACCACCAGGTCGGCGCGGGTCAGCCGGCCGCCCTCGGCCAGCCAGCCGTCCGGCCGGTACCAGCGCAGCCTGCGCCGGGTCCGCGGATAAGGCCGGCCCTCCGGGACGTCGACGGTCTGCTGGCCGGGATAGAGCCACTCGGGGTACTGCGCCCGCCACGAGGAGATGACCACGTCGTGGCCCGCGGCCGCCAGCCGGTGCGCCAGTTCGGTGGTATGCCGCGCTCCGCCGCCCTTATACGGATGCGCGGGCCCGACCAGGGCGATCTTCACGGGCCCGGGCCGGCTGCGAATGTGCTCACGACCGGGGAGAATACTCCCCGTCCGGGGCGCACGGGGCGAGAGGCGCACAGCCGGGCCGCGGTTACGCCGCGGCCCCGCCGGGCGCAGTGACACCGGGCTCCGACATCCAGACCGTGTAGCGGATGAGCCAGGTGCGGGTCGGCGGCGAGGTCAGGTTGTGCGCCTCCTGGGTGGTCAGCAGGTTGACCACCGGCCGGGCCGGGGCGCCGTAAGAGGCTAGTTCGTCGGCGGTCCCGGCCAGCAGGACCGGGTGCCTGCCCGCTCCCTCGATCCCGGCCACCACCGCGCCGACCGTGGCCGGGGTGACCGTGGTCAGCACCGCCGCGGGCGTGTCGCACAGGCCCCGGACCAGCTGAGCGAACCGGTCGGCGGTGAGCTGGTCGACGATGACGACAGAAGAGTTCGGCCCGATCGCCGCGCACAGCTTGTTCACCGCGGCGAGCTCCCCGGCACCGATCCGGCGGAACGCCATGCCGTGGGCGCTGATCTGCACCGC
Organism: uncultured Actinomycetes bacterium; assembly: GCA_963730825.1. Lineage (GTDB taxonomy): Bacteria > Actinomycetota > Actinomycetes > Streptosporangiales > Streptosporangiaceae > Palsa-504. Next base: position 58,288 of record CAVSTQ010000006.1, read on the forward strand.
GCCGCCGGTCTTGGAGACGCCGATGTCAAGGTTGGCCAGCGTGGCCGGGATGAGCAGCGATGCCACGCAGCAGGTGGCCACCAGCGCGGCCCGGCGGCCGCCGAGCTGGCTCGCCCGGTCCTTCAGCCAGACCGACGCCCAGATGGCCCCGAGGATCAGGCCAGGCAGCACAAACGGGACCAGCCGCCTGCTCGCCCACGGCTGGTCGGGCGCCACCGCGGGGCGGGACAGCACGGTCACCACCACCCACAGGGCGATCATCCCCGGCAGGACCCACACCCGGACCGCCTTGGCGGGGTCCTGCCAGGCGGTCAGGGCGTGCAGGCCACGCCGGGCCAGCACCGCCAGGCCAAACGCGCCGAGCAGCACCGCGGGCAGGCCGAGGTACCAGATCACCCAGTACAAGCTGTTCTGGTAGTACTGCTGGCGCCCGTCGATGGGCAACCCCGCCAGCTTCTGCAACTCGGCCACGTAAGCGATCGACGTCGGGTCGGTTTCCCCGGCCACCGTCTGGACCAGCGGCCGGACGGCGAAGCCGACAAAGAGGAGCACGGTCAGGGCCGCGGCCGCCGCGGGTAGCCACCTGACCACCGCGGTGACCCGCTGGCTGCGCCAGCGGGCCAGCCGGGACAGCCGGGCCCGGGCCCGGCCGCTGCCGGTCACGGCCACCGCCACCGCCACCGCGGTGAGGACCACGACCGCCGCGGTGATCGCGGCCAGCGGGCGCAGCGAGGGCGCTTCCAGGTCCAGGTACGGGCGGGACAGCAGATACCCGTCGGCCAGGCCGTACCCCACCCCGATGAGCACGGCCACGCCGAACGGGACCGCTGGCCGCCGCCGCGCCGCCAGCAGCACCCCGACGAACGGGATAGCGGGCAGCAGGTCGCTCAGGGCGTCGAGGCGGACCACGACGGTCAGCCCGAGAGCCAGACCGCCCAGCGCGGCCAGCACCTGGTCCTGCGCCAGCCAGCCACGGGCCGCCGCTTCGCGGTGCCGCGCCTGCGTCACCACCAAGGCGTCGGCCAGCAGGCACAGGCCGCCGAAAAGCAGCACCTGGGCCAGCGGTTCGCTAAACGTGCTGCGGCTGGTGTACTGCTCAGGCAGGCTCAGCGCCAGGACGGCCGCCGCCGCGGGCGCCCAGCGCGGCCCGGCCAGCCGGGCCGCCAGGCCGCCGAAAGAAAGCACCGCGCACCCGCCGATCAGCGGCGTGGCCACCAGCGCGGCCGGCACCCCGCCCAGCCAGATCACCCCGGCCAGGACCACCGGCATCCCGGCCATGAACTGCGGCACGATCCCGGCCCCGACCTGGTAGTAGTTGACACTGGCGAACGACAGCCCCGGGTGCGGCCCGCCGAACGCGGCGACCGAGTCCGGGATCGGCAGCACGCCGTGGTGCGCCAGCCAGTACCCCACCTGAAGGTAGGTGGCGGGATCGCGCAGGAAGATGATCTGCTCGGTCCGTTCGGCCAGCTGCCAGAGCGCGAACACCGCCGCCACCGCGACCGTGCCCGCGACCGCCCACCAGGGGACCGGGCGCTCAGGGACGGGGCGTTCGGGGGCTTTGGGCTCTGGGGCTTTGGGCTCTGGAGCCTTGGAGTCCGGGGCTTTGGGCTCTGGGGCTTTGGGCTCTGGAGCCTTGGAGTCCGGGGCTTTGGGCTCTGGGGCTTTGGGCTCTGGAGCCTTGGGCTCCGAGGCCTTGGACTCTGGGGGCTTAGGCTCCGAGGCTTGAGACTTCGAGACTTGGGACTCTGGGGCGTTGGACTCTGGGGCTTTGGAGTCCGGGGCTTTGGCCTGAGGGTGTGCCTGAGAGGGGGGCTCCGGCGCCGGGGACTGCGGCGGCTGGGGCTCCTGGCGTTTGGGGGCCGGGCGCCCCGGGCGGAAGCTCGGCCAGCTGGCGGGGAGCTGACGCAGCGCGAAGTAACACAAGACGGCGGCCAGCGGGGCGAACATCAGCAGCATCGGCAGCGCCGCGAACCGGCTGGCCAGGACGAGCGGGAGACCCGGCAGCAACCACGCCACGGCCAGCATCGAGGGCACGACGGTGATCGCGCCGAAGAGCCACCCGGCCCGCTGACCCGAGCCGGACCGGGGCGCGCGAACCGGCTCCGCGGCATCGTCTGCCTCGATGACCTTCGGGGCCTCGTCGGCACGCGGTCCAAGACGCACGGACCCCACTTTAGGCCCTGGCCCGGGCCCGTAATCCAGGCCAGCGCACCCCTCCGGGTCCCTTTGCGCCCTATAACCACTTCCGTCCCGCACCGGACCGGCTGCCCTGAGGCTCCTCGGAATTCCAGGGGTCGGGGACGGCGGGGAAGGTCAGGAGCGCTGCACTGAGGGTGCCGGGAAATCCTGGACGCCCCTAGCGGCACGGCAGACGCCTTCGTCACTCTGACATCTATACGAGTATGCATGGTCGTGGCAACCTACACATACTATTGTTGAGGTTGCCACAACCATACACTCCGTGCCGGGCTAGGAGGACTCGTCCGTTGATGAGCAACCTGGTGCCACACCCCGGGGCTTCTAGCTGCCGTTTCGCGACTGACTACAGCGTTTCCGCAGCTCATACGCGGCGAGCAGCGACGACGAGGTGAAGAGCAGGAAGCACGCGACGGCGGCGGCCAGCAGGTAGCTGACGACGTCGGCGCGGATCAGCCAGGTGATGCCGTAGGCGGCCAGCAGGATCCCGCCGAGCGGGCCGCCGACGAGCCTGCGATCGGCTATCAGCTACGGGCCAGGCGCACGGCGGCGGCCGGAGATGCCCGCCTCGCTGGTCCGGCTGGGGCGCACCGCCCGGTTCCGGCAGGCCGTCGCGGCCATGGCCGCGACCCTGGAACGGGACGCCGATGAGTTCGCTGGCCAGGTCGTAGCCGCGCTGGCGGCGCTTGCCCAGGCCATCGGACGGGATCTCACCGAGGCGGACTGGTGGCGCCTGCTCGACGCGCTCTTGCTGATCACCGCTCATCCCGCCGCTTCGTAGCAGTCCGGCCCCGTGCGCGGCGCGGCATTGACCGGGTAGCAAAAGGGCGGCCGCCTGATATCCCGCGAATTTGCCAAACCCTCTCTGCCTGGTTGCAGGCAAATTTACTGACCTGATGACAGAGAACTGGAATTGCCAGCCGGAGGCGATCTTGAAACGCCGGCTTTAAGAATAAGCCGGTGTCTATTGAAGTGCGATATGGCCTGATGTAGCGTCAGTGATGACACGGCGGATGGTCCCGTAGCCGTGTTGGTCTCTGCTTAAGGCAGTGTAAGCAGCGCCGGGAGCGCTGCTCCAGACCCTGGTAGCGCTGGCTTAGCGTTCTGTCGCCCGCACGGGCTCGGCGCCTTCTCAGCTAGCGGCGGGCCGTCACGGCCATTGTATTCGACGACCTTGGAAACCGTTTGCGCCGGGAATCCGGACCCCTGGTGCTCCAGTCTTGACTGCAATGCACCGGCTGGCACGCGCCAATAATCCAGGAGCTGACATGAGATCCGCGAATTTGTCCCAGGTACGACGCCATGGCCGGACCAAGCTGGCCGGCGTCGCGGCCGCCTGTGCCCTGCTCGCCGCGGCGGGGGTACTCTCGGGCGGCCCGGCCAGCGCCTCGGCCGGCCCGGTGCGGCCACGACGCCACGCTGCAGGCGGCGCTGCGCGGTGACCTCAGCCGCTACCTGGCGGCCCGGCGGAAGGCCGAGCACATCTCCGCGGTCTCGCTGCGGGTCACCTATCCCGGAACCAAGCCGGCCATCAACCTGGCCACGGGCACGACCCGTTACACCGGCGGGCCGCCCGTATCCACCCGCGCGCTGTGGCAGATCGGCAGCAACACCAAGGCCTTCACCTCGGTGATCCTGCTCCAGCTCGAGGCCGAAGGAAAGCTGTCCATCAACGACCCGCTGGGCCGATGGCTGCCGCAGTACCCGGCCTGGCGCGACATCACGATCAAGCGGCTGCTCAACATGACCAGCCGCATCCCGAACTACACCAGCCAGCCCGCCTTCGCGGCCGCGATCGGGGCGGATCCGAGCACCCGCTTTACCGCGGCCCGGCTCGTCTCCTACGCGGTCGGCGTCCCGCTCAACCCGACAGGGCTACGCCTACTCCAACACCGACTACATCCTCGTCCAGATGATCATCGAGCGGGTCACGCACGACAGCTACGCGGATCAGCTCACCAAGCGGATTATCACCCGCTGCACCTGCGCAGCATGTGCTACGCGCCCTACACCTGCCCCGCGGCCGACGCCGCCCTGATGCCGGCCGGGTACTTCTTCCAATCCGGAGCGCCGTCGCTGCTCGGCAAGGCCATGCCCCCGCTGGCCGAAACCTGGGCTCAGGCGGCCGGCGCGATCGTGAGCTCGCTGCCGACATGACCACCTGGGACCGGGCCCTCTACCAGGGCCGGGAGCTGCCGCCCAGCCCAGCAGCGCCAGCTCGAAAGCCTCGTCTCCGTCATCACCGGCGAGCCCATCCCCGTCACCACGGCCCCCGATCCGGCTCGGTTACGGGCTCGGCGTCACGCAGCTCACCACGCCGTCTCACCGGAACGATGTGGATGTACGAAGGCTCGGCCCTGGGCGCCCGGGTCGTGCACTTCTACTTCCCCGGCTCCGGCCTGATCATCGCCGTCGCCGCCAACAGCTCGACCGACCCCACCGATACCGCCGATCAGCTGCCTGACCTGGCGGTGACGGTGTACCAGACCCTGCAGAAGGCAGGCGCCGTCCCCACCGGCTGACGCCAGGCGAGCTGCCGGCCGAGGCGGCGAGCGGAGGGGGCGCCCCGGGCGGTGCCCCATCGGGCCCGTCGGGGCCGGCCGAGGCGGCGCCCTGGCGTCCGGCCCGGGCCACGAGCAGCCAGAGCACCAGCGCGGCCGGGTAGATGAAGTAGCCGAACCGGGTTGACGGCGCCAGCACGAACATGGCCGAGAGCCCGATCACCAGCCGGATGGTGGCGGCCGGGACGTCGCGCGGCGGGCGGATCACCAGCGACATCGCGATGGCCAGCCCAGAACCGATGAGCAGGATGACCACCGCGGTATGACCGACCACGCCGGTCTGCGCCAGCACGTGACCGAGCAGCGGGCTGGCCGCCTGCGACTTGACGCTGGCCAGGCCGAGCGGGAACAAGATGGTGTTCTTCACCAGTGCGCCTGGCCGCAGGACCGCGAACGGGCCCACGATGACCGCGACCACGGCGAGGGCCACCGCCGTGAACCGCCACGCGACAGGGCGGCCATCCCGGACGTAAAGCAGCGCGAACACCACGACAAGCGCGGGCCACGCGGTGGCCTTCATCGCCGAGGCGATGCCGAGAGCCAGGCCGGCCGCCACCGGGCTGAACCCGCGGGCCCCCGGAATCCGTCCGGGGCCCTCGCCCCGCCAGAGCAGGGCGAAGCCGAGACACAGGAACGCCACCATGGGCACGTCAGTGCCGCCCACGCAGAGCTCGAACGCGATGACCGGTGACGCCGTCATCAGCATCGCCCACCGGACACCGTCCCTGGCCCCGGCGATACGCAGCGCCCACGCGAACACGCCGAGGAAAACCACCCCGAACCACACCCGCGGATCGGTCAGCAGGCCATGTCCGAGCAACGCCTGCGGCACGCCGAACGCGGCCATCAGCGGCAGGTAAGGGTTGTACTGGTTCGGGTCGGTGGTGACGGCCAGCGCCTGCGAACTGCGGTACGGGGTCCCCTGGTTGATCAGCGTCTGGGCCGACGTGGCGACCACGCCGACCTCCGGTTCGCCGTGGCCGTTGGCCACCATCCACAGCAGCGGGATCAAGATGGCCCCGCAGGTGATGACGCCGAGCGCGACGTCGACCCCGCGAGTGCCGCGTGACCTGGTGGCCAGCACGATCAGGGCGGCCAGCGTGTAGGCGCAGGCGGCGGACAGGCCCCACAGCCGGTGCAGCGAATCGGTGCTGAACAGCGACACCCCGCCGGCGAACAGCGCGCAGGCGGCCAGGCCGCCGGTGAACCAGGCCCTGGGCATGGTGGCCACGGACTGCCATCCGGCGGGAACGCTGCTCGCCCCGCTGCCGCCGCCCCCCGTGGCCGGCGCGAGTACGCGAGTGTCGCGACTCTGCACCTGACGATCCTACGTCCCGCACCGCCGCGCGGTCGTCCCCCGCGCGGCGGACAGTCGCTATCGGCCTGGCGGCCGACAGCTCCTCATCCCCGCGGCTGAGCTCAGATGACGGGAGGGCGGCCCGCCTTGGTCATCCGCCAGGCGGTACCGAGCGAGATGGGGCGGCGCCGGCCCGGGTCGGTGCGCCAGCCCTCGGCGAAACCGGCGAACCACGGGCGCAGGCTGGCTGGCTTACCCCGCTCCCTGGCCACCGTGAGCGCCATCCAGTCGGCCAGGTAGACCGCGGCCAGCGGCCAGGGCAGGTTACGCCGGGCCAGCAGGACCCGGTTCCGGCCGTCCCGGCGGCGGAACGTGTCGTACCGGGCGTTTGGCAGCGAGTGGTGGCACATCCGGGCGGCGGCGTCGTACTCGAGCCGGTAGCCGCGGTCAAGCAGCCGCCAGGCCAGGTCGGTCTCCTCGTGCCCGTAGAAGAACTCATCCGGGTACCCGCCGGCCTCCAGGTAGGCCGAACGCCTGATCGCGGACGCGCCGCCGAGGAACGTGGTCACCACCGAGGACCGTTCCGGGTCCCCGGCCCGCAGCCGCGGCACGTGCCACCGCGCCACGGGGCCGCCCTCGGGGTCGACGACCTGCATGGACAGCACCGCCAGGGCCGGGTCGGCGGCGAACCTGGCCGCGACGTGGGACGCCAGGCCCGGATCGGGGTACCAGCCGTCGTCGTCGAGGAACAGCACCACGTCACCACCGCAGGCCTGCACCCCGGCGTTACGGCCGGCCGCGACACCGACGTTCTCCGCCAGCCGCACGGTCCGCACCCGGCCGGCAGCCCGGTTACCTCGGCCCCGTTACCCACCACGATCAGTTCCACCTCGGCGCCGTGCTGGGTCCGCACGCTGCCGATAGCCCGGTCGACCTCGGCCGGGCGGTCGCCCATGGTGAGGATGACGCAGGACAAGGTGAGCGCCGGGCGGGCGGACACGCCGGATGGCTCATCCGTCATCGCTGTCTCACTTACCATGGGTCTTCCGTCCCCTCCTTTACCGCAACCGCCGGGACGCCACGATGGCCACCAGGTGAACGACCGCCATCAGCGCGCCCACCGCCAGGGCGGCCACGTCCAGCACCCGGGTGGCGGTCAGGCCGCCGGTCCCGGCGTCCGCGATCGCCGCCACCAGGACCAGGAACGACAGCTCCACCGCCTGGACGATCCGGTGCAGCCGCAGCGCCGCGGCCAGCCGCCTGGCCGCGGCCAGGCCTGGCGACCGGGGCGCGAGCGCCTGGTCGTCGTGGGCGCCGTCCAGCCCGGACGAGGCCCGGGCCACCGTGACGCTGTCGGTCTCCGCCTTGATCAGCGTGACGCAGACCGCGGCCGCCAGCCCGGCGCTCACGTAGCCGCCGGCCAGCGCGAGGTGCCCCTGGGCCCGGACGCCGAGACCGGCCAGCAGCACCGCCTCGGCGATGTAATGCCCCATCCGGTCCAGGTACACCCCGGTCGCCGAGGTGCGCCCGGTGAACCGGGCGAGTTCGCCGTCCGAGCAGTCGAACAGCAGGTAGAGCTGGATGAGCACGGCCACGCCCACGGCGGCGGCCAGCCCGGGTACCGCGGTCAGCACCCCGGCCAGCACCCCGGAGACGATGAACGCGACCGTGACCGCGTTCGGCGACCAGCCGAGCCGGGCGAACACCACGGTGGCGTACGGCGAGACCCGCCGCATGTACAGCCGGCCCGCCCAGTGCTCATCGTTCAGCCGGGCCAGCACCTGGGGCGGCTGCCCGATGGCGCGTACCTCGGCCAGCGTGGGGCCGGCCATCATGCTCCGTCCGTGACGGCCGCGGTGAAGCCGGCCACCTGCCGCGCGACCGCGGGCTCGTCGAGCTCGAGCCGCTCGAGAATGGTGTACCGGCCCGGCCTGGTGGCGGGCGCGTGCAGCACCGCCCGGGTGAACTCGTCGGCGCCGAGCCCGAGGTCGGCCGGAGTGCGCGGCAGCTCGTGCCGGGCCAGGCAGGCGGACATGAGCCCGAACAGGTGCTCGTCGCCGCGCAGGTAGGTGCAGAAAAGCGCGCCCAGGCCGGCCAGCTCCCCGTGCGTGCCCGCGCCCGGGTACAGCTGGTCGACCGCGTGCAGGATCTCGTGGTCGGCGCCGCTGCACGGGCGGCTCGAGCCCGCCACGGTCATCGCGATCCCGGACAGCACCAGGGACTCGGCCAGCGCGGTGAGGAACTCGTCGTCGGCCACCGTGCCCGGCTGGTGCAGCACCGCCTGCGCCGCGGTCCTGGCCAGCGTGACGGCCAGCCCGTCGACGGGCTCACCGTGGTCGGCCGCGGCCAGCTCCCAGTCCGCGATCGCGGACAGGTTGTTCACCACGTCACCGATCCCGGCCCGGACCATCCGGGACGGCCCGGCCCGGACCCGGTCCAGGTCGACCACCACGGCGACCGGCGGGACGACCCCGTAGGAGCCCTTACCCGACTCGTGCTCGAGCGAGCTGATCGGCGAGGCCAGCCCGTCGTGGGCGAGGTTGGTCGCCACCGCCACCATCGGGATCCCGGCCATGTGCGCGGCGAACTTGGTCACGTCCAGGGTCTTGCCGCCGCCGATGCCCGCCACCGCCTCGAAGGCGTCGGCCCGCAGCTGCTTGCCCAGCGCGATCGCCGCGTCCACGCTGCCGTCCTCGACGCGGAAAACCTCGGCGGTGGCCATGTCGAGGTCGGCTACCACCCCGTCACCTTGGCCGCGTCCGACCGCGACCGCGACGCGGCCTTCCGTGGCGATCCTCCGGTCGGCCAGCAGCGCCCCCAGGTCCGCGATCGCTCCCCGCCGGATGTCCACGACGAGCGGCGCGGTGAGGATGCGGGCCAGCACCGGCATGGGACTCCTTCCGGCGGTCGGCGGCGAGTTTCGGCCAGGTCGCGGCGAACGATGGCTATCGGAGGAGACTACCGGGTTACCGGTGGCGGCCGGGCTCTGAAGCGGCCGCCGGTCAGCAGCGGGCGGCGATCTCGCGGGCCCGGCGCAGGTCGTCGTGGTTGTCGACCTCGACCCACTCGACCTCGCCGATGGGCGCGATGGCGATCACACCGCCGGTGTCGGTGAGCTCCTGGAAGCCGTCCTCGTAATACAGCGAGGGATCCCGGCGCCAGGTGGCGGCCAGCGCCGCCGCGAGCGGCGCCGCGGCGGCCGGCGTGATGAGCGTCGCGCCGATGTACTCACCGTAGGCCAGCGCGGGATTCATCAGCTTGGTGATCCGGGTGAGCGTGCCGTCGCCGTCGACGACGACCTTCATCTCCTCCTCGGCGAGAGGTTTGACGTCATCGACGGCCAGGATGAGGCCGGCCTGACGACGGCCCGGCCCGGGTCCCGCGGCGGCCAGCTCAGCCGCGGCCAGCAGGGCCTTCTCCACCGAGACCGGGTGCACGGTGTCGCCGTTGACCAGCAGCACGCCCGCCGCGAAGTGCTCGCGCGCCAGCCAGAGCGAGTAGGCGTTGTTCCATTCCTCGGCTCGGTCGTTGTCCACCAGTGTCAGCCGCACCCCGTGCTCGCGTTCCAGCCGGGCCGCGGCGTCCCTGATCGCGCCCGCCGCGTAGCCCACCACGATCACCACGTCACGCAGGCCCACCGCGGCCAGGTTGCGCAGGGCGATGTCCAAGATGGTGACCTGGCCGTCGACCGGCAGCAGGGCCTTGGGCAGCGCGTCGGTGTCGGGCCGCAGCCGGCGACCGCGCCGGCCGCCAGGACCATCCCTATCAACCGTGGTCTCCAACCGTGGGAAGTAGCCATCCGCTGAGGAAATCCCAGCAGAAAAGCAACCAAAGATAACCCGAAAGCACCGCGTACACCAGCGGCGTGAGGCCGGCCATGGCCGCCACTGCGGCCAGCAGCATCCGCCCGTCCCAGCCCAGGCCGAACCGGTCGGCCTGGATGCCGTACCCGAACCTGGCCCGGTAGGCCAGGTCGAGCTGGCGGATGAGGACGGCGGCCAGCAGCGCGAAGACCAGCGCGGCCGGCACCCGGTGGGAAAGCCCGAGGGCGCCGAGGAACACGCATTCGCCCGTGACCAGCAGCGCCGGGACCAGCCAGTCCAGTCGCCCGTCGTGCCGGTGGAGGGCACCGAGCCCCGCGAGCAGCATCGCTTCCACCGGGGTGAGCACCAAGATTCCCGGCAGGTTCCCCAGCCCGAGCGCGGTCAGCACACCCGTCACGAACAGGCCCACCAGCACCGGCGGCAGCGGCGGCAGCCGGCCTTGCACCAAACGGCCGAGACCCCGCGACACCACGCCGTCACCGCGGTAAGCGGCCAGGCCGCCGCCGGCCGCCAGCCGGGCGGCTGAGGGCGGCCCGCCGTCGCCGGGCTGGCCCCCGGCATCGGGGCCCGCCGAGCGGGCCAGCTGCCCGGCCAGCACGTATCCCGCGGCCAGCACGCCCCAGCCGGGCAGCAGCAAGAGCGTGGCGCGCGGGCCGAAGAAGACGGTGACGACCGCGATCAGCACCAGGCGCTCGCCGGCCGGCAACGTCGCGGCCTGCTCGATGGTGCGCTTCACCGACCTCGGGAACAGGTGCCCGGAGGTCCTGGCCGTGTACTCGAAGCCGAGCTCGGCCATCCGGCGTACGGCCAGCACGACCATGGCCACGATGGCCAGCCGCCAGACCCCGGCCTGACCGGTACCGCCCCAGCTGGCGACGAAGGTGCCGCGCAGCACGTGGCCGAAGGCCCCGTCCAGCCCGGCGGCTACCGGCCCCGGCGGCCGGCCGGGCCCGGCGCAGCTGACGGCCAGGGCGGCGTACACGGCGAACTCGGTCAGCAGCCCGGATGCCGCGCCGAGCCAGTCGACGGCGGGTCTGACCCGTCCGTCCCGGCTGGTGGCGGCGAGCAGCGAGCCGGCCCGCCCGGCCAGGAACGAGCCGGCCAGCAGCACGATGGCCAGCAGCCTCGCCCGCACCGCCGGCTCGGAGAACCACACCGCGGCGACCAGCCCCAGACCGAGGGAGATGCCGTACAGGGGCGCAGGCCGCAGGTCACGCCAGGCCGCCCACCGGGCCACGTCGCGTGCGGCGGGATCGACGACGAGCTGGGTCACGACACCTTCGCTGTTTGGCCCGGCGTCGAGTACCCGCACCGTGACTCCGTCCCGGGTCAGCTCGCTGATCAGCGCGCTCACCGCGGCCGGCCCGGCGTAGGTGGCCGCGAGCGACTCGGCGGCCGATGCCAGCGCGTCCAGGTCGGGCGTGTCCACCACGAGCGCGCCCCCGGCCACGCCGCCCTGCTCCCCGGAACCGCCCGGGCTTTCCTGACCACCGTCGCCGGCCGGATCTTCCGCCTCCGGCGGTTCGCCCCGAGATCCGCTGACGGGCCTGGAGGTACCCGCGTTCACTCCCGAGAAAGCCGCGGTGCCGCCCGCGGCCAGCAGCACAGCCAGGATCTCCTCGGGAACGGCGTCTTGGCCGCCGCAGATCAGCACGCGTTCCCCGGCGGCTCGCGCCGCGGCCGCCACGATCAGCAGGCCAGGGCCGGTCCGGTCCGCCGCGTCCACCCGGCGCACGCCGAGCGCCGCGAGCCGACCGCGCCACCCCGCGTTCGCCTCGCCCGCGAGGACCAGCGCAACCGTCATGCCTGCCCTCCCAGCGACATGGGCCGCTGCGGTTCGTGACTATGTGTTACATATTATAGCTGACAGTTACCCGGCTGGCCTGGCGCGGGCGGACCGCACATCCACTCCGGGCAGCCTGTCCAGCCAGATACCCGCCCAGCCCCCAGCGAAACGACGGCTCCCCGTCCGGTCACGGCGATGGGCGCAACCGCCCACAGCGTTCGCCGGGCGGGACGGTAGAGTCCGGCTCATGCGGATGGTCGCGGTGGTGCTCGGCGGAGGGGTGGGGCAGCGGCTCGGGGCGGGGATGCCAAAGCAGCTGCTGACCCTGGGCGGTCAGACGCTGGTGGAGCGGTGCGTGGCCGCCTTCGACCAGGCGCCGGGCGTGGACGAGATCCTGGTCGTGATGGCCCGCGGCTACACCGGCCAGGTCAAGGCGTTGCTGGCGGCCGGCGGTTACCGCAAGGTCACGGACGTCATCGAGGGCGGCGCGACCCGCCCGGAGTCGACCCGGGTGGCCCTGGCCGCCCTGGCGGGCGACCGGGCCGACCAGGACTGCGGAGTGCTCCTGCACGACGCGGCGCGGCCGCTGGTGGACCAGCAGATCATCGCGGACTGCGTGGCCTGCCTGGGCGTGCACGAGGCCGCCGGGGTCGCGGTGCCGACGCCCGACACCATCGTGATCACCGACCACGGCGTGATGCGCTCAGTGCCGCGCCGGGAAACCCTGTTCCGCTGCCAGACCCCGCAGTGCTTCCGGCTCCCGGTGATCGTCCGGGCTCATCAGCTGGCTGCGGCCGACCCCGACTTCGCCCCCACGGACGACTGCGGCGTCGTGCTCCGCTACCTGCCGGACGTCGACGTCCACGTCGTCCCGGGCAGCGAACGGAACATCAAGATCACCTACGCGCAGGATCTGGCCGTGGCCGAGGCGCTGCTGGCCGGCTAGCCCCGGGGCTGGCCGGGATCAAGCGCGGACGGCCTGCTTTACCAGGGTGCGGCCGAATTCCCACATCAGCCCGCTGCCCCGGCTGGCGTCCTCCAGAACCTCACCGAACGACTCCGTAAACAGCTTGACTTCGGTATCACCGATCATCAGCGGCGGGATGAGCTTGATCACTTCCATGTGGTCGCCCGATACCTGGGTGAGGATGCGGTGCCGCTGGAACAGCGCCACCACCACCATCTGGGCGAACAGGCCCACCCGGGCCTTCTGCAGCATGTTCCAGTTGGTCCGGGCGCGCAGCGAGGACGGCTTGCCGAACTCCAGGCCGATCATCAGCCCGCGACCGCGCACGTCGGCCAGCACGTCGTACCGCTCGGCCAGCGACGTCAGGGCGGCGTGCAGGGCGGCCCCGGTGCTGGCCGCGTTCTCGACCAGGCCTTCCGAGTCGAGCACCGCCAGCGAGGCCAGCCCCGCCGCCATGGCCAGCACCCCGCCCTTGAACGTGGTGCTGTGCACCATGACCCGGTCCATCGAGGAGTAGACCTTGTCAAAGATCCAGCCCTTGGCCAGCATCGCGCCGACGGGCACGTACCCGCCGCTCAGGGCCTTGGCCACGGTCACGATGTCCGGCACGACCTGCTCGTGCTGATAGGCGAAGAACTTGCCGGTGCGGCCGAACCCGCTCTGCACCTCGTCGCAGATGAGCAGCGCCCCGTGCTCGTGCAGCAGCGCGGCCGCGGCGGTGAGGAATCCGTCCGGTGGCATGTGCACGCCCTTGCCCTGGATGGGCTCGATGATGAGCGCGGCGACGTCACCCCGGCGCAGCTCGGCCGCGAGCGCGTCCAGGTCGCCGAGCGGCACGGAAGTGTCGGGCAGCAGCGGGGCGAACCCCTGGCGGAACTCGGCCGAGCCGTTCACTGAGAGCGACCCGGTGGTGAGGCCGTGGAACGCGTGGTCGCAGTAGATGACGCGGCTGCGCCCGGTGGCGTACCTGGCGAACTTCAGCGCCGACTCCACCGCTTCGGTGCCGCTGTTGCAGAAGAACACCCGGTCCAGGCCGGGCGCCTTGGCCAGCAGCCGTTCCGCGAGCAGCCCGGGCAGCGGGCCGCAGTCGAACTGGGTCCAGTCGGCCAGCTGGGCGTCGAGCGCATCGTGCAGGGCCTGGCGGATCACCGGGTGATTGCGCCCGGCCGCGAACACGCCGAACCCGGCCAGGAAATCGGCGTACTTGTGGCCCTCGGCGTCGTACAGGTACGCGCCCTCGGCCCGCTGGTAGACCTTGTCGAAGCCGATCGTGTGCAGCACCTTTGGCTGCTGGGGGTTGAGGTACTTGCCGTAAAGCTCGTATCCGTCGCCGCGATGCGCCGCGAGCAGGCCCGGGAGATCGAAATCCATGCTTTTATTCTCTCCCCGCGGCGGCGGTCCGTTCCCCGGTCGCGCCCAGTTGCCCGACACCGGTGTCGGTTTCCCTGAGGCGGGCCCGGTGCAGCTTCCTCGGGCTGGTGAGGAAACCGCTGCCCCAGCACATGTGCATGACGCCGAGTACCACGGGGACCCGGAGCCTGACCGCGGCGGGCACGCCGCGGGCGAGCCCGGTTCCGGCCGCGGTGATCCCGGCCAGGTACGTGACCGGAATCACGAACCCCGAGGTCAGCCAGCGGACAGCCGGCGGGCCCCCGGCCGCTATCCCGGCCAGGCCGGCCAGGCCGGCCGCCAGCCCCACCGCCACCAGGGCGGCCGCGGCCGGCGGCGCGAGGTAGCGGAAGCTGGCCGTTTCCGGATGCTCACGGACGATCACCCGGCGCCAGCGGCCGTAGTGGAAGTACTGCGCGCCCAGGGTGCGGATGCTCGCCCGCGGCCGGTAGGTAACGTGCAGCTCCGGGGTGAACCAGATCACGCCGCCGCTGATCCGGATCCGGTGGTTCAGCTCCCAGTCTTCCGCGCGGAGCATCCCCTCGTCCCAGCCGCCCGCCTGCTCGATCGCGGCCCGGCGGTAGACGCCGAGGTAGACGCTGTCCGCGGGCCCCGCGCCGCCGCCGGTGTGGAACGCGGCCGAGCCCACCCCGGCCTTGGACGTCATCCCCCAGGCCACGGCCTGCTGGAACCGGGTCTCACCCTGAGCCGCCATGAGGCCGCCGACGTCGGCCGCGCCGCTCGCGGCCAGCGTCGCGACCGCGGTGGTCAGGTACCCGGCCGGGAGCAGCGCATGCCCGTCTATCCGGGCGATCACCGCGTGCCGCGCGGCGCGGACGGCGATGTTAAGAGCCGCCGGGATCTTCCCGGTCGGGTTGGCGACGACGGTGATCCGCGGGTCGGCGGCGGCTAGCTGCTGCGCGATCTGCTCGGTCCGGTCAGCCGAGGGCCCGACCGCGAGCACGAGCTCGAACGGGCCCGGGTAGTCCTGGCCGAGCACGCGCCGCACCGACTCCGCGAGGTACCGTTCCTCGTTCCTGACCGGCATCACGGCGGATACGGGTGGGTATTCCATAACGCTGGCCACCGTACCGCAGCCGACGCCGGGGCCGGCCCCTTCTGGGCAGGCCGGCCCTTTCTGGCGACGGCTTTTTTTACAGGCCGGAATCCTCCAGCATCTCGGTGACCAGGGCGGCGATCTGGGAACGTTCGGACCGGACCAGCGTGACGTGCGCGAACAGCGGGTGACCCTTGAGCTTCTCGATCACCGCGATCACCCCGTCGTGCCTGCCGACCCGCAGGTTGTCGCGCTGGGCGATGTCGTGGGTGAGCACGACCCGCGATCCTGACCCGATCCTGGACAGGACGGTGAGCAGGACGCCGCGCTCCAGCGACTGCGCCTCGTCCACGATGACAAACGCGTCGTGCAGCGACCGGCCCCGGATATGGGTCAGCGGGAGCACCTCGAACATGTCCCTGGCCAGGACTTCCTCGATGACATCCTGGGTGGTGACCGCGGACAAGGTGTCGTAGACGGCCTGCGCCCACGGGCCCATCTTGTCGGCTTCCGAGCCGGGCAGGTAGCCGAGCTCCTGGCCGCCGACCGCGTACAGCGGCCGGAACACGATGACCTTGCGGTGCTGCCGCCGCTCCATGACGGCCTCCAGGCCGGCGCACAAGGCCAGCGCCGACTTACCCGTGCCGGCCCGGCCGCCGAGCGACACGATGCCGATGTCCGGGTCGAGCAGGAGGTCGAGCGCCACCCGCTGTTCCGCGCTGCGACCCCGCAGCCCGAACGCCTCCCGGTCGCCTCGCACCAGCTGCACGGACTTGTCCGGCTTGACCCGGCCGAGCGCACTGCCGTTGGACGAGGTGAGGACGAGGCCGGTGTGACAAGGAACGTCACGGGCCGCCTCGCAGTCCAGAGCGCCTGTTTCGTACAGCTGCTCGATGTCGCTGCTACTGACGTCGAGCTCGGTCATCCCGGTCCAGCCTGAGTCCACCGGCAGTTCGGCGCGGTACTCCTGGGCGGCCAGGCCCACCGCAGCCGCCTTGACCCGCAGCGGCAAGTCCTTGCTGACCAGGACGACATCTTCGCCCTCGGCCGCCAGGCTGCACGCCACGGAAAGGATGCGGGTGTCGTTGTCTCCCATCCGGAACCCGGCCGGCAGCACCTGCGGGTCGGAATGGTTGAGTTCGACTCTGACCGTGCCGCCGAGTGTCCCGACCGGCAGTTCCGCGTCCAGCCTGCCGTGCTCGATGCGCATGTCATCGAGGTGACGCAGGGCCTGGCGGGCAAAGTAGCCCAGTTCCGGATGATGCCGTTTAGCCTCGAGCTCGGTGATGACTACGACCGGCAGGACCACCTTGTGCTCGTCAAAGCGGGCGATGGCTGCCGGATCGGCGAGCAGGACGCTGGTGTCGAGTACATACGTACGGCGACCTTGAGAATTGACCACGCAGACTCCCCTGGGCGCCGGGGCGAACCCGGCGCCAAGACAGGACACAGACGTGTCGAATGGGCCGGGCCTGACCCCCAAAGGGCCGAGCCGGCCCTTCTGTCATCTCGCCTGCACGCAAAGCGCGAAGCTCGGAGATTCGAGGGCCCTCCCGGGAACGGCGCCGCGCCGTCCACCACTACCGAAGGTACCCGCGATCGGGTTACGGCAAAAGCACCGCCGGGTTACTAACTGGCAATCGCACTCTTAACCTGCGGTAACGCCCGAATCTTAGATTAGTTCCTGAGGCCGGCGAAATGCTCTCCGCCGGCATCCGGCACCGGGATGAGGGCCGGGACAACGCATTTAACACGCCGGAAACTTTCGCTTTCCGAGCCCACGTCAGGAAGTCTGTCCGGTTACGAGCCGAACCTCCGATTACGGGCCGCATAGGACCGAAGTGCCCGCAGGAAGTCGACTTTACGGAAGGCGGGCCAGTAGGCGTCGCAGAAGTAGAACTCCGAATGGGTGCTTTGCCAGAGCAGGAAGCCGCCAAGCCGCTGCTCGCCCGAGGTGCGGATGACGAGGTCGGGATCGGGCTGGCCCGCCGTGTAGAGATGCTCGGCGATGTGCTCGACGTCGAGCACCCCGGCCAGTTCCTCGATCGTGGTGCCCCTGGTCGCGTGGTCCTGCAGCAGGGAACGGACCGCGTCGGCGATCTCGCGCCGCCCGCCGTAGCCGACCGCGACGTTGACGAGCAGCCCGGGCAGGTGAGCGGTCGCGTCGGCGGCGTCCTTGAGGACCCGGACCGTGTCGCCGGGCAGCAGGTCGAGCGCGCCTACCGGGTTCACGTGGCAGTTCTCCGCGACCAGGCCCTGCACGGTGCCCTCGATGATCTTCAGCAGCGGCACCAGCTCGGTGGCCGGCCGGGACAGGTTGTCCGTCGAGAGCAGCCACAAGGTGACAACCTCGACCCCGGTCTCGCGACACCAGTCGAGCAGCTCGAAGATCTTGTCCGCACCCTTGCGGTGCCCGCTGCTGACGTCGGGGAACCCGGCCGACCTGGCCCACCGCCTGTTCCCGTCGCACATCACCCCGACGTGGCGCGGGATGGCGTCCGGGGACAGGGAAGCCTCGAGCCGGCGTTCGTAGAGCCGGTAGGCGAGGTCACGAAGTCCCATGCTGCGGCCTTCCTCATCACCGTGATGACCTAGCAAACGTACCCAACGAATGGAACGCTTCGGTCGGTAATTGAGGTTCCGGACGCAGATCAGCGGCCAGCCGGATCGGGCAGGCAGCGGCCCACAGGGATCGCGACCGCCCCGGCCAGGCCAGAACCGGATCGCCGGAGCCTGCCGTCTGGGCTCCGGCGCGGTTAGGGCCCGCAGGCAAAGGAACAAGAAATTGTTATCTACCTGGGACCTGAATGGCTCAGGTAGTTTGGCGGATCAGGCCGCGCCTGGTCCCTGGTCTCGCACTTCCTCGACCTGCCGCAGGGCGGTACGCAGCCGCGACAGCCAGGCATCGGCGTTCTCGCCGGTCAGCCGCACGCACCAGGCCAGCGCGTCGCTGCGGCTGCGCGCCACGCCCGCCTTGACCAGCGTGTCGAGAACCTGGCGCTCGGGCTGGCGCAGCCTGGTCATCACCGGAACCGACAGCGTGGTGAACATCTCCTCCACACCCGCGCAGGTAACGCCCCAGGAGACCTTGCGCCGGAACTTGTGCTCGGCCTCCCGGGCGATCTCGATCCGGCGGCCCCTGGTCTCCTCGCGGTAGCGGCGAATCCGGCCCTCCGCGGCGGCCGCCCGCTCCGCCTCCGACGCTCCGGCCGTCTCGGCGGCCGCCAGCGCCCCGACGACGGTGATCTCCTCGCGGTCGACCTGGATCTCGGCCGCGGCGGTGAACCAGTCGCCCGGCAGTCGGCCGGTAAACCACGCGCGTATCTCGTCCGCCCGGTTAGGCGCCCCGGTGCTGCCCGCGGTGCCGCGTTCGGCTGTGCTCGGCTCGCCCGCGTCATCCGCCGGGCTCTGGTCTGATTTCTCTGCGGTCATGTAATTATGATTACATCACCGTCGGACGGGGTCAAACTCCTGGCGTCAGCTGTGAGCGAAGCCGCCGCTGGCACCCGGCCCACGACTAGCAACCATCGCCCCGACGGCCGGCTGGCTCCGTAGTGGCCCGCATCTAGCCTGACGTCCTGCCCGGGAGATGCGCGGCGGAGGCGGGCGCCCTGGTGGCGGAGAGGGAATGCCGCCCGGTTACGGGGTGGTGCGGAGGCGTTCCGGGTCACGCCCATAGTCGGTTCTGGTACGCGCCCGGGTGCTGGCGGCGATCCAGTCCGGCGGGATGACCGTCCGCCCGCGGTGCTGGCCGCCGCGCAGGTAGAGCTGCCCGAACCGGACCAGGTCGCGGCCGAGAGGCGGAAGGAGTAGGTGCGGTGCTCCGACCAGCGCTGGGTCGCGTAGCGCTGCTGTCCGCGGTCGAAGTCCCGCAGGCCCGCTGGTCTCGCAATGACGTCGGCGAACTCGTCGAACAGGCTCCTGCCGGTGCGGCGCTCGAAGATCGTGCCGAGCGCGTTGAAGTCCCAGTTGTTGTGGTTTGCGGATCGACCGGCAATCCACCGCAGCCGCGGGCGCGCCGACGCTCAGCAGCTCCCTGTCTCCGTCGCCCACCACGACGGCGGTGGCACCGACCTGGGCCGCGAGCTCGGCCAGCATCTCCGGATCAGGCTAGGCCGGCGGCGACCTCGGCGGCGATCCGCGGGTCGACCTGGACCGCGCCCGCGAACTGGGAGCCGAAGCTGGCCGGGACCACCTGGACGTCCATGCCGGGCTGGGGGGCCTGGATCATCCACCCGTTGCCCAGGTAGAGAGCGACGTGGGAGATGTAACCGGGGTCGGTGGGATCAGTGTGGTAGAAGAGCAGGTCGCCTGGCTGGAGCTGGCTGACGGGCACGGCGGGGCCGGTCCTGGCCTGGTCGGCAGCGACCCGGGGCATCCGCACGCCGGCCTGGGCGAAGGACCACTGGACCAGGCCTGAGCAGTCGAACGACGTCGGCCCGGCGGCGCCCCAGACATACGGGAGGCCGCGCGGCTCTCCGCCGCCCGCAACACGGCCGTCAGCTGCGCCGTGGTCGTGGCCGGACCGCCCGCCGCCGCGGCCGAGGCGGCTATTCCGGCTGACGACGGCCGCGACACCTGGGTAACCAGCGGCTCGACCGCTGCCCCGGCCGGCAGGACGTTCTTGATCCGCTGCACCAGCGACGCCACGCTGGCCGGCGGCGCGCTGATGACGATGGCGTTGGCGGCGGGCATGCCCAGCGACTTGGCCGTCGTGTCCGACACCACGGCGTCCACCCCGCCCATGCCCACCGTGCCCAACGCGACCACGGACAGCCGCTCCTGGGTACGCCCCAGCGCGGTCACCTGGCCGCCCAGCGAGAGCTTGTCCAGGGTGCCCATGGTGTACGACAGGGCGACGCCCCCGTTGGCCACGCCCCGCCACAGCGAGTCGGAGGCGGCCATGGCCTGGGCGGCGTAGCCGCGGAAGGTGGACGGGTTGACGCCGAGCACGGCCGTGTACGTCCCGTTGACCTGGATCTTGGCCGCTTCGACCGGAACGGCGCTGGTCACCGAGGGCTGCCGCGAGACCGCGGCCAGGATCTGGCCGGACAGCGAGAACGGCGCCACCACGAGCAGGTCCGCCTGCCGCAGGCCGTGCAGCGGGGCAACCGGCACCAACCGGGCCGACGTCGTGCCCACGGTGGCCGACGCGCTGGCCACCGGCACCGCTATCGGCGTCCCGCGACCCTCGGTGTTGGCGCCGAGCAGCGGAACCACCGACCCGGTGCTCTTGGCCGGCCCGGGCTTTGCCCTCGGGATAGCCGGGATACCCGGAATGCTGGCCGCCGGGCGGCTGGTGGCCACCGGCTGGCCGCCCGCCGAGGTCAGCAGCCCGGCCACCGTGGCCCCGGCCGCCACAAGCCCGACCGCGACCAGGAGAAACACACGTCGGAGGACCGAGGTCTGGCCGGGTCCCCCGCCGGTGATTCGCCGTCGAAGCTGGCGACCTGTGTCCGTGAGCGAGCGCATCCCCACCACCATACGTCCCCCAGCCCCGGCCGGTCTGTACCGCAGCTGCCACTTTCCGTTAGGCAGGAATCGCGAGTACCTCCCTGAGCTGCTCCGGTGTGGTCACCGGAGCCAGGCAGGTGAACTGGCGGCAGACGTAAGCCGCAGGCGCCCCGTCGACCAGCCGCCGCCCGGTGAGCAGCGGCACGGAGGCGTCGGTGCCGTCGCCGAGGGCCAGGACCGCGCCCGGCGTGGCCGCGTGCAGCGCGGTCTGGAGCAGGGCCAGGGTCCGCTCGTCGGCGGGAGCCCCCACGACCGCGATCTCGGCCGGCCCGGCGAGCCACGCCTCGGCCACCGCGAGGCCCGCGCCGGCCGCGCGCGGGTACCGGGCGGCGATGGCGGGCAGCACGTCCAGCGCCGCCACCGCGGCGTCGCGGTGCCGGGCGGAGCCGGTCAGCGCGGAGTAGCGCAGCAGCGCGGCCGCGATGGCGAACGCACCAGAGGGGGTGGCGTTGTCGGCGGGCTCCGCCGGGCGGAAGATCATCGGCTCGCCGTCCGCCGCGGTGTCATAGAAGCCGCCCGATCCATCACCAAAGGCGGCCAGCGCGGTGTCGAGAAGTTCGCCGGCCAGGTGCAGCCAGCGCGGCTGTCCCGTCACCCCGGACAAGGTCAGGAATCCCTCCGCCACGCAGGCATAATCCTCGAGCACCCCGGCCGGGCCATCCCCAGAGTCCCCGGCGGTCCCGTCTCGCGACGTGCGGATGAGCCTGCCGTCCGCCAGGTGGACCGCGGCCAGCAGGGCGGCGGCGCCAGACGCAGCCGCGACGAAGTCCGGCCGCCCGAGCAGCAGGCCGGCTTCGGCCAGGGCGGAGACGGCCAGCCCGTTCCAGGCGGCCACCACCTTGTCGTCGCGGGCCGGCCGGACCCGGTCGGCCCGGGCCGTCAGCAGCGCGCGGCTGACCCGCGCCAGCCGCCGGATCCCGCGTCCCCGGCGTCCCCGGCGGCCTCGGCCGGCTCGCCGCGCCGCTGCAGGACCGAAGCGCCGCGCTCGAACGTGCCCTCCTGCGTCACGCCGAACACCTGCGCCGCGAACTCACCGTCCTGCGGTCCGAGCACGGCCCGCAGCTCGTCCGGGCGCCAGACGTAGAACTTGCCCTCTTCACCCTCGCTGTCGGCGTCCAGCGAGGCGGCGAAGCCGCCCTCGGCCGTCCGCAGCTCGCGCAGCATCCAGTCGCACGTCTGCTCCGCCACCCGGCGAGCCAGTTCCGACCCGGTGCGGCGCCAGAGGTTCAGGTAAACGCGAGCGAGCAGCGCGTTGTCGTACAGCATCTTCTCGAAGTGCGGCACCACCCAGCCGGCGTCGACCGAGTACCGGGCGAACCCGCCGCCCAGCTGGTCATACAGGCCGCCGCGGGCCATCGCCTCGCAGGTGCGATCGGCCATCCGCAGCGCGTCAGGGGCGCCGGTCCGCTGGTGGTAGCGCAGCAGGAACTCCAGCACCATCGACGGCGGGAACTTCGGCGCGCCGCCAAACCCGCCGGCCGTTCCGTCGAAGTCACGGTCGAGCGCCGCCACCGCCGCGTCCGCCACCTCGCGGAATCGAGCCGGCCGCTGGTCGGTCACGAGCGGGTCCACGTGCAGCCCGTCCGCGGGCCGGCTGCCGTCCACCGCGCAGCGCGGCCGCGGTGGCCGAGACGTTCTCCGCCAGCGCGGTGACGATCTGCTTGGCCCGGTCCGTCACGTCCTCCCGCTGGTCACGCCAGGCCCGGGCGATGTTGAGCACCAGCTGGCTAAAGTAATCCCGCGGGTAATAGGTGCCGCAGAAAAACGGCTCCCGGTCCGGCGTCATGAACACCGTCATCGGCCAGCCGCCCTGGCCGGTCATCGCCTGCGTCGCGGTCATGTAGACGGCGTCCACGTCCGGCCGTTCTTCCCGGTCCACCTTGACCGCCACGACGTGCTCGTTGACCAGCGCCGCGGTCTGCGGGTCCTCGAACGACTCGTGCGCCATGACGTGGCACCAGTGGCAGGCGGCGTAGCCCACCGAGAGCATGACCGGGACGTCCCGCCTGGCCGCCTCGGCGAAAGCCTCCTCGCACCACGGCCACCAGTCCACCGGGTTGTCCGCATGCTGGAGCAGGTAGGGACTCGTTGAATTTCGTAGCCGGTTCACCGTCATTAAGGTACGTGCTCCAGCAACCAACCTCTGCCCCGGCGTGACCCGGAACGCATCCGGCCTGCCTGACCGCAGCCCCGGCCGCGCCCCGCAGCCGGCCGGAGCTCCTACAGTTGCAGCCCGGCCGTGGCCCGCAGCCGACCAACCCACCGTGCGGCCTGACCGGCACCCACCTGCTAGCCATACCGCCAGCAACCCACCACCCCCGCACCGGCGCTGCCTCCCCTCCGTCACCCAGCCCGGCACGGGCCTTGCCGAGGGTGAGTATGCCGGGTATTATGCTCGGCATGATGCTTGGTATGGTGAGGTCGTGAGCGTCCCGCACTTCCTTTTGTCGCTGCTGGCGGAAGGACCTAAGTACGGGCTGCAGCTGCGGGAGGAATTCGAGGCCGGCAGCGGTCAGGTATGGCCGCTGAACGTGGGCCAGGTGTACAAGACCCTGGGCCGGCTGGAACGTGACGGGCTGGCTGAATCCGACGGCACCGGGCCGGACGGCCCGCAGAAGCGGTTCCGGATCACGCCCCGCGGTGCCGACGCGCTGGCCGCCTGGCTGCGCACGCCGCCGGACCTGACCTCACCGCCCCGCGACGAGCTGGTGATGAAGGTGCTGGTCGCCGCGCGGGTGCCCGGCATCGACGCGCACGAGGTGATCCAGGCGCACCGCATGTACCTGGTCGAGCTGATGCAGCAATGGACCCGGCTGAAAGAGGGCGAGGCCCGGGATGACCTGAGCCTGGCGCTGGTGGTGGACGCCGAGTTGTTCCGGCTGGACGCGGTGACCAGGTGGCTGGACGCGGCCGACACGCGGCTCAGGCGGGCCGCGGCCGGGCCGGCCCGGCCCGCCCGGCCCGCGGCGCCGGTTCCGCAGCTGCGCCGGCTGGGGGCCCGGCGGTGAGCCAGGCGGGGCGGGACCGGGCGGGCGACGGCGGGAGTGCGGCGGCCAGCGTGCTGGAGCTGCGCGGCGTGGCCAAGACCTAGGGCCAGGAGCCGGCCACGGTGCACGCCCTGGGCGGGGTGGACCTGACGGTGCGGGCCGGGGAGATGGTGGCGGTGATGGGGCCCAGCGGTTCTGGCAAGTCCACGTTGCTGACCATCGCCGGGAGCCTGGAAGAACCCACTAGCGGAGACGTACTGGTCTGCGGGCTGGCGCTGGCCGGGATGCCGCCGGGCCGCAAGGCCCGGCTGCGGCGCCGCGTGATCGGGTACGTGTTTCAGGACTTCAACCTGCTGCCCGGGCTGACCGCCGTCGAGAACGTCTCCTTGCCACTGGAGCTGGACGGCATCGCGGTGCCGAAGGCGCGCACGGCCGCGCTGGCCGCGCTGGCCGCGCTGGGCGTGACCGGCCGGGCGGCCGGTTCCCCGATCAGCTGTCCGGCGGCGAGCGGCAGCGGGTCGCCATCGCCCGCGCGGTGGTGGGAGACCGCCGCCTGCTGCTGGCCGACGAGCCGTCCGGCGCCCTGGACTCGGTGAACGCGGACGAGGTGATGCGGCTGCTGCACGAGACCTGCGCGCGGGGCGTGGCGGCGGTGGTGGTGACCCACGACGCGCAGCTGGCCGCCTGGGCCGACCGCGTGGTTTTCCTGCGCGACGGACGGGTGAGCGGCCAGACCAGCGGCCGGCCGGTCCCGAATCCCTCCTCACGCCCGGGGAGATCCGGTGAGCATCGCGCTGCGCGACCCACCCGACCTGACCGGAGACGCGGGCGGTATCACCGCCCGCCGGGCGGTGGCCCGCTGGGGCTGGCGGCTGTTCCGCCGCGAATGGCGCCAGCAGCTGCTCGTGCTCGGCCTGCTCACCGCGGCGGTCGCGGCGGCGGTCTGGGGTAGCAGCGTGGTGACCAACGTGCAGCTCCCCCGCCCCGAGCAGGCCACGTTTGGCACCGCGGCCGCGCAGCTCACGCTGCCGGGCAACGACCCGGCCCTGGCCGCCGACATCGCCGCGGTGCAGAGCCGCTGGGGTCCGGCCGATGTCATCGAGAACCAGGACATCGCCAACGGCACCACCTCGCCCGTGCAACTGCGCGCCGAGACTCCGCACGGGCACGACAACTCGCCGCTGCTCGGCCTGGTCAGCGGCGCTTACCCGGCCGGCCCGGGCCAGGTCGCGCTGACCAGCCAGGTCGCGGCCCTGGACCACGCGCACGCAGGCGGCACCTGGCAGGCCGCGGGCACGACCTGGCGGGTGACCGGCATCGTGCAGGACCCGAGCAACCTGGCGGATGAGTTCGCCCTGGTCGCCCCGGGCCAGGTCAGCCACCCCAGCCAGGTGGTCATGCTGCTCGGTTCCCCCGCCGTCCGGCGCGGCGATCGGCAACGGCAACCCGACGCTGCCCGGTATCCCGGCGGCGGCGACGGTCACGCCTCCCAACGTCGTGTCGGGCGGGATCTCGCCGGCCACCGGCGTCCTGGTGGTAGAGGTACTCGGCTTGGTGTTCATCGGCCTGGTGTCGGTGGCCGGTTTCTCGGTGATGGCCCAGCGCAGGCTTCGTGCTCTCGGCATGCTCAGCGCGATCGGCGCGACCGGGCGCAACCTCCGCCTCGTCATGGTCACCGGCGGCCTGGCCGTCGGCGTGACCGCCGCGCTCGCCGGGATGGTGCTCGGCCTGGCCGTCTGGTTGGCTTACGTGCCGACGCTGCAGCAGGCGACCGGGCACGTAGTCGACGCGGCCAACCTGCCGTGGTGGGCGTTCGCCATCGCGGCGGTGGTTGCGATCGCGACGTCGGTGCTGGCGTCCCGCCGCCCGGCCAAGACGATAGCCGCGGTGCCGGTGGTGACCGCGCTGTCCGGCCGCCCCGCGCCGCCGAAGGCGGTGCACCGCTCCGCCCTGCCCGGCGTCGTCGTGTTCGCCGCCGGCGTCGCGGGCCTGGCGTTCAGCGGCGGCCTGGCCGCGGCCGGCCCGGCGCCGCCAGCCACGCGCTGCTCCTGCTGGGCGGGCTGGTCGCCGTGATCGTCGGGATCCTCCTGCTCGCCCCGCTGGCGATCAGCGTGCTGGCCGCCGGGGCGGGGCCGCGGCTGCCGGTGGCGATCCGGATCGCGCTGCGTGACCTGGCCCGCTACCGGGCCCGGTCCGGCGCCGCGCTGGCGGCGATCACGTTCGCCGTGTTCCTGGCCATGGGTATCTGCCTCGCCGCCAGCGCCAGGTTCGACAATCCTCTCGACTGGATCGGCCCCAACCTGTCCAGCAGCCAGCTGATCGTTTACAGCCAGCAGAGCCCGGCGCCCGGCATAATGACGCAGCTCAGCCACGCCCAGGCCGCCCGCCTGGGCGGGCAGGTGGACAGCCTCGCGGTCAGCCTGCACGCGCGGTCCGCGGTGCCGCTGGAATCCGCGGTCTCGCTGTACCAGGTCGGCGCGCCGAGTCACGGTCCGTCTAATTTCACCGGCGGGGTGTACCTGGCCACCCCGCCGTTGCTCGCCGCCTACGGGATCAAGGCCAGCCAGATCGCTCCCGGCACCGACATCCTCACCATGCGGCCGGGGCTGGCGGCCCTACCGCACATGGAGATGCTCTGGGGCACCTGCTCCGGGCTGTGCACCAGCAACACCAACAGCAACCCCGGTAATAACGGCAGTCCGCCCTGCACGCTGAGCAATAGCTGCCTGGCGCATCCGGTCATGCAGACGGTCAGCCAGGCTACCCGGCGGCACCTCCGCGCCGAACACGGTGATCACCCAGGACGCCGTGAGCCGGTACCACCTGCAAGTCAGCCTGAGCGGATGGCTGATCCAGGCCCCGGCCCCGCTCACCGCCACGCAGATCGACGCGGCCAAGCGGCTCGCGCTCAGCTACGGGGTGACGATCGAGACCAAGTCCGGTACGCCGGGCCTCGGCGAGTTCGCCGCCGGCGGCACCGCGCTCGGCATCGTCATCGCGCTCGGCGTGCTGGCCGCCTCCGTCGGCCTGATCCGCAGCGAGACCGCGCGGGACCTGCGTACGCTCACCGCGGCCGGCGCCAGCGCCGCGACCCGGCGGATGATCACCGCGGTGACCGCCGCCGCGCTCGGCCTGCTCGGCGCGATCCTCGGCCTGGCCGGCGCGGTGATCGCCGCGCTGGCCTGGGCGCACAGCGGCCTGTCCGCCATGTTCGGCGACGTGCCGCTGGCGGACGTGCTGATCTTGCTGATCGGGCTGCCGCTGGTCGCCGCCGTGGCCGGCTGGCTGCTGGCCGGCCGCGAGCCGCCGCTGATCGCCAGGCAGCCGATCGAGTGAGGCCGCGGGCGGCCCGCGGAGCTAGGCTCCGCGGGCCGCCCGCGGAGCTAAGCCGTCCCGGTCAGGCGACGACGGGCCAGGGCGGCGTAGCCGCGGCTGGCCAGGAAGAAGGCGGCGCCCAGGGCGCCGACGAAGAAGCCGAGGGGCCAGTTGGACTGGTAGGAGACGGCGATGCCGGTCCAGACGGTGACCAGGGCGATGACGACGGACAGGACCATGGCCAGGACGGGGCGGGCGGTCAGCGACCTGGCGGCGGCGGCGGGGCCGATCATCAGGCTGAACATCAGCAGGGCGCCCACCACGGGCACGGTCATCGCCGTCGCCAGGGCCATCACCAGCAGGAACGCCAGCTCCATCCGGCGCGGCGAGACGCCCCGGGCCTCGGCCACCTCCGGCATAGCCGAGGTCAGCAGCAACGGCCGGAACATGACGATGATGGCCACGATGGACACGCCGCCAAGGACCACGATGGGCAGCACCTCGCCCGCGCTGACGCCGAACACCTCACCGAACAGCAGCGAGTACGCCTCCTGCGCGTACTCGGTACTCCAGCTGACGAACAAGGCGCCGAGCGCCAGCATCAGCACGAACGTCAGCGCGGTGGCCACGTCGGGCCGCGAGCGGCGGCTCAGCCCGGCGATGCCGAGCGCGCCCGCCACCGAGAACACCGCCAGCCCGGCGAACGCGTTGAGCCCGAGCAGGCTGGCCCCGGCCGCGCCGGCGAAAGCCCCGTTGGGTATCGCGTGCGCCGCGAACGTCGACCCGCGCAGCACCGCGAAGAAGCCGGTCACCCCCGCGATCACCGCGACCGCCGTGGCCGCGACCCAGGTGTTCAGCATCAGGCCGGAGAACATACCTGCTCCGCGTCCGGGGTTCCGGCCTGCGCTCCGGCGTGCCCGCGCCGCGGGCGCAGGTAGCTGGCCAGGTAGCCGGCGGCGATCAGCGTCACCACGAAGAAGCTGACCGGCCAGCCCCGCCCGGCGGGCGGCCAGTAGAAGCTGTCGTAGGCGAGCAGGACGCCGATCCAGGTGGCCGCCACGCCGATGGCCGCCGCCGCCAGCATGGCCCGGACCGGGCCCCGCGCCACCCGCAGCGCGGTCGCGGCCGGCCCGATCAGCAACGCGGTGCTCAGCACCGCGCCGATGATCACCGCGGCCAGCGCCACCGAGATGGCCAGCGCCATCAGGTAGGCCGCGCCGACCGCGCGGACCGGCACGCCGCGGGCCGCCGCGATGTCCGGGCTCAGCGAGCTCAGCAGCAGCACCCGGGCCAGCACCACGACGGTGCCCAGCGCGAGCAGAGCCGACCCGATCAGGGCCGGGATCGTGGCCGAGGTCAGCACGAACAACGAGCCGAACAAGATCGTGAACGACGCGCCGGTGGTGGAGCTGTACTCGGTCCCGAGGTACAGGAAAAGCGCGGCCAGGCCGAGGGCGGCCCCGAGCACCACGCCGGTGGTCACGTCCCGGCCCCGGCGGCGCTGGATCCCGATCAGCTCCATGAACGCGGCCGCCCCCGCGCCGAAGGCCAGGTAGCCCCAGAACTGGTTGACGCCGATCAGGAAGGCACCCGACCCGCCGGTGGTGGCGATGTCCGCCAGGGAGTGGCCGGCGAAGGACTGGCCGCGGGTCACCGTGAACACGCCCACCACGGCCGATGTCACCGCGACGACGGTCCCGACGGCCAGCGCGACGTGGACCGGCCCGCTGCCGAAGAAGCCCGGTTCGAAGACGTACCTGATCAGGTGGCCCACGCCGGTTACCGGACCACCGTGGCGTCGTGCGCGGCGGCGTCGAACCCGATAGCCCCCTCCGGGGCGGCCACGACCAGGACCCGGCCGTGCACCCGGATCACGTCGACGTGCTGGCCGTACAGCCGGGACAAGACCTCGGACTGGACGACCTCGTCCGTGCGGCCGACCGCCACCCGCCCGGCGGCCACGTAGACGATCCTGTCCATCACCGGCATCAGCGGGTTCATGTCATGCGCCGACAGCAGCACCGCGATCCGCTCCGCCCGGGCCAGCCGGGCCAGCACCGAGACGATCCCCTGCTCACTGGAGATGTCCAGGTTGGCCAGCGGCTCGTCGAGCAGCAGCAGCCGGGCCGGCTGATCAGGGCGTGCGCGATCATGACCCGCTGCTGCTCGCCGCCGGAAAGCTCGCCCACCCGCGCGTCGGCGTAGCGCTGCGCGCCGACCGCGGTCAGCATGTCGCTGACCAGCTCCCGGCGGGCGCGGGACGGCAGCCGGAGGCCGAACTTATGCCCGTCGACGCCAAGCGCGACCACGTCCCTGACCCGCAACGGCATGTCCGGTTCGATGGCCAGCTTCTGCGGCACGTAGCCGATCGAGGCGTCCCGGGGCGGCCGCGGGGCACCGTCGATGAGCACCGCGCCCCCGGTGACCGGCTGCAGGCCGAGGATGACCCGGAGCAAGGTGGTCTTGCCGGCGCCGTTCGGCCCGATCAGGCCGGTGAATTCACCGGCCCGGAGGGTGAGCGAGACGTCCCGGAAAATCTCCCGGCCGCCGAGCCGGACTCCGACCGCGTCCAGCCGGAGCAGGGCGGCGGTCACAGGTGCTCGCTCGAGGTCCGGTCGGCCACGGCCTGGCGCAGGTCCCGCACCTCGGCCAGCATCCACGACTGGTAGCGATAACCCGGCACCGGCATCGTCTCGTAGACGCCGACCACCGGGATGCCGTTGGCCCGGGCGAGCGTGATGAACGATTCGGTCAGCGTGTCCGTCACCTGCTGATTGTAGACAAGCACCTTGACCTTGTGCTGGGTGAACAGGCTCCGCTCGGTCGCGACGTCCTGCGCCGACGGGTCGACGCCGTTCATGATGTCGGTCTGGAAGGCGAGCGGCGTCAGGTTGTCGGCGCCGACCGCCTGCAGCAGGTAATCCGCCACCGGCTCCGTGGTCGCGACCGGCGTGTCGGGGGTAGGCGGCCTTGAAGGCCGCGATCGCGTCCGTCCAGCCTCGCAGTGAGGCGGTGAAGGCGGCCGCGCGGGCCCGGAAATACGCGGCGTGGGCGGGCTGCAGCGCAGCCAGGTCGGCCGCGGCCGCGTTCGCCACGACCGGCATCGTGCCCGGCTGGTACCACAGGTGCGGGTTCGGCGTGCTGTCCGGCAGGCCGAGCAGCTCGCTGCACCACAAGCACCTTGCGGCCAGAAACCGGCACCGCGTCCTCGATCGTGTTCATGAAGGCGTCGTAGCCGACACCGTTCTGCACCACCAGCTGGGCCGAGCTCACCTGCCGGGCGACCGAGGCGCTGGCCTCGAAGGTGTGCGGGTCGGTGTTCGGGTTGTTCATGATCGCGTTGACCTGGACGTACTGGCCGCCGACCTGGCTGATGACGTCTGCGTACTCGTTCTCCGCGCCCACCGCGACGATCGTCCCGGCCGGGTGAGCCGGGCTGAACGCCAAGGCCGGCGAGCAGCCCGCCGCCAGCAGGGCGGCACCCAGCGGCAGGAGGAAAGCCAGCGATCTCCAACGGCTTCGCATGGCCGGCGCTCCTAGGCTGGGGGTGAGGGTCATCGCTTAACCGTAATGATAATGATTCCCAGTTTCGTCTGCAAACCGGGCCCGCCGGGCGAGAACAGCCTGCGGGCGGCCTCGTGCGTTAGCCGGAACGGCGGTGACGTTGTACCGTGCGATTGTGACCACGCCGCAGCCGGACAAGCAGGTGCGGGTCCAGACCCAGGGGCGCCGGGATCCCGGGTTCCGGTCCGCGGCACCCGGACGCGCGGGACCAAGCAGGCGCAGGCCCTGGCGGCCGCGCTGCAGAGCCTGCCCGGCTTCTGCAGCGCCCAGGAGATCCACGCCCAGCTGCGCCGCAAGGGCGAGCACGTCGGCCTCACCACGGTCTACCGGCACCTGCAGTCGCTCAGCGAGCAGGGCAGCATCGACACCATTCGCGACGCCAACGGCGAGATCTTGTACCGGCAGTGCGAGACGAGCGACCACCATCACCACCTGACCTGCCGCAGCTGCGGGTGCAGCGTAGAGGTGGAGGGCCGGGCGGTCGAGCAGTGGGCCGAGCGGGTCGCCGCCGAAGCCGGCTTCACCAACGTAGGCCACACCGTCGAGCTCTTCGGCCTGTGCCCGGACTGCGCGCCTTCGTGAACCCGGAGTCAGTTGGCATTGGCACGCTAACTCGCGACGCTGACCTGGGCCTGCACGAGTTCGACGGCCACGTCATCTGGCTACACGGGCTTGCCAGGCACAACCTCCGTCATGGTAGCCGGTAGCTTCGGGATAGCGCCGCCGCTTTCGTCACTCTGACATCCAGGTCATTAGGCATGGTTGTGGCAACCTATACATTCTTTTGTTTAGGTTGCCACAACCATACGTTCCAGATGACGAGACGAGGACGGACCGCCGCTGATGATCAAGCTGGCATCCACGGGCAGGCCCCATCCTTCTGGCTGCCTTTCGCCGCTAAGAACACTGTTTCCGCAGCTCTATGACTTATGCCGGAGTAACTCGAGGTGAACAGCTCGGGCCAGATCCGTACGATCATGGACGAGGGCCGGGCTCGGGTTGGAGCTGGGCTTTGCGGTCGCTGGCGAACATGTGGACGTATTCCTGGCCGGAGAGTTCCTGGATGGCGGTCATCACCTGTTCGGTGATCAGCTGACGGGCCTTGCCCGGGGGGCCGGCGGTGATCTCCGCGGGGAACTTGAGCGGTGCGCCGATCCTGATCTCGACCCGGCCGGGGCGCAGCATCACGTGACCGGGCGGCAGCACCCGCCTGGTGCCGATCATCGCCACCGGCAAGACCGGCAGACCGGAGCGAAGAGCCAGCCAGCCGACCCCGGGCCGGCCCCGGTACAGCCGCCCGTCCGGGGACCTGGTGCCTTCCGGGTAGATGCCGAACAGTTTCCCGTCCCGCAGCAGGACCAGCGCCGCCTCCAGCGTGTCCTGCGCCGCCCGCGGGCCCTCGCGGTCCATCCGCAGCTGGTTGGTGGCCTTCAGGTAGGCCGCCCACAGCCGGGCCGCGGGCCCGGACGCGGTGAAGTACTCGGCCTTGGCCGAGAACGTCACCGGCAGGCTGAGCATCAGCGGCAGGAAGATGGAATCGACCACCGACAGGTGGTTAGCCGCCAGGATCGCGCCGCCGGACACGGGCACGTGCTCGGCGCCGGTCAGCTTTGGCCGCCAGAGCGTATGCAGGACGGGCCGGCCACAAGACGCGAGAGCTGGTATTGCACAGGTCACTTTCTGCTTACGCGGACTGGATCGGGGCACCAGCGGTCCTCGGACCGGGGGATCCGGCCGCGGTCGTTCCACGATAGCCTGCGCCGGCCTCGCCGTAGCCGACCGCGGCGAGGATCGCGATGCCGAGCGGCAGCGCCAGCGGCAGCGCCGCGGCCGGCACGATGACACCGGAGTCGTCGGCGAACCAGCCGAGCACCGGCATCAGCCACAGCACGCCCATGATCGGGCCGAGCAGCGGCTCGGCCGCGTAGGCCAGCGGCACCGTCTTCAGCCCGAACACCGAGGGCCGCCACAGCATCAGCCCGGACAGCACGACCACCAGCGGACTCAGCGGGCTGAGCGCGTTGACATGCAGCGAGCCGATGTTCGAGCTGATCTTCCGCAGCAGCAGGCCGCCGGAATCGCCATGCAGCGAGCTGCCGGCGAACGACCCGATGTCGGACTTGCCTGTGACCGGTGTGAAGTAGCTGATCAGCGCGAAGACCGCGAACAGGGCCAGCCCGCTGACCGCCACCAGCAGCACGTACCGCCAGTTCAGCCGGATCCCGGCGACGATCATGGCCAGCAGCACGAAGCACGGCACCATCGCGATCGTGCCGCCGACCTTGCCGCCGAACCCCGGCCAGCCCGAGGCGAACACCGCGAACACCGCGACCACGGCGACCACAAGCACCGCCGGGCGCCGGGACGACGGGTACCGGCGCAGCGCCAGCAGGGCCAGCCAGGCCGCCGCCACCAGCGCGGTGATGCCGTAGATGCCAAGCGCCTCGTTGCCGATGCCGTAGAACCGGCCCGCCTCAAGCACGGACAGGCCAAACGGCGTCTCCAGCTGCAGCCGGGACCCTGTCATCACGTCCAGGCCAAGCACCACCAGGGTGAGCAGGCCGATCACGCCGAACGGCCCGAGCGGATGCCGCCGCCACGGACCGGCCAGCGCGACCGCGCCGATGACCGCGGCCCAGGCCACCGCGATCCCGTACAGCCACGCCGCCGGATGGGCGAACAGCCACCACGGCACCAGGTTGGCCAAGAAGGTGCCGACGGGCAGCGCGGTGGCGAACACCGCCGCCACCCGCCAGCACCGGGCCCGGCGCCGCCGCCGGTCCGGCGCCGCGCCCCAGCACGCCAGCCCGATCGCGGCCATCACCAGCGTGTCGGCCAGCGCGTAAGCCCAGAAGAACGCGCTATGGGTGGACCGCCACACCTGTTCGGCGGTGTCCCGGCCGGCCAGCGACCTGACCGCGGGCGCCAGTGCGCCCCGGCCGCCGCGGGTGATCGGCGCGCCGACCAGAGGCCGGACGGCGGGTGGCCCAGCCAGCCGAGCACGGTCGGGGTCAGGTCGGTGAGCACCACCAGCCCCGGCTGCCTGGTCGAGCTGGCGTTCAGCAGGCCCGCCTGGTAGCCGGGGCCGGCCACCAGGGCCAGCTGCAGGTGCGGCGGCTTGCCCGTCGCACCGGGCGCGGTGACGAGCAAGGTGGTGCCGGCCGGCCGTTCGGCCACGATCCGGGCGAGCTGGGTGTCTATCGCGGCAAGAGCCACAGTCCGTTCGGAAGATCCGAGAACGCCCAGGTCCACGACGGTCAGCGGGCAGCGGGACAGCACCGCCGCGGACAGTCCGGCGGGCGAGGGCAGGTACGAGGCGACCTGCCCGGAGCTATCGGCCAGGGCCAGCGCGGCGCCCGGGCCGACGGCGGTGGAGCAGCCAGGGGTCTCGCGGGCCAGCAGGCCCCAGCTGGGGTTGTTGTGGAACTGGTTGTTGTAGGACTCCAGCCCGGCCAGGCCGGGGACCTGAGCGGCCGCCCCGGCCGCGGTCACGGCCGGGAACGCGCCGCAGCTGGAGTTGGTGTGCTCGGACTGCGCCCTGGCGCCCGCGTTCAGCGTGAGCCACCCGTCGGCCGGGCAGGTCAGCGGTTGGTCCGCGTAGTCGACCAGCGAGCCCACCGATCCCTGGCCGGCCAGCCGCCACAGGGCCGGCGTGCCGGCCGCGGATACGTCACTCCAGCGCAGTCCGGAGATGCCCACGACCACCACGTGACGCGCCGGGACGGGCGCAGTCGCGGCCCGCGCCGGGGTGAACCCGGCGAACCGCGCCGCCAGGACCCCGAGCAGGCAGACGAGCAGCGCTGACCACCGCGCGGCGAGCCTGATTCTCACCGCTTCACCGTATCCGGGGTCAACCCTTTAATCAGAACGAACCGTGGTGCACCTCGATATACCCGCTCGTGCCCGTGACGACCTCGCCGATCAGCGCGGCGGGCAGCTCTTGCCCGCGCAGTTCGGCGGTCAGCGCGGCGGCCGCGGCCGGCGGCGCGGCCAGCAGCAGGCCACCGGAGGTCTGCGCGTCGTGCAGCAGCACGGCCAGTTCGGCCGGGACGGCCTCGTCGATGCGGGCGGCGGACCGCATCCGCTCGATGTTGGCCCTGGTCCCGCCGGAGACGAAGCCGGCCGCGGCCAGCTCGGGGGCGCCGGGAAGCAGCGGGACCGCGGCGGCCGACAGCCGGGCCGCGACCCCGCTGGCGGCCAGCATCCGGTGCAGATGACCGAGCAGGCCAAAGCCGGTCACGTCGGTGGCCGCCCGCACGCCCGCGGCCCGCGCGGCCTGGCTGGCACCCGCGTTAAGCAGCGGTCATCGACGCCACGGCGGCAGCGACCTGCCCGGCGGTGGCCCCGTCCCGCTTGAGCGCGGTGGCGACCACGCCGGTGCCGAGGGCCTTGGTCAGGATCAGCTGGTCCCCGGGCGCCGCCCGGTCGATGGTCATCAGCGCGGCCGGGTCGGCCAGGCCCACCACGGCCAGGCCGTACTTGGGCACCGGGTCATCGATCGTGTGGCCGCCCGCCAGGAAGCAGCCGGCCTGCGCCGCGACCTGGGCGCCACCCCGCATGACCTGGCCGAGGATGGCCAGGTCGAGCCCCTCGCCCGGCCAGGCGGTGATGTTGACCGCGAACAGCGGCCGGCCGCCCATCGCGTACACATCCGACAGCGCGTTCGCGGCCGCTATCCGGCCCCAGTCGAACGGGTCGTCCACGATCGGGGTGAAGAAGTCGGTGGTCAGCACCAGCGCGCGGTCGTCGTCCAGACGCAGCACGGCCGCGTCGTCGCCCTCGGCCGCGCCGATGAGCAGGTCGCCGGCGGCCGGGCCCATGGCCGGAACGCCGTCCATGGTGGCCATCAGGGCCTCGAGCTTGGCCAGCGGCAGCTTGCAGGCGCAGCCCGCGCCGGGCGACAGCGACGTCAGCCGGGGGGCGGGCGGGGCCTGGGTCTGGATCTGGGTCGGGTCAGCCGTCACCTCGCCACGGTACCAAGCTGCGTTCGGGATGGTCGGGCAGCCACTCGACCACCACGAGGGTGGCGTCGTCCCGCAGGTGGCCGCGCTGGTGGTCGGTGATCGCATGGTTGAGCCGGCGCAGGGTTTCCGGCAGGGAGAAGCCGTCGTGGCTGTGCCGGATGATGAAGTTGCTGAGCCGTTCCAAGCCGAACGGGGTGCCGTCGACGGCCCAGCCTTCCACGATGCCGTCGGTGTACAGCAGCACCCGGTCACCTGGCTCCAGCCGTTCGGTCGACACCGGATAGACCTCCTGGCTCTCCGGTTCCGCGTCGCCGGTCCGGCCGCGACGGTCGCTGTCGCCCAGGCCGAGCGGCAGCTGGGGTCGCCGGGCCAGTTCCTTGACCATCGTGTTACCGCGGATCAGCAGCGGCGGCGGGTGGCCGCAGGGGATCCAGCTGAACAGACCGGTCGCCAGGTTCAGGTCGCACAGCAGCGCGGTGACGAACCGGCTGTCGCCGAACTGCCTGGCGATCGCGTGGTCCGCGCGGGAGGCTACGTCCGGCAGCGTGCCGCCCGCCCGGCGGGTGCTCCGGCATGATGCCATACCCACATTAGCCAGCAACCCCGCCGCCAGATCGTGGCCCAGGGCGTCGAAGATCGACACGTGCAGATGGTCGCCGAGCAGGGAGTAATCGAAGGCATCGCCGCCGGCCTCATAGGCAGGCTCGATCGTCGCCGCGACCAGGACACGGTCGGTGGCGAACGTCCGCGGCGCCAGGAACGACCAGATCAGCTCGGCTTGCAGCGCCATCTTCTCGGTCCGCCGGGCGTAGGCGAACGTGTCGCTGTACGGGCTTTTGGCCACGATAATCAGGGCGGCCAGCGACGCGAGCGTCCGGCACCTGGCCAGCATGGCCTCGCCGGCCTCGCCGACGAGCAGGCTCAGCACGCCCAGCCGCTCGGTGCCGTCGACCAGGGGAACAAGCACCCGGTAGCCGTCGCGGCCGTCGCCCGCCGGGAGGTGCTGGACGGTGGCCGTCCGGTACGCGTACCCGGCCATCGTCGAGTCGATCGCAAGCCGTTCGGAGCCCCCGCCGTCCCGGGACGGCAACGACTCCAGCCCCTGCTGCTCGAGATCGGCCAGGTACACACGGACCTCACGGATGCCGAGCGGGCCCGCGGTGCGGGCGAACACCTCCTCGATGGCGTCGGGCCGCAGCAGGTGGGACTGGCTCAGCAGCTCGGCGAGCACCCGTTCGGCTGTCGCGGCAGGGTCAGGGACGGGCGTTGCCTGCGGCATGTCACCCTCCCCTGCGTCCGGTGGGGCCGTCACCGCCATGATAGGGAGGGGCTCGACCCGCTCGTCCGGCGGGAG
Source organism: uncultured Actinomycetes bacterium (assembly GCA_963730825.1). Classification (GTDB taxonomy): domain Bacteria; phylum Actinomycetota; class Actinomycetes; order Streptosporangiales; family Streptosporangiaceae; genus Palsa-504. Next base: position 95,066 of record CAVSTQ010000006.1, read on the forward strand.
GCGCGCCGCTAGCTTAAGGTTTGACTGTGATGTCTGCGCAGAAGGAACCGGCGCCTGCCGACGGCGGCCACGATTTCGTGGTGGTCGCCAGCCGGCTGCCCGTCGACCGAGTCGAAGAGCCAGACGGCGGGACCAGCTGGCGGCCGAGCCCGGGAGGGCTGGTCACCGCGCTGGAACCCGTCATGCGCGAGGCCGGGGGCGTGTGGATCGGCTGGTCCGGTGACGCGGGCCCGGCGCCAGGGCCGTTCGAGGCCAACGGCTTGTCCCTGGTCGGGATCGGCCTGTCCGCCGAGGAGGTCAGGGACTTCTACGAGGGTTTCTGCAACGCGACGGTGTGGCCGCTCTACCACGACGTCATCGCCTCGCCTCAGTTTCACCGCCACTGGTGGGAGGCCTACGTCACCGTCAACCGGCGGTTCGCCGAAGCGGCCGCCGAGCACGCGGCGCGCGGCGCGACCGTCTGGATCCACGATTATCAGCTCCAGCTGGTCCCGCAGATGCTCCGCGAGCGGCGCAGCGACGTCCGGATCGGCTTCTTCAACCACATCCCGTTCCCCGGTTATGAGATCTTCGCCCAGCTGCCCTGGCGCCGGCAGGTGATCGAAGGCCTGCTCGGCGCCGACCTGGTGGGCTTCCAGCGGCGAGCCGACGCGGCGAACTTCCTGCGCGCCTGCCGCCGGGCCACCGGCCTGACCACCCGGGGGTCGACGATCCGGGTCGGCGACGGGGACGGCACCCGCGAGGTCCACGCGGCGGCGTTCCCTATCTCGATCGACACGGCCACTCTGAGCGAGATGGCGGAACGGGAGGACGTCAGGAAACGCGCCGGGGAGATCCGCGAGGCGCTCGGCGAACCCGAGATCGTGCTGCTCGGCGTGGACCGGCTCGACTACACCAAGGGCATCCTGCACCGGCTGAAAGCCTACGGCGAGCTGCTCAACCAGGTCCGCCTCGGGCCGCCGCAGGCGGTCCTGGTCCAGGTGGCGAGCCCAAGCCGGGAACGCGTCGAGGCGTACCGCGAGCTGCGCGACGAGGTCGAGCTCACCGTGAGCCGGATCAACGGCCAGCACGCCGAGGTCGGTTCCACCCCGGTGCACTACCTGCACCAGTCCTACCCCAGGGAAGAGATGGCGGCGCTCTACCTGGCCGCCGACGTCATGCTGGTCACCCCGCTGCGGGACGGCATGAACCTGGTGGCCAAGGAGTACGTGGCCTGCCGCAACGACGAGAGCGGCGCGCTCGTGCTGAGCGAGTTCACCGGGGCGGCCGACGAGCTCAGCGGCGCCTTCCTGGTGAACCCGCACGACATCGAGGGCCTGAAGGACGCCATCGTGCTCGCGACGGTGGTGTCCTCCGCCGAGGGCAGGCGCCGGATGCGCTCGATGCGGCGGCGGGTACGCGAGCACGACGTCGCCTACTGGGCGGCGAGTTTCCTGCGCACCCTGGAGCACATCCCGGCCGAGACGGGCCGGCCTGACGCCGACTCGGCCGGGTACTGATCCGCGGAGTTAGCTGTTCTTGCCCGGCAGGATCTCCCTGGCCTTGGTCATCAGGCCCTCCTTGAGCACGCTCCACCCGTCCGGGTCGCCCTTGAGCAGCGCGGTGGCCGCGTCCTTGGCCTGCTCGAAGGTGGCGTGCGGCGGGATCGGCGGGATGGAAGGATCGGTCCGGAAGTCCAGCACGGTCGGCCGGTCGGCGGCCAGCGCCTGGTCCCAGGCCGGGCCGACCTGATCCGGCTTGTCCACGGCGATCCCGTGCAGGCCCAGGCTGCGGGCGAAACCCTCGTAGGACACGTCGGGCAGAGTCTGGGACTCGGTGAACTTCGGCGCCCCCTCCATCGCCCGCATCTCCCAGGTGACCTGGTTCAGGTCGTTGTTGTGCAGCACCGCGATGATCAGCCGCGGGTCCGACCACTGCTCCCAGTAGTGCTTGATCGTGATCAGCTCGGCCAGGCCGTTCATCTGCATGGCCCCGTCCCCGGCGAAGACGATGACCGGCCGGTCCGGGTGGCCGAACTTGGCGCCGATGCCGTACGGGACGCCGGGGCCCATGGTGGCCAGGTTGCCGGACAGCGAGCCGCGCATGTCGCCGCGGAAGCGCAGCTGCCGGGCGTACCAGTTCGCCGAGGAGCCGGAGTCCGCGGTCACGATGGCGTTGGCCGGCAGCCGCGGGGACAGCTCGTGGAACGGCAGCATCGGGTTGACCGGGTCGGCCTCGACCTCGGCCTCGGCGGCCATCGACTCCCACCAGCGGGCCACGTTGGCCTCGATGCCCTCGCGCCAGGCGCGGTCCTCCTTGCGCTTCAGGTGCGGGATCAGCGCCCGCAGCGTGGCGGCGGCGTCGCCGACGAGGTTGACCTCGTTCGGGTAGCGCATGCCGATGTACTTGGCGTCGATGTCGATCTGCACGCCGCGGGCCTGGTCGAACTCCGGCAGGAACTGGGTGTACGGGAAGCTCGAGCCGACCGTGAGCAGCGTGTCGCAGTCCATCATCAGCTCGTAGCTCGGCCGGGTGCCGAGCAGGCCGATCGACCCGGTCACGTACGGCAGCTCGTCGGAGAGCACGTCCTTGCCCAGCAGCGGCTTGGCCACGCCGGCGCCGAGCAGCTCGGCGACCTCCTCGAGCTCGCGGCGGGCGCCGCGGGCGCCCTGCCCGGCCAGGATGGCGACCTTGCCGCCGGCGTTGAGGATCTCGGCGGCCTGGCGGACCGCGCCGTCGTCGGGCGAGGTGACCGGCCAGTCGACCCCGAGGGAGGAGGGCACCATCTTGAACGCGTGGGTGGGCGCGGAGTACTCGAGTTCCTGCACGTCGGCCGGGATGATGATCGCGGTGGGGGCGCGCTCGGCCAGCGCGATGCGGATGGCCCGGTCCAGCACGTTGGGCAGCTGCTCGGGCACCGTGACCATCTGCACGTACTCGCTGGCCACATCCTTGTACAGGCTGAGCAGGTCCACCTCCTGCTGATAGGAGCCGCCCATGGCGCTCCGGTTGGTCTGGCCGACGATGGCGACCACGGGCACGTGGTCGAGCTTGGCGTCGTACAGGCCGTTGAGCAGGTGGATGGCGCCCGGCCCCGAGGTCGCCATGCAGACGCCGAGCCGGCCGGTGAACTTCGCGTACCCGACGGCCTCGAAGGCGGCCATCTCCTCGTGCCTGGCCTGGACGAACTGCGGCTTGTTCTCGGCCCGGCCCCAGGCGGCCAGGATGCCGTTGATCCCGTCGCCGGCGTAGGCGAAGACGTGTTCGACGTCCCAGGCGCGCAGCCGCTCGAGCAGGTAGTCAGCGACGGTCGGTGCTGCCATGTCTGTCCTTCCTTGTTGGTCTGTCATGGTCCGGCGCGCCGTTGATCAGGTGATCCGCCGCGCGGGCGGCCACCGCCATGATCGTCAGGGCCGGGTTGGCGCTGCCCTGGGTGGGCAGCACGCTGCCGTCGGTGATGTACAGGTTGGGGACCGCGAAACTGCGGCAGCGCGGTCGACGACCCCGTGCCGCTCGTCCTTGGCCATCCGGGCGCCGCCGACCAGGTGGGCGTAGCGCTGGATGGTGATGACCTCGTCCGCGCCCGCGGCGTGCAAGATGTCCTCCATGACCTGCTGGGCGGCCTTGGGCCAGGGCCCGGTCGTTGTCGCACTGGGAGTAGGCGAAGCGGGCCACCGGCAGGCCGTAACGGTCCTTCTCCGCCGCCAGCGTGACCCGGTTCTCCGGCTGCGGCAGGAACTCGCACAGCGCGCCCGAGGCAGGACCAGTGCACGTAGTCGCTCATGTACTCGCGCAGCGCGGGACCCCAGTGCCCTTGCGCCGCGACATGCTCGGCCCAGGTGATCGGCAGCGGCGAGACCGTCTGGATGGAGAAGCCGCGCTTGTAGTCCTTGGCCGGGTCGGTCTCGTAGAACTCCTCGGTGCTGACCTCGGGCGGCGGCGCCTTGTACATCCGCACCTCGGCGTCGAAGCGGCCCGCGGTCTGCGGCGCGCCCTGCACCATGAGGTAGCGTCCGACCTGGTCGAAGTCGTTGCACAGGCCGTCGGGGAAACGGCTGGACGCCGAGTTGAGCAGCAGCCGCGGCGTTTCGATCGAGTAGCCGGCGATGGCCACCATCTTGGCCCGCTGGAAACGCTCCCGGCCGCCGCTGACGTAGTGCACGCCCAGGCGCGCGGCCGGTGCGCTCGTCGATGGCCACCTGGGTCACCATGGTGTCGGGCCGCACCTCGGCCCCGTGCGCCAGCGCGTCCGGGATGTGCGTGATCAGCGGCGACGCTTTGGCGTTCACCTTGCAGCCCTGCAGGCAGAAGCCGCGGTAGATGCAGTGCGGCCGGTTGCCGAACCGGCCGTTGGCGATCGCGACCGGGCCCACCTTGGCGGTGATCCCGAGCTTGTCCGCCCCGCGCAGGAACACCTCGCCGTTCCCGCCCACCGGATGCGGCCGGTGCGGGTAGCCGTGCGGATCTCCCCACGGCCAGTGCTCGCCGGCCACCGGGAGTTCCTGCTCGAGGTCGGCGTAGTACGGGCGGAGCTCGGCGTAATCCAGCGGCCAGTCCGCGCCGACCCCGTCGGCGCTGTAGGTGCGGAAGTCGCTGGGATGGAACCGCGGCGTGTAGCCCGCGTAGTGGACCATCGAGCCGCCGACGCCGCGGCCTGAGTTGTTCGAGCCCATCGGCACCGGATCGGTGCCCGCGATCACCCGCGGCTCGGTCCAGTACAGCTGATGCGAGCCCGCCTCGTCGCTGACCCAGTCGGTGTCGGGATCCCAGAACGGGCCCGCGTCCAGGGCCGCCACCCGCCAGCCCGCCCGGGCCAGCCGTTGCAGCAGCACCGAGCCGCCCGCGCCGCAGCCCACGATGACCAGGTCGAGCTCGTCGGTGTCGGCGAACCGCGGCATGTCCAGGCGGAGCCGGTGGTTGGTCCTGGTGCCGTCGTTCGGCAGCAGCCAGGCCGACTCGTTGCGGGCGCGGACCTGGTTCACGCGGTCGGTCACGTCTCGCAACGGCATCAGGCTCCCTTCCGGACGGGATCTTCCGACGGCCTGGCGTCGGCCACCTCAAAGGGCTCGAGCCTGCCGACGCCGATGTTCTTGTAACCGCGCGGGTAAGCCGGGCCGGCGAAACCGATCTCGTTCCAGGCGAACGGGTGGGCGTAGAAGGCCGTGCAGGCGTACCGGGTCCACAGGCTCCACACGTGCGCGGCGGGCAGCCCGTGCCAGTCGGCGGACTTCCGGTCCTGGACGGCCTGCACCAGGTCACGCTGGTCGGCCCCGGTGGCCTCGGCGAACGTGGTCCCGACGCGGCTGGCCGCGTCGGCGTCCAGGTACGCCAGCGTGTCCCGCCACGCCTGGCCGTCCTCGGGCATGTCGTCGTAGCGCCAGCCGTCGGTCTCCCCCGCGGCCAGCCGGGCGTCGATCATCTCGAGCACCGGCACGGCCAGGCCGCCCGCGTGCTCGTCCTGGCCGGTGAGCAGGTTAAGCAGGGCGCCCGCGCAGGCCTGCTCGGCCTCGGTGAAGAACTTCATCTCCGCCGGCGGCGCGGTTCTGGCCGTCACCACTTCGGCCGTCACCTGATCCCAGTGCCGCGACTGGCCGAGGGAGTCAAAGCCGGGAAACCGGCCCTGGGGCGGCCCGCTCATTTTTCCCGCCGCAAGACGGCCGCGAGCAGTCCCATCCCGCCCACCATGGTGACCAGCAGCGGCGCCAGCAAAGGCGGGCCCATCTCCAGGTTGTACCGGGCGTTCTTCCAGCCGCCCGGCTTCTGGGCGATGCCGCGGGCGTGCAGGTAGGTACCCTGCAGGCCGTTGGCGACGATGGCCGCCGACGCGACCGGCAAGGCGGTCTTCGCCATCCGGCGGCTGAAGAAGCCCGCCACCCCGGCCACCGCGCCCACCGGCCCGAGCGCGACCGGCAACCACATCATCTTGTTACCGAAGCTGGCACTGTCGTGCTCGAAGTAGATCTCCGCGGCGGTGACCAGCGCCCCGGCCGCGGTCAGGGCCGAGAGGCTCCGCTCGAAACGCCCGGTTTCCACATTGCGCACCATCCGGTCGATGCCCAGCGCGGTCCGGTCCACCGCATCCGGGCGCGCACGTCGAGCTTTCATGTCCTGTCCTCCTGGATTTCCCGGCCTCAACGCCTGTTGTCCGGCTTGCCTTCCAGCGGCCGCCGCGGTCCGCAGCCACGGCTGCCACTACCCCGGCCGGCCGGGCCAAACCAGCTGCGGGTCACGCGCGATCACCGCGCCGCCGTCCGGACGCCAGGCCGGCCCGCCATCGGGTGCGGCGCCCGGAGCGTCCTTGACCCGCGGCTCAGCCGCTCGTTACGCTCGGTCCATCATGTGGGGCATCGGGCCAAGAGCTGCCAGAATGCTCATCGTGCTCTTCGCGGTGATGGTCCCGCTCGCGTTGTGCTGGGATTACCTGGCGCGACCCCTCTTCTTCGTGGTCCTGAGCAGCGAGGTCATCCTGCTGTTCGTCGGCGTGACGACCCGCAACGCGTGGCGGCAGGCTGGGTCGACGAACCCGGATCCGTTCTGGGGCCAGTCCTCAGGCGGCCTGCGTATCCGGGCCCTGCCGCCGGGCCAGGGCTCGGGGGCCGTCCCGTCCCGGGTCCAGCCCGCTGCGGGCGGCCTGTCCTGGGCCCAGCCCGCTAAGGCTCCCCCGTCCCGGGGCCGGCCTGCCGGGGGTGCCGGGTCCGGGGCCCGGCCTGCTGGGGTCTCCCGGTTCCGCCCGGCCGGCCGTTGTCCGGCCGGCCCCGAGGTGCTGCCCGCCGGAGCCATCATCACGCTCGCCGAGGAACGGCAGGCGGCCGGCATCGACGACGTGTTCACGGCCCTGGACCAGGACCTGATCGGCCTGGTCCCGGTCAAGCGGAAGGTCGAGGAGATCGCCTCGCTGCTGCTTGTCGACCGGGTCAGGCAGCGGTTCGGCCTGTCCGCGCCCCGGCCGAACCTGCACATGTGCTTTACCGGGGCACCCGGGCACCGGGAAGACCACGGTGGCCCTGCGGATGGCCGAGCTGCTGCACCGGCTCGGCTACCTGGAAAAGGGGCACCTCGTCCACGCCATGCGCGATGACCTGGTCGGGGAGTACATCGGCCACACGGCACCCAAGACCAAGCGGGTGCTCGAGCGCGCCATGGGCGGGGTCTTGTTCATCGACGAGGCGTACTACCTCTACCGGGCCGACGACTCCAAGGACTACGGCCAGGAGTGCATCGACATCTTGCTCCAGGTGATGGAAAACGACCGCGACAAACTGGTGGTCATCCTGGCGGGCTACCACGATCGGATGGAGGAATTCTTCGGGTCCAATCCCGGTATGAGCTCGCGCATCGCCCACCATCTCGACTTCGTCCCCTACCAGGTGGACGAGCTGGTCGCCATCGGCCGGGCGATGCTCGACCGCTCGTCCTATTACCTCTCCGACGAGGCCGAGGCCGCCTTCCGCCGCTATCTGGGCCTGCGGATGCGGCAGCCGCGTTTTGGCAACGCCCGCAGCGTCCGCAACGAACTCGAACGGGCCCGGCTCCGGCACGCGCACCGGCTGGCCAGCGAGCTGGACCGGGGCTGGAGCAAGGACGACCTCATGCGGCTGGAACCGGCCGACATCTTGACCAGCCCGGTCTTCTCGGCTCCGGGTACCGGGGAACCAGCCCGCTAGCGGCTCGGCGGTCAGCTGCGCTGATCCGGGGAAGCTCGGGCACCAGGCTGCGCCCGATCCGCACCAGCGCCTCGGCCTGGTCCGCGGGCACCGGCATGGCCAGCAGATACCCCTGCCCGAACCGGCAGCCCATCGAGACCAGCAGATCTCGCTGGGCCTCGGTTTCGATTCCTTCGGCAATCACGCTTCAGCCGAAGCGTCCTGGCGATCTGGATGATGCCTTCCGCGAGGGCCAGCCGCTGCTCAGAGATGGCGATCCCGTCGACGAAAGACTTGTCTATCTTGAGCCCGTCTATCGGCAGTTCCCGCAGGTAACTGAGGGACGAGTACCCGGTACCGAAATCGTCGATGGCTAGCTTCACGCCGATGTCCTTCAGCTCCATGAGATCGGAATGGATCCGTTCGTCGCGGCGCAGCAGGACGCTCTCGGTGAGCTCGAGCATCAGCGCCGAGGGCGCCAGGCCGGACTCCGCGAGGACCCGCCGCACGCCGTCGACGAAGCCGGGATCACGGAACTGGCGGGCCGACACGTTCACGCTGACGTACAGCGGCGCCTGGCGGGGTGACCGGCGCACCCACCGCGACGATGTCCGCGGCGGCCTGCCCGAGCACCCAGGAGCCGAGCGGGACGATCTGGCCGGTCTCCTCGGCCAGCTCGATGAACTGGCCGGGCTGCATCATGCCCCACTGGGGATGAGGCCATCGCACCAGGGCCTCGAAGCCGGCGATGCTCACCGCTGGTCAGCGCCACGATGGGCTGGTAGACGAGGGTGAACGCAGAGTTCTTCACCGCGTCTTCGAGCGCGGCCTGGATCTCTCGCCGCCTGACCATTCCGGCGCTCAGCACGGGCAGGTAGCGGCGCCACTGCCGCTTGCCGGCCGCCTTCGCGGCGTACAGGGCCAGGTCCGCATGGCGGAGCAGTTCGTCCACGTCCGCGCTGTCCTCCGTGGTGGCGACGCCGACCGTGGCCGTGGAGATCACCGAGCCGTCGGCGAGAGCGAAGGGCTCGCCGAACGCCTGGACAATGCGCTCGGCGTAGCGCCTCCACCGCGGCGGAATCCGCGACATCCTCGACCAGGAGCGCGAACTCGTCGCCGCCCAGCCGCGCCGCCATGTCGGAATCACGCACCACCGACGAAAGCCGTATCCCGGCCGCCACGAGCAGTTCGTCGCCGACGCTATGGCCCATCGTGTCGTTCACGATCTTGAAGTCGTCCAGGTCCACGAAGAGCACGCCCGCGGTCGTCCCGTCGCGGTGTGTCCGGACCAGCCCGTGGGCCGCCCGGTCCTGGAACAGCAAGCGGTTGGGAAGCCCGGTCAGCGCGTCGTGGAAGGCCCGGTGCTTCAGCTCCTCCTCGAGCTGGCGCTGCTCGGTCACGTCCCGCAGGGTGAGCACCAGGCCGCCGACGGTGCTGTCGCCGCGAAGGTCGCTGCACCTCACCTGGATGTGGACGCCCACGTCGTCACGGCGGGTGATCCGCATGTCCTCGTGGTACGACGTGTGGCCCGCAGTGTTTCCGCATGCGGGTCAGGGCCCGGGCGACGTCCTCGCGCTCGCCGTCCTTCACCAGGTCCCACAGATAGGCGCCCTCCATGCTCGACGTCGCCAAAGATGCTCGTGGCCGAGGGAGTCGCGTAGCGGATCTTCCCATCGTCGCCGATGATCAAGATGGCGTCCGAGGTGTCCTGAACCAGCGTGCGGAAGTAGGCCTCACTGCTCTGCCGGATGACCTCCTGGCTGAGCATGACACGCTCCACAGCCAGGGCGGCCTGCTGAGCAAGGATTTCCAGAGTCGCAGACAGGTCGGCCAGGGTCCGCTGCTCGCCGAACATGGCCAGCACCCCGATGAGCGGATCTCCGGACGGCCGGTCCTTGAGCGTGAGCGGGCAGAGCAAGATCCCGTCACAGCCGGGGAGTAGTACGTCGGCCCGCTCGCCGAGCCTGGTCGTGGGCAGGAGAAGCGGCTGCGATCCGGTCAGCAGCGGCAGGCAAGGTCGCGGTCAGCTCCGCTAGCTGGCTCATCCGTGGCGAATCGCCGTCAAGGGTCGGCCACGGCGCGGAGTGTGCCGTCAGTCGCGCACCAGCGAGCAATGCCTCACCGCGGCGAGTGCGGGTCGATGAGGGCGATCGCCGCACTCCTGACCGTGCTCGCGGCCTCGTGCACGGTGACCGCCGAGGCCAGGGCCGCACCAGCCAGCCTTACCGCACGCTCACGGCCGAGGGCGCGGCGGTGCGAAGCCGCCACGTCCCACAGGCGCGAGAGCACGAGCAGGTAGAGGACGGCGGAGAACACCGCGATCACACTGTCGTCGTCATAGCGGCCGCTGACCGATTGGATGAACAAGACGGCCGGGGCTATAAGCGACGCGAGCATGAGCACGGTCAGCCTGGTCGGCGACGTTTCAGCCTGCTGCCGTGAAACCGGCCGGGTTAGCTCAGCCATGCTCGGATGCAGCGCCGCAGCTCCCCACGCGCCGTAGAAGACCGCCCAGCCGAGGTCGACGACCGTCCCGTTGTGAAACGATCCCGTGCAGCTGGATCAGGCCGTACGACACGTCGGACACCAGCATCCCGACGGTACCGAGGGTAAGCAGATAGACGGACCTGGTACGTGCGGTCCCAGGCGCGAGAAGCCGGGCGAGCATCGCCAGGACAAGTACATCGCCGAGCGGATAGGCGATCGCGGTGCTTTTTTGCAGCCCGACAGCGCGGGATTGTGCGCATACGGAAGGATCAGGTAGATCCACGAAAGCAGGGCCAGCCCGACGGTCAGGGTCAGGGCATCGATCAGGCTGCGCCGGTCCCGGCCCGGGGTGCGCCACCGGATGAAGATCAGCAACCCGACGGCGTACAAGCGGATACGACGCCAGGTACAGAAGGTCCGCGAAGGACGGAAACGGGATGTTCGCCCCCATATTTCGTCAGTACGAGGAAGCTAACTTGACCTGCGGTGAAACTCAGGTTCGCGGCGGCCAGCAGCAGCCATGGCGCCTTACGGGCGGGACGGTTGATGACAATGCCCGTCACGATGCCAGCTCACTCCGCTCAGGCCGATCAGGGCCCACGTCTCGACGCGCAGGCCGGGCAGCCAGTAGTACGCACGCGATGAGCAGCGTCACCCAGACAGCAATAAACCCGCCAGCACATGCCGTCGCGATGTCAACGTAGCCCCCAAGCTTACCGTTCCGCCCCCGCGCTGCACCAGCAGAGCACTTCCTTCCCGGTAACTCCATCTTTCCCCAGGAAAATCCCTATAAGCATTTACCGCACGTTTCTCAGTAAACCCGGTAAGTGCACTTAACGTAACGTTTTAACTCGCTTTGTTACGAATATCACATCACTCTTTCCTGACACGCCGCGCGGAATTAAAGGAAAAATGTTACTATTTGTTATGCCTTGTAAGCAGAACGCAGCAGAACCTTAAGCCTTCCACGCTCGCTCAGCAGGTCCTGGTCGGCGCCAGCGTTCATTGGCCGTAGGGCGTGCCGGCTCGGCTCCCCGCGGGCAAGGATTAACGGACAGGGCCGTCCCCTGACGACGGAACGGCCTGGTCACGTTGCCCAGTGACACGGCGTGTGAACGCAAGCAGGGTTATGACTATTACCGATATATCGGACATCATGCCAGCTCCAGAGGCAGCACAAACGCCGAAGGAGACCACCTACGTCGTCGCTGTCAATGACCAGGGCCAGCACGCGGTCTGGCCGGCCGAGCCTGACCTTCCGGCCGGCTGGCGGCAGCGGTCAGCCGTCATGTCCAAGCAAGCCTGCCTGGCCGCCATTGCCGCCTCCTGGCCGGACATTGCTCCGGTCAGCGTCAGGGGAGCTGGGCGGGACCGGAACGGCGAGATGCGTCAGGGCGGGGCGCGGAAGACCGCTACGAAATGTCGCACGAGCACAATGGTGCGATACGTTCACGACCTCTTCGATGAGCAAGCAGCTCGCCGGCCTCACTCGGCCGCGGTCGTCTCGGCGGGAACCCAGCTGACATATCGTCAGCTGGACGAGTCGGCAAATCAACTGGCGCATCATCTCCAGGAAATGGGCGTCGGCCCGGAGACCCTGGTCGGGGTATGCCTCGAACGCGGCAGCGAGGCAATTCGCTGTCTGCTCGCGATCTTGAAGGCGGCGGTGCGTACCTGCCGCTGGATCCGTCACTTCCGGCCGCGCGGCTCGACCCAGATGTGCGCCGAAGCCCGCCCCGCGATCGTTCTGGTGCGCCGCGCGGACGCACGAGCGTTCTCGGAAACCGGCGCACAGCTGCTTGTGATCGACGAGTGGGCCCCGGAACTGGCCAGCCCAGCCGACCACGGCTCCCGGCGTCCGGCCGCAAGCGGAAAACATCGCGTACGCCATCTATACGTCAGGCTCCACCGGCCGGCCCAAGGCCGTCGCCGTCAGCCACGGCTCCCTGGCCTGTGTCAGTCCGGAGATATCCCGCGAATACCAGATTTCGCCGAACGACCGCGTCTTGCAGCTGGCTTCCCTGGGCTTCGACACCTCGGTCGAGCAGATACTCGTGGCCCTGATCTGCGGCGCGACGCTGATGCTGCCGCCTGCGGGGACGGTCGCGCCCACCGATCTGCTCGGCTATCTGGCCCAGGAGCAGGTCACCGTCATCGACCTGACCCCCGCGTACTGGCACCAGCTGCTCGCGATCACCGACCGGACGATGAGCGGCTGAGAAGCGTCCGGCTCATGATCACCGGCGGCGAAAGGGCCGACCCCGCGGACTGCGGCGCGGCCCTGCGAGCCGCGCCCGGAGCCAGATTGCTCAACGCCTACGGGCTGACCGAGACCACGATCACGTCGACCCTCTTCGACGCGGGCGAGGAACTGGCGGCGCCCGAGCCTCCCGCCTCGATACCCGTGGGCAAGCCACTCCGGCACGCGCAGGTGCTCGTTCTCGACGAGGACCTGAACCCGCGTGCCGACCGGTGAGGCGGGCGAGATCTACATCGGCGGCTGCGGCGTCGCCCGGGGCTATCTCGGCAGGCCAGAGCTGACCGCGGAGCAGTTCCTGCCAAACCCGCACAGCGACGTGCCCGGCAGCAGGATGTACCGCACCGGTGATCTCGGGCGCTGGCGCGCGGACGGCAATCTGGAGGTCCTTGGGCGGGTGGACCGCCAGCTGAAGGTCCGCGGCTTCCGCGTCGAGCCCGCCGAGATCGAGACGTGCTCTGCACAGCCACCCCGACGTCGCCGAGGTGGCGGTCGTGCCGTACGAGATCGGCCCAGGTAACAGGCAACTCGCGGCGTACTACACCCACCGCCGCCGCCGGCGACAGGACGGGCCGGCGAGCGATGCCCGGGAACCGCCGTCAGGCGCGATCCTGCGGAGCTTTCTCTCCGCTCGCGTGCCGAGCTTCATGGTCCCTGCCGTGTTCATCGCGATCGGACCAGTTGCCATTGACGCCGGAAGGAGCGGTCGACCGGCGGGCGCTCCTCATCCCGCTGACGCGGTCAGCGGGAGCTCAGGCCGGAGGCGTCACGCCGATACAGGCGGGAATGTCTCATCTGTGGTCCAGGATGCTCGGTACCGGGCGGGTCGGCCTGGACGACGAATTCTTCCAGCTGGGCGGCAACTCGCTGCTGGCCGCGGAGATGCTGGCGCACGTGCGCGTCATGTTCGGCATCAGCCCGGACTATGTCCGTCCGCTCACCCGTTGTCTGCTCCGTGACCCGACGCTGCGCGGTTTCTCGGAAGCCACGCAGGACGCCCGCGCCGGCAGGCTGACCGCTGATGGCGCGGATCCGCGCATCGACTTCATCCGCGAAGCCGAACTGGCTGATCCTGTCCGCCTGGACGCAGGCCCGCGCACCGGACTGGAAACGACCGCGAGAGATACTGCTCACCGGGTCGACCGGCTTCTTCGGGGTTCACCTGCTGCGCGAGCTGCTGACCGCCACCAGCGCGCGGGTCCACTGCCTGGTCCGGGCGCGCAACACCTCGCATGCGCGGCAGCGCATCATCCTGGCTGCCGAACGCTACGAACTCGGCGGCTGGCTATCGACCGCGTTGTGCCGGTGGTCGGCGACATCGCCGAACCGAATCTGGGCCTGCCGGACGCCGGCACATTCAGCGAGCTGGCGCGGACCATCGACATCATCCACCATGCCGGCGCGACCGTGAACTTCATCTATCCGTACCAGCGACCTGAGGGCTGCTAATGTGACCGGCACCCGGGAACTGATCCGCCTGGCCGGCCTTTACCGGGGCATACCTATTCACTACGTTTCCACCACTACCGTGCTCGCGGGTTTCGGCGCCATGGGCGTCCGCGAGGTGACCGAGGACACGCCTCTTGCTTATGCCGATCACCTTTGCATGGGCTATATAGAGACTAAGTTCGTGGCCGAGGAACTTCTCAGGAACGCCGCACGGGCGGGCCTGCCGGTCGCCATCTACCGCCCGCTTGACATCGTCGGGGATCACCGCACCGGCGCCTGGAACACCGCTACCGAAATGTGTGCGCTGATAAGGTTTATCACTGATTCCTGCGTCGCGCCGGATATCGACCTGCCGCTCGACTTCGTGCCCGCCGATATATGCGCGGCGGCCATGAGATGTATTTCCGTGCAGGCCGAGGCGGCGGGCGCACGTATCATCTGGCCAGCCCGGAGTATGCGCTGCTGGCTCCCTGGTTGACCGGCTGCGGTCACCATGGATATGCCATCACCACAGTGCCCTACCGCGAATGGGTCGACGCACTGCTCAGGCACGCCGCGCAGAACCCCGGCCACCCGATGACCCCCTTCGTGCCGCTCTTCGTCGATGGGTGCGCAGGATCCGGCCTCACGGTGGCGGAGATGTACCTGGAGCACATTTTCCCCGCCTACACCCGGTCACATACGGAGCAGGCGCTGATCGGCAGCGGCATAGCTTTCCCGCCGGTCGACGACGAACTTCTCGACCTCCATATCGGCCGCGCTGATGATGCGGGGATACCTGAAAGTCCCGGCGGGACGGCGCCCTGGTGAGCCCGGCGTTGCCGGTTAGCCGCTACCTGGACTGGGAATCCTTCAAGATCGCGCCGGGCGCCGGAAACTCGCCCGTCGCCTTCTGCGCGGATCTGAGCCCGGGCAGCGTCCTGGCGCCTACAGGAACGGGATCTTCCCGTTTCCGGCGCCGGATGAATACGCCCGCGACAGCAACGAATTCCGGTATGAGGATCAGGTGTCCGACGGCGTGATCGGCCTGGTCGGCCACACCGAGGATGATCCCTACGGCGTGGCGTGGTGGTCGCCTGACCCCAGGCCCGTGATCGCCGTCGGGCACGTTCACCTCGGCCGCAACGTCAGGAAGCAGCTACGGAGCGGCCGGGAACGGACGACCGCCAACAACGCGTTCCTGCGGGTGGCCCAGGAATGCCGGGCCGGGCCGTGAGCCGCGCTGGTTCACCGACACACTGCTGGAAAGCATGGTCACGTTGCACGAGCAAGGCTGGGCGCACAGCATCGAGGTGTGGCAGGACGGCGAGCTGGCCGGGGGCGCCTTAGGCATCGGTGTCGGCTTCGTGCTCAGCGGAGATTCGATGTTCAGCCGGCGCCCCAACGCTGCGCGGATTGCGGTCGCGGATATGGCCGCACGATTCGCCGCGGCGGGCGGCGCGCTGATCGACGCCCAGTGGGACAGTCCCTTCCTGCGCTCCCTGGGCGCCGAACTCGTGCCGCGAGACCATTACCTGCCTCTGCTGGCTGCCTCGGCTGAGCGCAGAATGCTGCCGCGGCAGCCGCTTCCCGCACGACGGCTCATCGCAACCGGGTGATAAGACCGCGAACGAGCGCAGCCCGGTGTCGATGAGGCGGGCGGCCCGGTGCACGTCGGCGTGGCCGAGGCGGCCTGGCCGCAGGGCTCCGGCGTGTTCCGGACTTACCCGGTTTTATGGCAGTATGCGGTGGCAGGGCGGTATTGAGCGGGTTGTAGAGCACGGGCATGCCACGTGATCATGTAGGTCTTCGGAGGTCTACGTGAACGGGGTGTGGCATGCCCGCAATGGCATTGTCGCGCGTGGCGGCGCGCGCGGTCGAATCCGGCGCTGACGGGGAGAATCTGGCCCCTGGTGCGTGGCAGCGGCTGGAAGCGCTGCCGGACCCGCGCTCACCGCAAGGGCGGATCTACCCGCTGGCCTGCCTGATCGCGATCGCGGTCTGCGCGTTCACCGCCGCCGGGAACGACCGGTTCACCGCGGTCGGGCAGTGGATCAAACGAGCTGGCCAGCAGGACCTGGCCCGGCTGCATGCCCCGTGGGACCCGATCGGGGGCCGGTACCGGGCACCGGATGAGAAGACGATCCGGGTGGTCCTGGACCGCCTGGACCCGCGGGCCCTGACCAGGGCCCTGCTCGGTCTGCGCCCGCGCCGCCGGCGCCGCGGCGGGCCGGCCTTGGCCAGCGTGCGCCGCTACCGGGCACGGCGTGCCGACTGAGCAGGTGAAAACGCTGGCCCGCGCCCGGTTAAGGGCGGTGGCCGTGGACGGCAAGACCTCCCGCGGCGCCCGCCGCGCTGACGGCACCCGGGTCCATCTGCTCGGCGTCGCCGAGCACGGCGGGCCCCTGCTGGATCACCTGGAGGTCGATGTCAAGCACAACGAGACCAGCCACTTCACCGAGCTGCTGGAACCGCTGGACCTGGCCGGTGCCGTGGTGACCTTCGATGCACTGCATACGGTGCGGGCGAACCTGGACTGGCTGGTACGGGAGAAGAAGGCCCAGTACATCGCGGTGATCAAGCAGAACCAGCCGCTGCTGTATGCCCGGGTCAAGGCGCTGCCCTGGCGGCAGGTGCCGGCCGGCAGCGTCACCCGCGAGGCCGGTCACGGCCGTATCGAGACCCGCACCGTGAAGGCCGCCCACGTCAGCCGCCTGGACTTCCCCGAGGCCTGCCAGGCCATCAAGATCACCCGCTGGCGGAAGGAGACCGCTACCGGCAAGGTCTCCCGCGAGACCGCCTACGCCGTCACCAGCTTGGCCAGCGCTGACGCCACCGCTGCCGGATCTGGCCCGGCTGGTCCGCGAGCACTGGTCGATTGAGGCACATCACCACATAAGGGATACGACGTTCAGCGAAGACAATTCCGCCAGCCGGACCGGCAGCGGGCCCGTCAACCTGGCCACCATCCGCGCCGCCATCATCGCGGCCATCAAGGACGCCGGCTACCTGCACATCCCTGAAGGCCGGCGCGATCACACCACCCCCGCCGAAACCCTCTATCTCCACGACCTCGATTAGACAGAAATGGGGCATTCACGGAACACGCCGGAGCCCTGCTGGCCCCCGGCAAGGATCACGTGTTCGAGTCACGGCCAGGCCCTTGCGGAAATTTCCGCGGTCGACAGTAATTCTCGGCGCGGAAAAGGTTAATCTCCCGCTGCCCTGGGCAGCAATATGCGCGCTGACCGGCACTACAGCTAAGAGAGGCGGATTATGGGCGGCTGGGCATGGGGCAGCCTTGTGATCGGACTGGCGATCGTGGCACTGGCGGTGGGCATCCCGTATTTCCTCACCCACAGGCGCATGCGCGAGCCGCACGATGTCGCCGACAGTCATGCTTACCTGCGGGCCCGGCGGAAGTGGCTGGGGCAGCGGCGGGCAGCGGCGACGTCCCCGTCCGAAGCGAGGAGGCCGGACGGACGGCGGACCCGAGCAGACCGGAAATAACCCTCAATTCGGGCCGAACGGCGCCGGGCGACACCGCGAGCGGACCCGGCGCGAGCTCGTGGCAAGCCTGGCCCGGGCCAGGCCAGTTTGCCCGGGCTTGAGCCTCCGCGCCGGAACCCGTCAGCTGTCACCTGGACGGCCCAGCCAGCGGATGAACCAGGCGCGGACGCGTTCCAGGACGTCGACCTGGTGGGCTCGCTTGGTGAACCCGTGGTTCTCGTCCGGGTAGATCACCAGCTCGTGCTTGATGCCGAACTGGGTCAGCGCCCGGTGGAAGTACGTCGCCTGGCCGACCGGGATGTTGGAGTCGTCCTCGCCGTGCAGGATCAGCACCGGGGTAGTCACCTTGGCCGCGTAAGAAATCGGGCTGAGCTGGTCGTGGCGGTGCGGGCCGGGTCCTTCCCAGCCAAAGCTGCCGGACAGGCCGGCGTCTGTGCGGCCGAGCTCGCCGACGCCGATCTGCATGGCCCAGTCGGTGATGCCCGCGCCCATCACAGCGGCCCGGAAGCGGCCGGTCTGCGTGATCGCCCAGGCGGCCATGTACCCGCCATGGCTCCACCCGGCGATGCCGAGCCGGGCCGGGTCCGCGACGCCATCGGCGACCAGGACGTCGAGGCCGGTCAGGATGTCGGTCCACTCGTCCTGGCCCACGGCGCCTGCCACCTGGGCGGAGAACGCGTGGCCGTGTCCTGTGCCGCCGCGCGGGTTAGGGTGGAACACCGCGAACCCGGCGGCGGCCAGCCACTGGCCCCAGGACACCCAGGACACCATGAGCTTGTCTGCCCACCGGCTGGTGGGGCCGCCGTGCACCATCGTCACCAGCGGGAACGGGCCGTCGGCGCGGCGCCGGCCCGGCGGCAGGATCAGCACGCCGTCCAGCTCCAGCCCGTCGGAGGCCCGCCAGGACAGCCGCTCCTGGCTTCCCCAGGCGATACTGCGCAGTTCCGGGCGAGTATCACTGATCCGGACGAGGGCAGCGGGCGGGCCGGCGCTGACATCGCGGGGTGCGTAGGCCGTGCTCGCCAGCACCGCGATCGCGGCCGCGTCGGCACTGGCGCTGAGCGCGGTAGCCTCGCCAGCCCAGCTCGTCACCCGCCGGAACGACGGGCCAGCCGGTTCCAGCCGGTACAAGGCGGTGTCCAGCCCGTCGGCGAACAGCGCCACGGGCGGGCCACCGGTGACCTGGACGAGCTGGTCCGGGCAGACGGCCAGGCCGGCCGTCAGGTTCTGCCGCCCGGCCGGGACAGACCCGTCCGCGGCGACGGTGATGTCGATCACCGCGGCGCCTTCACCGGGTGGCACTATCTGCAGCCAGGCCACATGCCAGCCGCCGGCACCGTGCCACCACACCGGGGAGTGCGCCTCCCAGCCGAGCGGGCCCAGGTCCGCGGCGGCGCCGTCCTCGGTGCCTGCGATGTGCAGCCGGCTGGTAAAGACGCCCGGCTCATACTCCGGGCAGTCCCAGCTCACCACCGCCAGCGGCCCGCCGTCCGGTCGCTGCGCCACGTCGGTGACGTGCCGCCTGGCCAGCCCGGCGTGCACGCTGAGCTCGCCGGAGGTCAGGTCCAGCAGGCGCAGCCGGTGCCAGAGCCAGTGCTGGCGTACCGCGCGTTCGGACCACACCACCGCGTCGTCGTGCTCGGCCTGGCGGGCCTTGTCGTCATCGGTCTGCTCGTCGCCGGCGACCACGGCTACCAGCCGCCCGCCCGCGAGCGGCAGCAGCCCGGAAATCGTGCCGCCCCAGCGCAGCACCGTCTCGGGCTCTGCGCCCGGGCCGCCGGTCATGATCGAAAGACGCCGAAGTTCCGCATCGGCGGCGTAGAACAGCCAGGCCGAGTCCGGGGACCAGCGCGGCAGCCGGACACTGCCGCTGGTCAGCTGGAGGGGCGCCGCGGCCGCCCCGACGGGTGCGAGCCACAGCTGGCTGACCTCCGGTCCTGTTCCGCCTGCCGTTGAGGTCGTCCAGGCCACCCAGCGGCCGTCAGGTGAGATCACCGGGCCGGCGGGCACGGCACCGTCCACGATCAGGGCTGCGGACAGGGCCGTCCCGGCTGCGCCAACCTCGCTCACCCGGACATTCTGCTCCGCTGCCGCGTCCGGCGTACGACGTACGGCCAACCGGGCAGGTCACGATGGATGCGTCAGCTGAGATAGCGGACCTGCTCAGATGCGAGCAGGTCGCGGATGCGCTGCGGGACGTGCACTTGACCGCCGGGGTCTTGGGGGTACGACGATTCGGCCGCCCGGACGGCCAGCAGTTGCTCGTGCACGTCGTCCAGGTGGTCCTGGGCTATCACCACCACGCCGTCGCGGTCACCCACCACCACGTCCCCGGGGGCGATGCGGACATTGCTGATCACAACCGGCAGGCCAACGGTGCCTGGCCCCGACTGAGCGGCGGAGTTCGGAGAGACTCCGCCAGCGAAGACAGGAAGGCCGGTGGCTATGATGCCGGCGCTGTCGCGGGCGAGACCGTCGGTGACGATGGCGCCTACGGCTGCGCTCACAGCCATGGCGGCGAACAGGTCGCCCACGACCGCCGACCCTTTGAATGCCTCTGTCGCCGCTACGATGACATCTCCTGGCCGGGCGATCTCAAATGCGGCCAGGATGGCGAGCGAGTCGTCCGGGCCGGGGGAAGTCGTGCCGGACGGTGAGCAGCGGCCGTTCGTTGATCAACCTGCCTCCCCCGTACTGCGAGGACCGTTACCAGACCGAATATAACCCGTCATGCTAGCCCGCCGGGCCTGGTCCCAGAGGTCACGGACGAGGTCCGCGGCGGGAGCGGTGGACGTCAGCGGGTAGGCCTGCCCGGCCCACAGGTTCACGTAGTCGGCCAGGCCGGCCTGGCGGGCGGCCTTCCGCATCGGGGACGTGAGGTGATGCACCTCGGGGTAGGCCGCGGGAGCGGATTCGGAGTGGGCGCGCAGGAAGCCGTTCTCGATCCCGCGCGCGGTCCGGCCGCTGAACGCCCGGGTGAGCCTGGTCGGGGTGTCATCGTGCAGCGCGGACCGGTGCACGGGCGCGGTCGCCGCCTCCGGGCAGTCCAGGAACGCCGTTCCGAGGGCGGCGGCCCGGGCACCCAGGCACAGCACCGCGGCGATCGCCCGGCCCGTCGCGATGCCGCCGGCCGCCACCACGGGCGTGGCCAGGCGCGCGGTGATGAGCTGCAGCAACGCGATGAGCCCGGTTCCCTCGCCCGGGTCGTCGCTCGTCCCGCCCCGGTGGCCGCCCGCCTCATACCCCTGGACGAGGAGCAGGTCCGCGCCTGCCGCGGCCGCGCGGCGGGCCTCGTCCGGGCTGGTGACCGTCACCCAGACTTCGGTTCCCCTGGCGCGCAGCCCGGCCATGACATCCTCGCCTGGGATCCCGAACGTGAACGACACCACATCGGCCGGGGCGCCCATCAGGTAGCCGATCTTGTCGTCCCAGTCGTCATCGTCGTGCCGCGGCTCGCCCAGCCGCGCGCCGGCGCCGGACACGTCGGACTCGATTTCCGCCGCGAACTGGCGCACCCGGGCCCCGTCCCCGGCCGGTCCGGGAACAAACAGGTTCACCCCGAACGGCCGGGGAGTCAGCTCGTCCAGGCCGGCGCCGTCGGTCCGCCAGCTCCGCGGCGGACAGGTAGCCGGAGGCGAGGAAACCCAGGCCGCCCGCGTTGCTCACCGCGGCGGCCAGCTCTGGCGTGGATGGCCCCCCCGCCAGCGGGGCCAGCACGATCGGGATGTCACAGCGGTCAAGGATCATGCCCTCATCCTGCACCAGCCAGACAGCCGAACCGCGGAATTGCCGATCCCCTACACTTCGGCCATGACGATCGCTGACCGGCTGGAGTTCCTGGGAATCGAGCTTCCTCCGCCGTTCCCGCCCGCCGGTAATTACCTCAGCTGCGTCATCGACGGCGGGCTGGTTTACGTGGGCGGGCATGGCCCGGTCGCGGGGGACCAGATGATCCGCGGCAAGGTCGGCGGTGATCTCACCCTGGAACAGGGCCGTAAGGCAGCGCGGATGACGGCCCTCTCGATCCTCGCCACCCTCCGGGCCGAGCTCGGCGATCTTGACCGGATCCAGCGGATCATCAAGGTCTTCGGCATGGTGAACGTGGCCCCCGGCTTCGACCAGACCCCCGCGGTCCTGGACGGGTGCTCGGACCTGCTGGTCGAGGTCTTCGGCGATGCCGGGCGCCATACCCGCGCCGCGGTTGGCCTGGCCGAGCTGCCCGTCGGCATCGCCGTCGAGATCGAGCTCATCGCCCGGCTCCGAACCTGAGCGTTCTTCCTCAGGCGTCGCGGCGGCGCAGCCGCCACGCGGCCGCAGCGGTCAGGACGACCGCGTAGCCGCACAGGCAGGCGAAGCCGTCACGGGCTCAGCGCATGCGCGGCACCCAGCGGACTGCCCCACAGGACCCCGCCGACGTTGGACGGCAGGTAGGGCGCGAACCCCCTGATGTTCGGCGGCAGGGCCCCCACGACGACCGGGATGACGAAGAACACCGCGGCGAACACCGACAGGCCCGCCGCGGTCTTGCGGAGCAGCGCCCCCAGGGCCAAGCCGACGATGACCACGACGGTCAGGTACAACGCTGAGCCGACCACCGTCCGCAGCACGCCCGGATCGGTCAGCGAGAGCACCGAACCCGCCGCGAGAGGACTCGATAGCGGCCGCGGCGAAGAAGTCGGCGAGCCCGCACAGCATGGTCACCGGCAGCACCAAGCCCACCAGCACGATCACCTTCGCCCACAGCACCGGCAGCCGCGACGGCACGACCGCCAGCGTGGCCCGGATCATCCCGGTGCCGTACTCGCCGCTAAACGCCAGCACCCCGACCACGCCGATCACCAGCTGGGCGAACAACACGCCCAGCAGGGCCACCGACACTCCGTTCGCGGCGGTATTGCCCGGCGAGACGTGGTAAGGCGTCCCGGATCCTGCCACCAGGGCACCCAGGCCGACGATCAGCATGGCCGCGACCAGCGTGCACCACCGGGTCGAGCGCAGCGCCAGCAGCTTGGTCCACTCCGCGCGGACGACGCGGATCTGGGTCACCGGTCCCGCTACGGTCGCCGGGACGGGGGCCTGGGCCGTGGCCATGGAGCCGGCGCGAGCCCTGGCCGGGTGATGGCGCTCATCGGGTGGCTCCGGCGTGATACTCGACGCTGTCCTTGGTGACTTGCATGAAGGCCTCCTCGAGTGAAGCGTGGGTGGGGGTGAGCTCGTAGACGGGCAGGTGGGCCCGCCAGGCGGCCGTGCCGATCTGCTCGGCGGTGGTGCCGGAGACACGCAGCAGGTTCGTTCCGTCGTTTATCACGGTGATGCCGGGAGCGGCGAGCAGCCCGCCGAGCCGCACGGGTTCCGGGGTGCGGACCAGGACGCCGGTCCCGGCGGCATGGTCGACGAAATCCTTGACGCTGGCCTCGGTGATGAGCTTGCCGCGGCCCAGCACGACCAGCTGGGTCGCGGTCTGGGCCATCTCGCTCATCAGGTGCGAGGACACGAAGACGGTGCGGCCTTCGGCGGCCAGGGACTTGAGCAGTAGCCGGATCCAGCGCACGCCGTCCGGGTCCAGGCCGTTGACGGGCTCGTCCAGGACCACGGTCTGCGGCTGGCCGAGCAGCGCGGCGGCCACGCCGAGGCGCTGGCCCATGCCGAGGGAGAACCCGCCGGCCCGGGTGCCCGTGACCTCGCCCAGACCGGCCAGCTCGATCACCTCATCGACCCGGCGGCGGCCGATGCCGGCCGTGCGGGCCAGCGCCAGCAGGTTGTTGCGGGCCGACAGGCCCGGGTGCACCGACCTGGCGTCCAGCAAGATGCCGAGCTCAGCCATCGGGGCGGCCGCCTGCGGGTAGTGCTTGCCGTTGACCCGCACCGTGCCGCTGTCCGGCCGGTCCAGGCCGGCGATCATCCGCATCGTGGTGGACTTCCCGGCTCCGTTCGGGCCGAGGAACCCGGTCACCACCCCTGGCTCCACCACGAAGGTCAGCCCGTCGACCGCGGTCTTATCCCCGTACCGTTTGGTCAGGCCATCAATCTCGATCACGGTTGTTCCTTCCCTCGATGCGCTGGTCTGGGAGTAAGCCTGCGTCCGGGCCCTGAGGCGGGACTGCCGTGGCGCTGAGGCCGGGACCTCAGCGCGGCCGAGCGCACTGCACCCGCCCGGCGCGACGTCATAGCGGGAGGACGCGTGACGGAAGCCGGGGACGGCAGGCCCGGGGGGCAGGCCTGGTCACGGGGGCGGTGCGTGTGTCTGGTGGTGCGACTCGTGCTGGTGGTCCCAAGCCTGGCCCGGCAGGTGGTCCGTTGTGCCGGCGCGGGCCGACCGGTGGGACTTCGTGCCCGGCGGCGGGCTGGCCGCGGCCGGGGCCGGAGCGGCTCGGGACCGGGAACCGAGAGGTCGTGAGACGGGAAGGGGCGGGTGGGACGGCCCCGAGGCAAGGCAGGCCGGATGCGTTCCGGGTCACGGCTCGCGGCGGCAAGCGCTAGCCAGGCCGCGTTATCCGGAACACGACGACGCTTGCTGATGAGTGCGCGATCGCCAAGAGCCGCTGGCGTACCTCCCGGCTGCCTTCCCAGTGGGCGACGGCACGCTCTATGTCGGCGTGCTCAGCCGCCGAGGGCGGCCGCGGGGGCGGTCCGGGCAGAATGCGCCAGTGGTACATCAGGGGGAAGCCCAGACACTGGCGGGCGAGAACCCAGTTGGTCGTCATCACATGCACAGCCAGCTCCCGCCAGGCACCGAACCCCGCTGAGCCCAGGCCATACTGGTAAAAGACAGGAAGCCGGAAGAAATTCGCCGTTGACCGGAGGTTTTCCTGGCGCCGTTCCAGGTCAGAGAGCGGGATTTTCTTGACGAAGACCCGCGTGCCGTCCAGGTCAAGGAAGAAGGTCGCGCCGCCGATTCCGGATGCGAGCGGTACAGCGCTGCCGACGAGCCCACCGACTTGATCGTCACTCAGCAGCGCCAAATGCGCGGAGACGGCACTGTAGCCAGCCAAGCGCACAGAGTGTTCCATGTAGGCTGCCGCCGGCCCTTCTCATCAAATGCTTTCGCGCACCGGTGGCCGACGCGGACTGGGACGGGAGCGGCTCAGCCGACAGAGCCGCCCCTGGCACCAGGCCAGCGCGGACATCACTAGTCCGAAGAGTTATCCTCCTCGACGAAACCGATGCGGGCTTAAGCCCGGTGCGAGCACATGGCCCGTACCGAGCCTGGTCGGCTCGGCGTGCCATTGCTCGGTGACGAGGCCGGCGGCGCCACGGGCTGCGGCGGAAACCGGGTTGTCCGCGGACGCCCACGCGATCTCCCAGTAGTTGCCTTCGGGGCTCGGCGAAGTAGGCGTCGCGGCCCGCGAAGAATTCCACGTCAACCGGCTCTTTCGTCAGGGTCCCGCCGGCCTGGCGGACGCGATCGGCTAGCTGAGTCCACCTCGTCGGGACTGTCCACGCTGATGATGATGAGCAAAACGGATGCGGCTGCTGCCGGTCTCCGGGCTCGGCCCGGGCGTCAAGGGCGAGCTTGTCCACCGGGAACGAGGCGAGCAGCGCTCCGCGCAGCTCGAAGACCACGAAGTCATCGGAGTCGAATGCCTCCGGCCAGCCCAGACGGCGGTGAGAAGTCCCGCACTCGGGCATCCGAAACTCACTGCCCGAGCGTGACGATATGCGCCAGCGGAGGCTGCCCTGGGATCATCTCGCACCTCTCTTTCATCGGCAGGCACACCGTGCATGCAGCTCTGCGCCGGGCCCGGCCTGCTGAGCTAAGTAACCGCTACCGTAATGCCCGCCGGGGAGACCGCGAGTCACGGTCTCCTGGACAGCTCGATCTTGCGGCCGTGTCCGTCGCTTCCGGAGGTAACTCCGGAGCAGCTGCGCACGGCATGATCAGGTGGGCAAATCAACCGTTTTGTACAGATAAATGGTGGGTAAATGAGCTGCGTGCCTGCCCGCGCGCTCTTTCATACCGCGCCTCGCTGTGTAGAAATCAGGGAACTGCCCACACCGCGGCCCGCGGCCGGTGAGGTCCTCGTCCGCACCGTGTGCTCTGGCATCAGCGGCGGCACCGAACGGCTGGTGTACCGCGGCGAGGTCCCGGCCGAGCTGGCGCTGGACGACACGATCGACGCGCTCGGCGGTACCTTCTCCTATCCCTTCGCCTACGGGTATGCGTGTGTCGGCGAAGTAGCGGAGTCCGGCCAGGCGGTTTTCGCGTTCCATCCGCACCAGGACATATTTGCGGCGCGGGCTGGTGAACTGATTCCGCTGCCTGCCATCGATCCCGCGTCCGCGACCTTGCTGCCGCTGGTCGAGACGGCGCTGCAGGTGACGCTCGATGCGGGGGCCGGATACCGGGACCGGGTCATCGTGCTCGGGGCCGGCGTGCTCGGGCTGCTGACCGGCCTGCTGTTGCAGCGCTCCGGGTGGCGGCCGCTGATTGCCGAGCCGCAGGAGTGGCGCCGCGCCGTCGCCAGCAGCCTCGGCGTCACCACCGCGGCACCGGCGGAACTGGTGAACGAGGAGGTTCCGCTGGTCATTGACGCCAGCGGTAACCCGGATGCGCCAGCGATGGCGCTGGACATGCTGGCCCACGAGGGGACCCTGCTGGTCGCGTCGTGGTTCGGCACCAAACCCGTGGTTCTGCCGCTCGGCGGCGCCTTCCACCGGCGGCGTCTGACGATTCGCAGCACGCAGGTCTCCACCGTGCCGGCCCGGCTGTCCGGGACCTGGAGCCGGTCTCGGCGCCGCCAGGAGACCGTTGAGCTGCTGCCCGGGCTGCCGCTGGCGCAGCTGTGCACGCACGTCTTCGACTTTGGTGACGCCGCCGACGCGTTCCGGGCCGTTGACCAGGGGGAACCCGGGCTGATGCATGCCGTTCTCAACTACGACAGGAGTGCTGCCGGTGACCTGTGAAGTCGGGCTGAGCCGAAACGTCCGCGCTTTCCACATCATGCCGGGACTGCCCGGGCCAGAAGGGCAGCTCCATGATCATGACTACCGGATTGAGATCGTGGTGGACCGCGAGCAGCTCGACGGGCGAGGCATGGTCTGTGATCTGGATGTGCTGGAAGCGGCGCTCACCGAGCTGACCAGCCGGGTCGAAGACCGCAACCTGGAGGAGATACGCCCAGCCGAGGCCGAGGCGGTCACAGTCGAGGTGTTCGCCCGCTGGGTGCACGACACCCTCTCGCCCGCCGTAGCCGCCGCAGGCGGCGAGTCACTGGCCGTGCGAGTCTGGGAAACTCCCGTCGCGTTTGGCGGATACCGCGCACGATGCTGACACCGGCCTGACGGCCACGGCGGGCGGCTGAACCGTTCTGCTGGCATTTTCGTGTCCTGACATAGGAACACATCACTCGTCACTATCGCGGGGGCAGCCGTATGACTCTGGGCTGGGATAACCCCACAGCAGATCCCACCACCACCGTCCTGCTGCGGCACGGCGATACCGAGCTGTCACCTGAACACCGCTTCAGCGGGCTGCGCGATCTCCCGCTGAGCGCCAACGGCACCCGGCAGGCCAAGGCCGCCGCCTGCCGCCTGGCCAGCGGCGCTCCGTTCGACGCCGTGGTCAGCTCGCCCTTGCAGCGCGCTGTCGACACCGCCGCGCATTGCGGCCGCCGAACTGGGACTGACCGCAGTCATCGATGATGATCTCCGGGAAACCGACTTCGGTGACTGGGATGGCTTCACCCTGGCAGAAATACAGCAGCGCTGGCCCGCGGCCGCGGCCGCCTGGCGGCGCGACCCCGAACAGGCACCGCCGGGCGGGGAGAGCTTCGCCGACACCTCACGCCGGGTGAACCGGGCCTGTGACCGGCTGCTGCGGGATCACGGCGGCCAGACCGTCCTGGTGGTCTGTCACGTTACGCCGATAAAGATCATGCTGTGCCGGGCTCTCGGCGTCCCGCTCAGCACCCTCTACCGGCTGTATCTCGGTTCCGCCTGCATCAACGAGATCCAGTGGCACGACCGTGGATTTGCCGCCGTCCATCGCGTCAATGACACCAGTCACCTGCCGTGACTCACCGGGCCGATGCCGTCTGGGCCGAGGGCGTGCTGAAGGTGTTGAGGAACTGATTGCGGAAGGCGTCCATGGGCCCGAGCGGGGCGCCGGGATCAGGCAGCAGCCCGTTCTGCCAGTGCCAGGAGGACATCTGCCTGAGCACCGAGGGGGCGCGAGTGATGATCGAGATCGGCACATTGTGGGTGGCCCCGGGGCCGGAGACGGCGGTGTGGGGCTGGTGGTCGCCGAGCAGGATGAGCACGAGGTTCGGGTCGTTCAGCTCGGTGACCCAGGAAGTGAGGGCCGTCATGGAGTACTGGACCGACTGGCCGTAAAACTGGCGCACGGTGTTGTTGCTGTGCCAGACCGTGGTCGCGGATTCGCTCTGCGCGGGCTGGGAGTCGAAGATCGAGCCGTTGCCGACCTTGTTCCAGGGCACCATGGCCGGCAGCGGGGCCCAGGGTATGTGCGAGGAGGTCAGGTCGATCTCGGCCATCACGGGCTTGTGGCCAGGTGCGAGTTCGTTCCGCTGGAACGCGGCCAGGGTGTACTGGTCAGGCATCGGGGAGTAGCTGAATTTCGGGCCGCGGTAGCCGACGTTAAGCCGGTCGAAGAGCTGGTCGTAGTGGTAAAAGTCCGTGCCGGGTTTCCAGTTCGGGTTGTCGGTCGGGTCGTCGGCGACCGTGTGCCACCCGGCCTTGCCGAAGGCGTCGCTGAGGGTGAACCGCTGGCTGGCGAGGAGCTCGTTATACCGCTGGTTGCTGTCAACCCACAGCCCGGACTCCAGGGTGGAGTGGGCGAGCCAGCTGATCCCGCCGAAGGTCGGGGAGGTGAGCCAGGCGCTCTGGGTGGACCAGCCGGCCCGGGTCAGCATGCCGGTTTGCTGGCGCAGGACGGCGTCGACGCCCGGCGAGAAGCTCGTACCCTGGACGGCGACCTGCCCGTAGCTTTCGACGAAGGCGATGATGACGTCCTTGCCGCGCAATCCGGTCAGCAGGTCCGAAGCCGGGACGGCGGCCTCGGGGTCGGGGCTGCGGGTGGCCTGGGTAAAACGGCGCGGGTCGCTGAGCGCGGACTGGTAGGCGCGCAACTGCGAGACGGCTAGCCCGGTGGCGCTGGTCGAGGCGACCGGAGACCCCGGGGTGAGCTGCAGCGACAGGGCCGCGGACAGCCCCCAGACGGCGGTGACAGCGGCCAGCCCGCGAACGGTGCCGCGGCGGTGACGGGCGGCCACCGCGGTCACGTGGATCGTGGCCGCGGTGAGGGCGACGACGAGCAGGGCGATACCGATCCAGATCACGACGAGCACGACGTTCGTGAGCGTGGTGCCGATGGCGTCGCGTACCACGCCCGCGGCCGGCCTGATGCTGCTCCAGTCGCTCAGCGGGTTGAACGCCCGATCGACCTCCTCCCACATCGCCATGTTGAGGAGCTTGTCGAGGGTGAGCACGCTGAGTCCGATTCCGGCGATAGCGGCCACGATCCGCCGCGGCCAGGGCGGCAGCACCAGCGCGACCGCCACCAGAACCAGTATTTCCACCGGGAGGCGGACGAAAGCGGCGAGGCTGAAGCCCCAGGAACGGTCGGGCATCACCAGGTCGAACCACAGCAGCGCGAGCGCAAGCCCGGCGACGGTGATCCGCGCCGCCCGGCGGGTGCGCGGGCCGGCGCCGGTACGGTAAAGCCAGATCACATCATGACCGAACGACTCCGCCAGCAGCACCAGCGCGACGGCGACGGCGATCATCCCGGCCAGGCGACTGGGCACTCCGGATGCGGCCACGGTGAGCACGACGCCCTGAACCGCGGCCACGACCTTACGCCAGAACCGGGGCGGCAGCGGCGCGGCCAGCCACGGGATCAGCCAGCCCGCCAGCAGCAGCGCGTAGCGGGCGGCGCCGATGACCAGCACCCAGCGGCCGTAATCGGCGGACACGGCGATGCTGAGCAGCAGGATGAGGAAGGCGTCGGTCTCGCCGTCGAGGCGGGCGCCCAGCGGGGTGGCGGTGCCGGTCCGGCGCGCTACCTGCCCGTCCACCGCGTCCAGGGCCAGCGCGACGGAGGACATGGTGACCAGCGCTGTGATCGACACGGATCGGCCGAACGAGTCGGCCACCAGCCCCGCAACCCCGGCGATCAGCAGCATCCGGGTCAGGGTGATCCAGTCCGCCGGGAGTATCGCCGGCTGGTCGCTGCGCATCCGGGCGGTGGCCAGCAGCGCGGCCGCCGCCGAACCGGTGGCCAGGCCGACGATCCAGCCGGCGCGCCAAGACCAGCCGTGGCGGACACCACGCCGAGCAGGGCGGCGGTGGCGAGCAGCCCGAGGATCGTCGCGAGCCGGATCGTCGGCAGCACGCCTTTGCCCGCGAGCCGGATCGCCGGCGAGGCGTCTTCGTCCGCAGGCGGCGGCGCGCCTTCGTCCGCAGGCTGAATAGTATGCACCGCGCCCCCTCCGTGGCCATCTGCCGTCATCCCTTATGGGACAACGGGGCCGCGGTCACGCTGGTTCAACGCTGCGACGCGGATTTAGCGGAATTGAACTATGTGCCTATGCCGGCCCGTGTTACGGGTGTGGCGCCCCTGCACTCAGTTCCGGCCGGCATCGGTCCGGCCGCCCGTCGCTTCGGCCCGTCGCTGCTGCGGCTGGCCGCCGGCGTCGCCGTGCTGTGGTTTCTCGGGCGAGTAGTCGGCGCGGCGCCGTTCGAGGACGGGCTGCGCGCGGTCACCTGGCCGGCGGTCGTGGCCGCCGTCACGCTCACCGCGCTGACCACGGTGTGTTCGGCCTGGCGGTGGCGGGTCGTCGCCCGGGCCCTCGGCGCCGACATCGACCTGCCCGTCGCGACCGGTGCCTACTACCGCTCCCTGTTCCTTAACTCCGTGCTCCCCGGCGGGATTCTCGGCGACGTGCACCGGGCGGTCACCCAGGGCCGGCGCGCTGGGGACGTCGCGCAGGGGGTGCGCGCGGTGGCATGGGAACGGCTGTGCGGTCAGGTGATCCAGGCCGCGGTGACCGTCGTCGTGCTGCTGACCATGCCCTCGCCGGTCCGGCCCGCGCTGCCCTACGTCCTGGCGGGTATCGCGGGGGTAGCCGGGTGTGCTGCGCTGGTCGCGGGGGCCGCCGCTCGCCGCGGCCAGTCGCGGCAGGCCCGTGCCGCCCGGGCCATGGCCGCTGACCTGCGTCGCGGCCTGCTCGTCCCGGGCGTGTGGCCGCAGGTCACGCTGGCCTCGGTGCTGGTCGTC
This sequence comes from uncultured Actinomycetes bacterium, assembly GCA_963730825.1. Taxonomy (GTDB): domain Bacteria; phylum Actinomycetota; class Actinomycetes; order Streptosporangiales; family Streptosporangiaceae; genus Palsa-504. The sequence goes on from CAVSTQ010000006.1 coordinate 125,607, forward strand.
GCCGGGCACACGGCCACGTTCGTCATCGCGGCCCGGGTGGCCGGCTGCACCGCCCCGCTGGGCGAACTGATCGCGCTGCTGATGGTCGTCCAGATTGCCGCCGGAATTCCCGCCAGTGTCGGCGGGTGGGGGCCGCGGGAGGGTGCAGCCGCCTGGGCCTTCGCCGCAGCCGGGCTCGGCGCGGCTAACGGGGTCACGGTCGCCACCCTTTATGCGGTGATCATGCTGGCCGCGGTGACCCCAGGCGCGGGTCTGCTGGCGGGGGACGCCGTTCGCCGCGGCCGCGGCCACCAGGGCGAGTCGAGAGAACATGATCCGGTCCCGCTGACGAGACACTCGACCCGGCGCGAGGCCGAACGGCTCGCCCGTTGACCAGTGCGGTCCAGGCGGCCACGATCCGCAGCAGCACGTGGCGCTCGAGCTCTGCTTTCGCCGAATCTTCACGGGTAAGCACCAGGGCGCAGGCGGTTGCCACGAGAAACGCAAGCAGGGTGAGCACGTAGTAGTTGCCGACGATCAATTCCAGCCCACGCCAGGTGAACTCGACTGCCGCCCGGCTGTTACCGCGGTTCGGGGCGAGAAGCAGCCACCCGCGCGGCCGTAGCTGAGCCATCGGGTCGTAGCCGCCCTGGCGGCCAATAGGCACAGGCCACCAGCCAAACAAGCCCACCACCAGCGCGGCGCCGAGGACCCGGTAGCCGGGGCGCTGTGACCCGTACGCGGCGAGGACAAGTGCCGGCACCACGTAAACGTAGTGGTGCGACCAGCTGATCGGGGACGCCAGCAGGCCGGTCGCGGCGCACGCAACCAGCCCGAGCAGCTCGTGGCCACGCCGGCTCGCCAGTATCGCGGTGGCGAGCCCGGCGACGCCGACGACGACCACCGCGACCAGCCAGTACGCGTGCGCGTCGGGGCCGGCGTGGGTAAGGCGCAGTATGACACCGTTTAGGGACTGGTTGTCCAGGTGGAAGCGTCTGCTGCCCGGCCGGGCGAACTGCCCGCGCCAGAAGACGGCGGAGGCGTGCGGTAGCAGCGCGAACCCCAGTCCCACCGTGATCGCGAAGGTCAGCGCGCTGACCGCTGCGGCCTTTACCCGCCGCGTGAACAGCAGATACGGAATGAAGATCAACGGCGTGAGCTTGATCCCCGCCGCCAGCCCGATTCCGACGCCCTTGCCCTTGATGCGGTTCGGCAGCGCGAGATCGCCTACCACCAGGACCAGCAGCACGAGGTTGATCTGCCCGAAGAACAGGGTCATCGCCACCGGTTCGAGCCAGAGGACCGCCGCGGCGACCGCAAACGCCGCCGCCGCCCTGGCCAGGCCGGCGGGCCGCCCGGCGAGTCCCAGCGAAAGGTACGTTACTACCGGCAGCAGCCCGATCGTCAGCACCGCCAACCCGACCTGCCAGGTCGCGAACGACGCACCGCTCCCCGCGGCGAACAGGAGCGCGGCGAACGGCGGGTAGATGAACGGCAGCTTCGCCGGCCCGAGTTTCAGCGCGTAGAGCATCGCCGGCTGGTTCCGCACAGCGATGCCGCCATCCCGGTAGACGGCCGTGTCGATCTGCTCCCAGTAGTACTGCGGGGACGCGTGGACGAGCAGGGCATAACCGGCCACGGCCAGCAGGAACATTGTGACCGCGGCCATCAGCCAGACGGCTAGCCGTGTCCGGGGCACCGCTCCGTCTCCTCAACCTTGAACCGGCCTCGTCATGTTCGCTCACCATGATGTCAAACCGGGGCCGATGGCGTGCCGCCCCCGGACCTGGCCGCTTCGTCAGCGGGCATGAACGCGATCAGGGCTAGCCGGGCGAGCGGCCCACGAAATCAAGCTGGTGGGCGATGTAGACCAGCTCACCCGCAGCCAGTTGCCGACCGCGCACGGCCAGCCAGCTGGCCAGGTCCGCCGGTTCCACCCGGTCCTGGCGACTCCGCAACGCGTTCCGGATCGTGCTCAGGATGCTGCGCAGAAAGTAGGCCTCATCGTCCGGGTAGTTCCCATCCGGGCCGGCGCTTACGACCCAGTCCGACGATCCCGCCGCCAGCGCGGGCGCCCCCGCAGCCCGCAGATAGTGGAACAGGCGGCGGCCCGTTCGGCTTTCGCCGGCTGGGCGGCCGTAGCGAACGCGCTCATCCATGTCCCGGTGGTAGGCCTGCATGACCTGGTCATCGTGGGGGTGGCCGGGCGCGAAGATGCTCTCGCCATCGTAATTGATCGTGAACCAGTAGACCCCGCCGGGTACCAGCAACCGCAACAATCCGGGCAGGATGGCCGGCACGTCCACCAGGTCCAGCACGGCGTTGGCGATCAGCACATCGGCCAGCGCCCCGTGACCGGCCTCCAGGTACCCGCCAAGCTCGGCGTGCTCCAGGCGCACCCGCAGATCCCCCACCTGCAGCCCATCTGGCAGCAGGTCGCTGCGCAGGCCCCGCGCGGCGGCCCAGTCGCGCAGCCACCGGCGAGAATCAGCCAGCAGCTGCCGATCGGCATCCAGCAGGATGTACTCGCCGGTGCCGACCACGCCCCAGTCCATCAGCCGGGCCACCATCGTCCCCAGGCCGGCGCCGACCTCCAGCACCCGCGGGGCGCCCGCGGGCATGAGGCGGCGCAACCCGGTCAGCACGTGCCGGTTAAGCGCCCGGTCATCCACGGTCGTCTTCGCGACCAGGTAACGGGCATAGCCGGAGGTCATCGAGGCTTCATCGAAGCTGGTCATTGCTTCTCGGCTACCATCGCGAACTTGCGCACCCGCCCGCTGCCCAGCCAGTCACTCCACAGCTGATGGGCCGTGATCAGCCCGGCCGTGGCCTGCTTCCCGATCTGGCCGGCGATCTGAGGCGAATCAGAACGGTAACAGCGAAGCAGCGCCGTCGCTATCGCCTGATGTGCGGAGCTGTGCTCCTGCCGCCAGGTCACGGCCAAGCCCGCGTCGCGCAGGACACCCGTCAACTCCGCCAGCTCGATGGGCCAGACCGTATCGGCGGCAGGCATCCGTGCCCGCTCCTGCTGGGTCAGCGGACGGCCTTCCTCCACCGTGAAAGCGAAACGTCCGCCCGGCTCCAGCACACGCGCCACCTCACCCACCAGAACATCCTTGTCGGGGAAGGCCAGCATCGTCTCCAGCAGGAACACCACCTCGAAGCGGCCCTCGGGCAGAGGCGGGAGATGAGCTTGCTCGAAGCGGCAGGAAAGCTTCCCGGCCAGCTGCCGGGCGGTGGCCAGTGCGCTGGCGGAGTGATCGACACCCAGGTAGTAGCATCCCGACTCCGCCGTGATCATCCGGCCGGGGCCGGCTATTCCGCAGCACAGGTCGAGCACCGAGACGCCGGGGCCGACCCGGGCCTGGTGAGCCAGCCTCCGGATCTCGGTCGCCCGCATGAAGCTCTCCTGGCCCACGAACTCGCCCGCGGGGTAGGCGGTCACCCGGACCCGCTCCAGTGCCGTCAGCAATGGTGCTCGTTGCTCCTGTCGTCCCGGGTCGAACCGCTCTCGCCGCTTCCACGTATTACCTGGTGTCAGGTATGACGGATCGGCGGCGGATCTGGTTCACCTCGGCCGGAAAGGGGGCTGGCTCGGTGCGGCAGGCGCTTGGGAGGGCCGGGACATCGTGCGGGTCCACGTAGTAGTCCCCGCGGGGTTCGACCATCCCGGCCAGCCTTCCGGCGGCAACATCTATGACCAGCGGGTCTGCGCCGGACTGGCCGAGGCCGGCTGGGAGGTGCTGGTCGCGACCGTCGCCGCGGCGTGGCCGGTACCCGGTTCGGACGCCCGTGCCGACCTGGCCCGCATCGTTTCCGCCATCGGAGACGGTGAGACCGTCCTGATCGACGGGCTCATCGCCTCGCTGGCCGCCGCGCAGCTGCTGCCACACACCGGGCGGCTACGAATGACAGTGCTGCTGCACATGCCACTGGCCACCGAGGCCGGCACACACCATGATGCCAGCGCGGAGCGCTCCGAACGGGCCGTGCTTCGCACGGCCGCAGGCGTGATCGTGACCAGCGAATGGACCCGTCGGCTCGTGCTGACCCGGTACGCGATCCCGGCCTGGCGGGTACACGTCGCCCAGCCGGGCGTCGACCGGGTTATTGCTCCGGCCCGGCCGGTCCGCGGTCAGCTGATATGCGTCGGGGTCCTGGGTCGCCACAAGGGGCAGGACCTCCTCGTCGAGGCACTCGCCGGCCTCGCTGACCGGGACTGGCACTGCGTGCTGGCCGGATCGCTCGACCGCGACCCGGCCTTCGTCGAACAGTTGCGGACCCATATCAGCCGCCTCGGCTACGACCACCGCGTCCGGCTCGCCGGCGTCCTGACCGGCGCGGCGCTCAGCCACGTGTACGCCACCGCCGACCTGCTCGTCGCGCCGTCCCGTTCGGAAACCTACGGCATGACCGTGACCGAGGCGCTCGCCTACGGCCTGCCCGTCATAGCTGCCGCCGTCGGCGGGCTGCCTGAAGCGCTCGGCTCCGCCGCCGACGGCACCCGCCCCGGCCGGCTGATTCCTCCCGGCGATCCGGCTGCCCTGGCCGCCGCGCTCGCCGAATGGCTGGGCGACGAGCGGCACCGAGACCGGCTACGGGCCGCCGCCCGACAGCGGCGCTCGACCCTGCGCGGCTGGGAACAGACCACGCAGGAGATAGCGCACGCACTGGCCGCCCACGGGCGCAGCGAGCCTGTGCCGCCGGTAATGAATAAACCACCCTGGAGAGACCGGCGGCCGGGCCTGAACCACCCGCGCCCAGCGAATCCCCAGCTGAGCCCTTCCGGTGCCAGCGATCAAGATGAAGGAGAAGTCCGCCGATGACATTCAGGACCGAGAGCCGTATCACTATCGCCGGCAGCGTCCATGAGGTGTGGACGTATCTGTGCGACGTCGGGCGCTGGCCGGAGTGGGCGCCAACGGTTCTCGAAGGCTGGGTCCGCGGCGGAGGGCCGCTTGAGCCCGGCTCGCGGGTGGAGCAGCGAGCGAAGGGGATACTCGGAACCAGTCGCCGCCGGAGCCAGGGGGTGACCGTCGTCGATGCGCCCCACCACCTGGCGTTCGCCGGGCCGATGGGTACTTCCGCGGCGCGGTGGGGAATGGAAATCGAGCCGGCGGACGGCGGGCAGGCCGACGCCATGATGTGGATTGAGGTCGACCTCGCGGGCATCATGCGCGCAATCCCCGCCGACATGCTCAAGGGCAGAATTCAGCGCGTAAGCGATAGTGAGATGGTGGCGATCAAGGCTGCTGTCGAGTCCGCTGCGCGGGAGAGCGCAGAGTCCTAGACGGGACGACGCGGCTTACCGCGACGCTGCCGAGCTCAAGGAGCACACCGTGACCCTGACCGACCGTCCGCAAGAGCGCCTGATCGAGACGTACCGGAAGAAGGCGAAGCATTACGACGTCACCTCCCGGCTCTACCCCGTGCCCGGCTATCCCCAGCGGGCACAACGCCTCCAGGCCGTGCGGGCGCTCGGCCTTCGTCCGGGTGACACGGTGATCGACATGGCATGCGGCACGGGTCTGAACTTCCGGCTGCTTGAGCAGGTGGTCGGTCCCGGCGGCCGGATCGTCGGCGTCGACCTGACCGATGCGATGCTTGCCCGCGCCCAGGATCGGATAGGGACGAACGGGTGGAGCAATATCAGCCTCGTGCAGGCCGACGCGGCCGGCTTCGACTTCCCCGCCGGGATCGACGCGATCCTGTCCACGTACGCCATGACGCAGGTACCTGAGTGCGCAGACGTCATCGCCCACGGCGCCAGGGCCCTATCCGGAGGCGGGCGCTGGGCGGTGCTGGACCTCAAGGTTCCAGGCAACACGCCTGAGTGGCTCACGCGGCTCGGAACCGCAATCGTGCGGCCTTTCGCCTCTATAGATGAGTGGACCATGCGCCGTCCGTGGGAGGCGATTCGCGCAGCCATGCAGGAAGAGCTGGCTGATCTCTCCTGGACCGAGTTGTTCTTCGGAACCGCATTCCTCGCGGCCGGGTCCCGGCTTTCTTTTGATATCCCGTCCCGGGATATGCGCGGCGACGGTGGAAATGATGGCGGCCGGTGACCCTCAGACGGACCGGGGATGCGCTGATCTGCCTGCCTCATCTGGTGACGGACCCGCACAGGTGGCTTGAGCATGTGTCTTACAATTGCGTCATGGCTGACACCATCACGATCCGGACCGACGACGAGACTGAGCATGCCCTCCAGGTGCTGACGCACGATGGCCTCTCGCGATCCGCCGCCATCCGGCAGGCGGTGCTCGAGGCGGCCAGCCGGCGCGAGCGCGCAGCCCGGATGCGCCAAGAAGTGCTCAGGATGGACCTAGGCGAGCCTGATGACGTCAATGTGGCAGAGGAAATGGCCCGGGATCGCGCCGGGGAGCGCTGATGATCTACCTCGACTCGGCCGCTATCGTCAAACTGGTCCACGCCGAGCCGGAAACCGTGGCGCTGCGCGGCTGGCTGGATGAGCGGGCCGAGACCAGGTGGATCAGCTCTGTTCTGGTAGAGATCGAATCATTCCGGGCGCTGGCCAGATACGCGCCAGACGCCGTTTCCCGGCTGCCTGCCGTGCTGGACCAGATCGATTTGATCGACCTCGACCCTGGTATCCGGATCTGGCCCGGACCGCCAAGCCCGCCACGGTCCGCAGCCTGGACGCGATCCACCTCGGCACAGCCCTGCAGGCACGCCCCGGGCTAATCTCCTTCGTCACCTACGATAAGCGCCGCTGGATGCTGCCAGCGCGGCAGGCCTGCCTGCCGATCTCCTGATGACGACGGGCTATCCGCAGCAGACGCCAGAGGAGGCGGGTTCATCCCCGATGGCGGCCTGCGGGCCGCCGCAGCACTGGGTGGCCTGTCCGGCTGGGGCGTCGAGTCCGGCCTGGACGGCGTCCGAGCGCCGCTCGTCGTCCTGGCCCCAGAAGGTGGCGCTGTCGTCCAGCACGGTGTAGATCTCCCACCGCTCGCCGCCGGGCGTGCCGGTGACCCAGAACTTGTCCTGCCGCGCGTAGCAGCAGGTGGTGTCCCGCTCGTCGACCGCGGCTAGGCCTGCCCGGGCGAGCCGGGCCTGCTCGGCGTCGACCGCGTCCGCGTCGGCGACTTCCACGCCGAGGTGGTTCAGCGTGCCGCCCTGGCCGGGGTTTTCTAGCAGGACCAGCTTGAGCGGCGGCTCGGTGATGGCAAAGTTGGCGTAGCCAGGCCTGCGCTTGGCGGGCTCGGCGCCGAACAGGGCGGTATAGAAGCTGACGGCCTCGTCGATGTCGTTGACGTTCAGCGCGAGCTGCACCCGGGACATGATGACCTCCGATAGATATTGACGCTTGTCTATGTCTTGCTTGAGCCGAGCTTGCCATAAGACATCGACTTCTGTCAATATAGATGTGTGTCGATTTCCTTGCCGGTGATCAGCCCGGCCGAGACGGCGGCCTGCTGCGCCCCGCTGACCGCGCAGCCGCTGAGCATGGAGCAGGCGGAACAGGTGGCACCGCTGCTGAAAGCGCTGGCCGACCCGGCCCGGCTGCGGCTGATGTCGCTCGTTGCCTCGCATGAGGGCGGGGAGGCGTGCATCTGCGACCTGACCGAGGCGTTCGACCTGTCCCAGCCGACGATCAGCCATCACATGAAGGTGCTGCACGACGCCGGGCTGGTGTACCGGGACAAGCGCGGCGTGTGGGTGTACTACCGGGTCCGCCCGCAGGCGCTGGCTGGCCTGGCCACCCTGATCGGATGCCCCGTTCCGTAGCCTCGCCGCGTAGATCACTGTGGCCGGGCTTCCCTTCCGCCTTTTCATCGTCTATCGTCGATTAACGATGAATGATGTGCAGCCGCTGGACCGGCAGACCGCAGAGACGTACGCGGCGTGGTTCAGGGCCCTGGCCGATGGCACCCGGGTGCAGATCGTCTCGCTGCTGGCCCGGGCGGGACGGCCGCTGACCGTCAAGGAGATCGTCGCGGCGGTGCCGGTGGGCCAGTCGACGGTGTCGGAGCACCTGCGGCAGCTGGCCGCGGTCCGGTTCGTGCTGACCGAGGACCGCGGGACCTCCCGGCTGTACCGGATCAACGACGCCTGCGTGACCTGCTTCCCCACCGCCGCTGACCTGGTGATGGGCAAGCCATCACCCGTCCCGCTCGGAGGATGACCATGGTTTCAGCTGATCGTGACGAGATCCGGGCGGCGGTCGCCGCCCGCTACGCCGGCCTGGCCCGGGCCGCGCAGGCGGGCCAGGCGGTCACCGACGGCGACCCGGACGGAGGCTGCCGCGCTCCCGGGTACTCCGGCACGGGCGGCCTGCCCGAGGCCGCGGTGCGGGCCAGCCTGGGCTGCGGCAACCCGGTCGCGGTGGCGGACCTGCGGCCAGGTGAGACGGTCCTGGACCTGGGCTCCGGCGGCGGTATCGACGTGCTGCTGTCCGGCCGCCGGGTCGGCCCGGAAGGCAAAGTCTACGGCCTGGACATGACCGCGGAGATGCTGGACCTGGCCCGGGCCAACGCCCGCGCCGCCGGGCGCGAGAACGTGGAGTTCCTGCCCGGCCAGATCGAGGCGATCCCGCTTCCGGACAGTTCCGTGGACGTGATCATCTCCAACTGCGTCATCAACCTGTCCACCGACCGGCCCGCCGTCTTCGCAGAAAGCTTCCGCGTGCTGCGACCCGGCGGCCGCCTGGGCATCTCCGACATCCTGGCCGAGGACCGCCTCACCCCGGCCCAGCGGCTCGAGCGCGGCGCTCAGGCCGGCTGCATCGCGGGGGCGCCCTCCTTCACCGAGTACCGCGACGGGTTGACCCGGGCCGGGTTCACCGGCGTCACCATCACCCCGGCCCAGCAGGCCGGCGACGGCGTGCACTCGGCGATCATCCGCGCGGTCAGGCCGTGACCATGCCGCGCGCGGGAGCGCGGGCCGAGCCGATGACCAGCGCGCACGCCGCCGCGGTCCTGGCGATCTACCAGGCCGGGATCGAGGAAGGCAACGCCACCTTTGAGAGCCGCGCGCCGGACTGGGCGGCCTTCACCGCGGCCCGGCTGCCCGCTCACCGGTACGTCGCCATCATGGGCGGGCAGGTGGCCGGGTGGGTGGCCGCCTCGGCGGTGTCCGGCCGCTGCGTCTACTCCGGGGTGGTCGAGCATTCCGTCTACGTTAGCCCCGCCGACCGCGGCCGCGGCGTCGGCCGCCTGCTCCTGGACACGCTGATCGCCTCGACCGAGGCGGCCGGGATATGGACCATCCAGTCCGGCATCTTCCCGGAGAACGCCGCTAGCCTGGCCCTGCACCAGGCCGCCGGGTTTCGTGTCGTCGGGACCCGGAAACGGATCGGCCAGCACCACGGCCGCTGGCGCGACGTGGTCATGATCGAGCGCCGTAGCCCGGCGGTATGACCGTACTGGCCAGGCGTCCAGGGAGGGTCAGGCCGTCGCGGCCAGGCGCGGCGCGAGACGCTCGACCCGGCTGCTCAGGTCGGCTACCGCCGCGTCGAAGCTGGCGGGATCACCGGCCGGGACCGGGTCGGGCACGGACCAGTGCACAGCGGCCGCAGGCCGAGTTCCTCACGGGCCAGATCGCACACCGTGACGACCAGGTCGTCGTCGTGCTGGACCTCACCGATGTGGCGGGGCCGCAGCCGGGGCAGCGGCAACTGGTGGCGGCGGGCGGCGGCGATGGCGCCCGGGTCGATCGCCGGGCCGGGGCGGGTGCCGGCCGAGACCGCCGGGACGGTGCTGGCCCGGCGCCACAGCGCGGCGGCCAGGTGCGAGCGGGCCGAGTTGGCGGTGCACACGAACAGCACCCGCCGCGCCGGGCGGGCGGGCGGCGCGGCCAGCGGGTCCAGGGCGCCGGGGACCAGCCGCAGGTAGGTGCGGCGGCGGTCGCCCTCGGACCGGCGGCGGGTGATGACCCCGGCCTGCTCCAGCACGTGCAGGTGGTGCGCGAGCAGGTTGGACGGCATGGCCAGCATGCGGCCAGCTCCGACGGGGACGCGTCCCCGGCCAGCAGCGTGTCGGTGATCGCCAGCCGGGCAGGGTCGGCCAGCGCGGCGTGCACGGCGGCCCGCCGGGCCAGGTCGGAGGTTCGCTCAAGTTTCATTGACTCAATCTTGACTGAGCTATCTTCCTCTGTCAACATGGCGGCGTGAGCAGTGCACCCATCCCGCTGTGGCGCCGCCTGCCCGCCGAGTTCCTGGGCAGCGCGTTCCTGGCCGCGCTGGTGATCGGGTCCGGGATCGCCGCGCAGCGGCTGTCGCCGGGCCAGACCGGGCTGGAGCTGGCGGAGAACGCGGCGGCGACCGCGGCCGGGCTGTTCGCGATCATCTTGATGTTCGGCCCGGTCTCCGGGGGCCACTTCAACCCGGTGGTGTCCTTCGCCGACGCCGCGTTCGGCGGGCTGTCCTGGCGGGACGCCGCCGCCTACCTCCCGGCGCAGGTGGCCGGGTGCATCGCCGGGGCGGTGCTCGCGAACCTGATGTTCGCGCTGCCCGCGGTGACCATCTCAGCCAAGCACCGGGCCACGCCCGCGCACTTCCTGTCCGAGGTCATCGCCACGCTCGGGCTGCTGCTGGTGATCTTCGCGCTGGCCCGGTCCGGGCGCGCCCGTCCGCCCCGGCCGCGGTCGGCGCCTACATCGGCGCGGCGTACTGGTTCACCTCCTCGACCAGCTTCGCCAACCCGGCCATCACCATCGGCCGGATGTTCTCCGATACCTTCGCCGGGATCGCCCCGTCCTCGGTGCTCGCCTTCATCGGCGCGCAGATCATCGGCGGCGTGCTGGCCGTCGGGGTCGTCAAGGTGCTGTATCCCGCCATCACCCCGGCCGATGCCGCCAGATCATCGTCCCGCACGACAGCAGGCCGGCCCGGGCGCAGACGGCGTATCGCCGTCCGCGGACCGGCCGCCGGCCGGCCCGGTCACCGGCAACAGAAGGAGACTGCCATGCACATGGTCATGATCGGCGGCAGCGACGCCGGGATCAGCGCCGCCCTGCGCGCCCGCGAACTCGACCCGGCCGCCGAGGTCACCGTGGTCCTGGACGACGCCTACCCGAACTTCTCCATCTGCGGCATCCCCTACTACGTCTCCGGCGAGGTCGGCCACTGGCGCAACCTGGCCCACCGCACCGCTCGCCGACCTGGAAGCCGCCGGGATGCGGCTGCGGCTGGACACCACCGCCCGCCGCATCGACGTGCCCGGCCGCAAGCTCCTGGTCACCTCCGCCGACGGCGGCGAGGAGGTGCTCGGCTACGACAAGCTCGTCGTCGGCACCGGCGCCGTCCCGGTCCGGCCGCCCGATCAACGGCCTGGCCGGCCGGACGCGCTCGGCCCAGCCGACGGGGTGCACCTGCTGCACTCGATGGGCGACACCTTCGCCGTCATGCGCACCCTGGAGGAAACCGCCCCGGCCAGCGCGGTCATCGTCGGCGCCGGGTACATCGGCCTGGAGATGGCCGACGCCCTGACCGTCCGCGGCCTGCAGCGTCACCCAGATGGAGCAGCTGCCCGAGGTGCTGCCCACCGTCGACCCGGAACTCGGCGCCCTGGTCCACGCCGAGCTCGCCGGCCACGGCGTGGAGGTGCTGACCGGCACCACCGTCCAGGCCATCAGCACGCCCCGCCCGGCCAGCCCGGGCGGCTGCAGGTCGAGGCCGCCGCGCCGACGGCACGGCGGTGACCGGCCAGGCGGACATGGTGCTGGTCGTCGTCGGAGTACGGCCCGAAACCGCCCTGGCCGCCGACGCCGGGGCCACGCTCGGCATCAAGGGCGCGATCGCCGTGGACCCGATGATGCGGACCGGCCTGCCGGACGTGCTACGCCGCCGGGGACTGCGTGATCACCCACCACCGGCTGCTCGGCGGTGACCTACCTGCCGCTGGGCACCACCGCGCACAAGCAGGGCCGGGTCGCCGGGGAGAACGCCCTCGGCGGAACCGCGCCGTTCGCCGGCAGCCTGGGCACCCAGGTCGTCAAGATCTTCGACCAGGCCGCCGCCCGCACCGGGCTGCGCGACCACGAAGCCCGCGCGGCCGGGTTCGACCCGGTCACCGTCGAAACCACCGCCGATGACCACAAGGCCTACTACCCCGGCAGCCACCGCATCGCCATCCGCGTCACCGGCGACCGGGCCACCGGCGCGACTGCTCGGCATGCAGCTGTTCGGCCACAAAGACGCCGAGATCGCCAAACGGGTCGACATCGCCGCCGCCGCCATCTACCACGGCATGACCGTCGACGCGGTCAGCGACCTGGACCTGTCCTACACCCCGCCGCTGGGCAGCCCGTGGGACGCCGTCCAGATCGCCGCCCAGACCTGGACCCGGGACCTCCGCTAACTCCGAATGATGACGCACGACCTGACCTGGACGTCAGTGCGCGAGGCAGGCAGCGGACACCGCGCTCGGTCCAGCCTGGGGCCAGGTCGGCAGGGGTCATGACGCGACCGTGCCATTGTGCAACTGCTCCTCGCAAGCCTGGAACACAAGCGCTGTCAGTTGCTCGACCGACCGGCCCCAGCCTTCGCCCCACTCATCGGCGATGCAATACAGACGGCCCAGTGGCAACTCCATCACGCCCGCCGCGTACTCGGACCTTTCCGCAACTTCATCGACCTTCTGGGCAACCCATAGTGGTCCGGCTTGCCCGGCAAGGTGCATGCGCGCCAGGTCGATGAATGTAACTGTTGCCGCCGCTACGTCTGACCCAGGTATTTCGACGCCGCAGTCCCCCAGAGCGCCGGGGAGAGCATCATGTACGTCGTGGGGATCGTCGCCGTGGAGCCCGGCGAGGTAGACGAGGTGTTCACCGTCGTGGCCAGCAACTATCCAGTGTGCCGCCCATAGCGGAACCTTCTCGGTCGGCAGCAGACCGAGCTTTGCCCACGCCGCGACACGCTGTGGCGAGGGCACCTGATCGGCAACCGGGTATGGCCAGCCAGTCACAAAAACATGGTGCCCCACTGTCCCATCGCGGCCAAGCTAATAATCTCGCCTACGCAGACGTCAAGACTCACTGCCGCTCCGCCTCCGGTGCTTGGACGCTGCGCATCCTGCGCTCCGGGTCGGCTTTCCGTCGAATGACCGGGCTCACCGCTGCGTGTAGCTGGTGAGGCATCATCGGTTCGTGGCCAAGTTCCTATGCACCTGCGGGGCAATCGTCCGGACCAGCGGAGCGATCCCGAACCCGAACGAGTGGCACCTGATCTCTGACTGACATGACCCGGACCTGCCTGCGGGCGACCTGCTCAGCTTGTCGATCCTCGCCTGGCGATGTGCGGCGTGCGGAAGGCTCTGGCTGGACGCTGGCCGGGTTCAGGACCGCAAGCATGCAGAGACGTTCTGGGAGTACGTTCCCGCATTCGACGAGCCGGGGCCGCTTGCTCCCAGGGATACCGAAAACTGACCTGCCATCGGCGAGGGTTTGGAGCTCACCCGTCGTGGCCTTAACCACAGCCAAGGTCCGGGAAACCCGCAGTCAAGGCCGGTCCCTAGCCTCCCCCCCCTCCCGTTGGCCCTCCTCTTCCCCGTTAAGGGGGTGAACGGTGCGTGGTCCTGAAGCGATGAGCAGCCGCATATCCTCCCCCGCCGCCCCCCCCCCCCCACCTATAAAAACAGCGCTTTGTACCCCCCGGTCCCGTCCCGTGCCCCCCCCATCCCCCTCCCCCTTCTCTGCTCTGACCCCTACCGCCCCCACGCGCCCCTCCTCGCCGCCCCCCCCCAACCGCCATCCCCCCCCCCCGCCCCCCACCCCCCCCCCCTCCCCCCCGGAAACCCCAGCCGGTATCAGGGGGCCACCGCCGCGGATGACGCCAGGCGGCAGTACCAGCCCGCCGCCGCTCCGACCTGATCCCGCTCCTTACCGGCCTGCCCGGCCGCCTCGGCGCCGCATGCCAGGCTGACCCGTTGCGCAAACCGACCTTCGAGGGAATGAGTCGCGGGCTGGCAGGTCGGCCACGTCCCGGGAGATGGTGTATGAAATTGCCACCTCGCGATCTATTCCAGTTTAAGCAGGAATTGCCTCTATTGTCAATCCAGCCTCACTAGTACCATTCTTTCCCATGCCGGGCTCTGCCGGCTTTGCGGCAGGCGGCGAGTATTTCCAGTCCCATGTAGCGGCGGGATTCGGTCCATTCGTCGTTCTGCTCGGCCAGGACCGCGCCGACCAGGCGGATGATGGCGTCGCGGCCGGGAAGATGCCGACGACGTTGGTCCGCCTGCGAACTTCTTTATTGAGGCGCTCCTGGGGGATTGTTGCTCCACACTGGCGCGAGACCTCACGCGGGAACGCGGTGAACGCCAGGATGTCGTCGCGGGCCTCGTCGAGATGGGCGGCGGAGAGCCGGAGCTGGGCCTCCAGCGCTTCGACGACCTGGCGTGCTGGGCGCGGACCGAGTCCGGGTCGGGCTGCTCGAAGATGGTCCGGACCAGGGTGGACACCCACGGCTGGCGGATTTCGGCACCCGGGTGAGCAGGTTGCGATGGTAGTGGGTCCGGCAGCGCTGCCACGCCGCCCCGGCAGCACGGCGGCGATCGCGTTCACCAGCCCGGCGTGGTCATCGCTGGTCACCATGGCGACGCCGGACAGGCCGCGGGCGGACAGGCCGCGCAGGAACGCCAGCCACCCCGCGCCGCTCGAGCTGGTCACGTCGATGCCGAGGATCTCCCGGCACCCTCCGCGTTCACGCCGGTCGCGATCAGGCAGTGCACGTTGACCGTCCGGCCGCCCTCGCGAACCTTCTGGGTCAGCGCGTCGATCCACACGAAGCGGACGGCCCCGCGTCCAGCGGCCGGGACCGAAGCGTTCGACGAGCCCGTCCAGTTCCGCCGCCATCGCGCTGACCTGGGACTTGGACAGGCCGACCACGCCCAGGGAGGCGGCGAGCTTCTCCACCCGCCGGGTCGAGACCCCAGCAGGTACGAGGTGGCCACCACCGAGGCCAGCGCCCGCTCGGCCCGCCGGCGGCTCCAGGAACGACGGGAAGTATGATCCCTCCCGCAGCTTCGGTCGCCAGCTCCACCGTCCCGGCCCGGGTGTCCCACTCCCTCGCCCGGTACCCGTTACGGGAGTTCACCCGGTCCCCGCAGACCTCCCCGTACCCGGCCGCAGTGCACCTCGACCTCCGCGTCCATCATCCTCTGCGCGAACCCCCGGACCATCTCCCCAGCACATCCGGGCTCGCCGATACCAGGGTCCCTCGAACTCCGCGCCGGAAACCGGCACAAGTCACCTGCGGCCACTTCGCTCTCCTTCGTTGCCACCGAATCCACTTCGAAGGATCGCGAGGTGGCCGCCTCCATCATGGCGACACGCCGTACCCCGGCAAAACAGTCACATCAGAACCGGCTACCCCATACACCACTTCCGTGGACGTGAACGGCAGGTCCCCTCTCTTGGAGCGCAGCAGGTCGTCGGCGCGGTTAGAGGGTTGGCTTCAGGGTGACTCGGGGGTTTCCCTCATGGCCGGAGGCTGGCTCGTGCCTCCACACTTGGTTCATGCAACTGGACGGCAACATGATCAAGCAGCCCGACGCCAGGTACTCACTGTGCTGGTGAAATCACGCCGCTGGGCGCAACAGAATTCTGCGCATTACCCAAAGCTCGGGCCAATTCTTTATGTGACAAGTATTCAGTATTTTGCCGTCCAGCTCTTCGTGGCGCTGCAGTGGAGGCCTCCTTATAACCTGTCTCGCGATACGATTAGCGATCTGGGGAACACTGCCTGCGGGACCTGGAACGCACGGTACGTTTGCTCGCCGTTCCACAACTTGATGAACGCGTCGTTTGTTGTGCTGGGCATTACCATGACGCTGGGATCCGTGCTCGTCTTCCGCCATTTCGCAAATGGTCGCGCCCCAAAAACGGGCTTCGCCGCGATGGCCATAGCCGAACTGGGCGTCGTAATGGTAGGATTTTTCCCGGAAAATAGCGTATCGCCGCTACACGGCCTAGGTGCAGCTATCCCGTTCGTGCTGGGAAATGCTTCGCTCATTATCCTGGCGCTTTCCCCCAAGATGCCAGCACTTCTGCGCCTGTACTTTTTTCTTTCAGGAGTGACGGCGCTCCTTGCACTGCTGGCTTACGCTAGCAGTCACGACCTTGGCCTCGGCGAAGGAGGAATTGAACGAGTCGTAGCCTATCCGCAGACAGTCTGTCTTATAGTAATCGGCTTCTACCTGGCAGTTCGAAGCTCTGCCCGCCAGGAACCGCGGACCATCAGTCCGGGCAGGGCAGCGCGCGGGTAGCGACGCTAGACGGCACGGCTGACGGCAACAGTGACAGCCGCGCGTCCGCCGAGGTCAGCATGGCCATCGTAGATTGCGCGAGACGGCAGACGCCCGTCGTACCGCTCATAACCCAGCGACGGCCGGTAAACGGTCTCAAAGTCTGAACATGAACCGGACGAGGGTGCGCATAATAGCCAGAAACTAGCTAAAGGCGCATTACGAGAGGTATGCCCCCCCGTACTCATTGAATGACCCGCACATATGATACGGCAGATCGCACCTGCAGTTTCAAAGCCGACGTCGACGGTCCATCACGCGCTCCAGGACACGCGGGACGGCGGAATCAGACCGGCCCCCAGGATCCCGCTTTGGGCGCACCGCGGGCGGTGCTTATGGCCAGAATTTGGGCGTCAGCAAGTCAGTGTTTTCAATTGGCGGCAAGCCATCGTCAAGTCCACGTAGCCGACCGTAGGTATCGCGTATAGCCGCACGGTCGGGCAGGTACTGATGGCCTGCCGCACGCCCTAGGACGGTTAGCGTGCTCGCCAACGTGATCGAGCCGACTGGCTGGCCGCCGGAACCTAGCCGTTGCAATCGGCTGATTTCGGATGTGGCAATCGCGGCACCCGGTCCATCATCCATGAGTATCGTCACCGATTGCCCAGACTCAGCGGCCACGACGGCATGCGCTATCACCATGGTCTCGCCCAAGTCCTTCGACTGTCTTCTACGTTGGCCCATCGGGAATCCACTGATTCGCTGAACTACGGTCGCCAGTTCCGGCGTCACGTCATCGGACAGTATCTGGATCCAACGAGGCGTCGCTTCTTCCACACTGAGCCCATTTCATCCTGGGTTGTGACGAATCGGTCACGTTCTGTTGACTTTGCGATGTGTCGCAGAGCGGCAATATTGCGGGATCGCGGTGTTATCTCTTGAGGTATGTCACCGGGCCGAGGCTGGCAGGAGCCACCGGAGGCGGGTTGTGGCTAAGGCCGAAGTCCGTTGCCTCAAAGGTCTCGGCATTAAGGACTATCGACAGATAGCTGCCGGTGGGGGCCTTCGCTCCCCGTGGCCTAGAGCCCCGGCTGACAAATTGCCCCTGCATCGTCACCAAATACACGATGGTCTCCTCGCGCCCGGGCACCCTGTCACCTGGGGTGGCCGAGGTGAGCGCTTTCTCTGGGTGGTGACCACCACCGATACCCACGCCGGGGCAACTTCGCCCCTCGCCTTCGCGGCATTGTCAGCGATCAGCGTCAGTCGCTGGATGGCCGACGCCGGGACTCGCGAGCCAGGCACCGGCCCCGGAGGACTTTCACTCATCATCAGCCCTGGGCACCCCCTTGAGCGACAGTAGCCGACCCTGGGCCTTTCACCGCGCCGGGTTCCTTACGTTCTGATCTCCTTGCGGCGTGTCGATGCCGAGAACGAGGAAGCCCCCGGTAGATGAGCTGGTCGACCAAAACTCGCTTCATCCGCTACCAGGGGCTTCCCATGCTTTTCTACCGTGCCGCGCTGCCATTGTCCCGCAAGACCCTCAACTACGCGGCCGGGGTCATCCGCCGCCACCGGATCTCGATCGGGTCGTGCTGGCGGAAGCTGAACCCCGGCCAGCAAGCCCTCCTGAGTCCTCGCCTACCTGCGCAAAGGCGAGACATTCGCCGCTCTCGCGGCCGGGTTGGGGTCGGCACGACGGACTGCCTGGCGATACGTCGAGGAGACCGTCGCGCTTCTGGCCGCCAGGGCCCCGAAGCTCCGCAAGGCCGTCCGCGACGCGAAGAAGGCCGGGTACGCCTACGTCATCGTCGACGGGACCGTGATCCCCATCGACCGGGGTCGCCGCGGACCGGCCCTTCTTCTCCGGCAAGCAGCCTCGGGAGCACTGAGAGGTCCAAGGATCGCGATCAGGAGACGTTCCTTGTTGGCGGACAGGAAGTTCAGGCCGGGACCGGCATCGATAATCGGCCTGACGCTCATTTGTCATTTCTCGCCGCCGTCGTGTCCTCGCTGTCATCGTCGGCTGAGCCAAGTGCCTCATCCAATGCGGCGAGGTCAACATGCACGTCGGGCAGATCGGCCGGATCCGCCCACGCTATCGGCCGCTCAACCGGAGTCACGCCGGCTTCTCTCTAGCTCCTCGATTACGGCCTCCAGGCTCATCCCGCGCAGTGTGGCGATAGCCTGCGCAGGCAGTACGCCTTCCACGTAACCCGTGATCGCCCTAGCGAGCAGCCGCTGCGGCGCTCGGCGCCGGTCGGAGCTGGCTTGTAGGAGCTGGTACTGGTCTGCCCAGCCGAATCTAGCCGCCAACTGTGGCGCGCTCAGCGTCATCCACGCTTGCTTAGTGACCTCATCGATGTACCCGGCCTGGCGCATTGCGATCGCGGCGATCTTGGGCGACACCAAGAACCGCTGCACAACCGCCGACAGGGTTGACGGGCCGACTGGGGACCGCGGTCTGATGAACTCCCGCAGACCCTCGACGGGAACCAGCAAATGTCGCGCGAACGCATCAGCACGAATCTCCGCCGGGCTACGGTCGCTCCAGTCGCCCGTATCGCTGTCTACCCAGTCCTCGAACAGGACGTGGCCTAGTTCGTGGGCCAGAGTGCTGCGCTGTCGCATAGGGTTCCTCGTGCGCGCAACACCGATGAATACGGCTCCGCGGGCTGGATCCCGAATGGTCAGACCATGCTCATCTGGGCCTACGTCGAGCACGGCCACATCGATCCCGGTCACCTGCTCGATGACCTCCAGTAGATCACCTAGCGCCTGCACGCCGAGATGATGATCATGACGGAACCGCGCAGCAGCCGCGCGGCCCTCAGTGTCCGCAGTCAACGTTTCCTGGCTCGATAAGACCGTTAACAGGGATCGCCTGGGCGGAAAGGTAATCGTCCAGCTCGAGGAAGTGCAGCAGGGCTTCGCGCATACGGTCCATGTCGGCGTGATTCGTAGCGCGTGCCGCGCACACGGCCCGCTCAGCTACCGTCCCTATCCCAGACAGTTCGCGACCGTGACTCCCGTCGCCCAGGCGATGGCGATCACTTCAGGCATCTTCGCTGCTCGCTGACCAGAGACGACCCTGGACAAGGTTGGTTGTGAAATGCCAGTCATGTCCGCAAGTGCGCGCTGGCTGAGGCTGGCCGCCACACGAGCGCGCTCGATCCTTGCGCCAACATCAGTTGTGGTCACGGCAACCTCCAAGACCTCTGAATCACGATTGCCATATATGATTCAGTGTATGTCAAAGCGAGCCTCGACGCCACGCCCAGCGGCACTGCCTCTTCCAAATGCCATACGGCCCGGCACGCGCAACGCTCGGACGAGCACGATGGCATGTTTCGCTCAGCCGTAGCCTGCGGCCAGGCCAATTTGAGGAGATGACAAGAGTGGACCTGGCGGTCAGCTGGGCAAGGTAGTCGGCGGCTCGCCGGTCGACCTGGGACCGGGTCGGCATAGTGCCGCAGTGTGGTCGCGCTGCCGCCGCTGTGGCCGAGGCGGGCGGCGGTGTTGCGTAGGTCGAAGCCGCCGGCGAGGAGTTGGCTGGCGGTGTAGTGCCGGCCGCCCTTGATGTCGAGGTCTACCCCGGCCGCATCCGCTGCCTCAGTGACCTTGTGCGTCGCCCAGTCAGGGTTGCATGGCCGGGCGTTGGAGAACAGGTACGCGTCAGCTCGACGCCGACTGCGGCGAGCGCGGACTGATCTCATCCAGGTACGTCGTGATCAGCGCGCAGGTGTCTGGGTCGATGGCGAGCCAGCGGTCCTGGTGGTTCTTGGTGTCCTTGCGGATGCGCTGGGCGCCGGGCGGACGACGTAGTTGAAGGCGACGTGGACCAGGCCCCGATCGAGGTCGATGTCGCGGATCCGCAGGCCACATAGCTCGCCGCGGCGCACGCCGGTGACCACGACCAGCCACAGGTACAGGCCCAGGGCGGTGTTACGCGAACGGGCCTCGGCGATCGCCTTGGCGACGTCGTCCGGCGAGGTAGCCGGGATCGGGCGGCGGATCGTGGTGGGGGGCTTGGCGGACTCGACGGGGTTCCGGTCGGTCCGCTCCCACCGCTGCGCGGCGGTGAACGCGCCGGACAGGATGCTGTGGATGCCGCGGATCGTGCTGGGCTTCATCGGGTGGCAGACATGCGGACGGCACCCGGCGCGACGGCAGCCATGCTCGGGCCCGGGCCGTCTCCGGCTCAGGCGCGGATCGTTGCTCGGTTCTCCGGCGACGACCGCTGGGCGGCCGTGCCGCACGATGATCACGCCACCCGCGGCGAGCGCGTCCAGGGCGTGCCGCATGACGCCGGTGCCGATGCCCTGCAGGGCACTCAACTCGGTGATCGACGGCAGCTCATCGCCCGGGACGAGGCCACCGGACCGGATAGCCTCAGTACTCATCGACTGCGACTAGCCACCGTGATGTCGCCGCCCCCCGTAACTGAGCCTGGGCCATAAACAGCTAGCCGCCTACCAGGCTAGCCCGGCTTCATCGATCTACACTTAGGCCTGAAGTGCCGAACTGAGGGAGCACCGTGAGCGCCGAAGCATCCGAACTGGTCAGCATTCCCCGTGCCGAACTGGATGCGCTGAAGGCTGAGCTGAGGCGACTGCGCCGGGAGGCCGGGCGAACTGTCGCCCTGGCGCGCATTCAGTCCGACCCCGGCCCGGGCGATGAAGCAGCCGTTTTCACCCGCGAGGATCTCGCTGAGGCATGGGGAATACGTGAGTGATCGCCTCGTCCGCTTCCCAGGCTCGTCCTGGCAGCAGATCGAGGCCTTGCCGCAGCCGCTGCGGTGGACGGTGCACGGCGCGATCTTTCATCTGCTGGACGAGCCGGTCCCGTCCCTCGCGGACCCTTCCCCCAGGACGATCCCCTGCCCGGCGCCTACGAGCTACACCTGCCCGCCGACAACGTGACCATCTGGTGCACCGTCAGCGAGCATCAAGGCCAGGAATTCATCAGCGTGCAGCACGTGAGCCTCGACACGTGACACCAGCGGCCGGATCGGCCATCAGATCAAAGCCCGCTCGACCCGGACTCGAGGTCCCGTCACATCTTCGGCCTACTAGGCAGAGATTTCCAGACGTATATTCAAATAATGATAAGTGGGGCGGGTGGGCTCGAACCCACGACCGGCGGATTATGAGAACTACGACCCCGTGCATCGTACGCACTAGCTGCACGGATACCAGCGAGCCGTGCCACAGGAGCGCTCGGCCTACGTCCGCGCGAGCGAATAGCCAGACTCCGCCCCGAGGCGTGGCACGGTTTATTCTGTTGCTGGACGTGAGAGGAGGCGGGCCGGGTTGACTGCTGAGTACCCGCAGGGTGACGAGCCGTTGATTCCTATGCCCGCGCTGTCGCTCCCCGCTCTGCGCCAGGCGGTCGCCACGGTCGCGCCGTCCCGGCTGCCGGAGTTCTCCAGGAAATCCAGGACGCCTTCACACAGGCTGGCGAGGAAGACAGCGTCTTCCCCATCCGCCACTTCTACCAGCGCTGGGGCGCCGCCATCGCCATCGAGCGGCGGCCCTCGGTTGCCGCCCGGCTCCATGCCGCCGAACGAGCCCTCGGCGACCCCGACCCCGCTGTCCGGGACCAGGCAATCCGGGAAGCCGCCGAGATCGTTCAGGCGGCTTACCGCGAGGTCGTAGGTGGCTGACTGGCACTGGGAGCCCGTCACCGATGACCTGCTCGCCGGGTTGTCACCTGCCGCACTGGCAGCGGTCCGTCAGGTGGCCGAGGAACTGACCGTCCGCGAATCGATGATCTTCCTCGACGGGCGCGAGTTCACAGGCGAGCCGCCAGGGCTGCGCACCGTCCAGCGAGGCCAACTAATGCTCGTCTACCTGACCGACGTCCGAGGCGAACGCGTGGTCATCATCCAGGTGAACTGGATAGCTAACCCAAGCAGTCGAAGCGCCAGTTGGGCAACTCGCCCGTGAAAAGCTCCAGCTCAGGCGTTTCGTCTGCGACGATCCCAACTGCGGCATCGAGCACTAGATGCAACGCGATTTCTCCGGCCATGTTGTGCGGGTCTGGCTCCTCGGCCGCCGCAAGTATGGGACCGCGACGGGACGGAGGCCGCTCCGTCGGCGCGGCGTCGCACTCTATACTCGCGCCACCCCGTGGAGAACGGGCACGCTTGCTGCCAGCCGATAACCGGTCCGCGCATCGCAGCCATAGCCTCATGCCGATCACATAACGTCACCAGGCTGACTTGTTATTTACAAAAGTACCACCTCAGAATTGCGCGCGCCAGCTATACAAATTACTAGAGTCGTCGCACCGGCACTCGCTGCGCTGGGATTATCTGGCATGTCGTTCCACGCTGCAACCAAGCCAAGATCGTCTTTGTCCGCATCAGGACGAGAAAGTTCAAGGTGCAGGCGACCGCTGTACGGCGGCCCCAAAGGGCAACAGCTGATGGCAATAGACTCAGGCGCGTGAAGCGAGCAGTCTATGTTGCACCGTTCGGCGAGCTGGCCGACCCGAGGGACTTGGCCGAGCTCGCGGTTGCTGCGGAGGAGCGGGACTGGGACGGCTTCTTTGTCTGGGACCACATCGTGTATCGCGCGCCGGTGCGGGCCGTCGCCGATCCGTGGGTGGCACTCGCGGCGGTGGCGTGCGCCACGCGCAGCCTGCGGATAGGGCCGCTGATCACCCCGCTAGCACGGCGGCGCGTGCACAAGGTAGCCAGGGAGACCGTCACCCTGGATCTGCTGAGTTCAGCCGTCAGGCGCTTGGGGTTGGCCTGGCGGGGCGCCGAAACGGCGAACTTGAACCGTTCGGGGAAGTCGTGGATCCAATCGAACGGGCTCGACTACTCGATCAAGGTCTCGATGATCTGGTCAGGTACTGGGCCGGGGAGTTCCAGCCAGTCCCGGTGCAGCAGCCGAGAATCCCCGGTGTCAGTGGCCTGCACGGTGTGGCCGCACCGGCGGCCCCTACGACGGGCGCTGCGGTGGGAAGGCGTGTTCCCCATCGGCCTGCCAGGCCCGGAGGCGCTAGCCGAACTGACTGGCGAGTTCCGCGAAGCACGCCGGGCAGATGATCCATTCGACGTGGTGGTGGACATCGCGCCGGGTGACGACACGGAACCATGGGCGCAGGCCGGTGCGACCTGGATCGTCACCGATTTCGGCATGCAACCTACCAAGGCCGAGGTGCGCGAGGTAATCGACGCGGGCCCGGGCGGGGACCGCCAAGGCGGCAACCCGTGGGTACTCCAGGAGGTCCGGTGGGGAACGCTGGGGGAGGTAGGCCATGTGCGCCAGTCCCCGTGAACCTGAGCACGAGGCTCCGGAAGCCGCCCAGCGCGCCCTGGAAGAGGAAGAGGAGGCCCGCCTCAGCATCGGCATCGCTAGCCGCAGGCGACCCGACTGGCTGGTTCGACCGCCTGTACGCCGCGGGTGCGTGCGGGCAGGTGCCGGTCCCGTGGAGACGCCGCCAGCCTCATCCGCTGCTGGCTCGCTGGGCCACCGAGCAGGAACTTTCGGGGGCTGCCCAGCGCGCGGTGGTGGTTGGTTGCGCCCTGGGCGCCGACGCCGAATACGTCGCCTCCGTCGGCTTCGACACCACCGGCTTCGACATCTCCGGCACAGCCATCCGGCTCGCCCGGCAGCGCTTCCGGTTCCACCGTCCGGTACGTAGTCGCTGACTTGCTCAGTTACCCGCAGGCCTGGCTGCGCGCCTACGACCTGGTCATCGAGATCATCACGGTCCAGGCGCTGCCCGACCCGCCCCGCGGCCAGGCCATCGCCAACGTCAGCCGCCTGGTCGGACCTGGTGGAACGCTGCTTGCCATCGCCGCCGTTCACCATGACGACACACCCGACACACCGCTTCCGCCCTGGCCACTGCGGCGAGCCGAGATCGAAGCGTTCGGCGCCGACGGACTGAGCCCGACCCGTATCGAGATTACGGCCATTCCCGGGCAGCCAGACGACCACCGCTGGCTCGCAGAATTCCGCCGCCCCACCCCAGGCCAGCCCATCAAAGTCGATTGATTGGCCATCGGTCAGGTACCTGGGACAGCAGGCGGCTCCGCAGATCGACGGCCCAGAGCTCGGGTGAAAGACCGGACAATAAATGCATGGTCGGGCTGCCGGACGTTATCGAGGGTGCTGGCGCGATGCAGTCGTCACTTGCCAGCCGAACCGTTTCGAACCTTATTCAGGTGACACTGCGGTGAGGTCTTCACGTTTAGGGCTGACCTGGGCAGATGGGGCCTGGCTGGGGGCTGCCCACAGGTTAAGCGGGCGCTGCCCACGTTATCTGGAGGCTGTCCGGTTCCGGTTCTCGGCGCGGCTGGCGTGCGGCTGCCTGGCTAGCGGTTCCAGCGGGGGTCGGCTTCGGCGATGGCGAGGCTGAGTTCCTCGAGCTCGGTGATCAGTTCGCGCAGGCGGCGGTGGTTGTCGAACCAGGGGCGGTAGTCGGCGAGCTGGTCGTCGGTCAGGATGCGGGTGGCGGTCTTGCCGTCTTTCTTGCGGGTCCACTGGTGGTAGGGGCCGTGCGGCGCGGGCGGGTCGGCGTGGCAGCGGCAGCGGGGGTGGCCGCAGCGGGTCATCCGGTCGGCGAGGGTGCCGGGCAGGGCGGAGCCGGCGAGGGCGGCTAGCTCGGGGGCGATGCGGGCTGGCGTGGGCTTGCTGGGCCGGGGTGGGCGACACGCTCTCATTGTCGCAGCCGGGGTCCCGCATCTCCGCGCATATCATTACAGTATAAGTACTGCATGGACGGAGGTGAAATGCTGAGGTGGCCGCCTATATCGGGCGGTGGCGGCCGTCGTCGGTGTCGCCGCCGGCGGCGGCGTTCGCCCGGGACGTGATCGCGCCGGCCGGGCCGGAGCGGGCGGGAGCGGGCGAAGAACCTGCTGTGGGCGGCGGGCAAGCTCGCCGACTACGCGCCTCGGGCTGGGCCTGGACGCGGCGCCGGAGGTGGTGCTGCACCCGTCGGTGGCCGAGCGGTTCACCCGGTGCGCGCCGGGCCTGTCCGGCGTGGCGCGGCGGACACTGCGCACGAACCTGCGGTTCATCGGCCGCCGGGTGGTGCCGCAGCTGTATCCGGCGGATCTGCCGCTGCCGCGGGAACGGGCCAAGCAGCCCTACAGCCCGGCGGAGATCGGCGGGTATCTCGCGCTGGCGGACGCCCAGCCCACCGCGGAGCGGCGGATGCGGGCGGCGGGGCTGGTCTGCCTGGGCGCCGGCGCCGGGCTGATCCGCGGCGACCTGCGCGATGTGCGCGGCACCGACGTGGCGTGCCGGTCCGGCGGGGTGATCGTGGTCAGGTGCGCGGCGCCCGGCCGCGGGCGGTGCCGGTGCTGGCCCGCTACCACGCCCGGCTGCTGGCCGCGGCGGCGTTCGCCGGGACCGGGCTGGTCTGCGGCGGCACCGATCCCGGCCGCCGGAACATCACCAACCCGCTGATCACCGCGCTGGACGGCGGGAGCGGGCTGCCCCGGCTGGACACCTCCCGGCTGCGCGCGACCTGGCTGGCCGAGGCCGCGGAGCTGCTGGGGCTGGCCACGTTCATGCACGCGGCCGGGATCAGCTGCTCCCAGCGGCTCGGCGACCTGGTCGCCGGGCTGGGCCCGGCCGGGGAGGCCGAGGCGGTGCGGCTGCTCGGGGCACGGGCGGCGATGATCCCGCTGGCGGCATTCGAGGAGATCATCGACGCCTCCGGCGTCGCGCCGCGGATCGAGGCGATGCTGCCCACCGGGGTGCGGCACCGGCAGCTGCGCGGTCCGCACCCTGCTGGCCGGGATGTGCCTGTCCCAGGCCGACCGCCGGCCCGCGCACCTGACCCGGGTCCGCCAGGCGCTGATCGCCCTGCCCGAGGACGACCAGCGGCGGCTCGGCGTGATCGCGGACTGGAAGCACGGCCCGCACCTGCTGACCTACCGGCAGACCGAGCGGACCTTCGGCCTGGTCGCCGACGCGCTCGGCAAGGACGAGCCGGACGGGCTGCCCTCCGGCCGGCTGCAGGCATCTGCGATGACCTGCTCGAGGCATCGGTCCCGGACCAGTTCAAGGACGCCAGCCGGTCGCTGGCGGTGGACTGGACGGACCTGGAGTCCTTCTCCCGGCCCCCGCCGCGCGGCACCAGCGACTGCGCCGACCCCGAGGCGTCCTGGGGCCACCGCAAGAACAACCTGCTGCGCAGCCAAGACGAGCTGTTCTACGGCTACTACCTCTCCGCCGGGATCATGATGCCCGAGGAGAACGGGCCGGCCGTCCCCGAGCTCGCCCGCCGCGCCACGCTCTCGTCGTGCCGGCACGACCCGGTCCGCGCCTTCGCCCCCGTGCTGACCGCGATGCCCGGCCAGGGGATCCCGCTCGGCGACATCCTCGACGACTCCGGCTACGCCCACCGCGACGCCAGCGCCTGGGCCATCCCGCTGCGCGCCGCCGGCGCCGCAGCTCGTCCAGGACCTGCACCCGCACGACCGCGGCCCCAAGGGCACCCACGACGGCGCGATCATCGCCAACGGCAACCTGTACTGCCCCGCAGACACCGCGCCCGCTGCTGGAACTCGGGCCGCTCGCCCGCACCGCCACCAGGGAACAGGCCGCGGACCACGACCGCAAGACCGCCGAACTGGCCCGCTACAAGCTCGGCCGCCTCACCGCCGACGACGAGGACGGCTACCACCGCGTCCAGTGCCCCGCCGCCATGGGCAAGATCCGCTGCCCGCTCCGCCCCGCGTCGATGACGCTGGACCGGGACCGCCCGGAGATCCTGCAGCCCCCCGAACATCCCCAGGCCTGCTGCGCCCAGCAGACGATCACCGTCCCGCCGGACGTGCTCGCCAAGACCGCGCAGAAACACGACTACCCGTCCGCGGCCTGGCGCCGCTCCTACGCCCGCCGCACCGGCGCCGAACGCGGCTTCGCCACCGCCAAGGACCCCGCCACCAACGACATCAGCCCGCGGCTGGTGCCGCCTGATGGGCCTGGCACCCCTGATGCTGTTCACCACCACCCTGCTCATCGTCCGCAACCAGCGCATCCTGGCCGCCTGGAACACCCGGCAGGAAGAAAACCAGCGCCGCGCCGCCGCCGGGCCTGCCCCCGAAAACCCGCAAACGGCGCCGCAAGACCCTCGCCGGCCTCGCCGCCGGGCCGCCCTAACCCGCCACCACCCCGACCACGCAGCCCCGCGCCCCGGCACCACCAGCACAGCCAGCCACGACCAGGCGAAAGCATGCCCTGACACCGGACCAACCAGGCAACCAGGCCCCAGCCACGGCACACGAAGACCCCGGCACCAGACCACGACGCGACCCGCGGCCAGAATGTCAGACCCAAACGTGAAAATAGACCCCACTGAAACGTGAAGACCTCCTGGTGAGGTCTTCACGTTTAGGGCTGACCTGGGGAAACGGGGTCTGGCTGGGGTGCTGCCCACAGGTTAAGCGGGCGCTGCCCACACGATCTGGAGGCTGGTGTTCCGGTTCTCGGCGGGTCGGCTGCGCCTGCGCGGGCGGCCTGGCTAGCGGTTCCAGCGGGGGTCGGCCTCGGCGATGGCGAGGCTGAGGGCTTCGAGTTCGGTGATGAGCTCGCGCAGGCGGCGGTGGTTGTCGAACCAGGGGCCGTAGTCGGCGAGCTGGTCGTCGGACAGGATGCGGGTGGCGGTCTTGCCGTTTTTCTTGCGGGTCCACTGGTGGTAGGGGCCGTGCAGCCGGGGCGGGTCGGCGTGGCAGCGGCAGCTCGGGCTGGCCGCAGCGGGTCATCCGGTCGGCGAGGGTGCCGGGCAGCGCGAAGGCGGCGCCGGCGAGGCGGGCGGTGATCTCGGCGGCGATGGCGGCGGCGCGGGCCTGCTGGGCCGGGGTGGGCGACACGCTTCTCATTGTCGCAGCCGGGGTCCCCGGTCTCGCGCATTGCATTAAGTATAAGTGCTGTATGGACAGAGCAGATGCTGAGGTTGCCGCCTATATCGGGCGGTGGCGGCCGTCGTCGGTGTCGCCGCGAGGCGGCGGCGTTCGCCCGGGAGGTGATCACGACGGCCGGGCCCGGCGGGCGGGAGCGGGCGAAGAACCTGCTGTGGGCGGCGGGCAAGCTCGCCGACTACGGCGATCGGGCTGGGCCTGGACCCGGTGCCGGAGGTGGTGCTGCACCCGTCGGTGGCCGAGCGGTTCACCCGGTGCGCGCCGGGCCTGTCCGGGCGTGGCGCGGCGGACGCTGCGCACGAACCTGCGGTTCATCGGCCGCCGGGTGGTGCCGCAGCTGTATCCGGCGGACGCTGCCGCTGCCCCGGGAGCGGGCCAAGCAGCCGTACAGCCCGGCGGAGATCGGCGGGTATCCTGGCGCTGGCCGATGCCCAGCCCACGCGCGGAGCGGCGGATGCGCGCGGCCGGGCTGGTCTGCCTGGGCGCCGGCGCCGGGCTGATCCGCGGTGACCTGCGCGAGGTCGCGCGGCAGCGACGTCGCGTGCCGGTCCGGCGGGGTGGTGGTCACCGTGCGCGGCGCCCGGCCGCGCACCGTGCCGGTGCTGGCCCGCTACCACGCCCGGCTGCTGGCCGCGGCCCGCGTTCGCCGGGACCGGGCTGGTCTGCGGCGGCGCCGATCCCGGCCGCCGGAACCTGACGAACCCGCTGATCAGCGCGCTGGACGGCGGGAGCGGGCTGCCCCGGCTGGACACCAGCCGGCTGCGCGCGACCTGGCTGGCCGAGACTGCGCGGAGCTGCTGGGGCTGGCCACGTTCATGCACGCGGCCGGGATCAGCTGCTCCCAGCGGCTCGGCGACCTGATCGCCGGGCTGGAGCCCGGCCGGCGAGGCCGACGGCGGTGCGGCTGCTCGGGGCGGCCCGGCGGCCATGATCCCGCTGGCGGCGTTCGAGGAGATCATCGACGCCTCCGGCGTCGCGCCGCGGATCGAGGCCATGCTGCCCATCGGGGTGCGCGCCCGGCAGCTGAGCGTCCGCACCCTGCTGGCCGGGCATGTGCCTGGCCCAGGCCGATCACCGGCCCGCCCACCTGACCCGGGTGCACCAGGCCCTGACCAGCCTGCCCGAAGACGACCAGCGGCGGCTGGGCGTGATCGCGGACTGGAAGCACGGCCCGCACCAGCTCACCTACCGGCAGACCGAGCACACCTTCGGCCTGGTCGCCGCGGCCCTCGGCAAGGACGAGCCCGGCGGGCTGCCCTCGCCGGCGCTGCAGGCGCATCTGCGACGACCTGCTCGAGGCATCATCCCGGAGGAGTTCAAGGACGCCAGCACGTCGCTGGCCGTGGACTGGACGGACCTGGAGTCCTTCTCCCGGCCCCCGCCGCGCGGCACCGGCGACTGCGCCGACCCCGAAGCCTGGTGGGGACACCGCAAGAACAACCTGCTGCGCAGCCAGGACGAGCTGTTCTACGGGTACTACCTCTCCGCCGCGATCATGATGCGCCGACGAGAACGGCCCGGCCGTCCCCGAGCTCGCCCGCCGCGCCACGCTGTCCTCATGCCGCCACGACCCGGTCCGCGCGTTCGCCCCCGTGCTGACCGCGATGCCCGCGCCGGGATCCCGCTCGGCGACATCCTCGCCGACTCCGGCTACGCCCACCGCGACGCCGACGCCTGGGCCATCCCGCTGCGCGCCGCCGGCGCCGCAGCTCGTCCAGGACCTGCACCCCCACGACCGCGGCCCCAAGGGCACCCACCACGGCGCCATCATCGCCAACGGCAACCTGTACTGCCCCGCCACACCCCGCCCGCTGCTGGAACTCGGCCCGCTCGCCCGCACCGCCACCACGGAGCAGGCCGCGGACCAGGACACGCAGACCGCCGAGCTGGCCCGCTACAAGCTCGGCCGCCTCACCGCCGACGACGCCGACGGCTACCACCGCGTCCAGTGCCCCGCCGCCATGGGCAAGATCCGCTGCCCGCTCCGGCCCGCCTCGATGACCCTGGACCGGGACCGGCCCGAGATCCTCACCCCGCCGCAGCACCCCCAGGCCTGCTGCACCCAGCAGACCATCACCGTCCCGCCCGGACGTGCATCGCCAAGACCGCGCAGAAACACGACTACCCGTCCGCGGCCTGGCGCCGCTCCTACGCCCGCCGCACCGGCGCCGAACGCGGCTTCGCCACCGCCAAGGACCCCGCCACCAACGACATCAGCCGCGGCTGGTGCCGCCTGATGGGCCTGGCACCCCTGATGCTGTTCACCACCACCCTGCTCATCGTCCGCAACCAGCGCATCCTCGCCGCCTGGAACGCCCGGCAGGAAGACAACCAGCGCCGCGCCGCCAACGGGCCTGCCCCCGAGAACCCGCCGCCGCCGCCGCAAGACCCTCACCGAGCTCGCCGCCGCCACCGGGCCGCCCTAACCCAGCCGCAGCACCCCGCACCCGGGCAGCAGCCTGCGACCACGCCGACCACCGCCAGCGACGGCGGCAGCATGCCCGGAAACCGCCCCGGACACACGCAGGAAGCCACCACGCAAACACGAACCGCACACGACACGGCAGCAGCCGCAGCCACGCCATCGCCACGCCAGAATGTCAGACCCAAACGTGAACATGGCCCCCACTGAAACGTGAAGACCTCCTGGGAGCCGGTGAGCGGAATCGAACCGCTGACCTGCCGTTTACAAGACGGCTGCTCTGCCAACTGAGCTACACCGGCGGGAGACTCTGAGCATGGTAGCCCATCCGGCGTCAGGTCATGACTCGCGGGCGAGCACCCTGCGGGCGGGCACCGCGCGGGCGTTACCGCGGCTGGGACCGGACGGCCGCCACCTCGTACAACGCGATGCCCGCGGCCACCCCGGCGTTCAGCGACTCGGTGCGGGCCGCGATCGGAATCCTGACCAGCACGTCACAGGCCTGGGCGACGATCCGGGACAGGCCACGGCCCTCGGACCCGATGACCAGTGTGAGCGGGGCGGTGGCCAGCTCCAGGTCCCGGATGTCGGTGTCCCCGGCGGCGTCCAGGCCGGCCAGGAAAATCCCGGCGTCGCGGTAGGCCTGCAGCGCGCGGGTCAGGTTGACCGCACGCGCTACCGGGACGCGGGCCAGGGCCCCGGCCGACGCCTTCCACGCCCCGGCCGTGACGCCGGCGCCGCGGCGGCCAGGTACGACCACTCCGTGCGCGCCGAACGCCGCCGCGGAACGCACCACGGCACCCAGGTTGCGCGGGTCGGTGACGCTGTCCAGGGCGACGATCAGCGGCGTCTGGCCCGCCTCGGCGGCCCGGGCCAGCAGGTCGTCGGGATGGGCGTAGTCGTAGGCCCGGACCCGCAGGGCCAGCCCCTGGTGCAGCGCCCCGCCGGTGTGCCGGTCCAGTTCGGCGGCGCCGGTCTCCAGGACCGCTATGCCACGGTCAGCCGCCAGCTTGATGGCCTCGGCGATCCGGTCGTCGTGTTGCACCCGGGCCCCGACGTACAGCACCGCCGACGGGACGCCGGCCCGCAGCGACTCGACCACCGCGTTGCGGCCGGCCACGAACTCGGCCGCGTCTCCGGCCCCCCGCGACGTGCGCCCCGCCGGGGCCGAGGATCCCGCCGACCCGTACGACCGAGCCGACCCGTACGACCTGGCCGAATCGTAAGACCTGGACGGACTCGTACGACCGGGCCGAATCGTAGACCGGGGCGGCTCGTGCGACCTGGACGGCCCGCTGGACTCGGCGGGCCGGTAGGACCTGGGCGAGTCCGACACCGGAGCCGTCACCCTGGCGGCGCGGCCGGGACGTGTCGGCGGAAGCCGCGGAACGCCGCTGCGCGGGGTGCCCAGGACGCATGGCCGCGGGCGGGGTCGGGCCCTTGCCCTCGAGCGCGCGCCTGCCCTGGCCGCCGGTGCCGGCCCGCGGCTTGCCTGACTTGGTCCGGCCCACTCCGGCGCGCGGGGTCCGGCCCGTCCGGCTCCGCTCCGGCGCGGCCGGGCGCCACCTGTTCCGCTCAACGCTTCAACTCCCATCGCGGGCCTTCGCCCGTGTCCTCGACGACGATGCCGATCTGCTCAAGGCCGTCTCTTATCCCGTCCGAGGTGGCGTAGTCACGCCGGGCCCGGGCCGCGTCCCGCTGCTGCAAGGTCAGCTTGACCAGTGCGTCGACCACCTGCTTGAGCCGGTCACCTGACCCGCCCGGCGACCCGGCCCAGGGCGCCGCGAGCGGATCGAGGCCGAGCACCCCGAGCATCGACCTGAGCCCGACCAGGCTGGTCCAGGCGCCGCCCTTGTCCGAGGTGGCCAGTGCCTGGTTGCCGTCCCTGACGCAGGCGTGCACGGCCGCCAGCGCGGACGGGACACCGAGATCGTCGTCCATAGCCGAACGGAACGACACCGGCAGCGCGTCCGCGGACCCGCTCGCCCAGCCGTCCGGTTTCCCGGCGGCACCCGTACTGTAGTCGATGCCGAGACGTCCGAGTACCTCGGTGGCCCGCGTCACGAAACGTTCGATCCGCTGGTACCCGGCGGCCGCCTCGTCCAGCGCGTCCTCGGAGAACTCAAGCAGCGACCGGTAATGCGCACCGATGAGATAATACCGCAGCTCAGCGGGCCGGACCCGGGTCAGCATGTCGGTGACGAGCAATGAGTTGCCGCCGGACTTGCTCATTTTCTCCCCGGCCAGCCCGAGCAGGCCGTTGTGCAGCCAGTACCGGGCGAACCCGTCCCCGGCGGCCCGGGACTGCGCGAGCTCGTTTTCGTGGTGCGGGAAGATCAGGTCCATCCCGCCGCCGTGAATGTCAAAGGACGGCCCGAGGTACTTGGTGGCCATCGCCGAGCATTCCAGGTGCCAGCCCGGCCGGCCGGGGCCCCACGGGGTCTCCCAGCTCGGCTCGCCCGGCTTCGCGGCTTTCCACAAGGTGAAATCGCGCGGGTCGCGTTTGGCCCCGCTGCCGCTGGCGTCCTCCGCGGCCCGCATCTGATCAAGCCGCTGGCCGGACAGCGCACCGTAGCCAGGGTAGGAGTGCACGTCGAAATACACGTCTCCGCCGCCACAGTAGGCGTGGTCACGCTCGATCAGCCGCCGGATCAGCACGATCATCTCCGGGATGTGCCCGGTGGCACGCGGTTCGAGATCCGGCGGACGGCATCCGACCGCGTCGTAGGCCCAGGTGAAAGCGCGCTGGTTGCGCTCGGCCACGATCGGCGGCGGGACGCCGTCCCGCTCGGCGGCCCGCAGGATCTTGTCCTCCACATCGGTGACGTTGCGGCAGAACGTCACCTGGTATCCGCTCGCCTCCAGCCAGCGGACCAGGACGTCGAAGCACACCGCCGACCGTAGATGGCCGATGTGCGGCGGCGCCTGCACGGTGGCGCCGCACAGGTACACCGACGCCTGGCCGGGCGTGATCGGCGTGAACTCGCGCACCGACCGTGAGGCAGTGTCATGAAGGCGCAATGTCACCTGGTAAGAATACGGGATGCGTTCGGCAGCCGACAGAGCGCTGTACCAGGCCGGCAGGCCCGGCGGCCTGGTTACCCGGCCGGCAGCAGCAACGCGGTGGCCATCGCGGCGATACCCTCGCCCCGGCCGGTCAGGCCGAGCCCGTCGGTGGTGGTGGCGGCCACCGTGACGCAAGCGCCGGACAGCGCCTCGGCCATCACCTTCTGCGCCTCGGCCCGGCGCGGTGCCACCCGGGGCCGGTTCCCGATCACCTGGACCGCGACATTGCCGATGACATAGCCGGCCCCGCTGATCAGCCGGGCCGTCTCGGCCAGCAGGGCGAGTCCGGACGCGCCCGCCCATTCCGGGCGGGCGGTACCGAAATTCTCACCCAGGTCGCCGAGCCCGGCCGCCGACAGCAGCGCGGTGCACGCGGCATGCGCGGCCACGTCACCGTCGGAATGGCCGTCCAGGCCCGCTTCACCTGGCCACAGCAGGCCCGCGAGGTAAAGCTCCCGGGCCGGGGTCAGCGGGTGGACATCGACTCCGATCCCGACCCGGGGGACACCCCAGCTCAGGACCCCGGACACCGGGTCAGGCACAGTCACCCTGGTTAACTCGGATGTCCGGCTCAGGTCGCCAGGACCTCGTCAAGCAGCGCCTCGGCCTTGTCCTCGTTGGTCTTCTCGGCCAGGGCCAGCTCGCTCACCAGGATCTGGCGCGCCTTGGCGAGCATGCGCTTCTCGCCCGCGGACAGACCGCGCTCCCTGTCCCGGCGCCACAGGTCCCTGACGACCTCGGCCACCTTGTTCACGTCACCGGAGGCGAGCTTTTCGAGGTTGGCCTTGTAACGCCTGGACCAGTTCGTCGGCTCTTCTGTGTGCGGGGCCCGGAGCACCTCGAAAACCCGCTCAAGCCCCTCGGCACCTACGACATCACGAACGCCTACCAACTCGGCATTGTCCGCAGGGACGCGTACGGTCAGGTCACCCTTGTCGACCTTGAGGACCAGATAGGTCTTATCCTCGCCCTTGATGGTGCGAGTCTCGACCGCTTCGATGCGAGCAGCCCCGTGATGGGGATAGACGACGGTATCGCCGACCTTGAAAGACATGTGGCAAGTACCCCTTCCGCTGAAGGCCATCTTACCACGTTGAGCGGTGTCGATAAAATGCCCATCACCGTAAATATGCAGGTCAGTACGGTTGTTACTGGTGCGTACCCATACCGCTCAGCTGGCCGGACCACGGCCAGTACCGCCCCTTCACGGCTCGCGACTTAACCACTAGTCTACCTGAGCCACCCCAGCGAACCTGACATCTCGCGGGCTGATCTGCAATGTTGCCCCGGGGGGGCTTCCCGCGGACCCCGCCGGGGGCCGCATACTGGAGAGCAAAGCCTGTTCTCGCGCGGGAGGTGACGGTGAATCCTGGCGGCGGAGCTGGATGGGATGAGTCCCCGCTCGACATCCAGATCCCGGATGACGCGCGGGAGCTCGACCGCGACGTCCTGGCCTACCACCGTGAGGTACGCGCCCGGCGACGTCGCAGCCGGCTGCGACGGCTGGCCGGACCGCTGGCCGCGCGTGGCACCATCATGCCGCTGCTGGCCAGCATCCTGGCCGTCTGCCTGGTCGCGGGCGCCATGCTCTCGGTGGCCACGTTCAGCCCCGCGACCGGGCCGGCCGAGCGAACCCACCCGGCCACCTCGACCTCAGCGCCGGCCCGCGCCACCGCGTCGAACACGGCGACGCCGGCCCGCCTGGCGCCCTCGCCGGCTGTGACGGGCGGCACCGCCCGGGCGCCGGGCCGCCATCCGGCGACACCGGCGACGCCGTCCGTCCCGGCGCCCCAGAAGACCCCGCGTTAACCGGGCGCCGCGTGACCGCTACGATTTCTTCCGTCCGACGGGAGTGAATCGAGGAGACCGTGAAGGTGACGCGCTGGAACCGCCGCCTGCTGGCCGGCGCCGTAGCCCTGCTGGTCCCGGTGCTGGCCGGCTGTGAGGCCGGCCAGAACGCCCCCACGCTGGAATACCATCCGGCTACCTACGGGGTCAGCGTGGTCGATAACGGCATCACGGTCGACAACGCCTTCATCCTCGGGCCCGCGCTTGACGGCACGCTGCCCGCCGGCGGGCAGGCCGGGCTCTTCCTCGCGCTCGAAGCCCAGGACGGCGACCGGCTCGAGTCGGTCACCGCGCCGGGCACCGCGGCCTCGGTCAAGATCGATAGCGGCACGGTCAACCTGGCGGCGCAGTCGGTGGTGGACCTGGGCGGCCCCACGCCGCAGATCGTGCTTACCGGGCTGGCCGCACCGCTGACCGGCGGCCAGACCATCCAGGTGGTGCTCACCTTCGCCGAGCAGGGTCCGCTGACGCTCAACCTGCCGGTCATGCCGCGCGCCTACGAGTACGCGACGTACTCCCCGCCGGCCATCCCCACGCCCACGGCCACGGCTACGGCGCTGCCCTCGGCGACGGCACCGGTGACGGCGGGCGCGTCGGGGTCGGCCTCGGCGTCGGTGGGCGGTAGCCCGTCGGCTACTCCGTAGCGGGCGGGGCGCACGCAGCCGGGGCCGTTCGGCCATAAAGATTTTGCCGAACGGACTGTGGTGTTACTTCTCAGCCCGCTGACTCGAACTTGTAGCCTAGGCCGCGGACGGTCACGATGTGCTGCGGCCGGGACGGGTCCACCTCGATTTTGGCCCGCAGCCGCTTGATGTGCACATCCAGGGTCTTGGTGTCACCCACGTAGTCCGCGCCCCAGACCCGGTCGATCAGCTGCATCCTGGTCAGCACCCGGTCGGCGTTGCGCAGCAGCACCTGGAGCAGTTCGAATTCCTTCAGCGGCAGCGGCACGGAGTCGCCGCGGACGGTGACCACATGCCGGTCCACGTCCATCCGCACCGGCCCGGACTCCAGCGCCGACTCGGCCACGCCCTCGGGCTCGCCGCGGCGCCGGAGCACCGCGCGCATCCGGGCGACCAGCTCGCGGGAGGAGAACGGCTTGGTCACGTAGTCGTCGGCGCCAAGCTCGAGCCCGACCACCTTGTCGATCTCGCTGTCCTTGGCGGTCAGCATGATCACCGGCACGTTGGACTTCTCCCGCAGCGACCGGCACACCTCGCTGCCCGGCAGGCCGGGCAGCATCAGGTCGAGCAGCACCAGGTCGGCGCCGGTCCGGTCAAAGGTGTCGAGCGCGTCGGGCCCGGTCCCGCAGACCGCGACCTCGAAACCCTCCTTGCGCAGCAGGTACGAGATGGCATCGCTGAACGAATCCTCGTCCTCAACTACCAGCACGCGTGTCACTTGAGTCCTCCTGGGCTCTCGAGCTCGCTCCGGAGCGGGATGTACAGGGTGAAGGTGGAGCCGGCGCCTTCCACACTGCGCACCGTGACGTTGCCGTTATGGGCCGCCATCACGTGCTTGACGATGGCCAGCCCGAGACCGGTACCACCGGTGGCCCGCGAGCGCGCCGGATCGACCCGGTAGAAACGCTCGAAGATCCGCTCCAGGTCACGCTCGGGGATGCCGATGCCCTGATCGGCCACGCTCAGCTCGGCGGTCCCGTCGGTCAGCCGTTTGGCGCTGATCACCACCCTGGTCCGCTCCGGGCTGTAGGCGACCGCGTTCTCCAGCAGGTTGCGCAGCGCGGTGACGAGCAGGTCCTCGTCGCCGCGGACGACTAGCCCCCGGGCCCCGACGAAGGCGAGCGTGATGCCGCGGGCGGTGGCTCTCATCCGGCAGCTATCCACCGCCTCGGCCACCACCGCGTCCAGCTTGACGCAGCGCGGGTCGGGCACCGGCTCGGCGGCCTGGATCCGGGACAGCGTGATCAGGTCCTGCACCAGGTTGGTCAGCCGCTGGGCTTCCTGGCGCATCTTGCCCGCGAACCGGCGCACCGCCTCGGCGTCGTCGGCGGCGTCCTCGATCGTCTCCGCCAGCAGCGCCAGCGCCCCCACCGGGGTCTTCAGCTCGTGGCTGGTGTTGGCCACGAAGTCCCGCCTGACCTCTTCCACCCGGCGGCTTTCCGTCTGATCCTCGGCCAGCACGAGCACCAGGCCACCGCCGCCGACAGAACCGCCAAGCGGCGCCACCCGGACGGCGAAGCTGGTGGTGCGGCCACCGAACCTCGGCATCGGGACCTCGACCTCGCCCTCCCTGATCTCACCGTCCCTGCGGACCTGGCGGGCCAGCGCGGCCAGCTCGCTGACCATGAGGCGATCGCCCTTGACCAGACCGAACGCCCGGGCCGCGGCGCTGGCCCGCAGCACCCGGTCGTTGCTGTCGAGCACGACGGCGGAAGACGAGAGCACCGACAGGACCGAGGCGATGCCGGGCGGCAGCCGCGCAGGCTGCCGGGCCGTCCGTATCCGCGCTCCCCGTACCTGCCGGGTAGTGCTCCCGGTCCTGGTTCTTATCGCCACCCGGTCTCCGATATCTGCGCAGGCCAGAAGGCTGACCAGTAAAGACTCACAGATCCGATGGTATGCGGTGGGGCGGCACGGAAAACACCCGCGATGGGTAACGCCGGACGATATTCGCGGGTTGTTCACCTCATGGCCGATATCCGGTAATGCCGGATTAGCGGCCTTGGTTCTTGACCGCCTCGACCGCGGCGGCGGCGGCGGCCGGGTCCAGGTACGTGCCGCCGGCCACCACCGGCCGGAAGTCGTCGTCCAGCTGGTAGAGCAGCGGGATGCCGGTCGGGATGTTCAGCTCCGCGATGGCCGCGTCACTGATCCCGTCCAGGTGCTTGACCAGCGCGCGCAGCGAGTTGCCGTGCGCCACGATCAGCACCGTCTCGCCGCGGCCCAGCTCGGGTACCACAGCGTCGTACCAGTAGGGCAGCATCCGCCCCACCACGTCCTTCAGGCATTCGGTGCGCGGCCTGGCCTCCGGCGGCAGGATCGCGTACCTCGCGTCACCAGCCTGGGACAAAGGGTCGCCGTCGGCGATCGGCGGCGGCGGCACGTCGTAGGACCTGCGCCACAGCATGAACTGCTCGTCGCCGAACTCCTTCCGGGTCGCGGCCTTGTCCTTGCCCTGCAGCGCGCCGTAGTGCCGCTCGTTGAGCCGCCACGACCGGCGCACCGGGAGCCAGAGCATGGCCGCCTCCGCCAGCGCGATATTGGCGGTCTGGATGGCCCGGGTCAGCACCGAGGTGTGCACCACGTCGGGCCGCACCCCCGCCGCGGCCAGCAGCTGGCCGCCGTGCGCGGCCTCCCGCTCGCCGGTCTCGGAGAGCCCGACGTCCACCCATCCGGTGAACAGGCCTTGGGAGTTCCACTCGCTCTCGCCGTGACGAAGCAGCACCAGCGTCCTCATATCCGCAAAGCCTAGAGGAGGGAACAGGCGGCGGCATGTCCGGGGTTGCTTAGAACGTGCCCGAAGCGGATCGTTCCAGCGCGACGCCGCGCGTTCCCCGCCGCATCGCGACCATCAGCCTGCACACGTCCCCCCTGGATCAGCCGGGCACCGGCGACGCGGGCGGGCTGAACGTCTACGTGGTCGAGGTGGCCAGGCAACTGGCCCGACGCGGGGTCGAGGTCGAGATCTTCACCCGCGCGGTCTGCCCCGACGCACCGCCCGTCGTCGAGCTGACCCCGGGCGTCCTGGTCCGCAACGTGGTGGCCGGGCCGTTCGAGGAACTGGACAAGAACTCGCTGCCCGCGCAGATCTGCCCGTTCACGTTTGGGGTGCTGCGCACCGAAGCCGCCTTCGCGCCCGGCCGGTACGACCTGCTGCACGCGCACTACTGGCTGTCCGGCCAGGTCGCCGCGGTGGCGGCGGAGCGCTGGGGAGTTCCGCTCATCCAGTCCATGCACACCCTGGGCAAGGTCAAGAACCTGGCCCTGGCCAGCGGGGACCGCGCCGAGCCCGGCGCCAGGATCCGCGGCGAGGGCGAGGTCGTCGCGGCCGCGGACCGGCTCGTCGCCAACACCGCCGAGGAAGCACGGCAGCTGGTCGAGCTGTACGGGGCCGACCCGCGCCGGGTCAGGACGGTCAGCCCGGGGGTGGATCTGGCCCTGTTCTCGCCCGGCTCGATGGCGGCGGCCAGGGGCCGGCTCGGGCTGCCCGCCGACGCGGTGGTGCTGGTCTTCGCGGGCCGGATCCAGCCGCTGAAGGGCCCCGACATCGTGCTGCGCGCCGCGGCCGAGCTGCTGCGGTCCGCCCCGGCGCTGGCGGGCCGGCTGGTGGTGGTCTTCGTCGGCGGCCCCAGCGGCACCGAGGTGGGCGCCCCCGGGCGGCTCGACTCGCTGGCGGCCTCGCTGGGCATCGCCGGCCGGGTCCGGCAAGAGCCGCCGTGCCCGCAGCGCGAGCTGGCGGACTGGTACCGAGCCGCTACGGTGGTGCTCGTGCCGTCACATTCGGAATCGTTCGGCCTGGTCGCGCTGGAGGCGCAGGCCTGCGGCACCCCGGTGGTCGCGGCCGCCGTCGGCGGCCTGCGCACCGCGGTCAGCCACGGCCGCTCCGGCATCTTGGTGGACTCCCGCGAGCCCGCCGCCTACGCGCGCGAGCTGGCCAAGCTGATCGCGGCGCCGGGCCGGCGGGCGAAGCTGTCCCGGGGCGCGGTCGAGCACGCCTCCGGGTTCGGCTGGCCCGCGACGGCGGACCAGCTGATCGGGGTCTACACCGAGGCCATGAACTCGATGACCGTCGTGGGCGAGACCGCCGCGACCGTACGCGCATGAACCCGCCGGAAGGCACCGCGGCCTCCATCGAGGCGGCGCTGGCCGAGCTCGGGCTGGCGTTCGACAACCCGCGGCCCGGAGCCTACCTGGTCCGGCTTGAGGGCCAGCACAAGCTCGCCACCATGGCCTGGCTGGTGGCCGGTGAGCACAGCCTCGGCGTGGAGTCGTTCTTCTGCCGCCAGCCCGACGAGAACCACGCGGCCTTCTACCGCTTCCTGCTCGAGCGCAACGGGCGCATGTACGGGGTCCACTTCAGCCTCGACCCGGTGGGTGATGTGTACCTGACCGGGCGGCTGCCACTCAGCGCGGTCAGCGTGGCCGACGTCGACCGGCTGCTGGGCTGCGTGCTCAGCTACTCCGACGACAACTTCGACGCGGCCCTGGAGCTCGGCTTCGCCTCCGCCATCCGGCGGGAATGGGCGTGGCGCGCCAAGCGCGGCGAGAGCCTGGCTAACCTGCGGGCCTTCGCCCGGTTCGCCGACCCGGGCCGGTAACGCAGATCCGGCTCGGGCGGGCCAGCATGAATGGCGGGTGATGGGGGTACATTGACGACCGTGAACCGGTTGGGTGAGCTTGAGCGGGCCATCATGGACGTCTTGTGGGAAACCGATACGTCTCTCACCGTGCGCGAGGTCAGTGTTAGGCTGACCGAGCGTAATCTAGCTCACACCACCGTCATGACGGTGCTCGACAGGCTTGCGAAAAAGGGCTTCGCCAAACGGGAACGCGACGGGCGTGCCTGGCGATATCGCCCCGCCGCTACTCGCGAGACCTACGTCACCGAGCTCATGCTGACCGCGCTCGAGCAGACCGGAGATCGTACGGCAGCCTTGACTCGGTTCGCACGATCGGTATCTGGCGTCGAGGCCGAGGCACTGCGCGACGCCCTGGAAGTAGTCGAAGGTAGCGGCGAGAAGGATGACCGGACTTGAGGACGCAGCGCTCCTGGCCGTAGTCGCCGTCGGAAGCGCGTGCGGAGCTTCTGCGCTCGGGCCAGCACGCTGGCCGGGCCGGTCGCCCGCCATGGCCATCGTGCTCTGGCAATCCCTCGGCTTCGCCTCCGGCCTGGCCTCCGTCGGCACGCTCCTCGGCCTGGCCATGCCGGACAGCCGCACCGGCGTGGTCCGGTCGGTCTGGCACCTCGGCGCGCTGTTCCGGGCCGGCGGCCCTTTCCGGGTGATCGGCGCCCTTGGCGGGACGGGCACCGTGCCGGTGATCGTCGTCGCGATCCGGCTGGCCTGCCTGGCCGGCGGGCTGGCCCTGTTCGGCCTGCTGTGCTGGGTTCTCCTCGCCGTGTCCGCCGCCGCGCTGCAGGCCAGGCGGCGGCAGCGAGCGCTGCTCACCCTGCTGGCCCACGGTGACCCTAAGGTACCGGGCGCCCTGGTCGTGGACTACCCCACCGCGGCCGCGTACTGCCTGCCGGGACGGCGGTCGCAGATCGTGGTCAGCGTCGGCACCCTGGAACTGCTCGGCTGTGGCGAGCTGGCGGCCGTGCTCGCGCACGAGCGAGCCCACCTGCGCGAGCGGCACGACCTCGTGCTGCTCCCTTTTACCGCGCTGCGGCGTGCCTTCCCCAGATCAGTGACCTGCACCGACGCTCACCGGGCGGTCGCCCTGCTGGTCGAGATGCTGGCCGACGACCACGCGCTGCGGTCCCGCCCGGCCCGGGAACTCGTGTCCGCGCTGGTCCGATTTGGCACCGCAGCCCCCAGTCCGGCCCCCGCGGGCACGCTGGCGGTCGGCGAGGGCGAGGTGACCGCGCGGGTCACCCGGCTGCTGCACCCGGCCCGGCCGCTGCCCGCCTTCGCCGTGGCCGCGATCTGCCTGACCGCGGCCCTGCTGGTCAGCGCCCCGGTCACGCTGCTCATCCGCTGACCGCCGCCGCACCCAGGCCAGCCTGCCCGGCTACCAGGGGCCGTACGGTCCCGAGCTGGTTCCCCCGCCGCTGCGGAACTCCTTCACCTTGGGCCGGACATCGGCCAGGTAGACGGCGGCCGCCACGAACGCCGCGACCGGCAGGATCGAGGTCGGGCCGATGCGGTACGCCACCCCGGCCAGGCCCACCACGACGGCCACGCCCAGGATGATGAGCCACAACCGCTTAGTCCGCTTGCCCGTGGCCACGAAGGCCTGGCTCGGCCGGGTGATGGCGTCGATGAAGGCCCACAGCTCGACGCCAAACGCCACCACGCCCAAGGCCAGGAAGAAGTAGGTAATGGGGGTATAGGAGGAACCGATCACGGGATCACGCTACCTAGTCAGAGGCACTGTCTGGACCGATCCTAGGGTCCGCCTGGCTGGCGGCGCCGGGCTGGTCGTGCGGGCCGTCTGTGGCCTTGGGTTCGGCCGCTTCGGACGCGGCTGCTTCGGACGCGGCCGCTTCGGACGCGGCCGCTTCGGACGCGGCCGCCTGCGCCGCGGCTTCCGCCGCCATCTCGGCCAGGAACGCCTCCGCGCCCGGCGCTCCGTCGGCGAAGCCCGCTTCACCGGCGGCGAGCGCGGCGGCTTCCGCCTGCGTGCTCTCGCTGGCGGCTACGTTCTCCCGGCGGAACGACTCGTAGATCTCGATCAGCACCTGCTTCTGCCGCTCTGACAGCTCAGGGTCGGCGAGCAGGGCCGAGCGGACACCGGAGTCGGCCGGCCTGTCTTCCAGGATCCCGGCCTGCACATAGAGCGCCTCCGCCGAGATACGCAGCCCCTTGGCGATCTGCTGCAGGATGTCGGCGCTCGGTTTGCGCAGGCCGCGCTCGATCTGGCTCAGGTACGGGTTGGACACCCCGGCGGTGGCCGCCAGCTGGCGCATCGAGATCTTCGCCTGCTCCCGCTGCTCCCTGATGTAGTCACCGATCGAGTTCACTGTTACGTTGCGCATAGGTAAAGTTTGCCACCGCATGCTTGCAATTGCAAACGCCTAGCAAGCAGTCGTCAGGGGCCGACGCCGAGGAAGGCACGGGCCTGGGCCGGGGACATGGGCGGCCGCTGGACTAGCCGGGCCAGCTCCGCGGCCCGCTCGACCAGCTCGGCGTTACCCGTGACCGGGCGGCCCCGGGCGAACGAGACCGTGTCCTCCATCCCGACCCGCAGGTGACCCCCGGCGCCGAGGGCGCCGAACATCACCGGCAACGTGGTCCGGCCGATGCCGGTGGCCGACCAGGTGGCGCCGGCCGGCAGCGCGGCCACCGCGGCGGTCAGCGTGGCCACGTCGCCCGGCATCCCTCCGGGCACGCCCATTACCAGGTCACAGTGCACGTGGCCGCCGGCCGGAGGACCGAACTCGGCGAGCAGCCGGTGCAGCGTCGCCACCTGGCCGAGGTCGAACAGTTCGAACTCGGGCACGACCGAACGCTCTTGGGTCAGCTGGTACAGCTCCTTGATAAAGGACCAGGGGTTGGCGAACACGTCATCGCCGAAGTTCACCGTGCCGCAGGTCAGCGAGCAGGCGTCCGGGCCGGCGTCGAGCACGGCCAGCCTGCTGGCGAAGCTGTC
Organism: uncultured Actinomycetes bacterium; assembly: GCA_963730825.1. Classification (GTDB taxonomy): domain Bacteria; phylum Actinomycetota; class Actinomycetes; order Streptosporangiales; family Streptosporangiaceae; genus Palsa-504. The sequence continues at coordinate 169,290 of CAVSTQ010000006.1, forward strand.
GGTGACCGCGCCGCCGGTGGAGAGCTGGACGATGAGGTCGGTGCCCGCCCGCAGCGCCGCGACGGTGTCCGCGAGCCGGCCACCCTCCAGCGTGGGCCGCGCCGCCTCGTCCCTGATGTGCACGTGGATGACCGCGGCCCCGGCCGCCTGGCACTCCTTGGCCGTGGCGACGAGCTCGTCCAGCGTGACCGGCAGGGCCGGCACCGCGGACTTGTCCGCCTCGGCGCCGGTCGGGGCCACGGTGATCAAGGGGTGTTGGGGGTCATACCAGGAATTTACCCCCGGCTGGCCTGGCCGGCCGGCAGGGCCAGGTGCCGCCGGGCGAACGCCAGCGACTCCGCCAGGTCGGCCAGCCTGGCTTCCTGGGTGGCCGCCCGGGTGGTCTTCACCTCGACCACCACGACCCCCGGGTAACCCGTCGCGGCCAGCCGGCCGAGCAGCTCGGCGCAGGGCTGGCCGCCCCGGCCGGGCACCAGGTGCTCGTCGGGGAACGGGCCGGCCGGCGCGCCCGTACCGTCGGCCAGGTGCACGTGGGCCAGCCGGCCGCCGAGCTCGGCCGCCATGGCCAGGGCGTCAGAGCCAGAGGCGGCCGTGTGCGACAGGTCCAGCGTGACGTGCGCGCAGTCCAGCGCCGTCGGGTCCCAGGTCGGGGCGTACGGCACCATCTCGCTGCCGCCGGCCCGGATCGGGTACATGTTCTCCACCGCGAAGATGACGTCGGTCTCCTCGGCCATCGCGGCCAGGCCGTCGGTGAACCCGCGGACGTACTCGCGCTGCCAGCGGAACGGCGGGTGCAGCACCACCACCCGGGCTCCGACACGCTCGGCGACGTCCTTGGCCCGGCGCAGTTTCTCCCACGGCTCACGGCCCCAGACCCGCTGGGTCAGCAGCAGGCTGGGCGCGTGCACGGACACGATCGGGACCTGGTGGTAATCCCGCAGCCCGCGTAGCGCGTCCGCGTCCTGGCTGACCAGGTCCGTGTAGACCATGACCTCGACCCCGTCGTACCCGAGCCGCGCGGCCATCTCGAAAGCCTCAGGGGTGCGTTCGGGGTAGACGGACGAGGTAGACAGGGCGACGGGCGGAATGGGTGGGTTGACCTCGCCGCTCACCGCTGGACTCCCTCCGTAGGTTCCCTCCCAGCTTACTGAGATTGTCAGAGGTGACCGTTACTGTGCGGGTCATGGCGAAGGCGACGGCGGGTTCGGCCGGTTACCGGTGCAGGGAGTGCGGCTGGCAGTCGGCCAAGTGGAGCGGGCGGTGCGGCGAGTGCCAGGCCTGGGGCACGGTGGAGGAGGCGGGCCCGGCCCGGGTGTCCGGAGCCGCCCGGGTCGGCATCCGGGCGGTCTCGCACCGGATCGGCGCGCCGGTCAGCACCCCGGCGCTGCCCATCGGCCAGGTCGACGCCACCGACGCCGCGGCCCGGGCGACCGGGCTGGACGAGCTGGACCGGGTCCTCGGCGGCGGCCTGGTCCCCGGGGCCGTCCTGCTGCTGGCGGGCGAGCCAGGCGTGGGCAAGTCCACCTTGCTGCTCGAGGCGGGCGCGCTGGTCGCGGAATCCGGGCCGGTGCTCTACGTCACCGGGGAGGAGTCGGCGGCTCAGGTGCGGCTGCGGGCCGACCGGATCGGCGCGGTCAGCGAACAGCTCTACCTGGCCGCGGAGACCGACCTGGACGCCGTGCTCAGGCACGTGGAGGAGGTCAACCCCAAGCTGCTGATCATCGACTCGGTCCAGACCATCGCCGCCGCCGGGGTGGAAGGGGTCCCTGGCGGGGTGACCCAGGTACGTGAGGTGGCGAGCGCGCTGACCGCGGTGGCCAAGGCGCGGGCGCTGGCCACCATCTTGGTCGGGCACGTGACCAAGGACGGTTCCGTGGCCGGCCCGCGGACGCTGGAACACCTCGTCGACGTGGTGCTGCATTTCGACGGCGACCGGCACTCGCAGCTGCGGATGGTACGGGCGGTGAAGAACAGGTACGGGCCGACCGACGAGGTCGGCTGCTTCGACCTGGGCGAATATGGCCTCATCGGGCTGCCGGACCCAAGCGGGCTTTTCCTGTCCCAGCACCGGGAGCCGGTGCCAGGAACCTGCGTCACGGTCACGCTGGAGGGCCGCAGGCCGCTGCCCGCCGAGGTGCAGGCGCTGGTCGGTCCCTCCGCGCTCGAGGTGCCGCGCCGGGCCACCTCCGGGCTTGACGCCGCCCGGGTCGGCATGGTGCTCGCCGTCCTGCAGCGCCGGGCCGGGCTCAAGCTCGGCCGGCAGGACGTGTACGCGGCGACCGTCGGCGGCGTCCGGCTGACCGAGCCCTCGGTGGACCTGGCCGTGGCGGTGGCGCTGGCCAGCTCGGCCGCCAACCTGAGCGTGCCGCGCGGCGTGGTGGCGATCGGCGAAGTCGGCCTGGCCGGCGAGGTCCGCCGGGTCGCGGCGCTGTCGCGGCGGCTGGCCGAGGCCGAGCGGATGGGTTTCCGGCGGGCCATCGTCCCGGTGGCCTCCGGCGGCGCCCTAGAGCCCGCTGACGGCCCGTCACGCCAGCTGGAAGTCCAGGAGGTGCAGGACATCCGCCAGGCGCTCTCCGCCGTGCTCGGCACCGACCTCTAGGCGGGCGCGAGCGTTAAGCGCGCGAGCTTGAAGGTCCGCACCGGGCTGGCCGCGGTGGCGGTCCTGGCCTGGACCTGATAGCTGCCAGCACGGGCCGACGAGGCCAGCGTGACGCAGCCGGGCAGGCTGATGGTCCGGTTCCAGCTGACCGTCTCCTGCGCCGGGACGCCGCGGCGGAGCTCGGCGACCCGGCTGCCGCGGCCGCGGGCGCAGTCGGCGGAATCCCAGATGATGCGGCCCGAGGACATCACCACCACGTGGAGCTTTTTCTGGCCGGTGTCGAAGGGGCACGCTCCGGACGCGGTGGAGACGGCGTAGAGCTCAAACTGGGGATCTTGACCGCCGGAGTACTCGGCCCGGCTGGTGAACAGGCTGAGCACCACGGCCTGGGCCGAGCAGCCCTCCGCCGTCACGCCCGCGGCGGCCTGGCCGGAGGCCGGTGCGCTGGCCGTGGGCGTGCCGCCGGAGGATCGCGGCGACGACGGTGACGGCAGACCGGAGGCCGGGGAACGGCCGGTCACCGAACCAGCCGCCGCCGAACCAGCCGCCGCCAAGCCGGTGGCGCTGGCCGACGGCGCGCCGCTGTCGGCCGCGGCCGGCCATACGCCCGAGGCCTGCGACGTTCTCGGCGCCGGATTCACCGGCTTCCCGTTGCCGGTGAAGGCCCAGCCGAGCAGGCCGGCCAGGCCCAGACCCGCCGCCAGCGTGATCACCCTCCGGCGCCAGTAGGAATCGGGCCGTTCGGCATCTTCCTCTTCATCACTGTACGCATTCAAATTCATACGGAGAGTATGCAAGCTGCCCGGCCTGGAGCGGTGAAGACCCGCCGGCGCAGAACGGCCTATTCCGTTCGGCGCCGTGGCGGTGCCCGTGCCACCATAGGCAGCATCATGTCGACGTCCTACCTGGAGCCGGTGCTGGCCTGGTACGCACGGCACGCCCGGGACCTCCCGTGGCGGGCCCCCGGCCGCACCCCCTGGTCGGTGCTGGTCAGCGAGATCATGTTGCAGCAGACGCCGGTCAGCCGGGTGATTCCGGCGCACCGGGACTGGCTGGCCAGGTGGCCCACCCCGGCCGCGCTGGCCGCCGAGCCGCCCGGCGAGGCGATCAGGCAGTGGGGCAGGCTCGGCTACCCCAGGCGCGCGCTCCGGCTGCATGCGACCGCGACCATCGTGACCACGCGGTACGGCGGGATCATCCCGGCGGACCGCGAGGCCCTGCTCGCGCTGCCCGGGATCGGAAGCTATACCGCCGCGGCCGTGGCCAGCTTCGCCTTTGGCCAGCGGCACGCCGTGCTTGATACCAACGTCCGGCGGGTGCTAGCCCGGCTGGTCACGGGCGCGCCGCGGGCACCGGCCGCGACCAGCGTGGCGGAGACCCGGCTGGCCGAATCGCTGCTGCCCGGCGAGCCGGCCGTGGCGGCGCGCTGGTCGGTGGCGGTGATGGAACTGGGCGCGCTGGTGTGCACGGCCGCCCGGCCGCGGTGTGGCGCCTGCCCGGTCGCCCGCGACTGCGCCTGGCTGGCGGCCGGCCAGCCGCCCGAGGCGGCCAGGCGCCCGGCCCAGCGCTACGACGGCACCGACCGGCAGTGCCGCGGCCGCCTGCTGGCGGTGCTGCGCGACTCCGGTACCCCGGTGAGCCAGGCTGATTTCGACGCGGTCTGGGCCGGCCAGGGGGGCCCGCAGGCCGGGGCCCAGCTGGCCCGCGCGCTGGACGGGCTGGTGGCCGACGGCCTGGTGGACCCGCTGCCGGACGGCCGCTACGCGCTACCCGGCTTCGGGGTCACCGCGCCGGCCACATGAACCCGGGTCTTGCGGTGCCTAGCACCGCAAGACCCGGGTTCGCATACCAGTGGCTAGCCGAGCGCGGAGGCGGTCCCGCCGCCGTCCGTGGTGCTCGTGCTACCCGACGAGGTGCCGACCGCGCCGCTCTTGGTGGCGACGGCTTCGCTGGTCAGCTCCGCGGGCACGTCGGGCAGGTCGTCCGGCTTGGGCTCGCCCGTGAAGGTGAACTTGGCGGTCTCACCGCTGCCCTCCACGCCCACGACGACGATCTGGCCCGGCCGGAGCTCACCGAACAGGATCTTCTCGGACAGGCTGTCCTCGATCTCCCGCTGGATCGTCCGGCGTAGCGGCCTGGCCCCGAGAACCGGGTCGTAGCCGCGCTGCGACAGCAGTTCCTTGGCCTCGGGCCGCAGCTCCATGGCCATGTCGCGATCCTTGAGCCGCTGGTCCACCTTGGCGATCATCAGATCGACGATGCTGAAGATCTCCTCCCGGAGCAGCTGGTGGAACACGATGATGTCGTCCACGCGGTTCAGGAACTCCGGCCGGAAGTGCTGCTTCAGCTCCTCGCCGACCCGGGACTTCATCCGGTCGTAGGAACCCGTGGAGTCACCCTGCCGGGCGAAGCCCACGGTCACGCCCTTGGAAATGTCGCGGGTACCGAGGTTGGTCGTCATGATGATGACCGTGTTCTTGAAGTCGACCACCCGGCCCTGAGCGTCGGTCAGGCGGCCGTCCTCCAGGATCTGAAGCAGCGAGTTGAAGATATCCGGGTGCGCCTTCTCGATCTCGTCAAACAGCACGACGGAGAACGGACGCCGGCGGACCTTCTCGGTGAGCTGGCCGCCTTCCTCGTACCCGACATAACCGGGCGGGGAGCCAAACAGCCGGGACACCGTGTGCTTCTCCATGTACTCGCTCATGTCCAGCTGGATCAGCGAGTCCTCATCGCCGAACAGGAACTCGGCCAGCGTCTTGGACAGCTCCGTCTTGCCGACGCCTGACGGGCCCGCGAAGATGAAAGAACCGCCGGGCCGCTTCGGGTCCTTCAGGCCGGCCCGGGTCCGCCTGATCGCCTGGGACAGCGCCTTGATCGCGTCGTTCTGGCCGATCACCCGCCGGTGCAGCTCGTCCTCCATCCGGAGCAGGCGCTGCGACTCCTCTTCGGTGAGCTTGAACACGGGAATGCCGGTGGCGGTGGCGAGCACCTCGGCGATGAGCTCCTCGTTCACCTCCGCGACGACGTCCATGTCGCCGGCCTTCCATTCCTTCTCCCGCGCCGCCTTCTTAGCCAGCAGCTGCTTTTCGTTGTCGCGCAGCGCGGCCGCTTTTTCGAAGTCCTGCGAGTCGATGGCCGATTCCTTCTCCCGGCGCACCTGGGCGATCTTCTCGTCGTACTCGCGCAGGTCAGGCGGCGCGGTCATGCGGCGGATCCGCATCCTGGAGCCGGCCTCGTCGATCAGGTCGATGGCCTTGTCCGGCAGGAAGCGGTCGCTGATGTAACGGTCGGCGAGCTGAGCCGCGGCGACGAGCGCGCTGTCGGTGATGGACACCCGGTGGTGCGCCTCGTACCGGTCCCGCAGGCCCTTGAGGATCTCGATGGTGTGCGAGATGGTCGGCTCGGCCACCTGGATGGGCTGGAACCTGCGCTCGAGCGCGGCGTCCTTCTCCAGGTACTTGCGGTACTCATCCAGTGTGGTGGCCCCGATGGTCTGCAGCTCGCCGCGGGCCAGCATCGGCTTCAGGATCGAGGCCGCGTCGATGGCGCCCTCGGCGGCCCCGGCTCCGACCAGCGTGTGGATCTCGTCGATGAACAGGATGATGTCGCCCCGGGTGCGGATCTCCTTGAGCACCTTCTTGAGCCGCTCTTCGAAGTCACCGCGGTAACGCGACCCGGCCACCAGCGCGCCGAGGTCCAGCGTGTACAGCTGCTTGTCCTTGATGGTCTCAGGGACCTCGCCCTTGACGATCTTCTGGGCCAGTCCCTCGACCACCGCCGTCTTGCCGACGCCGGGCGCGCCCACCAGGACGGGGTTGTTCTTGGTCCGCCGGGATAGCACCTGCATGACCCGCTCGATCTCTTTCTCCCGGCCGATGACCGGGTCGAGCTTGCCCTCGCGCGCGCCCTGGGTGAGGTTCCGGCCGAACTGGTCAAGGACCAGCGACGTCGACGGCGCGGACTCCGCGGCCGTACCCGACGCGGCGGGCTCCTTGCCCTGGTACCCGTGCAGCAGCTGGATCACTTGCTGACGCACCCGGTTCAGGTCGGCGCCCAGCTTCACGAGCACCTGGGCGGCCACACCGTCACCCTCACGGATGAGACCGAGCAGGATGTGCTCGGTGCCGATGTAGTTGTGCCCGAGTTGCAGCGCCTCGCGCAGCGAGAGCTCGAGCACCTTTTTGGCGCGAGGCGTGAAGGGGATGTGCCCGGACGGCGCCTGCTGGCCCTGCCCGATGATCTCCTCGACCTGCTGCCGCACGGCGTCCAGGCTGATCCCGAGCGACTCGAGCGCCTTGGCCGCGACGCCCTCACCCTCGTGGATGAGGCCGAGCAGGATGTGCTCGGTGCCGATGTAGTTGTGATTGAGCATCCTGGCTTCTTCTTGCGCCAGGACAACAACCCGCCGCGCTCTATCGGTAAACCTTTCGAACATTTCGTCGCTCTCCTCACAGCACGGGGGCGGCCCTGTACTTGCCTACTCCGCATAGTAGCCGCGTGCCCACGGTCGCAGCCGCAGGCTCACGGTGGTGCTCTTCTTCGAGTATGCGCTACGCATCACAGGACGTTCCCTGGACACCAGCCATTCACCCCTATCCAACCCTCCTGATCAGGCCCGTGTTCCCGGTACGCCGCGAGCGAACGCCCGGCCGCGCGCCTCGGCGGGACGCCGGAGGCCGGACAAGCAAACGCACCGTTGGCCCTGGACGGTAAGAGCCGTCCTGCTGGGCCAACGGTGCGATCCGCGGCCGGCCCGGCGGCGGGAGGATCCGCGAGGACGATCCCGGCCCGGGGCCGATCGGAGGTGACACTGCTCGCTATGGGAGTCGCTCGCCACAAGGCGCTGAGCCGGCGCCCGCTTAAGAACTCGCGAACTCCGGTGCCTAGGTATACGTCCGTACTAGTGCGCCGCTTCATACTCAGCGACGATGTTCGCCGGAATACGGCCGCGCTCATTGACCTTGTATCCGCGCTGCTTCGCCCACTGCCTGATTTGGGCACTGCGCTCGCGGCCAGGACCAGTGCGCGCCCGGCGGCGCCTAGCCGGAGCGCTCGCTTTGCGCGCGTGCTCCACATAGTGGGCAAGCTCTTTACGGAGCTTGCCCGCGTTGCCGGTACTCAGATCGATCTCATACGAGGCACCATCGAGTCCAAACGCGACGGTCTCTGTAGCCTCGCTACCGTCGAGATCGTCGACGAGAAGCACCTGCACCTTCTGTGCCATGGAATCAGCCCTTCTGACGGAGCAACCTATTTCAGATGCTAAATGTATACCCAATCTCTTGACGTTGACAATTCCCGCAACAAGTGCTCTGTTGTTTTTCAGTACGCGGCCCATCGGCGGCCTCCCGCCGATCGTCACTCAGTGTAATCAGTATTGATGGACGCCGTTAGCATCGTGTGCGCGACACAGATCATGTGCTCTGCTGATACCGGATCAGCAGGCCATGCGTTTACCCGGTTGTAGTAGTTCTACCAGTTCGGATAAACCCCGTCGTGGCATGACATTTCAAGACCGCTGGTCACGTGATCGGCGCTTGTCGTCTCTCTCCGCCCGGCGCTTGGGAGACATCTCCCGGCGCAGGAAGATCGCCAGGCCGATGAGGAAGGCAACGCAAACTACCAGCGGCGGAGTCAGCGCCGCGAGATCTCGCCACATAGCAGTCCTCTCTGCTTCAGCCCGGCGGAGGATGCTCCCGCTGGGCTTGTATCGTCTCGTCCGTCACGCCGATGCACTTTTCACCGTCCCGGTTAGAGACGCACCAGCATCCGAGTGTTGCCGAGCGTGTTGGGCTTTACCCAGCCCAGGTCGAGAAACTCCGCGACGCCCTCGTCATAGGAGCGCAAAAGCTCCTGGTACACCTCTGCGGCCACCGGAGTGCCGTTGATGGGCCGGAATCCGTGCCGGGCGAAGAAGTCGACCGCGAAAGTCAGGACGAACACGCGATCTACGCCCAGGGCGGCGGCCCGGCGCAGGAGAGTATCGACGATCCCGTGACCGATACCCAGCCCTTGGCAGTCCGCGCGCACCGCCACCGTCCTGATCTCGGCGAGATCCTCCCACATCACGTGCAATGCACCACAACCCGCCAGCGCCGCCCCATCCGGGAGTTCAGCGACACAGAACTCCTGGATGTCCTCATAGAGGGTGACAGGGGCCTTACTCAGCAAACGTCCAGACTCAACATTGCCGTCGATCAGCTTCCGGATCACGGGCACGTCACGCGTGCGCGCGGGCCTGATCGTGTACGCCATATCGCGGTCTACGATAGCCGCTGGCGCGGCGGGCCAGGCCGGCGTCCACAGGCAGCCAGGTAAAACTTCTCCTAGTTGGTGGCAGCCGGGCGTCGATTCCAATATTGTGCATCGCTGTGCGCAAACTCAGCGGAGCCGCCTGCCTGACGGCAGTCGCGGCTGCGCTCGCCCTGGTCCTGCCGGGCGGGAGCAGCGCGGCGCAGACGACGGCGCCCAAGCCGAGCCTGAGCACCCTGGTGGCGCAGGCCAAACAGCTCGAGTTCCAGATCAACGCGCTGAGCGAGCAGTACGACGGCCTGCGCATCCAGCTCACTCGCGCCCAGTCGGACGCCCGGATCGCCGAGAATGCCGCCGCCAGGGGCGCCTCCGCGCTGAGCCTCAGCCAGCAGGCCGTGGCCCAGCTGGCGGCCGAAAACTACATGAACTCCGGGCTCGATCCGACGCTCCAGGCGCTGACCGCGGGTAGTCCAGGACAATTCCTGAGCCAGGCGTCCACGATCACCGAACTCGACCAGTCGAGCGGGGCCAAGGTCAATACGCTGAGCAACGAGGTCAGCCAGGCGCTGCGGGCCAAGCAGACCGCCGACCAGCAGGTGGCCGCGGTGCAGGCCCTGCAGGCGCAGATGAACGCCAAGAAGCAAGCCATTGACGCCAAGATCGACGTGATCAACGGCGCGGCCATGAAGCAGGCGATGGCGGTTTTCACCCAGACAGGCAATTATCCCGACATCAGCATCCCGACCGCGAATACCGTCGGGGGCCAGGCCTTGCAGGCGGCGCTGACCAGGCGGGGCGACCCCTATATCTGGGGCGCGGCGGGGCCGGGCCAATTTGACTGCTCCGGACTGGTCGTGTGGGCCTACGCCCGGGAAGGCATCGCGCTGCCGCACTATACCGGCGACCTGTGGAACTCAGGCGTGCATGTGGCCCGCGCCGACCTGGAACCCGGGGATCTGGTCTTCTTCTTCGCCGGCATCAGCCATGTCGGCATTTACGTCGGCAACGGGCTGATGGTCGATGCTCCCGACTTCGGTCAGACGGTGAAGATCGAGCCGATCTACTGGAGCGCCTACGACGGCGCCGTCCGGATAGGCTGAGGCAGCGCAGACGGTCATCTCAGCCCCCGGCTCTCGGCTTGACCCGCGTTCCTTTCGTAGACCAGCCGCAAGCCGATAAGGGTAAGCCAGGGCTCGAAAGTGTCAATGACGCTGACCTCGTCGATGACCAAGGAGGCCAGGCCGCCGGTAGCGATGACGGTCACCGCGCTCGGGTCATCGGGCGACAGCTCACGCGCCATCCGGCGGGCAATTCCCTCCACCTGCGAGGCGAAACCGTAGACGATGCCGGATTGCAAGGACTCCACGGTGTTTTTCCCGATGACCCGGGGTGGCCTGGTCAGCTCGACTTTAAGCAACTGCGCGGCCCGGCGTGACAGCGCGTCCACGGATATCTCGATTCCCGGTGCCAGCGCACCGCCGACGAACTCCCCGCGCGCGCTCACCGCGTCAAAGTTTGTCGAAGTACCGAAATCCACGACTATCGCCGGGCCGCCGTAAAGATACACCGCAGCGAGCGAGTTCATGATCCGGTCGCTGCCGACTTCCTTGGGGTTGTCGGTTCGCACCGGGATACCCGTCTTTACCCCGGGCTCGACGATGACCGTTTCCAGGTCTCCGTAATAACGCTCGCACATCTCTCTCATCTCGCGCAGCACCGAAGGCACGGTCGAGCACAGCGATATACCGTGAATATCCCTTTCGGCAAAGGCGTTGCTGGCTGCGAGCAAGCCGTGCAGGACGACGGCGAGCTCGTCCGCGGTCCGGTCAGGGACCGTCGCGATCCGCCAGTGCTCGATCACCCGATCGCCGTCGAATACGCCGAGAACCGTGTTGGTGTTTCCGATGTCAATGGTCAGCAGCATGCTGAGCCCGCCCTTCCGCGGCCACGTCAGCTGGCCTGGTCCCGGCCGCCTCGGCCCAGTCCGGCCGGCAGCACGACGGTCACGTTGTCGATCAGCCGGGTGCCCCCTGCCCTGGCCGCCGCGATCAGCAGCGCGGGCCCGGCGTGCGGCGACCGGACCGCGGTAAACGTACCCGGGTCGACCACCGCGAGGTAGTCGACGGCTAGGCCAGGCTCGGCCGTCAGTACCTCCTGGGCGGCGCTGAGCACCGCCGTCGCGCCCTCGGCCGCCCGGGCCTGCCCCGCACGCAGGGCCCGCGGCAGGGCAAGCGCCACCGTCCGTTCGGCCGCGGACAGGTAACGGTTCCTGCTCGAGGTGGCCAGCCCGTCGGGGTCGCGCACGGTGGGCACCGCCGCCACGGCGATGTCCAGGTCCGTGTCGGTCACCAGACGGCGGACCAGCGCGAGCTGCTGCGCGTCCTTGGCTCCGAAGACCACCACGGCCGGCCGGGTCAGGTGCAGCAGCTTCAGCACCACGGTCAGCACGCCGTCAAAGAAACCGGGCCGGAACTGACCCTCGAAGACCTGCCCGGCCGGCCCGGGCGCGACGGTCACCTCCGGCCTGCCGCCCGGGTACATGTGCGCGGCGGACGGGGCGAAGACCAGGCTCACCCCTTCCGCGGCGCACATGGTCAGGTCCTCCTCCAGCGTGCGCGGGTAGCGATCGAGATCTTCGCTCGGGCCGAACTGGAGCGGGTTGACGAAGACCGACACGATCACGCTGCCGTCCGCCCCCGCCAGGGTCCTAGCCGCCCGCAGCAACGTGCGGTGACCGACGTGCAGCGCGCCCATGGTGGGCACAAGCACGACGGGGCCGCCGCGGGCCTCCAGGCCGGCCCGCGCCACGGCCAGTTCGGCCTTCGTCCGGGCCAGCACCAGCGGCGCCCCGCCTGGCCGGGCTCGCTATGGCCGGTGGGGGCTCACGGGCGGCCGCCGAGCACGTCGAGCAGGCGCTCCGCGTCGGCCGGCTTGAGGAGCCCGGCCGCCAGTGCGCGGTCCGCGGTCAGCCGGGCCATAGCGATGTAGGCGGCGACCGCGGCCGCCGAAGCCGACGGCGCGGCCTCGAGCGCGCGCACGTGCACGGCCACCGTCTGCGCGTCGCCGCGGGCGACCGGACCCGTCAGGCCGGCGTCGCCGAACCGCAGCGCGTTGTCCAGGGAGGCCGACATCAGCGGGCCGAGAAGCCGGGCCGGGTCCGGCACGCCCGCGGTAGTGAGCAGGTCCGTGGCCTGAGCCACCAGCGTGATCAGGTGGTTAGCCGCGCCGGCCAGCGCCGCGTGGTACAGGTCCCTGTGTTCCTCGGCGATAAAGACCGGCTCGCCGCCCATCTCGATGACCAGGGCCTCGGCCGCGGGCCTGAGCACGTCGGGAGCGGTCACCCCGAAGCACGTGCCGGTCAGCCGGTCGACGTCGTCGCTGCGCCCGGTGAACGTCATCACCGGATGCAGCGCCAGCGGCAGCGCGCCCAGCCGGGTGACGGGCTCGAGCACACCCACCCCGTAGCGTCCGCTCACCTGGGCCAGCATGCGGCCCTGCACCGGCGCTCCGGTCGCCGCCAGCCCGGCGACCAGGCCGGGCAGCGCGTCATCGGGCACGGTGAGCAGGACCAGGTCAGCCCGGCGCAGAACCTGGCTGGGCTCGGTGATGACGACGTCGGGAAAGTTCACCCTGGCCCGGGCCACCGAGGCGTCCGATACCGCGGACGCGGCGACCACCTGGTGGCCGGCCCGGCGCAGCGCCGCGCCGAGCGCGGTGCCTGCCTTGCCCGCACCGATGATGCCGACAGCGAGCCGGGCCGGGTGCGGTACGGCCGACCCCGGCTGAGCGGTCAGGCGATGATCAGGCTTCATTTCGTTCCAGTCCTGCGGGGTACCGGACGGCAAGTACTGCGCTGACCAGGATAGCCACGGAAAGGGCGGCCGGTGGCGGCCGGGTTCCGATCGGAGGCTGGCGCGGTCCGTTGACCGCGGTGGCACGGCCACCGGCACCCCGCAGCCTTCCCTGCCCGCGCGTTCAAACCCTCCAGCAGCAGGAAAGCCGCACTTCGGAGGCTGGCACGAAGATAAAAGACGCTTCTTCCGAACGAACTCCGGTGCGCGTTCCGGTCACTGGTTCGTCAGCCTTCGGCTACGCTGCGGACCACTCCAGCCGGGGCCCGCTCGCGCCCGAAGGTGGCCGCCGGATCGGCCAGCAGTTTTCCGGCTCAGTTGCCTGCAGGCCTAGCACCGCGACAGGTAGCATCCTTGCCGGACGATCTTCCTCCGTAGCACCCTGCCCCACGAGCCCGGCACATGCCACCCCGTCACGCAGGTACCTCCCGCGACCAGCGGAACGTCCCGGCCAGCCGGCCCGGGGTTCACGGGGTGGCTGGTGAGGTCATGGGCGGCCAATTGTCGCCGGGACCGGCGGCGAACGGTAGCACCGCGTCCAGTAACCTTCGCCCCGGTGCCCGGCTGGCTCGGTGCGGCATAGCCCGTGGCCAGCACAGCCCGGAAAATCGGCGCCCCAGGCTATGAGGGCAGCCGCACCTCGTGCTGTGAGCTGCGGCGTCGCGGGCGCCGGCTGGCTCGTTGAAGCCGTTCCGGGTGAGCGGCTACCTGGCCATCCTCGACGCGCACTCCATCGCCTGGGAGGAGGTCCGCACCACAGACCCGGGAACGATCCTGTACGAGGACCGCTGGCAGGTGGTCGCCGTGTCCGCGGCACCGCCCGGCGGCACGCTGCCCAGATAACCGCGCCCCGGTGCGCGGGAACGGCCTTAGTCGTCCTGGCCCTGGCCGGGCGGGTCCGGCACCCGGCAGCAGTTCTCCAGGAAGAGCGCGGCGCAGGCAAGCAGCACGGCGGCGGCGAGGGTCAAGGCGGCGGTAAGCGCGTCCTGGCGCGGCACCGCGGCGGTCAGGGAACCGCTCAGGTAGATGTCGAAACCCGCCGCGAGCCCGGCCACCGCCGCCGCCACCAGCGAACTGGCCTTGGCCAGCGCGACCATCCGCGACACGAAAAGCGGCTCGGCCCGCTTGCCCGCACGTCGCCCGGCGATCCTGGCCCGCAAGTCCCGGCCGATCACCGTTTCCGCCGCGGCCGCCAGTAGCAGCGCGGGCACTCCTGACCACGGCAACGGTGGCAGCTGCTGGTAGAGCAACCGCAGCAGCAGCCAGGTCAGCACGGCGAAGACGACCGCGATCAGGGCCAGCGCGGACGGACGGGTCGGCTTCATCTGCCCTCAGCTGCCGGACGGCCGGTGGGAGGCAGCAGCACCATGCCGGGCTGCCGCCGGATGCCGCCACCATCCAGGCCGGCGAGAAGTTCCCTGACCGGCCCCCATCCGGGCAGGACCGCCCCGGGATCGATGTCGAGCCACGGCGCGAGCACGAAGGCGCGCTGGTGCGCGCGTGGGTGCGGCAGGGTCAGCACCGGGTCGTCGCTGACCTCGCCGGAGTAGCTGATGATGTCGACGTCGAGCGTCCGGGGCCCGAACCGGACCTCCCGGACCCGGCCGAACCCGGCCTCGATGCGGTGCGCCGCTTCGAGCAGCTCCGCGGGGCCCAGGCCGGTCAGCACGGCCAGCACCGCGTTCAGGTAGTCCGGCTGTGCCGGACCGCCCACCGGGGCGGTCTGATAGACGGGCGAGATGGCCAGCACGTCAGTGTCCGGAAGCCTGCCGATGGCGTTCACGCATGCCTGCAGGGTACCTAGCCGGTCGCCGAGGTTAGCGCCGATAGCCAGGACCACGCGCCGCCCGGTCACGGCCCGCTTGTGACCGGCAGCGGCGGATCAGCGGACTGGGTGGCGGCGTCTGGCCGGGCCGCCCGCCACACGGCCGCAACCCGGACCGCGTCCGCGTTCAGCGGTACCTGGTGGACGCGGACGCACCAGGCGCCCGCGGTGGCGGCCAGCGCGGTGATCGCGACCGTAGCCCCGTCGCAATCCTCGAACGGCCGCGGCGTACCGTCCGGCCCGGCCAGCAGATGGCCGAGGAAACGCTTCCTCGACGCCCCGACCAGAACAGGGAAGGTGGCCGCACCGATCTGCGCCAGCTCAGCCAGGTGGGTGAGCAGCGGCCAGTTGTGCTCGGCCCGTTTGCCAAAGCCCAGACCGGGATCGAGGACGATGCAGCCAGGGTCCACGCCCGCCTCGATCACCGCGTCCACTCGCTGGGCCAGTTCGTCGTGAACCTCACGCACCACGTCTGTGTACCGCGCCCGTGAGTACATCTCCCGGCTGTGGCCGCGCCAGTGCACCACGACGTAGCCAACCCCGGCCGCCGCGACCAGCCGGGGCATGTCCGGGTCCGCCAGGCCGCCGCTGACGTCGTTGACGAGCTGGACCCCCGCGTTCAGCGCGAACTCAGCGACCGGCGCCCGCATCGTGTCGATGGACACCGGGACGCCGGCCTTGACGAGTTCGGTCACCACCGGGCCGACCCGCCGTAGCTCCTCGTCCTGGGATATCCGCTGGGCCCCGGGCCGGGTGGACTCGCCCCCCACGTCCACGATGTCCGCACCCTGGGCCACCAGCTCCAGCCCGTGTGCGATGGCCGCGTCCGCGCCAAACCACCGGCCGCCGTCGGAGAACGAGTCAGGGGTGACGTTCACCACGCCCATCACCAGGCAGTGACTCTCGGGGGGAACGATCCCCCCCAGACCCCCCCTGCTCACGGGGGGGCTACCCGCCCCCCCGTACCCCCTGGGGCCCCCCTTACGGGGGGGCGCTCCGGCTGAGGAGGGCGCTCCGGCTGAGGGGGGCGCTCCGGCTGGGCGGGGTGCTCCGTGGGCGGACTGTCCGGGGGGGCCGCTGCGGCCGGCTCGAATCCGTTGGGGGTTCTCTCAGGAGGGGGTGCTGCGGCTGGGCTGGATTCGCTGGGGGGTTGCTCGCCGGGGGTCATGCGGCCTTCGCGGCTGGCTTGGAGCTGGCGGGACTGCCAGTGGCGGCGGAGTTTGGCCAGGCCTAGCTTGCGGGCGATGCGGCGGGCGATCCGGTTCAGCTCGACCTGCGGGCGGACCAGGAACGCCTCGGCCTGGAGGGCGGCCAGAGCGATCCGCGGCGCGTCCCGGCTGCTCGGGAAGACGAAGAAGCGCGGCTGCCAGACCGGGCAGAACTTGGCGTTGAACTTGTAGAGCGACTCGATCTGGAACCACTTGGACATGAAGAGCAGCACCGACCGCCAGGCCTTGAGTACCGGGCCGGCCCCGATCCGCTCGCCCCGCTCCAGGGCGGCCCGGAAGACCGCGAAGTTCAGCGATATCCGCTTCACGCCCAGACCGGGCGCGGCCTTGATGGTCTCCACGATGAGGAAGTCGTTCAGCCCGGGCTGGGCGCCTTTGTCTCGTTGCATCAGGTCGAGCGACAGCCCGTCGGTCCCCCAGGGGACCAGTTGCAGGACCGCGCGCACCGACCCGTTTTCCTTCGCGGTCACAAGCACGCACTCGTCGTCGCCGTTCGCGCCGATCCGGCCCAGGGCCATCGAGAAGCCGCGCTCGGTCTGACTGCCCCGCCAGGAATCAGCGGCCCTGACGATCGCCTCGAGCTCCGGCTTGCCGATCTCGCCGACCCGGCGGACCTCGGCGACATAGCCGTTCTTGGCCACCCGGTTGACCATCTGCCTGACGTTGCGCATCGACCGGCCGGCCAGGCTGAAGTCGGCGATGTTGACGATCGCCTCGTCGCCGAGCTCGAGTGCGGTCAGGTCGCCCTCGCGGCACCATACTTCCGCGCCGAGCTCGCTGCAGCCCATCACCGCGGGCGCCCAGGCGTGCCGGGCCGCCTCGTCCAGGAACGGGCCGATCGCACCCGGCCAGGCTTCCGGGTCGCCGATCGGGTCGCCGCTGGCCAGCATCACCCCGGACACCACCCGGTAGCAGATGCAGGCCTTGCCGGTCGGCGACCAGATCACGCTCTTGTCATGCCGGAGGGCGAAATAGCCCAGCGAGTCCCGGTCTCCGTGCTTGGCCAGCAGTTCCCTGACCCGCTCGGCGTCGACCCGGCCGAGCCGGGCCGACGGCTCGGCCGGCCGCAGGAACAGGTACGCGGTCACGATCAGGGTGAAGATGCCGAGCGCGCTGGTCAAGATGTTGAACAGGTCACCCCGCGCCTCCGGGGCCCACTGCACGGGTCCGGACACCCCGACCAGGCCGGTGATGACCTCCCACACCCGGGTGCTCAGCGAGTAGTTCTCGTCCAGTCCCTTGGCCAGCAGGATGTAGGTCAGCCCGATGACGACATCCGCCACCACCAGGCCAACGAAGGTCCGCAGCGCCCGCCAGCGGTTGCGGTGGTCGCCTTCAGCGTAGAACTCGTTGCGGAAATAGAGCAGCGCGACGATCTCGAGCAGCGCGATGACCGTGGTGGGGATCCGCTGGGAGTAGTGGTACAGATGGATGCCCACGTCAAAGGCGAGCAGCGCCGTCACCGCCTGCCAGGCCCGCCGTTTCCGGCGCCGCAGGCCGTGCGCCAGCAGCAGGAGCAGCAACCCGATGACGACGTCAGTGCTCCGGGCGACGTTGGTCAACGTCCCCGGCACCAGGTAGTTCAGCTTGTGCAGCCGATGCGGCCAGCCCGGCTTGAAGATAGCGATGATGTCCGACAAGCCGATAAGCATGGTGAGCAGCGCCGCGCTGACCGGCACCCAGGCACGGTGCCGCCTGCGGTCGGCGAAGTTCGCCGCCGGAACAGGGGCGGCGTCCTTGGCCACGGCCGGGCTCGCGCCTGGCGGTGGCCCAGCTTCGTCGCTGTCGCTCATATCGGCGGCTTTCTTGTCAGGCCCTGGGATCACGATGGGTCAGCGTAGTCACCACACCGCCCCGCGTCCTGCGTTCACGGTACCTCCAAGCCTAGGCAAAGTCCCGGGCGCCGGGACACAGACAGCCGCTAACGCCGGGAAGTGCAGGGATGATTTTTGGCTGTCCCCCCGGCGGTCTCGTCGCGACCGGCTTACCTCATAGACGCGGCCAGTGCCGTTTTCGTTCAGCCGGACGAGCAGTATTTCCGGCGCGGCAGGTAACTTCAGCGCGGTCCGTAGATCAGGCTCATCGCCTCGGCGCGGGTCACGTCGTTGTCCCGGAAGGAGCCGCGGACCGCCGAGGTTACCGTCCTCGCGCCCGGCTTGCGCACCCCCCGCATCGCCATGCACAAGTGCTCGGCCTCGATGACCACCACCACGCCGCGCGGCTCCAGCGTCGCCACCAGGGCGTCGGCGATCTGGCTGGTCATCCGTTCCTGCACCTGCGGACGCCGGGCGTAGACGTCGACCAGCCGGGCCAGCTTGGAGAGCCCGGTGATCTGCCCCTTGACGTTCGGGATGTAGCCGATGTGCGCGACCCCGAAGAACGGCACCAGGTGGTGCTCACAGGTCGCGTACATCTCGATGTCGCGGACGATGACCATCTCGTCATGGCCCGCGTCGAAAACGGTGGTGAGGACGTCCGCCGGGTGCTGCCCCAGCCCGGCGAACTGCTCGGCGTAGGCCCGGGCGACCCGGGCGGGGGTATCACGCAGGCCGTCCCGGTCCGGGTCCTCCCCGATGGCGAGCAAGATCTCGGTGACCGCACGCTCAATTCGCGGCAGGTCGAAACCGCTGCCGCCTGCGTCCTGGGTCATACGCTGTCGTTAGTGTCGCCGTGGCCTGGCTCGTCGCCGTAGCTCGCGCTCGGCTGGTTGTAGCCGAACGACTGGCCGTTGGCGGGCAACGCCGCGTTGCCGTTACCGGCAGCGGGGTCGGCCGCCGCCAGAGCCAGTTCCTTGGGCGACAGGACCGGCGGGCGGTCCGAGGGCAGTCGCTTGCCGTAGCCGGTGTAGGAACCGCGGACCGGCCGCTTCTGCACGGTCGCGAAGATCTCCAGCACCTCGGTGCGGTTCACCGTCTCCTGGTCCAGCAGGCGCAGCACCAGCGAGTCGAGCACCTCGCGGTACTCGACGAGGACTTCCCAGGCCTCGTCGTGGGCCGACTCGATCAGGCGGCGGATCTCCTCGTCGATGGTGGAGGCGATCTCCTCGGAGTAGTCGCGGTTGTGTGACATGTCCCGGCCCAGGAACGGCTCGGCGTCGCCGTTGCCGAACTTGCGCGCGCCCAGGCGCTCGCTCATGCCGTACTCGGTGATCATGCCGCGGGCGATCTGGGTGGCCTTCTCGATGTCGTTGGCGGCACCGGTGGTCGGCTCGTGGAAGATGAGTTCCTCGGCCGTCCGGCCGCCGAGCAGCATAGCCAGCTGGTCGAGCATCTCGGCCCGGGTGACCAGGAACTTGTCCTCGGTGGGCAGCGCGCTGGTGTAGCCGAGCGCCCGGCCGCGCGGGATGATCGTCACCTTGTGCACCGGATCGGCGTGCGGCATCGCGTGGCCGACCAGCGCGTGCCCGCCCTCGTGGTAGGCGATGACCTTCCGCTCCTTCTCCGAGAGCAGGACACTCTTGCGCTCCGGGCCGGTCATGACCCGGTCGATGGCCTCTTCGAGCGCCTCCATGGTGATCTGCTTGCCGTTGTTCCGCGCGGTCAGCAGCGCGCCCTCGTTGATCACGTTGGCCAGGTCGGCGCCGGTGAACCCGGGCGTGCGCCGGGCGATGATGTCCAGGTCGGTGCCGGGGGCGATGGGCTTGCCCCGGGCGTGCACCCGCAAGATCCCCTTGCGGCCCGCCAGGTCCGGCTGGGCCACCACGATCTGCCGGTCGAACCGGCCGGGCCGCAGCAGCGCCGGGTCCAGGATGTCAGGCCGGTTGGTGGCGGCGATGACGATGACGCCGCCCTTGGTGTCGAAGCCGTCCAGCTCGACGAGCATCTGGTTCAGCGTCTGTTCGCGCTCGTCGTGGCCGCCACCCAGGCCGGCGCCGCGGTGCCGCCCCACCGCGTCGATCTCGTCCACGAACACGATCGCCGGAGCGTTCGCCTTGGCCTGCTCGAACAGGTCGCGGACCCGGGACGCGCCGACGCCGACGAACATCTCGACGAAGTCTGAGCCGGAAATCGAGTAGAACGGCACCCCAGCCTCGCCCGCCACCGCCCGGGCGAGCAGCGTCTTACCGGTGCCGGGCGGCCCGTAGAGCAGCACGCCCTTGGGAATCTTGGCCCCGATCGCCTGGAATTTCGCCGGCTGTTGCAGGAATTCCTTGATCTCCTGCAACTCCTCGATGGCCTCGTCCACGCCGGCCACGTCCGCGAACGTGGTCTTCGGCGTGTCCTTGGTCATCAGCTTGGCGCGCGACTTGCCGAAGTTCATCACCCGGTTGCCGCCGCCTTGCATCTGCGACAGCATGAAGAAGAAGACGAGGAAGATCACCAGGTAGATGAGGGCGGTCGGGATCAGGTCAAGCAGCGCGTTGCTCTTCGGGATGCTGACGTTGTAGCCGTCCGGCAGGTTGCCCTTGTTGTACTCGCTTTGCAGGAACTGCTGGAGCTGCAAGCCCTGGCCGGAAACCCACGACGCCTCGTAGTTCTGGCCGCCCTTGGTGGTGATCTGGATCGTCTGGTTCTTGTCGACGATCAGCGCACTCTTGACCTGGCCGGTCTCGATCTGCTTGACGACGTACGCGGTGTCCTTCTGCTGGTAGGTGCTGCCCGAATTCGCGTAGTCCAGCACGAAAAGCAACAACAGCACTGCTACCGCGATGAGCAGCAGCGGTGCGCGGAGAAAGCGCCTTAGCTCCATCGATGAGCGGTCCCGTCGGCCCGGGACCGTTCCCTCCTGACCAGCATCACATTCCCGTCGACCTCCGGCGGGACGGCCATGATTCCCATCATCGCAGCCGTGATCGGCAATGGCCGCGAGTCGCAAACTACGACGGTACACCGCCCAGGTGCAACGCTTGGAGGGTCAACGCTTTCCGTGGCGGATTGTGTTCCCCGCCCCGCCGGGCTAGCCGCCACCGTAGACGTCGGGAGCCAGCGTCCCGATGAACGGCAGGTTCCGGTAACGCTGAGCGTAGTCAAGGCCGTAGCCCACCACGAATTCGTCCCCGATGTCGAAACCCGTGTAGGCCACATTCACCTGCATCTGGGCGGAACCCGGCTTACGGAGCATGGCGCACACGGCCAGCGACGCCGGCGAGCGCGAGCGCAGGTTGCCCGCCAGCCAGGACAGCGTGAGGCCGGAATCCACGATGTCCTCGACGATCAGCACGTGCCGGCCGGTGATGTCGATGTCGAGGTCCTTGAGGATGCGGACCACGCCGGAGGACTTGGTCCCCGAGCCATAGGACGAGATCGCCATCCAGTCCATCTGCACCGGCAGGTGCATGGCGCGAGCCAGGTCGGCCATCACCATGACGGCGCCCTTCAGCACGCCGACGAGCAGCAGGTCGCGGTGGGCGTAGTCGGCGTCGATCTGGGCCGCCAGCTCGCCGATGCGAGCCTGCAACTGCTCGGTGGTGATCAGGACCTGCTTCAGGTCAGGCCCCATGTCATTTTCGTCCAACCGACTCGCCCCCCTTTTCAACGACCCTCACCTGCCGCGGTGCCGGTAAACCACACCCTGCCATCACGACGCCGGGCCCGCACGCCCCCGGGCAGATCGACCCATCGCTGCCCGCGCCAGTTGGTGACCAGGGCCGCGATCGCCTCGATGTGCCCGGCGGTGAGCGCCCCGTGCGGGCAGCCCGCCATGATCGCCGCATCACGCAGCACCCGCGTCCTGATCGCCGCCGGAAGCGCGCACAGCCACGTCCCGTCAAGCCCGGCCGGGTCGGAGCCATCGCGGCGGAGTTGTCCGCTTTCGGCGAACGCTAGATCATCGAGGCATTCGGCGTCGGTCCGCAGCTGGCTCGCGGTCCGGGCCAGCGCCTCCGCCACCCCGGGCCCGAGCGCCGCCTCCAGGGCGGGCAGCGCCTGGTGCCGCACCCGGGCCCGGGCGTAGCGGAAATCGCGGTTGTGCGGATCCTGCCAGGGCTCGAGCCCTAGCTCGGCGCAGGCGGCCTCGGTGACCGTCCGGCGGACCCCGAGCAATGGCCGGCGGTACCCGCCACGGCGCGCGGGCATCCCGCCCAGTGACCGGCCGCCGGATCCGCGCGCCAGCCCGAGCAGGACCGTCTCGGCCTGATCGTCCAGGGTGTGCCCGAGCAGGACGGCGGCGGCCTGGTGCTGACTGGCCGCCGCGTCAAGCGCGGAGTACCTGGCCGCCCGGGCCGCGGCTTCGGGGCCCGCGGTCCGCCCGACCGTAACCGCCACGCTGCGGGCCGGGTCCAAGCCGAGTCCGCGAAGCAGGGCCGCCACGTCCGTCGCGCGTTCGGAGGAACCTGGCTGCAGCCCGTGGTCCACGGTCACGCCGCCGGCCCGCAGGCCGAGCCGCGGAGCGGCAAAAGCCGTGGCGGCGGCCAGCGCGAGCGAATCCGCGCCGCCGGAGCACGCCACCATGACCAGGTCGCCGGCGGCCAGGTCAGTCAGCGCGGCCCGCACCGCGTGACGGACCTCAGCCACCGCCGGGCCGGGACCCACCGGGTCAAGAGACGGACACGACCCGCTCCACCCACTGCAGCGGGCGGGCGAATTCTGCTTTGGTCGGCAGCGTGTCCGGCGACGTCCAGACCTTGTTGAAGCTGTCCATGCCAACCTCGTCCACGACCGCGCGGACAAATCGGGAACCCTCGGCGTACTGCTTCATCTTCAGGTCGATGCCAAGGATGCGGCGGACCGCCTGCTCAACCCGGCCGCTGGAGCCGCGGCGCGAGTTGAACCGCTCCCTGATGTGCTCCACGGAGGGGACGACCTGCGGTCCGACCGCGTCCATGACGTAGTCGCCGTGCCCCTCCACCAGCGTCATCACCGCGGTGAGCCGGTCCATGATCTCGCGTTGCGCCGGGGTGGCCACCGCGTCGATCAGGTTTCCGCCGTCGCCGCCGCGGACCGCGCCTGCCACCGCGTCGGCGGCTGCCCGCAGCCGCTGCAAGATGGCCGCCGGGTCGAGTTCCGAGGCGAGCAGGAACTGGGTCATCTGGCCCTGCACGTAGTCCCGCAGCCAGGGGACCGCGGTGAACTGCAGCCGGTGCGTCTCCTCGTGCAGGCACACCCAGCGGCGGAAGTCATGAGTGTCGACGCCGAGCTCGCGTTCCACCATGACGATGTTGGGCGCCACCAGGGTGAGCCGGCCCGGCTGATCGCCGTTCACCGGCGACGCCTCAGGCGGCAGGAAGAGTTCGTACTGGCCGAGCACGCGGGAGGACAGGTAGGCCAGGATCAGCCCGGCCTGGATGCCGGTCACCCGGGAGCCGACCGCGGTCATCACGGCTCCGGGCGAGCGAGCCCCGAACGAACCCGAGGACCCGCCGGAGCCCGACGCGCGTTCCTTCAGCTGCTCGACCAAGGGCTCGAGGACAACGCGGAAGCCGTCCACGTTCGCCCTGATCCAGCCGGGCCTGTCGACCACCGCGACTCGCCCGAGCGCGCCGTCGGTGCTGCCCGACATTCCGGTGACCTCGTGGACGGGCTGTTGCACGGCGCCGGCCAGGTCGCGTAGTTCTGAGACCGTCCGCCGCGCCTCCGCCAGGCTCACCTGCGGCCCGGGCCTGGCCCACCGGGTCCCGGTGGAGATGGCGATGTCCCAGTCGATCATCTGCGTGCTGCTCACAGTCCCACCGTACGTTAGGTCTGGCGAGCCTCCGTCACCGGCAACCGCAGGCGGCGAGGGCCACGGCGGCCTCATCGATGGCGCTGGCCGCTTCCCCCAGCATCGCCGCAGCTGGGACCCGGTCGGCCATGAACGCGAAGACCAGCGTCGTGCCGCCCTGGTCAGACACCAGGCCGGCCAGGGCGGTCACGGTGTCCAGATTGCCCGTCTTGGCCCGTACCGTGCCCAGAGCCGCGCCGCCGATCGCGCTGAACACACTCTGGCCGGCGTGCAGCGTGCCGGAAAAACCCGCCACCGGCAGGCCCGCGAGCAGCGCCCGCAAACCGGGCCGGGCCATTGCGAGCTCCACCACCTTGACCAAGGTGGCCGGCGCGATCGCGTCCTGCGGTGACAGCCCGCTGCCGTCCACCATGGACAGACCGCCGGCGACGCCGAGCCGCCGCAGCTCGGCCGTCACCGCCGCGGCCGCCCCGCTGAACGAGGCGGGCCGGCCGGCCGCCACCGCGACCTGGCGGGCCAGGTCCTCCGCGACCACGTTGTTGCTCTCCTGCAGCATCTGCTCCACCACGTCCGACAGCGGCGGCGAGGACACGCCGGCGATAGCCGCCGCGTGCGGTGCCGCCGCCTGGGCCACCGGGGTGCCGCTGACGCGGACGCCGTCCGCGGTGAGCAGGGCGGCGAACGCCGACGCCGCCACCGCCGCCGGGTCGGTGCTGCGCGGCCGCAGGTTGTAAGGGTCGTCGGAGTCCTCCGGCGCCCCGGCCAGGCTCAGCCGCCCCTGGTCCACCTCGAGAGAGACGATCGGGGTGACGTTTCCGGTGCTGACGTAGTTGTCCGGCCAGCCGGGCGCCAGCGGCGGGCCGGTGAAAAGCGAGGTGTCGTAGCCGAGGCTGACCGTGGTCCGGTGCTGGGACTTCAGCGCCCGCGCCGTCGCCGCGGCCAGTGCGGCCAGCGTGGCGGGCTTGGGATAGTCCGAGGCCGGGAACGCGTTCACCGCCAGCGTCGGGTCACCGCCGCCGACCAGGATGACGCGGTCCGGGGTGGCGCCGTGCACCACCCGGGTGCTGAACCTGGCGCCGGCGCCCAGGACGGCCAGCGCGGCCAGCGAGGTGACGAGTTTCTCCGTGGACGCCGGGGTCGAGCTCTGGCTGCCCTGCTCGGACAGCAGAACCCGGCCGGTGACCGGATCGGCGACCAGCGCCGAGACGTCCGGGCCGAGCGCCGCCGTCGACAACGAGGCCGCCAGGGCCGAGCGCAGCCCGCTCGCGGTCGGCAGCGCGCCCCGCTGGGTCCCGGCCGCCAGCACGGTGCCCGGGCCGGTCAGCTGGCGGGCCGCGACGACGGGAACCCGCAAGGCGGCCAGCCGGGCCGGCAGCATCCGGGCCACGGCGATGCCCGCCACGAGGGTGAGCACGTTGATCAGGGCTAGCGTGAGCAATGCCGCTCTGCGTGTGCGGCGCACCATGACCTACCACCTCGCCGATGAGCCAGCGCAGCGCAGGCCGCGGATTGCGTGGACAATGGAGTTAATCACCCAGGCCAGTCTGGAGCGAACCGTGGACGTAGAAGTTGTCATCGAAATCCCCAAGGGGCAGCGCAACAAGTACGAGATGGATCACGCCACCGGACGCATCCGACTCGACCGCATGCTGTTTACCTCGACCAGGTACCCGGCGGACTACGGCTTCATCGAAGACACCCTGGCCGACGACGGCGACCCGCTCGACGCGCTCGTCCTGCTGGACGAGCCCACCTTCCCGGGCTGCCTCATCACCTGCCGGGTCATCGGCATGTTCCAGATGCACGACGAGATGGGGGCGGACAACAAGGTGCTCTGCGTCCCGGCGCACGACCCGCGGATGGAGCACCTGCGCGACATCCACCACGTCCCCGAGTTCGACCGGCTCGAGATCCAGCATTTCTTCGAGGTCTACAAGGCCCTGGAACCCGGCAAGATGGTGCGCGCAGAAGCGTGGGCGGACCGCAAGGCCGCCGAGGCCGAGATCGAGGCCTGCGTCAAGCGCGAGGCGGACAGCCTGGAGCACGGCGGCGAGGACGCCGCTGATTGAGCCGCCCGGGCAAGGAGGGGTGCCTGGCGGACGCGGCCAGGACCGTTCGGAATTAATCTTGGCGTCTGAGATCGCACTCGCCTGACCCCGCCGCACGCCATCGGGCCAGCTCCGCCGGTACGGTACCGTGAGCGAAACCGTTACGCCTGGGGGTCGGAGAGACTGTGCCTCGCTATCGCAGGGTTGTCGTCAAGCTGAGCGGCGAGGCGCTCGCCGGATCGGGCAGCTCCGGGGTGGATCCGGCCAGCCTGTCCCGGGTGGCCGAGGAAGTCCTGTCGGTCCATGATCTCGGCGTGCAGGTCGCCGTCGTCGTCGGCGGCGGGAACTACTTCCGCGGCCGGATGGCCGAGGGCTGGGGCATCAGCCGGGCCGAGGCGGACAACATCGGGATGCTCGGCACCATCATGAACGCGCTGATGCTCCGGGGCGCGCTGACCGCCAGGACGGACACCGACATCAGGGTCATGACCGCGGTGCCGATCCACAGCGTGGCGGAGCCGTTCATCAGGCTCCGGGCCGCGCATCACCTCGAACGTGGGCTGATCGTGCTGCTGGCCGGCGGCATCGGCCAGCCCTACGTCACCACCGATTACCCGGCGGTCCAGCGGGCGCTCGAACTGGACGCCGACGCGCTGCTCGTGGCCAAACGCGGAGTGGACGGGGTCTACGACAGCGACCCGCACCTGAACCCGGGCGCGGTGCGCTACACCAGGCTGACCTACGACGAGGCCCTGGCCGCGGGCGTGCGCATCATGGACACCAACGCCTTCGTGCTGGCCAACGAGCAGTCCCTGACCATGCACGTGTTCGACGTCGCCGCCGCCGGGGTCATGCGCCAGATCTGCGAGGGAGCCGAGCTCGGCACCAGGATCGGCGTCAAGTAGCCGCAGTTCCGGGCCGGAGATGGGTTCGCTGGCCGTCGTGGTCGAAGATGCCGAGCACCTCCGCCGGGCCGCCGTGCGCCCAGAAGGCGTGCGGGACCATGGTGGAGAACTCCGCCGCCTGGCCGGCCTCGACCATGATGGTCCGCTCGCCAAGCAGCAGCGCGATGGTGCCCGACAGCACGGTGAACCAGTCATGGCCGGGATGGACCTTCAGCTCCGCCGCGCCGCGCGCAGGCGGCGGCCGGGTGATCCGCATCTTGGCCACGGTGACGCCGTGCGGGCCCGGTTCCCGGCTCAGCATCCAGGTGGTGATCCCTCGCCCCTCATCACGCTGCGGCCTGATCACCACGTCATCGTCGGCGCCGGACTCCACCAGCTGGTCCAGCGTGGTACCCAGGGCCCGGGCGATCGAGGTCAGCTGGTCCAGGCTGATCCGCCGGTGACCCGTCTCGATCCGGCTCAGGGTGGACGGACTCAGGTAACAGCGGGCGGCCAGGTCGTCGAGCGACCAGCCCAGAGCGGCCCGCAGCCCTCTGATCCGCTGGCGGACCAGGCTGTCGAGATCGCTTTCTTGCGTCATACGCAAGATATTATGCCAATGTAGCAAGGCGCGGGTAGGGTCGGAGCATGAGCCACCAGGAACATCATCACCAGCACCAGGGCACCGACGAGGCCAGCGAATCGGCGCTGGCCGAGCTGGTGGACCTGGACGCCGAAGTGCTCCACTCGTACCTGTCCGAGGTCACCGGGTGGATCAGCGCCCTGGCCGGCGACCGGCCTCCGGGCCGGCTCATCGACCTGGGCAGCGGGACCGGTACCGGCACCTTCGCCCTGCTCGAGCGCTTTACAGCGGCCGAAGCGGTCGCGGTTGACCTGTCCGCGGCGATGCTGCGCCGCGTCACGGCCAAAGCCGACGCGGCCGGCCTGGCCGACCGGGTCCGCACGGTCCAGGCGGACCTGGACGCGGCCTGGCCGGCCGTCGGCCCCGCCGACCTGGTGTGGGCGTCCGCGTCGATGCACCATCTGGCTGATCCCGATCGCGTCCTGGCCGAGATCCTGGCCACCCTGCGCCCCGGCGGCCGGCTGGTGGTGGCCGAAATCGAGTCCTTCCCGCGGTTCCTGCCCGACGACATCGGCCTCGGCCGCCCCGGGCTCGAAGCACGCTGCCAGGCCGTGCTGACCGACATGCGCGCCGCTGACCTCCCGTATCTCGGCGCCGACTGGGGCGCGCGGCTAACCCAAGCCGGCTTCGCCGTCGAGGCCGAGCGGACCTTCCGCATCGACCTGACCCCGCCGCTGCCCCCCGCCACCAGCCGTTACGCCGAGGCGACCCTGCGACGCGTCCGGTCTGGCCTGGACGGCAAGCTCACCGCCGACGACCTGGCCGCGCTCGACACCCTGCTCGACAGCGACGGCCCTGACGGCATCAGGCAGCGCGCAGACCTCACCGTCCGCACCACCCGGATGGTGTGGGTAGCCGGGCGGCCGGAGGCCGGGTGAGGCCTGTCCTGGGCACGTTAGGGTCGGCTGGTGACTGACGTGACGGACGGCGGGTCGAGCCGGTAGAAGACGTTCGGCGAGCGGGCGATCTATGACAGCCCGTGGGTGTGGCTGGGCCAGGTGGATGTGGAGTTGCCGGACGGGGAGCGGTTCAGGCATCACGTGGTGCGGTTGCGCCGGGCGGCGCTGATGGTGCTGCTGGACGAGCAGGACCGGGTGCTGCTGTTGTGGCGCCATCGGTCGTTGCTGCGGGTGCTGGCCGCAAGGGCCTAGCCCTGGCTTTTCACGGGGTTTCTGCGGCTTGACCCAGGGGGCGCCTGGCGGTGACCAGAGCCGCGACCGTGCCGGAGCGAATCGGCCGCCCGAGTCGTTCATAAAGGGTCTCGTATTCACGCTCGAGGGCTTGACGCTGGTCCGGTGAAAGGCGAGCGTAAAACGACATCGTACGGACAAGAGCATTAATCTCGGTAGAAGTATGCTCGACAAGATGAGGCATGACCGCCACCTGAACATCGCCGAACAAACGCCCGGCGTAATCTTGCCCCAGGTCGTAGCGGCCGAGCCAGGACCATACCGCTGAGACATTGCCACGGCGCTGCTCCGTCCCAGCGAGCGTGGCGTCGAGATCCCGGTAGACCGGCCAATCAGCGGCCACCTCAGGGGCGACCTTTTCCATGGCCGCGAGCAGCGCTTCCTGATCTTGCTGGCTGCGCGGCTCCGCCAGGCCAAAATATGACATGAGGGCGAGCGTGCCGCCGGGAACAAGCACGTCAGCGGCCCGCTGCCAGCTGACCTTAGGATCAACCCAGTGAAACGCGGACGCAGCAAACACGGCCCGAAACTGCTCGCGGGGAAGCGGCGCATCCTCAAACTGAGCGTTGACGAATTCCACCTCCCCGGCACCTTCCAGGCGCAGCCTGGCCAGGGCTAGGAGGTTCGCACCTGGTTCGAGTGCGGTGACGCGCAGGCCCCGAGCGGCCAGGCCGCGGGTCAGCTGGCCGCTGCCGCACCCGATTTCAAGCACCTGATCGCCACGGCCGATCCCGGCGACGCGGCACGCTTGATCGACGAGTTCGTCAGGATAAGCCGGACGGTGGCGGTCGTACTCAACCGCGATCGCATCAAAGACTTTCCCGTATCGACGCGCGGTAAATTCTGGCGGCCGTGCCATTCACCGGTCTCCGTTCGGCTCGTCACCATGTTCCGTCATAACCGTAGCCAAAAACCCTGCTGACAGAGCAAGGTGAGGACAGACCAGTGCTCATCGACCACCTCATCTACGCCGCCCCCGACCTCGCCCTAGCGGTCGCCGGCCTGGAGGAACAATTCGGCGTCCGGGCTCAGGCGGGCGGCAAGCACACTGGCGCCGGCACGCACAACGCGCTGCTCGCGCTGGGTCCCAGCACGTACCTGGAGATCATCGCTCCCGATCCCGAGCAGCCGGAGCAGTCCTGCGGTGGCGCGCGGCGCTCAACGTACTGGCCGATGCCCTAGTCCCGTTCCTCATTTGCTGGGGCGACGCTGAACACCCCGTCAGATCAGCTCCCCATGGGCTCGTGCTCGAAGCCGTCCAGATCGAGCATCCCGATCCCGCCGCCCTCGCGCCACCGCTCACCGCTCTGGGCGCTGATGTCGAGGTCAAGCCGGCGGCGGTGGCGGCGCTGGTGGCCCACCTCAGCGGGCCGTACGGAAGCGAGGTTTTGCGATGATTCCTTTATGGCGGGCTAACCTGCACTCTTATCAGCGGGGCGAGTGACGGGAATCGGCTGGTGCGCTGTCATCAGGGCGCCGCCAGACTTTCTGGCGTGATGAGGCAGAAGGGATGGCCGACCGGGTCGGCGTACACCCGATAGCCGATGGGCTTATCCGACCCGTCCAGGAGGGCCGCCCCCAGAGCCAGCACCTGCCTCTCGCTGACATCCAGGTCATCGACCATGACATCGATATGCAGCTGCTGCGGGAACCCTGGATCAGGCCATCGCGGCGCGCGAAACTCCTCAACCTGCTGAAAGGCCATGCTCGGCCGGCGGTCGACGTCGCCGATCGTCACCCAGCCCGGCGACTCCTCTACTCGCACCATACCCAGCAGCTGCTGGTAGAAGTATGCGAGCTCAGCTGGGTTCGGGCAGTCAACGACGAGCCAATGCCAGCGTCCGATCATGGAGCTACTATGCCGTGTTCCGTCTTACCAGGGCCTAGGGCTCGATCACGGAATGACCCGGAACGCCTCCGGCCCGGCCTAGCCCGCGAACCCGGCCCAGCTCCACGGCCTCTTCCGCCTCGCGGGCCCCTCAGTCCCCGTCCCGGCCAACCGGGGCCCGGCCCGCCGCCGACCCGGAAGGGGCACGGAGTTCCACCGTGCCGGCCAGGGACGGCACAACGGTCCATCGTGCCGGCCAGCCCCGGAACACACCAGCACGAGCCGCATCGCCGGCCACACGCACCCCCCTGGGCCGCAGCCGATCATTGAACGACCGTCAAAATGCCAGTTGACGACACTAAGAACACTAACTACACTGGGCTCATGTCGAGCACTAGGCCGCGGCGGCCACAGGCCGTGCAGGCCGTCTTGTCACGCAAGAACATCGAGATCTTCTGCACTCTCGTCTTCGAAGACGAGAGTGTCAGCTATCCCGTTATTGCTTCGGTATCAGTACGCGGAGCGCAGCGCGAGATAACCGGGCGCCTGGTTACGATCGGCTATACGCCAGTGGGCCGGTGGTCGGACGAAGACGTAGATGAAGACGGTTATGCCGAGTGGACGCGCTCGTTCAAGCCGGGACCCAACACGAGCCGCATATTCCTGCTCTCGGATCTTCCGATGACGGACTCGCGTGCCATCCAGCATGAGCAGAAGTAATCGCAATGTCCGGGTGCCGATGTCCTAGTGCCGCTGTCCTGCATTTACATGTCAAGGACTGTTGACCTTCCGGCTGTCCGTTAATGAGGCGTAGCGGCCTGCCTGTCCGGGTGATCAGGTCCAAGCGTGGATGGATGCGTCGTGTGTTCGTGGCGGGGTTGGCTGGCATCGTTGCTGTCACTGTTGCCGTCAGCCGTGCCGTCTAGCGTCGTGACCGCGCGCTTCCTTGCCCGGATTGATGGTGCGCGGTTCCTGGCGGGTAGAGCTTCGTACTGCCAGGTAGAAGCCGATTACTATAAGACAGACTGTCTGCGGATAGGCTACGACTCGTTCAATCCCTCCTTCGCCGAGGCCAAGGTCGTGACTGCTGGCGTAAGCCAGCAGTCCAAGAAGCGCCGCCACTCCCGAAAGAAAAAAGTACAGGCGCAGAGGTGCTGGCATCTTGAGGGAAAGCGCCAGGATAATGAGCGAAGCATTTCCCAGCACGAAAGGGATAGCTGCGCCTAGGCCGTGTAGCGCCGATACACTATTTTCCGGGAAAAATCCTACCATTATGACGCCCAATCCAGCTATGGCCATCGCGGCGAAGCCCGCTTTCGAGGCGCGACCATTTACGAAATGGCGGGAGACGAGCACGGATCCCAGCACCATGGTAATGCCCAGCGCAACAAACGACGCGTTCATCAAGTTGTGGAACGGCGAGCAAACGTACCGCGCGTTCCAGGTCCCGCAGGCGGTGTTCCCCAGATCGCTAATCGTATCGCGAGACAGGTTATAAGGCGGCGTCCACTGCAGCGCCACGAAGAGCTGGGCGGCAAAATACTGAATACTTGTCACATAAAGAATTGGCCCGAGCTTCGGGTAACGCGCAGAATTCTGTTGCGCCCAGCGGCATGGTTTCACCAGCGCAGTGAGTACCTGGCGTCGGGGCTGCTTGGTCACGTTGCCGTCCAGTCGCATGAACCAAGTGTGGAGGCACGAGCCAGCCTCCGGCCATGAGGGAGACCCCCCGAGTCACCCTGAAGCCAACCCTCTAACCGCGCCCCTGACCTGCTGCGCTCGGAGAGGCTCGACCTGCCAGCCCGCGACCCGCTCCCCCGAAGGTCGGTTTGCGCAACGGGTCAGCCTGGCATGCGGCGCCGAGGCGGCCGGGCAGGCCGGTAAGGAGCGGATCAGGTCGGAGCAGCGGCAGCCCCGGTACTGCCGCCTGGCGTCACCCGCGGCGGTCGCCCGGGCCCTGATATCGGGTGGGGCTTCCAGCGCCGCCGGGTCCGAGGGCCTCGGCGGCCTGGGCCGTGAAATGCCGTCGAGTATCGCGCTGGCCATCGTTTGCGGCGCTGAGTCCGACGAAGGTGAGGCGTCGCACGGGGCCGCCCTCCTGCCTGTCCCCTTCATCGAGGGTAAACAGGTCAGGGGCGAATGGCGCCTGGGCAGGCCGAGGTCGTCGGCGATGCGCTCGAACACCTCAAGCTTCTCGACCTGCTGGATGCCGTGGATGATGCCGGACAAGCTCATCACGAGCGCCATCGACGCTCACGTCCAGGGCGAGCAGCGCAAAGGACGGCAAGGACGGGACAGCCCTCGTCCCCGCGGGCTAATGGCACGGAAGATCGACAACAGCCCGGAACGATCAAAGCCCAACTGCAGGATGTGGTGTTGACCTGGGCTTTTACTCTCGGAGCGGGTGACGGTAATCGAACCCGCACTGTCAGCTTGGGAAGCTGCGCCGTCTCGGCTGTTATACGGCCTGGGCTGCGGTGTGAGTTGTCCGTGAGTGTCCGGGAGCGCCCGCTCTTCACCGATGTTAATGGCCGGCGGGGCCTATCCGCCAGGACGTTCGGCCTGACGGATACCGGTCTGACTGCTCTACCGCGCAAAATCTTCCCGGCGGATTCTGGCGAAGTCTGACACAAGAGGAAGCCCCGGCCGAGCGCCAGGATCCGCATCCTGCGCATCGGTGCCACCGAGTTCAGGTGGGCGGCAGAGCTACACGATCCCCTGCCGGTCCGGCTGCGCGTATGGGGCGGCGGAAAAAACGGTTGGGAGCCCGCGTCCGTCGTCGGGCGGCACGACATCGAGAATGGAGCCGAGCTGGAGATACCGGGCTTTCACTTCACAGGCCAGCTTCGAGGTAGCCATCAGTAGGTTCCGCCAGCGCGAACCAGGGGCTGTATACTGATTGTATGACAGATCCGATTACATTTCGCCCAACAGCTGAGGATACGAAGAATCTCGCCATCCTCACGGCAGACGGCACCAGCCCCACCCATGCCATCCGGCATGCTCTCGAGATCGCCGCGCACAACAAGCGCCAGGAAGACCTGCGCGCCGACGCCGCACGACTGGTAGCCAGCCCTGAATATCAGGCAGAGATCCGCGCGGTCCGCGAAGAACTGGACGAACTCCGTGCGTGGTGACGTCTACCGCCTCAAGAGACCGCGCTCTGCTCAAGGACACGAGCAGCAAAGGGAGCGCTACGCCGTCATCGTCCAGGCCAACGCCTACGAGCACCTCTCGACCTGGCTGGTAGCCCCGACGACAACCAAGTCCTTCGGATCCATGATCCATCCCACCATCGAACTGCTCGGCCAGGATGTCCGGGTACTAGTGGAGCAGACCACCGCCGTCGACCCGCAACGCCTCGGCGACTTCGCGGGCCGCCTAGACCCGGATGAGCTCATGGAGATCAACCTCGCGCTCCGCGCCGTACTTGACCTCGAATAGCAGGTAGAGGAAAGCGGGCCAAGACGACTCGTCCGCAGCTGCCCTGCGAGCGCCAGCGGACCTCGTGGACCGCTTGCGGAGAGACCCGAGGTCCCGGGACAACCTGAAAGCATCTAAGCCCACGGCTGAATCGGATGGATCGTCGTAACTTGGTTTTCCGGGGTCGTGCCATGGTCGCTGGGTTATGAACCATATGACGTGCGTCTCCGACGTTTCGTATCGTCTCCGGTAGCCGCGCTCTCGTGCCCAAAACCGTGCACAAATACGGTCGCTGGCCTGCGAATTTCGATCTACCCACGGGTGGGACCGTGCACACTGCACCTTATCGGTTCATCCCGTCACCGTCGGCCCACCCACCGGGGAGCGGGACAGGCCGGGGGGTCAAGGTGGAGCGCCCACCGGACGAACGACCTTTGACCCGCCCGGCCTGGTCTGCTCGGCTTCGCCTGGCCGATAGCGACGGGATGAACCGGCTACCACCTCAGCCAGACGAGAACCCCCGCCTGTCCCCTCCATCCCGGAGCCCGAGGTCCCCGCTGGAGGCAATAGGGTTGATCGTACTGTCAGCTTTGGGGTCTAACAACTAAGTTCGAATAATATACCTTGAGCATCACGTAATGCCTAACTTGAGTAGCCGTGATAGACAGCTAATGGCCCGCCACCGGGGCCAATGAGGGGCCGTAACACGCGGGCCGCGCAACTCAGCCTCTAGCGAGTTACAGCCGCTCTCTCCGGCGGGTCACGGGACAGAGAATTAGAGAGGGCGGGGACAGCGGGGACACTTTCTGTACCGAGCCTCGCCATAGCACTACCTCGGGCGGCCGTCTCTTTACCATGGAACATCTGTACCTTCAGCTGACCTGCACCGTTACCGTCATGGCGGGTTATCTCGGGACGTATTCGGCGTACGTCGAGCCGAGCGGTCTACCGTTGTCGCTGGTTATGAGCAGTACTACCGGCGTTTCGATCGCCGCGTGCCTTCTACCACTGCGCCGCTGAGCTGCACCGATCACTAGCTGACAAGCCTGATCCGTCTGCCCTGCCTCGCCCTGCCCCGCTGAGGTCTCGTGCCACTCGCCGACGGCCCCGCCCGCACCCTTTAAACGGGCTAGCAGAGCAGGGCCCAGACCTGCTATTTCCGCGGTCATCGCTGGGCTGTCGCGGGGATGGCGTTGTCGATGAGGACGGCGGCGATGGCGACGGCGGTGGGGAAGGATTCGGTGTTGAGGACCCGGGTGCGGGCCGAGGCGCCATCGATGAGCAGCGCCAGTTGCTCGCCGAGCTGTTCGGGGTTGGCGGCGCCGGCTTCGCGGGCGGTCTCGGCGAGCCGCGCGGCGACGGCTTTCTTGTAGTCGCGTGCGTACTGGGTTGCGGGGTGCTGAGGGTCAGGGATCTCGACGGCCGCCGCGATGAAGGGGCACAGGGGCGTGATGTCCTGTGTCCCGGTCGCGGGGCCCGCGACGGCAGCGAGGAGTCGTTCGCGGGGGGTGAGGTCGGTGCGGTCGAACACTGCGGGCATGACGTCGGGATCGACTCGGCGCAGGTACTCGGCGACGAGTTCGTCCTTGCCGGCGAAGTGCTGGTAGGCCGTGCCCTTCGACACCTGGGCCGCCGCGCAGAGCTGGTCCATGCCGGTGCGGTTGATGCCCTGATCGCGGAACAGCTGCTGTGCCGCGCCGAGGATGCGCTCGCGCGCGCCTCGCCGCGGCGCCGTCCCTGGGGGCCCTTCTCCAGCTCCGTCATGCCTCGAGCGTACCGCCCGGTGTACATAGCTTGCGCTCCTCCCGGCCATCGGGGTAGGTTAAGTACACCGATCGGTCACAGGAGGATCGAAGTGCTGACACAAGCCGGTTCTTCAATATCCGGATTACTTTCCTCCGGTGCGACCACCGTCGTGACCTGGCCCCCGTCAGGCGCGATCTCTTCTAACTCGATCTGGCAGCCGCCGAGAGCGGCGGCGAGGCCATTATGAAAGAGCGGCGACGAGGCCATGATGAACACGATTAACCAAGTCACCCCGCGATCGGCGGGAGCTCTGACCTTCAGCCCTGACGGGGTCCTGTTCCTGGGCGACAGCAAGCTCGGGGCCGTCTTCGCCTTCGAGACGGAACGCGGCCAGGCGCCAGCCTCGCTGGATCCCTTCCTCTTCGAGTCGATCGACGAGAAGATCGCCGCAGCGCTGGGCGTAACGGCGAAAAGCCTGGTGATGAACGCGATGGCCGTCCACCCTGTGACGCGCGAGCCGTACCTGGCCGTCGGCGTGCGCAACGGCGACCGCCTGGAGCCCGCGGTCGTGAGCGTCTCGCTCGCCGGCGAGGTCCGCCCATTCGACCTCTCATCGTCGAAAGTGACGGTGCACCGCCTGTCCGACGTTCCCGACGAGGGCAAGACCTTTCAGTCGCGGGCCGGCACTTTCCCAATGCCGCCGGCGGCCTACTTCGAGGAGAAGGCGCGCACGCCGCTGCGATCCATGACGATCGTGGACCTGAAGTTTCACGCCGGAGAGGTGTTCGTCGCCGGCGTCTCGAACCAGGAGTTCTCCTCCACGCTGCGGCGGGTCCCGTACCCGTTCACCGGGGCCGCCAGCGAGACCCAACTGGAGATCTACCACCTCGCCCACGGCATATACGAAACGCGTGCGCCGATCCGGACCATGCAGTTCGCCGTCATTGACGGCGAGGACACGCTCATCGCCGCCTACGCCTGCAGCCCGCTCGTCACCATCCCGGTCTCTGAGCTGAAGCACGGCGCGAAGGTGAGGGGCAAGACGATCGGCGACATGGGCAACGGCCAGCCCATCAGCATGGTCGCCTACCGTGACGGGGAAGGGGACAAGCTGTTCATCACCAATCTCAGCCGCGGCCCCGTGGTGGTCCCGCTCTCCGGGATCCGCTCCGCCGAAGGCTTCACCCCCGAGAACCGGCCGACCCAGGGACCGATGCTGGACCAGTCCCCCTTCATGCCGGCCGGGCCGGTCGGCAAGCAGGTGCTGTTCGTCGGGTCGTCGCTGCGGGCGGACCTGTTCAGCGACCGCTTCTTCGTCTCGCTGACCCGCTACGCCGATACCGGCGACCTGACGCTTGAGACCCTGATGGTCGCCCCGATGCCCGCACGGCTGGACAAGATCTGGGTGGAGATGGATTTCCCGGGCGCCGAGAGCCCGCACAAGCTGCCGGCGTGAACGGCAGGCTTGAACTTTGAGGGCGCCAGAGATGCGGATCCAAACTTCCCCCGAGGTGCCGATCCGCATCTCTCCTCAAGCCAAGGTCCTCCCCGCCAACACCCTGCGTTTCTACATACATTTTCCGAGGTCAGGAGAGGCGCACTTCGATCGTGACCACCTCTGGCTGCTGAACGAGGAGGAACAGGCGGTGCGTGACCCCTTCCTCGTCCTGCCGCAGGAGCTCTGGTCCGTTGACGGGCGCCGCCTGACGGTCCTGATGGAGCCGGGAAGGATCAAACGCGGTCTCGGAGCGGACCCGTCTCACGAGCCGGCGCTTGCCGTCGGGCGGACGTACAGCCTTGTCGTCACGGCGCTCGGGCAAACAGCGCGCCATACCTTCCGCGTAAGCGACCCAGTTCTGGAGGCGGTCGACGAGACCCGCTGGCGTCTCGTCTCCCCGACAGCGGGGAGCCTCGATCCCGCCGTCGTGCACTTCGACAGGGTTATGGACGCCGCCCTTTGCGAGGACGAGATCGCAGTCCTGACCCCTTCAGGAGAGGTCGCTGCGACGCGTGTGTCACTCGCACCCGACGGAACCGCAGCGCGGCTCATCCCGAGCCACCCGTGGCGCGCCGGGGAGCACCGCCTCGTCGTCTCCGAACGTCTCGAAGACGTTTGCGGTAACAGGCTGGGCGAGGCTCTGGACCATGACCTGGGCGCGGGCGGACCACCGCGGGCCGGGATGATCAACTTCACTACGCGCAGCGTCATCGCACCCTCGTCTGCTCAGGCGGTGAGCTGATGCGGCCGGGACGCGGAGCAGCGCAGCACCTAGCCCGAAAACACTAATGGCCCGCTAATGGCCCGCTAATGGCCCGGATAGTCCTGAACGGCTCCGCAGGCCACCGGACCGACGCCAAGGACACCGCCCTGACCTGGTCTTACGCGGTGGAGCGGGTGACGGGAATCGAACCCGCACTGTCAGCTTGGGAAGCTGATGTTCTACCATTGAACTACACCCGCGCGTACCGAGCACCTGCCTCGCGGGTCCCTGCGGCACCCGGCTTGTGCTGTGTTCGCTCAGACATCGTACCGGACCGGATAGGTTTCCAGGGTGCTCCTCTCTGATCGTGACATCAAGGCCGAGGTCGAGACCGGCCGGGTCAAGCTCGACCCGTACGCGCCCGAACTGATCCAGCCGTCCAGCATCGACGTCCGGCTGGACCGGTACTTCCGGGTCTTTGAGAACCACCGATATCCGCACATCGACCCTGCGGTAGAACAGCCCGACCTGACCAGGCTGGTGGAGACCGAGGATGACGAGCCGTTCGTCCTGCATCCGGGCGAGTTCGTGCTCGGGTCCACCTTCGAGGTGGTCTCACTGCCCGACGACATAGCGGGCCGGCTGGAAGGCAAGAGCTCGCTGGGCAGGCTGGGCCTGCTCACGCACTCGACGGCGGGCTGGATCGACCCCGGCTTTACCGGGCACGTGACGCTGGAGCTTTCCAACGTGGCGACGCTGCCGATCAAGCTGTGGCCGGGTATGAAGATCGGCCAGCTCTGCCTGTTCCGCACCAGTTCTCCGGCCGAGCACCCGTATGGCTCTCCCGTTTACGGCTCCAGGTACCAGGATCAGCGCGGTCCTACTCCGTCGCGCTCCTACCTGAATTTCTACCGGACGAAGGTATAACTAACGGTCCCGGCCGCTAGACCAGATCGAGATCGGATCGCAAACGGTGGCCGGACTCGCCTTTGCCGATTCATCTACTCGCTCGCCAGGGCATCGATTTAAAGGCTATGAGAAATAGGCGGTATGTTCGCAGTCATCAATCGCAGACGACTTGATGCTCGAATAGGGCCGCCGTGCTTCAGAGCACGGGCGTGAGCAGCTCACGCGTGCGCCGGGCGGCCCTGGCTGCCAGGCGTAAGCAAGCCCGCAAGGCGCAGTAACTATGAGTGCCTTGGAAACATCATGGGCGTGGCGTGTCGAAATATCCTTGCTTTGCCTCGCAAATAAATGATCGCCAAGCCTCAGCGTCATACTGGAGTGTAGAGCCGCTGGGATTTTTGGAGTCGCGGATAGATAGTTCTTTGGCTTAGCCGGCGCCACCTCCACGCACTCACCGTTGCCCATGCTGCGCTGCGCCTTTCTCCAGTCAAGTGACGCCAGCCTGGCTCATAAAAAGACATGAGTACTCCTTAGCAGTTACGGAATAAGTAGTAAGAGAGCTGTACTCCGCAAGAAGTAGCATCTCTTCACTAGCCGCGGACGATCACCATCAGCGTAATGCACTCTCGTATTCTGCATTAATCTTGCTATCAGCTCGACCGAGTCTTGTGGACTCGATGCGATAGAACTCAGGCTTTGAAAGATTTCCTGATAACGCCCGATATCTGCAGGTCGATCAAGATAGATCCATCCTACAAGCCCTTCAACATATACTACCGCAGGCACCGCACCGGTGAACTCCAGGATCCTGAAGGTGCTGTCCATGGCCGGATGCGCACCAGCAGCATAGGAGATGACCTGCATTGTAACGTTTGGCCAGACCAGATACCTCGATCAGCCAGTCGAGCTGCGCACGCATAACCGAAATGCCACCAACAGCACGACGCAACGCGGCCTCGTCTACGACTGCGCAGACCGTAAGGAGCGGATCCTCGGGTGAGACGACGTTGGCGTGTCATCCTCACTTCGACGAGCTCGTTAATCCTTTCCGGATCGAGTTTCGGAATTACCACTTTGTGCATAGCGCGCGCATAGTCGGCCGTTTGCAGAAGTCCGGGCATGATCGTGGACTGATAGTACTTGGTCGGCGGCGGCGTCTGCTTCCAGCCCCACGTATGTGGAATACGGCAGGTCGTAGGACTGCCACCAGCCCTGCTGTTTACCCTCGGCCGCGAGCTTCATCATCCGGTCGCGCTCGGCTTGGTCGGTGACGCCGTAGATGGCGCACAGGTCGCGGATGTCGCGGGGGGTAGCGGCACCGTGGCCGGTCTCCATCCGGCTGACTTTGCTCGGGGAGCACATCAGGCTCACTGCCACCTGCTCAACCGTGAGGCCCTTTCCGTTGCGCAGGGCGCGCAGCAGGGCGCCCAGTTCGCGGCGGCGAACGGTCGGGCTGCGCACTCCTGGCACGAAGGCCCTCTTTTCTCAGGACTTCAGCGCGATAGCTCACGGGCCAGGATGGGCCATCCCAACCCTTGGGACTATGCCGATGATACATGCGTGGTGCATATTATTTTGGCACTTGCCAACCTGCATTGCTAGATGCACCATGAAATCAGATAGCAGGAGGCATCCTCAAAGCGACCCGCCGACAACGGGGTCGGGCGGTGACCCGGGGGGTTACCGACGGCAGATCGCGCGCCACCGAAGGCCTTCGCGGAACGACCGACGTCGCCCGGCGAGGACCTGGCCGCGATGAGAGGAGGCACTGCCATTTTCAGCCGCCCGCGCAGACCGCATCCGCTTCCCTTGTGCCGAAGCGTGGCGGCCGTGGCCCAACATCCGCGGCAGCAACGATCCGGGATCCCGGCAGTCACCCACTGCGTGATACCCCGGACACACAGCTGGGCCGGTGCTGCAACACCGGCCCAGCCAGACACCACCCGAGCTCAGGACCGAGCGAGAAGGGCTAGTGATGTGATCAACATTATCAACTTCACCTGCAATGACAACCCCCCGTGGCCACCGGGCGAGGGCGCGGGACGGTCGCCACGGCCCGCCCCGCCGCTGGCCCCGGTGAGCGTCCGGCCCGTCGGCGCGATCCGGGGCGGCCCCGGCCGTCACGGTGTGCGTGCCATCGCCGCCCGGGTCGGGCGCACCGCCGGCCTGGCCGTCGCGGTCGCGCTCAGCTGGCTGGCCTTCGCCCCCAGGCGTCTGGGCGACCACCTGTTCGCGATGAACGACTCCGAGGCGTACTGGCGCGGTTGGCAGCTCACCAAGACGCCCGGCGGTCTGGGCCGCCGTTACCGTGACCCGCTCTTCGGCACCCTCGCCGAATGCCCGGCGTGTCGGGGCGCGGGCGCAGCCTGCGCCCGGTGCCTGGGCAGCGGGCGCATGACCGTCGGCGAGGTGAGCTAGCCATGGCCGCGGGACGGCCCAGGCAGCCGAACGACCCGAGCATCATGTCCAGCGTGGAGACCGCCGTCAGCACGGTGTCGCGGCCCGGCCTGCTCGGGCGGGTGTGGCACTGGCGGTACGAGCTGACGCTGATCACCGCGGTGCCGCTGGCCGCCCTCGCGGTCGGCTATACCCTCGGCCTGGCCTGGCTCACCGGCCTGGCGGTGGCGGCCCTCGCGCTCCTGATCACGGCGCTGTGCTGGCCAGCGGCGCGACGGCGGCTGATCGCTCGCGCCTGGTGCGTCGTCACGCCGCACCGGGTCAGGACCGGCTGCGCCCACGCCTGGGTGCAGACCAGGGACGGCAGGCTTCCGGTCGTGCTGTACACCGCGCCGGCCGAGTACGGCGAGCGGGTGATGCTGTGGTGCCGGGCCGGCATCACCGCGGGGGACCTGGAAGGAGCCAGGGACATCTTGCGGGCCGCCTGCTGGGCTAGCGACGTCCGGGTGGTGGTGAACGACCGGCGCAGCCACATCGTGGTGCTCGAGGTCATCCGCCGGCTGCCCGCCGGACCGCCGCCCGGAGACGACCCGGGGACCGCGGCCTGGCCGTACCGCGCGGACCGCACCTCGGCCGACGAAGCCGCCCCCGAGGAGCCTGCCTTGTCCGCCGGGCTGGCACAGCACCCGTCCGTTCGGGTGAAAATTTAGGACCGAACGACCCTGGGTGTGCACGCTAGCCGGCCCGCGGGAGTACCGGGCCGGCTAGCGTCCGGAGTCAGTTGTCCGGGGCAGCCGGGCCAGCCGCTGCCTCACCGGGGTTCGCTTCGGTCCCGGATGTCGCCGCGCCCGCCGTGGCGTCGCCGACCGGAGCACTGCCCGCATCCTCGGCGACCGCCGCGGCGGCCGGGGCCATCGCGCGGACCAGCAGCTGGGCCACGTCCACCACCTCAAGGGTCTCCTTGGCTTCACCGGAGCTCTTCTTGGCGGCGACGGCGTCGCCCAGCATGACCAGGCAGTACGGGCAGGCGGTGGAGATGGTGTCGGGGTTCAGGGCCAGGGCCTCGTCGATCCGCTCGGTGTTGATCCGCTTGCCGATCCGCTCCTCCATCCACATCCGGGCGCCGCCCGCGCCGCAGCAGAACCCCCGTTCCTTGCACCGGTGCATCTCTTCGGCCTGGACGCCGGGTACAGCGTTCAGGATCTCCCGCGGTGCGGTGTACACCTTGTTATGCCGGCCGAGGAAACACGGGTCGTGGTAGGTAACCTTCTCCGGCACGACCGGGACCGGGAGCAGGACCGGCTCCGCAGCCGCGGCCGCGTCGGGGAGGCGGCCTGGGCGGCCGGGCTCAGCTTGCCCTCCTTGACGAGCCGGGCCAGCAGCTGGGTGTGGTGGATGACCTCGTAGTTCCCGCCGAGCTGAGGGTACTCGTTCGCGATGGTGTTGAAGCAGTGCGGGCAGGAGGCGACGATGGTCTTGGCTGCGGCCGCATTCAGCGTCTCGATGTTCTCCTGGGCCAGCATCGAATACACGAACTCGTTCCCGATCCGGCGGGCCGGGTCCCCGGTGCACGTCTCGGCCGGCCCGAGCACCGCGAACCTCACCCCGGCGGTGTGCAGCAGCGTCGCGATCGCCTTGGTCGTCTTACGGGCCCGGTCCTCCAGCGCGCCCGCGCAGCCGACCCAGAACAGGTAGTCGATGCCGTCGTCGATCTTGCCGTCGATGACCGGGACCTCGAAGTCAAGCTCGCCGATCCAGTCACCGCGGCGCCCGGCGCCCATGCCCCACGGGTCGCCCTTGTTCTCCAGGTTCTTCAGCATCCCGGCCGCCTCGACCGGGAACGCGGACTCGATCAGCACCTGATGCCGGCGCATCCCGTCGATGTGGTCGATGTGCTCGATATCGACCGGGCACTCCTCGACGCAGGCTCCGCAATTGGTGCAGGACCACAGCACGTCCGGGTCGATCACCCCGTTGTCCTGCTGGCTGCCGACGAGCGGGCGGGCCGCTTCGGCCTTGACCGCGTCGGGGAGCGCCTCCCGCTCCTCGTCAGAGGACGCCAGCAGGTAGGGGGCCTTGGCGAAGGCGTGGTCGCGCAGGTCCAGGATGACCTGCTTGGGTGACAGCGGCTTGCCGGTGGCCCAGGCCGGGCACTGGGACTGGCACCGGCCGCACTCGGTGCAGGTGCCCATGTCCAGCAGGCCCTTCCAGGAGAAGTCCTCGATCTTGCCCAGCCCGAACGTGTCGGTGTCGGGGTCGGCCTCCTCGAAGTCAAGCACCTGGCCGTTGCTGCGCATCGGCTCGAGCGCGCCCAGCGCGTTCGGCTTGCGGCCGTACAGCACGTTGAGGGGGGCCAGCGCGATGTGCAGGTGCTTGGAGTACACCACGATCACCGCGAACCCCATCACCACCGCGATCTGGCCGAGCAGGAACACCACCTCGAGCACGCTGTTCACCCCGCGGCCAAGCGGATGCAGCCAGTGCCCCACCTCCTGGGACGCGAACGCGCCGTGGCGGTAGGGGAACACCCCGGTGTTGATCTGCGCGCCCCGGTAGAGCAGCAGCGTCGCGATCACCGCGAAGATCATGCCGAGGACGACCCAGGCGGCGCGGGTGTGCGAGCCGAAGAACCGGGACTCGCGGCCTTCCTGCCGCGGGTTGCTGCGCAGCCGGATCACGGTGAAGGTGATGATCCCGGCCAGCACGCCGACGGCGAACAGGTCCTCGATGAACCCGATCACGGCCCACTGGCCGATACCGGGGATGGCGAAGGTGCGGGAGAACAGGTCTCCGTACGCCTCGATGATCGTCAGGATCAGTACGATGAAACCCCAGAACGTGGCCGCGTGCGCCGCACCCGGCACCGTCCACTTCAGCAGCTTGCGCTGCCCGATCACCTCGGTCGCCTGCGCCTGCAGATCCCGCCCGGGATGCGCCCGGACCGCTGCGACCCGCTCCGGGGCGGGCTGGCCGCTGAACGCCAGCCGCTTCAGCCACCACACCCGCCGTCCTGCGACCCCTAGCGCGACCACGGTCAGGACCAGGCCAACGATCATCCGCAGGACCACACGAGCCTCCTCTATATCCGGAGCTCAAGCGTAGCCGCGCGGCGTGGCCGGATACTGGTCACCCTGCGCCCGAAGTTTCCGGGTCGCGG
The DNA here is from genome assembly GCA_963730825.1 of uncultured Actinomycetes bacterium. GTDB lineage: Bacteria > Actinomycetota > Actinomycetes > Streptosporangiales > Streptosporangiaceae > Palsa-504. The sequence continues at coordinate 213,071 of CAVSTQ010000006.1, forward strand.
CGGGAATGCCGGACGGCTGAGGCAAGTTGAGCCTAAGTGACTCAAGTCATTTGACGGCGCGAGCCCGCACTGGCAAGCTTGAGCCCGGACTACTCAACTTCACACACACAAGGATTGCTCATGGCACGTGCGGTAGGGATTGACCTGGGGACGACCAACTCATGCGTCGCCATTCTCGAAGGCGGCGAGCCTACAGTCATCGCCAACGCCGAGGGCTCACGGACGACTCCCTCGGTCGTGGCCTTCGCCAAGAACGCTGAGGTGCTGGTCGGTGAGGTCGCCAAGCGGCAGGCCGTCACCAACGTGGACCGGACCATCCGGTCGGTCAAGCGGCACATGGGGACCGACTGGTCCGTCAACATCGACGGCAAGAAGTTCTCCCCGCAGCAGATCAGCGCGTTCGTGCTGCAAAAGCTGAAGAGGGACGCGGAATCCTACCTCGGTGAGACGATCACCGACGCGGTGATCACCGTGCCCGCGTACTTCAACGACGCGCAGCGCCAGGCCACCAAGGAGGCCGGCCAGATCGCGGGCCTGAACGTGCTCCGCATCATCAACGAGCCCACCTCGGCGGCGCTGGCCTACCACCTGGACAAGGAGACTGAGGCCACCATCCTCGTCTTCGACCTGGGCGGCGGCACCTTCGACGTTTCGCTGCTCGAGGTCGGCGAGGGCGTGGTGGAGGTCAAGGCCACCAGCGGTGACAACCACCTGGGCGGCGACGACTGGGACCAGCGGATCGTCGACTGGCTGGTCAAGGACTTCAAGAACGGCTACGGCATCGACCTGGCCAAGGACAAGATGGCCCTGCAGCGGCTGCGTGAGGCCGCGGAGAAGGCCAAGATCGAGCTGTCGCAGTCGATGGAGTCGCAGATCAACCTGCCCTACATCTCCCACTCCGCCGAGGGCCCGCTGCACCTGGACGCCAAGCTGACCAGGGCCGAGTTCCAGCGGATGACCTCCGACCTGCTCGACCGCTGCAAGGGCCCGTTCCAGCAGGTGATCAAGGACGCCGGGATCAAGCTCGATGACCTGCACCACGTGGTGCTTGTCGGCGGGTCCACCCGGATGCCCGCGGTCGTCGACCTGGTCAAGTCCCTGACCGGCGGTAAGGAGCCCAACAAGGGCGTCAACCCGGACGAGGTCGTCGCGGTCGGCGCCTGCCTGCAGGCCGGCGTGCTCAAGGGCGAGGTCAAGGACGTCCTGCTGCTCGATGTGACCCCGCTGTCGCTGGGCATCGAGACCAAGGGCGGCATCTTCACCAAGCTGATCGAGCGGAACACCACCATCCCGACCAAGCGCTCGGAGATCTTCACCACCGCCGAGGACAACCAGCCGTCGGTGCAGATCCAGGTGTTCCAGGGCGAGCGCGAGATCGCCGCCTACAACAAGAAGCTCGGCATGTTCGAGCTGGCCGGGATCGCCCCCGCGCCCCGCGGCGTGCCGCAGGTCGAGGTCACCTTTGACATCGACGCCAACGGCATCGTGAACGTGTCCGCCAAGGACCTGGGCACGGGCAAGCAGCAGTCGGTGCAGATCACCGGCGGGTCCGCGCTGCCCAAGGACGACATCGAGAAGATGGTCAGGGACGCGGAGGAGTACGCCGAGGAGGACCGCAAGCGCCGCGAGGAGGCCGAGGTCCGCAACCACGCCGACACCCTGGTGTACAGCACCGAGAAGTTCCTCGGCGAGAACGAGGACAAGGTGCCCGACGACATCAAGTCCGAGGTGCGCGAGGCGCTGGCCGAGGTCAAGAAGGCGCTGGAGAGCAACGACACCGACGCCATCAAGACCGCCAGCGAGCACGCCGCCCAGGTCAGCCAGAAGATGGGCACCGCCATCTACGCTCAGTCCCAGGCGGCTCAGGCCAACGAGCAGTCGGGTTCGGCTGACGGCCAGGGCAGCGCCCAGGCTGACGACGAGGTTGTCGAAGCCGAGATCGTCGATGAGGGCGACGGCAGCGAGCACGGGGCGGCCTGATGCCAGCAGCCGAGGAACCGAGCTCCGGTCCGGTCATCCATGACCACCGGCGCATCGACCCGGTGACCGGTCAGGTTCGGGGTAAGCACGCGGCGTCAAAGCCGGCCGGCACCGGAGGTGCCGCCGGCCAGCCGCCGCCGACCCCGCGGACCCCGCCGAGCCGACCGGATCCGTCAGGTCCGCCGGATCGCAAGAAGATCAAGACGGTCAGGAAACGCAGGAGTATCCCGAAGAGGTTCCAGAGGTGGTTACATCGGAGGCCGTCCCCGGCGGCCAGCAGCAAGCCCCGGCCGCGGACGGTAAGCAGCCGGCAGATGCCGCGGCTCAGCTCGCGGAGCGTACCGCCGACCTGCAGCGTCTGCAGGCCGAGTACGCCAACTACCGCAAGCGAGTCGACCGGGACCGGGCGGCCGTGCGCGAACAGGCGGTGGCCGGCACGCTGGCCGGCCTGCTGCCCGTGCTCGACGCCATCGACCAGGCCAGGGAACACGGCGAGTTGTCCGGCGGTTTCAAGTCGGTCGCCGATTCCCTGCAGGCGGCGACCAGCCGGCTCGGCCTGGTGACCTACGGAGACAAGGGCGACCCCTTCGATCCCAAGATCCACGAGGCCCTCACCCACTCCTATTCGCCTGACGTCGCCGAGGACACGTGCGTCGAGATCCTGCAGCCCGGCTACAAGGTCGGCGAAAGGATCCTGCGTCCCGCCCGGGTCGCCGTCGCGGCCCCCGCGACCGGCCCAGACGGCATCAGCGACGAGCCCGACCGGACCGAAGCCGAAGAAGAAGGCAACTAATCCCCAACCGGGTTTCCGGGCGATATACCCCGTACCGGAGCGAGCCAAAGGGCCGCGGTGCTGCCTGGACCGAGGAGCGAGGAACGAGCGACGAGGGAAGGCAGCACCTAAAAGCGGCCCGTCGGCAAGCGGAGACAAAAGATGAGCACTAAGGACTTCCTCGAGAAGGATTACTACAAGGCGCTGGGGGTCGCCAAGACCGCCAAGCCTGCCGAGATCAAGACGGCGTACCGCAAGCTGGCCCGCAAGTACCATCCGGATGCGAACAAGGGCGACAGCTCGGCTGAGGAGCGCTTCAAGGAGATCTCCGAGGCGTACTCGGTGCTGTCGGACGAGAAGCGGCGCAAGGAGTACGACGAGGCACGCTCGATGTTCGGCAGCGGCTTCCGGGTGCCTACCGGGCAGCGGCCAGGGCAGGGTGGCTTCGGCGGCTTTGACCTGGGCGACATCTTCAGTGGCGCCGGCGACGCCGGCGGCCGTCTCGGCGACCTTTTCGGCGGGGTGTTCGGCGGCGGTGCCGGCCGCACCACCGCGGCCAACCGGCCGCGGCGCGGTGCCGACGTCGAGACCGAGACCACGCTGAGTTTCAGCGACGCGATCGACGGCACCACCGTCGCGCTGCGGCTGACCGGCGAGGGCCCGTGCCCGACCTGCCACGGCACCGGCGCCAAGGCAGGCACCGTCCCCCGGATGTGCCCCTCCTGCCACGGCACCGGCCAGGAGAGCAGGAACCAGGGCAGCTTCGGGATCACCGAGCCGTGTCACGAGTGCCGCGGCCGCGGCATGGTGGTAGACGACCCCTGCCCGACCTGCTCGGGCAGCGGTCACGCGATGAGCTCGCGCACCATCCAGACCCGCATCCCGGCCGGGGTGGCCGACGGCCAGCGGATCAAGATCCCGGCCAAGGGCGCACCGGGCGAGCGCGGCGGCCCGGCCGGCGACCTGTACGTCCGGGTGCACGTGAAGTCGCACCCGGTGTTCGGCCGGTCCGGGGCCAACCTCACGGTGACCGTGCCGGTCACGTTTGCCGAGCTGGCCCTGGGCGCGGAGGTCAAGGTGCCATCGCACCGCGGCGCTCCGGTCACCGTCCGGATCCCGCCGGGCACCCCGAACGGGCGCACCTTCCGGGTAGCCGGCAAGGGCGTGCGCCGCAAGGACGGGACCGTCGGCGGCATGCTCGTCACCGTCGACGTCATGGTGCCGCAGAACCTGAACGGCAAGGCGCGCAACGCCATCGAGGAGCTGCGTGAAGCCACCGCCGGGCAGGACCCGCGGGAGGAACTGCTCGAGCGGGCGAAAGAGGCCTGAGAGGAGGCGACAACATGAGCAGCCCTTACGAAATGTCGGACGACCTGCCGGTCTACGTCATCTCCGTGGCGGCTCAGCTCTCCGGCATGCACCCGCAGACGCTCCGCGCTTATGACCGGCTCGGCCTGGTATCGCCAGGCCGCAGCCAGGGCCGGGGGCGGCGCTATTCGATGCGGGACATCCTGGCGCTGCGCGAGATCCAGCGGCTGTCCCAGGAAGAGGGCGTCAACCTCTCCGGCATCAAGCTGATCCTCGATCAGCACAGGGAACTCGATCAGGCACGCAGGCTCATCGCCGAGTTGCACGCCGAGATCGGGCAGCTGCGTGTCGAGCTCGAGTCCACCCGCGCCGTGGCGGCGCGGCTGGCCGAGCTGCGCCGCAGCGGCGGTGACACCCGAGCGGGACAGACCGGGCTGGTCCCGGTGCGGAGCGCCCGGGTGGCGGTATGGGAACCGATGACTGGGCCGGCTGGCCAGACTGGCCAGCCCAGAGGAGATAAGTGATGGACGACAAGCTAACCCGCAAGAGCCAGGAGGCGCTGTCCGCCGCGGTGCGCCGCGCCGCGGCCGACGGCAGCCCGCAGGTCGAATCGCTGCACCTGCTGCTGGCTCTGCTTGACCAGGCGGACGGTACCACCGGCCCGCTGCTGCGGGCGATCGGCGCCGACCCGGCGCTGATCGCCAAGCAGGCCGAGGAACGACTGGCCCGGCTGCCGCGTGCCCGCGGCGCCACGCTGAGCGCACCGGAAATGTCCCGGCCGCTGCTCAAGGTCATTTCCACCGCGGCCAGCCGCGCCAAGCAGCTCGATGACCAGTACATATCGACCGAGCACCTGCTGGTCGGATTGGCCGCGGACGGCGGCGACGCCAAGTCCGTACTGACGGCCAACGGCGCCACCCCCGACACGCTGGTCGAGGCGTTCAGCCAGATCCGCGGGAGTGCGCGGGTGACCAGCGAGGACCCGGAGGACACCTACAAGGCGCTGGAGAAGTACGGGGTCGACCTGACCAAGCAGGCCAGGGACGGCGGGCTCGACCCGGTGATCGGCCGGGACGCCGAGATCAGGCGGGTCATCCAGGTGCTCTCCCGGCGGACGAAGAACAACCCGGTGCTGATCGGCGAGCCCGGCGTGGGTAAGACCGCCGTCGTGGAGGGCCTGGCCCAGCGGATCGTGGCCGGCGACGTGCCGACATCGCTGCGGGACAAGCGGCTGATCGCGCTCGACCTGGGCGCCATGGTGGCCGGGGCCAAGTACCGGGGCGAGTTCGAGGAGCGGCTCAAGGCCGTGCTGACCGAGATCAAGAGCAGCGACGGCCAGGTGATCACGTTCATCGACGAGCTGCACACGGTCGTCGGCGCGGGCGCCGCCGAAGGCGCCATGGACGCGGGCAACATGCTCAAGCCGATGCTGGCCCGCGGCGAGCTGCGGATGGTCGGCGCGACCACGCTGGACGAGTACCGTGAGCGGATCGAAAAGGACCCGGCGCTTGAGCGCAGGTTCCAGCAGGTGCTGGTGGGCGAGCCCTCGGTCGAGGACACGATCGCGATCCTGCGCGGGCTGAAAGGCCGCTACGAGGCCCACCACCAGGTGCAGATCTCCGACGCGGCGCTGGTCGCCGCGGCCGCCCTGTCCGACAGGTACATCACCGCCCGGTTCCTGCCGGACAAGGCGATCGACCTGGTGGACGAGGCCGCCTCCCGGCTGCGGATGGAGATCGACTCCCAGCCGGTCGAGATCGACGAGCTGCGGCGGGCCGTGGACCGGCTGAAGATGGAAGAGCTCGCGCTGGCCAACCAGGAAGACGCGGCCAGCAAGGACCGGCTCGAGCGACTGCGCGCCACCATGGCCGACCGGCAAGAGCAGCTGGACGCGCTGGTCGCGCGGTGGGAGCACGAGAAGTCCGGCCTGAACAAGGTCGGCGAGCTGAAGAAGCGGCTCGACGACCTGGAGGGCCAGGCCGAACGGGCCCAGCGCGACGGTGACTACGAGTCCGCCTCCCGGCTGCTTTACGGAGAGATACCCGCCGTCAAGGAGCAGCTTGAGGCGGCTAGCACCACGGCTCGTTCGGCTCCTGCTGAGGGATCCGGGGCGGCGGGAAGCTCCGCTACGGCGCCCATGGTCAAGGAAGAGGTCGGCCCGGACGACGTCGCGGACGTGGTCTCTTCCTGGACAGGTATCCCGGCCGGGCGGCTGCTCGAGGGGGAAACCGCCAAGCTGCTGCGGATGGAAGCCGAGCTCGGGCACCGGGTGATCGGCCAGGCCCGGGCCGTGCAAGCGGTCTCCGACGCCGTCCGGCGGGCCCGGGCCGGAGTGTCCGACCCCGACCGGCCGACCGGCTCGTTCCTGTTCCTCGGGCCGACCGGCGTGGGCAAGACGGAGCTGGCCAAGGCGCTCGCCGAGTTCCTGTTCGACGACGAGCGGGCCATGATCCGGATCGACATGAGCGAGTACGGCGAGAAGCATTCGGTCGCCCGGCTCATCGGCGCCCCGCCTGGCTACGTGGGCTACGAGGAAGGCGGTCAGCTCACCGAGACGGTCCGGCGCAGGCCCTACTGCGTGGTGCTGCTCGACGAGGTCGAGAAGGCCCACCCGGAAGTCTTCGACGTGCTGCTCCAGGTGCTCGACGACGGACGGCTCACCGACGGTCAGGGCCGCACGGTCGACTTCAGGAACACCATCTTGGTGCTGACCTCGAACCTCGGGTCGGCGTTTATCGCCGATCCCGCCTTCGGCGACGAGAACGCCAAGCGGGACGCGGTGATGGCCGCGGTCCGGGCCGCGTTCAAGCCCGAGTTCCTCAACCGGCTCGACGACGTGATCGTGTTCGACGCGCTGTCCACCAGTGAGCTCACCCGGATCGTCGACCTGCAGGTCGAACGGCTAGCCGTGCGGCTGGCCGGGCGCAGGCTGAAGCTCACGGTGGCCCCGGCGGCGAAGGAATGGCTCGCCCTGACCGGATTCGACCCGGTGTACGGCGCCCGGCCGCTGCGCCGTCTCATCCAGTCCGCCGTGGGCGACCAGCTCGCCCGCGCGCTGCTGGCGGGAGAGATCCTCGACGGTGACGAAGTGATGGTCGACGTGGACCAGGCCAGGGACGCGCTGACCGTCCAGCGGGCCGAGCGGGCCGAAGGCTGGAACGCCGGCGCCGCGCCTCGCGGCCGGAGGTTTCGTGGTTCAGCCTTCGGCCGCAGGGTGCGGTGGGCCCGCCCCGGCGGTTGTCGTCGAGCATTTTGTCGTAGTCGTCTTCCGGCAAGCCAAGATCAACGCGGAGCCGGTAACGCAGCCGCAGCAGCAACTGCAGCTCGGCGCGGTCCTCGCTGCTCAGGCAGGCGTCGACACCCGCGGTGGCCCAGTCGAGCGCGCCTTCCAGGTCGCCTTGCTCGGTGAGCAACTCGGCCACCAGGTCGCACGTGCGCGCCAGCGAGCGGCCCTCGGATTCCTTCAGCTCACGGAGCAGGGAATCGGCGTCGGCGCTGCGGCCGAGGGCGAACATCGCGCGCGCCAGCGGCACCCGCGGGTCATCGAAGGTCGGGCCGGCGTCCGCGATCGCGATACGGAACTCTTCGACCGCCGCTTCCGGGTCGTCCGCGAGCAGCCACTGCTCGCCGGCTCGCATGTGCGCTTCGGCCCGGGACATTTCGCTCGGGGTAGCCTGCGCGGCCAGACGGCTCATCCGCACCGCGGCGCGTTTGTGGTTGCCAGTACGGGCCGCATTCATCTCGATGGCGTCGAAAAGCTCGCCAGACAGCGCAACCACGTTTGCAAACCTACCCACCGTCGGCGTGGACAATCCGGACGACTCTCCTTTTACCGGCGGGTGCGCTCAAGCGCGTCCCAGAATCCCCGCCGCAGTGCGTGCCGTACCTCGTCGTGCAACAGGAAATCGATCGGCAGCGCCGACCCCTGCAGCAGCCGGGCCTCCAGGTCGGACGGCATCCTCGGCTTGCGCGCCAGCACCGCCTCGAGCCAGAGGGCAGGCGCGTCCCTGGCCACCGAGCTGCCGAATTCCTGCCCTTCCTCGTGCGCGGCCTGCACGGCGTCGGACAGCGACACGCCTGCGGCCGAGGGATAAGCCGGCGTTCCCGGGGTGGTAACCGGCTGCGGGCCGCTGTAGGGCGCGCTGCGCGATGAGCCTTGGCCAAGGCCGCCGTGCTGACCCGAGGACACAGGCGCCGGGGCGGGCACGCCCATCGGCCCCATCGGCGGCTGGCTCGGCTGAGGGCGCGAGGCGGGCAGCCGCCGTAGCTGTCCGGCCTGTGACGGGCCGGCCTGTGACGGTCCGGGCTGCGGCTGGAGGGATCTGCGACTGGATCGGCTCGGGTCCGGTGCCCCCGGAGACCGTCTCAGGGACGCCCGGTGACCCCTGGCCGTAACTGGGCGCCTCCTCGGTCGTCCGCCCGCGCGGGGCCGGGCTCGGCGCCGCTGTTTCCTGGCGGCCGCGGGCCACCGCCGGGGGAGCATAGATGTCCGGCCGAGCCGGGATGTCAGAGCGCGCCGGGATGTCCGGCCGGGACGACAGGTCCGGGCGGGACGACAAGTCCGCCCGCGACGCTGACGGCGCCTCGCCATTAACCGCGGGCGAGGCCGGCCTGTCCTCGCGGGACCGGTCGTCCCGCGATCGCTCGTCACGCGCCCGGTCGTCCCGGGAACGCTCGTCCCGGGAACGCTCGTCCCGGGAACGCTCGTCACGAGCTCGGTCATCACGCGAGGAGGTCCGCGGTAGCTGCAGCGCGGGTCGCTGATACTCCGCTACAACTGGAGCCGTGTAGATGGCCGGCGGCGCATGGTTCGCCGCCGCGGGCATGGGCTGGTAGGACGACGCGCCGGACAGCGAGTGGCCGTTCGACAGCGGCCTGGCCAGCGGTTGATCGGCACCGTCGGCCTCGTCCGCAGGGACCGGCTCGGCTCCGGCGATCAGGTCGACGTAAGGACGGAGGTGCTCGCCGCCGATCTCCAGGATGTCGTCGGATTCCTGCCGGAGCGCCCGCGAGATGGTCCAGTTGCCGTCCACGGCTATGTGCACCAAGGTGACCCGCAGACCGAGATCCTGGACATCGGAGATCACCTGAGCCAGGTCCTCTTCCGCGCTGATCACGAGCGCGTCGCTGATCGCGTTATTGCGCGCCAGGGTAGTCAGGTCGCGGTGAATCTCGGTTTCCACGCCTTCGCGCCGGCCGGGCCGGATCTTCGCCACCCGGAGCTTGACCCCTGGTACGTCGGCGAGCGCGTCGTGTTCGGCGGTGCGGCGGCCGTCGACGGTCGCCTCGTACCAGTAACAGCGCAGCACCGGCAGACCGGAACGTTCCCTGGCCAGGCTGGACAGCAGCTGCAGCAGCCCTTCGTAATCCCAGGAGACCGACTCGCCGCGGCGGGTCCCGTGCACAGCCATGGCACCATCCGCGAGCACGTAACCTGCGTCAACGAACAGCGCGCAGCGATCCACGGCCCACCGTCCTTCCTCTCGGCGCAGCAGCTAGCGTTCAGGCTCCGACGCTGACCCGAGATCACCTAGCCTAGTGAAGTAACCCAGCCGGGGATGCCTTTCCGCGCATTCCCGCTGCCTACGGAACCGCCGTAACCGCGTGGAGCCGCAGCCTCTGACACCTCGACGGCCCCGGAACTCTCAGAAGCCTCAGTCCGCCCGTACCGGCCGCCTCGCCTTCCCCGCTCAGCGCCCGCCTCGCCTTCCCGCTCACCGCCCGCCTCGCCTTCCCGCTCGCCGCCGGTTACCCGCGCTACCCCTGCCGTGATCGGCTCACCTAACGGGCGCCGCCAAAACAGGTGCCGATGATGAAGGCGGGAGGCATGGGGTTGCTGACGTGACGGCAGCTGGCCCGACTCTGCAAATAAGCGATAATTGGAATGTATGGTTGCCACAACCTACACATTCTTTTGTTTAGGTTGCTACAACCATGCACTGAAGTACGGACGGGTCTGAGACGGTGGATGCTGGAGGGGCTGACGCGACCGTTGAGGCAGCGACCAGCGCGCCGATGCGGCGCTGGGTGGGCCCGGCTCCCTGACTCCGGATAGTTGATTCATAAAAAATCCCGCGATATCGCGTCATGCCGGGACCCTCATACCGTCTTCATCCCGAAAGGCCACCGGTCGCTAGCGGAGGGAGCCAACTGACTCATGGACTCAGACCGGGAGACCCATGTCCGCCGCTAGGCTCGATCCGGCCGACCTTCGCGATGCCTGGCGACGGCGCAGCCTGGCCAGCGGGCGGCTGACCGCGGAGGACTGGGAGGGCGAGGCCGTGGAGGCGGTCGTCGCCGCCGTCTGCGGCACCGGGACGCTAAGCCTGGCCTGCGACCGGCTGGGCCGCTCCCGGGCCAAGGCCGGTCTCGGCATCGCCGCGACGATCGATGACCTGGCCGTGCTGTTCACCGTCCTCGACCGCGAACAGCACGAACTAGGCCCCCCAGACCGACCAGGCGCAGCACGGCGGACCGCCGCTGGCCCTGGTCTGCGCCGTCGCGGAAGGCTGGGCCGAGGAGGGGATGGCCCAGCTTTCCCGCGGCGGCTGCGAGGACCCGCTCAGCGGCTTGGCTACCGTGCCCTACCTGCGCACCCGGCTGGCCGAGCTGTACCGCGAGGCCGCCCAGGCCGGCGCCAGCCCGGCCGAGACGCACCGGCTGCTCGTGCTCAGCCTGCCGCGCCAGCCCGACCCGTGGCGCCGGATGGCCCTGGCCATCGTGGCGGGACACCATCTGCGGGCCGTTTTCCCCGGCGGGGAAACGCTCTCGCTGGCCCGGCGGAACGGCGCGGGGTCGGCGGTCGCGCTGGTTCGCGCGCGGGCCGATCTGCCCATCAAGTGCGCCAGGCTGCGCCGGAACATCCGGGGCACCGTTGGCGACCAGGTCCGGATCACCCGGCTGCCGGAATTGCTCTCCGAAGCGCTGAGTCTGGTGGACGACCTGGCCCCGTGACCCCGCCGGCGTCGGCGTTGCCTGTTTGAGGGGGACGGGCGGCCCGGCGCCGGCGGCCTCCTACTGCGCCCGTGGCCAGCTCACCAGCGGTATCCCGTAGGATCGACGACCGTGACCGACCGCGCAGAACTGCTCGAAGCGATCAAGGCCAAGGCCGTCGTCCGCGGCGACTTCGTCCTGTCCTCAGGCCAGCGGGCCGACTGGTACGTCGACCTGCGCAAGATCTTGCTGGACGGGCGGCTGGCGCCGCTGGCGGGCCGGGTCATGCTCGACCTCACCTGGGACCTGGGCTACGAGGCGGTCGGCGGCCTGACCATGGGCGCTGATCCGGTCGCCACCGCGATCATGCACGTGGCGGCCGGCCGGGGCACGCCCGTCGACGCCTTCGTGGTGCGGAAGAAGGAAAAAGAGCACGGCACCCAACGCCGGGTCGAAGGGCCGGACGTGGCCGGCCGGCGGGTGCTCGCGGTCGAGGACACCTCGACGACCGGCGCATCCCCGCTCACCGCGGTGGACGCGCTGCGGGCGGCCGGGGCCGAGGTGGTGGGGGTGGCGGTGCTGGTGGACCGGGGCGCCCGGGCCAGCGTCACCGAGCGCGGGCTGACCTACCGTGCCGCCTACGAGCTCACCGACCTCGGCGTCTGAAACTAGCCGCCCCGCCCCCGGAGCGAACCCGCCCCCGGGGTTAAAGGGTTTCGGTCTCCGAGGTATCCGGACGTGGCGTCTGGACGATGCCCACCCCGGCGTCTGACCGGCGGGACCGCGGCTTGGCGTGACTGCCGCCAGCCGTCGGCACGGTCCGGCCGGAGGCCGGGCCAGCGGGTGCCCGCGGGTCCGGCGGGCCCGGCGGCCAGGCCGCCCGCACCGCGAGTTTCCCGCCGGAACTGACGCAGGCGGTAGGCGACGAAGGCGACGATGGCGATGACCACGACGGCGAACAGGATGTACCCGGCGATGGTCAGCCCGTGGTTGACGCGCTGCCAGGTGCTGCCGAGCTCGTAGCCGATCACGGAAAGCACGGTGGCGTAGATGACGGTGCCGATCAGGCTCATGACCCCGAAGCGGCCCGCCGGGATCCGCACCAGGCCCGCGACGATCGAGGTGAAGGCCCGGACGAAGGGCAGCATCCGGCCCACCGGCACGGCCCACGCGCCGCGGCCCTCGAGGAAGCGCTCGGCGCGGGCGACGTCGGACTCGGTCACCAGCACGTAGCGGCCGAGCTTGTGCACCAGCGGCCTGCCGCCGAGCCTGCCCACCGCGTACGAGAGGTAGGACCCGGCTAGCTCGGCCAGCGAGCCGATGATGATGACCAGGGCCAGGTTGAGGTGCCCCTGGTAGGCGAGCACACCGGCGAAGCCGAAGGTGATCTCGGACGAGATCGGGATACACGCCGCCTCGAGAATGCCGAACAAGATCAGCGCAGCGTAGCCAGCCGACGTGAGAAAGCTCTCCATGGTTGCTGTTGTACCTTATCCCGGGTACTGCCCGACGCATTTTCATGCCCGCTTCATGTCCTCGAAGAGGGCCAAGGTCCCTACTGAGGTCCGGGCCGAAGTGTCTAAAGTGGGGTCAGATTTCAAGCCAAGGGAGCAACCGCCATGCCAATCGCCACCCCAGAGGTCTACGCGCACATGCTGGACACAGCGAAACAGCGCGGTTTCGCGTTCCCGGCGATCAACGTCACCTCGAGCCAGACCCTGAACGCCGCCCTCCGCGGTTTCGCGGACGCCGGCAGCGACGGAATCATCCAGATGTCGACGGGCGGGGCGGAGTACCTGTCCGGCCCGGTCAAGAACATGGTGACCGGCGCGGCCGCACTGGCCGAATTCGCGTACGTGGTCGCGGCGAAGTACCCCATCCACATCGCGCTGCACACCGATCACTGCCCCAAGGACAAGCTCGACGGCTACATGCGCCCGCTGGTGGCCCTCTCGCAGGAGCGCGTGGCGCGCGGCCAGGAGCCGCTGTTCCAGTCGCATATGTGGGACGGCTCGGCGGTGCCGCTGAAGGAGAACCTGGAGATCGCGACCGGACTGCTCGCCGAGTGCGCGGCCGCTCGCATCATCATGGAGATGGAGATCGGGGTCGTCGGCGGCGAGGAAGACGGAATCGTCGGGGAGATCAACGAGAAGCTGTACACCACGCCTGATGACGCCCTGGCCACCGCCGAGGCGCTCGGGCTCGGCGAGCACGGCCGGTACATCCTGGCCGCCACGTTCGGCAATGTGCACGGCGTCTACAAGCCGGGGCACGTGAAGCTGCGGCCGCCGGTGCTGCGTGAGATCCAGGACGCCGTGGGCCAGAAGTACGGCCAGGATAAGCCCTTCGACCTGGTCTTCCACGGCGGTTCCGGCTCCGCGCTTGAGGAGATAAGGGAAGCCATCTCCTACGGCGTGGTCAAGATGAACGTCGACACCGATACCCAGTACGCGTTCACCCGGCCGGTGGCGGACCACATGTTCAAGAACTACGACGGCGTCCTCAAGGTGGACAGCGAGGTCGGCAACAAGAAGTCGTACGACCCGCGCAGCTGGGGCAAGGCCGGCGAGGCCGGCATGGCCGCCCGCGTCACCCGCGCCTGCGAGGACCTGCTGTCGGCTGGTCACCACCTAAGCTGAGGCCCCTAAGCTGAGGCACCCAGGGGTCCCCGCATACCCGGGGGCCCCAGCTGGGACCGTCAACTCAAGGAGAGCCATGGAACGCCACAACCTGCTCGGCGGCCCGCCGGCCACCTACCTGCTTGAGGAGCAGGAGCCCGCGGCGGCGCTGCGGGCGGGCCAGGACCCGGCGGAGGTCGCGGCGCGCTTCCCGTCGCACTCGGCGGCCTGGGCCGCGCTGTCCAGCCGCGCGTTCGCGCAGGGAGACGCCGTCACCGCGTACGCCTTCGCCCGGACCGGCTATCACCGCGGCCTGGACCAGCTGCGCCGGGCGGGCTGGAAGGGTCACGGCCCGGTCCCGTGGGAGCACGAGCCGAACCAGGGTTTCCTGCGCTCCCTGTACATGCTGGGCCAGGCGGCCGCGGCGATCGGCGAGGATGACGAGGCCACCCGCTGCCAGGATTTCCTCACCGACAGCAGCGTCACGGCCGCGGCCGAGCTGGCCGCTGAACCGCCCGGTCGCCAGCCGTAGGCCACCCGCCCTCATCCGGACCGATCCCGGCTTGGTTACCTGCTGATATTGCGGGTAATCTCAGAACGCAAGAGCCCCTGCCGCGCTTGCGCCTGTGCGGGGGCTTAGTCGTGCCAGGTCAAGGCGGCCCAGAGGCGAGCCGCCAGGGTTCAGCCCGGAGCCTGAGCCAGCGAGGAGGACCCGCCTATGCCCGCCATCGTGCTTGTGGGCGCCCAGTGGGGAGACGAAGGCAAGGGCAAGGCCACTGACCTGCTCGGGGACCGAGTGGACTATGTGGTCAGGTACCAGGGCGGCAACAACGCGGGCCACACGGTCGTCATCGGGGACGAGAGCTACGCCCTGCACATGCTGCCGTCCGGCGTGCTGTCCCCCGACGTGATCCCGGTGATCGGCAACGGCGTGGTCATCGACCCGCAGGTGCTGCTGGACGAGATCGACGGCCTGGCCGCCCGCAACGTGGACTGCGGCAAGCTGCTCGTCTCGGCGAACGCGCACCTGATCATGCCTTACCACCGGGCCCTGGATAAGGTCACGGAACGCTACCTGGGCAGCGCGCGGATCGGCACCACGGGCCGCGGCATCGGCCCGGCCTACGCCGACAAGATCGCCCGGGTGGGCATCCGGGTCCAGGACCTGTTCGATCCCGGCATCCTGGGCAAGAAGCTCGAGCTGGTGCTGCGCGACAAGAACCAGGTCCTCGGCAAGGTCTATAACCGGCGCGGTCTGGACGCCCGCGCCATCGCCGAGGAGTACGAGCGATACGCCGAACGGCTCCGGCCCTTTGTCGCCGACACCGGGCTCGTCCTCGGCCGGGCCCTGGACGAGGGCAAGGTGGTCCTGCTCGAAGGCGCCCAGGCCACCATGCTCGACGTGGACCACGGTACCTACCCGTTCGTGACCTCGTCCTCGCCCACGGCCGGCGGCGCCTGCGCCGGGTCAGGCATCGGCCCGACCCGGATCACCGAGGTCCTGGGCATCGTCAAGGCGTACACGACCCGGGTCGGCGAGGGCCCGTTCCCCACCGAACTGGGCGGCGAGCAGGGCGAATGGCTGCGTAAGACCGGCGGGGAGTACGGCGTGACCACCGGCCGGGCCCGCCGCTGCGGCTGGTTCGACGCGGTCATCGCCAGGTACTCCACCCGGGTCAACGGCATCACCGGCTACTTCCTGACCAAGCTGGACGTGCTGTCCGGGCTGGAGCAGGTGCCGGTCTGCGTGGCGTACGAGGTGGACGGGAAGCGGCACGACGAGATCCCGATGACCCAGACCGAGTTCCATCACGCGGTGCCGGTCTATGAGTACTTCGACGGCTGGTGGGAGGACATCTCCAAGGCTCAGTCCTTCGATGACCTGCCGCCGAACGCGCGGAACTACATCACGGCGGTGGAGCAGATGATCGGCGCCCCGGTCAGCGCGGTCGGCGTCGGCCCCCGCCGCGACCAGACGCTTCAGCTCCGCCCGCTGCTGCCCGGAGCGTAAGCTCGCGCCGTGCGCATTCTCGTCATCGGGTCCGGCGGCCGCGAGCACGCGATCGTCCGCGCCCTGAGCCAGGACGGCCATCAGCTGCACGCGGCGCCGGGCAACCCCGGCATCGCCGCGCTCGCCGAGACCCATCCGGACACCGCTCCGACCCCGGACGGGATCGGTGGCCTGGCCCGCAAGCTCAGCCCGGAGCTGGTGGTGATCGGCCCGGAGGCGCCGCTGGTGGCCGGCGCGGCCGACCGGCTGCGGGAGAACGGGCTGCTCTGCTTTGGGCCGGACGCCGCCGCGGCGCGGATCGAAGGCTCCAAGTCGTTCGCCAAGCAGATCATGGCCGAGGCCGGGATTCCCACCGCCGCGTCGGCCACCTGCCGGACCGGCGCCGAGGTGGACGCGGCCCTGGCCGCGTTCGGACCGCCCTACGTGGTCAAGGACGACGCTCTGGCCGCGGGCAAGGGCGTCCTGGTCAGCTCCGACCTCGACGCCGCCCGGGCGCACGCGGCCCGCTGCGGCACGGTGGTGATCGAGGAGTTCCTCGACGGCCCGGAGGTGTCGCTGTTCGCGGTCACCGACGGCAGCACCGCGGTCCCGCTGCTGCCCGCGCAGGACTTCAAGCGCGCCGGGGACGGCGACCAGGGCCCGAACACCGGCGGCATGGGCGCCTACGCCCCGCTCCCCTGGGCCCCCGCCGACCTGGCCGGACACGCGCTCGAGGTGGTCATCTCCCCGGCCGTGGACGCCATGCGCCGCCGCGGCACGCCGTACCGCGGCCTGCTGTACGCGGGCCTGAGCCTGACCGCGGCCGGGCTGCGGGTGGTCGAGTTCAACGCCCGCTTCGGCGACCCGGAGACGCAGGTGGTGCTGGACCGGCTCGGCACCCCGCTCGCGCCGCTGCTGCACGCCGCCGCGGCCGGCGACCTGGCCAGCGCCGCCCCGCCCCGGTGGCGTCCGGGCGCCGCGGTGACGGTGGTGATCGCGGCCCGGGGTTACCCGGCGCATCCGGCCAAGGGCGACAAGATCACGTTGGCCGAGCCGGTGGTACCACCGTCCGTTCCGAATGATCCGGCGTATGTGCTGCATGCGGGGACCGCGATCGACGCGGCCGGCCAGCTGGTGTCGGCGGGCGGCCGGGTGCTGAACGTGGTCGGCTCCGGTCCGGACATCGCCGCCGCGCGGGCCGCGGCCTACCAGCTGGCGGCCACGATCACCCTGCCCGGCGGATGGTATCGCCATGACATCGCCGCCGGGCGTTGAGCCGCCGGGCGGTGACCTGTCTGGCGGCCTGAGCCGGCGGCGCCGCAGGCGCCTCGGACGAAGCTGGCCCAGGCGTAGCTGCCCCGGACGAAGCTGGCTCGGGCGTAGCTGCCCCGGACGAAGCTGGCCCGGACGAAGCTGGCCCGGACGCGGCCGAGCCGGACCGGCCGCCACTGCGGGTCAGCACCCTGGAGCTCTTCTTCGACTTGGTCTTCGTGTTCACGATTACCCAGCTCACCGGCGTGCTTTCGGGCCAGCTGACGCCGACCGGGGTGCTGCGGGTGCTGCTCACCTTTGGCGTGCTGTGGTGGATGTACGGCGGCTACGCCTGGCTGACCAACGCCCGCACACCGCAGCGGCTGCCCGAACGCCTGCTGCTCCTGCTCGGCATGGCCGGCTTCCTGGTGATCGGGCTGGCCATCCCGCACGCGTTCGCCAGGCGCGGCGAGGCGATCGCCCTGGGTCTGGGATACCTGCTGGTCGTCGCCGTGCACGGGGCGCTGTACGGCCGGCTCAACCGGAACATCATGCGCGTGTTCCCGTTCAACCTGGCCTCGGCGCTGCTGGTGCTCGCGGCCGGCGCGGCCGGCATCTCCGGCGGCGCGGAAACCGCCGCCGGGTACGCGCTGTGGATCGCCGCGCTGGCGGTGCAGGCCCTGTCGCCGCTGATCATCCGGCCGCGTGGCCGGTTCTCGATCCAGCCGGGGCATTTCACAGAACGGCACGGCGCGCTGATCATCGTGGCGTTCGGTGAGTCGGTCGCCGACATCGGCATCGGCGCGGGCGGCCACCCGGTCACCGTCGCTCTCATCGCGTCGGCCGCCCTCGGCCTGGCGCTGGCGGCCACGCTGTGGTGGGCGTACTTCGGCCTCGGTGACGACGAACGGGCCGAGGTCCAGCTGACCAGGGCGGACCCGGCCGACCGGCCCGGGCTGGTGCTGCAGGCCTACTTTTACGCCTACATCCCGCTGCTGCTCGGCATCGTCACGCTGGCCGCCGGGGTGAAGGACGCGATCGGGCAGCCCGGAGCCACCCTGCCGTACCCGGCCTGCCTGGCGCTGGGCGGCGGGGTGGCCCTGTACCTGGCCGGAGACGCGGCCTTCCGGCACGCGCTGCGGATCGGCACGCAGCGCTACCTGATCGCGGCGGCGGTCGTGTCCCTGGTCGCCTCGCTGGCCGGCCTGGCGTTCAGCGCCGGCGCGGAGATCGCCCTGCTGGCCGTGATCGTGGCCGCCGCCCTCGTGGCCCAGCACCGCGGGCCGCCCGATGCCGCCTGACCACCCTGGACTCAGCGCGGCTGAGGTGCTCGCCCGCGGCGGCTGGCACCCTCGCTACGCCCGCGTGCTCGCGGTCGCCAGCGACGGCGATTACGGCTTCGCGGTCGTGGACGGGAACGGCGACGGAGCCGAACTCGACACCGAGATCTGGCGGTGGGACGGCACCCGCTGGGCCAGCGCAGGCTCCGCAGGTGCCGGTCCGCTGAGCGCCCTGGGGCCCGTACGGACAGGCGGCCAGATCGAGGACGCCTACTTCGCCTACGGTCGCGCGGCCGGCCGCCGGTCGATCACGATCGGCTTCGACGGCCGCCGCTACACCGTCCCGGTCGCCCGCCACGGCGTCTGGGCCTTCATCAAGATCGGCACCAACCCCACGGGGACGGTTTCCCCGGTCCCGTGGCACGCGGGGAAGGGCTTCCCCCCGTGGTGGGGGTCCGGGGGACCGTTCCCCCGCTAAGTTAGAAACATGATCGAGCGGTACACGCTGCCTGAGATGGGACGGGTCTGGAGCGAGGCCCACAAGTACGAGCTGTGGTGCCGGGTTGAGGTGCTCGTCCTTGAGGCGCACGCCCGGGCCGGCACGGTGCCCGCGGACAGCGTCGAGCCGGTGCGCTCGGCTCCGCCGCCCACCCCGGCGGCGGTGGCGGAGGTCGAGGCGGTGACCGACCACGACGTGATCGCCTTCCTGTCCGCGTGGGCCGATAACACCACGCCCCGTTCGGCCGCGGCCTACGTGCACTACGGCATGACCTCCTCCGACCTGCTGGACACCGCGCTCGCGATCCAGCTCACCGAGGCGACCGGCATCCTGGTGGCCAAGGCCACCCGGCTGGTCGCGGTGCTGCGGGACCACGCGCTGGCGCACGCCGGGACGCTGCGGGCCGGGCGGACGCACGGCATCCACGCCGAGCCGGACGTCTGGGGGCACCGGGTGGCCGACTTCGCCTACGCGATGGCGCGCAGCCGGGACCGTCTGGTGCGGGCCCGCGACGCGGTGGCCGTGGGCACGCTGTCCGGACCGGTGGGCAGCTACTCCAACATCGACCCGGCCATCGAAGCCGAGGTCATGCCCGCCCTCGGCCTGCGGGCCGCGGAGGTGGCCACCCAGGTGGTGATCCGGGACGGCATCGCGGAATGGGTCAGCGCGCTGGCCATCGTGGCGACCGTGTGCGAAGCGGTGGCGCTGGAGGTCAGGCACGGCCAGCGGACCGAGGTGCGGGAGCTGGCCGAGCCGTTCCGGTCCGGCCAGAAGGGCTCCTCGTCGATGCCGCACAAGAAGAACCCGATCCGGTCCGAGCGGATCGCCGGCCTGGCCCGGATCATCCGCGGTTACGTGACGCCGGTCACCGAAGGCATCCCGCTGTGGCACGAGCGGGATATCTCACACTCCAGCGTGGAACGAATCGCGTTGCCTGACGCCGCGATCGGCACCGATTACCTGCTGCACCTCACCATCGGGCTGGTGGAGGGGCTGGTCGTGGACGCGGCCCGGATGCGTGCCAACCTGGACGCCACCGGCGGCCTGATCTACTCCTCGGCCGTCCTGCTCGAGCTGGTCAGCTCGGGTATGAGCCGGGAGGAGGCGTACGCCCTGGTGCAGGCGGCGGCGATGCAGACCTGGGAGAGCGGGACACCGTTCCGGGACACGCTGCGCAAGCAGGCCGCGACACGCGGGCAGCTGCTTCCCGAAGACCGCCTCGACGGGGCATTTACCCCGGAACGGTACACAGAGCGGCTTGCTCCAGTATTCGACCGCCTCTCCCGGCTAAGCTGACACCCATGACTTCCGGACCCGAGACGAGCTACCGCGTGCGCGGCGGCACTCCGCTGCACGGCACGGTTTTCGTGCAGGGCGCGAAGAACGCGGCGCTGAAGATGATCGCGGCGTCGCTGCTCACGGCCAACGGCCACACCGTGCTGCGCAACGTGCCGGCCATCGAGGACGTCCGCCGGGCGGTCGAGCTGGCGGAGGCCGTCGGCGCGGTGGTCGAGTTCCACGAGCCCGAGCGGACGCTGGTGGTCGACGCGTCCAACCTGACCAGCCCGGTCCTCCCGGCCGAGATCGCGCGCAGGTTCCGCAGCTCGGTGCTGTTCGTGCCGGCCCTGCTGCACCGGTTTGGCGAAGCGGTCATCGAGGGTGTCGGCGGGTGCAATCTGGGCAACAGGAACCTGGACTTCCATTACCGCGGCTTCGCCCGGCTCGGCGCCATCGTCGACGAGGGCGAGTCCGTCATCCGCGTCAAGGCCAGCAAGCTGGCCGGAGCGCACCTGTACCTGGACACCCCCTCGCACACCGGCACCGAGAACCTGATCATGGCGGCGTCGCTGGCGCCGGGCAAGACCATCATCGACAACACCGCGCAAGAGCCCGAAGTGCTCGACGTCATCGCGTTCCTGACCAAGATGGGCGCGCGGATCACCGGCGGCGGCACCGGCTTCATCACCGTGCACGGCGTGGACGAGCTGACCGCGGTCGAGCACACCGTGATGGCGGACCGGATCGACGCGGGCGTGTTCGCCATGGCGGCGGCCATCACCGGCGGTCAGCTGAACCTGGTCGGCGCCTCCCTCGAACACTTCGGTGTGGTCCGGTGGAAGCTGGAGCAGATGGGGGTGGAGTTCGCCACCAACGGCGCGGTGGTGTCGGTCCGGATGGACCGGCCGCTGCGCCCGATCAACGTCATCACCAGCCCGTACCCGGGCTTCGCCACCGACCTGCAGTCGCCGATCATGGCGGTGGCCTGCCTGGCCGACGGAGCGTCCTATATCCGCGAGACGATCTTCGACGGGCGCTACCTCCTGGTCGGCGAGCTGAACAAGATGGGCGCCAAGGTCGAGATGGACGGCAGCGCGGTCATCGTGCACGGACCCGCTACGTTCAAGGGGGCCGAGGTGGTGGCGCACGACCTGCGTACCGGCATCGCGCTGGTGCTGGCCGGCCTGGCCGCCGAGGGCGAGACCCTGGTCACGCCCGGCTACCCGATCGACCGCGGGCACGCCGCCATCGCGCAGCGCTTCAACGCCCTCGGCGCGGACATCACCGCCGTGCCCGCGGACGCCTAGCGTCCGGGCGGCACAGCGCGCTGCTTGACGACAGCCCCTTCTCCCGCCGAGGATCGTCGTATGCGGTGGCCATGGCAGGCCCGGGAGTACGCCAGGACGTGCGCCAGTTGCGGTTACACCTGGCGGGTGCCCCGGGCGGTAGCGCGGCGCCGGGTCCGGTCGATCTCGATGATCTCCGTCGCGTCGCCCAGGAACATCGACCGGGTCGAACTGGCCCACGAGGTCAGCACGATCTCGGCGGAGAACCAGGTTGCCG
The DNA here is from genome assembly GCA_963730825.1 of uncultured Actinomycetes bacterium. Lineage (GTDB taxonomy): Bacteria > Actinomycetota > Actinomycetes > Streptosporangiales > Streptosporangiaceae > Palsa-504. Next base: position 234,543 of record CAVSTQ010000006.1, read on the forward strand.
ACACCTTCCGCCACTGCCCCCGGTGCAACTCCGGGCAGTTCGAGCAGCGCCCGTGGCGCGATCCGGCCGGCTAGCCGCCCGGTTGCGCCAGTTGGCTAGCCGCCCGTGATAACCCCCGCGATCGTAGACAAATCGCCGGTTCCGAGCTGAATCCGGGCAGGCACAGCCTGGGACAGCGGGCCGCAGGACGGCATCCAGCCACATCCAGAACTGGCGGCACACCTGACTCCGGAGCGCTCACTGGAGACTTGGCACCCGCGATGGATCCGCATTCGGCGTGTTCCGCGGCCTATCCGACGGACGCCCGTGCCGCATGCCAGCTGCGAACACCGGCCTGCGCGGCGGCTCACGATCGAAGCGACAGTCAAGCTCTGAAGTCCCGCCAGGCCTGCTGGCTGCCCCGCAAAGTGTCAACGACCGCCCAGAAAGCCGGCCGCACCCCGGACTGGGCCCGTCCTTATCACACGGACCTCTTCTGCCTCACCAAAGCCCCCCACCCCAGCACAAGAAGCTCCCGCCATGATCGTGGACAGTTCGGGTCAAATCCGACCCGAACTGTCCACGATCATTGAATCCCGCCCCCGCAGCGGCCCAGCAGCCACCGCGCCACCAGCAAGACCGCCGCGGACCCGCGTCTAGCGGCCATTCCAGTGACCTCCCGCAACATGCATGGTCCATCGTGGTGATGGGCTCGACGTTTTATCGCGGCGGAGATGACTGATAGCGGGGCGAATGTTACGGGTGCGGCGAAAATAGCAGAATGAATTGATGACCCGGATATTGGGTGAGCGAATTCTGGCGGGTTCTCCGCGGCCAGCGCCGGGTAGTGCGGCCCGCCGCGAGAGTTGATCGCGGCGGGGTTACGGAAGCTGGTCGATATCCCACCACTCGGCGATGCCCCTTTCCTCGGTCCAGCGGCTGGCCAGCCTGGGCAGCATGATCTGCCGGACCTGCTGCACCGGATCCTTTTTATTCTTGCGCGCCAGCAGCCCCGTTCGCTCCTTCAGACCCGCATCGCGGGCCGCGATCAGCAGCCCGCAAATCATCTCGGGGGCCGCGCCGCCAGCCCAGCCGTCGATCCTTTCGGCTACGTCCGGGGCCTTGCCCAAGTCCGGAATCACGATGAGCTGAAAGATCCCGGCCAGTTCGCGGGCCTCAAGCCGGTAACCGGAACTCTGGGTAACGCTGTCGTACCAGTCGTTCCTGGACATGATCCGGCGCGCCTCCTGGCGCTCAACCCGGTCCCCCGCGCGGTCATTACGGCCTACCTCGGCTCGAGACCCGACGATGAGCTGCAGAATCTCGCGCAGGGCCGCGGGATCAGGCGCCTCGCGCATCTGCCTGAGCAGGTGATCGAGGCGGCCGGGCTGCGGGAGCGGGGCGGGCTGCGGCTGCGGGCCGGTCTGTGGTGGCGGTAGCGGGGGAGCCGATTGTCCCTCCCGGCTGGACCCGAGGTCCATGTCCCGGTACCCTCGGCCGGCCGGCTGCTCCCACCGCGGGGGCGGGCCCGCAGGCTGGGGCGGGGCGAATTCATCCGAGGCGACGGGCTCAAAGGTCACCGGCCCGGCCGGGGCGATTTCTGGCGGGGCGGCCGGGCGCTGAGGCGCGGCCGTGGAGATGAAGGGGGACGGCGGCCCGGACCTGAGGAACGCGGTGTCCGCGTCACCCTCATCCGGTGTCGCTGGCGTGCGGAGCAGCACCGTTGGCTGGTCGCGGCGCTCATAGCGGAGGTCGTCAGCGACGATCCTGGCCACTCCGCCGATGCCTTCTGCGGCGTACGCTCCGACGAGCCGACGGCCCAGGACGACGTCCTGGGGAGGCAGCTCAGCCAGGGCGTCGGGATCGAGGGGCCAGGCCTTGACCTCATCACGCACGATGCCAGGCGGCGCGGATCCGTGTTTGGCCTGACGGAACACGATGTCGGGAAGCGTGGCCGCGTCCTGTGCCCCCAGCGGCAGCTCGAAGGTGGAGAACGACCAGCCCCGGCGCCCGGCGCCCGGCATCACCCCCATGATCCGGTGCAACCCCCACAGCAGCAGGCCCTGCTGGCTGTCCGTGAGCGGCCCGGCGATGAGGTCCTCAGGCAGGTACACCGCGAGCGGCCTGTCGCGGTCGGACAGCGCCGCGGCCAGCAGGTCCGACAGCGCTGCCCCCTGCGCCGCCTCATGATCCAGGCCGGCCGCCCGTTCCTCTACCCCTGTGATGAGCTCAGCTGGGTTGATGGTCGGCAGCTCGTCCGGGGCACTGACCCGGTCAGGCTGGGCGCTTGGGGGCAGCCCGAGCAGGCACAGCGCGATGGCCACCTCGGGACTCAGCAGGCTGGCGTGGCCGATGAGGACACGGGAGACATGCGGCCGCCCGCTAGTGCCATCCACCTGCTCGGCCGCCCGCGGGTCCCGGTACCGCCAGGCCAGCACCGCATCTCCGGTGTGGTCCCAGACCTTGTAGCACACGCTTTCCGGCAGTCCGGGAGCGTGCGGGTGCCGCACCCAGGCCCTGATCGAGTCGTTCCACCCCGCCGTCATCGACGGCGACATCGTGGTCGCGAACGGTGACAGATCCTTCTCGTGCTGCCACCGGTACTCGATCTGGTGGATGACCTCGCGCGGATCCGCCATCGTCAGATCCCCACCTTTTCTGCCTCCGGGCCGGAAAGCACGCCCGTCATGGCGAGCATGGCGACCAGGGGGCGCAGCACCCGGCGCGGCGTGACGCCGCGGGGGAAGATGCCGTGCTCTGGCTCCCCCTCGCTGGGGCCCCCGGTAGGCGAGGCAATGTGCAGGGTGGCCTTCGCGCAGTCCTGGTAAGGCCGCGTCAGCGCACCCGCGTCTTTCGCGAGCAGGTAGGCGTAAACGTCGGCGCTTTCCGCGAGGAATTCCGCCGCGTCAAGCGAACCCCCCGCCGACCGGAGCCAGCGGGCCATTGGATCGTCAAACCGGACCTTGTCCGCCTTGCTCAGGACAATCGCCGCGCTGACCAGATGGCTCCGGCCACTGTCATGCATCACGCTGAGGACATTGGCAAACGTCTTGTCGCCCACCCGCTGGGTCCCCACGAAATCCGGATCTATGACGAAGAACAACCCGTCGACAATCCAGAGAAACTCCTTGGACTCACCCTCCTTGGCCAGGTCCCCGCCGGCCACGTCGAACAGGATGACGGGCCGCTCCGGGCCGCCGTCGGCGCGCATCAGGAAGGCATCCGCGAACATCCTCAGGTTTTCCTGGGTGCCCGGCAGCTGCCTGCCCTCGTTCAGCAGCGGCTCCACCCGGTCCTGCAGGAATCGCAGGTGGCTGACGTGGTCGAGCGGACGACTCGTTATCCCGTATTCCTGGAGGCCGCCGTTTTCGATCGCACCGATCATGGTGGCCATCAGGTGAGTTTTGCCCGACTTGGTCAGGCCGGCAAAGCCCAGCATCACCGGATTCCCGAACTGACCGTAACTCACCGGCAGGTAGTGCGCGGTTCCCGCGTCGCCCGCGGAGTTCGGGCAGCGCACGTACGCGCTTTGCCGGTGGCGAGCCAGCTGCACCGGATTGAGATCGGGCGGGGTGGGATTGCGCACGTACTCTTGCCGTCTGGATTCCCACTTGTAGTACTCCAGGCTGTGCCAGGCGGGAATCTCGTGCAGGCAGATCGGGCACATCACCGCGTCGGCTTCGGCCCGCGCCGACGGCGGCATAGGCACCGGCGGCACGGGCACCGGCGGGCTGGCCTGACGGAATGGTTCGGTCATGGTCTGCGCACCCCTTGTGCCGGCGTTCCCGGCCTCGATACCGGGCCACACCGCGAACAGTCTGGCGATCCGCGCCGCGTCGCTGGCCGAGCAGCCCGCTCTGGGCGAGCACCCGGCGCAGCCCGGCCGGGTCGGCGGCGAACCTTCTGGCTAGACGTCCGGCCAGCACGTCATACCGGGGCGCCGGCCGGACCACCGGGGCGCCGGGCCGGAAGGAGACGAACAGCCCGGGCAGGCCTTCGTCCGCCTGGCTGACCGCGGCGTAGGTCAGGAACGAGACCGGGCGGGTGTCGCCGATCATCTCCAGGACGCTGACCAGACCCCACATGACCGCCTCGGGCAGCCCAGGCTCCGTCCACGGCATGGTGACGCTCCGGTCGCCCGCCAGCGTGTGGGCGAGCAGCGGGACGAGCAGCGCGCCGGCATCGGCAGACCGCGCCCTGGCCTCCATCGTGTCGTGGCCGGGTCCGTGCTCCGGCGTGCTCGTCCAGCGCAGCCCGCTGGTCGCGTACACCAGCCGCCGGTCCAGATCGGGCAGTTCCAGCGCATACCTGGCGGTCAGCAGGCCGGCGTCGCCGGTAAAGACGATCGAATACTCCCAGTCAAGGGCCGAGAAGGCTTCGGTGTACCAGCGGATGAACGCCGCCGACGAGCCGAGTTTCAGGTAGCCGCGGCCCAGCGGCCGGCCGGCTCGCAGCCACGGGGTGAGCCGCCGCAGCCAGCGGTCGGGCTCCTTGTCGCCCCGGAACGAGGAGGAAACCCGGCGGATCTCGCCGGCGCTGCCCGCCGGCGCGTGCCAGGTGATCTGGTCGATGCCTTTCATCGGCCACCACGTTTGCGCCGGCCCCAGGACCGGCCCGGCTCCCGGTCCGCGCCGGCCGGCCTGCCGGTCCGGGTATGTCGGCCGCCGCTCCATTAGGCGCATCTCCGGGTCGCAGGTCAGGGGAAGCCGGAGGATTCCCGGCGCTGGGCGGGCGGCCCTCCGGACGGGCCGCGGACCCGGGATCGGCGAGCAGCGCGCGGAGATCCAGCGGGAGGGGAGCACCCGGGTGCTTGCGGTCGCGGACAGCCAGGAAGCGCCGCCGTCCCTCCCGCAGCCGCACGTTGTCCTGACGGTGCGGCACGCTATCGCGCTGGCCCATCCGCCGCAGCAACTCAGCCGCTGAGGGCCGTCCTTCCGGCTCGCCGAACACCCCGGCCAGCAGCTGGTCCAGGCCGAGCCGGGCGAGCTGGTCGCGGTCGCTCAGTTCTTCGCCCTGGTTCTGGACGTAGAAGACCAGGCGGCCCGCCGCCCAGATGTCGTCACCTGGGCCGACGGTGCCGTAGGTCTCGCCTGGCCGCTGCTCCCTGGCCACCCAGTTCTTCCGCCCCGAGGCCGGCGTACGGGACGCGCCGAAGACCGTGGCCTGGCTGAAGTCCGTGAGCTGAACCCGCTCGCTGTTCCACAGCACGGTGTCGGGGTTGATCGAACGGTGCGCGAGGTCCGCGCTGGCCAGCCAGCACAGCCCGGTCAGCAGGCGCCTGCACCGCGTCACGCTGGTCAGGCAGCAGGCGTTTGACAACCTCGCGCAGCGGGTCGCCCCGGTAGGGCTCGAACAGCGTGAACGGATCGGACACCGTGGCCTTGTCGTCGTAGTCGCCGAACAGGCACGCCAGCTCGGCCGGGTAGCCGCCGCCCCCGGCTAGCTCGTGCAGCCGGCGGCTGGCCAGGATCTCATTGTCGATGCGGTCATAGCCCTCGTTCCTGTGCTCGCGAGAGGCCACCCGGTGCTCGCGCAGCAGCGTGCCGTCGGCAAGTTCGACCGCCCGGACCGTCAGCTGCTCCCCGGCGCGGGGTATCACCTCGTCCCCGGGCCGGGTGATCTCGACATCCTCCCAGTCGCCGGTGGTCGCGCGGCGGAAGCTGAGCTTGTCCGGCATCACGGTGTCCCAGGAGCAGACGGGGTGGCATTCTCGCCGTCGCCTGAATCGACAAACCTGGGCTGGAGCGGCATCAGCCGCAGCAGTCCGGCGAAGGAGCCGGACGTGGTCCACTCGATCTCCCCGGTCGGCAGCGTGCCCGCCAGCGCCTCCTTGTTGAGCCGGGACGCGAACCGCACCACCTGCGGCGGTGTCCGCCACTCAAGGACGCGGATGTCGCCCGGAGCGCACAGCTGCCACATCTCGTCGCCGGGCGGGTACAGCAAGGCCTCCCGGATTTCGGCCAGGTCGTCCTCGACGCCGGGCTGGACCTCGTAGCGGCCGGACGTCGCGAACGGCGGGGCCGCGGTCACTCCGTGGACCCGAACCTGCCTGAGCCACTCGGACAGCAGGGCCACGGTCCGATCGTGCGCCGCCTGATACGCCTCCTGTCCCCCGGCACTCGGCGCGGCGGCCTCGTCCGCGACGCAGCGCAGCACCAGATCGCGCAGCACGGGCAGCAGGGTTTCGCCGAGCCGCGCCAACCGCGCTCCCCTGGCCCGGCTGGCGCGGTCCCCGGTCTGCCCGGCCTGCTCGGTCAGGGCAGCGCCGATACCGTCGAGAGCGATCCTGGCCCTGGCGAGGTCGCCGGAATCCGCGGCGGTAGGGGACCATTCCCGGTTGGCCACCTGGAGCAACAGGTCCACCAGCGCCTGGCCGGCCCGCTTCGCGTCATCGAGGCCGAGTACCTTCCTGGCTTCGGCCACGCTCAGGCCGCGCAGAGAGCTTTTCGGGTCTGGGTCCACGACGCGGTCGAGCCAGCCCGGCGGACAGATCTTGTCCACTTCCGGCAGGTAGCTTTGGCTGCCGCGGCGCCCGGCCTCACGCTCGGTCCGCGCCAGCCTGCGGGTTACGAACGCGAGCGTGTCACCACCCCTGATCGCCTCGGCGATGGCCCGCAAGGCGGGGAAGCTGCCGGCCCCCGCCGCCGCGCGGGCTTCGAACCGGACTCCGGCCGACAGGAGCAGCCGACGCTGGTTGTCAGTCGGCTGGCCAAGTGCATGCGCCTCCCGGAGCAGCCTGGTCACCAGCTGGCGAAGATCGTCGAGGGCAGCGTGCAGCTCGACGAGCTGGCTGCCCAGGCCGCCGTCACCCCGGCGCAGCCGTCCGCGCAGGCCCGTCACTTCCTCAAGCGCCCTGGCGGCCCCGGCGGCAGCCGTCATGATCTCGTCGCGGTAGCGGGCCGCCGGGCCGTTGTCGTCCAGGCTCGCACCGCCCGCCACGGCCGGCAGCAGCGCGGCGAACGGCCCGTCGGGCCCCGAGCCCGCACCGCAGAGCCGGCCGACGGCCACCGCGAGCGCGGCGGTGAACGTGGCGGCCTCGTCGTCGGCCCCGGCCAGGCGCAGCCCCGGGCTGGCCACCTTGCCGTGCACCTCGCCGTCGAAGGCCTGGTGCACGCGGTCGAATAGCTCGTCCGCTTGCAGCAGGTCGACGAGCTGGTCGAGACCGTCGCAGGCACCCGGGTGACGGTTGGCGACCGGGACCGCGGCGGGCCGCCAGTCGATGCCGGCCTGGTCGCCGACCCAGAGCACGCCGTACCCCTGGACGCCCCCCAGGAATTCCGGCAGCCACAGTTTCCCGTCGCTCTCCGCGCGCGGGCCGACCACCACGCAGAGCAGCGCATGGACCCGATAGGACGTGATCAGGCGCTGGTAGGCGCCCCCGTGCCTGGCCAGCAGCCCCACGTCGTCGTCGACGAGGACACGTTCGAGGCGCGGGTGGTCGAACAGCGCGAGCACGGCCAGGTCCGCCTCGTCGTCGGTCAGGCCCGACAGCGACAGCCGGATGACCGTCATGAGGCGGCCTCGGGGTCCACGACCTCCTCGAGCTCGCCGAGCGTCTTGGCCACCGGCGCGTCCATCCCGGTGAACTTCAGGGCGAGCGCGGCCGGCAGGGTGTCCGCCCAGAAACCGCGCATCTGCCCGGCCCGAGATCGCTGGTCGTCGGCTTGCTTTTTCATCAGGTCATCGAGGGTCTCGATCTGGTCCGCGGCGATACCGCGGAACGTCACGTAGAGCTCGCTCGGCCGCTGCGGCGTGCTGTCCAGGCCGTTCGGCAGTTCCCGCATGAGCTGCCCGCAGAACCGGTGATGGATGTCGTTGTCGTCCAGGGCCCACAGCTCGTAGGCGCGCAGCAGGCTGCCCCACGACGATGCCCTGGGCAGTGCGGTGAGCGGCAGCGTCATGGTGACACCGCCGTCTAGCTCGACGTTGACCCGGGTCGGCGACTCGGCCGGCCCGACGACGGCCGCCCGGCCATTCCACAGCGCGTTGAGCAGGCGGTGCAGGATGCGGACCCGGTGATCCTCGCGGGTGGCGAGGTAGCCGAAGTCGAAGCCGGTCCGCTGCCGCCAGCGCAGCAGGTCGGTCGGCTCCGGGCGGGCCAGCGCGCCCGCCCAGCGCAGCAGCACGTGACGGACCTCGTCCACCTCGGTCACGCCCATGCCGGTGCGGAACAGCACGACCGAGATCGACTCGGTTTTGCTGGCCCGGAAGTCCTCGGTGATGCGCGCCCCGGCCGGCAGGTTGATGGCGGACTTCAGGTACCTGACGATGGCGTCGTTCTTGTTGTCGGCCGGATAGTTGACCAGCACCTTGAGCGGGCCGCTGCCCTGCGGGTTGAAGTTGGCGGGCAGCAGCCCGGCGAGTTTGCCCGCGAACTCGTCCAGGTACTCCTGCGGGATACCGGACCCCGAGCCGAAGGCGGGCCCGTACCCGGACGCCGCGCTGAGCAGGTCGTGCAGCCGGGGAAGCATCGGCGGCTCTCCGGACGGCGGTTCGCGCAGGAACTTCTTGATCTCGATCTTCACCTTCTCCCGGAGGAACGAGACCGCGTGCTCGGGTGACTGGGAGACGCTGATGTTGTAGACCTCGGGCCAGGTGTCGGGACCGACCAGGGCTTTCATCACGTCGGCGGCGTTGGAGTTGGGCAGGATGGCGTTTTCCCTGGCTTTGCGCTCCAGGATCCGCGCGTACACCTGGCTGTAGAACTGTTCCATGTGGCCTGAGCCGGCCGGCAGCATGTAGGAGACGCCGACCCGGGTGCTGTAAAGCTCACCCGAGCGGCGCTTGAAATCCTCGTCGTCCTGCCGGGCGAACGCGTCGAGCGCGCGGGTCAGGCCGGACAGGTCCCGCTTGAGCTTGTCGAGCGGAGGAGACCATTGCCGCTCGTACGCCGTCCAGGCCTCGGCCCACACCACGTAGGTTTGCCACTGGTACCACGCGGCTTGCCGGTTGCGGGTGCCCACCACCGGCGGGTCGGCCCACTGCACCTTGCGGAAAAACCTGTCGTTCAGCTCGGGGGTCTCAGGCGGCGTCACGGCCAGCCCCTGCGGTGCGGGCGGCGTACCCCGCCTGCGCTGCAGCAGGTCGGCGACACCGCCCTGTTCGACCTCGTCACGCAGGCCGGCGTGGCCGAAGATGACCCGCTGAAGCCGGAACACGTCCATCTTGCGGAGCATGTCGCGGGCGGCGCCGTCGGGGGTGAAGCGGCCCACCAGCTGCGGGATATCGCGGCTGAGCTTGGTCCGCAGCGCGTCGATGCCGATCCGCATCGACTCGCGGCGGTTGTTCAGCGCCACGGTCACGTCGCGGGCGCCGGTCGCCGGGGCGGGCTCGGAGAAGTCGGAATTACCCTGGCGCTGGAAAACCGGGTGCACGCCCGCCTTGAGGAGGAACTCCTCGATGTCCGGGCGAGTGGAGTTCAGTCCGCCGTCCAGGCCGGCGATCTGCCGGATGGCCTCCCGCAGCAGCCGTGACCCGACGATGCCGGCCAGCTCGTCTATCGGCACGGTCATCGAGGCGACCAGGGCCGTGGACACGCCCCGGTTGCCGATCCCGTTCTCGGCCAGAATCTGCCGTTGCGCCGCCTCGTTGACAAAGCTGTCGGCGAAGGACTGGTGATGTTCCCCCGACCTGTTGTCCTCCTCGGACATCTCGGTCCCCACCAGCGACATTACCAGCGAGACGATCGACCGGTGCATGTCCTCGCGGGCGGCGCCGACGGGCCTGGAGAACAGGAACGCCGTCTGCACCGTCCCGGGGGACATGACGATCCGCTGATGCCGGGGATAGGTGACCGCCACCTCCTCGACGCCGAGTGGCCTCGGGTCATGCGGGCCGCGCAGCTCGCGCTCGGCGTCGGCCCCGTTCTGCTGGTCGACCAGGCGGAACAGGTCGAGCATGGTGCGGCCGGCGTTCAGCTCGGCGGCCCTGCCCCCGCCCAGGCCGGGCGGAAATGCGGACGGCATCAGGACCAGCGGGTAGATTTTCACCCGCAGGCTGCTGTTGTTCCTGATCGTGTCCGCGATCAGGTGCAGGTAGTCGTAGAAGATCCCGGCTCCGGTCCCCCCGGCCACGGAGAACGCGACGAAGACGTCCACCCCCCGCGGCGGCCTGCCGCCCAGGGCGAACAGGTCCGCGCCTGAGGTCGCCAGCTTGCCGATCGCCTCCTTGAGGTCCCTGACCGCGGGCTCGATGCCGCTCTCGTCCCTGAAGGTGCCGAACAGGGCGGCGCGGCCGATCGTCGGGAACTGGCCCGCCCCCCGGAACAGCGGGTTGGTCTTCGGCTCGTCGTCGGACCACGGCGGCAGCCAGCCTTGCACCACCTGCTTGTCCTCCAGCCGCAGCCGCATGGCCAGCTCCGGGTAGCTCACCACGTCCGGAACCAGTCCGGTCACGTAGTGGGCGGTCGGGGCCACGGAAGGCTGGTATTCCGGCCCTGGCACCACCCTGCGCGGGAGCCGGTCGAGCTCGGCCTGGTTCATGTCCGCGTACACGAACTGGACGCAGGACGGGAGCTGATAGGCCAGCATCCCCTCCCTGGCGTTTTCGGTCCGGAACTTGTTGCCGTCGGCACCGCACAGCTCCTCGCGCATCCGCCGCTCGAGCTCGGCCCCGATGTCGCAGCCCGTGCCCCCCAGGCCAACGAACAAGACCGGCTGGTACAAAATCATGGCGTTCCCCCTCCTGCGGGTCTGGTTCTCGTTACAGCCACGGGTCGTTGTTCGGCTGCGGCGTCGTGCCCGTGCTGTCGTAGGGCTGCGTTTCCTGCTGGTCCCCGTAACCACCGCTCCAGGGATCCGGCGGGGGCGGGGCGTGGTGGTGGCGGCGCTGGTCGCGGAAGCTCAGCTCGAGCCCGTTGTCCAGGGCCTGGCCCGGCCCGCTGACCTCGACCTCGTATGGCTTCGGGCGGGTGGGCGCGTACAGCGTGACCATCCCGGGGTTCGACCGCCTGACCAGGTAGAGCGGTCCGGCCCAGCCCCTGGGCGGGTAAGCCAGGTGCGGATCTGTGGTGTCCTCGTCACGGATGATGAAGCTGAACTCCGGGGACCACTTCTGCCCGGCCGCCAGCTCCCGGCCCTTCTGCTCACCGCCGCGCCGCAAGGTCGCGACCAGGTCCTGCACGTTGATCCTGGCCCGGTGGCGGGCCCGCCGCCACAGCAGGAAGGCGGCGATCAGGACGATCAGGACGAGGGCGGCGGCGATGTCCCAGCGGTACTTCGCGAGCAAGCCGGGCGGCTTGGTCACCGTGAACTGCAGCGCGGCCGAGTCGAAGAGCTGGCCGCTGGACGGGTCGACGGCCTGCACGATGAGCTCGGCGGCGCCGGCCGCGAGCCCGCGCTGATGGCCACCGTGAACGGGACGCTGGGCGGATGACCCGTCGCCACCGTGATCGGCTCCGCCGGGCTGGTCAGGCTGGCGTCCACCCCGCTCGGCAGCAGCATCAGGCGGACTTGCCTCGCCGTGCCGGTCGTGTTGGTGAAGATGACCGTACCGGTGATGGTGTCGCCGACCTGCACGCTGGTCAGCTGCGGGAACTGCGGGACGGCGGTGAAGTCGAGGGGCGCGGTGCCGACCGTCACCGTCTGCGGGACCTGAGTGGCGTACAGACCGTAGCCCGCCGCGGTGCCGGTGATGGTCAGCGGACCCGGCTGACGCGGTGCCGGATAGCTGCCGACGAAGGTACCCGCCTGGCTGCCCGCGGGGGTGACCCGCACCGGCTCGGGACCGGGCAGCCCGTCACCGGACGCGGTGACCCCCACGGCCAGGCTTCGCAGCGTCGACGGGTCGCTGATCGGGCCGGCCGGGCCGAGCACGGTCAGCGTGACCGCAATCGGCTGGCCCAGGTTGACGCTCGGCGTGGCGGTGATGATCGCCCGCACCGCGCCCTGCCAGAACACGGTGGCACTCACCAGCTGGCTGGCCAGCCCCCGCGGCGCCGTGATCGTGATGTGCCAGGTGCCCACGTCTTCGGTGGAGATGGTGCCGATGTGCAGGACCTCGACCGGGGAGTTGCCGTCGGTTCCGCTGATCGCGGCGGAATCCGTCCACTGCGCGCCATCCGGCCTGGTGAAGACCACCGTGTCGAGGGAATTCGGCCGGCGGACGCTGATCGCCGCGGCGCTGGCGATGTCGGGGATGCTCACCGTCAGCGTGCGGGATCCACCGGGAGGCAGGGATCCTTGCGACTTGTTCGTCCCTAGGCAGGCGGCGTCGGCGTACAGCGTGTCCAGCTCATCGAGGGCGTCGTTGATGTCGTTGACCCAGGACGCGTGCGGCTGGCTGGCGGTGTGCTTCTGGTCGCACACGGCCGGCGCGCCGTTGGCCGCCATGTGGTTCAGGTAGGTGAGCGCCTGCGGCTCGGTGATACCGGTCCCGATGTCGGTACCGAAGCCGAGCGGCCATACCTGCACGCCGTCGGCTTGCGCGAGTTTCAGCTGCTGGTTGATGGCGGCCTGCTCGCCCACCTGCCAGCCGGAGCCGTACTGCTGGGTGTCCCTGTGCACATCCACGGCCCCGTCGGTCATCATCAAGATGACCTTGATCGCCCCGGCCGGGGAGGCAGGCCTGGCCGTGGCGGAAGGCGACAGGTAGTTCATCGCCTCGAGCAGCGCCGCGGCGTAATCGGTGTCGTCGCCCTCGCGCTCCGACCGGCGGTGCAGCCCCTTCACGCAGGTGGCCAGGTAGCTCAGGTTCTGCTGGCCGCTGGCGATGGTGGGCTGGCACACGACGCTGACCGGGTTCTGATCGGGAACCACGTGGTTGACGCCGCCAAAGCCGATCACGGTCACCCGGCTGCGCGGGTTCAGCATGGACTGGGCGATCGTCCCGGCCGTGGCCGTTTCCTGCGCGACCTTCTGCGGCGTCTCACTGCCCGACTCATCGACCAGCATCACCACGTCCAGGACGGCCACGCTCGCCAGGGCCGGCCCGGTCACCGGTCCGGCCGGCGCCGCCTGCGCCGCCGGCAGGCCCCCGAGCAGGACAGCCGAGACGAGGCCAAGCGTCATGACACTAACGCACATCCGCACAGTCATTCGCTTCATAGGGTTGGCCCGGCCAGCGGAACAATGATCATTTACAAAAGGTGAATCGTGCCTCGCAGCTGCTCTCATCCCCATCCCCATCCCCGGACCCAATGGCATAAATTGAGCGCCCGTTCGCAGTCGAGGATATATCCTGCTGGGCGTCACATAAACGCACTTACGCCCCAGTTTTCTCAGCGCGCACATCGCGTCAAATCGTCCGGTCGCAGGTCAGGCGTTAAAGGGAGCATTAGTAATGCCGGACCACGGCGGACCTTGCCCGGCAACTGATCATTAATCAACAGTATACAATTGAACCACTCAGGCTGGGATATCTGTTATGGCCGGTAATACAACAGAACTGGGCGTCGAAAACTTTCCTGCAGCAGAGAGAACGAGCCATCTCGGGCCAGGGAGGGCCGCCGGGGAATCCATTACCGACTGGTATTTTCGCGCAGAAATAGACATGCCGTTCAGCGGGACGCGGCCCGGGACACCGGGCACGCGGCCCGGGACACCGGGCACGCGGCCCGGGACACCGCGGGACGCGGCCCGGGGCCGGTCACGCCGCTAGGCGTTGCGGTGCGGAAACGCGCGCGCGATGGCGAGGAAAGCGTCGTTGGCGTCGACGTCGCCGATGCTGACCCTGGCTCCTTCACCGCCGAACGGGCGGACGGCGACGCCTTCGGCTTCGCAGGCGGCGGCGAACGCCCCGGTGTGCTCGCCCAGCCTCAGCCAGACGAAGTTGGCCTCGGTCGGCGGGATGGTCCAGCCGTCGGCGACCAGCGCCTCGCGCACCCTGGTCCGCTCCTTGACCGTGTACTCCACGCGTTCGCCGAGTTCGTCCGCCGCGGCCAGCGACGCGATCGCCGCGGCCTGCGCGATGCTGTTCACGCAGAACGGCAGCATGGTCATCCGGACCGCGGCCGCGACCGGCTCGTGCGCGATCAGGAACCCGGTACGCAGCCCGGCCAGCCCGTAGGCCTTGGAGAAGGTACGCAGGACCGCCACGTTCGGCCGGTCCCGGTACAGGCTCACGCCGTCCGGGACCGCTTCGTCCCTGATGTACTCGTGGTACGCCTCGTCCAGCACGATCAGGCAGTCGGCCGGCGCCCGGTCCAGGAAGTCCGCCAGTTCGGCGGCGTGAACCACGGTGCCGGTCGGGTTGTTGGGGTTGCAGACGAAGACGAGCCGGGTACGCGGGGTGATCGCGTCGGCCATCGCGGCCAGGTCATGGGTCTCGTCCCGCAGCGGCACCCGGACCGACTCCGCCGCGGCCAGGTCGGCCAGCGTCGGGTACGCCTCGAAGGAACGCCACGCGTAGACCACCTCGGCCCCGGGCTCGCCGACCGCTTCGAGAAGCTGCTGCGCCACCCCGACCGAGCCGCAGCCGACCGCCACATGCTGCGTCGGCACGCCGAACCTGGCCGCGATGGCCTGCGTCAGCGCCTGCGCGCCGTTGTCCGGGTACCGGTTGACCGATCGCGCCGCCTCGGCGATGACCTCGACCACCGAGGGCAGCGGCGGGTAGGGGGACTCGTTGGACGAGAGCTTGTGCGTCTGGCCGGCGGCGCTGACCGGTGTCCGGCCGGGCCGGTAGACGGGGAAGCTGTCGAGCACCGAACGGAAACGGGGCGACGCGTCAGTCATGCCTCCAGTCTGGCACCAACGGTCAAACCTGGGACAGGGACTGACCCGCGTACGCGTCCGCGTCCATGGCCAGTTGCGCGACACCTCGTTCGGAGGCGTCGGGGCCCACCATGGTGACCGCGCCGAGGAACCCGCTGCCGCGGTACAGGACCGACCAGACGTCCACGTCGGCGTAGCCGGTGGCCATGACGTGCAGCGCCTGGGCCTGCTCGGCGACGCCGCTCAGCGGGGCGGCGCGCACCGAATAGCGGAAGAACTTGCCGTCCGCCGTGGCCGTGTACTGCGCGCAGCCGGCCGGCGGCAGCTCGGTCAGGGCGGTCACCGCCCGTCGCGACGTCACCGAGACCAGCACTTCGGACACGCCGTCGCGGCCGACCCGGAACGTCACGGCCGCCGCGGGCGAGTGCGAGAACAACGCCGAATCCAAGACCGTGGCCGTGGCCCGTGAGCACTTGGCCGGCCTGACTGTGATCTCCGCCCTGGCCTGGTTGCTCGTCTGCACGTCCGGCAGGGCCCCGTAGGCACCGGCCTGGACGGCCGCGGCCGGGCGCTGGCCGCCGACCCGGGCCAGCAGTGCGCTCTTCAGCTGGCTGGCGGTGTAGGTGTAGGGCCCGGTGGCCGCGGCCACTCCGGCCGTCTGGGCCGGGACGGCGTGGGCCGTGCCGAGCGGGATACCCGCAACCGGCCACGGCGGCGGCTAGCAGAGTCAGCTCGATCATGGTCAGGCTAGGTCCCGGCCAGCGGCGTTCGGACATCGAGGAATCCTTCTAACGCTCCGAAGTTTTTCGGCTCCGAACCGTGAGGATAGTCTGCGGAGAGTGGTCGGAGAGATGCTTTGAGTAATCCGGCCGCGCGATGCCCGAGGTCGCTGGACCTGATGTCGTCTGCGACCACCTTGACACGGGCCGGATGAACGTGCGGTATAGGGGTAGTCCTTCTCCAGCCCCACGCCACGACGGCCCAGGCCTCTCCTGGCGTGGGCAGCCGGGCTAGACCACTCTGACGGTGATGGTAGGAAGTCTCTGGCTCCCGAGAGGGGCATGCCGGATGAAAGGCGCAAATCAGTGGCCACGCGTAAGGCAGCAGGCTTGCTCGAAAGAGGGAGCGGCCTGCCCGACACATTCTGGTACTCGACCAAGCGGAAGCTGCTCGGGCCGCCGCTGGTCAACCAGGATCTCGGCGAGCAGCGGCTGACCAAGCCGCTCGCGCTGGGCGTGCTGTCACCGGACGGAATCTCCTCGTCCGCCTACGGCACAGAAGAGATCCTCATCGCGCTGCTGCCGCTGGCCGGGCTGGCGGCCTTCACCCTGATCCTGCCCATGACGCTGGTCATCTTGTTCGTCATGGTGCTGGTGCTGCTGTCCTACCGCGAGATCGTCATGGTGTACATCAGGCCAGGCGGCTCATACGTGGTGGCGCGGGAGAACTTCGGGCCGCGGATCGCGCAGGTGTGCGCGGTGGCGCTGCTCATCGACTACATCGTCACGGTGGCGGTGCAGACCGCGGCGGGCACGGCCGCGGTCGCCTCGGCCTTCCCCTCGATCGGCCCGTACAAGCTCGAGATCACCGTGGGCGTGGTCGTGCTGATGGCGTTTGGCAACCTGCGCGGCATCCGGGAGGCGGGCCGGGCCTTCGCGATACCGACCTACCTGTTCTCCGGCGCGGTCATCTTGATGATCATCGTCGGGCTGATCCGCGAAGCGCTCGGGAACCTGCAGCCGCTCGACCCGCACACGATGCACGGGACCTACACCATCGGGTCGGGCTCGGCCGGCCTGATGACCGGGGCGATGATCTTCATCCTGCTGAAGGCCTTCGCGAACGGCGGCGCCTCGCTGACCGGCATCGAGGCCGTGTCCGACGCCGTCGGCGCGTTCCATCCCCCGGAGGGCCGTAACGCCCGGCAGGTCCTGATCGCCGAGGGCATCATCCTCGGTACCCTGGTGGCGGGCATCTCCTGGCTGGCCCACGCCACCCACGCGACCCCGCGATCAGCGGGCTATCCGACCGTGCTGGCGCAGGAGGCCCAGCTCATCTTTGGCAGCACCTCGTCGGGCATGTCCTTTTCTACCTCCTGCAGGGCGCCACCATGCTGATCCTGTACACCGGCGGCAACACCAGCTTCAACGGTTTCCCGTTCCTGACCAGCTACGTGGCCGGCGACTCGTTCCTGCCGCGCTGGCTGCTCAAGCGCGGTCACCGGCTGGTGTTCTCCAACGCGATCATCGTGCTGACCGTGATCTCCGTGGCGCTGCTGATCATCAAGGACGCCGACGTCAACAGCCTGGTCCCGCTGTACGCCATCGGCGTGTTCACCGCCTTCTCGATGGCCGGCTTTGGCATGGCCAGGTACCACAGCAGGCACCGGGCGCCCGGCTGGCGGCGCCGGATGATCATCAACTTCTCGGCGGGCGTGCTCACCGTGATCGTGGTGGCCATCTTCGCGGTCGTCAAGTTCTCCGAGGGCGCCTGGGTCGTCGTCGTCTTGTTCCTCGTCCTGGTGCCGGCCCTGATCCGGCTCAACCGGGTGTACCAGGCCGAGACCGAGGTGCTCGAGACGATCAGCGAGAACCAGCCGCCGCCCCCGCCGCATTACAGCCGCCGCACCGTCTTCGTCTTCGTGGACAGCTTCGACCTGGCCACGCTGGCCGCGCTGCGGTACGCGCGGAGCATGCGGCCCACCACGATCCGCGCCGTGCACTTCGTCATCGACAGCGTCCGCGCGGACAAGCTGAGGGACAAGTGGACCCGGGCCGACCGCGGCGTCCCGCTCGATTTCATCGACGTCTCCGACCGGAGGCTGACCCGGGCCGCGGCCGAACTCGTCGAGCGGGAGGCGGCCGATCCCCAGACGCACGTGACCGTGGTGCTCCCCCGGCGCAGCTACTCGGCGCTGCTCGGCCGGCTGCTGCACGACCGGACCGCGGACAAGATCGCCGCGGTGGTCAGCCGCATCCCGCGCTCCGCCGCCACCATCGTCCCCTACGACGTCGACAGCCGGGTGCGGGTGCTGCAGGAGCGCCAGGCCGCGAAGGCCGCGTCGGTCAGCGTCGACGCCGCCGAGCAGCAGGTCACCGCGGACGAGGTGGACGTGGCGGCCAAGCACGGTCCAGCGGCGCACGCACCCAAAGAGCCCAAGGGACCCAAGGTATCCAAGGGACCCAAGGAGCCTAAGGGGGCTATGGAGCCCAAGGGATCTCCCGCCCAGGAATCCCCTGGCACGATGCGCGGCCTGGTCAAGGGGGCGGCCAACGGCCAGCATCCGGCCACGGACCAGCAACCGGGCCGGACCAGCAACCGGGCCGGGACCAGCATCAGGGCCGGGACCAGCACGAGCCGGCCGCCGTCACGCCCATCGGCGAGCTGTCCGGACCGGGCCGGGCGGTGGTCGAAGGCCGGATCCGGGTCGTGGAGATCAAGCCAGTGGAACGGAATTCGGTGCTGGCCTGCGAGATCTCCGACGGCACCGGGCAGCTGACCGCGTTGTTCTACGGCCGCTCGCACATCCCCGGCCTGGTGTGCAGTGCCCGGGTCCGGTTCCGCGGCTCGGTCGGCATCAAGGCCGACGGCCGCCCGGTCATGATCAACCCGGCCTACGAGCTGCTTTTCCCCGCGGTCTGACCGGGCCGCGCCCCTTACCCCTGGTTCCCGTCGGGTGTGCTTCCGGTATGCGGGACGATGAGCTCGTACGCGGGATTGGTCATCACCGGGGCGCCGTTCTTGATGCCGACCGGCCCCCGCAGCCGGACCCGGGAACCGCACATCAGGCCGGGAATGCGGGACCGGCCGTAGAACAACGCGGTCAGGTCCCCGGTGGAATCGGAGATCTCGCAGGCCAGCACCGAATTGCGTTCCACCGACCTGATCTCCACGACCCGGACGCGGCCCTCGACGGTCGCCTTGCCCGGCTGGTGCAGCGAGCCGATGGGCGCGACCCCGGGCGGCGGTATCGGCCGGTCGTAGCCGCCGGCGCCGGGCAGCGCCTCGGGCGCCTCCTCGCACGGCGTGGCGGCCGCCACCGCCGTCTGCAGATCACGCTGGGTGTCCGTGACCGGGTCGGACGGCCCGGGCACCCGGGTCAGCGCGGCGGGCAGGACCCCGTGCACCCCGTCGACCGCGTCGCCGGCGTGGCGCTCGGCCAGGATCTGCACCCGGTTCTGCACGTCGAACGGGATGATGGTGGCCGCGGCGTTGGGTACCCGGCTGACCACCCCGGCGATCTTGTCGGCGGTCCGGTCGTGCAGCAGCCGGCCGAGCAGCGGGGAGAAGCTGCGCCTGGGCAAGATCGCGGTCACCTGCGTGCCCGCCGTTTCCGCCTCGTGGCTGACCAGGTCGGCGGCGGCCCGGGTCAGGCGCCGGTCGGGACAGTCGATGAACTCCAGTGACACGGTGCGATCGGGCAGCCAGGCGGCCCGCAGTCGCTCCGCCTGCTCGGTGTCGATGACGAAATGCACGGCCCGCACCGCCGTGGGCCGCAGGCTCTTGGCGTACCTGATCGCCGCGATGGTGGACAGGTCGAAGTCGTCGACGAAGACGATGACCACCCGCCGGGAGTAGTTCGGCCGGCTCGGGGCCAGGCCCGACGCGCGCCGCTCGCCGATGTTCTCCAGCACCTGCGCCTCGGTCCGGTACTCCCGGTTAAGCCGGATCAGCGCGAAGACTCCCACCGGGAAGATGATCAGGATCAGCCAGGCGCCCTCGGTGAACTTCACCACCGCGAAGATCACCACCACGATCGAGGTCAGCACCCCGGCCGAGAAGTTGATGACCAGCTTGTGCCGCCAGCCCTGCTCCTTGTGCCTGACGTGGTACCTGGCCATGCCAAACCCGGCCATCGAGAACGCGGTGAACACGCCGATCGCGTAGAACGGGACCAGCCGGTTGACGTTGGAGCCGACCACCCCGATCAGGGTCACCGAGAGCACGGTCAGCACGACGATGCCGTTGGAGAAGACCAGCCGCTGGCCGCGCTTCCTCATCCACCGCGGCAGGAAGGAGTCCTCGGCGACAAAGCTGGTCAGGAACGGGAAGCCGTTAAAGCTCGTGTTCCCCCCGGTGTACAAGATCAGCGCGGTCGCCGCCTGCACCACGTAGAACATGAAATGCCCGGCCGAGCCGAACACCAGGTTCGCTTCCTGCGCGATCACGGTCGGGTAGCCGACCTTGTACGGGGCGGCGTGGGTCAGGTGCGACAGCCAGGAGATGCCGGCCACCAGGGTGCCGAGGATCACGCCCTCGGTCACCAGGACGCGCCGGGCGTTGCGCCCCTCGGGCGGCTTGAACGCGCTGACGGCGTTGGAAACCGCCTCGATGCCGGTCAGCGAGGCGCCGCCGTTGGCGAACGACTTCATCAGCACGTAGATCAAGAACAAGGCGGTGAAGCTGGACGTGCCCGGACCGATCTTGAAGAGCCCGGTCATCTGGGTCACGTTCTGCTGGTGCAAGGTGCCGGTCGCCTCGCGGATGAGCCCGACCACGATCATCAAGATGACCGCGCCGGAGAACAGGTAGGTGGGCAGCGCGAAGACCTTGCCCGCCTCCCGGATGCCGCGCAGGTTGCCGTAGCACATCAGCAGGATGATGCCGATGGATATCCACTTCGCGTACGGGCCGATGGCGGGGAACGCGGAGGCGACGGCCGCGGTGCCCGCCGCGATCTGCACGGCCACCGTGACCACGTAGTCGATCAGCAGCGCCACCGCGGCCACCTGCGCGATCCGCGGCCCGAAATTCTCCCTGGCCACCACGTACGAGCCGCCGGCCCGGGTGTACACCGAGACCACCTCGCGGTAGGACAGGACCACGAGCAGCATGACGAACAAGATCACCCCGGTCAGCGGGATGAGCACCGCGAAGGCGGCCAGGCCGAAGATCGGCGTCAGCTCGATGAGCATTTCCTCGGTGCCGTAGGCCGAGGAGGAGATGCCGTCCGGTGACAGCACGCCCAGCGCGAGGGTCTTGGACAGCCGCTGCTCACGGAGTTCCGCGTTGATCATCGGCGGTCCGAGCAGTCGTCGCTTGACCGAGTACCACTGGGTCTCCGGCAGTTCGCCCCGGCCGTTGAGCAGGCCTGCCGCCTTACTGCGCACAGCCACTAGGCTTCGAGCTCCGTCACGGCCCCGGCTCCTATCCGCAGGTGGTGCTGATCATGTCATCCGACCGTATTCGGCCTGGCCCCGGCGCCGCCGTATGCGGCCCGTCAAGCTTCGTCAGCTGGGCGTTAAGGTTCCGTCAAGAACGCTGATATCGCCCGCGGGCGCGGCTGAAATAGCAAGAGATGATGACTCCTGGCTTGGTTCAGCGCCCGATACCGGCGCCTTACGCGCTGCCGGTCAGCTTCGCCATGTACCTGGCCGTCGGCACGGTGGCGGCCGGCCTGGGCGGCCGGCTGGGAGCCACCGGGGTGCTGGTCGCCTGCGCGGCGGTGGCCGCCGCGATGTCCTTCGCCGCCGAACCGGTCACCTCGGTCCTGCTGGCCGGCATCGGCTGGCTCACCGCGGTGGGGTTTTCCCGGCCGCCCTACGCGCAGCTGCGGCCCACCGGGCCGGCCGCCGCGCACGCGGCCATCGTCATCGGCATCAGCGCGCTGGGCGGCGCGGGTCTTGGCCTGCTGTTCCGTTGGTACGCGCGAAGGCTCACACTGGTAGGTATGGGTAGCCACGCCAGCCTGCGGGCCAGCCGCTTCGCGGCCTGGCGGGCTCCGGGTACCCAGCCGCACCCGGGGTCCGTCCCGGCCGCCGGGACCGCCAGCACCGCGGGAGCCATCAGCATCCGCCGGCGGCTGGCCGGCGTCGGCCTCGCCGCCGCGGCGCTGCCGTTGATCACGGTCGGCCTCGCGGCCTCGCGGCCGCACCTGAACCTGGCCGACGACCTGCTCGTCTACCTCGTCGCGGTGGTGACGATCACGGTTCTCGGCGGATTCTGGCCGGCCGTACTGGCCGCCGTCGCGGCCAGCCTCCTGCTCAACTGGTACTTCACCGAGCCGCTGCACACCTTCACCATCGCGCAGCCGAGGGAGCTGCTGGCGCTGCTGCTGTTCGTGACGGTGGCGGTCGCGGTGAGCAGCGTCGTCCACCTGGCCGCCCGGCGCGCCGTACAGGCCGCACGGGCCAGGGAAGAGGCGGCCTCGCTGCTCGAGCTGGCGCAGAACGTGCTCGGCGGGGCCGATTCCCCCAAGGCCATCCTCGATCACCTCACTAGAACCCACGGCGGGCAGGCCGAGCTGCAGGAACGGGCCGGCGGCCGGTGGGTGCGGACCGCCTCGAGCCAGGCCGGTGCCAGCCTGGCCGGTACCAGCCTGGCCGGGGGCAGCATGACCGGGCAGCCTGGCCACGGCCCACCGGCTCGACATCCGCGAGGACCTGACCCTGCTGGTGACCGGGCAGGACGCCTCGGCCACCAGCGCGCTGCTGGCCGGCTACGCGGCCCAGGCGGCGGCCGCGCTCGACCGGGAGCGGCTGCGGACCCAGGCGGCCCAGGCCGAGGCGCTGGCCGAGGGCAACCGGATGCGGACCGCGCTGCTCGCCGCGGTCAGCCACGACCTGCGCACACCGCTGGCCTCGATCAAGGCCAGCGTCAGCAGCCTGCGGCAGACCGACGTGCAGTGGTCCGCCGAAGACCAGGCCGACCTGCTGGCCACCATCGAGCAGAACGCCGACCGGCTCGACGCCCTGATCGGCAACCTGCTCGACATGAGCCGGCTGCACACCGGCTCGCTGCAGCCCTTCCTGCGCCCGACGGCCATCGACGAGGTGGCGCCGGCCGCCCTGCTCGGGCTGGACGACTCGCTCCGGCTCGAGATGGCGGTGCCCGACGGTTTCCCGCTGGTACTCGCCGATCCCGGCCTGCTCGAGCGGGTGCTGGCCAACCTGTTCTCCAACGCGCTGCGGTACTCACCGCCGCAGCCAGCCACCCGAGCTGCACGCCGAGCTGGACGGCGGCACGGTGCGGCTCGAAGTGGTGGACCACGGCCAGGGCGTGCCCGACCACGAGAAGAAACGCGTCTTCGAGCCGTTCACCCGCGGCGGTGACCGCCACCCGGGTGTCGGGCTCGGGCTCGCGGTGGCCAAGGGCTTCGCCGAGGCCATGGGCGGCCGGATCACGGCCACCGACACTCCGGGCGGCGGCCTGACCGTGGCCGTCTGCCTCCCGGTGGCGAGCCAGGACAAGTCCGCGCTCGGCGCCGGGTCATGACCCGCGTGCTCGTCGTGGACGACGAGCCCTCCATCGTCCGGGCGCTGCGCATCAACTTGTCCGCGCGCGAATATGACGTCACCACCGCGGTCGACGGCACCACCGGCCTGGCCGCCGTGGCCCGCGACCGCCCCGACGTGATCATCCTGGATCTGGGCCTGCCCGACATGGACGGCACCGAGGTGATCCACGGCGTCCGCGGCTGGACCTCGATCCCGATCATCGTGCTGTCCGCCTGGGGGCAGGAAAGCCAGAAGGTGGCCGCGCTCGACGCCGGCGCCGACGACTACGTGACCAAGCCGTTTGGCATGGACGAGCTGCTCGCGCGGCTGCGGGCCGCGGTCCGCCGCGCCTCGCCCGCACCCGACGAGCCGGTGATCACCACGGCCGGCTTCACCGTGGACCTGGCGGCCAAACAGGTGACCAGGAGCGACGGCAGCGGCGTCCGGCTGACCCCGACCGAATGGCAGCTGCTGGAGATCCTGGTCCGCAACAGCGGCCGCCTGGTGACCCAGCGGCAGCTGCTGCGCGAGGTCTGGGGCCCCTCCTACGAGACCGAGAGCAACTACCTGCGGGTCTACCTGGCCCAGCTGCGCCGCAAGCTGGAGCCCGAGCCGTCCCGGCCCAGGTACCTGCTGACCGAGTCGGGCATGGGCTACCGCTTCAAGCCGTGATACCCGGCGCACGCACCACGGTCCGTTCGGAAGAAAAGGTCTTTTCCCGGGCTTTGGACTGACGCTGGCCTGTTGCGGGTAGGCACAAGACGTGCGGCAACCTCTCCTTGGCGTCCCCCGGCGCCTGCGCAAGACCCCGCTGCTGTCCCGGCCGGCCGCCCTGGCCGAACGGATCGAGCGTGCTCACGCGCTCGATCCGGTCATCGGCGATCTGTCCGATACCGTCGTCAGGGCCTTGCCCCCGGGCGCCAGGACCGACGCCCTGCACGGTGTCCCGTTTGGCCAGCCGGCCCATCCCGCGCTGGTCCGGCTGCCGCTCGGCTGCTGGATGTCGGCGGTCCTGCTCGAGTCCCTGCCCGGCACCGAACGCGCCTCGGGCATCCTCATCGCGGCCGGGATCGCCGGCACGGCCCCCGCGGCGGCGACCGGGCTGGCCGACTGGTCGGCGCTGCACCGGGACCAGCAGCGCGTCGGCCTGGTGCACGCGGTATGCCAGGCCAGCGCGGCCACCTTGTTCGCCGGCGCGCTGGCGGCCCGGGCGGCCGGGCGGCCGGGATACGGACGGCTGCTGTCCGCCTCCGGGCTCGCGATGGCCAGTATCGGGTCCTACCTGGGCGGCCACCTGGCGCTGCGGCTCGGCGCGGGGACCAGCCATGCCGATCAGGTCAGCCACCTGTCCGGCCTGGGCTGGCACGACCTGTGCGACTTCGGCGACCTGCCCGACCGGCGGCTGGTCCGGCGCCAGCTCGGCTATCTGTCCCTGCTGGTGTACCGGGACGGACCGCGGGTCAGCGTGCTGTCAGACCGGTGCTCGCATCTCGGTGGGCCCCTGCACCAGGGACGGATCGTGGTGGAGCGGGACGGCGCCTGCGTCGCCTGTCCCTGGCACGGATCCACCTTCTCCATCGCCGGCGGCGCCGTCGTGCACGGACCCGCCACCGCCCGCCAGCCATCGTTCCAGACCCGGGTCACCGACGGCGGCCGGGTTGAGCTCAGGCCCAGACCCTGACGGCCCTGGGGGCGCCGGGGCCGGCGGGGCTTTCTGGGGCGGCGGCTCGGCCGCCCGGCTGGCCGCGCCGCCGAGGACACCGCCGAGCCCCTCGAGCGCCTTGCCGATCTCACTCGGCACGATCCAGACCTTGTTGGCGTCGCCCTGCGCGATCTGCGGCAGCATCTGCATGTACTGATAGGCCAGCAGCCGCTGGTCCGGGTTACCGTCGTGGATGGCCTTGAACACGGTGCCGATGGCTTCGGCCTGGCCGCGGGCCCGCGCCGCCTGGGCCTTGGCGTCCGCCTCGGCCCGCAGCACGGCCGCCTCGGAATCTCCGCGGGCCTTGAGCACCGCCGCCTGCCGCTCACCTTCCGCAGTCAAGATCGCCGACTGCTTGGAGCCCTCCGCGGACAAGATCGCGGCGCGCTTGTCCCGGTCGGCGCGCATCTGCTTCTCCATCGAGTCCTGGATGGAGGCGGCGGCTCGATGGCCTTAGCTCGACCCGGCCGACCCGGATCCCCCACTTTCCCGTCGCCTCGTCGAGTTCTCGCCGCAGCTCGTTGTTGATCTGATCCCGCGAGGTCAGCGCCGTCTCCAGATCCATGCCGCCCACCACGTTCCGCAGCGTGGTCACGGTCAGCTGCTCGACCGCGGTGATGTAGTTGGCGACCTCGTAAGTGGCCGCCCGGGCGTCCGTGACCTGGAAGTAGATGACGGTGTCGATGCTGACCACCAGGTTGTCCCGGGTGATGACCGGCTGCGGCGGGAAGCTGACCACCTGCTCCCGCAGGTCGAGCAGCGGGCGCAGCCGGTCGACGAACGGCGTCACCATGTTGAGTCCGGCGTGCAGCGTGCGGTGATAACGGCCGAACCGTTCGACGATCCCCGCCGACGCCTGCGGGACGATGCGGATCGACCGGCTGACCACCGCGACGACCAGGCCGACAAGGACCAAGAGCAGGATGATCGTGACGAGAGAGGTCATGACTGTCTCACTCCTGGGCCCGGGGCGGGGTACCGGGATGTTCCGGGGTTTCCGGGCTTATTGGCTACGGTACCGACCACGCGGCCGTTCAGCTAGCCGCCGTCTCCTAGCGTGCGCGGGCGGTCCAGCGTGACTGCCTGTGCTCGATCTCCAGCTGGACGCCGAAGCACCGGGACAGGTTCCGCGCGGTGAAGACCTCGTCGATGGGGCCGGCCGCGAGCACCGCGCCGCGGCGCAGCAGCATCGCGTGGGTGAAACCGTCAGGCACCTCTTCGACGTGATGGGTGACCAGCACCATCATCGGCGCCTTGGGGTCGCGGGCCAGGGTGGTGAGCTGGCGGAGCAGGTCTTCGCGGCCGCCCAGGTCGAGCCCGGCGGCCGGCTCGTCGAGCAGCAGCAGCTCCGGGTCGGGCATCAGGGCCCGGGCGATCTGCACCCGCTTGCGCTCGCCCTCGGACAAGGTGGAGAACCTGCGCTTGATCAGGTGCGCGCAGCCGAGCGCGTCGAGCAGTTCGACGGCGCGGGTGACGTCCGCGGAGTCGTACTCCTCCTTCCACCGGCCCAAGATCGCGTAGGAGGCGGTGAGCACCAGGTCGATGACCTTCTCGGTCGGCGGGACCTGCTCGGCGACCGAGGCGCTGGTCAGCCCGATCCTGGGCCGCAGATCGAAGATGTCGACCTCGCCCATCTTCTCGCCCAGGACTTCCACCGTGCCGCGGGAGGCGAACGTCATCGTCGCGGCCAGCTGGAGCAGGGTCGTCTTGCCCGCCCCGTTGGGACCGATGAGGATCCAGCGCTCGTCACCGTGCGCCGTCCAGTCCACGTTGCGCAGCAGGACCGCCGAGTCACGCCGGACCTCGACGCCACGCAGCCGCAGTACCTCGTCGGACACTAGGGTCCCCTTCCTGAAGCCGGCACCCGCGGCTCCGCCGGGCCGAATCGCCGCCGAGACCGAACCTATGCCACCGCGCCCCCGTCAGCCCACCCGGGCGGCCGGACTGGCCGGCCGAGTTCCCGCCGGGCCGGGCTGGCCGCCCGGTTGCGGGCGGAATACTCGGCTGATGGTACGAGATGTGCCCAGGGACCGTTCCGATGAATTCTGTACGGCTCTGCCAGCTTATATCCGCTTCTCCGGTTAAAAATCGCTAACAAATAACCCCGATGGCATAAAGCACGCTACGATCCCTGATTGCTTAGTTACACGGTATGACCGAGTAGAAGCGATCTTGTGAGGAGGAGCGGGAAATGGCGATGCGCATACGCGTGCTCGCGGGCTGTTTCGTTTTCGGCCTAGCAGCCTTCATGCTGACCGGCACGGCCGCGCAAGCGACCACTCAGGCCAGTGCCGGTGTCTCGGCCGTGGTAAGCGGCCACGCGGGGAACGGCGGCCAGACCTCGCCGCGCCGACGCCGACGCCGACCTGCACCTGCACGCACCCGTCGCCGACGCCGACGCCCACGTGCACCTGCACGCACCCGTCGCCGACGCCCACCCCGACCTGCACCTGCACGCCGACACCGACGCCCACCCCGACCCGGCCGACACCTCCGGCGTCGAGTCCGGTGCCGGCGCCCAGCCCGTCGCCATCGACGTCAACCTCGCCCATTCCGACGGTATCGGTCTCCGCCACCAGCTCGTCGGTGCCGGCCGGCGGAGCCAACACCGGCGGCGGCGGCAGCATCTCCGGTGGCGGCAGCGACGTGGCGCTGGCCGCGGGCGGCGCCGCGCTGGCGCTGGTGTCGGGTGGTCTCGGCCTGGTAGCCTTCCGCCGCTGGCGCAGGACGCGTATGCCGGCTGCCTAAGGAGTTGTATCTGGCTCGCCACCGACGCACCCCCCTCGGCCGGTGGGCCCTGGGGATAGCCCTCGCGGCCGCCGTGCTGTGCGCGGGCGGCGTCAGCCTGGCCGCGTTCGGCCTGCTGGACAGGACTCCCGCCGATGCCGGGGCCACGGTGACCCCGGCATCGGTGACGACCGCGCCGCCCAGGCTGAGCCATGACCCCCGGGCCACGGCGCTGGCCCGGTCGGCGCCGGTCAGCGTCCGTATCCCGGGCATCAGCGTCGACGCCCCGGTGATGAAGGTCGGTAAGAACGCGGACGGCACCGTCCAGGTGCCGCCGCTCGCCGTGCACAACCTCACCGGCTGGTACCAGTACGGGCCGGCCCCCGGTCAGCGCGGCGCCGCGGTCATCCTCGGCCACGTGGATTCCACCACCGGGATCTCGGTCTTCTTCTCCCTCAAGGACCTGCGCGCCGGAGACAAGGTGTACGTCACGCTGGCGGACGCCAAGGTGGCCACCTTCGCCGTGGACGGGGTGCAGAAGGTCGCCAAGGACGCGTTCCCCACCGCGTCGGTGTACGGGCGGGCCGACTACCCGAGCCTGCGGCTGATCACCTGCGGCGGCCCGTTCGACCCGGCCACCGGTCACTACCTGGACAACATCATCGTCTACGCGCACCTGATCCGCGCCTAGGTAGCACGATCGTGCCGGACCGCCAGCAGCGCCGCCTGGGTGCGATCGGCGACGCCCAGCTTGGCCAGCACCGAGCTCACGTGGGTCTTCACCGTCTTCTCCGCGACCCCGAGCGCCCGGGCGATCTCCCGGTTGGACCGCCCCCGGGCCAGCTGGGCCAGCACCTCGCGCTCGCGGACGGTCAGCGCGTCCAGGCCCGCCACGGCCGAGGGGTGCGTCAACGTCCCGGCCGCCCCGGCGGCGAGCAGCAGGTGGCCGTCGTGCACCGAGCGGATCGCCCGCACCAGCGCGTCCGGGTCGACGTCCTTGTACAGCACCCCCGCCGCGCCTGACCGGACCGCCAGGCTCGCCGCGGCCGGGTCGGTGGCGCTGGTCAGGACCAGGACCCGCGCGGCGCTGTCACAGGCCTTGAGCTCGCCGAGCACCGCGATGCCGTCCGGGCCTGGCAGCTTCAGGTCGAGCAGGATCACGTCGGGGGCGTGTTCGGCCGCCAGCGCGAGCGCCGTCGCGGCGTCACCCGCCTCGCCGGCCACCTCGATCCCGTCCTGGACCTCGAGCAGGACCCGCAGTCCCCGCCTGACCACCGGGTGGTCATCGACGATCAGGACGGAAATGGGCTGGCTCATCGCACCCCCTTGATAGGCACCGTCATCCGCACCAGCGTGCCCTTGGAACCCGAACGAACGGTCAGCACCCCGCCCGCCGCCGCGGCCCGCTCCCGCATCGACACCAGCCCGAGCCCGCTGGACGGCGCGTCCGGCGGGAATCCGTGCCCGTCGTCGGCGACCTCGAGGACCGCCCGGCGCGCGCTGCGGGTCAGCGCCACCCGGACGCACGTCCCGCCGCATGCCGCAGCGCGTTGTTCAGCGCTTCCTGCCCGACCCGGTACAGCGCCGCCTCCGCCTGCGGGCCGAGCCCGGGCAGTTCGGCGGCCGTGAACGTGACCCTGATCCCGTGCGCGGGCCCGGCCAGCCCGGCGTACCTGCGCAGCGACTCGGCCAGCCGGCGGCGGCCAGGTCGGGCGGGGCCAGCCCGTCGATCACCGCGCGCAACTCGGCGTGTGCCTGCGCGCCGAGCGCGCCGATCACGTCGATCTCGGCCTGGACCCGGGCCGGGTCGGCCGGGTTCCTGGCCGCGAGCACGGCCGCGGCCCGCGCGTGCGCCCTGATGCTGAACAGCTTCTGGGTTACCGCGTCGTGCAGTTCCCTGGCCAGCCGGGAGCGTTCCTGCAGCACCGAGAGCTCCTGGCTGCGCTCGTACAGCCGGGCGTTGGTCAGCGCGATCGCGGCGTGCGCGGCGAACAGCGCGAGGATCTCCTCGTCCCGCTCGGTGAACCCGTGGCCGGCCGCGGCGGCGGACACCTTGTTGGCCGCGAAGATGATGGCGAGGACACGCTCGCCGTCCCGCACCGGCACGCCGAGGAAATGCGACATGTCCGGGTGCGTGATCGGGCCAGCCCTCGAACCTCGGGTCGGCGCGGATATCCGCGAGCCGTTCCGGCTTACCCTCGTTCAGCAGCACGGCGAGCATCCCGTGCCGGCGCGGCAGCGGGCCGATCGCCTGCCACTGCGCCGAACTCATCCCGTCCACCACGAACTCGGCGAACGAGTCGCCCGCATCGGGCACCCCGAGCGCGGCGTAGCGCGCGCCGACCAGCGACCGCGCCGACCGCACGATCACCTGCAGCACGTCCCGGACGGACATCTGCCGGGTGACCGACAGCACCGCCTGGCTCACCTGGTACAGCGCCCGGTACCCTTCGCTCGCCTCCCGGGCGCTGTCGTCGGGCTCGGTCATGTCTCTGACGGTAGCCGGGCGGCGGGGGCGGCGCATCGGCGCGGCGGTCCTAGGACTATCAGGACTAGGCCGGCCCGGCCGCGGACCGATGCGCGGCGGCGGCGGCGCGCCTAGCGTGCGAAGACATGGACACCCGACAGCACTGATCACGGGGGCCTCCCGCGGACTGGGCCTGGCCTTGGCGGCCGGCCTGGCCCGCGAGGGTTTCGCCCTCATCATCGACGCCAGGGACGCCGCCGCCCTGGCCGCCGCCGCGGCCAGATCCGCGCCGCGGGCGGGACCGTCACCGCGATCAGCGGGGACGTCACCGACGCCGCGCACCGGGCCGCGCTCCGCCGGGCCGCGCAGACCGCGGGCCGGTGCGACGTGCTGGTGAACAACGCGGGCACGCTGGGCGCCAGCCCGCTGCCCGCGCTGGCCGACTACCCGGCCGAGGAGCTGCGGGCCGCCTTCGAGGTGAACGTGATCGCGCCGATCGCGCTGACCCAGCAGCTGCTGCCGCTGCTGCGCTCGCACGGCGGCGCCGTCCTCAACATCACCTCGGACGCGGCGGTGGAGGCGTACGCCGGCTGGGGCGGCTACGGCGCCGCCAAGGCCGCCCTCGAGCAGGCCTCGCACGTGCTGGCGGCCGAGGAGCTCGGCCATCCGCGTCTGGTGGGCCGACCCGGGCGACCTGCGCACCGACATGCACCAGCGGGCCTTCCCCGGCCAGGACATCTCGGACCGGCCGCGGCCTGAGTCGGTGGTGCCCGGCCTTCGTCCGGCTCATCTCCCAGCGGCTGCCGAGCGGCCGGTACCGCGCCGCCCACCTGATGCCGGCCCGGTGCATGACCGTCGAGACCGCTACCGGACTGGCCCGACTTCGTGCTGCCCGCCGAACGCGAGGCGCACGACCCGCCGGAAACCCGCGGCGTGCCCAGGGACGGCGTCCGGCTGCTGGCCAGCCGCCGCGGCTCGGGCCAGATCAGCCAGCACACCTTCGCGCGACCTGCCCGGCCTGCTGCTGCCCGGTGACCTGCTGGTGGTCAACACCAGCGGGACGCTGCCGGCGCAGGTGCGGGCGGCCGCGGGCTGGCCGTGCACTTCTGCTCGCCCCGGCCCGACGGCAGCTGGCTGGTCGAACTGCGTGACGTCACAGACAAGATCTCCCGGCCGAACGACCGCGGGCGCGTCGGCCAGGTCATCAGCCTGCCCGGCGGGGTGGCGCTGACCCTGCGGGCCCGGGCCGGCGCCCGGCTCTGGCGGGCCACGATGGCGGTGGCGGTGGTGCCGTACCTGTTCCGGCACGGCGTCCCGATCAGGTACTCGCACGTGCGGCGCGACTGGCCGCTCGCGGCCTACCAGACGGTGTTCGCCCGGACGCCGGGCAGCGCGGAGATGCCAAGCGCCAGCCGCCCGTTCACCCCCGCGGTGGTCACCGAACTGGTCGGCCGCGGGGTGCTGATCGCCCCGCTGACCCTGCACACCGGGGTGTCCTCGCTGGAAGAAGGCGAGGATCCCTACCCGGAGCTGCTACGACGTCCCGCCCGCGACCGCCAGCCTGGTCAATCACGTGCGGGCGCACGGCGGCCGGGTCATCGCGGCCGGCACCACGGTGGTCCGCGCGCTGGAAACGGCGGCCGGCCCGGACGGCTGGGTGAGCGCCGCGGCGGGCTGGACGTCACACGTGGTCACCCCGGACACGGGGGTCCGCGCGGTGGACGGGCTGCTCACCGGGCTGCACGAACCCCGTTCCTCGCACCTGCGGATGCTGGCCGCGTTCGCCGGAGGCGACCTGCTGAGCCGCTGCTACGCCACCGCGATCAGCTCCGGGTACCTGTGGCACGAGTTCGGTGACGTGCACCTGCTGCTGCCCTAGCGGAGCTGATGCCGATAGCCTGCCGCCGTGAACACACCGCAGACCACCCTGCTCATCACGCTGACCGGCCGGGATCGGCCGGGGGTGACCTCACGGCTGTTCGCCATCCTGGCCGGGTACCCCCTCACCGTCATGGACATCGAGCAGGTCGTGATCCGCGGCCGGCTGGTGCTCGGCGTGCTGCTCGGCTGTGACGCGCCGCCGGACCTGACCGGGATCCACGCCGGGGTCAGCGCGCTCGCCGCTGATCTCGGCCTGGAGGCCGAGATCACGGCCGGCTCGGACTCCTCGTCCGGGGCGAGCTCCCCGGCCCGCGCCGCCCGGCTGCACGTCACCCTGCTCGGCAGCCCGCTGGCGCCCGCCGCGATCACCGCCATCGCCGGCCGGATCGCCGCCAGCGGCGCCAACATCGACCGGATCAGCCGGCTCGCCCAGCGGCCGGTGACCTGCATCGAGCTGGACGTCTCCGGCGGCGACCCGGCGGTGCTCCGCGCCGACCTGGCCCGGACCGCGGCCGAGCAGGGGGTCGACGTGGCGGTCCAGCGCGGCGGTCTGCGCCGGCGGGCGATGCGGATGATCGTGATGGACGTGGACTCCACCTTGATCCAGGACGAGGTGATCGACCTGCTGGCCGCCCGGGCCGGCTGCGCGGCCGCGGTGGCGAAGGTGACGCAGGCCGCGATGCGCGGCGACCTGGACTTCGCCGCGTCCCTGCGGGAGCGGGTGGCGCTGCTGGCCGGCCTGCCGACCGGCGTGCTTGACGAGGTGCGAGAGGAGCTGCGGCTGACGGCCGGCGCCCGGACGCTGATCCGGACCCTGGGCGATCTCGGCTACAAGTCCGGGATCGTCAGCGGCGGTTTCGTCCAGGTGATCGAGCCGCTGGCCGCCGAGCTCGGCATCGACTACGTGGCGGCCAACGTGCTCGAGGTCGGCGGCGGTAAGCTGACCGGCCGGCTGGCCGGCCCGGTCATCGACCGGGCCGGCAAGGCGGCCGCGCTGCGCCGGTTCGCCGCCGACGCCGGTGTCCCGCTGTCCCAGACGGTGGCGGTCGGAGACGGCGCCAACGACATGGACATGATCGCCGCGGCCGGCCTCGGCGTGGCCTTCAACGCCAAGCCCGTGGTCCGCGACGCGGCCGACACCTCGCTGAGCGTCCCCTACCTGGACGCGATCTTGTACCTGCTCGGCATCTCCAGCGAGGAGATCGCCGGGTCCTGATGGGGGTGCGCGGCCGGTTACTCGATCCGCTTGGCGGCGGCCGCGCGGTCCGCGGCGTCGTCGCGGGCCGCGGCTTCGGTGATGTCGGCGCCCGAGACCGGGCCCGCGCCCTCCACCGCCGGGGTGACCGCCCCGGGGACCTCAGCGGCCGCCGGCTCGTCGACGCCCATGCCGCCGGAGCGGCGCTTGGAGACCACGATGGCGGCGATCACGATGATGACGGCCCCCAGCGCCACGCCGACCCGCAGCCCGGTGTTGTGGGCGTAGGTCACCACGGTCGGCGCGATCAGCAGCGAGACCAGGTTCATTACCTTGATCAGCGGGTTGATGGCGGGACCCGCGGTGTCCTTGAACGGATCGCCCACGGTGTCACCGATGATGGTGGCCTCGTGCGCGGCCGAGCCCTTGCCACCGTGATGACCGTCCTCGACCAGCTTCTTGGCGTTGTCCCAGGCCCCACCGGAGTTGGCCAGGAACACCGCCATCAGCACCCCGGCCGCGATCGCGCCGGCCAGGAACGAGCCGAGCGGGGCGTAGCCGAACGCGAAGCCGACCGCGATCGGGGTGAGGATGGCCAGGATGCCCGGCGTGGCGAGCTCGCGCAGGGAGTCCTTGGTGCAGATGTCGACCACCCGGGCGTAATCGGGCTTCTCGGTGTAGTCCATGATGCCTGGCTTGTCGCGGAACTGGTTGCGCACCTCGAGCACCACCCGCTGGGCCGCCCGGCCCACCGCCAAGATCAGCAAGCCGGCGAACATGAACACCACCGCGGCCCCGATGATGACGCCGACCAGGACGTTCGGCTTGTCCACCGACACGCTGAAGGTGCCCGCGGCCGCGCCGAGCTTGTCCTTGACCGTCGTGTCGAACGCGCCGAACAGCGCGGTCGCGGCCAGCACGGCGGTGGCGATCGCGATGCCCTTGGTGATCGCCTTGGTGGTGTTGCCGATCGCGTCAAGCTGCGTCAGCACCTGCGCGCCCTCGCCTTCGACATCGCCTGACATCTCGGCGATGCCCTGGGCGTTGTCGGTCACCGGGCCGAACGAGTCCATGGTCACGATCACGCCGACCGTGGTGAGCAGGCCGGTGCCGGTCAGCGCCACCGCGAAAAAGGCGATCTGCGGGTTGTCGTACGCGAGCAGGAAAGCGCCGAAGACGGCCCCGCCGATCAGCAGCGCGGCGTAGACGGCGGACTCCATCCCGGTGGAGATTCCGGACAGGATGACCGTGGCCGCGCCGGTCTCCGAGCTCTGCCCGATGTCTTGCACCGGCTTGCGGTTGACTTCAGTGAAGTAGCCGGTCAGCAGCTGGATGGCGCTGGCCAGCACGATGCCGATGATCACCGCGCCGATGGCCAGCAGCCGGGGGTTCCCGATGTGGTGGAGAACGGTGGGGTCGGTCACCCCGGTCAGCTTGCTGAAGGAGTTCGGCAGGTACCAGAACGCGGCCCCGATGACCAGCACCAGCGAGATGATCGCCGAGACGAAGAAGCCGCGGTTGATGGCGGTCATGCCGCTCCGGTCGCCCTTGCGCGGCGCGACCACGAAGATGCCGATCACCGCGGTGATCACGCCGATCATCGGCACGATCAGCGGGAAGACCAGGCCGTAGTTGCCAAACGCCACCTTGCCGAGCAGCAGCGACGCGACCAGCATCACCGAGTACGACTCGAACAGGTCCGCGGCCATGCCCGCACAGTCACCCACGTTGTCGCCGACGTTGTCGGCGATGGTGGCGGCGTTACGCGGGTCGTCTTCCGGGATGCCCTTCTCGACCTTGCCCACCAGGTCGGCGCCCACGTCCGCGGCCTTGGTGAAGATACCGCCGCCGACCCGCATGAACATCGCCAGCAGGGCGGCACCAAAGCCGAAGCCCTCGAGGACGTCGGGCGCGTTCCCCTTGTAAATCCACACGACGAGCGCCGCGCCGAGCAAGCCGAGGCCGACGGTGAACATGCCGGCCACGCCGCCGGCGCGGAACGCGATCCGCATGGCCTGGCGGGCACCGCCCCCAGCCTCGCGGGCCGCCGCGGCCACCCGGACGTTGCCGCGCACCGCCAGGGACATCCCGGTAAACCCGGTGAGCGCGGAGAAGCCCGCCCCGACGAGGAAGAAGATGGAGCGCCCCCAGCGCACCCCGCCGTCCGTGGCGGGCAGCAGGAGCAGGACGAAGAAGATGATGACCACGAACACGCTGAGGGTCCTGAACTGCCGGCGCAGGTAGGCCGCCGCGCCTTCCTGGACGGCGAGCGCGATCTCCTGCATCCGCTCAGTGCCTTTGCTGGCCGCGAGCACCTCTCGCATCAGCAATGCAGCCACGCCCAGCGCGAGCAGCGCCACGACCGCGACGATGATCACCCACGTCAGGTTGGAGCCGCTCACACTGACGGGGTTCGCCGCCAGCGCGGAGACATGCCTGAACATTCGACCTCCTGGAATCCGAACGGACGACGGTTGCCGATCGGGACTAACGAGTGGCCGGGAGTCTACGCACGCCTGGGCCGAACCACGAACACCAGGCCATTCCTAACAATTCTGTTACCTCATCGTGATCAACACGATAGGAGAAGGTAACGGTAAGTTTGCCCCAGCTTGGGCTATCCGATCGGTGCAAGCTCATCCGGGCGATCGGCCGGTTCAGGTCCTGACGGCCGAGGGCCAGCTCATCCGGACGCTGACGCCGTCGCTCGTCGACGAGACGTGCACGTCATCGGCCAGCCCGGAGATCACGGCGAGCCCGAATCCGGCCGGAATCACGCCGTCGTCATCGGAGTGGGCCGCCGCCACGCCAGGGTCATGCCCCGCGCCGTTGCCGTTAGCGCCGCCGAGAGGTGGGAGCGTGATCGCTCACCACCACGACGAACCGCTCGCCTTGGTCGATCATCTCGAGCCTGACCGGCTCCGCCGGGCAGTGCCTGCGGTGCGCCTCGACCGCACGCGAGCAGGCCTCGCCCACGGCGAGGCGTACCTCATCGAGCAGGGCTTCGTCCACGCCGCTGCGCCGCGCGACCGCGGTGGCCACCAGCCGCGCGGTACGAACGTGCGCGGGCAGCGGCGTGAACGTCACTTCGACGGTAGCCATCTGGTGAGGTCTGACCTGCTACTTCTCGAGTTTCTTGGCCGCGATGGCCTGGTCCACCGTCTCGTGGATGCCGAAAACCTTCGTCAGCCCCGTGATCCGGAAGATCTTGAGTATCCGCTCCTGCGTGCAGACCAGGTCCAGGGAACCGTCGTGCGCACGCACTCGCTTCAGCCCGCCGACCAGCACACCGAGACCGGTGGAGTCCAGGAACTCGACCTTCTCCATGTTGACGACGAGCTGGTAGTTGTTCTTGTTGACGAGCTCGATAAGCAGCTCACGGAGCCGCGGTGCCGTGTAGACGTCGATCTCGCCCTCGACATCGACGACCTCGATACCGTCCTTGTTGTAGTGACCCAGCTTCAGATCCACAAATCCTCCAGCGCCATGCAAGGCGTCATCTCAAACGTCCCGGCCCCGCCGCGCGGGCTAACGTAGCCAGAGCCTAGGGCGTGATCCTCTGCGGCATTCAACCACGCTCTGGTGTCATGTCTATACGAAATCATGCCTCCGAGCATCCCCCAACGGGTGACACACTGAAAACCTGTGTCGACGATCACCCCCGTTCCCCCGGTCTTCCCGGCGGAACTTCCCCCC
Source organism: uncultured Actinomycetes bacterium (assembly GCA_963730825.1). Classification (GTDB taxonomy): domain Bacteria; phylum Actinomycetota; class Actinomycetes; order Streptosporangiales; family Streptosporangiaceae; genus Palsa-504. The sequence goes on from CAVSTQ010000006.1 coordinate 271,057, forward strand.
GGCCACCCGGATAACCGCGCTCTGGGCATCCTGCTTGACGACGCCCGCGCGGGCCGGCCCGTGCACGTGGAGCACATCCCGGCCCGGGCCGGGCACCAGGTCCCCTGGCCGTCCTGGGTCCCCGCCGAGGTCATCGGCGCTTTCACCGCCCGCGGCATCAGCGCACCGTGGAGTCATCAGGCCGCCGCCGCGTCGCACGCCCAGGCCGGCCGCAGCGTGATCATCTCTACCGCGGCCGCATCGGGCAAGTCGCTCGGGTACTTGCTGCCCGCGCTCACGGCGGTGCTGGCGGGCGACACTGTGCTGTACATCACGCCCACCAAGGCCCTCGCGGCCGACCAGCTCGCCTCGATCCGGGCCCTGGGCCTGCCCGGCGTGCAGGCCGCGACCTTCGACGGCGACTCGACCTGGGCCGAACGAGACTGGGCGCGCAGCCACGCCAGGTACCTGCTCACCACCCCGGACATGCTGCACCGCGCCCTGCTGCCCCGCCACTCCCGCTGGTCGGGCTTCCTCAGCCGGCTGCGCTACGTGATCGTCGACGAATGCCACGGCTACCGCGGCGTCTTCGGGTCGCACGTGAGCCACGTGCTGCGGCGGCTGCGGCGGGTGGTGGCCCATCACTCCGCCGCGGGCCAGGCGTCAGGCTCAAGCCGGCCGGTGTTCGTGCTCGCCTCGGCGACGGTCGGCACTCCCGGCGTCTGCGCCCGGCTGCTGACCGGGCTGGACGCCGAGGAAGTGACCGACGACGGCTCGCCCCGCGGGCCACTGGCCTTCGCGCTCTGGGAACCACCGCTGACCGATGCCCGCGGCCAGGCCGGGACCCGGCTCCGCCGGACCGCCACCGCGCAGGCGGCGGACCTGCTCGGCAGGCTGGTCAGGGAGAACGTCCAGACACTCGCCTTCATCAGATCCCGGCGCGGGGCCGAAGCGGTCGCGCTGGCCGTGCGCAGGTCGCTCGACGCCCAGCAGGCGGGAGCGAAGGTGGCGGCCTACCGCTCCGGATACCTGCCGGAAGACAGGCGGCGGCTGGAGGCCGAGCTCAGCGAGGGCCGCCTGGTGGGGCTGGCCACCACCGCCGCGCTCGAACTCGGCGTCAACGTCACCGGTCTTGACGCCGTGCTCATCGCCGGCTGGCCTGGCACCTGGGCCTCGCTGTGGCAGCAGGCCGGTCGCGCCGGGCGCACCGGAAGGTCCGCGGCCGCGGTCCTCATCGCCCGCGATGACCCGCTCGACACGTACCTGGTGCGGCATCCGGAACTCCTGCTCCGGCATCCGGTGGAGGCCACGGTGCTGGACCCGGGAAACCCCTACGTGCTGGCCCCGCACCTGTGCGCCGCCGCCGCCGAGCTGCCGCTGACCGAGCAGGACCTGGACATCTTCGGCCCGGCGGCCCGGCCGGTCGTCGATGACCTGACCAGGTCAGGGCGGCTGCGCCGACGGCCGGCCGGCTGGTTCAGCATGCGCAGGGACGTGGCCGCGGCGGGCCTGCGCGGCGCCGGGCTGGCTCCGATCCGGGTGGTGGAGGAGGCGACCGGCCGGCTGATCGGCACGGTGGACGAGCCGTCCGCGCACCTGATCGTCCACGAGGGGCCGTCTACGTCCATCAGGGCGACAGCTACCTGGTACGACGGCTCGACCTCGCGGACCGGGTCGCGCTGGTCGAGCCGGGCGATCCCGGGTACACCACCACGGCCAGGAACGTGACCGAGCTCGAGGTAGTCGGCGAACTGCGGCACCATGGCCTGGGGTGAAGCCGAGATCCGCTTCGGCGATGTCCAGGTGACGCGCCAGGTGGTCAGCTTCGCCAGGCGGCGCGCCGACACCGGTGCCCTGCTCGGCGAGACAGCCGCTGGACCTGCCGCCCCGCCAGCTGCGGACCCGGGCCGTGTGGTGGACCGTCTCCGCGGCGCAGCGGGACCGGCTCGCCGCCGCCGGAATCGACCTCGGCGGGGCCGCCCATGCGGTGGAACATGCCTCGATCGGCCTGCTCCCGCTCTTCGCCACCTGCGACCGCTGGGATGTCGGCGGCGTCTCCGCCGACCTGCACGCCGCGACCGGACGGCTCACCGTCTTCGTCTATGACGGCCATGACGGCGGGGCCGGATTCGCCGAACGTGGCTTCCAGGCCGCCCGGGATTGGCTCGAGCGCCACCAGGCAGGCCATCTCGAGCTGCGACTGCGACGCCGGATGCCCGTCCTGCGTGCAGTCTCCCAAGTGCGGGAACGCCAACCATCCGCTGTCCAAGCGGGGCGCGGTCGCCCTGCTCGACATTCTCCTGCAGCGGATGCGCGCAGGACTGGAAACGCGAAATTGCCGCGCAATCGATTTCCCGGCCATTGGCGTCGACCGGCGGTTAAACAACGGCGTGACGGGAAGCCGCGAGCATTCCGGAGTTCGCGACGTGGGCGAGTGATGAACAAGCGACAAACGCCGAGTAACGTAATGCCCCAAGAGCGTCGCGGGTGAACCATAAGAAACCGGCCGATGACGGCAGAAATAAGGAGGCGGGCCCCGCCGGGGGGGAGAGCGGGGCCCGCGCGTACGGTCCGGCCCTGGGGGGGGAGGCCGGCGCCGTCCTTATAGGAAGCTTATCCGCAAAGAGCTCGATGGTCGACCACAGGTGTCGTATCGACCACCGGCGGCGTATCCCACACGTGCCCTCATGCGGCTTCAGCCAATCGAATTACAACATATGCCGCTGGGCCTGAGAAGGGTCTATGCCGAGATCACTACCGTCAAGTAGAGAATTTTTTACCCGGTATCACTATGTAAGAACGCTTCGTGAAGGGTTCCGCCGCCTCGATCACTGTCCGCGAACAGGCCCTGTATAGGACCTGACCCGCCCTTATGTCCGCAAGCGAGGCAGCGGGCCGCTCCGGCTGCGGCGTCCGCCATGGCACCGCTCAACGGCATGTGACCGGCAGGACTGATTGAGATCACGAATTGATCACGCTGTCGTCTATGCCTGCCGGGGATTTGGACGTACAACTGTGTTACGGGCGTTGCGGCGTCCGGGCACGGCAGCCAGGTACCCACGCGCGACCAGCCGCGGGAGGCGTGTCAGGCCAGGTCAGGCCGACCTGGGTGACAGAGAAGGTGCACGCTTGGTAGCCAGGTATGACGTGGTTTCGCGGCGGCGCCCCGGCCAGGGGCGCCGCTCGCTGTGTCCGGCCCGGCCGGGGGCGCCGCTCGCGGTGTCCGGTCCGGCCGGCTAAGCCGGATGGTTCCGTCGCGGCCTGGGCCCGCGGAGGAACCGGCCCCGGCTGCCGGGCGATCGCGGCGGGAATCGTGACCTGAATCGGGCGAATTGTTATCTACCCCTCAGTCCGTGCGGCCTGTCCCGGCGGCGACCAGGATTTCCGGCGGACGGCACCCCGCTTCCCGGTCCGGCCCAGTAGCCGGCCGTCTGCTCCGGAGCCCGCATCCGGGCTCGGGCGCAGGGTGAATCGCCGGCGCGGGCACGGGGATACTGCCATGATGGCGATCAAGAACGCTAGCCTTGGTCTTTGGCCGAACCTGCTCTAGCCCCCGAGGAATGTCGGGCGCGGACATTAGTTGCCGTGCCGAGCACGGATGACGGTCCGCACGATGGGAGATGGACGCGATGGTCCGCAGCGAAACGCCGGAACCCGCCGGCGGTGATCAGTCACTCGGGGATCTGGTGGCCCTGGCGGCCAAGGACGTCTCCCAGCTGGTCAGGTACGAGATTGAGCTGGCCAAGACCGAGCTGAAGGGCGACGTCCGCCGCGTCGGCATGGCCGGCGCGCTGGCCGGTGTCGCCGCCTTCGTCGGCTGCCTGGTGCTCGTGCTTCTTTGCATCGCCTTCGCCTACGGCCTCGTCGCGCTGGGCATCTGGACCTGGGCGGCCTTCCTCATCGTCGCGGGCACCTGCGTCCTGCTGGCGGGGGTGGCGGTAGGCATCGCGCTGCTGAAGGTGCGGCACCTGTCCGGCCTGCGCAAGACGAGGAAGACCGTCACCGAGGGCCTCGGGATGCTGCGCCACGACGGCCAGCACCCCGAGATCACCGCCGGCAAGCCCCGGTGAGGTGAGTCAGCTGATGGCCGTGGGCGCCGATGCCGCTGTCGCGATCAGCGGCCCCTGGACACACCGGTCGGTCAGCGCCAACGGAACCCGGTTCCACGTCGCTGAAGCCGGCGACGGGCCGCTGGTGCTGCTTGCTGCACGGGTTCCCTGAGTTCTGGTGGACCTGGCGCCATCAGCTGGCCGGGCTGCCCGAGGCGGGCTTTCGCGGCGTCGCGGTGGACCTGCGCGGCTACGGCGGAAGCGACAAGCCGCCGCGCGGCTATGACCTGGTCACGGCGGCCTCCGACGCGGCCGGCCTGATCCGGTCCATGGGTGAGGCGAACGCGATCGTGGTCGGCCACGGACTGGGCGGCCTGATCGCCTGGACGCTGGCGGCGTACTACCCGAAGGTGGTCAGGAGGCTCGCCGTCGTCTCGATGGCGCATCCGCTGCAGATGCGGACGGCCATGTTCACCGACCCGCTCGGCCAGGGCCGCCGGATGGGTTACGCGCTCGGATCGCAGCTGCCCGTCCTGCCCGAGCGCCAGCTGCTCAGGAACGGCGCGGCGCGGGTGGGCCGGATGCTCGAGAACTGGTCCGCGCCCGGCTGGCCGGACCTGCCGACCGAGCAGGTCTACTCCCGGGCGATGCGGATACCTTCGGTGGCCCACTCCGCGCTGGAATATCAGCGCTGGCTCGCGCGAAGCGCGCTGCGGCCCGACGGCCTGCGCTACGCCCGGCACATGCGCGCGCCGATCCAGGCGCCGACCCTGCACCTGCACGGCGCGGTGGACTCCTGCGTGCTGCCGCAGACGGCTCGCGGCGCCGGGCGGTACGTCGATGGCCCCTACCGCTGGCGGGTGATCGACGGCACCGGCCATTTCCCGCACGAGGAACGGCCGGACACCTTCGACACCGAGCTGTTCGGCTGGCTGGCCGATCCGGAACCGGAGCGGGGCGAACCGGGATCGCGACCCCGCGGGCCGGCCGAGGAACGCGCGACCCCGCGACGGGCTCGGCCGGCCCTTCCCCGCGCCCAGGCCGAGGCCGGGCCGGAGCCGCCGGAGGGCGCGGGCCGGGCCGGGTTTCCGGACGACCTGGTGCTCACCGGGCCGGAGGCGGCCAGGCTCGCCGACCAGCTGCTGCGCGCGGGACGTCCGTTCCACGCCCACGAGGCCCTCGAGGCGGCCTGGAAGTCCGCGCCGCCGGACGAGCGCGACCTGTGGCAAGGGCTGGCCCAGCTCGCCGTCGGGCTGACGCATGCGCGCCGTGGCAATGCCCGCGGGGCCGTCACGCTGCTCAGGCGGGGCGCCGGACGGGTCCGCGCGTACCGCGACCGGGCGTACCGCAGCGGGCGCGGGCATCCGTACGGCATCGACATCGCGGCCATCCTCGCGACCTGCGAGGAGCTGGCCGCCCGGATCGAGCAGCGGACTGGCGGGTCTGGCGAGGACCTCCGGCCGCCGACTGCTCCGACCCGGCCCTGCCAGGCTCGGGCCACGGCCGCGTCCCGGGCCCGCGCCGCGGCGTTAGTCGCAGCCCATGGTGGAGACCGCCGCCGTAGCGTCCTCGCCGCCTGCGGGCATCGGCGGACACCTGGTCCGCGGTGAGCGCGAAGCCGGTATCGGACACCCCTACCGCCGCGGCGAACACGACACCGTCGACGGTGCCCTGCGGCGACAGCAGCGGGCCGCCGGAGTTGCCCGACTGGACCAGCGCCCTGATCTCGTAAATCTGGCGGGTCACCGTGGCTGGTCTGGTAGATGTTCGGACCCTGCGCGTTCTGGATGCCGCCGATCCTGGCCGGCGCGGTGTGCAGCTCCTGGGCGTCGAGCGGGTAACCCGCCACCACCGCGCTGTCACCGGGACTGGCCTGCCCGGCGAACTGCAGCGGGGTCAGGTCCAGCCCGGGCACGTCCAGGACGGCCACGTCGACCTGCGGGTCGTAGAACACCACCGTGGCCGCGCAGCACCCGGCCCGTGGTGGTCGTCACCGTCTGCCGCGTCGTCACCCCGGCGACCACGTGCGCGTTGGTGAGAACGTGGTCGGGTGAGATGACGAAGCCGGAGCCCTCGATGGACCGATGGCAACTCGGCGCCACCCCCTGCACCCGGACCACCCGGCTGCGCGCGGCCAGGAACCCGGGGCTGCTGAGCACGCCGTTGTCCGGGGCCGGGATGGCCAGGATGCGCTGCGCGCCGATGCCGCTGAACACCTCGGCGTACGTGCTGTTGCTGGCCAGCAGCGGCGGAAGTCGGAAAACATGGTCTTGGCGGGCGAGGGCATGAACTTGTCCAGCGTCTGCAGCGCCAGCGAGTTGTTCACCTGCTGGTCCACCTGCGGGAACGGCGACTCCACCAGCACCGATCCCACCACCCAGGCGATCAGCAGCACGGATACCACGCTGACCGCGGCGCCGCCCACCGAATCCAGGACCGTGGCCGACCGCCAGGTCACGGTGGACCGCATGGCGGCCCCGATGGCGGACGCGATGAACTGCCCGAGCACGGCGAAGCTGACCAGCAGGACGACGGCGATGACGTCCTGCTGGGTCTGGCCGCCGACGAGGGCCCGGGAGATGCCGGGGCCGAACTCCGCGCCAAGCAGCGCGCCGCCCACGAAACCGAAGAAGCTGAGGATGCCGACGATGAAGCCCTGCCGGTAACCGGAGACCGCGAACGCGGCGACAACCACGATCAAGATGAGGTCGAGCACATCACCGCGCACGCCCTCACCGTATAGCTTCTGGCTCACTCCCTGGCGCGTCAGCGTCGGTCACAGGTCGACGACCTTGGTCGATGTCCCAGGGCTTCTCCCAGCCTGCCAGCGCGAGCAGGCGGTCGACGAGCGCGGCGGTGAATCCCCAGACGAGCATCCCCCTGACCCGGAACGCGGGCGTGGTCCGCCCGTCGCGTACCCGCACCATCAGCCGCGCGGCGGGGTCGGCCAGTTCGGCCACGCTGACCCGCTCCACCGCCGCCACCTCGCCCGCGTCGACCGGGGCCACCGCCGACGGCCGCCGCCACCACGCGAGCACCGGCACGACCCGGAATCCGGTCCGCTCGATGAACAGCTCGGGCAAGCGTGCCGACCACGTCGACGCCGGCCGGGTCGACGCCCACCTCCTCGGCGGCTTCCCGCAGCGCCGCCGCGACCGGGCCCTCGTCGCCGGCGTCGATGGCTCCGCCGGGGAAGGCGGGCTGGCCCGCATGCAGCCGGAGCCCGGCGCTGCGCTGGATCAGCAGGAGATCGGGGCCGCCCGGCCCGTCGCGCGAACAGGACAAGCACCGCCGACGGCTTGCCGCCGGTCGGCGGCGGCAGGGTCAGCGGGGATAGCTCCATCTGGGCGGCCGCGGCCGCCAGCTCGCGCAGCCAGGCTGGCACCGGCACGGCGCGCTGTGGGTCTGCGACGGTTCGGGCCGCCTGAGGTCACGAGAACGGGCCGGACTTGACGAGCTTCGCCGCCTCCTCCGGATCGACGGGACCCTCGCCGTAGGAGGGGCAGAGCCGGGCCAGCGCGCAGGCACCGCAGGCGGGCTTGCGCGAGTGGCAGATCCGCCGCCCGTGCCAGATCAGCCGGTGCGACAGGATCGTCCAGTCCCGTCGCGGGATGAGCGTGGCCACCTCGGCTTCGACCTTCTCGGGCTCGATGCTCGTGGTCCAGCCGAACCTCCTGGCCAGCCGCCCGAAGTGGGTGTCCACGGTGATGCCCGGGGATACCGAAGGCGTTGCCGAGCACCACGTTGGCGGTCTTCCGGCCAACGCCGGGCAGGGTGACCAGATCGCGCAGCCGCGGCGGCACCTCGCCGCCGAACCGGTCGCACAGCGCCTGCCCGAGCCCGATCAGGCTGTTGGTCTTGGCGTGATAGAAGCCGGTCGACTGGATGATCTTCTCCAGCTCGTCGCGGTCGGCGGCCGCGTAGTCGGCGGCGGTGGTGTACCGCGAGAACAGGGTCGGGGTCACCAGGTTGACCCGCTTGTCGGTGGTCTGCGCGGACAGGATCGTCGCGACGAGCAGCTCGAGCGGGGAGGTGAAGTCCAGTTCGCAGTGGGCATCTGGGTAGAGCACGGCCAGTTCCCTGTTGATCCGGCGGGCGCGTCTGACCAGGGCGGTATGCGAAGGGGGCTCAGTGGTCACGAGTCCAGCTTAGGGCCGGTGGTGCACCGCGCACGCGGCCGGATCGTAGGGACCAAGCGCGAGCCGGGCCGTCAGCGGGCGCGCCGCCGGATCGGCCGGATCGAGGTGACGGCCGAGCACCACGATGGCCACATGGCTGGCTCCGGCCAGCTTGAGCGCGGCGGCCGCGGACTGGGCGCTGGCACCCGAGACCCAGCTGTCGTCGAGCAGCAGCACGCTGGCGCCCGCCGCCTGGTCGGCGCGGAACCGGTGCACGTCGAGCTCGCGGCCCTGGCCACCCGGCCGGATGACCAGCCGGGCCGGCGGCAGCCGCAGGTAGGGCGCGGCCAGCTCGAGCAGCGGGTGAGGTCCCAGGCGGCCGCATCCGGTCGGCACCACGGCAGCCGGCCGGGCGCGGGCATCCGCCCGCGGGGCCAGATGCAGCCGCCGTGATCGTGCAGGAAGGCGACAAGCAGCGCCTGCAGCGAGGCCCGCGCGCGAGCGCTCGGTACCGGCCAGGATTTATAGCGCCACAGGTCGGCCGCCAAACCGGTTCGCTTGACCGCGTAGGAGACGGGGACGACGACGTCGGCGAGCAGGCCAGGGGCGAGCCGGGCGTGGCGTCCGCACTGGTAGCAGCGGGCACATCCGGGTTGTACCGGGCCCCGGCAGACCACGCAGACCGGTACCTGGTCCGGATCGGGCCGGACCGGGTAGATGGCGGGCACCGCCGACCGCCATCGCCGCCACCGCTCGTGCATGGCGGGATCCGGGATCCCGGCCGGGGCGCCCGCGTCCGTCGCGGCCAGAACCCGCCGGCGACGGTCAGGATCATCGGCGAGCATGCGCTGACGCTACCGGCCGCCACCGTCAAAACCGGCCGGCGCCCGTCAAATCTCGCTCCTGCCCGCTCGTGATGCGGCAGAATGATCCTGCCAGCCAGGCAGCCGGGCACGAGCGCGGCATCTCCCGCGGCCTGATGCGACTCACGGCAAGGACTGCGTGTGACCGACAGGAGCGAAACGGTACTGTCCGGCGTCCTGCGGGCGGTCACCGGCCTGGTGCGCAGGCACTGGGTCCTCGGGCTGCTCCTGGCGGCGGGACTGGTGCTGCGCGCCGCCACCCAGGTCGGATACGAGCCCGCGCTGCTGTTCATCGACTCCAAGAAGTACATCTTCGGGACCGATGTGGCCAGCAACGGCTGGGGTTCGTTCGATCCCCTGGGTTACACGCTGTTGCTGCTCGGGCCGGTGCTGGCGGTCGCGGACCTGGCCTTGGTCGCGCTGCTCCAGCACGTCCTCGGGATGGCGATGGCGATCGGCCTCTACGCGCTGATGCTGCGCCTCGGCGTGACCCGCTGGCTCGCGGCGCTGGCCGCGGCGCCGGTCCTGCTCGACGCCTACCAGCTGAACGCGGAACAGACGATCATGCCCGACGTGCTGTTCGAAGCGCTGCTGGTCACCGGGATCATCCTGCTGCTCTGGACGCCTCGGCCCGGGCTGGCCCTGGTCGCCGTGGGCGGGCTCGCGCTCGGCGCGTCCGCGCCGGTCCGCCAGGTGGGCGAGGCGCTGATCGTGCCCGCCCTGATCTATGTCCTCGCCGCCACCCGGGGCTGGCGCGCCCGCCTGGCGCACGGCGCGGTGCTCACCTTCTGCTTTGCCCTGCCGGTGGTGGGCTACATGGGCTACTCCGCCGTGACCCTGCACTACGGGTTTGAGCTGTCCAACATGGGCGACGCGTACCTCTACGGCCGGACGGCGCACGCCGCCGACTGTGTCACGCTGAGGATCCCCGCCGACGAACGGCCGCTGTGCCCCACCCCGCCGGTGGCCGCCGCGCTGGGCGTGGACGGCCTGGTCAACAGCCAGTATTCGCCGCGCGTGCTGTACCAGCCGGTCAACGTCAAGCTCGGCGTGCTGATCAACACGCTGCCGCTGCAGCGGCAGCTCGCCTACAGCGTGCTCCGCCAGCAACCGCTGCGGGTGGCCGGCGACATCACCGGCGACGCGGTGAAGATCTTGCCCTGACCAGGAACGGCGTGACCGGGGACACCGCCATCTCGCGCTGGCAGTTCCAGCCCGGCTATCCCTACTTCCCCCCTGGCATCACCCAGTACGGCGGGAACAGTGCCAGCCAGGTCTTCGCCGCCGCCGGGGGCGGCGGGAACCTCCGGGTCAACGCCACGGCGGCCACCGCCTTGCGGGACTACCAGCTGCGCGGCGGGTACACGCCGGGACCGGTGCTCCTGGTCGCGCTGCTGGCCGGGATCGCCGGGATCGGCACCGTCCGCCGGCGCCGGGACGGGGGCGACACCCAGCGCCTGGCGCTGGCCTGCCTGCTCATCACCACCTCGGCGGCGGCCGTGCTGCTCGGCGCGGACCTGTACGAGTTCTCCTGGCGCTACCAGCTGCCCGCGCTCGTCACGCTGCCCGTCGCGGGCGCCCTCGGCGCGACCGCGGTCATCAGGTACCTGCGGGCGGCCCGGGGCCGCGAGGCGCCGCGGGCGGTGGCCGACGCACCCCACGGCGAGCTGGCGGTCACCGGGTCCGAGCAGGTGGGCTGACCATGGCCGCCGCACCGGAGGACGCGGACGTGCGCAGGCTCGGGTCCGACCTCATCTACGAAGACAGCTGGATGCGCCTGCGGCGGGATCAGATAGAGCGGCGCGATGGTTCCCGCGGCACCTATGCGGTCGTCGAGAAGGCCGACTTCGCGCTGGTCATCCCGGCCGAGAACGGCGGGTTCCATCTCGTCGAGGAGTTCCGCTACCCGATCGGCCGGCGCACGTGGTCGTTTCCGCAGGGCGGGTTCCCGGCCGGGCAGACGGGCCCCCCTGAGGACCTGGCCCGGCTGGAACTCCTGCAGGAAACCGGGCTGCGGGCCCGTCACCTGGCCAAGCTCGGGTTCATGCACTGCGGGCACGGGACCACCAACCAGGGAGCGCACTACTTCCTGGCCACCGGCCTCGAACCGGGCGAGCCGGACCGCGAGCAGGAAGAGCAGGACATGTGCCAGGACTGGGTGCCCAGAGCCAGGCTCGAGCAAATGATCAGGCAAGGTGTCATCACCGACGACTCCACCGTCGCGGCCTACGCCCTGCTCCTGCTCAGTGAACGCACCTGACCGCCAAAGCCAGCAGGAAGGGCTCATGAAGGACGAGGACACAGCGCACCGAGTTCGGCGGGAGTTCATGACGGGGCCAGCAGCGGGGCGAACAGGTCGCCGTGGCGGGCGACCCGGTCCAGGACCACCTCGGCGGTGAAGAACAGGTCCTCGCGCTGGCGGCAGGCCTCCACTTCCGCCCAGCTGACCGGGGCCGACACGGTCGGGTACGCCCGGGCGCGCAGGGAGTACGGCGCCACGGTCGTCTTAGAGCCGTTGTTCTGGCTCCAGTCGATGAGGACCTTCCCCTTCCGCAGCGCCTTGGTCATCCGGGACACCACCCGCCGGGGCTGGTCCCGTTCCAGCCGTTCGGCGAACATCCTGGCCTGCTCGCTGGCCTCATCGGAGGTCACCCCGGAGATCGCGGCGTAGAGCTGCAGGCCCTTGCCGCCCGAGGTCTTGGCCAGCGGGGCCAGACCCTGCGCCTCCAGCAGCGGGCGCAGGTCGCAGGCGACCCGGCAGCAGTCCACGATGTCGGCGGCCTCACCCGGATCCAGGTCGAAGACCAGCAGGTCAGGCTGGCGGACCTCGGGCACCCGCCACATCGGGGTGTGCAGCTCGAGGCCGGCCAGGTTGGCCGCCCAGATCAGCGCGGGCAGGTCGTCGATCAACAGGTAGGTCACCATGGTGCCGCGGGCCCGGGCCCGGGAACTGGCCGAGCTCACCTCGGCCGTGCTGATCCAGTCCGGCCGGTGCGCGGTCACGTGCTTCTGGAAAAAGGCCTGGCCGTCCACGCCCCCCGGGTACCGCTTGAGCGTCACCGGGCGGCCCGCGATATGCGGCAGCAGGGCCGGCGCGACCCGCTGGTAGTAGTCGAGCACTTCGGCCTTGGTGAAACCGGTGCCGGGGTACAGCACCTTGCCCAGGTTGGTCAGGGTCAGCGTCCGGCCGTCCACCTGGACGGCGACCTTGGTGTCCGGGCTCACCGGTTCCCCGGCTCCCTGAGCACGGTGGCCGGGTCGATGTCGTCGCGCAGCCCCTTGTACACCGGGGCCCGCATCCGGCCCGCCTTAGTCCAGGAATCAAAGGTCACGTCGATCACCAGGGCCGGCTCGACCCACACCGCCGCGCGGGCATGCTCCGCCGGGACCGGGCCGTCGAACGGCGAGCCCGGCCCGGCGCAGCGGCCCGAGCTTGTCGCCGAGCAGTCGCAGGGCCTGGTCGCTGAAACCGGTCCCGACGTGGCCCGCGTAGATCAGCCGGGCGGAGTCGTACACCCCGATCAGCAGCGATCCGACCTGACCGGTCCGGTTACCCTGTCCCGGCTTGTACCCGGCCACGACGGCCTCCTGGCGCCGGACGTTCTTGATCTTGCGCCAGTGATCGGTCCTGACCCCGGGCAGGTACTTCGAGTCCAGCCGCTTGGCGACGATGCCCTCCATGCCATGATCGACCGAGACGGCGAGCACGGCGTCGAAGTCCTCGCCGGGGAAGGCCGGCGGCGTCTGCCAGTACGATCCGGCGATGCCCAGGTTCTCAAGCACCGAGCGGCGCTTGGCGTACTCCAGGTCGAACAGCGCCATCCCGTCCAGCTGCAGCAGGTCGAACACCAGGTACGTCACCGGAGTCTGCCTGGCCAGCTGAGCCGCGGCCGACGCGGAGCTGACGTGCATGCGCGGCTGCAGCGCCTCGAACCGCGGCCAGCCCTCGTCCCCGAATACCACGATCTCCCCGTCGAGCAGCAGCTGTTTGTGCGGGGTGGCCGAGCCCAGGGCGGCCAGCTCCGGGTAGGCCACGGTGATGTCGCGTTCGGTCCGCGACACCAGCCGCACCCGGCCCCGCTCGATGTAGGCCAGCGCCCGGACACCGTCCCACTTCATCTCAAGCGCCCAGTTCTGCCGGTCCCGCGGCGCGGCTCCGGTCAGCGCCAGCATGGGCCGCATCACGGCGGGCAGCGACTGACGTTCCCGATGGATCATCCACTGGTTCCCCCGGGTCTGGAACAGCGCGAACCCCCCGGTGACCCGGTGCCCGTGCAGCCTGACCTTGACCTCGTCCGGGGCCCACTTCAGCGTCTCGTAGCGGCCGTGATCCCACCGGGCGACCGCCCCCGCGCCGTACTCGCCCTTGGGTATCTCCCCTTCGAAGCTGGCGTACTCCAGCGGATGATCCTCGGTGTGCACGGCCAGATGATTGACGGCCGGGTCGGCGGGCACCCCCTTGGGCAGCGCCCAGGACACCAGCACCCCGTCGCGTTCGAGCCGGAAATCCCAGTGCAGCCGCCGGGCATGGTGCTCCTGGATGACGAACGTCCCGCCGTCGTGACCGTCGGCCGGCCCGGAGCCGGCCGCCGGGGCATCGGCCGGCACCGGCTCGGGGGTCCGCGCCGGATTCCGCTTGTCCCGGTAGACCTGCAGCTTGTCCACGTTTCCCGGTCTACCCGGTTAACCGGACGTGGAACGGGCAGCACGGTTCGTTCGCCAGAAAAGGTCTTCTGGCCTGCACCAACTGCACTGATGTGACCGCTAATTAACCTAAGCTGGTAGGAAATGCAGCCAATGCGGACGGGGACTGGATGGGCCTGAACGGCTATGTCGTCATCGGCAGCGCGGTCGTGGGATTGCTCGTCGGGCTGACCGGCGCGGGCGGAGGCGCCCTGATGACACCCATGCTGATCTTGCTGTTCTCGGTCAAGCCGAGCGCCGCTATCTCCAGCGACCTGGTCGCCGCGGTGGTGATGCGGCCGGTCGGTGCGGCCGTGCACCTGCACAAGGGCACAGTCAACTTGCGGCTGGTCGGGTGGATGTCGCTCGGCTCGGTGCCGATGGCGTTCTTCGGGGCCTACCTGCTGCGGCTGCTCGGCAACGGTTCGGCCGATCAGAAGCACGTCGAGATCGCGCTGGGGGCGGCGCTGCTGGTAGGCGCGGTGGCCATGGTGGTCCGCTTTCTGCTGGACCGCAGGTCCGGGCAGGTGCGGACCGGGCAGGTGGCGCAGGTCGCCATCCGGCCGGTACCGACCGTGCTGATCGGCATGGCGGGCGGCCTGATCGTCGGATTGACCTCGGTCGGTTCGGGATCACTGATGATCATCCTGCTGCTGTTTGTGTACCCGATGCTTGGCGCGGGTCAGCTGGTCGGGACCGACCTGACCCAGGCCGTGCCGCTAACCGCCGCAGCCGCCCTCGGCGCGCTGGCCTTCGGGCACGTCGAGTTTGGGGTAACCGCCTCCATCATCGCCGGCAGCGTGCCCGCGGTGCTGATCGGCTCGCTGCTGTCGTCCCGGGCCCCGGACCGGGTCATCCGGCCGGTCATCACGTTCGTGATCCTCGCCTCCGGGCTGAAATACGTGGGACTCGGCACCGACGCGCTGGCCTGGACGATGGGCGCGGCGCTGCTGGTGGCGGCCGGGTACTGGCTGGTCTGGATGCGGCCCGCCCGCGCGGCCGACCCGGCGGCAAGCCCGCCCGACCGGGCCGCCCCGACTGACCCGGCCGACCCGGTGGATGACCTGAAAGTCGGGTAGCCGGGCCGGCGGACGCGCCTACAGTGGTCTGCGTGACGGAAACCTGGCAGGTGGAGCCATCCGGCCCGCTACGCGGCGACATCGCGGTGCGCGGCTCGAAGAACGCGGTGACCAAGCACATGGTCGCCGCGATGCTGGGCACCGGGCCAAGCACGATCAGGAACGCCCCCGAGGTCGGCGACGTCGACATCACCGCGGCGATGCTGGCCTCCACCGGGTACCAGGTGGACCGGACCGGGCCGGATATCACGATCACACCCGGAGACGCGTTCGAGCCGCGGGTACCGGAGGCGTTCACCGGGCTGAACCGGATCCCGATCCTGATGATCGGGCCGCTGCTGCACCGGACCGGCGAGGCGTTCGTGCCGCTGGTCGGCGGCGATCCGATCGGGCGCCGCCCGGTCGACTTCCACGCCGCCGCGCTGCGAGCGCTCGGCGCCGAGATCGAGACCGGGCCGGCCGGGATCACCGCGCGGGCCTCCCGGCTGTACGGGGCGCGCATCGACCTGCCCTATCCCAGTGTTGGCGCGACCGAGACCGTGCTGCTGTCCGCCGTGCTCGCCGAGGGCAAGACGGTGCTGCGGAACGCGGCCACCGAGCCCGAGGTGGTGGAGCTCGCCCTGTTCCTGCAGCGGATGGGCGCGCACATCGAGCTCAGCCCGGACCGGCGGATCGTCATCGAAGGCGTGCCGCGGCTGCGCGGCGCCTCGACCCGGCTGGCCGGCGACCGGCTCGAGGCGTTCTCCTACCTGGTGGCCGGGCTGATCACCGGAGGCGAGGTGCGCGTGCACGGCTGCCCGCAGGACCGGCTGGTGACCGCGATCACCACGCTGGCCAAGATGGGCGCCCAGTTCGACATCACCGATGACTGGATCACCGCGTCGGCGCCGGAGGGGTTGCGGCCGGCCGCGGTGCATACCGACACCCACCCCGGCTTCATGACCGACTGGCAGCAGCCCCTGATGGTGCTTTTCACCCAGGCCGAAGGGATGTCCGTGCTGCACGAGACGGTTTTCGAGAACCGGCTCGTGTACGTCCCCGCGCTGCAGAAGATGGGCTGCGAGATCGAGGTGTTCGCGGCCTGCCTGGGCGGCCCGGCCTGCCGGTTCCACGACACGAACGCGGTGCACTCCGCCGTGATCAGGGGCGGGTCGAAACTGCAGGGCGCGGACGTCACCATGCCCGACGTGCGGGCCGGGTTCTCCGCCGTACTGGCCGCGGCGGTGGCGGACCGGCCCTCGGTGCTGCGCGGCATCCACCACATCGAGCGCGGCTACCACCGGCCGTTCGAGCAGTTCGCCTCGCTCGGCCTGACGATCAGGCGCGGCTGAACCCGGGTCCGGCGGCGTGCCGGGACGGCACCTTCAGCTGCCGCCTCATCTCGGTGATGGCGCTGTCGAGCTCCCTGGTGACGCGCCGGACGGAGGTGTCGCCCCACGCGCACACGCCGACCAGGGTAAGAGTCGAGCCGTCGGTGCGCCGGAGCTTGACCAGGGACCTCTGTTCGCCTCGTGTCGGCATCCGCGAGTCGAGGTTCTCGATCTGGTAGACATCGGCCAGTGCCACGGCGTGCGTCAGGATCGGGTTGCGGACGATCATCGTGCCCGCGGTGTAGTCGAGCACCACCGAGGTGAACGCCCACCGGAGCGCGGCTCCGGCTAGCGCGATGAAGACCACCGCGGCGACGATCTGCTGGAGCGGGTCTTTGGAGCTGGTGAAGCCCACCACGAGGAAACCGATCACCATGCCGAGGGCGCAGGCGGCCCACACCAGGCAGACGATCTGGTGCGAGCGGCTGCGCACTACCCGGGTGTCTCGCTCGCGGAGCTCGGGTGTTGGCTTGTGTCTCGCGGAGCTCGCGTGTCTCGCGGAGCTCGGGTGTCTCGCTGACGGGATCCGGCCACGGCGCTCACTGTACTGCGGAGACGGCCGCCTATCGGGCCATTACGTCACGTTTTATGTCGGCCCACCCGCATCACGGAGGCAAGCGGCGATTGATCGCGGGCAAACTAGGGCCCCGTCAGCCAGCGTCTGCCTCGGCCTGACCCGGAACGCTTCCGGCCCGCGCCCTGCCCGTTACCAGCGTCGGCACAACGGACCGTCTGCCGGCCAGAGGCGGGCCCACCAGCACGAGCCGAACCGCAGCCGCACCCACGGCCCCCGTGACCGGGCCGCTGCCTCAAGCGGACCAGCCCAGGGCCGGAGGAGACGGGCACGACCAGAGGACGGGCAAGGCCAGGAGACGGGCAAGGCCAGGGGACGGGGTGAGCGAGCAGGCGGCGGGCGTTGGCTAGGCTGGCGGGATGACGACCGCTTTCGTGCTCGGCGGCGGCGGGCTGCTCGGCGCGCACGAGGTCGGCATGCTGCAGGCGCTGGCCGAGGCCGGGGTCCGGCCCGACCTGATCGTGGGCACCTCGGTCGGCGCCATCAACGGCGCCCTCGTCGCGGCCGACCCGGCGGGGGCGGCGACCCGGCTCCGGCAGATGTGGGAGGGTGACGAGCTGCGGCTGGCGTTTAGCGAGAGGCTCTGGAGCCGCGCTATCCGGCTGGTACGCTCCGGCACCCACCTGCATTCCCTGGAGCCGCTGAGCCGCCTGCTGGCGGCGGCCCTGCCCGGGGAGCACTTTGCCGATCTCAAGCTGCCGTTTCAGTGCGTGGCGGCCAGCATCGAGGACGCGAGCGCGTGCTGGTTCGGCAGCGGGCCGGTGGTGCCCGCGGTGATGGCCTCGTGCGCCGTACCCGGGCTGCTGCCCCCGGTGGAGATCGACGGCAGGCACTATTTCGACGGCGGCCTGGTCGACTCGATCCCGGTCGGCCGGGCCGTCGCCCTCGGCGCCAGCACCGTCTACGTGCTGCAGGTGGGCCGGATCGAAAGCCCGCTGGCGGTACCGACGCGGCCCTGGGAAGTGGGGCTCGTCGCGTTCGAGATCGCCCGGCGGCACCGGTTTCACGAGGACATGGCGTCGCTGCCCGACCAGGTGCAGGTGCATGTGCTGCCCACCGGCGGCGATCCGCTCGCGCCGGGACTTTCGCAGTTCAGGTACCGGGACAAGTCCAAGGTGGGGCAGAGCATCGAGCGCGCTCATGTCGCCTCCGCGAGCTACCTCGCCGCGCTGGCCGGCCAGTAGGCGAAGGAGGGGGCCATGCTCCCGCCCAGGTTGATCCGCCGCCTCGTGCTGGCGCCGCTGGTGGTGGTGATCGCGCTCGCCTTCATCGTGCTGTCCCCGCTGCTGGCCCTGCTGGCGCTGGTGTCCGGGCTGGCCGCCCGGTCGCGGCCAGGCGGCCAGCCGCGACCGGGCGGCCAGCTGCGCAGCCTGCGGCTGACGGGCTTCGTGCTGACCTGGTTCGCCGCGGAGACCGCGACCTTGTTCATGCTGTTCGGCCTGTGGATCGGGAGCGGATTCGGCCGCCGCCTGCCCACCGAGCCCTACCAGCGCCGCCACTACGCGGTCATCCGGTGGTTTCTCGACGTGATGTACGCCGGGTCGGCCCGGACCTACGGGCTGCGGGTCGAGGTGGCCGAGCCGGAACTCACCCCGGCCGAACGGATCGCCCGGCTGATCCGCCCCGTCATCGTGCTGAGCCGGCACGCCGGACCCGGAGACTCGTTCCTGCTCATCCACCAGCTGCTGACCGGGTACAGCCGCCGGCCGCGGGTGGTGATGAAGGCGGCCCTGCAATTCGACCCCAGCCTGGACGTGCTGGGAAACCGGCTGCCCAACGTGTTCATCGAGCACAGCAAGGTCGGCGAGAGCCTGTTCACCGAGCAGATCGAGCAGCTGGCCCGCGGGCTCGACCGGACCGGTGCGCTGGTCATCTTCCCCGAGGGCGCCAACTGGACCCCGGGTCGGTGGCGGCACGGGATCAGGCGACTGGAGCACTCGGGCCGTCCGGACCTGGCCTCGCGCGCCAGGAAGATGCCGAACTTGCTGCCGCCGCGGCCCGGCGGGACGCTGGCGGCGATCGCAGCCTGCCCGGACGCGGACGTGATCTTCGTGGCCCACTCGGGACTCGACGACATCATCAGCGTCGGGGACGTGTGGCGGAACTTCCCGATCAACCAGGTCATCAAGGCCAGGTGGTGGCGGGTGCCGCACGACGCGGTACCCCGGACGGCTACCTATGAGGCTCAAGTGCAGTGGCTGTACGACTGGTGGCAGCTGATCGACGGCTGGGTCTCGGCCAGCCGGCCAGGTGGCGCGGTTCCCGAGGTCGTCGCGGCCGTGACCGAGGACGACGCCGAGCCGGTCGCTGAGTTACCCGCGGCTGTGCACCATGCCGACAGGTGCAGATCGTTCAGTACAGCTCGAGCTCGCCGGTGACGGGATCGATGCGGTCGTCGTAGTCGGGGCCGATGCCGAGGCAGGTCCGGGTCGGCACGCCGCCGAACTCGGTCAGGCCGCCGTCAGTGATCAGGTGCACCACCAGCCCGGCCCGCAGCGCGTCGGCGTAGACCGCCAGCAGCTCCTGCTCCGAGCCCACCTTGACTGTCACCTTCCGGTTACTCTGCTCCAGCCAGCTCCGTTCCACCTCGGAAAGCTCGACGGGATCCCCCCGGCTCCGCAGGACGCGCTCGCGGAGCCACGCGGTCGATGCGTGCGCGCCCTGGGCGATCTCCTTGCCCCGGCGCATCCGCAGGTCACGCCGGATGACGATGACCTGCTTGACCGCTCGTTCCCCGGCGTCATCCACGCCCCGTACCGTACCGGCCGCCAAACCACCCGGTCCGGCCGGCTATACCGTCCGAGGGAGAATCACGAACAAACACGGAAGGGCTCATGACCTCAGCACGTGATCTAGCCGACCGCTTCCACCAGCGCTGGCTCGAAGCGAACCCCTTCACGGCGAGCTCGTACGGCATACCTGGGTACGACGACCTGGTTCCGGACGCCAGCGAGGCGGGCCAGCAGGCCTGGCGCGCCGAAGTCGGGCAGTTCCTCCTGGCGGCCGGCCAGATCCCCCGTGAAACGCTCACCCCGGCCGACGCCGTCACGCTCGACTGCGTCACGGAGGCGGCCACCCAGGAGCTGGCCAGCATCGACCTGGCCCAGGGGGAGTACACGGTCACCGCGATGCAGTACTCCGGGCCGGCCGCCTTCATGGCGCTGGCCGCCCGGGCCGTGCTGGTCGACCCGGCCGCCGCGCAGGCCTACCTGGTCCGGCTGCGGCGCAGCGGCGGCTGGCTCGACCAGGTCAGCGAACGGCTGCGGGCCGGAGCCAGCCGGGGGCGGCTGCCGGTCGCGCCGCTGACCGAGCAGGCCATCGACTGGGCGCGGGCCCTGCTGGCCCAGCCCGGCCTCGGGCCGGCCCTGTCCCCGCCTCCCCCGGCGGGGTGGGACGGCACGGCGGCGTGGGAGCGCGACCGCCTGGCGGCGGCCGAGGACGTGGTCAAGCCGGCCCTGACCAGATGGGTCGACACCATCACCGAGCTGCTGCCGCAGGCGCGGCCGGCGCAGCAGGCCGGGCTGGCCTACCTGCCCGGCGGCGCGGAGGATTACGCCCGGGCGATCCGGATCTACACCACCTTGCCGCTGAGCGCGGAGGAACTGCACCAGACCGGCCTGGATCAGATCGCCGCGCTGGAAGCCCGGGCCGTGACGCTGGGCGCCCGTCTCGGGCTGTCCGGACTGGACGAGGTCTTCACCGCGGTGCGGGACTCGGCCGGGAAACTACCCCCGGCCGAGGCCATCCGCCAGGCGGTCATCGCGGTGCGGCGGGCCGAGGCGCGGGCACCCGAGGTGTTCCCGGCCCCGCTGCCGCCGCCCTGCGAGGTAACACCCATGCCGCCGGTCGTGGCCGCGGGCGGCGCCGCACCGCATTACACCCCGCCGCGGCTGGACGGCGGCCGGGCCGGCACGTTCTGGTTCAACACCGAGCGGCCCACGGCCGGCACCGGCTGGGACATCGAGGCGGTGGCCTTCCACGAGGCGGTGCCCGGGCATCACCTGCAGCTGTCCCGCCTCCAGCTGCTCTCCGGGCTGCCCGCCCTGCAGCGCCAGCGCAGCATCACCGTGTTCTCAGAAGGCTGGGGCCTGTACGCCGAGCAGCTGGCCGAAGAAGCCGGGCTTTACACCGACGACCGCGCCCTGCTCGGGGCGATCAGCGCGTCGCTGATGCGGGCCGCCCGGCTGGTGGTGGACACCGGCATCCACGCCTTCGGCTGGAGCCGGGAGCAGGCGGTCGAGTTCATCGTGGCGCACGTGCCGATGCCACCGGAGTTCCTCGCCGCCGAGATCGACAGGTACCTGGTCATGCCCGGCCAGGCGCTGGCGTACCTCACCGGCAAGCTGGAGATCCTGCGGCTGCGGGAGGAAGCCCGGGCGAGCCTGGGCCCGGCGTTCTCGCTGCCCGCCTTCCACGCCGCCATCCTGGACCACGGCGCGCTGCCGATGCCGGCCCTGGCGCGCAGCATTGCGGGCTGGCTCGATCAGGGTTCAGAAGACATTTGATCCGAACGGACAGTGGTACCTGTTCCCGGCCTGAACTGCGCGCGCCAGCGGCGGGCCAGCAGCGCGGCGCGGGCCGCCAGCCAGAGGCCGAGCGCGGTCCAGATGCCGGGCAGGCCCAGCCGGTGGAAGCCGAGCACCAGCGCGGCCACCGGCGCGTAGGCGGCGATGGCGAGGATCATCGCGCGGCGCATCGCCACGTAGTCGGACAGACCGAGGATCAGCCCATCGAAGACGAACGCGAGCGCGGCCAGCGGCTGGGTCACCGCCGCCACCAGCAGGGCCACCAGCGCGGCGTGCCGCACCCCGGGATCGGCGGTGAACAGGACCGGCGCGCCGAACGCCAGGGCCGCGGTCACCGCGCCGAGCCCGGTCCCGGCGACCAGGCCCAGCCGCAAGGACCGCTGCCCGACCCGGTGCGCGCCGTCGGGATCTCCGGCGCCCAGGCATGAGCTGACGTACACCTGGGCCGGGACGGCCAGCGCGTCCAGCGACAGCGCGAGCAGGAACCAGATGCGCATGGCGATCTGCTGCCCGCCGAGCGCGGTGGGGCCGAGCCGGGCCGCGATCGCGGTCGTGGTCAGCGGCACCACGCCGAGCGCGATGGTCCGCACCGACAGCCGGTGACCGTCGCGGAGCAGGGCGGTGATTTCGGCGCGTCCGGGCCTGCCGGGCCGGACGCGGGCCCGCCGGGACGCGGCCGCGTACATCGCGGCGGCGCCCGCCTGGGCGGCCACCGTGCCCCACGCCGAGCCGAGCAGGCCAAGATGCAGGCCGTAGACCAGCAGCACCTCCAGGACGACGTTCAGCGCGTTCGCGGTGACCGCGATCCGCAGCGGGGTCCTGGTGTCCGCCAGCCCGATCAGGTGACCGTTCCCGGCGTAGGACAGGTACAGGAAGGGCAGGCCCGCCGCCGAGACCCGCAGGTAATCCACCGAACCGGACCGGACAAGGGCGTGCGCGCCGAGCAGCGACGCGATCGGTGCCGCCGCCACCAGCAGGACGAACGCGACCGCCGTCCCGCCGGCCGCGGCGACCAGGTAAGCGGCTCCGGCGGTCCGGCCCGCCTTCTGGCCGGCCCGGGCCGCGGCCAGCCCGGCCACCGCCGAGGTCGTGGCCGTGGTCAGGAAGATCGCCAGCCAGGCCGCCATGTTCAGCGCGGTGGTCGCGATGGCCAGCGCGCCGAGCGGGTCCCGGCCCAGGTGGCCGACGATCGCGGTGTCGGCCAGGCTGTACGCGGGCTCGGCCGCGATCGACCCGAGCGCGGGCAGGGCCAGCGCCGCGATGCGCCGGTCCAGGTCCCGGTCCGGCCGCATGCTCACAGTCTCCCGTCGCGGCCAGGGCCAGCGCAAACGCGGGCGGCGGCTAGGCCGGTCCCGGGACCGGGAGCGGACCCAGGTGCCGTTGCAGGAAGCGGAGCTGATGCGTGAGCAGCGGCTCGGTGACCGGGCCGCCGATGGCGTGGTGGCCGGTCCCAGGCAGCAGCAGCACCTCGTGCGGCAGGCCGGCCGCGAGCAGCGCGCTGGACAGCCGCAGTGTGTTCACGGGATAGACGTTGTCATCGGCCAGGCCGTGCATCAGCAGCAGCGGACGGGTCAGCTTGGCCGCCTCGGCCAGCAGCGAGCAGGCCCGGTACGCCTGCGGGAACTTGTCGGGATGACCAAGGAACCGTTCCCGCCAGTGCGCGGTATACAGCCGCTGGTCGGTGACCCCGGCCCCGGCCACGGCGACATGGAAGACGTCCGGCCGCCGCAGCACGGCCAGCGCCGCCAGCGAGCCGCTGAACGACCAGCCGCGAATGCCGACCCGGCCAAGATCCAGCTCGGGGCGCAGCCGGGCGGCCTCGGTCAGCGCGGTCACCTGGTCGGCCAGGACCGGGCCGAAAATGTCGCCGTGCACCTCCCGCTCCCAGTCAGGCCCGCGGCCCGGCGTGCCGCTCCCATCCGCGACCAGGACCGCGAAGCCCTGCTCGGCGAACCACTGGGAGACCAGGGAGCGCCAGGTGAGTTCGGCGGTGACAACCTGCAGGCCCGCTCCGCCGTACGGGTTGACCAGGACCGGCAGGCTCCGGTGCCCCGGGCGGTACCAGGACGGCAGGTAGAGCTCCGCGCGCAGCTCGCGCGGGCCGAGCACGAGCGGGGTGGCGTGCGGGTCTATGACGGGTCGTTCGGCCTGGGAGGCGACGGGCACCGGGAGCTGGCGCAGCCGGACGACCGTGGTGCGGCCGCCGGGCGGCCCGGCGCACCGGGCGGTGTGCACCAGGGTCCCGGCGCGGCGCACGGCGTCGTGCACGCCCGGCGCGGTGGTCAGCCGGCGCAGGCCGCCGGCCGGATGATAGGTCCACAGGTGGGTCTGGGCCGGGTCGTCGGACGCCGCGAACAAGATGTCGTCACCGCAGGTATCGAGGACGGCGCGGAGCTGCAGCCCGGGCGGGGTGACCAGAACCCCGCCCACGGTCAGCTGCCGGGTGCCGTGGCGATCGGCATGGCCGATGAGCGTGCCGTCGCCGGAGCGGGCCGGCAGGCCGGGGATCAGCTGGACCCAGCACTGGTCCCACTGTTCGTTCAGGATAAAAGTGTCGCCGGTGCCGGGGTCGATGCGCAGGAAACGGACGGTGCGCTGGTCACGGGACTGCACGACGGCGTACGGGCCGTGCGCGTCCCAGCCGGCCCCCGGCAGGTACGCAAAGGCGTCCCGGTCCCAGCGCACCTGCGTGCGGGATCCATCCAGGGCGGCGATCCACAGGGTGACCTCGGGATTGGCGCCGCCGGCCGCCGGGTAGCGGACCGTGCGCGGGGGCCGGGCCGGGTGGGCCGGGTCGGCGATGTGCCAGCGCGGCACCTGGGTGGAATCCACCTGGGTGACGAGCAGGCGGGCGCCGTCGGGGGCCCACCAGTAGCCGCGGGGGCCGGTGAGCGAAGTGGCGGCGGTGAGGTCCCCGGTGCCGAAAGTGACGTCAGGGTCGCCGGGGTTTTCGTGGTCGCCGGGGTTTTCGCGGTCGCCGGGGTTTTCGTGGTCGCCGGGGGCCATGAGGGCGCGGTCGGCCGCGCCGTCGGCCCCGATCACGCGGAGGGCGCCGCCGGATAGGTAGGCGATGTGGCGGCCCGCTGGGTCGGGGCGCGGATCGGCGACCGGAGACCGGGCGGCCAGCCGGCGCCCCTGGCCGGTAGCGACGTCGACCGTCCACAGGACGCCGCCCAGCGGGAAAGCGGCCAAGGTTACGGCCGCGTCGGTGGCGTAGCCGGCGATTCCGGCGGCGGGCCGGGACGGGGCGGGCGCGTCGCCGGACGGCGGGGCGACGGAGGGCGCGGACAGGAGGACGGCCGGGTCGCCGAGCAGGCGTTCCGTGCCGGAGGCCAGGTCCAGCGACCACAGGCAGGTCACCGGGTCGTGCCCGGCCCGGCTACGGAGGAACAACACCGATCCTCCGTCCGGCGGCACGGTGAACTGGCCGGGGACGCCCAGGGTGAAGCGGCGGGTGCGGGCGATCTGGGCAGGCAGGGAGCTCGCGGCCATGACTCATCATACGCACTGGATTTCGACCGCCGCCCCAGCCGGAGTTTCGTCACACGTCCGATGGCAGGATGGCAGCATGCGCCCGCCGCTGAGTCTCGCCGTGGCTCAGCCTCGGTGCGTGCCAGGCGACACGCGAGCCAACGGGCGCGAGCATGCACGTGCGGTGCGAGACGCCAGCGCGCGGATCGTGGTGTTCCCCGAGCTGTCGCTGACCGGATATGAGCTCGACGCCGCCCTGGTCGGGCCGGACGACGCCGCGCTAGAGCCCGTCGTCGAGGCGTGCCGGCGCACCGGATCGATGGCGCTGGTGGGCGCACCCATCCCTGGCCCCAGCGGTCGCGCGTACATCGCCATGCTCGCGGTGAGTCCCGCCGCGGTGGCGGTGCTCTACCGGAAACAGTGGATCGGCGGCGACGAGGCCGCCCGGTTCAGTCCCGGCGACGAGCCGACGGTCACCGAGGTAGACGGCTGGCGCGTCGGCGTCGGCATCTGCCGGGACACCGGCATCGGCGATCATGTCGAGCGGATGGCCGCGCTGGGCATCGACGTCTACGCGGCCGGGCTGGTCCACCGGGCCGACGAGCTGGCCGAACAGGAACGCCGCGCGGTCCGGATCGCCGGGCGCTGCCGGGCCTACGTCGCCTTCGCGAGTTTCGCCGGCCGGCAGGCGGCGGGTATCAGCAGACGGCCGGATCGTCGGCGATCTGGTCACCGGCCGGAGACGTGCTGACCCAGGCCGGGACCGGTCCCGGCGACCTGGTCCGGGCCACGCTCGGGTAGCGGTCAGGCTCCGGCTTCGGTCAGGCTCGGGCTTCGGTCAGGCCAGCTCGGCGACCCCTTGCGCGACGGCGCAGGGCGCGCACAGCCGTACGTCGACACCGCTGGCCTGGTCAGCGCCGAAATGACGGGTGATGACCGCGCGCTGGTCGCAGACCCCGACGTCGGCCGGATGAGACCCGGCGCAGTCGCAGTCGCAGTCGCGCCGGACCCACAGCGGCGAGATGCGCCAGCTTTCCAGCACCGCGCGGACCGCCGGATCGGTAGCGAGCTTGTGGAACGCTTCCGCGGTCACCGCCGCGGTCCGGTCCGCCCACTCGGTGGCCACCGCCTGCGCTGCTTCCCAGGCCGCGGCCAGCTGACGCATCGGATTGTCTTGATGGCTGCTCACCACCCCATCTTCTCACCTCAGCCCGACGGTGACCAGCGGTGTTCGGGGACGTTAACCGCCCACGCCCAGACCGCGGAGCAGGACAACCGGTGGGTGCGGATCGACTCCGAGATCATCGGCCAGCCGAGCGGAGGACCTGCGGCAGGCACTGGCTCACCTCGGACACGAGAAATCGTGATCGGTCTTCGCCGCCAGCCACTGAGTGACGGTAATGATTCCCCGGCCGGTGAGAGGCGCCAGGCGGCAGTTCGCCTTGGCCTGCGCCAGCGTGCGGGCCCCGGGCACCCAGTCCGCCAGCCGGTACAGCGGACTACCTGGCGGGACGACTTTGACGATTTTGTGCCACTGAAAGGTCGTCGAGTAGACGCCGACTACGCTACCGATGCGGTGGAAATAGGTGACCATGCCTTCGAGATCGGCGCGGTTGTTCCAGGTGCTCGGATCCCAGCTCGTGGCGGTTTCGACGTCGAGCCACCACCGGTAGCGGCTAGGTTTGGAGATGCCATGGGTGCGCGCGTCGAGCTCAGCCACGTTCCACCCGTACTGCCAGGAACAGGCTCTGTCATCTCGGCCCGCGCACCGGCCGTACGGGTCTTTGACCACGGCGCGAGTCAGCTGGTCGGCGTTATTCTTCGGCCAGTCAGCGATCTTGAAACGACCCGGGTTCGCCGTGTTAACGTAGAATGAGAGCCTTTCCTGCCTGGCATCACCGGACGATTTCCTGGCCCACACTATTTCGCCCGCTAGGCAAGGGTTTGTTGTATTCGCCCGGCCGTCGTTCACGCCGACGATACCAAAAGCCTGACGCGACAGGAGCGCACGGTCGCATTGCGGATATGACACATCGTTCCCGCCCCGGGTACCGCTAGCGGCTGCTGCATATGCCGCGAGAGCCGATGTGTTGACGAGTACCAATGACCCGATCACTGCCATTACGGTCATACCGTACCTCATGGCCAGCCCTTTCCCCCGAAATTGACCGCAAGGCGTAAACGCTTATCGAATCCTCGCACAGTGTTATTCGGGCGGGCGGCTGGCAGTCGGTACGGCGCGCCGCGAGGTCAGGCAGGCCAGATAAAATGGCTGGCGACGCGGGCCGGCCGCCGGCCTCCGGCGCACGGTATGAGTCGCGACGCGCCGTGGGGACGTACCAGCGTTACCGCGGTCCGGGTGCGGAGCGTTTCTCACTCCGCTCGGCGAGCATGAATCCCAAAGCAATGACCAACACGACCAGGTAAATAAGATTGGCCGCGAAGAAAACCAGGATAAGCGCGTGCGGCGGATCGCCTTCGGAGTTCGCGGGCCAAGGCGGGAGGAACGTGAAGCCCCAGACGCTCGCGCAGAACACGGTCGCCGCCACGATCACCGGCCCGGGCCGCAGAACTGGCTGGTCGCCCTCCGCCCGGGCGGGCGCGGACGGCCGGGCGGGCGCGGGCGGCGGGGTTACGGCTGGCTCGGCGGGCAGGGCAGCGGTGACCGCGGCCAGCTCCGCATAGGTCCTGGACGCGAACGCCTGGCCCACCCGCAGGTCGAATTCATCTTTGCCTAGCGTGCCCCGTACGAACGCGGCCTTGACGATGCCGATCACCTGCTCGCGGTCAGCATGCGAGACCCGCAGGCGACCGCGGCTCGCCGTGGCCAGGCCATCTTCCGGTCCTGCCACCATCTCCGCCCCCACACGCTCCAGGGAAAGCGTAACGCGGTACCGGCCTGGCGTCATCCGCACCGTGGCCTGGATGCCCGTTAAGATCCCGGGTGGACGACCTTGGTCACGACCCAGCGGTGCTTGCCGATCTGACGGTCACGGGTGAAGCCGAGCTTCTCGTAGGTCGACAAGGCCCCGTGGTAGAGAAAGCCGGCGGGCACCGAGCCGGCGGCTCCGGGTATCCCTCGACGATCCCCCCGCCCAGGCCCGCGATGACATCGACCGCACCAGCGAGCGCCGCCGTGGCCACGCCTTGACGCCGGTGCCCCTTAGCGGAATAGCAGCACGCGATTCGCCAGTCCGGCCGGGTCGTCTGGCCCTTTCGTACGCCGCCCGGTTCTTGATCCGGGGCACCTCGCCGGGCGCGCCGAATTGGCACCAGCCGACGCAGTCCGCCCCGGCGAAAACAAGCGCGGCGTGGGCTTTGCCCTCTCGGACTCGCTGTTCTTTCGCAGCAAGCTTTTGCGGCACGCGCTCCTGCACCTCGCCGGGCCAGGACTGCTCGGGGTGAAAGCCCATGCACCAGCAGCCGCCGAAGATACCGTTGCTGCGCTCCACCAGCGCGGTGAACGCGGCCCACGCCGACTGGTCAGAGCCTTGACGGTGTACCCCGGCTCGACCATGAAGTTCAGCTTAACGCGGCACGGCACCAGGTCCCGGTTCCGGGTCAGCGACTGGCGGCCGTCATGGCTCAGCTGACAGCAGCGCGCTGCGGCGAGGGCCGCGCCGCTATTTCCGGCGCACCGCAACGACGAGCACAACCACCACCGCGATGGCCACCGCGAGTATCCCCACAGCAAGTCCCTGATGGATCTGGGTGAGGTGGAAACCGCGCATGGTCGGAGCCTAGTTGAGCGGCGGTAACCGTACCAGGCCAGGAAACGTCCCTCGGTGGCACTTGTCGCCTAGGTCCCGCCGAGCGCTCGCAGGTCCTCGGCTAGTGCCCGCGGCCGGCACAAAGTCCCACCCTGCCTGCCAGCGCCCGGCACAACGGACCACCGTGCCGGCCAGAGCCCGGGACCCACCAGCACGAACCGCACCGCCAGCCACCCCCGCGACCGCGAGGCCACGTCCCCTCCGCCACCGAAGCCCCGGACTCCGGCACCCACCTCCCCGCGGGCACAAGTGGCTGGGGTGATTCTTATCCAGGACACGGCGGCACCGGGGCTGGGTGATCCTTTACCCAGCTGGCGGACCTTCGATTTTGCTTTCTTAGTTATAAAAAGCGGCATTCGCATAATTTGCCGCGGCAATGGCGGCTTAAGGCCCTGTCCAGCTTGGCGTCACGGACCCCATAGTGGCCATACACTGTATTAAGTAGGGGACAAGTTCCTCAAAGACGATTGAGGGCTTCCTCTTAGACAGAGGAGGCTCGAGATGAGCCACGGGGCTGAGTACACCTGGGTGCCAGGAGTCCACGTCGGAGACGATATACCGGCGTGTAAACGCTGCGGTCATCATGCCGGCTCACACCACAATGTCACGAGTTGCTCGGTCCGGGGCCGCTGGTGGCGGCATTGCCGGTGCAGCGGCTATATCAGGTCTGATTCGATTGGTCTGGTGGCGCCTGGGCTCCTGCGCTCGCGAGATGCCCGCTAACTGGCATCAGCAGAGCCGCCCAAGCGGATCGGACGCTGCTGCCGGGTTCCAGGAGGTTGCCGATGACCTACCCGAACACATCCGGGCCCTTCCGCCGCCACGGCAGGAGCGGCCCGGGCACAGCGGGCCCGAAGCCGCGCCATGCACGCGTTGCGGCCACCGCGATCGGTTGCACCGTTACTCCGGTTCCTGCTCGGGCCGCAGCCGCTGGGGTCGGCGCTGTCAGTGCCAGGACTACACCGGGTTCGACGCGGCTGACCCCGCTTGAGCCGGTAGCCGTGGCCCGGGCCGACCGGGCGCCGTCGCGATCGCCGGCGGGCGCTAGCGCGGCAACAGTTTGCTGAGCGCGGGCACGACTTCGGTCACGATGCTGAAATGGCCGTGGTCAGCCAAGACGACCAGTTCCGCGCCCGGGACCACGTCGGCGGTGTGATGCGCGTGGATGACATCGACCATCCGGTCGCTTCTCCCGTGCAGGACGGTTACCGGGGCACCGGATGGATGCGACGTCAAAGGAGACCCAGCCCGCGCCGTCAGCTAGCCGATCGTCGGTGTAGCCCTCCAGGCCGTAAGCGAACATGGCCGCGAATCCTGCCGTCGCCTCCTTTAGCCAGTCAGGATCGCTAAACAGCGCCACGTCGGCCGGAGCGAGGACGCCGGCTATCTCGCCGCGCATCTTACCGCCGTCCGGGCCGTGCGCATCGGTCGCCGCCGCCACGGCCGCCGCGCGGCCTGGCGCCTCCCATACGGCCCGAACGTGCGGCCAGCTCATCGTGGCTCTGCCTTCCGGCCAGCGCATGTCGGTCATCGAGCAGCAGGCGACGACGCCGAGCACGCGCTCAGGGGCGAGCGCGGCGAGCGCCAGCGCGAACGCGCCGCCGGTCGAGGTTCCCACCGCGGCGAACGGCCCGATGCCCAGGTGATCGGCGACAGCGAGCGCCTCGGGCACCCAGCCGGCGATCGTCCGGCCCGGCTGCGGTGCCGACAGGCCATAGCCAGGCCGGTCTATGCCGATGATGCGGAGTCCCGCCGCACGGGCCGCCCGCCGCAGGTACGCCGGCTCGAGCCTGCTGCCAGGTCCGCCGTGACACCACAGCACCGCCGTAGCGCCGGGGATGCCGTAGTCGGCGAATCCCACCGTGCGGCCGCTGGCGAGCCGGATCGTCTGGTCCTCCACGCGATCCTTCTTACCATTCGCGGGAACAGATCGCCCGGCAATAAACAGCCGGACAGTATCTGGGCGGCCGATATATCTGGGCCGTCTGGGGCGGCAGCAATTCTCCGTACGTCATTCGGCTAGTGCCCGCCTCGCCTGTCGACGGGGCGACGTTCGCTACCTACCTGGACGGGCTGGCCCTCCAGGTCATGGACGCGAACACGGGCCAGCGCGCAGCGACCTGGCGTACTCCTCACCCCTCATCTTGTTCGAATGGCCGGGGGCGTCCGGCTGGATGTCACTGGTCGGTACCGACGTCACAGCCCACCAGCTACAACGGGAGCGACAGTGTGCGCCGATGACGTCAACCACCTGGTCGATCGGTGGGAATCGCGACCGCTCCAGCTCGCGGATTTCCGGCACATACTCCTCGACCACCCACAGCACGCGGTCCCAGCCCGGATCCCATGTGAAAACCACAAGCCGCGCGGCCACCCGGCTCATCTCCTTGAGCCCGGCCGCAGGTCCGCCCAGTGATGCGTGGTCATCACGGCCATTGACGCGTCAAAGGCGCCAGCCGGGAACGGCAGCGCCTCCGCGGCCGCGCGGACCCGGTGCTTCGGCCGGGCCGATGCGCTCGGAGAACGCCCTGCGCAGCTGTCTCGGCCTGCCGCCCCTCCCGGACACCATCGCGCCCGCATCAGGCTGACCGGGCGTCCATCGGCTGCGCCCGCATTCCGCGCAGCGGGGCGTTTCCACGCGGAAACGCCCCGCTATGGCCTCCGCAGGTCAGCAGCGCCGGAACTGTGTCAGGGTGATCGTGTCGCCGGAGCCGGTGGGGTCCGAGTAGGGGACACCGCCATTGCTGATCCAACTCTGGATGTGGCCCTGGACCACGTGCACGTTGCCGGGCGTGTAGACCTGGGCCCGGTACTCCCCGCCGAAGGCCGGGTGGCCGGGCCAGTTGGCGGCCTTGGACACCACCAGGGCCACGATGCCACGCGACTTGCCGTTGGACAGCTTCACCGACACCAGGATGGCTAGCTTGGCCCCGTTGTGCAGCGATGAGGAGTTCCAGGAGACGTCGACGTCCACCCCGGTCCAGTTGGTGCGGCAGGACCGGTAGGCGTTGGTCTTGGTGGCCACGAAATCCGACCCGACGGTCCAGGCGATAGCCCCGACACCCGGGCCGGCCCAGGTGGCGTGCACTTGCTTGCCGGTATAACCGGACGCCTGGATGTACTTCGCCTTGGCCGCGGTGGCCTGGGCGGCGGTGCTGGTGGCCGCATGCCCCGGCGATGCGGCCGCCAGCAGGGCTGCGCCGCTGACTACGGTGGCGGCCAGGATCCGGCCGGCGATGCGGATGGGTTGTCCGCGCATGAGATTCCCTTCCTCACTCGTTGCGGTTCGCGAACATGAAGTAGATCGGCTGGCCCTTTCTGCAGAGCTCGACGAACGGACGAGGCGACACGCTGCCACCTGTTCCGGGCCAACACGACGGAATATCCGATCCCGTTACATCCCAGCGCGCTGAGCTGCGCCTACGTGAGCTCAGCTGGGATGCCGGCGGGATCGGATGGGACGCGACCTAGTTCCGGCGGCCCAGCCGGGTGCTGCGCGGAGGCGGGCAGGGCTGCCTGATAAGAGGTCGGCGGGGACGACGCCGTGCTGGTAAGCGAACACCACGGCCTGGACACGGTCGCGGAGGGCGGGGCGGCCGCCGCGCCGGCCGCACCCAGGCCGCCTGACCGGTGTCTTCCGTGCTGGCCGGGCGACTTCGGCGCCGATGAGATGGGAGCGTGGGCGGTCCGGCCAGTAAGCCCGTCTGGGCCGCCGGCACTAGGGCCGACCTCGTATGGTCAAGACGCAAGCGCGCGACCCCGGCGTGGCTCAGGGGTCAGCAAGTAATGCCGGGCCAGCGCCCGACGTCACGCCGGACCGGACGCATGCTTTCCCGAGTGGATCACACCGAGAGGAGCGGTCATGCCCCCCGGCACGAGGCGGACCGCAGATCCGGAAACAAATATTCAGCCTCCGGTGTCGAATCCGCGGTCCCCGTTCGTGGACATGGTGAGCGAAGTACAAAGCACCGCCGCCCACGAAAGGAACCAGCCATGTCTTTCGTTACCGCCCCCCTCGATACAACTGTCGAGCGCCGTCCGTCCCGGTTGACGAGCACGTTGCCGCGCAGCACCGTCTCGGTCGGCGTCCTGACCGCAGCGGTCACGACCGCTGGCGCGGTGGCGCTGCGCGCGGCCGGGGTCCCGCTGGCCGTACACGGCAAAATCCCGCTCGCGGGGTTCGCTCAGCTCACCTTTATCGCCGCCGTCATGGGCGGGGTCCTGCTGGCCGTGCTGAACCGGCGCAGCTCCGCCCCAGGCCGGCGGTTCGTCCAGATGACGGTCGTCCTCACGGCGATTTCCTGCGTCCTTCCGGCCGCGTTCGCGGACACGACCGCCAGCAAGATCGCACTGGTCGGACTGCACCTGGTCGCCGCGGCCAGCATTGTTCCTGTGCTCGCACGACACGCCAACTGAACCGAAGCCGATACCCTTTCAAAGGAGCAACCAAGATGCCGCAGTACCTAGTCTCCGTCTGGCACGACGACACGTTCGAGGCCGACTTCTCCACTCCGGAGGCGCAGCTCCGCGTCGCCCAGGTAGACGCATTCAACCGCGAACTGCAAGAAGCGGGCGCCTGGGTGTTCGCGGCTGGCCTGCACCCCGCATCATCGGCCACGGTGGTGCGGTCCTCCGGAGGAGACGTATCGATGACCGACGGGCCTTACGCCGAGACCAAAGAACAAATGGGCGGCTTCTGGATGATCGAGGCCACCGACCTCGATAGCGCCCTCGAGTGGGCCGGCAAAGCCGCTGCCGCCTGCGACGGGCCGGTTGAGGTCCGGCCGGCGCAAGGGTGACCGACTCGCTAGAGGAAGTCTTCCGGCGCGAAGCCGGCCGCTGCACCGCCACGTTGATCCGCGTCCTCGGCGATATCGACCTCGCCGAGGACGCGGTGGCGGAAGCCTTCGCCACCGCCGCGGAGCACTGGCCGAAGACGGGGATACCGCCTAACCCCGGCGGCTGGATCACCACGACGGCACGCAACCGCGCCATCGACCGCCTGCGACGCGAATCGACCCGCGGTGAGCGTCATCTCGCGGCCCATCGACTCCACCTTGACACCATGGACCCTGATCGCAATCCCGAACTCGACGCTGACGAGCTGGCTGGCGTCGTCGCTGACGATCAGCTCAGGCTCATGTTCCTGTGCGCGCATCCTGCCCTGGCCGCCGACGCGCAGGTCGCCCTTACCCTGCGGCTCCTCGGCGGCCTCGAGACCCATGAGATCGCCAGGGCTTTCCTGGTGCCTGAGGCGACGATGGCGCAACGGATCGTCCGGGCCAAGCGCAAACTGCACGACAATCACGCTTCTTACCGGATACCCCGCGCGGCGGAGCTGCCGGACCGGCTCCACGCGGTCCTCGCCGCCATCTACCTCATCTACACCGAAGGTCACACCGCCACGTCGGGACAGAGCCTGACCAGAACCGATCTATCGACCGAAGCGATCCGGCTCGGGCGCACCCTCGTCGAACTGATGCGCGACGAACCGGAGGCCATCGGTCTCCTCGCGCTGATGCTGCTCACCGAGTCTCGCCGTCCCGCTCGCGGCAGCGCCAGCGGGACCATGGTGCGCCTGGCCGACCAGGACCGCTCCCGCTGGAACCGGACCCTGATCGCCGAGGGCCACGAGCTCGTGCGCGCCTGCCTTCGCCGCAACCAGCCCGGACCGTTCCAGATCCAGGCAGCGATAGCCGCCGTCCACGCCGACGCTCCCACCGCCGACGCCACCGACTGGTCCCAGATCATCACCCTCTACGACCAGCTCTTCGCCCTGCGTCCCCACCCGGTAGTGGCCCTGAACCGGTCAGTGGCGGTCGCGGAGCTCCACGGCGCCGCCGAGGGACTCGCCGCACTCGAGACCGACGCCGCCACTCTCGGCAGCTACCAGCCATACCACGCCGCCCGCGCCGACCTGCTCGCCCGGGCAGGACGGCGCGACGAGGCTATCGATGCGTACGACCGGGCCATCGAACTGACCGCCAACACGGTCGAACGCGACTTCCTCGTACGCCAGCGGGCCGCCCTCTGAGCGCACCACTGCGCGCAGTTCAGCGCGCGGCCTCCAGCTTTCGGCAGGACCCGGGAACCTCCAGCTTCAGCGGAGGTCAGATCTCATCCCTCGTGCTGCGCGGGCCGCAGGCATCTTTCGGCACCGGACTGGCGGCTCGCCGCGGCCGTATGCTGGCAGACATGGCTATTCAGCGGATGGACAACGTCGCCATCGTCGTCGACGACCTAGAAGCCGCTGTGACGTTCTTCACCGAACTCGGCATGGAGCTAGAAGGCAGGAGACAGGTCGAAGGCCCCTGGGCGGACCGCACCGTCGGACTCGACGGCGTCCGGAGCGAGATCGCGATGATGCGGACCCCGGACGGCCATAGTCAGCTCGAGCTGACCAAGTACCACGCCCCCGCGGCGGATGGCGCCGGGCCGGAGAACCCGCCGCCCAACACGCTGGGCCTGCATCGTGTCATGTTCGCTGTCGATGACATCCATGACACCGTCGCCCGCCTGCGCGCCCACGGCGCCGAACTCCTCGGCGAGGTGGCGCAGTACGAGAGCATCTTCCTGCTCTGTTACCTCCGCGGCCCCGCGGGCATCATCGTCGCCCTGGCCGAGCAAATAGGCTGACGCGCGCCTGCTACCGGACAGCGGAAGCAGTTTGAGCGGCGCGGCACGATGCTGCTAGGCCAGGATTCTCAGCGGTTCGGCGCTGCCGGACGGTCGTCCGCTTTCAGGCCGGGCGTGTCCCAACGCATAGCACTCCAGAATCTTCCAGAAGTGCCCGGAAGGACAACCTCGTCGATATGCAGCGTGATCCTGGGATCAGGCGGAAGTGCCAGCCTGCGGCGCAGCCGTGGACTCTCGGCCGGGCTGACATCGAGTCGATAGCCGGCCAGTATGCGGGTTTGCGGATCCACGTGACGAAGATGCTCAAGCGACACCGGCACCTCGGGAAGCTCGGCGATCCTGAGGAACTCGTCGTCCAAGGTCAGCTCCGCTATCTCGCGGATATCCTCGCGGAACTTCGGCGTCAGCCGAGTCGTGGTTTCATAGGCCCCACCGGCCTGCCGGAGCACGTAGCCAAGGACAACACCAGGTTCAGCGCGCATGGCCTGCTCGATTTCGGCGGACCGGTAGCCGCTCGAGGACCAGCTGATGCTCCTAGCCCTGTTCTTCACCAGCGGATGGTCAGGCTCAAGAACCTCGGCATATGTTCTGAAGGTCGCCATCGGGCATCACCTGCTTTCCGCACGTGAAGTAACAGGCGCCGCGAGCCTGCACCTACGGCCATGTCCAGCCTGTCACGCATCTGGCGGACATCAAGGCGACGCTCCCCAGCGCTGCTGAGCGGCTATGCCGCGGGGGCCGCAGCGCTGCCGCCGCCAGGTCCAAGCTGGTTTGCATTCATGATCGGCGGCTGGCTGGGGCACACGAGGTGGAACATCTTCCGGTGCCTCGCCGGTGTCGAGCCGAGCACCGGCCCTGACCTCGCGCTGTCGCACGAGTCCGTGCGCAACGGCGTGCGAGGCCTCTCTGACCTGTTCGGCCGACTTCGGGAGCTCGAGGCGCTGCTCGTGTGACAGTGACCCGCGTCTGTGCGGCGCTGGAAGCGCTCGCGGAGACCCGGACTTGCTGGCGCCGGGCTCCGGTCGTGATCGCGGTCCACAGGTACGGACCGAATTCCTCGTCCTTGGTCCACACGAGGTTGAGTAGCCGGGCCGCCAGCTTAGGAGTGGGGCGGGTCCGGCTCGCGCTTGCGAGGATGCGGCGGGCTGGCGTTCTTGGCGACGTTGCGGTCGGTCCAGCCGTACCGGACGGCCAGGTCCAGGGCCGAGGAGATGATCGAGTGGATCCGCAGGATCGTCGGTCCACCCTATCGAACACTTTTGTTCGATTTATGGCTTCTGGCTTTCATGGGGTTCGGCAGCTGCGGGAAGGTCCGGACGGCGACCAGCTCAGGGGCTGGCCCAAGACGATGCGGGTCTTCGCCCGCCGCGAGCGGCCCCACCCCGGCGCGCAGCTGTCCCGGTTTCGAGGCCGCCGGCGGCTGGCGCTACTCCCTGTGGGTCACCAGCCTGCCCGCCGGGCGGGGCCGGGCGGCGAGTACGCCTACATCGACGCCGCGCACCGCGGCTGCGCCCGCGTCGGGGACGTGATCCGCACCGGAAGACAGGACCGGGACATCTCCCCACCCATGATTTACGGGCTGAACAAGGGCTGGCTTTACGCTGCCATGACCGCCTGCATCCTGCTGTCCTGGCTGAAGTTCCTGGCCCTGGGCGGAGGAAATCGCCACCGCCTGGCAGCGCGTCCAGGTCATCCCCACCCCCACTTGACTAGAACAAACCCGCCCCGCCGGGCAACGAAAGAACCCGGGGCCTGTGGAACCCCCGGCCGCCCGGCCCGATAGCCGGGCCACCGTCATCCCCGGCACTAAAATCAGGTCCAGAAACCCGCCACCACGCGGGCCAGTGGCGGCCATCAGCCCTTATGTAGGGTCGGGGGCTGGCGCGGTGGCTCGCTGACGGTAGGGCCTGGGGCCTTCATGGCCGCCGGTTTCCCGGCCGGTTGCGCCACCCCGGTGCCCTTGGTCAGGTCTGCTCCGTTTCCAGCCCCCGCCACCTCGAACCGTGCATGCGGTTCTCCCGCACACGGCTCACCGACGCCGTTCACCGCCGGCATTCGGTCTTCCCGCCAGGCCCGGAAGGGCCTGGGTTCAACGACGATTCCCGACAAGGTGATCAGCCCGAGCTGGTCCGGGGACTGGTAGGTGATCACCGACCAGCCGAACGCCCGCGACCGGCGGTGGCGTTTGCTGATGAACAGCGCCATCCGCATCCGCGAGTAGCTCCTGATCTTCTCGAAGCGGGCCGCTGAGTTGCCGAACCGGAAGTAGGCGGCCCAGCCGCCCAGGAACCTGTTCAGGTCTTCCACGATCCACTCCGGCGCCAGCAGCAGCCGCGACCTGCGGGTCAGCTCCCTGATCCGGTCACGGGCATGCTGCATGGCCTTGTCCGCGGGCCAGCGGGCCAGGAACGTCACCGGCCGTTTCCCGTTCAGCCCCCGCGAGCGCACCAGCCGGTGGTGGAAGCCGAGGAAATCAAAACCCTCGCCTCCCTCCTCCAGGTGCACGATGCGGGTCTTGGCCGCCTTCGGCTCCAGGCCGAGGTCAGCCAGCAGCCCGGTCAGGCGCTCCAGCGCCTGCTCGGCCTGGCTGCGGGACCAGCACATCGCGACCAGGTCGTCGGCATAGCGGACCAGGACCCCGTCTCCGTCATCCCATGCCCGGTCCAGCCGGTGCAGGTAGACGTTACACATGACGGGGCTGAAGACCCCGCCTTATGAGCAGTGCGGGATTATGCGCAGCGCCGTCCTGATGTCCCTGGTGAGGGCGATGACGGGGATCGACCGCTGCGCATAACCCTTCGCGGCGCTGAGGATCACAGGCTGGCGAGCCAGCTGAGCAGCCCGTGGTCGTGGTTCCATTCGGGCAGGTCGTCGGTGATGATTTCGGTGTAAGCGGCTTCGAGGGCTTTGCGTTTGGCTTCGGTGGAGGCCCTGGCGTAGATGTCGGTGGTGGCCAGCTCGACATGCCCGAGGATGTCGCGGATGTAGGGCAGTGGCACGCCGCTGTCGTAGAGATGCATTGCCCGGCTATGTCGTATGACGTGCGGGCTCAGGTCGGCTCCGGCGAGTGCGGGGTCACCGGCCCGGGCCTGGTATTTGCCGATGATCCAGGCGATGCCGCCGCGGCTGAGCCTGCTGCCGTGCTGGCCCGTGAACAGCGGCTGGTCGTCGTGTCCGGGCTGATCGAGGCCCTGCTCGGCCAGGTAGGCGCTCAGCAGCGCGGCGGTGTTACCGCCGAGTGGGACGTGGCGGATCTTGGCGCCTTTGCCTGTCAGCGCGGCCAGCGGCGGGGGTTGCAGGCGGATGTCGCGCACGGTCAGGCCGGCGAGCTCGG
The DNA here is from genome assembly GCA_963730825.1 of uncultured Actinomycetes bacterium. GTDB lineage: Bacteria > Actinomycetota > Actinomycetes > Streptosporangiales > Streptosporangiaceae > Palsa-504. The sequence continues at coordinate 309,509 of CAVSTQ010000006.1, forward strand.
ACACCCTGGCGGCGGTGTCGTAGAGGGTGGCCAGCAGGGTCGCATCACGCCGGCCGCGCCGGGTGGTCCGGTCGGGTGCGGCGAGCAGAGCGCGGGTCTGCCCGGCTGTCAGGTGATTCACGGCCTGCCGGGTCTTTTTCTTGGCGGGGATCGCGAGAATGTCCTGGCAGGCGGCCATCCTGGCCGGGTCCTGGGCTTGCAGCCACCGGAAGAACGAGCTGATGGCGGCCAGCCGCTGGTTGCGGGTGGAGGTGCTGTTGTGACGTTCAGCCTCCAGCCAGGTCAGGAAGGCGGTGATCGCCTCAGCGTCGATGCTGTCGAGGGTGAGTTTCTCGGGAGGGATTGAGCTAGCGTCGCCGAACCAGGTGATCAGCAGTTTGAAGGTGTCCCGGTAGGACGCGATCGTGTTCGGTGAGCTGCCCCGCAGCCCGGCCAGGTGCGAGGTGAGGTAACGGTGCAGGAACACCGCGAAGTCAGTCGCCATCGCCCGCCCCGGCCGTGAGGGGCGGGACGATGTCTCCGAGGGCTTGCTGGACCCGGGCGATGATGTGCGGGTAGGACTCGGCGGTCAGCCGCAGGTAGTAGTCGGTGCCGGCGATCGAGGAGTGACCCATGTAGGTCTGAAGGACCGGCAGCAGCGCGCCGGCGTCCTCTCCAGCCGCGAACCATCTGGCCAGGTTATGGACCGCATGCGAGTGACGCAGGTCGTGGATCCGCGGGCCGCGGCCGCGGCCGCCGTGGGGAATGCGGGCCTGCCACAGGAACCGGCGGAAGTTCTTGTCGATGTTGGCGAGCGTCAGCGGCCGCCCGGCCGTGCCGGGGAAGAACCAGTCCCCGCCGGTGCGCCCGGCCACCTGGGCATGGTAGCCAGCGAGCCGTTGCCGCAGCGGCGCGCTGACGGGGACCTGCCGGTCCCTGCCGCCCTTGCCCTCGCGGATAGTCAGCACGCCGTTCTCGACGTCCACGTCACCGAAGTGCAGCAGTCGCGCTTCGGAAACACGCAGGCCGCAGGCGTAGATCGTGCGGAACAGCACCGGCATCACCAGGTGCCGGAACGGCACCTGGCAGTCGTAATGGCACCGGTCGGCCTGAGCGAACAGGGCCGCCAGTTCCGCGCCGGTGTAAATATGCGGAACGTAGCGGGCGGGCCGGGGCAGCGTCCCGCCGGGCAGCACGTACGCCTGGATGCCGCGACGGCCCAGCCAGCGTGCCAGCTCCCGCACCGGCGCGGCCAGCCCCTGCAGCGTCGCCGGCGTTACACCCCGCTTCCGGGCCGCGGTGATCCACGCCTCTACCGAGGCCCTGTCCGGTGCCTGCAGCCCGGGGCGCCCAGCTGCGCAGAACGCAGCGAACCGGGCCAGCACCCGCTCCTCGGTGTCGTACTTAAAGCCCGTGGCGCGTTTCTCAGCGACCAGCGCGGTGATCGCGCCCGCCATCGTGATCGCCCCGGTCACCGTGACCCCTCCGGTGTTGCCGGCGCGTCCGGATCCAGCGCGCACCTGGCCAGCACACCGAGGGATGACTTCAGGTAAACACCAGTCGACTGGACCGACAGGTGGCCGAGGATGCCAGCGATCTGCTCCACCGGCGTGCCGCCCTCCATCAGCCGGGTGGCCAGCGAATGCCTGAGCGAGTGCATGCCATGACGGCGCTTATCGCTCACCGGCACGTGCGCGGCCCGAGCGTGCTTGACCAGGATCTGATGCAGATGGTCCTGGTCGGAGAACGGCCCGACCGGCGCGTGGTGCCGCAAGAACACCTGCGGGCAGTCACTGGCAGGCCGGCCATGGCGGATGTAGTCGATCACCGCCCAGCCGACATCCTTCAGCAGCGGCAGCTGCACCGGGTCGCCGGTCTTGGCCTGCGTCACCAGCAGCTGGTTGCCAGGCCAGTCGAAATCAGCGAACTCGAGCCGGCGTATGTCGGCGCCGCGCAGGCCCAGCCTGGCGATCAGCAAGATGATCGCGTAATCCCGTTTCCCGCACGGGTTGTCCCGGTCGATCGCCTCCACGATCCGGGCGACCTCACCCGGACCCCACACCGACGGGATCCTGGCCTGCCGGGACGAGCGCACCGCCGGCACCGCGTCCAGGCAGCCGGCATCGACCAGGCCGGCGCCCGAAGCGAACCGCAGGAACGACCGGACTGCGCACAGCTTCTGCTCGACCGTCTTGTACTGGTAGCCGGCTAGCGTGGCGACGAACGCGCTGATCGTCGCGGCGTCACAGCACGCCAGCCCGCCGCGCGTCGCGGTAAACGCGACAAACTCCCCGGCCAGCGTCCCGTAGGTCCGCACCGTCGAGACCGACCGCCCCGAAGAGCGCAGGTGCGCCCGGAACGCAGCGATCACCTCGGTGCCCGCGGCGTCCAGCTTGCTCACCGAACGGCTATAACGCCGCAGCACCGCCCCGTGTGCCTGGTACTCGCCGAGCATCGCAGCGACCCTGAACAGATAGATGTCGTTCGGCTTCAGGGTGCCTGCCTGCTCCTTGGCGAAGAAGCCGCACGCCTGGTCGACCCACGCCATCGCCGCGTCCAGCGAGAACTCCTCGATGCCGAGGGCATCGAAATGGTTCTGCATCCGGCGCCAGCAGCCCCGGTACCAGACCATCGTCGCGTCCTTGTAACCAAGACGCCGCAACTCCGCGTCCAGGTCCCGCACCAGCGCCGACAAAGCAGACATAACAGCTGACCTCCGATCACGAAGACCCGGCACCATGCCGGTCCGCATGATCAAGATCATCAGCGCGTTATGCGCAGCGGTCGATCCCCGTCATCGCCCTCACCAAGGACATCAGGACGGCGCTGCGCATAATCCCGCACTGCTCATAAGGCGGGTTATGTTCAGCTGAACATAAGCCGCCCTGCGGGGTCCCGGTCACAGTCCGCCGCACCTGCCCGCCCTCCATCACCCCAGCGCGCAGCATGGCGCGCAGGAGCTTCAAGACGGGCTGATCGCAAATGCGTTCCTGCACCGCTTGCATCAACTTCTCGTGCGGAATCGCGGAAAAGCAGCTCGCGATGTCCGTCTCAACCACCCACCGGCGGCCCCGCCAGCACTCATCAATGAGCACCTGCAAGGCGTCGTGCGCCGACCGCTTCGGGCGGAACCCGAAGCTGCACGGCAGGAAATCCGCCTCGAAGACCGGCTCGAGCACGATCTTCACCGCGGCCTGCACGATCCGGTCGCGAACAGGAGGAATCGACAACGGGCGCTGCTCCGTGGTTCCCGGCTTAGGTATCAGCACCCGCCGGGCAGGCAGCGGCCGGTACCGGCCCTCCCTCAGCTCGCTGGCCAGCTCCTCCAGGAGCCGGGTGACCCCGTACTCCTCGACGGCAGCCAAGGTGATCTTGTCGATGCCCGGCGCGCCATTGTTACTGCGCACCGCGACCCACGCGCGCCACAGAACATCGCTGCGGCAGATCTTGTCATACAGCGCGTGGAACCTTCGTCCGGGATCGGCCTTGGCCGCCCGGTACAGCGCATGCTGCAAGGCACGGACCGGATCCCCGTTCACCGGAGATCCCTTCGCGGCGGGACTAGCCTGACCGGCACTCACCGGGCCCCTCCTGACAACACTGCGCACCGACGAAGCAGCGGCCCTTCCCTCCCCGCAGGTTGTGTTGTCCTGCGGCTCAACCGGTACTACGGCCGCCTCCGACGCCCACCCGGCCAGCGATCTGTCAACGTCGGCCGAAAATTGACCCTTTCCCAACGGCTGAAATCTGACCCCCTCCGGGTGCGGAATTGGTTACGGTTAGTTGTCGTCGGTGGTGGCCGCGGGGACGCGGCCGAGGTCTCTGTTTTTAAGGCGGTAGCTGTCTCCTTTCAGGCTGATGACTTCGGCGTGGTGGACGAGACGGTCGATCATGGCGGCGGCGACGACGTCGTCGCCGAAGACCTCTCCCCATCGGCCGAAGGGCTTGTTGCTGGTCACGATCAGGCTGGCTCGTTCGTACCTGGCTGATACCAGCTGGAAGAAGAGGTTGGCGGCTTCGGGTTCGAAGGGGATATAGCCAACCTCGTCGATGATCAGGACGGGGATGCGGGATAGGCGGGTGAGCTCGTCCTGGAGGCGTCCGGCGTGGTGGGCGTCGGCGAGGCGGGAGACCCATTCGGCGGCGGTGGCGAAGGCGACCCGGTGCCCGGCCTGGCAGGCGCGGATGCCGAGGCCGGTGGAGAGCATGGTCTTGCCTGTGCCCGGCGGTCCGAGGAAGATCACGTTCTCTTTGGCGGTGACGAAGTCCAAGGTGCCGAGGTGGGCGATGGTCTCGCGTTTGAGGGATCGCTGGTGGTCGTAGTCGAAGTCTTCCAGGGCCTTGCGGGAGGGGAAGCGGGCGGCGCGGATGCGTCCCTCGCCGCCGTGGGACTCGCGGGCTGATACCTCGCGTTGCAGGCAGGCGGCCAGGAACTCCTCGTGGGTCCAGGAGTCAGCGCGGGCCCGCTCGGCGAGCCGGGTGACGGCGTCGCGCAGGGTGGGGGCTTTGAGGGCGCGGGTGAGGTAGGCGATCTCGGCGGTGACGTCCCGGCCGGCCGGGGTCCGTGCCGTGGCGGCGGTCATCACGCCGCCTCCGTTCCCGCGGGCGGGTCGAGGCTGGTGAGCCACCGCCATCCGGGAGGCAGCGGAGGCGTCGTCGCCTCCGCGACCTGGCCGGCGTCGTTACAGGCCAGCGGCAGGTCGCCGGCGTGCTGGACGGGGACGGGGGTGAAGGCGTGCACCCGCAGGCCGCCGGCAGCTCCTTCGGCGCGGACCCACGACAGGGGGCTGCCGGCGGAGTCGGCGCGGACCGCGGTGGTGCCGATCGCCGTGGCCAGGCGGGCGACCAGGGCTGCCCGTGCGGCCGGGTCGCCCAGGTCCTCGCAGACCTGGATGGAGACCTCCGTGTCGCCGCAGGTGACCGACAGCCCGGCGATCCCGGTGGACTCGATCAGCGTGGCGGCGGCCCGCATCGCCGCGGCGGTGGTGGCGGCCTGCCCGATCACCGGGTACGTGCTCGTCGTGCCGGTCATGCTCATGCCACTTCCCCGTCCGCGCCGGCGCTGGCCAGGGCGTCGTAGACGTCCAGGGACCGCTGCTCGACCTCCAGGGCGCCGTCGCGGCCGCCGGGCGTAGCGGTGACGTGCCGGTATTCGCGGCGCAGCACGGCGGCGGCGTCCCGGTGGCCGGGATCGGTGATGGTCTGCCGGGTGGCCCAGCAGCGGGGGTGGTCAGCGACCAGGCGGCCCTCGCAGGCCACCTGGACCCGGTCCAGGCTGGCGTGGACCCGGACCCGGCGGCCGATTACCGACGGGTGCACCGAGTAGTCATTGGAGGCGACGCGGACGTAGTAGTCGCGGGGCAGCCGGACCGTGGCGTGCCAGCCCAGCTGGCTGGCCCCGATCGGCGGCAGGGTCATCATCGCTGCCCGGTCCGCGGCGATGCGGTCGGCCGGCGCGCAGTCCAGGTGCCGGCGGAACCGGCTGTTGGCCAGGGTCATCCACTGGCCCAGCTGGGCGTTGAAGTCCTGCGGGGAGACGAACACGCGGCCGGGAAGAAACGATGTTTCCAGGTACTGGTTCGCCCGCTCCACGATGCCCTTCGATTCCGGGTCGCGGGGCCGGTTCAAGATCACGCCGCAGCCCAGCAGCCCGCGGAACGCATTGAACGCCTCGGTGAGCTGCGGGCGGCCCCGGCGCCAGGACCCGACCGCGCCCTCGTTATCCCAGACCAGGGCTTTCGGGACGGCCCCGAGCTGGCAGAGCACCTCCCACTGCCCGCAGATCAGATCGGCGGATTCCCGCGAGCAGATCATCGTCCCGGCCAGCCACCGGGAGTAACCCGACACCGCGACCAGCACCGGCGGGCTGCCGGACTGCCCGGACCCCAGCGGGACCCGCACCGGCGGGAACCACAGATCGCACTGCGCGAGCTCGCCCGGGTCATACGCCGTCCGCGACGCCGGGTCGGCCGGCAGGTACGCCGGCCGCAGCTCCCGCACCCGGTCCCGCAGCACCGTGAGCGACTGCGTCCAGCCGATCCGCTCCGCGATCACCGTCGCCGGCATCGTCGGGTAGTCCTTCAGCAGCAGCCGGATCCGCGGCTCGACCGCATCCACGATCGACCCCGGCCCCTGCCGCTCATACCTAGGCGGCTCGCTGGCCCGCAGCGCCCGCCGCACCGTGTTCTTCGAGACCCCCAGCGTCCGGGCGATCGCCTTGATCGGCATCTTCTCTGCCCGGTGCAGCCGGCGGATCTCCGCCCAGTCCTCCATTGTGATCACATCCCTGTCTTCTGCCACATCCCGTGACAGAGGGGGTCAGTTTTCACACGTTGCATAGGGGTCAGTATTCACGCGACGCCGACACGATCCACTTCCCGGCGTGAACCGGTTATAGGACACCACGCTCCGGTGACATGATCCGCAGGTCACCGGGCCGGGGAGGGCCTCCCCAGTTCCCGCCGCCACCTTCGATGCGTTCCGCGCCCCATACGCCGGGGAGTCCCTCACGGCTGCGCTTCCAGGCTCTACACCGCTTCCATGGCCTTCACCCTGATTTCGGGGGCTCGGCACTCCCTGTTCCCGCCCGAAGACGGGACCTCTAACGACGCCGCAGGCTTCGCTTCATGCTACGGACCGCATCGTCGCTCCCCCTGAGGGGCTTTTGACGCTGGGCTCCGACCCGGCCCGTTTCCAGACCGAGCCGCCAGCCTGCTACCGGGCCTCCTGGCAGCTACCCGGACCGGACTTCCACCGGCAGGCGACGACGAGCTTACGAACAGCAAGATCCACCATGGCATTACGTCACGGTGTCACCTCCCGCTCTGCTGGGCGCACGAAAGATCAGGGCTAGTCAACGGATGATGAATCGCGAGCATATGACCGGTGATCATCACGGCCAGACGACCAGGCAAGTAACTTTCCCGGCCAGGGTTGGTGAATCCTTGGCACGCAGGGCAAGCCCAACCAGATAATTCAAATTAATTGCCATATTTGCGATTAAAGCTTCTAGCTGATCTACAGCCAAGGCCGGACTAGTGTTAAATCGTCTTAGCGGCATCCGCTATACTGCCGCAGCGCGGGTAGTTTGCGGGGATTTGATGTTTGATGGCAAGAAACCGGACAGCATCCACGGGAGGGCCATGTCGAACGCTCGCCGTTTCCTTGAGCAACTCGCCCAGGCGGAGGACGCGCGTCGACCGGTCCCCGAGATGACACCGCGAGGCGAACACCGTCGCCTGTGCGTGGGGATGGCCACCTTTGATGATTTTGATGGCGTCTGGTTCACGATCCAGGCAATCCGGCTGTTTCACCCGGAAGTAGCCGGCCAGCTCGCCTTCGTGGTCGTCGATAACCATCCGGAGTCTGCCGCGGCCGCCAGCCTCAAGGCGCTGGAAGACTGGATTCCGTTCCTGAGGTACGTACCATTCCGGGGTTATCGCGGCACCAGCGTGCGTGATCTCGTGTTCCGGGAAGCAGACGCGGACATCGTCTGCTGCCTGGACAGTCATGTCCTCATCCAGCCCGGCGGGCTGGCCGCGCTGGCCTCCTGGTTCGACGATCACCCCGACAGCCAGGACCTGATCCAGGGACCGCTGCTCGGCGACAGGTTCGACGGGCCGACCTCAAGTCACTTCGACCCGGTCTGGGGCGCAGCTATGTACGGGCAGTGGGCGCGTGATGAGCGGGTGGCCGAGCCCGGCGGGGAGCCCTTTGAAATCGGGATGCAAGGGCTCGGCTTGTTCGCGTGCCGCCGCGAGGCGTGGCCCGGGCTCAACCCCCGGTTCCGCGGCTTCGGCGGGGAAGAGGGATATCTCCACGAGAAGGTGCGGCAGGCGGGCGGTCGGGTTCTGTGTCATCCCGCCGTGGGATGGGTGCATCGGTTTGCCCGCCCGGCGGGGGCCCCGTACCACCCGTCATGGGAGGATCGTCTCCGCAATTACCTCATCGGCTGGAGCGAGATCGGGTGGGACACCGCCGGCATCGAGGATCATTTCCGGGAGGAGTTCGCCCGGGTGGGCATGGCCTCGAACTTTGCCGGGGTTCTGGAGAAGACGGCGCGTGAAGTAGCCAGCCCGCTCAGCTTCTTCGACGGAATTTTTTGCCTGAACCTGGACAGCGACACCGGACGCTGGACCGAGGCCAGGCGCCGGCATGAGCAACTCGGCATCGCCTGGCAGGTTGAGCGGTTCCCGGCGGTGGCCACACCGGACAACCACCACCGCGGGAATGCCATGTCATTTCGCCAGATGATCGCCGAAGCGCAGCGGCGCGACTATGAGCATATGCTGATCCTCGAAGACGACGCGGTCTTCATCGACGACACCGCAGCGGTAATGAAAGCGGCCGCGGCCGAGCTTCCCGACCTCGAGTGGGACGTGTGTTTCCTCGGCGCCTGCGTGTGGTCGCAGAAATTCCCTTTCCTGCCCGGCAGCGAGGTCCTGCAGGAATGCGGCCCGGTCACCTGCACCCACGCGGTCGCGGTGCACCGCCGCGCGTACCAACGCATCCTCAAGGACATCCCGACCGCCCCCGAGGAATTCGACCAGTGGCTCACCGAGCAGCTCGCCTGCGATCAGTACCTCAAAAGGCGCATCGCAGACGGCACTTTCCGGGCCGTAATCACCTCACCCCGCATAGCATCACAGCCCAACCTGCTCCTGGGGCAAGACGCAGACGGCGAACTCGCGGACCGCTACGTAATCTGACGCGCAGCCGCAGGCCAGCTCATCATGGTGCAGATACGGTCGTCGTCGGTGGGGGCGTGGTCGTGACCGCTACCGTGGTGGTCGGTGCGGGCGTGGTCGTGACCGCCACCGTGGTCGTCGGTGCGGGCGTGGTCTTGGGCGGACATGTCGTTCGCGGAGGGCGCGTGGTCGTCGGCTTGCAATTGGCCAGAGCCGTACCCTGGTCCGCCAGCGTCACGACAGCAGGAACGGCAAAACCCGCAATAGCCATTTTCTGGATAAAGGCCCGCCGGGCCATCCCCGATCCAGCTTGCGGATCTTCGCCACGTTCGTCGCTCACTGGCAGGCTCCTCGACTTCGGGGATTAGCTAAAGACGCGAGCAGCATAACAGGAAAATCATGATCCACAATAGTCTCCGGCTACTCAGTCACTGAGCGTACCGGCTGCCTGGCCGACAAATAGGTGCATTTCATCCGACAACGCCTTTGTCCCTCAGATCGGCGACACATTTTTCGGCCATCCCGCCGGCCATCCGGTCAAGGCCAAAAGCCAAGGCGAGCTGCTCGCTTATCTCCGGCACCGTATTCTCGCCGTCGCAGAGCTCGAACACGACGGCCGCCGTATTGTTGAGGTGATGAACACATTCCGGCTGAGCCTGGTAAACGAGAAGCCCGTCGTCAACCTCGTGAATCTCAAGGCCTTCCGCGCGGACCGGACGGTCAGGCAGCACGCTCCCGGGCGGCGTCACAGGCGCCAAGGCAGCTGTCCCCCGGCCGCCGCCGGGGGCCTGCCCGCCCCCAAGGGCTCCCGGGTCCAGCGGCTGCAACGCGATCTTGATCCGCTGCGTGGTCGCATGGGCCAGATCGCCCTTGCCGTCCAGCGGCAGCACCCACAGCTGCACACCCGCCTGCCCGCCGCCGGTGCGGGTCACCGCGATCTCGAAATCCAGCTCCACCGGCCCGGCCCGGAACCGGGCCCGCTGTCCCTGACCCGCCGCCTGCGCCAAGCTCAGCTCACGATGTACCGCCGCGATCGTGTCCGCCAAACTCGGCAACTTACCGTCTTCATCAGCCACGCCACTGCACCCCTTCACCGGGCCTGGTCCCCTGATACCGTACCTGCCCGCACGGCCTTCCCGCCGCGCGCGGCCGCTTCCTTCCCAGATGGCGGTCATCGCGGCCAGTGTGCGCCGATCACAGAGCCCAGCCGGGACAGGAAAAGCGAAGGACCAACGTGACCGCTGACCGGCCCTCCCGCAGCGACAGCCTAGAGGTGGAGGAGGTTCCTGGCGGCCTTGTCATCTGCCGGGACACCGGCGACAGCGCTCGCATTCACCTCAACAGCACCGCGGCCATCGTCTTCGAGCTGTGCGACGGCGAGCACACCGCAGAAGAAATCGCGGCCGAGCTGGCCCGCGAATTCGGTCTTGACAGACCACCCGCCGACATCGTCCGCACCTGCGTGGCCCAGCTGCGTGAGCAAGCCGTTATCCGCGCCCGGGAGGCGGCAAAACCCGGCGCGGGGGCAGCTGACCATTCCGTCCGGGTGCTGGCCTTCACCTGCTCCCGGGACCGTCCGGTCCTGCTGCGGCACTGCATCTTGCAGATGAAGGCCCAGACCTATCCCGTTGATCATTCGGTGTATCTCAACGGCACCCACGACAGCCAGTCGCTGTACGACGACCTGCCCGGTAATCACCTGTTCCTTCAGTCCGGACCCCGCCGCCACCAGCACCTCAACTACCTGGCGGCGGTGAACGCCGTCCGGCTGGAGGACTACGACCTGTTCTGCAAGATCGATGACGATGACGTTTACCGCACCGATTACATCGAAGGTGTCGTCGCCGATTTCCTCCGCTACGGCTGGGACTACTCCGGTTCACATTCAGAGGGCTGGATACGGGGAACCCAGTGGCTGAGCGACGCGGACATCGCCGGACTCGGCCCGCACTCCGACTTCGACCTCGGGCTCGGCGTCCTCTACATCATGCCGCCGACAGCGGCGTTCTCGCGCCGCGCCATCGAGTGCATCAGCGGATTGAACCTCGCGTCACCGCCAGCGGAACTGCGCCTCGGGAACGCCTTCGAGGATGTCGCCTGGGGCCGGATCATCGCCCGGGCGGGACTGCCCACCCGCGTGCGCAGCACCTCCAGATTCACCTACCACGTTCACGGCGCCAACATCTCCACCGCGCACGCGATGGACCCAGACCACAAATAGCGATTTCATCGTATGGCCCGATAGCGATGGTCAAGTGTCGCGTTGCCTAGCCGTCCTGAGCCCCGGTAGGACGCCGCGTGGACCCATGTGCCGATCGAGGACCCGGCGTTCACGGGACTGGCCCAGCTCGCCGCGCGGGCGGCGGCGACCGGACAGCCGTGGGCCGGCGAACTCGCCTCTCACGTCGAGACGTTCCTCGCGATTG
>CAVSTQ010000007.1:0-52208 GCA_963730825.1 uncultured Actinomycetes bacterium
GAGAATACCAAGGCGATCGGGTGAACCGTGGTTAAGGAACTAGGCAAATTATCCCCGTAACTTTGGGAGAAGGGGAGCCGTGTCCGGTGACGGAGTTTACCTCCTGAGCTGGGTGCGGTCGCAGATACCAGGGAGAAGCGACTGTTTACTAAAAACACAGGTCCGTGCAAAGTCGCAAGACGACGTATACGGACTGACGCCTGCCCGGTGCCGGAACGTTAAGGGGACGGGTTAGTGACCTTCGGGTTGCGAAGCTCAGAACTTAAGCGCCGGTAAACGGCGGTGGTAACTATAACCATCCTAAGGTAGCGAAATTCCTTGTCGGGTAAGTTCCGACCTGCACGAATGGCGTAACGACTTCTCCACTGTCTCAACCACGGACCCGGCGAAATTGCACTACGAGTAAAGATGCTCGTTACGCGCAGCAGGACGGAAAGACCCCGGGACCTTCACTGCAGCTTGACATTGGTGTTTGGGACGTCTTGTGTAGGATAGGTGGGAGACTTTGAAGCGAGCACGCTAGTGCTGGTGGAGTCATCGGTGAAATACCACTCTGGTCGTTCTGGATGTCTAACCTAGGTCCGTTATCCGGATCAGGGACAGTGTCTGGTGGGTAGTTTAACTGGGGCGGTTGCCTCCTAAAAGGTAACGGAGGCGCCCAAAGGTACCCTCAGCCTGGTCGGCAACCAGGTGTCGAGTGTAAGTGCACAAGGGTGCTTGACTGTGAGACAGACATGTCGAGCAGGAGCGAAAGCTGGGACTAGTGATCCGGCGGTGGCATGTGGAAGCGCCGTCGCTTAACGGCTAAAAGGTACCCCGGGGATAACAGGCTGATCTTCCCCAAGAGTCCATATCGACGGGATGGTTTGGCACCTCGATGTCGGCTCGTCGCATCCTGGGGCTGGAGCAGGTCCCAAGGGTTGGGCTGTTCGCCCATTAAAGCGGTACGCGAGCTGGGTTTAGAACGTCGTGAGACAGTTCGGTCCCTATCCGCTGCGCGCGTAAGAGACTTGAGAGGGGCTGTCCCTAGTACGAGAGGACCGGGACGGACGAACCTCTGGTGTGCCAGTTGTTCTGCCAAGAGCACGGCTGGTTGGCTACGTTCGGAAGGGATAACCGCTGAAAGCATCTAAGCGGGAAGCTCGCCTCAAGATTAGGTCTCTCTCTGGGTTAACCAGGTAAGGCCCCCAGCCAGACTACTGGGTTGATAGGCCGGAGGTGGAAGCACGGCAACGTGTGCAGCTGACCGGTACTAATAGGCCGAGCGGCTTGGCTTCTACTTCATATTTCTGCTTTGCGTCCACTATGCGGTTCTCGAGATGCGGTCGAAACTTAGACCCCTCGGGGCCTGAGTACATCTCAATAGAGTTTCGGCGGTTATAGCGAGAGGGAAACACCCGGTCCCATTCCGAACCCGGAAGTTAAGCCTTTCAGCGCCGATGGTACTGCGCGGGGGACCGCGTGGGAGAGTAGGACGCCGCCGGACATGTTTGAAGAGGGTCGCTCCCGTTATGGTTGAGCGGCCCTCTTCGCTTGTCTGGGTATTGTGATAGCTGGAGGTTGGTAGCGTGGCTGAAGGACCGGGGTCGGCGAGAGGCCGGTCAGCGACCGGCGGTCGTTCGGGTGCCCCGAGGGGCTCAGGGGGCCAGACAGGAAGCGGATCGGCCAGACTCCGGACGTGGCCGTCCAGCCGCTGGTAGCCAGGACGCACGAACAGCTCGCACCCCCAGAACCGGAGGTGCTCCCAGAACCGGAGCCAGCCCCAGAACCGGAGCCAGTCCCAGGACGGGATCTGTCCCAGGACCGGGAACGCCCGCGGTGCCGGCGATGGCCGGGGCGCGGCGCCGGGCGACCAGGATCGCCGCAGCGGTGCCGGCCGGACGCCCCGTGCGCCAGGCTCAGGCGGTCCGGCGCCTCGCTGGCCACGCTCTGCCGGGTCCGCCGGGGGCCGCAGCACATCGCGAACCGCCGGAGAAGCCCGCAGCGGCTCGTCCTCGTCCGACCGATCCGATCGCCCTCGCCGCAACCAGGCGGCCGCTCCTTTCGGTAGGACCGATGACGGGCCGCGTCGCGACGACAGGGCAGGCCGTCCAGGCGCCCGCAGTCCGAACCGTCCTCGCAGCCAGCCCCCCGTACGCAGCCAAGACCCCCCGGGTACCCAAGACCCTGCCCGTAACCAGGATCCTGCGCGCAGCCAAGACTCGCCCCCGTTTCCAGGACCGTTCTCACAGCCAGCGACCCGACTCGCCGGCCCGGCCCGCCCGCCCCCCACGGCCGGGCCAGGACCGGCCAGCCGGTACCCGCCCCTGGGCTGGAAGGGATACTGGTGGTCCGCGGGCGCGTGGTCCGGTGGGCGGCTCGTCGCCGCGGGAAAACACCCTGCGGGTGCCCGATGCGATAAGCGCCGACCAGCTCGATCCAGAGGCCCGGGCCCAGCTGAACAGCCTCCCCAACGACCTCGCCGACAGCGTGGCCCGCTACCTGGTAGCCGCCGAACTTGACGACGATCCGGAGCGGGGCTACTCCTACGCCCAGGCCGCCAAACGCCTCGCGGCCCGGGTGAACGTGGTCCGGGAAGCGTGCGGCATCGCTGCGTACCGGACCGGCCGGTGGGCCGAAGCGCTGTCTGAGCTCCGCGCCGCGCGCCGCATGTCCGGCCGTGATGACTACCTTCCGATCATGGCCGATTGCGAGCGTGCCCTCGGCCGCCTGGACCGGGCCCTGGCCTTGGTACGCGAGGCGAACCCCGAAGGCCTCAACCGCGCCATGCAGATCGAGCTGCGCATTGTCGAGTCGGGTATCCGCAGGGACCAGGGCCTTGGCGACGCCGCCGTGCTGGCGCTGCAGGTTCCCGAGCTGACCAGCGGTCGAATGCGCCCCTGGTCGGCCCGGCTCTTCTACGCCTACGCGGATGCGTTGCTGACGGCCGGGCGGACGGCCGAAGCCCGCGATGCGTTCGCTCAGGCCGCCGCGGCCGACACCCGGGGCGAGACCGACGCGGCCGACCGTCTGGACGAGCTGGATGGCGTCGAGTTCGAGGATCTCGCCGAGTTCGACGGCGAGCGACCATGACCCAGGCGCAGGCGATGGGTCGGCGATGTGGGGGCCGGAGCCTCCGATACGGCTCGATTTCCGGCCACGGTCTTCACCGGCGGTTCCGTTTTTTCCAGCCAGTACATGATGCCGCCGACGTTGGTGGCCGCGCCGCTGAGCCGGTCGAATCTCTCACCGATGGCCGGGTCAGCGTCGGGGTGGAACGCCGCGTAACGGTCCCTGGTCCGGTCCCGCACCATAGCCACGGCATGATCGAGATCCAGGCCCGCGGCGCGAGCCTGACGTGTTGCCTCCACCCAGATCCTGATCTCCTCGGCCGACCGGTCCAGCGTCTCGGCGACCGGCGTGACCGGTCCGTAGTGGCTGAACAGCAGGCGGGCCGGCTGCAGCGCGGCGAACCTGCGCAGTGAGGCGAGCGCGATCTCGAGGTCAAAATCCGGCGGCGGCGTGGCGGGCCGCAGATCTCCCGTGTCGGGGATGTATACCCCGGCCGCGTCGCCGACGTACAGATCGCCGCTGCCCGAGTCGACCAGGCCGACATGGTGCTTGGCGTGGCCGGGGGAGTAGTAGCTGTCCAGCCGTCGGCCAGCGCCGAGATCGACCGTGCCGGTGTCGGCCAGGGCCACGATGCGGTCGGCGGGCACCGGGGCGAGCACGCCGAAAAGCCGGTCGAGCGCGTCGCCGTAGACCAGCCGGGCGCTGGCCATCAGCCTGCTCGGATCGGCCAGATGCCGCGCCCCCCGCTCGTGCACCACGACCTGGGCGGCCGGGAACATCGCGGCGATATCGCCCGCTCCGCCGGCGTGATCGAGATGGATGTGCGTGACCACGACGGTGGCCAGGTCACCCGCACCGATCCCCAGCCGGGCCAGGGCGTCCCGTACCACCGGCGCCGACGGCGCGGTGCCGGTTTCCACCAGGCACGGCCGGTCGCCCCTGATCAGGTAGCCCGCGGTGATCCCGTCGTAGCCGGCCATCCTGGTGTCGATCTGGAAGACCTCATGGCCCAGATCGGTGATGCCTGTGGCCGCCTCACCCGCTGTCTCTCCCACCCCCCGATCATCCCACCCCCGGTGATTCCACCGGGGGCTACTCCTCCGGGCCGAACGTGCGCAGGACCAGGCCCGTGCGCGGCTTGGGGCCGAACGACGTGGACTTGCGCGGTACCCGCTCGCCGTGCGCCGCGATCTGGACCACGGTCTGGAACGAGACCGGGTTCGAGATCACCGCGGTACCCCCGGAACCTTCGGTCACGGCGCGGACCGCGTCGGCGGCGTCGTGGTCGAACAGCACGTTGCGCTCGTTGTCGGTGAGACCCCACAGCCGCCCGATCAGCAGCTGCTGCAGCACCGACGCGTCCAGGCTCCGCCAGGATGCAGACGCGCCCGCCGGCATCGATGCCTCGACCTGCACCGGGTCCGGATGGCTGAGCAGGCGGAAACATGGACCGCCGGCCAGCAGGAACGCGGTGCCTTCGCGTCCGGCCTCGGCCAGCCGCTGCTGCGCCTCCGCCAGCCCGAGGCCGGCCGGCAGGTCGTGCACCTTAAAGGCGTTCGCGGCCAGCTCGGCCGCGCGTTCCGGCGCCAACCCGGGCAGCACCCGGTGAATCGGGCCTAGCCGTGGCGGGTAGGCCGCGGAGTCCACCAGGACGGCCAGCCCGTAGTCCCAGGGACCGGCGCCCAGGCCCGAGGCCCGCATCTTGTTCTGCAGGTCCAGGTAGGCGGCGTACCTGTGGTGGCCGTCGGCGATCATGGCCCGGCGCCCGGCCATGTCGGCGGCGATCGCGGCTTGCTCGCCGTGGTCGCCGAGCCGCCAGAGACGGTGGGTCACATGGTCCTCGGTGGTGATCGAGACCAGGGGCGGACGTTCGGCCACCACCCGTTTGATAATCTCGGCCGCGGCCGGCCGCCTGGCCGCGGCCGCCGGCCCGGGTCGTCGCCGACAGTCTCGTCGCCGTCGTAGATGAGCAAGATCGGCTCTAGGTTGGCCTGGGTGGCCTCCATCAGCTCCCGTCGGCCCGCGACCGGTCCCGGCATGACCCCCTCGTGCGGCCAGATGCCCGCGGACTCGGGCGAGCCCAGCCCGACCAGGGCCACGATGCCGCGCTGCAGCCACCCGGAAGCGCCCTGACCCGGCCGGTCCAGGTGCTGCTCGTACAGGTAGAAGGCGGGTATCCGGTCCCGGATGAGGATGCCCGCCGATAGCCATTCTCGCAGCAGGCTGGCGGCGGCCTTGCTTGCGGCGGCGTCCTCGCCTGGCAGGATAAGACGGACAACATTGTGCGGATCCGCCGCTCGCAGGTGGTCGAGGATGTCGCCAGTGATCACGTCGTACGGTGGTGAGGTGACGTTTGCGATGCCGCTCACCCGGTCACGGGCATAGCGGAGGCCGCGGAAGGGTGCCAGCACGAGACCGGAACCAGAGTCGGACGGAAGGGTCTGCACACCATGTCAAAAGGATCAAGCGGGGGCAGGGATTCCCATCCGGAGGAAAACTTCCCTGGCCACGCCCTTCCGGACGAGGCGGAACAGGACGTTCACGCCTGGTACCTGCGTGGCATGGAACTGCTAGGACGAGGCAGCCCGGCGGCTGCGGCCCAGGTCCTGCAGCGCGCTTCGGCGGCTGAGCCGCAATCCCGCAGCGTCCGGGAGGCGCTCGCCCGGGCCCAGTTCGACGCGGGCAGGTACGCCGAAGCCGCCCGTAATTTCCGGATGATCGTGGAAGCGAGCCCGTCCGACGATTACGCGAACTTCGGCCTGGGGCTCGCCCTGGCCCGGATGGGCGATCATGCCGCCGCGGCTGAGTACCTGGCCCTGGCCGCCGCGATGAGGCCTGACGCCTCGCACTACACCGAGGCGCTGCGCTCCGTGCGGGCGACCCTGCGGGCCAGGGACAATGCCCGCAAGGCGGCCCGGGGCCAAACCGGAGACGAACTCGGAAGCCAGCCAGAAGACGAATCCGAAGGCGGTACGGAATGAGCACAGGGACGCTGCGGGGCTCCGCGGACCCGCTTGACACCGCCTACGACGTGGCGCTCCTTGACCTGGACGGCGTGGTGTACCTGGGCGGCACCGCGATCCCCGGCGCGGCGCAGGCGCTGCGCAAGGCCGGATCGGCGGGCATGCGGCTGGCGTACGTCACCAACAACGCCTTCCGGACGCCGTCCGCCGTCGCCGCGCTGCTGACGAGTTTCGGCGCCCCGGCCACCGCGGCGGATGTGGTGACGTCGGCTCAGGCCGCCGCCCGGCTGCTCGCCGAGCGCCTCCCGGCGGGTGCTCCTGTCCTGGTCATCGGGGGTACCGGCCTGCGGATGGCGGTACGGGAACGCGGTCTGCGGCCGGTGAGCACGGCCGCCGCCCGGCCGCAGGCGGTCGTCCAGGGCTACTCGCCCGACGTCGGCTATTCCCTGCTGGCCGAAGGCGGCCTCGCGGTGGCGGCCGGCGCCCTGTTCGTCGCGACCAACGGTGATCTCACCCTGCCAAGCCGCCGGGGCGCGCAGCCGGGGAACGGGTCACTCGTCCAGGTGATCGCCACCGCCACCGGGGTCCAGCCGCTGGTCGCGGGCAAACCCGAGCCGCCGCTGCACCGGGAGTCCGTGCTGCGGACCGACGCCAAGCACCCGCTCGTGGTCGGGGACCGGCTCGACACCGACATCGAGGGAGCACACCGGGTCGGCGCGGACAGCCTGCTCGTGCTGACCGGTGTCACCGACCCGGCCGGAGCCGTGCTCGCGCCGCGGTCGCAACGTCCCACCTACCTGGCTGAGGATCTGGCCGGCCTGCTCGAACCGCATCCCGAAGTCACGAGCCAGGACGGTGCGTTCGGCTGCGGCGGCTGGACGGCGCGCATGGCCGCAGCAGCTGGAGCTGACCGGAGACGGAGAGCGCATCGACGGCCTGCGCGCCCTGTGTGCCGCGGCGTGGGCCAGCGAGGGCGTCACCGCCGAGTCGGTGCGCCCCGCGATCGACCGCATCGGGTAGGCTAGTGCCGCATGCCAGGCCGCGTAGTCCTCCGTCACGGTGCCCCCGCGACGCTGACGCGCGTGTCCTGTCCTTCGTGTTGTTGCTGACGACGAGCCCCAGCTGACCGTTGTCACCCGGCCGCCCGCGCGCCGCCGGAAAACCTGCTCACGAAGGACCTTCCGTTGACTGCAGACATGTCCGTCGCCCCGGAGATCGCCAGGCTCGCAGAAGCCCTGCTCGTTCTCCCGCCGGCGTCCCGCCCGGCCGGGCCCCCGACGGGCCCGGGGCCGCCCGGCTGACCCTCGGTACCCTGGCCCGCAGGCTGCGGACGATCGCCGCCACGCCCGAGCGATGGTGGGGCCTGGTGCGCTTCGACCCGGATCGTCCGGTCCGCATCGCCGTCGAGGCAGGTCCTGGCGGCCACGCCTGGCTGATGGTGCTACCGCCTGGTGACAGCGGCCAGCCCTGTGATTGCGACGTGGTGACGATGATCGCGGGTGAGACGATCGACGGCGCGGACGACGGCCCGGTCCTGCGTCCCGGCCCGCTGCGGGTGCACGGCCAGCGGCACTGGCTGCGCGGGCAGGGGACCGGCTACTCGATCAGCCTGCACGCTCGCGCCCTGCCGCTGGAGACCAGGCCTACGGCAACGTGAGGATCTCGTAACCGTCCTCGGTGACCAGGATGGTGTGCTCGAACTGCGCGGTGCGCTTGCGGTCCTTGGTGACCGCCGTCCAGCCGTCCGGCCACATGTCGTACTCGATCGTGCCAAGGGTGAGCATCGGCTCGATGGTGAACGTCATTCCCGGTTCCATGATCACAGTGGTGTGCGGGTCGTCGTAGTGCGGCACGATCAGCCCCGAATGGAAGGTCCGGCCGATGCCGTGCCCGGTGAAGTCGCGCACCACGCCGTAGCCGAACCGCCGGGCGTAGGACTCGATCACCCGGCCGACGGCATTCAGCGGGCGGCCCGGCGCCACCGCGCGGATGCCGCGCATCATCGCCTCGTGGGTGCGCTCCACCAGCAGCCGCGACTCGGTGTCGACCTGGCCCGCGCAGAAAGTGGCGTTGGTGTCCCCGTGCACGCCGCCGATGTACCCGGTGATGTCGATGTTGACGATGTCGCCGTCGTTGATCACGGTGTCGTCGGGGATGCCGTGGCAGATCACCTCGTTCAGGGAGGTGCAGAGCGATTTCGGGTAACCGCGGTAGCCGAGCGTGCTCGGGTAAGCGCCGTGGCTGACAAGGAAATCGTGGCCCACCTGGTCGAGGTAATCGGTGCTCACGCCCGGGGCCACGGCGGCGCCGACCGCCTCAAGCGCACGGGCGGCCAGCTGGCCCGCCACCCGCATCCGCTCGATGAGCTCGGGTGTCTTTACGTCCGGTTCCCCGGTTCTCGGACGCTTCTTGCCCACGTACTCGGGCCGCGTGATCTCCGCGGGAACCTGGCGGGTGGGGGAAAGCCGGCCCGGCTGCAGCACTGTCACCATGCTTTGCGAGTCTAATGTCCATGGACAACGAACAGCGATGGTGGTTCTGCCTGAAACATCACACCGTGGAGGACGACAACGGTCCCTGTCCGGGTAAGGACCGGCTTGGGCCGTTCCCCACCCGGGAAGCGGCCAGCCGCGCGCTGGAGACCGTGCAGCGCCGGAACGAGGAGTGGGACGCCAAGGATTAATGTTCCGGCCCGTTTGTGCCGCCGTCTTAACTTGCGCCGCCGGGAGAATAGGCTAGGGACGTGAGTGAAGAGCTGCCGGCCACCGCTGAGGCCCGCATGGCGGAAATCCGCGCCAGCGGTACGTGGGGCTCGGCGCTGACCTCCGACGAATTCGCCGTGATCCGTAGCGTCGGCTTCGAGCCGGTGGGACAGGTGCTCGGCGCCGCCGTCTACAACATCGGTTTCACCGGTGGCTACAACTGCCCGGGGGCCTGGGGGTCTTACGGGTACGGTATGCCGGCCCGCACGGTCACCCAGGTGTCGGGCCGCGGCGGCTTCGGGTCGTTCGCCCCGCTGGTCCAGGCGATGTACGAGGCGCGGCACAAGGCCCTGGACCGGATGACGACCGAGTGCGCCGAGCTCGGCGGTCACGGCGTGGTCGGGGTCCGGCTGACGATCGGGTCGTTCCCGGCCGGCGGTCTTGAGTTCAAGGCCATCGGCACCGCCATCCGCGCGCCCGGCGCCCCGCCGGTGGCCGCCGGGGCCAGGGGACACCGCAGCCGGGCCATCCGGGCGCCGTTCACCTCCGATCTGACCGGGCAGGATTTCGCCAAGCTGATCATGAAGGGCTGGGTGCCCGCCGGGCTCGCCCTAGGTATCTCGATCGGGTCGCGGCACGACGACTGGCTGACGGTGGGCCAGACCCGCTGGGGCTCTGGCAACGCCGAGGTCGTCGGTTACACCGAGCTCGTCAACGACGCCAGGCACGACGCCAGGCAGCAGCTGGAGAAGGACGTGAAGCGGCTCGGGGCCGAAGGCGTGGTGATCGCCACCATGGAGATGCGGGTGCGCGAGCGGGAGTGCCCGGTGCAGGAGGGCCGCCGCGACCACATCGTCGAGGCGACCAACATCGGCACCGCGATCGCCAGGTTCGCGCGGTCCGAGCAGGGCCACGCCCCTCCCACGCTGGCGATCATGTCGCTCGACCCGCAGCGCCGCCAGGCGGCCAGGATCCGGATTTAATGAACAGCTCGACGCACAGGCCGATGAAGCGGACGAAGGCGCAGGAGAGACGATGACCGACCAGCAGAACATAGCGAAGGACCTGGATCAGGCGGGCGTACCGCAGGATGCCATGCGCCGTCTCGCGGAGCTGCAGCCGGGCCGGGCCGGGTCGATCTTTACCTCGGATCTGTCGGTCAACGAGTTCCTGCTGGTCCGCGAGGTCGGGTTCCGGCCGCTCGGACTGGTCCTCGGCAGCTCGATTTACCACGTCGGGCTGCAGGTGGGCCGCTGGGGGGCCAACCAGGAGCTCGACGTGCTGTCCCAGGCCATGTATCACGCGCGTGAGCTGGCCATGAGCCGGATGGAAGCCGAGGCGGACGCGCTGCAGGCCGACGGCATCGTGGGGGTCAGGCTGGACGTGGAGATGAAGGAGTTCGGCGCCGACATCGCCGAATTCATCGCCGTCGGTACCGCGGTCAAGGCGGAGCCGGGCGCGGGTGGCGGCGGCGTCGACAACTGGCGCAACAACAAACGTCAGCCGTTCACCTCGGATCTGTCCGGGCAGGACTTCTGGACGCTGATCCGGGCCGGCTACGCACCGCTCGGCATGGTCATGGGGACGTGCGTCTACCACATCGCGCACCAGAAGTTTGGCAGCAAGATCGGCAACATCGGCAAGAACGTGGAGATCGAGCAGTTCACCCAGGCCCTCTACGACGCCCGTGAGCTGGCCATGAGCCGGATGCAGGCCGAGGCGGAGGCACTGCACGCGGAGGGCATCGTCGGTGTCCAGCTCCGGCAGCACAGCCACACTTGGGGCTCGCACACCACCGAGTTCTTCGCTATCGGCACCGCCGTGCGCCCGCTACGCCCCGATCACATCATCGAGCGTCCCACCATGGTCTTGACCCTGGACGCCTAAAGCGACCAGGCGTCACGCTAACCGGTAGGTCCGCTGACCGCGTCAAGCAGCCGGGCCACCCGGTCCCGCAGGCCCCGGACGCCGGGGCGGGGCCGCTGGTAGCCGGGCGTTCCCGGTGGCCGGGTCCGGCCGTCAGCGTTCGCCACGCCGAACTCTGCGCCCGGCCAGCCGCCGGGCCGGTCCAGGTCACCGACCGCCGAGCTGATCAGGTGCTGGGCCGCGCCAAACGAGACGGCGTCGACCCCGGTCCGGACGGCCAGCTGCTCGTGGGCGAGCGCGTCAAGCTCGGCATCGCCCTGATCCAGCGCGAAGATCGTGGCGCCGAGCCGCCGCGCGTCGTCGACCCGCTCGAGCAGCGGGACCGGCGCGGAGGTCGGCGACACCACGAAAAGCGTCTCGCCGCGCCGGGCGGCTTCCAGCCGCTGCAATCCTACCCGCAGATGTGACGGCGCGCCCTCGGGTACCTGCCAGCGGACCAGGGTCGGCATCAGCTCCGGTATCCGGGACAGGCGGCTTTCCTCGTCCAGGTGAGCGGTGAGATGCCAGGGCTCGTCGTCGGGCGTTCCGACCAGCAGGAGCCCTCCCGGCGATCGGGTCGCCCGGCGCAGTTCCTGGGTAAAGGCACGAGTCCGCTCCAGCCACCCGGTCGGGGCGAGAAGAGCACGAAGCGTGGTCACCTGGTTCGCGTCCACTCCTCTATGGTGCCCCCAAAAGTCCGTACTCGCAGCCATATCCGCACGCAAAGTATTTCTCGCCGCCCCCCTGCTAGGGGCCCCCGGGGGGGTGGCCGGCTGCCGGGTACCGCCGGGCTGGCAGGATTCAGGGTTATGACGGAACGCGAAGTCCCCAGCGTCGACGGCCTGACCGTCGGTATCCTCGGCGGCACCGGGGAGCAAGGACGCGGCCTGGCCCGCCGGCTCGCGCTGGCGGGGAACCCGGTCATCATCGGGTCCCGCAGCCATGACCGGGCTCAGGGGATCGCCCGGGAGGTCGGGCACCAGACCCGTGGCCTGGCCAACCGTGACTGCGCGCGGGAGTCGGACCTGGTCATCGCCGCGGTGCCGTGGGAAGGCCACGGCGAGCTGCTGTCCGGGCTGGCGGCGGAGCTGGCGGGCAAGATCGTGGTGGACTGCGTGAACCCGCTCGGCTTCGACAAGCACGGCGCTTATCCGCTGCCGGTCGCCGAGGGCAGCGCGGCCGAGCAGGCCGCGGCGCTGCTGCCCGACAGCCAGGTGGTGGCCGCGTTTCACCATGTGTCCGCGGTCCTGCTCCTTGATCCCGAGGTCGAGACCATCGACATGGACGTGCTGGTGCTCGGCGATGACCGGAAGGCCACCGACACCATCCAGGCCCTGGCGGCCCGGATCCCCGGCGTCCGTGGCGTCTACGCGGGCCGGCTCCGCAACAGCCGCCAGATCGAGGCCCTGACCGCCAACCTGGTCTCCGTCAACCGCCGCTACAAGGCTCACGCTGGCCTGCGCATCACCGATATTTAGGCCGAACGATCCGTGGTTCCCCCGGCGCCGAGCAGCTAGGCACCCGGCAATATTTCCGGCTTGTTACTTGACGTGCGCGCTGTGTGGGAGAAAGCTCAACAACGGTTCTGGTTGGCATTTCCGGGGCGTGAACGTCCGCGGTCAGCCGGTGCCCTGAGGCCGCAGACGTGACGATGGAGGGCTTGGCCATGGCACGCGGACGTCGTTTCCTGACCCTGGCGGCGAGCGGGGCCATCCTGGCCGGGCTGGCGGCCGCCGTTCCGGCCGCCACCGCGGCCCACGCGGCTACCGCGGCCGGGGTGGCCCCCGGCGCGCCGGGGGCACCGTCGTACTTCGACCTGGCCAGGAAGGACTGCGTCGGCACAGCGGCGGGTACCGGATCCAAGGTCTGGTACACGGTGGCCGGCGGGGTGCTCTCCGACGTCTACGAGCCCACCATCGACAACACGAACGTGAGCACGTTGCAGTACGTGGTGACCGACGGGTCCACGTTCAGCGATCTGCAGACCCGTGACATGACGTACACGGTGGCCGCCGACCCCACCGGCATGTCCTGCACGGTCACCTCCACCGACGCCAAGCACGGCTTCCGGCTGGTCACCACCTACCTCACCGACCCGGCCAGCGACACGGTGCTGATGCACACCACGCTGCAGGACGCGCCGGGCTCGAGCACCAACCTGGCCGGCCTGCACCTGTACGCCCGGCTCGACGCCCATGTCAACGGCAACGGCGGTGGCGGTAGCGACAACGCCGGCGCCAACTCCGGCGTGGTCGACACCTCGGCCGGGCCGCAGATCCCGGTGGTCTTCAGCACCAACACGGTCACAACGCCGTCAACCGGGACTACGCGGTGCCGACCTACATGGCCCTGGCGGGCACGTCCGACGCCGGCGGCGAGCGTCGGCTACGAGGGCACCGCCAGCGACGGCCTCAGCCAGCTCGACTCCGCGCACACCCTCACCCCGTACACCTCGGCGCCGGACGGCCACATCGTCGCGACCGAGGACGTCACCCCGGCCCACGGCGGCCAGGTGACCCTCGCGCTCGGCTTCGGCCGGACCCAGGCGCAGTCCGTGTCGGTCGCCAGGGGATCGCTGGGCCACCCGTTCGTCCTGACCGCGGCCAAGTACCTGCTCGGCTGGGCCGCCTACGACCTTGGGCTCCGGCGCCCCACCACCCAGGCCAGCCACTACTACCTGTCGGCCAACGTGCTGAAGGCGAGCGAGGACAAGACCTACCCGGGCGCGATCGTGGCGTCCCTGGCCAGCCCGTGGGGCCAGTCGGTGCCGGCCGGGGTGACCGCCAACGGCGAGCCGTCCTACTTCGGCTCCTACCGCGAGGTGTTCGCCCGGGACCTGTACGAGATCTTCACCGGGCTGATGGCCGACGGGGACGTCGCCACGGCCCGCGCGGCCACGCTGTTCCTGTTCAACCGGCAGCAGCTGCCCTCCGGCGCGATGCCGCGCAACTCGCTGCTGAACGGCAAGGCCGCCCCGGACACCGGCGGCACTCAGCTGGACGAGGTCTCCTACCCGATCCTGATGGCGCAGGAGTCTGGGCTCGGCGGTGACGCCACCCTGTACCAGAACCACATCCGTCCGGCCGCGGACTTCCTGGTCGCCAACGGGCCCTCGGACGGCGTGGAGCGCTGGGAAGAGCAGAGCGGCTACTCGCCCTCCACGATCGCGGCCGAGATCGCCGGGCTGACCGCCGCCTCGACCATCGCCGCGAGCCACGGTGACACCGTACGCGCCCGCTTGTACCAGGCCACCGCCGACGACTTCCAGCGGAACATCAAGTCCTGGACGGTGACCACCACAGGACCGGACGGCCCGCGTTACTTCATCCGGCTGTCCAAGACCGGTGACCCGAACGCGGCCGATCAGCTACAGCCTGGGCAACGGCGGTCCCACCCTGGACCAGCGCAGCGTGCTCGACGGTGGCTTCCAGGAGCTGGTCCGGCTGGGCGAGCTGCCCGTCACCGACCCCGACATCCAGGCCTCGCTGGCCATTTTCGACAAGAACATCGCGGTGTCCACGCCCAGCGGCACCGGCTACTACCGCTACGGCAACTCGGCCACCAAGGGCAGCGCGGACGGGTACGGCGACTGCTACCAGCCGAGCCAGGACTCCTGCACGGTCCCCGGGGCGCCGTGGCCGCCGACCGACAGCGGCACCGGGCACCTGTGGCCGGTCCTGTCCGGCGAGCGCGCCGAGTCCGATCTCGCAGAAGGCGCCACCAGCGGCGCGCAGTCCCTGCTCCAGGCGATCATCAAGTTCTCCTCCGGGGTCGGGCTGGTGCCCGAGCAGGCCTGGGAAGACCCGAACCTGGCCGCCTCGCCGTACGGCAGCGACCCGGCCACTGCGTCGATCGGCTTCACCGATGGCCAGGCCACCGGGTCGGCGTCCCCGCTGAGCTGGGCCCAGGCGCAGGAAGTGCGGCTGATCGCCTCGCTGGGAGCCGGTCATAACGTGGACACCCCGGCCGTGACCACCGCGCGTTACATCACCAGTGGGCCGCCGGGCAAGCTACCCGTGACCATCACCGGGCCGGCCCAGGGCGCCACGCTGAGTACCGCCACCACCACGGTGACCGGGACGACGACGGCAGGATCGGCGGTGACGATCGCCTCGGACGACACCACGACCGGCGCGGCCGCCACGGTGACCAGCACGACCGCCGCCGCCGACGGCTCCTTCTCGGCGAGCGTGCCGGTCGGCTTTGGCACCAACGCGATTACCGTGTCCGCGACCGCGCCCGGCGGGCGGAGCACGGGTTACAGCCAGGTCACCGTGACCGCCGAGGGCGGTGGCAGCACCGTACTTGACGTGACCGACCCCGCCGGCGACGACAACGGGCCTGGCACCTACCAGTACCCGACCGACCCCAGCTTCGTCGCCGGGTCGTTCGACCTGACCCGGTTCCAGGTTCTCAGCGATGGCACCTTCGCTTACCTGCGGGTCACGCTGGCCAACCTGGTCCCGACCTTCGGGGTGATCGACGGGGCCCAGTTGCTCGACGTCTACGTGCACGTGCCGGGCGCCTCATCCACCTCCACCCAGGCCGCGTTCGCCTCCCGCAACTACACCATCGCGCCGGCCGGAGCCTGGAGCCAGCGGGTCGAGGTGCAGGGGTTCGCGTCGCCGGTGTGGGTGAACGCCGCGGGTAACTCGGTGGGCACCGCGTCGGCGCTGGCCGTGCAGGCGGACAAGACGATCACGGTCGCGGTGCCCGAGGCGCAGTTTGGCACCCCGACGTCCGGCTGGGGTTTCAGCGTCGTGCTGACCGGTCAGGACGGGTTCAGCTCCGACCAGGCGCGCGCCTTCACGGCCACGCCTGGTGCCTTCACGTTCGGGGTCTGCGCGTCGGGCGACAACGCGCCGATCTGCTCGGTCGACCCGACCACCGTGCCGAAGGCCGTGGACGTGCTCACGCCCACGGGGGTCACCCAGGCGACCGAGCTCAACCCCACCCTCGGCCCCGTCGCCATCCAGCCGGTCACCGTGCCCTAACTGGCCCCTACTTGTAGGAGTGCTGCTCGTCGGGAAACGCGCCGCTGCTGACGTCGGCGGCGAAGGCGGTGGCGGCGTCGTGCAGCACGGTGGTCAGGTCGGCGTACTTCTTGACGAACTTGGCGGTGCGCGGGGACAGGCCCGCCATGTCCTGCCAGACCAGTACCTGCGCGTCGCAGGCCGACCCGGCCCCGATGCCGATCGTCGGGATGGTCAGCGCCTCGGTGACCCGGGCCGCTAGCGGAGCGGGTACGCACTCCAGTACCACAGCGAACGCGCCGGCCGTCTCCAGCACCTTGGCGTCGTGCAGCAGGTGCTCGCCGTCCTCGCCGCGCCCTTGCACCCGGTAGCCGCCGAAGGCGTTGACCGACTGCGGCGTCAGGCCGAGGTGGGCCATCACCGGGATGCCGGCCGCGACCAGCTCTTCGACCTGGCGGGCGACCCGCTGGCCGCCTTCGAGCTTGACCGCGTGCGCGCCGGTCTCCTTCAGGAACCGGGTGGCGGCCTGCAGCGCGGCACCTGGCGAGGCCTGGTAGGAGCCGAACGGCAAGTCCGCTACCACAAGAGCCCGGCGGGTGCCGCGGACGACGGCGGCGGTCAGCGGGATCAGGTCGTCAACGGTGATCGGGATCGTGGTGTCGTGGCCGTAGACCACCATCGCGGCGGAGTCGCCGACCAGCAGGACCGGGATCCCGGCCCGGTCGAAGATCCCGGCGGTGAGCGCGTCGTAGGCGGTGAGCATGGGCCACTTCTCACCGCGCGCCTTCGCGGCGGCGATATCGCGTATCGTGACCCGGCGCCCGGTGCCTGACCCGCCGTAGAGAGGTTCAGGGGTGGCCCGCGATCCCGCCGCGGTCATAGGCGCGGCTGTGTCCTGTGTCATTCTTTCTCGGCCTCCGTCTCGTGTCGCCCCCGTGGCGTACCCGGACCTTTAGATCATGGCACGACCACCAGCTGAGCGGTATAGCCAAACGACTCTGGAAGACTAGGGCGATGGTCGACTTCGCGGACGTGGACACCTTGGTGGCGAGACACCACCAGCTTGGCGGCCAGCCTGGGCTGGCCTACGGTGTGGTCGTCGACGGCGAACTCGTGCACGCGGCCGGCCTGGGCGAACGGGTCCTGGGCGGTCCCGCGCCCGACGCCGCCACGGTGTTCAGGATCGCGTCGATGACCAAGAGCTTTACCGCGTCGGCGGTTCTCGCGCTGCGTGACGACGGGGCGCTGCGGCTGGACGACCCGGTCAGTACGTACGTGCCCGAGCTGGCGGGGTGGCCGCCGGTGACCCCGGACGCCGCCCCGATCTCGATCAGGCACCTGCTGACCATGACCGCCGGGTTCCCGACCGACGACCCGTGGGGGGACCGGCAGCAGGGCCTGCCGCTGGCCGACTTCACGGCCTTCCTGGCTCGCGGCGTCCGCTTCAACTGGGCACCAGGCACCAGATTCGAGTACTCCAACCTCGGGTTCGCGATCCTCGGCCGGGTCATCACCGCTGTCACAGGTGCCGCCTACCCGGACTACATCCGCGACCGCCTGCTGCGCCCGCTCGGCATGACCCGCACCGGCTTCGACCAGGGCGAATTCGACCGAGGGCGGCCTGGCCCGCGGCTACCGGCGGGGGCCGGACGGCTGGTCGGAGGTGCCGTTCGAGGCGTGCGGCGCGTTCGCCCCGATGGGCGGCATCTTCAGCTGCGTGCAGGATCTCACCCGCTGGGTCACGGGCTTCGCCGCCGCGTTCCCGCCCGGCGGCTCGCAGGCCGGGGGCTCGCATCCGGTCCGCCGCGCCAGCCGCAGGGAAATGCAGCTGTCCCAGGTCGCCACCGGCTGGGACACCGCGCCGGGTTTTCCCGGGTACGAGGCGGCCGGCCCGCCCGGAGCGTACGGCTTCGGTCTGTTCGTCACCGAGCACCCCGAACTTGGCCGGATTGTCAGCCACAGCGGCGGGTACCCCGGATTCGGCAGCAATATGTGCTGGCATGTCGCCAGCCGGACCGGCGTGATCGCGCTCGGCAACAGTACCTACGCCTCAATGGCACCGCTGACCGCCCGGCTGCTCGGAACCGTGCTGCGACGCACGGAGCCGCCGTCTTACGGGTACGGCGTGGCCCTGAGCCCGGAGGAACCCGGGCCGTGGCCGGAGACGCTGGCCGCGCGGGACGCGGTCGATCAGCTGCTGCGGTCCTGGGACGACGCGGCCGCGGCCCGCCTGTTCGCGCCCAACGTGGCGGCGGATGCCCCGTTCCGGGAACGACAGCACCGGATCGCCCTGATCCGCGCACGAATCGGGGAGTTCCGCAGTTCCGGGCGGCCGGCCGAGTTCGACACGCCGGCGCACTGCCGGTGGTGGCTCGCCGGGGACGGCGGTGTGGTCCAGGCGCAGATCCAGCTCACCCCGGAACGCCCGCCGCGGGTTCAGTCGCTCACCCTGGCCGTCCCGCCCGCGCCGGACTCGCCGCTGGGCGACACGCTGGACGCCGTGCTCGCCTGGCTGAACGGCACCGAACGCGACTGGCCCGCAGCCATTCCGGTCGTCAGCACCGTGGATACCGGCCAGCTGGCCCGCCGCCTGCGGATGGCGGCCGTCTGGGCCGGCCCCTGCCGGGTCACCGCGATCCGGGCCGGCGACGGCTCCGCGTCGGCCGCGGTCGAGCTGGACGGCGAGCACGGCGCGCTCACCCTGACCCTGGTCGTCGATCCGGGCACCGGGCGGTTGCAGCTGGCGGACGCCGCGCCCCGGTCCTGACGCCGGGCCGGTCAGCCCTGGTCGCCAGGATGACCAAGGCGCCGGGTCCCGCGCCGGAGCGCGAGCTGCTGCCAGGTCAGGCCCATCGCGCCGATGAGCAGGAAGGCGATACCGCCGGCGACGTCCCCGCCCGCTACCGCCAGCACGCCAAAGATGACGACGCAGATGTTCACGGCGAGCAGGATTCTCGAACCCCATGAGCGCCGGACGGTGACCTCTCCCGGCCGAACCGCCCGGGGAGGCGGCGGTGCCGCGGCGGGCGGCGGCGTCGCCGCGGCGGGCGGCGGTTCCGGCTTCGGGCGGCCGGGTCCGGAGGCGTCGATGCTGACGACCAGGCGCGGGTCGATGCGGGCCTCGATCGAGCGCACCACGGTGTCACCGTCCGGCCACTCGGCCGGGTCGAGCACGAGGGTGAATCCGTCGGTGCCGATCAGGGCGCGCTTCTTGTCGTTCCAGCGGAGCAGCGCCGCCACCGCACCGGACCGGATCGTCACATGCTGACCTGCCTCGACCGTCCGCATGACCCCCTGGTCGCCGATGGTCAGCGACGAACCGGAATCGATCGACCGCAGCGTCGTGCCGGTGATGGTCGCCGCCGACCACAGCGGCAGGCGGGGCATCCTGCCCTGGATGGCCGGGACGAGCTGCGGCGTGGCCACGATCATCTGGCCGAGAAGCTGCCCGGCCGCCCAGCCGACGGCGTGGGTGTCCACCGTGCTGACGGCCAGCAGGGTCTCGGCTGGATCTCGCGGCAGGCGTCCGTTCAGGATGTCCTGAGCCTGCCGGCTCATGACCATCGCCGGACCGTTCGGGGATTCGTAGAGGCGGCGCAGGCGCCTAAGGTACTCCCCGGCTTCTTCGTCGGTGCTGCCGCCTTCGGCGAGTGACTCGAGGGTCGCCAGCATGCTGTGTCCCACCATGGCCGTCTGCTCCGGGAGCGCGTCGGCGACCAGCCAGGCGTGCCAGGTGTCGCGGTCAAGCTCGTCACGGGTACCCCGCACCCCGTAGGACAACCCGCGCTCGTGCCGGAGGACCTGGGTGAGTCGCTCCTGCAAGATGGCCAGGGCGACAGCGACCGGATCCGACTGCGGCCCGGCCAGCGACAACCCGATGCCACCGCGCCCGGCCACCACGAAACCGGGCAGGGCGAGGTTGACCGGGCGTAGCGGGCTCACCGCCGGAGCGGCATAGGCAGGAAGCTCGATCCGCAATCCGCTCGGGATCGTGCCGTGGATCCACAGCACGGCGTTCCCGGCCACGAACCAGCGCCGCCGCCAGGCCTCGATCTCGCTCCAGCCGAGCCGGTCCAGCCCGTACTCCTCATAGCCGGTAAGCCCTGGCCCGGTCGCGCCGTAGCGTTCCCCCAGGCACAGGCCGAGCGGCCCGGCGGAGCCCCGGCTGACCGCCTCCGTCTTGAGGATCCGTTTTTCCCGTTCGAGCGCCGCGCCGTAATCGGTGGCCAGCCCCTGGCAGACCGTGGCGATGAAGTCCGCCGTGTCGGCCGGATCGGCGCTTTCCATGACGAACTGAGTGAACCGTCCGCTGACCTCGGCGTTGAACTCATAGGAAGCCTTTGGCCGGCCGCTGAGCGTGAGGTGCTCGATCAGATGGGTGATCCCGGCGGTGGGGAGCGTCTCGTCGTAGCGCCCGACCCCGAACACTAGCGCCGCCGCGTTCCGCCCGGTCGCTGAGGCGGACCGCAGGACCCTCACCCCGCCGATCGAACCCTGATCCACTACCGGGATCATGACGCGGATGGCGACCGGACGCCCGCGCCTGCCCCCTGTAGCGCCGTCAGCGCCCGAGTCCGGGCGCGCTCGTAGGCCCAGCCAGGATTCCCCTGGTAGTGCCAGGGGGACGCCTGGATCAGCGGGCCGATCTGCCGCATCTGCTCAAGCTGGGCAGGGTAGTCCTTCATCAGCCAGAAGCACATGGCGAAGATGTTCCGGTCACTGGGCGTGAACCGGCTCCTCTGATAGCGCGGCGAGCGGATCGACTGGTCGGCGGCCCGCAGTATTTCCGCACTTACCGCGCCTCCGCGGAAATACTGCTGCTGCCGGGTCTTCCCGTCGTCGGACTCACGCGGCAGGTTGAGCCACTTCTCCAGGTGGGCGAGCGGGATCACGACATGCGCGCTGTGCCCGTCCGGAGCCTGCGCCGACGCCGACCGGGCGAACTCGAACATCTCCTCGTTCGACCCCGACCACTTGGCCGCCAGGGACTGGATCATCTCCACGTGCGCACCCCGGTGCCAGCGATACCGGCTGATCGCCTCGTTGAAGCGTCTCCACTTCTCCGCCTGCCCGAGGTTGAGCCCCATCGCGATCGCGATGCCGTGCGCGTGCGGATTAGGGTCGGCGTCGTCCATGGCCGCGGCCCTGGCCAGGTCGCGGTCGGCGTCGACCAGCCGGGAGTAGAAGACCGGCCAGGCGTCCGGCCCGACCGTGCTGGCGCGTCCGGATCCGCGTGCCGCCCAGGCCCAGCCGGTGCCGTGACAGCCACGGAACAGGTAAGGCAGCGGCGACTGGGGGCGCGCGGCGACCCACTCGTCGAGCCAGGCCGGACGTCCCTCGATGCTGGCCAGCCTGACGGTATAGAAGTTGCGGCTGTGGCTCTCCCAGTCCCTGGTGGTCTCGAGGAAGTCGTGGAATTGCTGCCACCGGCCCTCGGCCAGCTCGGCCCGGAAGTGGTAAGCGGCCGCGTCACCCGCCATCGGGTCCGGCGGCGGCCCGGTGCGCTCTTCCTTCACCGCCTGGGCCTGGGGGGCCTGGGGGGGCGACGCGGGCGGGGCCTTAGCTGTTCTCTTGAACAAGGCCACGACAGGCAACCTCTCTCGCACTGGGGCTGCCCTGCCCGGTGCCCCGCGTCCCAGACCGCATCCGGCTGGGCCTGACGATATGCCAAAAAACGGGTCAACGAGCACCAGATCCGGCAACTGTGGCGGCGATGAAACCTGGCCGGCGAAACCGCCGGGCCGGGCGTCCCGGTCACCGGAATAGATTCCGATACGAGACCGTTCCGTATCGATGACAGCGGTACCGGACGTGCTGCCGTGGCGACACAACAGCTAGGCAGCGGTCTCCGGTCCGCGCACAGACGTTCGCTGGGGCCTGAGGGCGCCAGCACAGCAAGTGATCCGGAAGGAACACATGGACACGCAGACCATCTACCGTCGGCGCTGGCTGATCCTCAGCGTGCTGATCGTCGGACTGCTCGCCATCGTCATCGACAACACGGTCCTGAACGTCGCGCTGAAGACCATCGCCGAGCCTCACGGGGGCCTCGGCGCGAGTCAGAGCCAGCTCGAATGGGCCATCAACTCCTACACGCTGTTCTTCGCCGGACTGCTCTTCACGTTTGGCGTCGTCGGCGACAAGATCGGCCGTAAGCGCATGCTCATGATCGGGCTCGCGCTGTTCGGCATCGCGTCATTGCTCTCGGCCTACTCGCGGACGCCCGATCAGCTGATCCTGGCCCGGGCCGCGATGGGCCTGGGCGGGGCCGCGGTCATGCCGCAGACCCTGTCCATCATCTCCAACGTCTTCGAGCCCGCCGAACGGCCGAAGGCGATCGGCCTGTGGGCCATGGCGGTCGGCATCGGCATCGCGACCGGCCCGGTCCTGGGCGGCGTGCTGCTTGACCGCTTCTGGTGGGGCTCGGTTTTCCTCATCAACGTGCCGGTGACCGTGATCGGTGCCATTCTCGCCGCGATCATGGTGCCGGAGTCGCGCAACCCCGAAGCGGGCAAGATCGACTACGTCGGCGTCCTGTTGTCCATCGCGGGCCTGGTGTCACTGGTGTACGGGATCGTCCAGGGCGGTGACGGCAACTCGTGGCTCAGCCTCGGCGTGCTTGGCCCGATCGTGGGCGGCCTGGTCATCCTCGCGGGCTTCGCCTGGTACGAGTCCCGGATCACGCACCCGTCGCTGGACGTCAGGCTGTTCCGTGACCGGCGGCTTTCTGCCTCGATCGGGGCCCTCGGCCTGGTGTTCTTCGGCATGGGCGGCGTCTTCTTCTTCACCAGCTTCTACCTGCAGAACGTCCGGGGTTACAGCCCGCTGGCCGCAGGGCTGCTGACCGTGCCGTTCGCGGTCGGGCAGCTGGCGGCCGCGCCGCGCAGCGCCGCCCTGGTCCGGAGGTACGGTGCCAAGGCGGTCGGCGCCACCGGCCTGTTCGTCATGGGGATCGACCTCATCGGCTACGCCACGCTTGGCGTCGCCACGCCGATCTGGGTGCTGGGGTCCCTGTACCTGGTCCAGGGCGCGGCCATCGGGGTCAGCATGCCGGCCGCCACCTCCGCGGTCATGGACGTGCTGCCGCGCGAACGGGCCGGCGCGGGCTCCGCGCTGACCAACACCGCCCGTCAGGTCGCGGTGGCGCTCAGCGTGGCCATCCTCGGCTCGATCCTGGCGGTGTTCTACCGCAACGCGCTCAGCCCCTCGCTGACCCACCTGCCCGCCGCCGCGCGTAACGCCGCGTCGTCGTCGATCACCGCCACCCAGGCGGTCGCGCAGCAGCTCGGCACGGCCGGACACGCGCTGCTGGTGCCCGCGAATAACTCGTTCGTGCACGCCATGCACTTCACCTCGCTGGTCGCGGCCGGGCTCGCGCTGGCGGGCGGGTTCGTGGTGCTGCGCTGGATGCCCGGGCGGGCGGCCAAGGCCACGCCCGCCTCGGCCACCAGCGATAGCAATTACGAGGACGAGCTTGCCATACTGGAAGAAGCCGTCATGCTCAACAGCGCAGAGCGAGAGGGATAACACGTCATGGAGCCCGTGATCACTGTCGATCAGGGGCCCGGCCGCGACGGGGAAGCCGGGCTGACCGAGGCGGCTCACCACCGCCCGGTCAAGCCCGCCCACCCGGCCAAGCCTGGCCGGCCGCGCAGCGAGCAGGCCGAGCAGGCGATCATCGAGGCGACCCTGGACCTGTTCGCCGAGCAGGGCTTCGAGGGAGCCTGCGTCGAGGCCATCGCCGCGCGGGCCGGAGTCGGCAAGGCGACCATCTACCGCCGCTGGCCGAACAAAGAAGAGCTGCTGCTGGCCGCGTTCAGCTCGCTCAAGTCGCCATACCCCGAGCCTGGCGGTGTCAGCGTCCGGGACGACCTGATCGGGATGCTGACCGTGATGTGCGTCGACAAGGGCGACCCGCGTAAGGCGCGCAGGTACGCGCTGCTGCTCGGTGAGGGCGAGAAGTACCCGCGGCTGATGGCGCGGTACAAGGAGACGGTGGTCGAACCGCGGCGCGACGTCATGCGCGCGGTCATCCGCCGTGGCATCGAGACCGGCGAGCTGCGAGCCGACACCGACGTGGAAGTGGCGTTGCTCGCATTGACCGGCGCCGTCCTGGCCAGGGAGAAGTCCGCGGACAGCAGCCTGGACGGCGACTTCGCGGCCCGCGTCGTCGACGGCGTCCTGCTCGGCCTGGCCGCCCGCTAGCCCCAAGGCGGCGAAATGGCCCCACTGGCTCGCGCCCTACGCCTTTCGTCACACTGAACCCATCCCGTTATGCATGATTGTGACAACCTAAACATTCTATTGTGCAGGTTGCCACAACCTTGCATCCCATGCCGAAAAATCTTCCTGGCCCGGATGATGTCCCCGCGCGGCCGCGAGCCCGGCAGGCCCTCCGCTGCGGCCATTACTTCCCGTAACAGCGGATTGCGCCGGCAACGGATTGTGTCCCGCGATCCGTTACGGAACGCAACCGCATGCACACCGGTAACCACTAGGGCAACACAAGTAACAATGGACACGTCAAACCCATAGTCCACAAAGTTTTCATCGTGTATCAGTAGTTGCAACAATAGAAAGCATTAATCGTCAAAAACCTCACAAGAATCACAAATTTGCCTCTAGGCGGCTACAGACAGTCCATTTATCTTAGGGACGTCCAACTGGTGATCTTGTGGAGGAAAGTGTGACAAAGGCGTTCCGGAAGGCTGGTATTACGGCGGTAACCACCGCCATGCTGGCCGCTTCTCCGCTGTTGGCAGGTCAGGCTAACGCTGCTCCGGCCGTGAGCCACTCCGGCGGGAGCAAGACAACTATCCAGGTTGTGGCTTCGGGGCTGAATGCGCCTCGCGGCCTGGTGTACGACCGGCGGACCGGGCAGGTCCTGGTGGCCGAGGCCGGAGTCGCGGCCGGCAACAACGGGCCGTGCGCGGCGGGCGAGGGCGGCACGGAGCTGTGTTACGGGGCCACCGGCTCGATCCTGGATTACTCGACGCACACCGGGCGGACCCGTGAGCTCTTCACCGGGCTGTCGTCCGAATCCGACACCGGCAAGACGTTCGTGCTCGGCCTGCACGACATCAGCCTGTACGACGGGAAGCTGTCCGGGGTCTTCGGGCTGCTCGGCACGCCTACCACCCGTACCGGGCTCGGCCCGGGGGCGGTCGACATGGGCCAGCTGGTGAACTTCGGCTGGGACGGCAAGGTCAAGCCCGTCGCGGACATCGCCTCCTACGAGACGTCCGTGTACGGCACCGACCAGGAGTCTGACCCCTACGGGGTGGCGACAGGCGATTTCGGCACCTACATCGCCAACGCGGGCGGCCACGCCGTTTTCGGCAACGTCGGCGGCAACGACCTGCTCAAGCTCACCCGCGACGGCAAGCTGGCCACGGTGGCGGCCTTCCCGCAGCGGGTGCCCGCGGAAAACCCGAAGGACATCGTCGAATCCGTGCCGACCGACGTGGTGCGCGGCCCCGACGGCGCGTTCTACGTGGGCGAGCTGACCGGCTACCCGTATTACGTCGGCGAGGCGCGGGTGTGGCGCGTGGTGCCCGGGCACGCTCCGACGATTTACGCCCAGGGGTTCACCAACATCATCGACCTCGCGTTCGACTCACACGGCCGGCTGCTGGTGCTCGAGATCGCCAAGAACGGCCTGCTCGCCACCGACCAGACCGGCGCCATCATCCGCGTCGACCGCCACGGCCAGCAGACCCTGCTGGCCAGCACCGGAATGACCAACCCGGGCGGCATCGCCGTGATCAACGACAACACCTTCTACGTCACCAACAACACCAGCGGTATCGGCGGCGACGGCCAGCTGCTCAAAGTTCACGTCTAGCTCCGCATCATGATCACGAAGGCTTTTACCCGCCCGCGGGTAAAAAGCCTTCGTGATCATCGGGGGTCCTCTCGCGCCAGCGGTTGGTGATCGGGAGACGGCGGTCCCGGCCGAAGTTCTTCTGGCTGATCTTCGGGCCCGGCGGATACTGGCGGCGCTTGTACTCGGCCGCGTCGACCATCCGGACCACGCGCTCGACCAGCCCCGGGTCGTGGCCGGCCGCGATCAGCTCCGCGGTTCCCTTGTCCTTCTCCACGTAGTCGTCGAGCAGCGCGTCGAGCACGTCGTACGGCGGCAGCGAGTCGGTGTCCATCTGCCCGGGCGCGAGTTCGGCACTCGGCGGCTTGGTGATGGAGTTCTCCGGGATCGGGGGAGTGGCGCCCAGACGCGCCGCCTCCGCGTTGCGCCACCGGGACAGCTCCCAGACCAGCGTCTTAGGGACGTCCTTGATCGGGCCGAACCCTCCGGCCGAATCGCCGTACAGCGTCGAATAGCCGGTGGCGAGCTCGCTCTTGTTGCCGGTGGTGAGCACCAGGTGCCCGGCCGCGTTGGACAGCGCCATCAGCACCACCCCGCGCACCCGGGCCTGCAGGTTCTCCGCGGGTGCCCCGTCTCGGGGAACCCGGCCGGAGCGAGCGACTCGCCGAAGGCGCCGACCATCGCGGCGATCGGGATCGTCACCGCGTGCAGGCCCTGCCGCTTGACCAGGTCTTCGGCGTCGCTGACCGAATGGTCCGAGGAGTACCGGCTGGGCATCAGCACGACGTGCACGTTCTCCGGGCCGATCGCGTCGGCGGCGATCGTGGCGGTCAGCGCCGAGTCGATGCCACCCGACAGCGCCAGGATGACCGAGCGGAACCTGTTCTTGCGCGCGTAATCCCTGACCCCGGTCACCAGCGCCGCGTACACCTCGGCCGGGTCGGACAGCCGGGGCCAGACCAGCCCCGTACCCTCGGTCCGCGGGAACCTCGGTCCCGGGCGGCCTCAGCCGGGCCCGCGCCGGCCACGGGGGCAGCGTCACCCGCCGGACCGTGATCACCGTGCCGTCGCCCGCGTCCACCGGCTGGTCCCCGGCCGCCTCGCCCGGCTCCGCCGCGGGCAGGTCCAGGTCGGCGACGACGAGCGCCTCGTCGAACTGCGGCCCGCGGGCGATCAGCGTGCCGTCCGCGGCCACCAGGATCGAGTCACCGTCGAAGACCAGCTCGTCCTGGCCGCCGATCATGTTGGCGTACGCCAGCGCGGCCCCGGCCTCGCGCGCCCGCCGGACGCACAGGTCAAGCCGGACGTTGTCCTTGCCGCGCTCGTAGGGCGACGCGTTCGGCACCACCAGCAGGGCCGCCCCGGCCCGCCGGCAGGCCGCCACCGGGCCGCCGTCCTGCCACAGGTCCTCGCAGATCGCGATGGCCACGTCGACCTGCTCGCCGTCGCCCGCCGGGAGACGGAACACCGGCAGGGTGTCCCCCGGCACGAAGTAGCGGAACTCGTCGAACACCCCGTAGTTCGGCAGGTGGTGCTTGGCCGAGGTGATGACGACGCGCCCGCCGTAGAGCAGGGCCGCGGCGTCCTGCGGTGCCCCGACCGGCAGCCCGGTCCGCGGCGCCAGGTCGGCGCGCCGGTCCAGGTAGCCGGCCACGACGGCCACCCCGCCGAGACCCTCGGCGGCCAGCCGCTCCGCCACGCCGCGCAGCGCCGCGATGGACGCTTCCACGAACGAGGCCCGCAGCGCGAGATCCTCCACCGGGTAACCGGTCAGCATCATCTCAGGGAATACCGCCACCTTGGCCCCGCGGCCGGCCGCACGGCGCGTCCACTCGATGATCAGCCCGGCGTTTCCCTCCAGGTCACCAACCGTCGCGTTAACCTGGGCCAGGGCAATTCGCAGCATCGTCACGCCTCCAGCCTAGGCCGTAGGCCGCCGCCCGCCGAGGGTAGGATGTATCTCCAGAAAGCCCGCACGCGAAAGGGAGGACGCCACGGACCAGGAGCGAGAGGCGGCCAGCGGGGCCGGCTTCGACGCCAGCGTGGCCCACCCGGCGCGCATCTACAACTACTGGCTGGGCGGCAAGGATAATTTCGCCGCCGACCGGCGCGCCGCCCAAGAGGTGCTCGACGTCATGCCGGTGATCGGCCAGGTCGCCCGGAGCAACCGGATGTTCCTGTCCACCGCCGTGCACTACCTCGTGACCCAGGCCGGCATCCGGCAGTTCCTCGACATCGGCACCGGCCTGCCGACGGAGAACAACACCCACGATGTGGCGCAGGGGGTGGCGCCGGAGTCACGGATCGTTTACGTCGACAACGACCCGATCGTGCTGTCGCACGCCCGGGCCCTGCTGACCAGCGACCCGGCCGGCCGGTGCACGTACATCGAGGCCGACGCGCGCGAGGTGCAGAAGATCATCGCGGCAGCGGGCAAGACGCTGGACCTCAGCCAGCCTGTGGCCGTCATGATGCTGGGCCTGCTGCACTTCATCCCCGACGCCGATGATCCCTACGGGCTCACCCAGCGCTACCTGGACGCGGTTCCGTCCGGCAGCTACCTGGCCATCTCGCACGCCTCGAGCGACATCAGGACCGGGACGCCCGAGGCCGCCCGCAGCTACAACTCGCACTCCGCCACGGCGATCACCTTCCGGTCCCGGACGGAAGTGACCAGGCTTCTGTCCGGCCTGGACCTCGTCCCGCCGGGCGTTTCCCCGCTCGGCCAGTGGGCCCTCGGCACCACCGGCACCGGCGCCCGCCAGCTGCCCACCTACGCCGCTCTGGCCCGCAAGCCCTGACCTCGTACCGGCGTAACCGCGCGGAAACACCGGACGGGCAAACTCGGGTGATACGCGCACCGCGTCCGCGAGGTGTTTACCGGGTCGACGTCGCCGAAGGCTGATCAAGCGATGGGGAACGTCTAAGGTGATTACCGTGGACAGGCAGGAAGAGTTCGTGCTGCGGACGCTCGAAGAACGCGACATCCGGTTTGTCCGGCTGTGGTTCACCGACGTCCTCGGCACGCTGAAGTCGGTGGCGGTGGCGCCCGCCGAGCTCGAAGGCGCGTTCGCCGACGGGATCGGGTTCGACGGCTCCGCCATCGAGGGGTTCGCGCGGGTCTACGAGGCCGACATGATCGCCCGGCCGGATCCGTCGACGTTCCAGCTGCTGCCGTGGCGCGGTGAGTACCCCGGAGTGGCCCGGATGTTCTGCGACATCTTGCTGCCGGACGGGTCGCCGTCGTACGCGGACCCGCGCTGGGTGCTCAAACGCAACCTCAGCCGGGCCTCCGACCTCGGGTTCACCTTCTACGCTCATCCGGAGATCGAGTTCTTCCTGCTCCGGGAGCGGCCCGAGCCGGGTGACAAGCCGCGGCCGATCGACACAGGCGGCTATTACGATCACACGCCGCACAGCATCGCCCACGACTTCCGCCGCACGGCGATCACCATGCTCGAGTCCATGGGCATCTCGGTGGAGTACAGCCACCACGAGGGCGCCCCCGGCCAGCAGGAGATCGACCTGCGCTACGCCGACGCGCTCACCACCGCCGACAACGTCATGTCGTTCCGGCTGGTGATGAAGGAGGTGGCGATCGAGCAGGGCGTCTACGCCACGTTCATGCCCAAGCCGTTCACCGACCACCCGGGCTCCGGCATGCACACCCACGTGTCGCTGTTCGAAGGCGACAGGAACGCGTTCTACGAGGCCGGCGCGGAGTTCCAGCTGTCCAAGACCGGCCGGGCGTTCATCGCCGGGCTGCTGCGGCACGCGCCCGAGATCACCGCCGTCTGCAACCAGTGGGTGAACTCCTACAAACGGCTGTGGGGGGCGGCCGAGCGCACCGCCGGGGCGGGCGGCGAGGCCCCCGCGTACGTGTGCTGGGGCCACAACAACCGTTCGGCCCTGGTCCGGGTGCCGATGTACAAGCCGCAGAAGGGCAACGCGACGCGGGTCGAGTTCCGTTCGGTGGACGCCGCCTGCAACCCGTACCTGGCCTTCGCGGTGATCCTGGCGGCCGGCCTCAAGGGCATCGAGAAGGACTACGAGCTGCCGCCCGGCGCCGAGGACGACGTGTGGGCGCTGACCTCCGCCGAGCGCCGCGCGCTCGGCATCCGGCCGCTGCCCCAGGACCTGGATCAGGCCATCAAGGTCATGCAGGACAGCGAGCTCGTCGCCGAGACGCTGGGCGAGCACGTCTTCGACTTCTTCCTGCGCAACAAGCGCGAGGAATGGCAGGAGTACCGCCGCCAGGTCACCGAGTACGAGCTGGGCCGCTACCTGCCGATGCTCTAGGCAAGCGGCTACTCCTCGAACCGGCCGCCCAGGTACCTGGCCAGGAAACGCTCGGCCGCGGCGTAGAACTTCAGCCGGTTCTCCGGCTTGGCGAAGCCATGGCCCTCGTCGGGGAAGAGCATGTACTCGTGCTCGATCCCGGCCTGCTCCAGCGCGGCCACGATCTGCTCGGACTCGGCCTGCTTGACCCGCGGGTCGTTGGCGCCCTGGGCGATCAGCAGCGGGATCCGGATGTCATGGGCCCGGGACAGCGGCGAGCGCGACCACAGGAACTCCTGGTCCGTCTCCGGGTTGCCGACCCGCTTGTACAGCGCCGCCGCCATCGGCTTCCAGTACGGCGGGATGGTGTCGAGCAGCGTCTGCAGGTTCGACGGGCCGACGATGTCCACCGCGCAGCAGAACACGTCCGGCGTGAACGCCGCGCCGACCAGCGCCGCGTACCCGCCGTAGGAGCCGCCGTAGATCGCGACCCGGGCCGGGTCGGCCCAGCCCTGGTCGACCACGTAGCCGACCGCGTCCAGCAGGTCGTCGTGCATCTTGCCGCCCCACTCGCGGTCGCCGGCGGCCACGAACGACTTGCCGTAGCCGGTCGAGCCGCGGTAGTTCACCTGCACGGCTCAGGTAACCCCGGTTGGCCAGCCACTGCGCCTCGGGGTCCCAGCCCCAGGTGTCGCGGACCTGCGGGCCGCCGTGCACGTTGAGCACCGCCGGCAGGCCGGTCCGGCCGCCGTCGGGCGGGAAGGTGACGTACCCGTGGATGGTCAGCCCGTCCCGCGCCTGGAACGAGAAAGGCTCCATCCGGGCCAGCGTGTACCGCGACAGCTCGGGACGGCTGTCGAACAGGAAGCTGCCGGTGCGGCTGGGCCGGTCGTAGGAGTAGTACTGGACCGGCCCGGCGTCGTCGGTGAACGCGATCAGCCAGGTCGTGTCGGCCTCGTCCCGGCCGACCAGCTGCGGGTCGCCGTGGTGCAGTGCCCGGATGGCCTTGAAGTCAGGCTCCACCGCCGGGTCGAGCACGTGGTACTCGATCCGGTCCTTGAGCACCTCGACGATCTGCGGTTCCCGCGTGTCCGGGTGCAGGATCGCGCCCGCCACGTCCGCTTCGGGGTCTTCCAGCAGCACCTCGGTGTCGCCGGTGGCCAGGTCGACCCGGACGAGCCGGCCGGTGTCGGTGCCGAGCGAGCTGATGGCCAGCAGGCGAGGTCCCGTCGGCGCTGAACGAGAGCACGTCGCTGGCCGGGGCGTCGTCGGCCGGGATGGTCATCAGCGTCCGCCAGCCGTCGTCCTCGCTGTCCCGCACGAGCAGGTCGAACCCGCCGTCGGGCAGCGGCGAGACCGCGGCCCGGACCACCATGTCCTCGTCGGCGAGCCACCCGGCGTAGCCGGGGTTCTCGATCAGCTTGGTCAGCTCCCCGGTCTTCAGGTCGAGCCGGAAGACGTCATGCAGCTGGGGGTTCTCGCGGTTCATCCCGACGAGCATCTCGTCGCGGTGGCTCTTGCGGGTGGCGATGATCCGCGCCTGGATGCCGTCGAACGGGGTCAGGTCACGCCGGGCCATCGTGTCCATGTCGACGTCGTACAGCCGCCAGTTCTCGTCCCCGCCGGTGTCCTGCAGGTACAGCAGGTGCCTGCCGTCCCGCGCCCAGGCGAACATCCGGATGCCACGGTCGGTGTCGTCGGTGACCACCGTCGCGGCGTCCCAGTCGACACCGGACGGGCCCGAGGCGCCGATCGGCGCGACCCAGACGTTGAGCACTCCGTCGCGCGGCGCGATCCAGGCCAGCCGGGTGCCGTCGGGCGAGATATGCGGGCTGACGCGCTCGGGGTTGCCGAACAGAACGTTGCGGGGGATGAGGTCGACCATAACCTCATGCCTACCACACCGGGCTGTGCGCGCCGGCCCGCCGCCGCCCAGGTTCGCCCGGGGCTTGAGGAACACCGCGGCCAGGAAAGCTCAGCCGGAGAACCAGCGCGCGGGCGCCGGGCTGGTGTTGTGGTAGATGTGCTTCTTCTCCTGGTACTCCTCCAGACCGGAGGGGCCGAGCTCGCGGCCGATGCCGGACTGGCCGAAGCCGCCCCATTCCGCCTGCGGCAGGTAGGGATGATAGTCATTGATCCACACCGTGCCGTGCCGCAGCGCGCCCGCCACCCGTTCGGCCTGGCCTGCGTCCGAGGTCCACACCGCTCCGGCCAGGCCGTACCTGGTGTCGTTCCCGAGCCGGATCGCCTCGTCCTCGGTGCTGAACCGCTCGACCGTCACCACCGGCCCGAATACTTCCTCCCGCACCACCGTCATATCCCGGTGACAACCGCCGAACACCGTCGGCCGCAGGAAGAAACCTGCCGCCAGTGCGGGCTGGTCCGGCCGGATTCCCCCGGCCAGCAGCTCCGCGCCCTGCGCCCGGGCCAGCGAGATGTGCCCCTCGACCTTGGCCCGGTGCGCGGCCGAGATCAGCGGGCCG
The DNA here is from genome assembly GCA_963730825.1 of uncultured Actinomycetes bacterium. Classification (GTDB taxonomy): domain Bacteria; phylum Actinomycetota; class Actinomycetes; order Streptosporangiales; family Streptosporangiaceae; genus Palsa-504. The sequence goes on from CAVSTQ010000007.1 coordinate 32,179, forward strand.
CACTCGGTGTCCGGGTCAAGTCCGCTGCCCAGCCGGATCCGGTCGGCGCGGGCGGCCAGCTCGGCGACAAAGCTGTCGTGCAGGGAGTCCTGCACGATCAGCCGGGCACCGGCCGAGCACACCTGCCCGGAGTGCAGGAACGCGGCCGTCAGCGCGTTGTCGACGACGGTGTCGAAATCGGTGCCGTCAAAGACGATGTTCGGGTTCTTGCCGCCGAGTTCGAGCGCCACCCGGCGTACCCCGAGCGCCGCCGCGGCCATGATCGCCTCGCCGGTGGCCAGCCCGCCGGTGAACGAGATCAGGTCCACGCCGCGGTGCGCGACCAGTCCCTGGCCGACCGTGGCGCCCCGGCCGAGCAGCAGGTTCACCACGCCCGGCGGCACGTCGGCTTCCTCGAGCAGCCCGACAAGCGCCACCGTGGACAGCGGGGTCAGCTCGCTGGGCTTGATCACCGCGACGTTGCCCGCCGCCAGCGCGGGCGCGAGTTTCCAGGAGATCTGCAGCAGCGGGTAGTTCCAGGGCGCGATCAGGGCGCAGACGCCGACCGGCTCGTGCGTGATGCGGCTGGTCACATGGGGCCGGCCGGGGTCGACCACCCGGCCCGCGTGCGAGCCCGCGATGCCCGCGTAGTAGCGGAAGACGGCGGTCGTGTCGTCCACGTCGGCGCGCGCCTCGTTGAGGGTCTTGCCGGTGTCGAGGCTTTCCGTGCGGGCCAGCTGCTCGCGGTCCCGCTGCAGCAGGTCCGCGACCTTGGCCAGCAGCGCCGCCCGGTCGGTCACCGTCGAGGAGCGCCACGGGCCCGCGTCGAACGCCTCGCGGGCGGCCGTGACCGCCGCGTCCACGTCCGCCGCGGCCGCTTCGGCCAGGGTGTCCAGCGGGGTGGCGTCAAACGGATTGATGGTCTGCGCGGTGCCGCCATCGGCCGCCGGCGCCCATTTTCCCGCGATAAAGAGATTTTTCACGCACCGGCTCCCAGGGATTTGTGTGACTCGTCACTCTATCTTTCGCCCTTGGAGGGCGCCTTCCCCGTCGCTCCTCGGTCCAGCCCAGGCGCCCCTCCGGCGCCGGTTGCGCCACGGATAAGTTAAGTTGCTCAGGTGAGTGGTTCGCGAACCACGCTGGCAGGGTGGCTGGCGCGGATGGGTTTCGCCGATGCGGCGCGAGCCGAACGTCTTTTGCTGACCGATCTCGGCATCACCGAGGCCGAGCTGAGGACCGACGCGGTGGTGACGGCCCTGGCCGCCGTGGCCGATCCCGATCTGGCGCTGATCGGGCTGGCGCGGATCTTCGACGCCGCCGAGCACCCGCACGCCCTGCGCGCCGCACTGCGCAGCGAGCAGGATTTCCGTGACCGGCTGACCGCGGTGCTCGGCGTCAGCGCGGGCCTGGCCGATCATCTGGCCAGGCACCCGGACGACTGCCAGGTGCTGCGTGGTGCCGTCACCCGGCCCGCTCCGGCGCAGCTGCGCGAGGAGATGCTGCACGCGGTCGGCGCGCCCCCGCACGACCTGCCCGGACCCGACGGCCTGGGGGTCCGGTGGCGGGCCGGAAGGAGTCCACGGCCGCGCTGGCCGCGGCGTATCGCCGTCGCCTGCTGCACCTGGCGGCCAGGGACATGACCGGCGTCGCGACCGTCGACGCGGTGGCCGAGGAACTGGCCGACATCGCGGCGGCGGTGCTTGAGGCGGCCCTGGCCATCGCCCGGGCCGAGCTGCCCCCCAAGTCCGTGCCGGTGCGGCTCGCCGTGCTCGCCATGGGCAAGTGCGGCGGCCGTGAGCTGAACTACGCCAGCGACGTTGACGTGATCTTCGTGGCCGAGCCGGTCAAGGGCGAGGAGGAGGACGAGACGGCCGCGCTCGCCACCGCCGGCCGGCTCGCCGCGGGCCTGATCGGGGTGTGCGCGCGCTCCACCCCGGAGGGCAGCATCTTCCCGGTCGACCCGAACCTCCGGCCGGAGGGCCGGTCCGGTCCGCTGGTCCGCACGCTGGCCAGCCACCAGGCTTACTACCAGCGCTGGGCGAAGACCTGGGAGTTCCAGGCCCTGCTGAAGGCCCGGCCGGTGGCGGGCGACATCGCCCTGGGCCAGGCCTACGCGGACACCCTCGGTCCGCTGGTCTGGCAGGCGGCCCGCCGCGAGCATTTCGTCGAGGACGTGCAGGCCATGCGACGGCGGGTGGAGCAGCTGCTGCCCGCCAGCCAGGCCGGGCGTGAGCTCAAGCTCGGCCCGGGCGGGCTGCGGGACATCGAGTTCGCCGTCCAGCTCCTGCAACTGGTGCACGGCCGGACCGACGAGACGCTGCGAGCGCCCGCGACCCTGCCCGCCCTGGCCGCGCTGGCGGCCGGCGGGTACGTCGGCCGGGCCGACGCCGACGAACTGGGCGCCGCCTACCGGTTCCTGCGCCGCACCGAGCATCTGCTTCAGCTGCACCGGCTGAGCCGCACCCACACCCTGCCCGAGGATCCCGCCGTACTTCGCCGGCTCGGCCGGGCGATGCGGTTCATTGACCGGCCTAACGAACCGTGGTGGCAGTCCGCGGAAACCGTGATCCGCCCCGACCCGGCGGTCGAGTTCGACGAGCTGTGGCGCCGCCACGCCCGGCAGGTCAGGCGGCTGCACGAGAAACTGTTCTACCGGCCGCTGCTCGAAGCGGTGGCCCGGCTGCCGTCGGAAGCGGCCAGGCTGACCCCGGCCGAGGCCCGGGCGCGCCTGGAAGCGCTTGGTTACCAGGACCCGGCGGGAGCGCTGCGCCACATCGACGCGCTGACCGCCGGGGTCTCGCGCCGGGCGGCGATTCAACGCACGCTGTTGCCCGTGCTGCTCGGCTGGTTCGCTGACGCGGCCGAGCCGGACGCGGGCTTGCTGGCGTTCCGTCAGGTCAGCGAGGAGCTGGGGTCCTCTCCTTGGTACCTGCGGCTGCTGCGGGACGAGACCAAGGCGGCCGAACGGATGGCCTGCGTGCTCGCGTCGAGCCGGTATGCGGCGGGCCTGCTGCTGCGCGCGCCGGAAGCGGTCGCGATCTTCGGCGACGACGCCGAGCTCGCACCCCGCAGCCTGGCCGCGCTGCGGTCGGAAATGATGGCGGCGGCCCAGCGCTACGAAGACGACGCCGAGGGCGCGGTCACCGCCGTCCGTTCGGTCCGTCGCCGCGAGCTGCTGCGGACCGCCAGCAGTGACATTCTGCGTGATCCCAGGCCCTCCGCGGGGTTGGCGAGGACGGGGGAGGCGCTGACCGCTATTACCCGGGCGGCGGTGGAGACGGCGCTGGCGGTGGCGATGCGGAAGGTCGCGGCGGAGCTGCGCGGGCCGTTGCCGACCAGGTTCGCGGTGATCGCGATGGGTCGCTTCGGCGGGCATGAGTGCGGTTACGGCAGCGACGCGGACGTGCTTTTCGTGCACGACCCGCTGCCTGGTTATCCCGAGCGGCAGGCGGCGGACGCCGCCCACGCGGTGGCGGTGGAACTGCGGCGGCTGCTCGCGCTGCCGGTGCCCGACCCGCCCCTGATCGTGGACTCCGACCTGCGGCCGGAAGGGCGTCAGGGACCGCTGACCCGGACCCTGGCCGCCTACCGCGGTTACTACCGGCGCTGGTCCGCGCCGTGGGAGGCGCAGGCGCTGCTGCGGGCCGAGGCCGCCGCGGGCGACGCCGCCCTCGGCGCGGAGTTCATCGCCATGATCGCCGAATTCCGTTACCCGGAAGCGGCGGGCCCGGGGCAGGACGGTATCAGCCCCACGGCCGTCCGCGAGATCCGCCGCATCAAGGCCCGGATGGAGGCCGAGCGGATTCCGCGCGGCGCGGACCGCGCGCTGCACGTCAAGCTGGGCCCGGGCGGCCTGTCCGACGTGGAGTGGACCATCCAGCTGCTGCAGCTGCGGCACGCCCACGCGCTGCCCGGGCTGCGCACCACCCGGACCGGCGCGGCGATGGCCTGCGCCGTCCAGGCGGGCCTGCTGCCCGAGCACGACGCCGGCGCGCTGATGACCGCGTGGGAGCTGGCCGCGCGGATCAGGAACGCGATCGTCCTGGTCGGCGGTCGGCCCGCCGATACCCTGCCGGCCCGGCACACCGAGCTGACCGCGGTCGCCCGGCTGCTCGGCTACCCGCCGGGCGACGCCGCGCAGGCGCTCGAGCAGGACTACCGGCGCGCCGCCCGCCGCGCCCGCACGGTCATGGAGCCCCTCTTCTACGGTTGAGGCTGGCTACCGGACACGGGCGTTGGCCCGCAGGGTGCGAAGCGCTTCGACGGTGAGGAAGCCGCGCCACTCCCGCTCGGCCGCCGGTGACCACGCGGGCCAGTTGAACGTCCAGCCGCCGTCGCCGAGCTGGCCCTGCGCCAGGTGTTCCAGGTGCGCCTTGATCGTCACCTCGTCGAACAGGGCGCGGGCCAGGGAACCGGGCTCGGGGGCGAAGTCCAGCGGCCCGTGTACCTCACCGGGCGCCTCCGGATCGAGGGCGACCAGGCCGCGCTCGATGATCAGCGGCCCGACCCGGCCGAACGCCGCCTGGGCCCGGTCCCGGTCGGGTACGTGCTGAAGGAACGCCAGCACGCCGAACATGTCGTACCCGCTGGGTTCGGTGAGGTCGCCGAGCCTGGACCACATCACCTCGGTGGCGCGATCGAGCCAGGGATGGCGGACCCGGCGGGCGTGCAGCGTGCCCGAGATCATGCCGGTGGGGAAGAGCGAGGCCGGGTCACCCGGCTCGGGCACCCACCACGGCGCGTGCGGCCAGCCGTCCAGGTCCGGCCCGACGAAGGCCGCGCCGCCCTCGGCGGGCGCCGCCGACGCCAGCCACTCGCAGGCCCCGAGCACCAGAGCGTCGTCCCAGGCGTCAGCGGTGTCCATGACCCGCAGCGCCATCTCGACCGCCGCGGGCTGGCTGCCGGGGGCGCGGCCGTCAGGTTCCAGGCCATGACCGAACCCGCCGTCGTCGTTGCGGTAGGCGGCCACCGCGTCCCGTACCGGTCCGGCCGCGCCCCCCTGGAACAGCCGCTGGAATCGGCGCCGGTCGAGCACCCGTGCGTTCGCGGCGATGAACGAGGCGGCGGCGTTGATGTCTGGAGTATTCATCACCCCAGCTGACCACGCGGCGCCAGCGGCGTATTGAACGAAACGGTCACCGCCGTGGCATCCTGGAAGCGTGGATGGCGTACCCGGATGGCCGCCCGGCTACCGCGAATGGCGGCCTCCGGCCGCGTTGCGGCCCGCGGTCTCGTGCCTGTGGGCGCAGGTCACCCCGGCCACGGCCGACCGCCACGGTCTCGTGCTGCCGGACGCCTGCACCGACCTGATCTGGGAGCAGGGCCGGGGGGCGTACGTGGCCGGGCCGGATACGGGCCCGGTGCCGACCGTCCTGACGGCGGGCACGGTGGTGGTCGGTGTCCGCTTCCGGCCGCCGGCCGGCGGCCCGGTGCTCGGCGTCCCGCTGCACGAGCTGCGTGATCAGCGTGTCGACCTCGCCGAGCTGCGTCCCGGCGACGCGACCCAGCTGCCGGGGACGCTTGACGCGGACACGGCGCTGGCCCACCTGGTGGACGTGGCCGCGGCCCTGGTCGCCGTCGCCCCGGCCGACCCCGCCGTGACCCGGGCCGCGAGCCTGCTGCGGGATCCGCGGGTCCGGGCCGAGGACGTCGCGGCTGACGTCGGGCTCAGCCCGCGCCAGCTGCGCCGCCGCTGTCAGGCCGCGGTGGGCTATGGTCCGAAGACGCTGCAGCGCGTCTTGCGTTTCCGCCGGTTCGTCTCCCGGATCGACGCGGCCCGGCCGCTCCCGCCCGCCCGCGGCGCGGGGCGGGACGCGTCGAGCTAGGCTGGCCTCGGCGGTGACCTGGCGGCGTTCGCGGCCGACGCGGGCTACGCCGACCAGGCGCACCTCACCCGCGAGTGCGGCCAGCTGGCCGGGCTGACTCCGGCCGCCCTGGCCCGCCAGCGGGTCATCCTAACCGGCCCGGGCCAGCCTGGCGTGCCGCACCACGGGCATCAGCGCGGAGCCGAGCGCGGCGGCCGCGGCGGTCATCGTCAGGTAAGCCCCGAATTCCCAGCGGAGCCCGCCATCGGCAGGTCGGCGAACCCGATGGCTACCCCGGCGAACTGCAGGCCCGTGCCCGCTATCAGCGCGGCCTCGTGCGTCACCGGCAGGCCGGACGGGAATCTTCCCGGCCGGATCGCTGCAGCAGGTAACCCGCCATCAGCACCGCGAGCAGGATCACGATGACAGGTATCCGTGCGCGCCTATCCCGCTCAGACTGGTGCGGGGCCGAAGCGGCCGACCCGAACCAGGGCAGGAACAGCGAGACGAAAACGACCAGGGTCGCGCCGCCTGCCGCCTGCTCCGCCCGGGTCAGCCGCCGCCAGTCCGGCCGGAACTGGCTGGCGGGAGTGTCCGAGCCCGGGATATACCGGCCGGCCCGGTGGGGCAGGAACTGCTCCCCGGCGTCCTGGGGAACTGGCTGGCCGACGGGCTCGGGATGCAGGCCTCGGCTGGCGGGGCCGGCCAGCGCCGCGCCGCACCGATCGCAGCTCGCGGAGCCATGCGCCGCGGCCTGACACTGGGGGCAGCTCAACTGCCCCACCTCCTACGAAGCTCGGCGGCGGCACCGAGACAAATGCCGGCGTGGCGCTTAGCGCACAGAACTATTACCGCCAATTTTGGACGTCTTTGTCCCGCGCCGTTCTGATAGCAATGGCTTTGCCATTGGCGTCAACTACTACGCTTTACCCTACAGCGGGGCTCGCTAATTCTGACGGCAGTCAGGCGGATTAATTAGCATCAGTCATTATCTCGGCATTAACGCTGGCCGCCCGGGATCCAGCCATGGCGTGGAGCGAATTTCCGCCATAGCCCGATATATCGCCCTTGCCAGCGGCCCGCCGCGGCCTGTTACCTATGCATGCCTGCCAGGCCATAGCGGCCAGCCGGCTGATCGTGTCGATGCCGTACTGCTCGGTCGGGTTCCCGGTGGTGAACACGGCCATCAGGTAGTTCCTCCCGCTGCCCGCCACCCATCCGACGCTGTTGACCTGCCAGTCGCTGTCGGTGCCGGCCAGCGGCAGCCAGCCATTCTTCAGGGCCACGGTGGCCTGTGCCGGGACGCCGCCGCTCACCCCCCAGCGCTGGGCCGGGGTCACGTTCTCCATCAGCGACAAAGCGTAGGCGCGGTCGGTGTCCGTGAGCAGGGAGTTGGCCGTAATCAGCTTCTTGAGCAGGGCAATCTGGTCCGCTGGGGTGGTGGTGCTGAGGCCCCATCCCGGCCAGGGGAACCCGCTGCAGACCACACAGGAGGACAGGGCGGTGTGGCTCAGCCCGGCCCCGGTGTTGAACGAACCGATCCGTGCCGGGCCGCCGGCCGCGTACCACAGGCTGGTCGCCGCGGTGTTGTCGCTGTCTTCCATCATCTCCTCCGCCAGCGACCCTCCGGCCCCGGGCCCCTGCTCGGCCAGCAGGGTCTCCAGGATGTCGAGCTTGACCACGCTTGCCGCCGCCTGCGGCGGTCCCAGCCCGAGGTGCCACGTCCGGCCCGTCCGGACGTCGTAGACGGCGGCCAGCACCGTGCCGGCCCGGGTCGAGGTGTACGAGGTGGCCGCCGAGCCGAGCGGATCGCCCGGCCCCTGCGCCGTTGCGACCGGGCGGGATCCGAGGGCTCCCCGGGCCGGCGCGGACTCCGGGGACTCCGGGGACTGGGATATCCGCCCGATCGGCCCGGTCGAGGCCTCCCGCGGCGGCCCCGCCGGGCGGCTGGCGCCGGGGCTCCGCTCGCTCGGGCCGCCCGCCGCCGGCTCCCGGCCTCCGGCCGGGATCCCTGACGCACCCCAGGCCAGGCCCCCGGCGATGATCGCCACAAGGGCCAGCAAACCGCCAACCAGCCCCCACCGCCGCCAGCCCCGCGCCGCGTGCCTGCCCCTGCCTCCCGTCACACGGCCATTGTCCGCGCTTATCCGGGCAGGCACCCACGGATCCACAGAACCAGCGCCCTGCCCGGCGAGGCCCGGGACTCAGCCGTCTACGGGTTCGGCGATCATCGCGGTGCCGATCTCGCGGAAGCCGATCCGGGCGTAGATCCGGGCCACCGCGGCGTCGCTGGCGGACAGGAAGACCGTCTCCACCCCGCGGTCAAGCGCATCCCGGGCCAGCAGTGCGGTCACGGCCGCGCCGAGGCCGCAGCGGCGGTCTGCGGGCAGGACACCCACGCCCGTTATCTCCGCCACGCCGTCCACGGCCTGGCAGCTGCCCGCCGCGACCGGGCCGTCCGGGCCGAACGCCGCGACCAGCACCGACTGTCCCGACCTCAGGCGCTCGCGCAGAATCGCGATGGTCCCGCCGTCGTGGTCTGCGGCGATCTTGTCGCGCTCGGCCGGGCCGGCCTCGCCGGCCGCCGTACCAGGGTGCCCGAACGCGACGGCGGGCACGGCCGAGATCCGGTCGAGTTCGGGGTCCTCGGGAGCCACGACCCGAACGGTGATTCCCGCGGGAAGCGCCGGTGCGGGAGCCGGACCCGCGAGTTCCATGAGCGGATGCGGTTGCACCTGAAGGCCCGCATCGGCGGCGGCGGCCGCCATCTCCGGCGCGATCTGCTCGATCCACTCGAAGGACTCGGGGATGATCAGCTCGCGCTGACGGGCCCGGACGGCACGGACGTCGGTCGCGGTGACCGGCGGTCGTGCGCCCCGCGACGGCCGCGCGTAATAGGGCCACCCGGGGCCGGCCGGAACGAACAAAACGAGCGGCCCGCACTTGATGGCCCGGGCCCGGCGCCGGGGAACGGCGTCGCAGAAGGCGTCAATCCGCTCAATGACCTCGTAATCTCTCACAGCATCTCTTACCTTATGGTCCCCGGCGTCCTTGTCCAAGTACGTTTACCCCCGGTTTTGGGCACCAGCCTGACCTCAAGCCGCGGCCGGAAATTCGGTCGACCGGCCCCGCCAGTTGGGTTACCGTGATGCCGCATATGACTGACACGAATCCGCCCGGCACCGATAACAAACCAGACGCCGCCTTCCGGCCAGCCTGACCAGCCTCACCTTCCACGGCCCCCTGTCCGAGGCCAGGGCTTCCCGGCTCGTCGGCCGGCTCACCCGGACCCGCCCCGCTACGGTGCTTGACATCGGTTGCGGCTGGGGCGAACTGCATGCTCCGGATACTGGCGGCGGCGCCCGGCGCGACCGGTGTCGGGCTCGACACAGACCAAGGGGACCTGGCCCGCGGCCGGGACAACGCCAGGGCCCGTGGCCTGGACGATCGGGTCGCGTTCGTCAGGGAATCCGGTGTCGGCACCACGCGCGGGCCCGCCGACCTGGTGCTCTGTGTCGGCGCCAGCCACGCGGTCAGCGACGCCGAGCCACCCGCGCATACCGGGGCCGCGCTGCGGGCGCTACGGCGCCTGGTCACGCCGGACGGCCGGGTGCTGCTCGGCGAGGGGTTCTGGCAGCGGATCCCGACCGAGGCCGAGCTGGCCGCCATGTGGCCCGACGCGACCGCCGGCGAATGCCCGATCTGGCCGGCCTGGTCGACCTCGCCGCCGAGGCCGGTTTCCGCCCGGCCTGGATCGAGGTGGCCAGCTCGCCGAATGGGATGACTTCGAGTCGGGCTACCAGTGCGACGAGGAGGAGTGGCTCGCGGCCCACCACGACCATCCCCGGGCCGCCGAGCTCCGCCGGCAACTGGACGAGCACCGGTCGCACTGGCTGCGCGGCTACCGCGACATCCTGGGACTGGCCTACCTCACCCTGGTCCCGGTCGCCTAGCCAAAGCCCGTCTAGCCTGGCCGCCGGGCGATCAGGTGCAGCAGGGCGGCGACCTGGCGGTACGGGTCGGTGCGTCCGGCCCGCTCCTCGCAGTCAAGCAGCGCCTGCAGGTCGGCAGGCGGTTCGGCGTCATCGGCGGCCGCGTCGGTGAAGACCCGCACGCCGTACCAGGCGGTGACCTCCAGGCCGTGGCCCGCCAGCGCGCCGGTCAGGTCGGCGAGCCGGTCGGCCCGGGCGGTCACCCCGATCCTGTTGGGATAGATGGTCCGAGCCGAACGACTCCGCGCACTGCGCCCAGTCGCCCGAGCAGTCCCGGCCGCAGGGCCAGCGCATCGCCGTTGCGGACAAGCAGCGACACGAGCCCGCCCGGTGCGGTCAGCCCGGCGATCGCGCGCAGCACCGGGGCGGGATCGGCGTGGTACATCAGCACCCCATGGCAGAGCACGGCGGCGAAAGGTGACACCCCGGGCCGTTCGGCCGCGTTCTCGATCCGGCCGTGCTCGACCCGCACCCTGGCCCGGACCTCGGCCGGCTCGGCGGCCAGGTCCTGTTCGAACCGGGTCAGCAGGGCGGCCGAGACATCCACCCCGGTCACCTCGTAGCCGCGCCGCGCCAGCCTGATGGCCTGCGTCCCCTGACCGCAGCCAAGATCAATGATCCGAACGGCCGGTGCTGGCAGTTCCTCGCTCAGCTGTTTCGCCACCAGGTGCTGGCGGACCACGTCCCTGAGCTTGCCCAGCCGCGCCTGCCAGCCGCTCTCCCCGGCGGTGAACGCGGTGCTCACCGGCGCGCTCAGGTCACGCTGCATCAGCACGGTATCGACCCACCGGCCGTGCTTGCGGCCGACCCCGGTCAGCCGTCCGGCCTCGGTGAAGCCGAGCCGGCGGTGCAGGGCGGCCGACGCATCGCTGCCGGTGTCGGCAATGACCGCGATGACCTGGCGCGCTCCGGCCGCCGCGCACCCGGCCAGCAGACCGCCGAGCAGCGCGCGGCCCAGGCCGCGGCCGGTGTGGGCGGGGGAGAGGTAGACGGTGTCCTCGACGGTATGGCGGTAGGCGGCCTTGGGCCGCCACGGGCTGGCGTAGGCGAACCCGCAGACACCGCCGTCCGCCTCGGCGACCAGGAACGGCAGGCCCTGGTGGGCCAGGTCACCGAGCCGCCGCCGCCAGTCCGCGGCGCTCGGCGGGATCTCCTCGAACGTCGCGACGCTCGTCGTCACGTAGTGCGCGAAGATCGCCGCGACCGGCTCGGCGTCGGCCGGGACGGCCGGCCGGATGTCAGGCGTCGCGACGGCCTAGCAGTCGAAGTACAGCTCGAACTCGTGCGGGTGCGGGCGCAGCCGGAGCTGGTCGAGCTCCACCGTCCGCTTGTAATCAATCCAGGTCTCGATGAGGTCGGGGGTGAACACGCCCCCCTCGGTGAGGTAGTCGTGGTCGGCCTCCAGGGTGTTGAGCACCGCCTCGAGCGACCCGGGGACCTGCGGGATGGCCGCGGCCTCGTCCGGCGGGAGCTCGTAGAGGTCCTTGTCCACCGGCTCCGGCGGCTCGATCTTGTTCTTGATCCCGTCCAGGCCCGCCATCAGCATCGCGGCGAACGCGAGGTAGGGGTTGGCCGACGGGTCAGGGACGCGGAACTCGACCCGCTTGGCCTTCGGGTTCGTCCCGGTGATCGGGATCCGGCAGCAGGCCGAACGGTTCCGCTGGGAGTAGACCAGGTTAACCGGGGCCTCGAAGCCGGGCACGAGCCGGTGGTAGGAGTTCGCGGTCGGGTTGGTAAACGCCAGCAGCGAGGGCGCGTGCTTGAGCAGGCCGCCGATGTAGTACCGGCCGATGTCGGACAGGCCCGCGTAGCCGACCTCGTCGTAGAAGAGCGGCGCGCCGTCCTTCCAGATCGACTGGTGGCAGTGCATCCCGTTGCCGTTGTCACCGAACAGCGGCTTCGGCATGAACGTCACCGTCTTGCCCGCCGCCATCGCGGTGGACTTGATGATGTACTTGAACAGCATCAGCTTGTCGGCTTCGGCCAGCAGCGAGCCGAAGCGCATGTTGATCTCGGACTGGCCCGCGGTGCCGACCTCGTGGTGCTGCATCTCCACCTGGATGCCGGCCGCGAGCAGGTTGGTCGTCATTTCCGCGCGCAGGTCCGCGAAGTGATCCATCGGCGGGACGGGGAAATAGCCGCCCTTGTACCTGGGCTTGTAGGCGAGGTTGCCGCCGACCTCGTCCTTGCCGGAGTTCCACGCGCCTTCGATCGAGTCGATGTGGTAGTAGCCCTCGTTCGCCGAGGTCGAGAAGCGCGCCGAGTCGAAGATGTAGAACTCCGCCTCGGGACCGAAGAACGCCGTGTCGCCGATGCCGGTGCCGCGCAGGTAGTCCTCCGCCTTCCTGGCGATGTTGCGCGGGTCCCTGGTGTACGGCGCACCGGTCAGCGGGTCGTGCACGAAGAACGTCATGTTCAGGGTCTTGTGCGTGCGGAACGGGTCGATCCCCGCGGTGCTCGGGTCGGGCAGCAGCTGCATGTCGGATTCATGGATCGCCTGGAACCCGCGAATCGACGAGCCGTCGAACATGAGGCCGTCGGTGAAGACGTCTTCGCTGAACGCCGATGCGGGCACGGTGAAGTGCTGCATCGTTCCCGGCAGGTCGCAGAACCTGACGTCGATGAACTCTACATTTTCCTCATCGATGAAGCTGAGGACTTCTTCGGCACTGCTGAACATCAAACCCTCCCAGTACAGGGCACGCATTTAGGTTCTCAAGGCACGCGATTCGGACGTTAGACGCCGGCAATTTCCACGCCGTGTCTGGTGTGTTTCACGCAGGTTACAGCTCGGCGCCACGTCAGGACTCCAGTATGGCCCGCCGCACGTCAGCTGGCACGCAGCGGATACCGTGGTGGCGTGGCGAAGAAATCCGGGTACCGCTGACCGCCGGGCCCGCCGCAGGGCCAGGCTCCGGCCTATCCGGGCCAGCGATTCGGGCTGCCCGAGCAGGGCCCGGGGTCGGTGGCCACCATGGTCAGGCGGGTCGGGGCCCTGTTCATCGACTGGCTGCTCTGCATGCTGATCGCGTACTGGCTGACCCATTCGCAGTTCTGGACCATCGCGGTCTTCGCGATCGAGGAGTACATGTTCACCGCGCTGACCGGCAGCTCGGTGGGCAAGCGCCTGCTCGGCATCCGGGTGATCAGGGTCAACGGCGGCCCGGTCGGCTTCCGCTGGTCGGCCGTCCGCACGGCGATCATGCTGACCGTGATCCCGCCGCTGCTGACCGACCGCGACCTGCGGGGCCTGCACGACCGCGCCGCGGACACCGTCGTCGTCCGCGTGTAGCGGTTGGCCTGCCGGCCCTAGCGGGCCTTCGGCCGGGGCATCCTGGGCTGCCTGGCGTTCCTCGGCAGCGGCCCCTTGGGGGCCTGCAACGACGGCTGCAGCGCCTTCAGCCGGTGGTTGAGGTCGCTGATCGCCTCCGGCTTGAGCTGGCGCGGCAACCGCATGATCTTCCGCTGCAGCTTGCTGATCGGGACCTGGCCCGCACCGCTGCCGACCTGGAATTCGACGATCGGCACCTCATACGCCACCCGGGCGACCCGCTTCTTCTCCGCGGCCAGCAGACCCGCCAGCCGGGTGGGGGAGCCCTCGCCGACCAGGATCACGCCGGGCTTGCCCACGGCCCGGTGCACCACGTCCATGTTCCGGTTGGCGGCGATCGCGGGCGTCACCGTCCAGTTACCGCGCATGTTCTCAAGCACGGCGGCCGCGGCGCCGGGCTGCCCCTCGATGGCCGAGTACTGCGCTGACTGCGCGAACCGGCCGAACAAGATGACCGTCACCAGCACGCCGAGCAAGATGCCCAGCGGGATGAAGATCGCAAGCGGGCCGATGAGCACGCCGATGAGAACCAAGATCACCAGCGTGCCGAGCCCGCTGCCCACGATGATGGGCATCGCCTTCGGGTTGGATTTATGCACCAGCCCGGCCACCATGCGGATCTGCTTCAGCCGCCCGGCCTTGGCCATGTCCTCAGCGGTACCCGTATTCACGGCCGGGTCAGCGGCCTCAGATTTTCTCGACATGCGTGCCATGCTCCGCAGCATACGGTTCCCGCGACCCGGCAGAAACCGCCGGGCCTATTCCAAAAGCCGCGTTACCGGGCTCAGCCTGGGCGCTGGCGCCGGCTCGCCGCTCGATCGCCTGGGCGTACAACCGGCCCGCCCGGTAGGAGGACCGGACCAGGGGACCGGACATCACGCCGGCGAACCCGAGCTCAACCGCCTCTTCGCGCAGCTCCACGAACTCCTCGGGCTTGACCCAGCGTTCCACCGGATGATGCCGCGGTGTGGGCCGCAGGTACTGGGTGATCGTCAGCAGGTCACAGCCGGCCGCCCGCAGGTCCCGCATCGCCTCGGTGATCTCGTGCCGTTCCTCGCCCAGCCCCAGGATCAGGTTGGACTTGGTGACCAGCCCGTGGGGGGCTCTGGTGGACGGCGGTCTCGTGGGCGGCGCGAAGCACCTCGAGCGACCGTGCGTACCTGAAGCCCGGCCTGATCCGGCGGAAGATCCGCGGCACGGTCTCGATGTTGTGCGCCAGCACCTCAGGCGCGGCGTCGAAGACCTGCGCCAGCCGGCCGGGCTCGGCGTTGAAGTCGGGGATGAGCAGTTCCACGCCGCAGCCCTCGATGGCGGCGTGGATCTCCCGGCAAGTTTGCGCGTACAGCCAGGCACCGCCGTCGGCGAGGTCATCACGCGCGACACCGGTCACGGTCGCGTACTTCAGCCCCATGCTGGCCACCGACTCGGCCACCCGCCGGGGCTCGCCCTCGTCCAGCGGCTGCGGCTTGCCCGTGTCGATCTGGCAGAAGTCGCACCGCCGGGTGCACTGGTCACCGCCGATCAAGAAGGTGGCCTCGCGGTCCTCCCAGCATTCGAAGATGTTCGGGCAGCCGGCTTCCTCGCAGACCGTGTGCAGGCCCTCGCGGCGCACCAGGGTCTTCAGCTCGGTGTACGCGGGTCCGGTGCGCAGCCTGGTCTTGATCCACGGCGGCTTGCGCTCGATCGGGACCTCGCTGTTGCGGGCCTCGAGACGGAGCATGCGACGGCCTTCTGGTGCGAGTACCACCCCTTTAGGGTACGTCGCCCAGGCTAGGACACGGGCTCCGGGTGCGCCGGCCAGTCAGAACCGGGTCCTGGATCTGCCGCCAGCCGCGGTAGCCGAGCACCTCGGCCAGGTGGTGCTGCATGACCGGGTTCGCCGCGGCGACGGTGACGGGGCGGCCGGCCTCGGCGGACAGCGTGCTCACCCCGGCGTCGCGGATGCCGCACGGGACGATGCGGTCGTACCAGGACAGGTCGCAGTCGGCGTTCAGCGCGAACCCGTGCATGGTGACGCCCCGGGCTACCCGCGCGCCGATCGCCCCCACCTTACGATCGGGACCGCGCTCGTCTCCGAGCACCCACGCGCCGCTGCGCCCGGCCACCCGCGCCGTGCTGACGCCGAAGTCCGCGCAGGTCCGGATCATGGCCTCCTCGAGCGCGCGCACGTAGGCGACCACGTCGAGGGGTTCGCGGAGCTTGATGATCGGGTAACCGGTCAGCTGCCCGGGCCCGTGCCAGGTGATCTTTCCGCCGCGGTCCACGTCGATGACCGGCGCGCCCGGGTCACCGAACGGCCGGTCGGAGGCGGCCGTCCGCTTGCCCGCCGTGTACACCGGCTCGTGTTCGAGCAGCAGGCAGCTGTCGGGCACCTCGTCGGCCACCCGCCGGGCGTGCACGCGCCGCTGCAGGTCCCAGCCCGTCAGGTATCCGACCGGGACCCGGCCGAAGTCGAGGTAGACAAGCTCACTCACTTTTCCCAGCTTACGCTGGCGCCGGTGGCAGGTAGCCTGCAGCCAACGGGGGGACAATAAGGTCGTGATAGACGAGGACGAGCTGCGGCGGATGAGCCCAGCCGAACGGCACCAGCTGGCCAGTCTGCTGGCCGAACTTGACCAGCCGACTGGCCAGCTGGCGCCAGCCGGGCCGGACCGGCCCGACCCGTACCTGAACGACCCCGCGCTGGGTCGTCAGCGGCGCCTGGTCCTGCTCATCTCGGCCGCCTGCTGCGTGATCCTGGCCGGCTGGATCGTCTTGCTGGCCGCCACCTTGCCGCACCACTTCAATGCCCATCACTGGCGAGCCCTGTGGGTGAACTTCGACGTGATCCTGCTCGTGGCGTTCGCGGCCACGGCCTGGGCGACCTGGCGCAAGCGGCAGATCCTGATCTTGCTGCTGATGATCACCGGCACCATGCTGTGCTGCGACGCCTGGTTCGACGTCGGCACCTCACTGGCCAGCAACGGCATCTGGATCAGCGCGGCCACCGCGGTCTTCGCGGAGTTGCCGCTGGCCTTCCTGGCCTTCACCGGGGCCCGTCGCTTGCTCAAGGCCACGGTCGAGGCCGGTATGCCCGCGCCCGCCGGTGCACAGCCCGCGGGCAGCTGGCGTGCCGCCGAGGGCGCCGACCGCGCCTGGCGCCCGTCGCTGCGCCGCGCGCCTCTAGCCGGCGCCGGGCTCGAAGAGGCGTTCCCGGGTGGCCGGATGCTCGAGCGAGCCGAGCGGGCCCGTCAGCTGGCCGTCCAAAGGACTGGCGCAAAATAGTTATGTGATCGATGAGGCTGAACTTCGACGGATGCCCCCCGATGAGCGGTTCCAGCTGGCCCGCACCCTGGCCGCCATCGATATGCCGCCCCTGCGGACCGATTCCCGGCTGCGCCGGCGCAGGCAGTTCGGCCTGCTGGTCATCATGGGGTGCTGTGCCGGCCTGGCCGGGTGGATCGCCCTCCTCATCTTGACCCTGCCCGGGCACTACACCTCGGACGACTGGCGGACCGTCTGGGTCGGGCTCGACCTCGGCGAGCTGGCCGCGCTCGCCGCCACCGGCTGGGCCGCGTGGTATCAGCGCCAGATCGTCGTCTTTCTCATGATCGTTACCGGGACGCTGCTTATCTGCGACGCCTGGTTTGACGTGGCCTTGGAATACGGCTCACGCGGCTTCACGGCCAGCGTTGTCTCGGCTGTCCTGGTTGAGCTGCCGCTGGCCTTCTTGATGTTCGCCAGCGCCAGGCGGCTGGTCCGCGTCACCGTCCAGATCGTCATGCGACTGACCGGGGTGACCGGGCCGCCGCCCTCGGTCTGGCGGGTGCCGTTGTTCGCCGCCGGGCTTTCCGAAGCGCTGCCCGCGCGGCTCAGGGCGCGTGCCGACGATGTCACACCGGGGCGGGCGGCCGCGTCGTAGAGGGCGACACGTCAGGCATCGCGAAAGGAAGTCATCATGCGCGTCTTCGTCGCAGGGGCGACCGGAGCCCTCGGCCAGCATCTCGTCCCCCGCCTGGTCGCGGCCGGTCACGAGGTGACGGGCAGCACCCGCTCGGCCGCCCGGGCCAGCCAGCTGAGCCAGGCCGGCGCCACGCCCGTCATCCTCGACGGGCTGGACCGCGAGGCGGTGATCGCGGCGGTCGGGGCCGCGCGGCCGGACGTGATCGTGCACCAGATGACCGCGCTGGCCGGGGCGCCCAATTTCCGCCGCTTTGACGCCTGGTTCGCGGCCACCAACGAGCTGCGTGTCAGGGGCACCGAGTACCTGCTGGCCGCGGGCCGCCAGGCCGGCACCCGCCGGTTCGTCGCGCAGAGTTTCACCGGCTGGAACAACCGCCGGACGCCGGGGCCGGTCACGTCCGAGGAAGACCCGCCCGACCAGCATCCGCTGCCCTCGACCGCCCGGACGGCGGCGGCGATCGCGTACGTCGATGAGACCGTGCCCCGGGAGGCGCCTGAAGGCATCGTGCTGCGCTACGGCATGTTCTACGGCCCGGGCACCTCCGACGTCATGCTCGACACCGTCAGGAAGCGGAAGATGCCGATGGTCGGCGGCGGCACCGGGGTCTGGTCCTTCGTCGAGGTCTCCGACGCCGCGGCCGCGACCGCCGCGGCCATTAGCCAGGGCGCGCCTGGCGTCTACAACGTGGTGGACGATGATCCCGCCCCGGTCGCGGAGTGGCTGCCCTACCTGTCCTCGTGCCTTGGCACGAAACCGCCCGCGCATGTCCCGGCCTGGCTGGCCAGGCTGCTGGCCGGCGAGCTGGTCGTCGCGCTGATGACCCAGACCCAGGGCGCCATCAACGCCAAGGCCAAGCGCGAGCTGGGCTGGGCGCCCAGGTACTCCAGCTGGCGGGACGGCTTCCCGGCCTGGACCGCAGGCAAGAAAGACGCACATGTCCGCGCCGCCTGAGTTCCCCGAGTCGCCGGACGGAGACGCCGAAGCGGCCTACCAGGAATTCCGGCCGCTGATGTTCTCCATCGCCTACCGGATGACCGGCAGCGTCGGCGACGCCGAGGACATCGTCCAGGAGGCCTTCCTCCGGCTGACCCGCGTCCTGCGCGGCGGCACCATCATCGCCTCACCCAAGGCCTACCTGGCCACCGCCACCACCCGGCTGGCGATCAGCGTCCTGAGGTCCGCGCGGGTGCGGCGGGAGTCCTACGTGGGCTCCTGGCTGCCCG
The DNA here is from genome assembly GCA_963730825.1 of uncultured Actinomycetes bacterium. Lineage (GTDB taxonomy): Bacteria > Actinomycetota > Actinomycetes > Streptosporangiales > Streptosporangiaceae > Palsa-504. Next base: position 50,451 of record CAVSTQ010000007.1, read on the forward strand.
AGCCGCTCATCGCGGGCCAGGAGCCCGATCCGGCGGACCGGGCCGAGATGTCTGACTCACTGTCGATGGCGTTCCTGGTCCTGCTGGAAAGCCTGTCCCCGGCCGAGCGCGCGGTGTTCTTGCTCCACGAGGTGTTCGGCTACGGCTACCCCGATATCGCGGAGATCACCGGCAAGTCCGAGCCGAACTGCCGCCAGATCCTCACCCGGGCCCGGCACCACATCGACGAGGGCCGCGCTGGCGTCAAGGGGCCTCGCTTCGAAGCCTCGCGCGAGCAGCGTGACGAGGTAGCCAGGCGTTTCCTCGCCGCCGCCGCGGGCGGGGATATGGCCGGCCTGCTCGAGCTGCTCGCTCCCGACGTGGTCATGGTCGGCGACGGCGGCGGCAAGGCCTTTGCGAACACCAGGCCGTTCGCCGGGGCAGAGCAAGTGGCGCGGTTTATGATCGGGCTGCTCCGCCGCGCGGTGAAGATGGAGGTCAGGGTCGAGCCGAGTTGGGTCAACGGCCAGCCCGGCGCGGTGTCCTACGACGCCGAAGGCCGCGTGCTCAGCGTTTTCTGCATCGACATCGCCGACGGGATGGTCCAGGTCATCAGGTCGGTGGTCAATCCCGACAAGCTGCACCATCTGGGCCCCGTCTCCGATACGGCCGTCCGGGGGGTGCCCAAAAAGCCGTCCTCCCAGTCGTCCCCGTAGCTAGCCCCGTGGAGGCGGTGGGACTTACGCTGTCGGCCATGGCCACCGACTTCACCGAGGAAACGGCCGCTGACGCCGTTGTCTCCAGCTTCGCCCAGACCGAGGACCCGCGGCTGCGCGAGTTGCTGGGCAGCCTGGTCCGGCACCTGCATGCGTTTGTCAGGGACACCGAGCCGACGATCGCCGAATGGGAGCGAGCGATCGAATTCCTGACCGCGACCGGCCAGAAATGCGACGACGAACGCCAGGAGTTCATCTTGCTTTCCGATGTGCTCGGCATTTCCATGCTGGTGGAGACGATCAACAACCGGAAATCGGGCGGCGCCACGGAATCTACCGTGCTCGGTCCTTTCCACGTGGTGAAGTCTCCCCGTCGTGAGCTCGGCGAATCGATCGATTTCGTCGGGACGGGCACGCCGTGCGTTGTCCGCGGCCGGGTCCTCTCGGCCAGCGGCACACCGTTGCCCGGCGCCCAACTCGACGTCTGGCAAGCGAACGACCAGGGCTTTTACGACGTACAGCAACCGGATGTGCAACCACGGGCCAACGGCCGCGGCCTGTTCACCGCCGACGATGAGGGCGCCTTCTGGTTCCGCACGATCGTGCCGAGCCATTATCCGATACCGACTGACGGCCCGGTCGGCACGCTGCTAAAGGCGACGGGAAGGCACGCCTACCGGCCGGCGCATATCCATTTCATCGTGACCGCCCCGGGGCACCGTGCCCTGACCACGCACATTTTCGTGGATGGCAGCCCGTATATCGAATCGGACGCCGTATTCGCCGTGAAGAAAAGCCTGATCAAGGAGTTCACGTCCGTCTCCGACCCCGAACAGGCCAGCCAATACGGCCTCCCCGCCCCCTTCTCCCTAGCCGCCTTCGACATCATCCTCCAGCCCGCCCCCCCAACCTGACCCCGCCCCGCCCCAGCCCCAGCCGCCGCCCCACGCGTCCCGCTGGCCCCCCGCGCGTCCCGCCTCACCGCCCCCAGGCGTCCCGCTGGCCCCCTGCTCCTCCCTGGAGCCGCTCATAAGAGCTCGATGTGCCATCGGGCCCCCTCTGT
>CAVSTQ010000008.1:0-243318 GCA_963730825.1 uncultured Actinomycetes bacterium
CTGCCAGCGACACCGCCCTCGGGCGTGTCCGGCCTCGCTGAAGGGCATGGAGAGCGAGCTGGTCTACCGCGGCCCGTCGGGCCTGTCATAGACGCGCACGTTCGAGGAATCGACCAGGTTCCTCGCCCCGCACGACGGGCAGCGGGACAGGGTCTTGTTCTGGTAGCGGACCCTGTCCGTCCACCGGTGCTCGCACCGCCCGCAGAGGAACTCCTTGGCCCGTTCCGGGTCGAGGCCGGCCCGGGTCAGGTACATCGAGCCCTCGTTGCGTTCCAGGCCGCGGACGGTCAGCCCGGCCCCGGCGACCCTCTGGTGCCACTGGTCGGCAGTGACGGCCTACGGTCTGCCGCCGGGCTAAGCCCACAATTCGGCACCACAGGAACCTGCTATTTACGGTCCGTGATACCACGGGTCGTTCTGGCTAGTGTTGTTGATTTTCGTCATCGAACGGCGTGGCGTAGGACGGGGGCCGGGTGCGCAGCGCCAGCGTCAGGGTCAGGCGGATCCGGGTGGAGGCGGGCAGGAGAACGGTCAGCCACGGGCCGCAGACGACGGCGCGGCGCTCGGTGACCGCCGGCTCGCCGTGCCCGTAGTCGTACAGGCTGCCGAGCCAGGAACCGTCCGGGCAGGCGGTGTACCGCACGGCCTCGATGGTGTGCTCGGCGAACGCGCCGCCCTGCACGATCACGGTGCGGTCGTGCTCCGGGTCGAGGTTGACCAGGTCGACGACGGTGGCCAGCGGATCGATGCTGGAGACAAGGGCGGCCACCGAGGCGGGCAGGCCGGGGCGGCGCCGGGCGGCGTCGTAGTAGCGGACCCGGGCCTGCTGGAGCCCCCCGTTGTAGAGCACCTGGGGGCCGCCCCAGGTCAGCTGGACCAGGGCCTCGGTGACGACCGGGTTGCACTGCTGCCACAGGTGGATGTCGGCCTCGGTCACGTCGGCCCCGCGGTAGGCCTGCATGCGGGCGAGCCGGTGGCGTACCTGGGCCTGGGCGGCGGCCAGGATCTTCTCGGGGTAATCCGGGTTGTCGCCAGCCAGGAAGGTGAACCACGGCTCCTCGTGGCCGGATTCCTCCTTGCTGCGGAAGGACCGGACGGTCCGCCAGTCGTATCCGGCTGCCTCGCGCGACTCCTCCAGCCGCTGCCGGTCGGCCAGGTCGTGCCCGTGGTGCCACAGGGCCACCGGGATGGAAGCAATCATCGGGTTGTAATCGAACCAGCCGCGATCGCTGTGCCGGAAAGGAACCAGCAGGGTCGGGGTGGTCACCGCCTCGCCTAGCTGCGGGTGCCACCTGGATGGCAGCGAGGAATCCGATTCGGTGAACGCCATCACCTTGCCGTGCTCGGTCATCATGTCCAGGGCCGGGCGCACCAGGTCCAGGTAGCCGTCGTCGCCGGTGGCGGTGGCGGCGGCCAGCGCGGCGACGACGGCGGCGGAGCCGACGCTGTACCAGCCGTGCGGCCAGGACCAGCCGTAGTGCCCGCCGTACCAGCGTCCGTCGAGCAGGCTGCCGACCACCCCGTCCGGGCCGACGTTGTCCGGGACGAACCGCCGTTCGCCGCCGCGCGGTCCCGCCACGCGCCGACGTACTGCTCGATCCAGTCCCGGTACCGCGGGTTGCCGGTCAGGATCCAGGCGTTCAGCACCAGCCCGGCGGCGGCAAGGTTCACCGCGGTGTCGCCCGCGCCCATCTGGGCGGTCATCTCAGCAGTCAGCCGTGGGTCCCGCGCGCGTTCGGGTTCGGGCGTGCTATCGGGTAGCAGCCAGTCGAGCGGGAAGCCGTAGCCTGCGGGCCTCCCGGTCCAGCCATGGGTAGTGCGTCCCGTCGAACAGGCCGGCGCGGCCGGGGTCCGAGCCGTTGTGCGGGCGGCGGATGATGCGGCACGCCGGGTCGTAGTTCCCGTGGGCCGGGTCGACGTAGAGTTCGGCGAACCGGACCGCCCGCTCGGACCACCGGGCCGGGTTGGCCATGGTCAGGAAGTACAGCAGCAGCAGGCTCTCGCCCTGGTGGAACCAGTCGTATCCGCGCTCGTATTCATCGGAGAGCATGCCGAGCTCGGTCAGCTGGACGGTCACCCCCTCCCAGTGCCGTCCGGCCTGGGCCAGCAGGTCGTCCTCCCCGCCGAGCAGATACAGCTGCGGCCAGTTGAAGAACACCTCGTAGAAGTCGTCCACGCCGTCGCGGGAGGTGATCGCGTCCCGGTAGTTCAGCCTCCCGTCCGGGCCGGTGAAGTCCCGCGCGAAGCGACGCCAGGCGTGGTCGAGCAGGTCGAACAGCTCCCGCTCGGCCAGCGCCCAGCCGGGCGGCTCAAGCAGCGGCACCGAGGCTGCGATGTCGGCATGCGTCATGATCATTCCTTCAAGGGCCCGGCCAGCAACGCGGCGATCAGGAAGCGCTCAGCCATGTATCACTGCTTCACCGCTCCGCCGAGCAGTCCGCGCACCAGCGCACGCTGCGACAGCAGGAACACGATCGCAACGGGGACGACTGCGAGCAGCGTGGCGAGCGCCAGCTCCGGCCGGAAGATGTCCACCTGCTGACCGCCACCGCCCTGGGCTGGGTTGAATGAGGGGGTCGACGACAGCAGGTCCGAGAGCCCGACCTGGATCGGGTATTGCGACGAGTCCGCGAGGACGGCGAACGGGAGGAAGAAATTGTTCCAGTCGGCCGCGAAGCTGAAGAAGAAGACGAGTGCGACGATGGGCTTTGCCAGCGGCAGCGCGACGCGGCGGAACGTCAGCCACTCGCTGGCGCCGTCCACCCGCGCTGCGTCGAGCAGGTCGCGTGGCATCGTGGTCGCGTAGTAGATGTACGCGAGATATACCCCGAACGGGAAGAACGAGAACGGCAGGATGACCGAGAACACGCTCCCGATCAGGTGCAGCGAATTGAGCTCGAGGAAGATCGGGAGCACAAGCGCCGCCGCCGGCATGATCATCACGATGAGCGTCAGCGTCAGCACGACCCTCCGGCCGGGGAAGTTCCCGAGTGCCAGGCCATAGCCGGCCGGGATCGCCGTCACCAGCACGATCGCCGTCGCGCTGAGCGCGTACAGCAGCGTGTTGCCGATCCAGGCGCGGAAGATGTGGTCGCTGTAGGCGTCGAGGTGGTCCCAGGCCAGTACGACCTGGTGGAAGCTGCCGAACGAGAGCGGGCTGCTGGTGACGAGCGCGCCGTCGGACTTCGTCGGGGCGAGGATCAGCCATCCGATGGGTATCACGAAGAAGACGGCGAACGCCGCGAGGACCACCAGCCGAAGGCCGCGCGCTGCGAAACGCATCAGCCCTCCCTCCTGAACAGCCCGGTGCGCGTAACGATCAGCACCGCGGCGAACAGGCCGATCACGAGCAGGTCGACGGAGATGGCGGCGGCGGCGTTGAAGTCTCCGTACCGGAAGGCCAGCTGGTACGCCAGCTGGTTCGAGGACCAGGTGTCGGGGACCAGGCCCAGACTCGCCTCGTTCACGAGCTGCGGCTCGATGAAGAGCTGCGTCCCGGTCGCGAACGACAGGATCGTCATGTAGGCGATCCACTTGCGGATCAGCGGCAGTTTCAGCCGGAGTGCGATGGTAAACGGGCCCGCCCCATCGATGCGCGCGGCCTCCTCAAGTTCGTTCGGGATCGTGTTCAGCGCACCGTACATAACGACGATCCAGCCGCCGGCACCGGTCCAGAATGCGATCATCGCGAAGACGAACGGCAGGTTCCCTGGCGCGATCGACTGGACGAACAGCTGCACCCCGAACACGTGGTGCAGCAGGGACGAGAAGGGGCTGACGGCCGGGTCGAGCATGAACAGCCAGACCAGGACGGACGCCGCGCCGGCCAGCGCGCCCGGCATGTAGAACAGGAAGCGGAAGGTCGACGAGGTCCGGTTCGCGCGTCCGTGCAGGAGCAGCGCCAGCCCGACGACGAAGACGATGAGCGTCCCGAGCCAGACGCCCGTGTACAACAGGATGTGCTCGAACGCGGGGACGAAGCGGTAGTCCTCGAACGTCCGCACGAAGTTGTGGAAGCCGGTCACGCCGCCGTTGGCGTTGGTGAAGGCGAGGTCGAGCGCGTAGAGCATCGGCGCGATGCCGAACAGCGATCAGGAACGGCAGGTACGGCACGATGAACGGCAAGCCCCGCGGTGTGCGGCGACTGCGCATCCGCGCGGCGCGGAGGCCGCGCGGGTGCGCGGCCTCCGCTTGCCCCGAGGTCAGAGCGGGCAAACTCACTTGGTGACCTGATACCCGGCTGCCTGCGCGGCCTGTCCGAGCGCATTGCCGAACGCTGGCATCAGCGAGCTCAGCGACTTGCCTGCGATCAGCCCGGTGACCACGGTGCTGGACCAGACGGGCTGGTCGGGGTAGGTGACAAGGTTCCACCCCTTCCAGATCAATGACGCCGCTGCCTTGAGCGCCGGGGTCGGATCGGCGGCGTAGTAGGGGTTCGTGGCCAGCGCCGCCAGCCATTGGGTGGCCATGGGCGCGTAGGCCGGGTAACCCGGCCTCGCGTTCGCGCCCGTGGGATTGAAGACCGTGGTGGCCCAGGTGACGAAGTCGGCGGCGGTCGCGAGGTTCTTGGAGTGCCTGGAGATGATCCACGGGCCGCCGCCGACCTGGCCGGTCGTGATCGGTGTCTGGTTCGCCCACTGCAGCGGCATCGCGGTCGTCATCTGCCCGGCCGGGACGTGCAGCGTCGCGAGGAAAACGTCGTGCCCGTACCAGCTCGGTCCCGGCATCAGCAGGACCTTGTCGTTCGCTCCGCCGTACTTCTTGGAGAAGTCGGGGGTGAACACGCTCAACGGCGGCACCGTCCCGTCCTTGATCAGCGGGTCAAGCAGGCTGGCCATCTCGGTGCAGTGCGCATCCGCCGTGTTGATGACGAGCTGGCTGCCCTGCAGATGCTGGAGCGGGCACTGGTTGGCCCAGAAGTAGATCCAGTGACTGAACGACTCCCCGCTGGTGCCGATGACGTAGCCGGGGTGCTGTGCCGCGACCTTCTGGCCGAGCGCCGCCCACTGCTGCCACGTCGTCGGAACCGTGTAGCCGAACTTGTCCATCAGCTTCTTGTTGACCCAGAGCACATCCTGGGCGAGGTTGTCCTGGACGCAGTACTGCGTGCCGTTGACCGTGCACTGGGCGGTCGACGGTGCGGGCCACTGGCTGAGCAGGCTCTGCGAGATGAGGCCGCTGACCGGCGCGGCGAAGTCGAACGGCTTCTGCGCCATCCAAATCGGGTCCTGGACCTGCTCGCTGAAGATGACGTCCGGCCAGCCGTTGCCGGTCCGGTTCCACAGCTGAATCTTGGTCTGCAACGACGTCGCGCCGTTGGCGTCGCCGTCAAAGGTGACGATGTGCACGTGCACGCTCGGATGCGCCTTGGCGTAAGCCTGCGCCACCGGCAGCCGGACCGCGTCGACCCAGACGGTCAGCGAACCGCCGACCTTACCTGACGCCGAAACGGTGGGCACGCTCGATGTCGATGAGCTGCTGGTGCAGGCCCCGACGGCGAAGACCAGCCCGGCCGCGGCCAGCGATGTCAGTATCGTCCGTCTCAGCCGACGCGACCAGAGCCACAGCGCCGTGGCCCCGCGGAAAATCCTCATATCTCTCCTCCGTGTTACAAGATCGCGCGTATTGCGCGGCATCAAGGAGCACGTGGCGGTGCTCCGGCGGGTAGTCGCATCCGGCGTCGGAGGTCGTCAGCAGAGCGACCGCGCCTACGGCGGGCGCGGCCCGCGGGCGCGATGGCCTGGGATGCCTTCGCGTGCGGGCAACGTGGATGACCGGGGCCTTGGCTACCTCCACTACGCTCTGCGGTCGCCCTGTCCGCCGCTACGACGGGAGGACAACAGGCCCTGATGAGTATTAACTATCACACCAGCCTCCGGGCATATGGCGAGACCTGTCCGCCGACTGATCGGCAGCCCGGTTGACTGGCCATGAGCTGTATGTTTCATACGTAATTAGGTCAGGAGGAGATCATGTTCGTCAAGGTTATAAGAACACCTATTTTGAAAATTCCGAGGGTACTTGGAGTAATATAGGGGGATATGTAAGGAAAGATCCCATTTTGTTTGGGGATCTCAGGCATCAAAAATAGGTAGTATCTATCTTGTCCACAGATCTCAATATGGATAAGATCAGATACGAGGCCAGCCGGGAGCATCGTGATGCATGCCGGTAAGGATGGACGAAGAACCTGTGGACGGTGTTCCCCTGACGAGCGACAAGGCGGAGATGCCTGCAGCGGACGACCCCGGGCGCGGGGCATCCGGCGTCTATCGGCCCCGCTACGAGCTGGTAGCCGAGCAGATCCTGCAACTGATCAGCGAGCTCGCCCTGCATCCCGGCGACCGGATGCCCACCGAGAAGGACCTGGCCGTCCGCCTGGGCACCAGCCGCACCGTGGCACGCGAGGCGGTCAAGATCCTCTCCGCGACCGGCCGGGTCAGCGCCCAGAAAGGCCGCGGCCTGTACGTCACGGACAGCGAGAGCATGCTCGGGGCCAGGCAATGGGGCGGGTTCTTCGTACCTACCAACCTGGACCACATCTTCATGCTCTTCGAGTTCCGGCGCGTCCAGGAGATGCAGACCAGCAGGCTCGCCGCCAAGCGCGCCAGCCCGTCCGAGCTCCGGGTGATCGAAAACGCGGTCGGGACCTGCCGCCACGGCTACGCCAGCGGCGACAACGCAGAATTCGACCAGGGCGACGACGCCTTCCACCTCGGCGTCGCCGCCGCCTCGCACAACTCCTTCCTCCTCTCCGCCGTCCGCGAAGCCCGCATGCTGCAGCGCCAGGCCAGCGTCATCGGCCTGCGCGGGGTGGGCGGCCACGCCGACGCCGCCGTCGGCGAGCACGAAGCGATCTACCGCGCCATCCGGGACGGCGAGCCCGAAGCAGCTGCCCAGGCCACCTCCGTGCACCTGGACAACACCCTCAAGGACTACCGCCGCGAGATCCAGCGCCGCGTCTTCGGCTGAAGGCCCGCCGAGGCACCTACGCGTGCCTGGGGTGCAGTCGGTTGTGCGCCGGCTCGATGCCGATCGGCAGCTGTCCAGCTCCGGGACCGCCGCCAGCGGCCCGCGTTCCGGGACGATCGCGTGCGGATCAAGGTCTGGAACGCCGTCTCCGGGGCAGTGGACGGACCTTCGATGACGTGGGTGACTGCCCGCAATGCATTGAGATCGTTCCAACCTGAATTGGCTGGTCAGCGCGCTGGTGTGGGCGGGGTTGGTGGTGCTCGGGCTGGTGGGAGCGGCTGGGCGTAGGTCATGATCAGCTGTCAGCGGGTGGTGTGCTGGCGGGTGAGGACGAGCAGGGCGCGCAGGAGGGTGGTGGCCCTGGCGGGGCTGAGGCGGAGCCGGGTGAGGATCCGCCAGTGCTTGAGGTCGCTGAAGCCGTGCTCGACGGGGGCGCGGGCGGCGGACAGGGCCTGGCTACGCCCACCGCGACCCGGCGCCTGGGCCATCCCGCTGCGCGGCGCCGGCGGCCAGCTCGTCCAGGACCTGCACCCGAACGACCGCGGACCCAAGGGCACCCACCACGGCGCCATCATCGCCAACGGCAACCTGTACTGCCCGGCCACGCCCCGCCCGCTGACCGGACTCGGGCCGCTGGCCCGCGACGCCAGCCCCGGCGACATCACCGCGCACGACGCGAACACCGCCGAACTGGCCCGTTACAAGCTCGGGCGCATTACCCGCGACGACCAGCGACGGCTACCACCGCCTCCAGTGCCCCGCAGTCACGGGCAAGATCCGCTGCCCGCTCCGCCCCGCCTCGATGACCCTGGACCGGGACCGGCCCGAGATCCTCACCCCGCCGCAGCACCCACAGCACTGCTGCACCCAGCAGACCATCACCGTCCCCCCGGACGTCCTCGCCAAGACCGCGCAAAAACACGACTACCCCTCCAAAGCGCACCGCCGCTCCTACGCCCGCCGCACCGGCGCCGAACGCGGCTTCGCCACCGCCAAGGACCCCGCCACCAACCACATCACCCGCGGCTGGTGCCGCCTCATGGGCCTGGCCCCGCTCACGCTGTTCACCACTACGCTGCTCATCGTCCGCAACCAGTGACACCTGGAACGCACGCCAGCAGCAAAACGCCCGCCGCGCCGCCGCCGGGCTCCCCCCGAAAACCCGCAGGCGCCGCCGCCAGACCCTCGCCAGCCTCACCACAGCGCCGCCATAACCCGCCCGCGAATCCCGGCACCCGTCACCACGATTATCACCAGGCAAGCAGCGCCAGCCTGCCCGCCAGCAGGCGCCCAGCACGCAAAGCAACCAGCCCGGCACACACCGCACCCCGCACGGGCGCCACCACACTAGAAACCACAGACTCACCGGAATGTCAGACCCAAATGTGAAAATGGTCCCCACAGAAACGTGAAGACCTCCTGGAGCCCCGTTACGGAAATCGAACCGTAGACCTTCTCCTTACCATGCATCGCGGTTTCGTCTGATGAGGTCGCATCAGGTCGGATTACTGCAGGTCAAGGAGAAAGCGCTGTCCGGGCTAGTCGCGCTGTGTCTGTGGTTATCTGGAGCCGTTGTCACTTGGTTGGTCACTGGCGGCGATGGCCAGCGGGCGCCGCCTCCGCCACGACGACGCGGCACACCTCGTCGTCACTTCACAACTGCTCGCCTCTCACGTTAGGGGAGGGTAATTCGCGTGCCCTATAGCTAAGTTGGTCACGTGAGCAGGAAAGGGCGCGGGCGCCCGCGCCATCCCGACGTGCTGACTCCGGCGGAATGGAAGGTGACCGACGCCGTCCGGCACGGCATGTCCAACCCGCAGATCGCCCGGCGCAGTGGCGTCAGCGTCGATGCCATCAAATTTCATGTGGCCAACTCGATCGCCAAGCTGGGGCTGTCGGACCGCGCTGCCCTGCGCGCCTGGCCTGGCGTGCCTGCCAACGCCAACGCTCCCGAACCGGGGCGAGAAAGGAAGCAGACGATGACCGGACTGCAGATTGGTCCCCTCGGGCAGATTTCCCGACACGTCACCGATATCGACCGGGCGGCCGAGTGGTACGGACAGGTGCTCGGGCTCCCGCACCTGTACACATTCGGGGACCTGGCCTTCTTCGACTGCGGCGGCACCCGGCTGTTCCTCAGCGTCCCCAGTGGTAGCACACCGGCCAGCACCACCATCTTGTACTTCCGGGTACCCCACATCCACGACGCCTATCAGGAACTGCAATCCCGGGGAGTCAGGTTCGCCGGTGCGCCCCACATGATCCACCGGCACGACTCGGGCATCGAGGAGTGGATGGCGTTCTTCGACGACCCGGATGGCCAGCCGCTGGCCATCATGGCTCAAGTTGCTCCCGGGCCGGCCGCCGCCGACGCCTGATCTAGCGCATCAGCGACATGCCTCAGTCCGGCCGGGGGTATAGCGCCGGGCCGATTGAGGGCGTTCCAACCTGAAGTTGCTGTTCAGGGGGCTGGTATGAGCCGAATCGAGGGTACTCGTGCTGGTGAGAGCGGCTGAGCGTAGCTGCTGATCATTTGACGGGCTCGGGTATGTCCGGCGTGTCGAACCAGGTTCGGCGAATCTGCCGGTTATCGTCGGTGCCCGTCTCTGTTCGCACGGTAATGCGCCTGAGGGGTGTCAACGGGATGGAGTTAGCGGACCGGCTCACCGGCCGGGTAGCCGAGCTGACCGGCGAGGTCGACCTGCTGCGCAAGCAGCTCGCCGATGCCGAGCGCGAGCTGGAACGGCTGGTGATAGCCGGGCAGGTCATCACCCAGCTGACGGCCGGTGACGCGGACGTCGGCGAGCCGGGCGGCGCCGGGCCGGCGCAGCGGGGTTTCGGGCTGCTGGTGCCCCCGCGCAGCCAGGCATCCGGCTCGGCGACCTCCCCGGTGACTACCGGTCACTGCTGGAGACGGTCGACCGCGGCCGCGGCGGAGACCGGCGGGCCGGTGACCTGCGCGCAGGCCGCTGCAGCGGGCCGGGCATTGACGTGACCGGCCGGCAGAGCGAGAACGTCCGCGCCAAGCTCAAGCGGCTCGAAGACCGCGGCTGGCTGCGCCGCAGCGCGGCCGGGAAGTTCGCCATCGCGCCCTGACCCGCCAGATGCGGGGGCGCTGCCTGCCGGGATGCCCCCGGCGGGCCGTAGGCGCGTGTGAATACAACCACCGAGCCCGCCGAGGGCACCCCGCTTGTCTATCAGTGCGCACTGCCGCTGTCGCGGCAGACGCTCACTTACGTCGCTGACCTGCTCCGCGGCCACCTCAAGAAGATCGGCTCCCGGTGGCGCAAGCTGCCGCCCGGCAAGATCGCCCTGATCGTCCTGGCCACCCTGCGGCACGACCACCGCCTCGCTGACATGGCCGGCGGCAACAGCGTCTCCGCGTCCACCATCGGCCGGTGGACCTGGGAGGTCATCGGGCTGCTCGCCGCCCGCGCGCCCCGCCTGGACCGCGCCCTCGCCACGATCACCAGGGAAGGCGGGGAGGCCGTGCTGCTGGATGGCACCATAATCCCCACCCGCCGCCGCACGGGCACCGCGAACCGCAAGAACTACAACGGCAAGCACAAAAAACACGGGCTGCTGTTCCTCGCCCTCACCGACGAGACAGGAAACCTGATCTGGATCTCCAGCGCCCGCCGCGGCGCCGCCAGCGAGATCACCACAGCCCGCCACGACCACCTCGCCGCCCGGCTGCGCACGGCCGGGCTCGGCGCCCTGGCCGATCTCGGCTTCACCGGCCTGGACCCCGATCCCGGCGACCCCGTCATCATCACCGGCTACAAATCCGGGACTGACTCGTAAATAGATCAGGTGGGCAGGCGGCAGCGAGCCTTGGCCGGTGTGCTCGGGTCAGGTTCTGCGGGTGAGGTGTGGTCAGGCAGCACCCTGCTCCCCGGGTCCGGGGAGCAGGGTGACGGTCTTGCCGGTGAGGTGCTCGAGCTTGCGGATCAGGTCGCGTTCGCGGTGTTGCCGGTGAAGCGTGCGGGGTAGAAGTCGGGGCCGAGGTCCTGGTAGCGGGCTCCGGGGTCGGAGAGCAGGTTCCAGATGATGGTCAGGACCGAGTTGCCGATGGCGACCATGGCGCGTCTTTTGCCGCGGCGACGGGCGATGCGGTGGTATCTCTCGCCGAGGAAGGTGTCGGTCCGGGCCGCGGCGGTGGCGATCTCTCCGAGGGTGGCGGCGAGCCAGGGGTTGCCTTTGCCGGTGGAGCCGCCTTTGTGCTTGCCTGCGGAGCTGCGGTCGATGGGGGCGAACTTGGCCCAGGAGACCATGTGCCCGGCGGTGGGGAAGCGGGTCATGTCGACGCCGAGCTCGGCGATCAGTTCCTGGGCGGAGGTCACCCCGACGCCGGTGATCTCATCCAGTTGCTCCACCGCGCGGGCGTAGGGGGCGATCTGGTCCTCGATCCTGGCGGTGACCTCATCGATCCGCGCGGTCAGGTCATCGATGCGGTCCAGCATCATCTGGCACAAGAACGCGTGATGGCCGGTGAACTGGCCGGTGAGGGCCTCTTGCAGCTGGGGGATCTTGCGGCGCATCCGGCCGTGCGCCATCCGGGCCAGGACCTTCGGGTCATGCTGGCCGGCCAGCATCGCGGCGAGCATCTGCCGGCCGGAGACCCCGAAGATGTTGCTGGCCACCGAGGACAGCTTGATCTGGGCGTCCTCCAGCAGCTTTTCCACCCGCTGCTTTTCCGCGGTCCGCTCCCGGATTAGGCTGCGCCGGTACCGGGTCAGGTCGCGTAGCTCGCGGATCGGCCGGGGGTGGACCAGGGAGGGCCGGCACATACCCCGCTCGGCGACCTTGGCCAGCCATACCGCGTCCAGCTTGTCGGTCTTGGGGCGGCCGGGCACGTTCTTGACGTGCTTGGCGTTCAGCAGCCAGCAGGTGAACCCCTCGGCTTCCAGCAGGTAGAACACCGGCTTCCAGTAGTCGCTGGTGGCCTCCATCACCACCAGGGTGACGCCCTTACGGTGCAGGTGGCCCGCCAGCGTCAGCAGCGCGCCGGTCGTCGTGCCGTACTCGCAGACCTCCTGGGTCCGCCGTCGCTGATCCTCATGCGGGATCCTGATGCAGGCCATCACGGTGGCCTTGCCGATGTCGAGCGCGGCCACTCGCTCGACCAGCTCGCCCGGTTCCTCGGTCTGTTCCATGCGGGGCGCCTTTCCATGATCGGATACTCAAAAGGCGGCTGCCCGCGGGAGTCACAGGGTGAAAAGAGACGGACTCGCGTGCTCGCAGCGACAATGCGTGGCCCCTGAGACAACTCCCGGCGTCAGACTGTAAAACGGTCTCGACCACGTACCAAGTACCGGCGACGTCGGCGGGCAGCCATACCCATTTTCACGCCCGCAGGGCGTCGCCGCCAGGCGATACCGCTGACTGTAATTTCAATGGTGTAACTCCTGAGACGGAAGGAGACATCAGTGACTGACGTGACAGAGGACCGGGACCAGGCCGGGGCGGAGCTCTCCGCGGCCGACGAGCAGGCGCTGCGGGAGCTGACCGAGCGGGCCCGGGCGGGCGGGCTGAAGCTGAGCGGTGAGGGAGGGCTGCTGGGCAAGCTGACCAAGATGGTGATCGAGGGTGCCCTGGAAGGCGAGCTGGATGATCACCTGGGGTATGGCAAGCATGACCCTGAAGGCCGCGATGGCGGCAATTCCCGTAATGGCCGGCGGCCCAAGACGGTGCTTACCGATACGGGGCCGGTGGAGATTTCGGTGCCCCGAGACCGCGATTCCAGTTTCGAGCCGAAAATCGTCGCTAAAAGGCAGCGGCGGCTAACCGGGGTCGATGACATGGTTATCTCCCTGTCGGCGAAAGGGCTGACGCACGGGGAAATCGCCGCACACCTGGCCGAGGTGTACGGCGCGGAAGTATCCAAGCAGACTATTACCACGATCACAGACCGGGTGATGGAGGGCCTGGCGGAATGGCAGAGCCGGCCTCTCGATCCGGTTTACGCGGTGGTGTTCATCGATGCCATTAACGTGAAGATCCGCGAGGGTCAGGTCGCGAACCGGCCCATCTACCTGGCCCTGGGCGTCACCGTGGACGGCGAGCGCGACATGCTGGGCCTGTGGGCCGGGGAGCACGGTAACGGCGAGGGAGCCAAGTTCTGGCTGCGGGTCTGCTCGGAGATCAAGAACCGCGGCACCAGGGACGTCCTGATGGTGGTCTGCGACGGGCTGAAAGGCCTGCCGGACGCGGTCAATTCCGTGTGGGATGAAACCATCGTGCAGACATGTGTTGTCCATCTCCTGCGGAATTCGTTTAAGTACGCGTCGAAAAGGGACTGGGGGCAGATCGCGAAAGACCTCAAGCCCGTTTACCACGCCGCGTCCGAATCCGAGGCGCTGGATCGGTTCGCCGAATTCAGCGGCAAGTGGGAGAAGCGCTATCCCGCTATTATACGGCTCTGGGAGAACGCGTGGGCGGAATTCGTGCCGTTCCTTCAGTTCGACAGGGAAATAAGGACGGTGATATGCACCACAAACGCGATCGAGTCGATTAATGCCCGGCTGCGCCGCGCGGTGAATGCCCGCGGCCATTTCCCGACCGAGCAGGCCGCCGTGAAGTGCCTGTACCTAGCGATCAGGAGCCTGGACCCGACCGGCCGGGGCCGGAAGCGGTGGACCAACCGGTGGAAGGCCGCCCTGAACGCCTTCGACATCACGTTTGACGGCCGCCTCAGCGCGGGACGCAAGTAACAAAAGTGAAAGAAGTTACACCGTTAAGTTGACAGACCCACAAATCCACCCGGACCGCGCTGCTCGCGGGCGGGTGTGTCCTGCTCGGGGGTGATGAGGGCGGCGTAATTGACCGGGAGCTCTCGCTGCCGGCCGTGCTGCTCGCCGAGCAGGGCGAGGTAGTCGATGCCGGTGGCGCGGGGAGCGCTGTCGCCGGCGCTAGGGTCTTCGGGGCGGGCTTTAGGGTGAGCGTGGCGGGTGATGTGGTGCGGGGTGGCGGTGCCGGCGTCGTGCCCGCCGGACCGCACCGACAGCACGGTCAGGTCGAACGGGTCGAAGACCAGCTCGACGCGCCGCCCGGTCAGGGCCGGGTCGACCTGGTACCGGTTGCCGTGCATGGACACGGTGGCGGTCTTGGACACGGTCCGCCATTCGGACCAGCGGAACGCGTCGGCCAGGTCCGCGGCGGCGGGGAGCGGGAACGGCCCGCCGGCTTCCCACCGGGCCAGCGGCGGCTGCCCGGTCTCGGCGGCGGGCGACCTCGGTGGCGGGCACCCCGGAGTTGAGCCATAGCGAGACCGCCGCGTGCCGCAGGTCATACGGGCGGCGGCCGAGCGGCGACCGGTACTGCGCCGGGGTCAGGGCCTTCTTCCTGGCCTCGGTCCAGACCTCCTTCTAGCCGGAGTCCTGCAGGATGCCGCCCCGGGCGGTCTGGAAGATCCGCCCGTCGGAGGTGGTGCCGTACCGCTTGATGTGGGCGCGCAGCAGTTGCACCTGTTCGGGCGGGATCGGGATGGTGCGGGTCTCGTTGTCGGCGCGGTGCTTCAGGCCGCGTAGCGGTACTCCCCGAACAGCTCCGGATCGACCTTCGCCTGGCCCGCCACGAATTCCGCTGCAGCCCGGGGAACGTCCTCCCGCCGCGGGAACCGGGCCTCCAGCTCGAAGAACTTCAGCAGCAGGGCGAATCCCAGGCGCGTCGCACCGGTCTTGTTCGCCAGCAACTCGAACTCCGCCTCATCCAGCGTCCAGCACTCGATGAGGTCCTTCAGCTCCCACTCACGCCGCACGACATTGGTCTCTTTCTCCCGGTCCACACCAAAGGGTCGGGAGAACCATGATTCGTAACCAAACGACTACCAACCGGTATCGCCCAGTTGCGATCACTACGTAGTGAGCCTGAAACGCGACGCTTAGCTACTTTGGGGCTGGTGACACGGACCCGAGTGGAGGGCCGCGGAGAGCGGGTGCTGCGCACGCGAGCGGTCTGACGTCACTGTGGCTACGCGCCCGAGGCGGGGCACGCGTTCCTGGACCGCGCACCTCGCGCGGTGCGCGGCAGCGGGCGTGCCCGCAGATCGCGCGTTCGCTGAGACAGAGCGCTGAGGCACAGCTGAGGCAGATCACTGATCAGCCGTTACCCACCGCCGGGGCAACCCGCTGCCCCAAGATCTCGGAATGTAGTACGTGGGATGTCTGGCGGACCATGATCGAGACCGGGCCGTGAGTCTGAAAGTTTCGCAGGACGGAGCCAAGGGGTGAACGCCGAGATTTTCGAACCGGTTCGAAATGAACCAGCTCAGGTAATGGCGAAGCGGGCTGGCGCTCGCAGGGCGATACCAGGACCGTGAGCGGCCCTTGCACCCTTGCCCATGCGCTGGCAACATCGTTCACGATCCAGTTGACCGTGAACACATCCCATCACTGTGCGAGATCGCGTCGATCCGGCGCGCAGTTCGTCCAGCGCAGCACTGCGTATGTGACCGCAGGCATCGCTCCGCAGCCGTCATGGAGAGGTCTCGCACGGGCAACGACTCAATCAGGGCTCTGTGGATGCTGCGGGGGTGGAACCCGGCGGCGCGATGGTCGAGCTGTTGACCCGGAACAGCGTCGGCAACCACGAAAGGGACCCGGAACCGGCCCGCCGAACTCCCTAAGCACCATGAGACGCCAGAGATCCGCAAGACACCCGGAAAGGCCTGCGTCATGCCCGCTTCATCCCCGTCCCCGTCGCACTCGTATCAGCTCACGCGCCGAAGGCTGTTGACGGCCGGTGCCGGCGCAGCTACGGCATTCGGCCTGCTGCGCTTCGCGCCCGCAGCCTCTGCGGATGCAAGTACGCAGAGCTACACCACGACTGACGCCGCGAGTGACGCCGCGGTCGCGTCGGTCGACCTGTCCGGGTCGTGGAGTTTCACACCCGCAGGCCAGGGCACGACGTCGATCACCGTGCCCGGCGGCGGGTGGTACAAGCAGGGCTTCACGAGTGTGGCCGAAGCGGTGTACTCGCGCACCATCACCGTGCCGGACTCGGGGCAGCCGCAGTCGGTGTGGATCGAGTTCGGCGTGGTGAACCACCAGGCGACGCTGTCGGTGGACGGACGCGTGGTCGGCACCCAGACCACCGCCTTCACCCCCTCGAAGTTCGACATCACCGCGTACGTGACGCCCGGTTCCACGCACACGATCAGCGTGGACGTCAAAGGCCGCAATGCGCTGAAGAGCTCGTCCGGCAACTATCTGGTGCCTGTCGCCGCCGACTGGTGCGAAGCGGTCCCTCAGGGCATCTTCCGCTCCGCGTTCCTGCGCGTGTATCCGGCGGTCTACGTCAGCGACGCGTTCGTGCGTACCTCGGTGGCCAACCAGAGCCTCACCTACGACGTGTCGGTGACCAACACCTCGGGCAGCTCGCGCTCGGTAACGCTGACCGGTTCGCTCGCCTCCGACAACGGCACATCGTTCAGCTACCCGACACTGCCGAGCGCGACCGTCACGGTGGCCGCGCACTCGACCGCAAAGGTGACGGTCGGTCCGGTGGCCTGGAACCTCGGCACCACCTCCTACTGGTGGCCGAACGTGCCCTACCGCTCCGGCTACCGTGCCCAGCTGCACGATCTATCCGTGCACGCATCCACCGACGACGGCCACACCAGCGACGCCACCTACCGGTTCGGATTCCGGGAGTTCACGCAGAACGGTGCGTACTACTACCTCAACGGCATCCGGGCGAACCTGCGCGGCGACAACCTCCAAGGCGCCGACTACGACCGGGTCAACAACGGCGGCGTGGGCGACGCCTATGACACGCTGCCCGGCTTCCTGCCGCCGTCGGGCACGAACGGCGGCTGGCCGCAGGCCGTCGACAACCTCCAGCGGCTGAACTACAACGTGGTCCGCATTCACCAGGAGCCGGCCAGCCCCTACATGCTCGACGTGGCCGACGAGATGGGCCTGATGGTCATCGGCGAGACCGCCATCCGCGGCTCCAACAACACCCAGGACTTCGTCGCCGGACACGACAACATGGTCAACCACGCCCGCGCACTGGTGCTGCGCGACCGCAACCACCCCGCGGTCATCCGCTGGAGCCAGGCCAACGAGCCGACCGGCAGCACCTTCGACTCTGAGCAGTTCGAGCAAGACCTGTACGCGGCGATGAACGGCAACGACGGCACCCGGCCGATCAGCGTCGACGCGGGTGTCGGCGCGTCGCCGAACCATTACCCGAACATGACGCAGGCCAACTTCAACCTCGTGCCGCACTACCTGGACGGCTTCGGCCACTACGGCGAGAACCTGTGGTCCGGGACCGGCCGGCCCCTCGGCGAGGGCGAGTACATCTGGCCGGCGTGCAGCACCAAGCAAGGCTTCGAATGGTTCGCGACCGCGACCGCCGCCAAGCGCGGCAAGGACGCCAGCGACCTGCGCCCCTACACGCTGCTGTCCGCCTGGGCCGGCTTCGTCCCCGGCGTGAAAACCACCGACTTCACCCCCGAAGAAGGCGGGCACCCCGTCTACGGCGCGGACAACCTCACCGACCCGTGGAGCAACCCGCAGATCCAGCGGATCCAGGCCGCATTCAACCCGATCGCCGCGATCGACCTGCCCTACTGGTCCGCCTCCGGGGCCTCGGACGCCAACGGCGACTTCCCGCTCCCCCAGGCGGTGCCCGCCTATTCCTCCGGCAGCACGGTGACACGCAACATCACCGTGTTCAACGACGACTTCAGCAACACCTCCGTCGCCTTCGCCTGGACGGCGTACCTGAACCAGGCAGGCGGCACGGTCATCGCGTCCGGCACTTCCACTCTCACCATCCCGCTCGGCTCCCGCGTCACCCAGCCGGTCACGTTCACCGCTCCGGCCACCGGCTCGCGGATATACCTGGTGCTGTCCACCAGCAAGTCCGGCACCACCACGTTCAGCGACTCGGCCGAGTACTTCACGCTGGGCTCAAGCAGCGGCCCCACGCCCGGCACCTACCACATCGTCAACCGCAACAGCGGCAAGCCCCTCGCCATCGCCGGCAACTCCACCGCCAACGGAGCCAAGGCCATCCAGCAGAGCGGCGGCCTGCCCTGGACCATCAGCACCGCTCCCGGCGGCACCTTCACTCTGGCCTACACCGGCAGCGGCAAGGTGCTCGACGTCAACGGCGGCTCCTCGACCGCGGGATTGCAGCTGCAACAGTGGACCGCGAACGGCGGCACCAACCAGCAGTGGTATCTAAAGCCCACCGGCGACGGGTACTACACCATCGTCAGCCACGACAGCGGACTAGTCGCGGACGTGTCCGGCCGGTCAACCAGCGACGGAGCCCAAGTCGTGCAATGGACCGCCAACGGCGGCACCAACCAGCAATGGCAGTTGGCGCCCTGAACGAAGACTCACGGGTGGGCGGCCAGCCGTTTGCGGCTGGCCGCCCACCCGGCGCAGCTCGGGGCTGATGTAGCAACGGAACGGACGTCCACTAGTTACCGTTTGGCTACTTTCGGCTAGTTATCGCCCAGCCAGGCCTATGTTGCGGTCATGCCGGTGGAGTTCCTGAGTGATGATGAGGCGGCCTTGTTCGGCCGGTATGCGGGGCCGCCGACACGGGCGGATCTGGACCGGATGCTTTACCTCGACGACGCCGACCTCCGGCTGACCGCGAAACGGCGGGGCGAGCACATGCGCCTGGGCTTCGACCAGCAACTGGTGACGGCTCGCTACCTGGGACGTTCCTGACTGACCCGCTGGACGTGCCGCCGCTGGTGACCGAGCACCTGGCAAGCAGCTCGGGATCGATGACCCCTCGTGCGTGGCCCGGTACACCGAGCGGCGGAACACGCCGATCGAGCACCGGGAGGAGATCAAGGCCGCGGGCGGGCTGCGGGAGTTCCTCGACGCCGAGGGCGAGTTCACCCGGTGGGTGCACGCGCGGGCGTGGAACACCGGGACGGGCCGAAGACGATCTTCGCCGACGGGGTGCGGTGGCTGCGGGAGAACGCGGTGCTGCTGCCCGGCGTGACGACGGCCGCGCGGCTGGTGTCCCGGGTCCGGGACGAGGCGCTCGATGAGTTGTACGCGACGCTGGCGGCCCTGCCCGGCCCGCATCTGGCGGCGCGCTTGGAGGGCCTGGTGGTGGTGCCGGACGGCGCGCGGTACTCCGAGCTGAAGCTGTGGCGGCGGATGCCGTCCAAGCCGACCGGCCGGGGGCTGGAGCGGTCGCTGAACCGGTACGGACCTGGCCCGGCACGGGATGGCGGCCCGCGCGCAGGCGCTGCGCCGGCTGGGCGAGCCCCGGAAGCTGGCCACGCTGGTCGCGACGGTGGCCTACCTGGAGGGCCGGGCGGTCGATGACTGGGCGACGGGCCGGAACCTTGCCCACAAACGGACGGTGTTTCACGTCCCGTCGCACCTTCCCCGCCGGGGTGCCAGCGCGTAACGCGGTTGCGTCGCGCTGCGTAAACTGCTGACCATGGAGGATCCGGAGACCTACCTCCGTGCCATGGCGGCCCCGCTGGCCTGGGCCCAGGAGGGCAGCCCGCTCCCGGTCACGCGGTTCAGCGTGGAGGCGGTGGCCAACGCGTTCGTGATGCTCGGGCTGCTGCCCGCCGCGCGTGCCGAGGAGATCCTCGCCGCCCAGCGGCCGGTGCTGGAAGCCGCTGGCTTCCGGGTGGGCCTGGAGATCGGGGAGCTGAGCGTCACCTCCGACTCCCGCGCATTCCAGGAGGCACGGGCCACCGGAGCGAACAGCCCGCGATGGACCCCGCTGGCGGCCGCCGCCGGTCCTGTGCGCTGCCGGCTCCCCGGCCACGACCTCACCATCACGTCGGCCACGCTGACCCCGGAGGGAATCTGGCTGCGCTATCACGGTGACGTGCAAGAGGGCGACCGCCGCCAGGCCGGCGCTTTCGCCAAGGAGGTTGCCGACGAGATTACGGAGCTGTCAATCACCGACGACACAGGCGGAACGTACCTGGTGCCTCCGGGCCAGGTGAACGGTGGCGCGTACGGCGGGCCGGACTGCGCTCGGCGTCAGGCAGGCCGCTCTGGATCCCCGAAGGCGACTTCCTCGCCGTGCCCGCCTCCGGTGAGGTCGCATCCGGCGGTGGCTGGCAGCCGTCCGGTGGCTTGAGTTCTCCGCCGGACCGGCCGGGCACCCCTCCCGTCCGCCTGGAGATCCGGTCGCCCGCCGGGTGCCCACGGGCACCACGGAGCCTCCATGGCCGGCCCCGGCGGAGGCCTACCTGGCGGAGCTCGCACCGGTCTACGACTGGTCAATCGGCTCCTTCGAGACCGGCACGGTGGAACTCGACGCCCCAGAAATCGTGGCCTCCGTCGCCAGCGCGCTGCTCGCCGTCGGCGCGCTGCCGCCCGGCAGTGCGCTGCTCACGGCCGCACAGTACCGCGAGCGGCGCCCGGCGCGCGCCGACTGGCAGAGGGCCGTGATGCACATGTGGGCCAATGACGCACGCGAGCGCGTGCGGCGTGCCGGGCGGGCGAACGGCGCCGGCCTGGCGATCCCCGTCCCCCTCGAGCAGGCCACAGCCGTGATCGAGAACATCACGGCGCAGGAGGACCTGGTGTCCGTCCGCCTGTACGGGCATCCCTGGGTCCCGGAGGGATCCTTCCCGATGATCGCGCCGTGCTTCCGCGTCACCGCCATCGACGACACCGGTGTGAAGCACGACGGCGTGCCCGACAGCAGCAGCTACTCGCCCGCACACGACGGCACTGGCTCCTTCTGGTTCTGGCCCCCCGTGCCCACGCAGGCAAAACAGCTCCGCGTGATAGTCAGCACCCTCTGGGAAGCAGCCTGGGCGCTCATCGACATCCCCGGCCGCTAACCCGCCCCGCTTCTTCGGGCGAACCCAAGGGTCCGGCACGCCCATAAAGCACGAACAACCTTCAGTTCACGCGCAGATCTCTCAGTTCGGCTGAACTCTGGGGATTCCCGGGCCTTGAGCAGCAACCGAACGGTCAGTCACGTTAAGGAGCCCGGCGGGCGCCTCTTATCGTGACTGTGGCTGCCAGTCGTTCTGACCTGGCCGGTCCTCGTCATCGAGGAAGAACACCCACTCCAGATCAGCCTGCGCCGGCGGCCCCGCGAACCGCCCGTACGCCACGACCTCATCATCGGTCAGGAAATCCACCATCGGCATACGTCGCAAAGTAGGGCCGACCAACCGGTAACCAGCCCAGAGCAACCGAACCGTTACAAGTTCCGCGTCCGCCCGACGCCACCCGCATCAGAACGGCCAGTCACGATACGAGGCGCTCGCCGGGCTCCTTATCATGACTGGCCGCTTGGTTGCTGCTCAAGCCCCGGGACCTGCCCGCGATAGCCGACGGCCAGCGCGTCGGCGCGGCTCTCGGCCGACGCGGCGGGGATGGCGGATGAGCTGCCTCGCGGCCCGCAGACACGGATCGGCAGGCACCTTGCCGCGGTCGACCTGTCTGAGGGGCAGTGGCAGAAGGTATCGCTTGGCCGGTCATTGATGCGCGAGCATGCCCTCCTGCTGATCATGGATGAGCCCACGGCAGCGCTGGACGCGCACAGCGAGCGCCGTATCTTCGAGCGGTTCATCCGCCATGCCCGCGACCTCGGCCGGGAAACCGGGGCGATCACGATCGTCGTGTCCCACCGGTCCTCCACGATCAAGGACGCGGACGTGATCCTCGTGCTCGACAAGGGCGCTCTTGTCCAGGCCGGCAGTCACGATGACCTGATCAGGCGGGCCGGGCAGCCCTATGCCCGCCTGTACCGCCTGCAAGCCGAGGCTTACCGGTGAGCTGCCGGAACGCCCTGGCCGTTCAGCAGGCTTCTAGCCGAGGGTGAGGATGGCCGCGCTCCCGGCGGCGACCGTCACCGTGAGTGCGCTTCCGCTCACCGTGACGGGCGTGGCATCCGGCGCCGCAAGGGCTCCGCTGGCCTGGACGCTCTGGCCGCCAAGGGTGATCCCGCTGGTCGCGCTCAGGGAGCTGGCGGTCAGGTCGAAGCGGCTGCCGGCGCTGAAGGACTGGCCGAAGACCAGCCGCAGTGTGCTCGGGCCGCTGCTCGCTGGATCCTGCACGTCGTCGAGCACCACTGTGACGGTGCCGTCCGCATGCCGGATCGCGTACGCCCGCACGTTCGCCGAGTCAGGATTGCTCAGGTTCAGGAACTGGCCGGCACCGATCTCGTGCACCGCCGCCAGGCCGTAATATTCCGGCTGGGCGGCCAGGATCCCGTTCGCCGCGTCCGCGGCGGTCGGCGCGCACAGCGGCGTGTAGTACATGAACAGCGGCTTGGCCGTGTCGCACTGGATGACGGTGCCGTGCATGTAGTCGCCCTGAACGCCGTCGAGTGCTGTCGCAAGCTGGTCGTCGACCTCCCACAGGGCCGACGCGTACACGTCACTGACTCCCGGCTGGCCCTCGCAGACTACCGAGTTGCCCTCGTCGATGACGGCGGGAACGCCCAGCGCGCCCCCGCCCGCGGCAGCCTGCTGCGCGGCGGTGACTTCCTCGTTGTGCGTCGAGGTCCCGAGCAGCCCGGCGATGGTGGGGCCGCCGCCGCAGCTCGACGCCGTCAGCGGATAGTTATGGCTGGTCAGCTCGGCGATGTCCGGCTTGGACAGGGCATGCTCGCTGGACACGAACGCGCTCTGGAATGAGCTGGTGGGCGCGCTGTAGACGTCACCACCCGCGATAGGGACGCCGGGCACCGCCTGCTCGATCGCCGACACGTACGCCTGGAAGTCGGTGAAGTACCGGGCGGTGTTGCCGGAGTACTGCGGGTAGAAGTTCGGCTCGTTGCCGATCTCGATGGCTTGCAGGGACGAGCCAAGCGCCGCCCGCGCGTACCGGGCCTCGTCGGCCGCGCTGGCCGGGTTGTAGTGCTCGAGGTTGACGCCCAGGATCACCTTCCAGCCGCTCGCCCTCGCCAGGCTCGCCAGGGCCGTGAGGTCAGCCGGGGTGATGGTGGCGATCGCCCAGGAGGGAGCGGGCGCCCCGGTCGAGGTCCAGAAGGTCTGGTCCACGGTGTTGCCGCCGATCCGCAGGACGGACGAGCCCAGGGTCTTGAGGTAGGCAGCCAGGTTGCCGGCCGTGAAGCCGGGCACCGCCAGGTCGGAGGCCTCGAAGGACAGGCCGGCGGAGCTTGCGGTGAGCGATGTCCCGGTGCCCGCGGCCGAGATCGTGATCACCGGCGAGCCGCCGGAGCTGGTGGCCCATTGCTGGTTGGAGCCGCCGTTGCAGGTCCACAGCTCGACCAGGGCGCCGTTGGCGGTGCTGGCCCCGGTCACGTCCAGGCACAGGCCGGACTGGACGTCGGTGATGGTGCCGTTGGCGTTGACGTTCCACTGCTGGTTGGCCTGGCCGTTGCAGGTCCAGGTCTCCACCTTGGTGCCCGGCGTGGTCTGGTTGCCGGTGGCGTCCAGGCACAGCTGGCTGCTGCCGCTGTAGACGGTGAACTGGCCGGCGGAGGTGAAGGTCCAGGCCTGGTTGGCCCCGCCGTTGCAGGTCCAGATGTCAAGCTGGGTCCCCGGGGTGGTGCTGCTGCCGGGCACGTCCAGGCACTTGCCCGCGCCCACCGCGCTGACCTGTCCGGTACTGGCCGCCGCGGCGGGGACGGCCATGGCCACGGCGCCCGCGCCCAGCGCGATCACCGTCACTGCCGCCGCGGCCGCCGCGAGCAGCCGCCGCCGCGCCGCCGCGGCCGGCCGCGGCCACCCGCGCCGCCGAGCTGATAGAGCCAAGACCGCCACCTCCCGACACGTCATGTGAACGCTCACAACGCAGCTGGTGCCCAGCGAAGTTGCGGGTCCGCCTGCGCGATGCGGCCATCGTCGGCGTCCCGGCCAGCCGGGTCAAGAGACGTCGCACACCCCGTCGAACCGATTCGCCCTCGTACCGTCCGCCACCTGCCCGTCCATGCGGAGGCTCAGCACGAGGCGCCCGGCATGCCGCGGGAAAGTTTCAGCCACCCCGCCTGTCTTTCCTCGTCATGAGCATGGCTGGCCGATAGCCAGGAACGGGTGCTGGCTAAGGCACACCTACGCCACCCGCCTGCGCCAGGGCGGAGCCGACCCCGCCCAGGTCCAGGCACTCCTCGGGCACAGCTCCGTAGAGACCTCAGCCCGGTACTTCCGCGCCGGAAGCGCAGCGCTCCTCTCAGCCTGATAGTCATTCGTGGACCTGCCTTTTCTCGGCGGGGTGAAGTCCTGGCTGGTACCCGGGGCGTTCCGGCACGGCCACTGGTCTCGCTGCTGGCCCTTCACGCCGGCCTGGTGGATGGATGAGCGGTGTGGTGTCGGCAGCGTCAACCCTGTGCCCAAGAGGCCGCGATCGCCGACGAAGGTCACACCAGCGTTGCGTTCCCGTAATACGGAACGTTGACTCGCCTCAGAACCGGGTTTACCGTGACCGGTGGCGGACGTCGGATGCCTCGTCATCTATCGGCGGGGCGCCGGGTGATCACACGTTCTGCCACAACTGGGAGTGAGCTATGGACCGAGCAGCGCCGGCCGATGTTAGCGCTAACAATTGCTACGCCCCGCGGGCGCACGCACCGTACCGGCCATAAGGACAATTCGCTTGGATGCCACGACCGGTACCTACCGCAGCTTCGGATAGGTGCGCCCGCGCCAACCCCGATACCACAACGCGTGCCGCACACGGTTCGAAAGGAAGAGGTAATCCCAGTGTTCGAACTAATACGTCAAGCTTGCCGCGCTGGCGAGAGGGCCGTGCAGCGACTGGACCGAATACGCGACGACGGGGCCGCTAGGAGGCATCCGCAGGCAGTGGGGAGGTTCCGTCGCCACAAACTTCTCGGTCGGCTAACCTCGGCAGCCGTCCTCGTGGCCGCAGTACTGGCACCAATCGCGGTAAGCGCATCAGCGCCGCCGTCAGCGCAAGCGGCTGTCTCGCTCCCGTGCGACATCTATGCGGCAGGCGGCACGCCGTGCGTAGCCGCGTACAGCACGACCCGCGCCCTCTTCTCCGCCTATGGCGGGCCGCTGTACCAGGTTCATCGCTCGTCGGACGGGAGTTATCTCAACGTGGGCGTCATCGGCGGCCGGCGGCTACGCCAACGCTGCCGCACAGGTCTCGTTCTGTTCCGGGACGTCGTGCACGATAACCAAGCTCTACGACCAGAGCCCGGAGCACAACGACCTGCCAATCTCATGGATACAGTCGGACGTTGGTGCCGACGCCATGGCCCTGCCAGTGACCGTGAACGGCAACAAGGCCTACGGGGTGAAGGTTCTCAACACCGCCGCGGGTGCTGTCGGCTACCGCAACTTCAACACCCAGGGCGTGCCGACCGGTTCCCAGCCGGAGGGGATTTACGAGGTCACGTCGACTGCGTCCTACAACAACCAGTGCTGCTTCGACTTCGGCAGCGCCGAAAACGGCTGGCGGGACGACGGCGATGGCACCATGAACGCGATTGAGTTCGGCAGCGCGTGCTGGTTCGGCGGGTGCATCGGCCCTGGGCCGTGGGTCGAAGCCGACCTCGAGCAGGGCATGTACAGCTCCATCACCGGGCCGAACAACGCCAACAACCCGGGCATCACGTACCCGTTCGTCAGTGCGTGGGAGAAGAACAACGGTACGAGCAACTTCACCCTGAAGTACGGCAATGCCAACAGTGGCAGCCTCACCACCACCTACTCAGGATCGCTACCCAGCGGTGGCTACTCGCCGATGCGCCTGGAGAACTCCGTGCTGCTGGGCACCGGTGGTGGCAACGACCACGGTGACACGGGAGAGTTCTTCGAGGGAGCCGTCACCGCCGGCTTCCCGTCGGACGCGACCGAGAATGCTGTCCAATCCGAACTGACCTCGGTAGTCTATGGGGCAGCAACCACCACCCCGGGCTTCCCAAGTGGTTACCATCGGCTCGTCGTCGGCAATGACGGGCTGTGCCTGGACTCTTATGGCAGCACCTCGAATGGGGGCGCGGCGATCGACCAGTGGCCGTGCAATGGTCAGGCGAACCAGCAGCTCCAGTTCACGCCCGTCTCGAACGGCTACGGCGAGTTGCAGGTGCAAAACTCTGGCCAGGACGTCACCGTGGCCAATAGTTCGACCACTGCCGGCCAACCCAACATCGTCCAGGAACCGGCCAATGGTTCGGCGGCCAGCTTGTGGCGGCCTCAGCAGCAGTCCGATGGCTCGTGGCAGTTCCAGAACCAGAACAGCGGGCTGTGCCTGGATGTGCACGGCGCGGGGTCCAATGAGGGCCAGCAACTGGACCAGTGGCCGTGCAAGAACGCTCCAGCCACCAACCAGGACTTCACACCCCATTGATTGATCACCAACCGTGACCTGGGCCAGCGCCCGAGCTGGCCCAGGTCACGACCACCTTGCTGGTCATCCGCGCGAACGGGCTGGCCGTGTCAACCTCATTTGGCCCCACCTTCTACTTTGATTCGGCCCCACCTGAGCGGCAGGCCGGATGCGCGGGCGGCGTGGTTCTACTTTGATCTGGCCCCACCTGCGGGTGCGGGTGCGGGCTGCTGGCCGTTGTCGCTGGCGGTGCTGGTGAGGTGGCTGGTGAGGGTGCGGCGGTCGGCGCGCTCGGTTTCGAGCTGGGCTTCGGCGCGCTCGGCACGTTCGCGTTCGGCCTGGGTGAGCGCGTGTGCTGCGGCGAGCTGTGCCTGATGGTGCTCGCGGAGGGTGTCGCGTTCGCGGGCGGCGTCGGCGCGGGCCTGGGCTGTCTCGTGGCGGGCGTCGGTCTCTGCCTGGCGGGCGCGGCTGATCTCGGTGTCGGCGGCGTGCCGGGCCTGCGCGGCGGCGGTGACCGCGTCGTCGCGCTCGCGGGCGCAGCGTTCCGCGTCGGCGCGGGCGGCGGCTGACTGCTCGGCGGCGCGGGCCGAGATGGCGGTGATCTGCGCGGCGGTATCGCGGCGGAGCTGGTCAAGCTCGGCGGCTGCGGTGCGGGCGGTGTCCGCCGATTCCTGTGCTGCTGCTTGTGCGGCTGCGGTGTCGTCGCGGGCGGCGGTGAGGGCTTCGGCGAGGGCATCGGTTTCCTGGAGTGCCTGGGCTGCCTGGGCGGCGGCGGTGACGGCGGCTGCTTCGGCGCGGCGGCGGGCGGCTTCGGCTTCGGCGACCTGGGCGCGGACAGCGGCGGGGTCCAGGCTGGCGGCCTGCTCGCGGGCTGCGCGGACTAGGACGGCGCCTTGGCGCAGGAGGGTCTCGAGGGCGGCGAGCGGGTCGGTGTCGCCGATGGGAGCCGCGGCCGTGGCGGGGATGCGGGCGCCGTTGTGGTAGCGGCGGGCGCAGTCGTCGCTGCAGAACTGCCGGTTCCTGCCGCGGGCCTGGGTGGCGGGCAGCGGGCGGCTGCAGCCGGGACGCTTGCATAGGGCGGCCGGCTCGTCGCCGGGGGGCTGGCTGGTCATGGCGGGTGCCTTCCTGTGCGGGGCGCCCGGGACAGCTTTTCTTTTCTTTTCTGATCGGAGGTGAAATGAAAAGAAAAGCCCCGGGCGCGAGTGTCCGTGGCCGGGGCTGTGTCAGTCGCCGGGTAGGTGCGACAGGGCGGTGCTGTGAGCCCTGGCCAGCCAGTTCACGGTCTCCTCGAGTGCGCCGGCCAGGCTGTCCAGGGTGTATTCGCTGTCAGCGTCGCGCAGGACCGCGGCGGCCTGGCGGGCTGCGGCGGGCGCCGCGCCGGCGGCGAGGTCGCTGATCAGGGCGTGGGCGTCGGTGAGCATGAGCATGATGTCGCGGGCATGCCCGGCATCGAGGCCGATGACGGCCATCTGGTGGTCACTGCCGGGATGGCTGATTAACGACATGGCCAGGATCCTTCCCTGTCAGGTGGCGCCGGCCTGGCGGCGGGCGGCAGTGGTGAGCAGCCGGTAGGAGCCGGCGCCGGTCTGGATGATGTGGGCGTCGTAGGTGAGCCGGTCCACGATCGCGGCGCACAGCCGCGGGTCGGTGAACGCGGAGGTCCACTCGCTGAACGCGGCGTTGGACGCCACCGCGATGGATGACTTCTCCTCCCGCTCGGTGAACACCTGGAACAGCAGCTCGGCGCCGCGCCGGTCCAGTTCGATATAGCCCAGCTCGTCCAGGCACAGCAGGTCGATCCGGCCGTACCGGCCGATCACCTTGGACAGCGTCCGGTCATCGGATGCCTCGACCAGCTCGTTGACCAGCGCCGCGGCGGTCACGTACCGGACCCGGTAGCCGTGCTCGGCGGCGGCGGTTCCCAGCCCGATCAGCAGGTGGCTCTTGCCGGTCCCGGAGTCCCCGATCAGGCACAGCGGCTGTCCCGCGGCGACCCACTGGCAGCGGGCCAGGGTGCCGATCAGCGCGGCAGGCACGTCCGGGTTCGCGCCGAAGTCGAAATCCTCGATCCGTTTAGAGCGGGGGAACCCGGCCTCGCGGACCAGCCGGATCTTGCGGCGCATCTCCCGGTCATCGCATTCCATGGACAGCAGCTCGGTCAAGAACCCCTTGTAACCGGCCTGCTGGCGGGCCGCCGCCGCGGCGACCTCCCCGTGCCGGTCCCGGATCGTGGGCAGCCGCAGCACCCGGCACGCGGTATCGATCGCCGCGTCCGCCGCGGTATCGGTCAGCTCATCACGCCTGGCGGCCATCACGCTCCTCCTCTCTCGCCCGGGCGGGCGAGCAGCTGGTCATAGACGGCAACCGACGGGACGGCCCGCCCGTCGCCCGGCAGCGGAGCCCGCCGCCGCGGCAAGGTGATCACCGCGGCCCCCGGCGGCATCGCGCTGCTGCCCGCCGCCGCCGGCGGCTCCCCGGCACCGGCCGCGCCGGCGTGCTTGCGAGCCTCGACCGCGATCACGTCCGGGGAGCAGGTCCCCGCGCCCAGCGCAGCGGTGATCCCCGCGGTCACCGACGCGGCCGGGAGCCGCCGGTGCAGCAGCAGCACCTCGATCAGCGCCCTGGTGCCGGGCCCGTCACCCAGCCTGGCCCGTGCCATCTCCCACAGCCGCTGGTGCGCCGCGGTGAACGTGCCCGCCGCCCGGGCCTGCGCCAGCGGCAGCGACCCGGGCAGCGCACCCGGCTTGCGCAGCAAGATCTCCAGGTAGTGATCCAGGTCCAGGTGCTCAGCGCCGGACGCGGCCAGCCGCGGATGCACCGCGACCTTCGCGGACCCGTCGTGGACCTCCAGCTCGTTCGCGGTCAGCTTGATCCGGACCCGCCGCCCGATCAGCCGGGCCGGCACCGAGTACCGGCACTTGCCGACGCTGACCCTCGCGAACTTGTCCGCCCGCGGCCACAGCACCGTCCCGGTATCGAACCCATCTCCCGGCAGCGGCGCCAGGAACCGCTGCTCAGCCGCGAAATCGGTCGCCACGCTCGCCGCCCGGTACCCGATATGGCGCCGGCCGTCAGCAAGGTCATCCTCGGCCAGCCGCGCGTTCAGCTCCCCAAGCGACTTCACCCGCGGCACGGGCACCAGGAACCCGCGGCGGAACCGCCCGATCTCCCCTTCCACCCCGCCCTTCTCATGCGCCCCTTCCACGCCGGGGATGCAGTAGAACGCCTCGAATCCGTACCAGGAGCAAACTCTCTGGTCACAGCCTTGCAAGGCTCCCGCGCATAGGACTCGAACCATGAACCTGCCGGTTAACAGCCGGCTGCTCTGCCAATTGAGCTACGCGGGATCGACCCGGATAAGGGTAGCGCACCCGGGGCGGGCACGGGACAGCGCGGACCCAGTGTTTTTCACCGCCCCCACCCGATATACCCTCGCGTCAGGGGGAAGGTCATCGTGACACATGACATACAGACAGCGAAAGGGGTCCCGATGCGATACCGCGTTACGTTCATTGCGGGGTTTGCCGCTGGTTACGTGGTCGGCGCGCGAGCCGGCCGCGAACGCTACGAGCAGATCAGGAAGGCCACCCGCAAGGTGGCGGAGAGCCCAGCCGTCCAGCGGGCCACCCAGGCCGCGGGCGAGAAGGCGGCCGAGCTCGGCAAGGTCGCCGGCAACAAGGCCGCCGAGCGGATGCCGAAGCTCACCGAGACGGCCAAGAGCGGGGCGGGCAAGGTACGCGGGCAACTCGACCGGATACCTGGCCGGCACTCACCCGAGCATGTCGACGTGAACGGCAGCCGCCCGGTCGACTAGGACCTCAGTCCAGGTACTCACGAAGCATCTGGGCACGGCTGGGGTGGCGGAGCTTGGCCAGGGTCTTGGACTCGATCTGCCGGATTCGTTCCCTGGTCACGCCGAACTCCCGGCCGACCTCTTCCAGCGTCCGCGGATGCCCGTCGGTGAGGCCGAACCGCAGCTGGAGGATCCGGTGCTCCCGTTCGGCCAGCTCGTCGAGGACCCGTTCGAGCTGGTCCTGCAACATGATGAACGCCGCGGCCTCGATGGGCACCACGGCGTCCGCGTCTTCGATGAAGTCTCCCAGGTCGGACTCTTCCTCGCCGATCGGTGACTGCAGGGATACCGGCTCCTGAGCGATCCGCTGGATCTCCGCGACCCGGTCGGGCTCCAGGTCCATTTCCGCGGCGATCTCCTCGGTGCTGGCTTCCCGGCCGAGCTCCTGATGGAGTTGCCGCTGCACGCGCGCCAGCTTGTTGATCGTCTCGACCATGTGCACGGGCACCCGGATGGTCCGCGCCTGATCCGCGATGGCCCGGGTGATCGCCTGCCTGATCCACCAGGTCGCATAGGTGGAGAACTTATAGCCGCGGGTGTAGTCGAATTTCTCCACCGCGCGGATGAGGCCGAGGTTCCCTTCCTGGATCAGGTCGAGGAACACCAGCCCGCGGCCGATGTATCGCTTGGCAATCGACACCACGAGCCGGAGGTTCGCCTCGATCAGGCGCTGCTTGGCGCTGACTCCTTCGCCGACGAGAAGCTTCAGGTCGCCGTGGACGGCCCCGGGCACGGCGAAGCTGCCGCCGAGCGTCTCCTCGGCGAACAGGCCCGCCTCGATGGACTTGGCCAGGTCCACTTCGTCTTCGGCGGTCAGCAGCGGCACGCGGCCGATTTCCCGCAGGTAGATCCGGACCAGATCGCTGGTCGCGGCCCGCCTGGCCGCCGTCTGTCTCGGCCGGCGCGATCTCGGCTTCGTCCTCGCGCGGCACGTCGAGCACGTCGACGCCCTCGGCGGTGAGGGCACGCACCGCCGCGTCGATGGCTTCTGGGGGAAGGTCAGCACGGTCCAGGGCCACCATGACGTCGGCAATGGTCAGGGAGCCTCGCTCCCGTCCTCGCGCCACGAGATCCGTCAGCTGCTCTGCTGGTGATGGTCCGTTCGTTAGCACGGTTGGGGTCACAGGGACCAGTCTGCGTCACAAACCCCCGGTTACGGGGGACCTAATTTTGTTACCTTCCCGCTACTTAACCGAATCAAATCCGGCGTTCATAATGGGCTAGCATTTTCAGCCGCCAGCGGCGCGGTCCAGCAGAGCCTTCCGACGTTTCTCCAGCCCCACCAGGTCTCCGAACATCCGGTTGTAACCGGCCTGGTCCTCGATCGGGTTCATGCGCTGCAGCCGGGCTTTGACCGACGAGATCTCGCGGCTGACCGCCAGTTCGCCTACCCGGGCCAGGACCCGGTCGGAGTACTTGACGTCTGGCTCGCCCTCGATCATCAGCCGTTCCACGGCCAGCGCGGTCACGAACGTCTGAGCCCGCTCGTTCGGCGCCTCGTCCCGCAGCCGGGCGGCCCATTCCCGCGAGCTGCTGCCGCCGGCCGTGGTGCCGCCGCAGGCGGCGATCAGCGTGAACACAGCCCCGTGCACGGGCGCGGTGAACGCGTCCGCACCGAGCGCGTCAAACTCCGGCCCGCACAGCGCCGGCCGCTGCACCGCGAGCTTCAACGCCTCGCGCTCCACCTGGACCACGGGATCACTCAGGTCGTACGGCCTGGCGGTCCCCTGCCCACCGCCGCTCTGGTGCTCGTTCCAGTCTTGCCCCTGGGTTCTCTGGGTGCCCTGGGTCCGCTGGGTTCTCGAGCCGGACGCCCGGTCCCTGGCGGTCCGGCGCGGGTCCCGGCTGTCGCCCGCATGCGCCTTGATCCGGCTCAGCACGAACCGCTCGTCCATCATGCCCAGCCAGCGGTCCAGGTTGACCGCGTACCTGGTGCGCAGTCCGGTGTCCTTGATCTTCGCGACGATCGGCGCGGCCTCATCCAGCGCCGCCAGCTGACCTTCGGTGGTGTTCAGGTCGTGGTGCCCGAGCACGCCTTTGACCGCGAACTCGAACAGCGGTACCCGACGCGCGATCAGGTCGCGCACCGCCTGGTCACCATGCGCCAGCCGCACGTCGCAGGGGTCGAGGCCGTCCGGCTGCACGGTCACGAAGGTCTGGGTGACGAACCTCTCCTCCAGGCCGAACGCGCGCTGCGCCGCCCGCTGCCCGGCGGCGTCACCGTCGAAGGTGAAAATCACCTCGCCGGCCGACCCTTCGGTGTCCATGATCAGCCTGCGCAGCACCTTGATGTGATCCTCGCCGAACGAGGTCCCGCAGGTCGCCACCGCGGTCGGCACCCCGGCCAGGTGGCAGGCCATCACGTCGGTGTAGCCCTCGACGATGACCGCCTGCCTGCGCTGTGCGATCTCCCTCTTGGCCAGGTCCGCCCCGTACAGCACGGTGCTCTTGCGGAACAGCGGGGTCTCCGGCGTATTCAGGTACTTGGGCCCGTCGTCGTCGGCGTCAAGCTTGCGCGCGCCGAACGCGATCACGTCGCCGGACAGGTCGCGGATGGGCCACATCAGCCGGTCGCGGAACCGGTCAAGCGGACCCCGGCGCCCCTCCCGGGCCAGGCCGGCCGTGATCAGGTCGGTGTCGGTGAAGCCGCGTCCGCGTAGGTGCCTGGTCAGGTCTTCCCAGGCTTTCGGCGAGTAGCCGACGCCGAACTTGGCCACGTCCGCGAGTTCGAAGCCGCGCTCGGACAAGAACTTGCGGGCCTGATCCGCGTCCGGTCCGCTAAGGCGCTCGACGTAGAACTCGGCGGCGGCCCGGTGCGCGTCGATCAGCCGGCGGCGCTGGCTCTGCTCCTGACCAGGCACGTAGCCGCCCTGCTCGTAACGCAGGTCGATGCCGGCCCGGCCGGCCAGCCGCTCGACCGCCTCGACGAAGGACAGCCCGTCGATCTTCTGCACGAACTTGATCGCGTCGCCGCCCTCGGAACACGAAAAGCAGTAGAAGAGGCCTCGGGACGGGGTCACGTTGAACGAGGGGGTCTTCTCATCGTGGAACGGGCACAGGCCCTTGAGCGAGCCGCCGCCGGCGCTGCGCAGCTGGAGATACTCGCCAACCACCTCGTCGATGGGCGACCGCTCGCGAACCGCAGCGATGTCCTCGTCGCGGATCCGCCCAGCCACCATCTGCCTCCGCCGCTCGTCACCCGTCGCGAGCAGAGTCTAGTCCCGCCCGCCGGCCTCAAATTCTTAGTAACCCAGAATCGTGTCCAGTTCATCTGTTCTCGAGGACCGCTTTTCCAGCCCGGGGCTGCTTATCCGGCGCGGGCGGGTGGGCTGTGGCTGCGCAGGACTTTGGTGTGGTCCCGGTTCCAGGCGGTGGTGGTGCCGTCGGGGTGGCGGGTCAGGGTCCAGCCCATCCGGTGGATGGCGACGTGGTGGTGGTACCAGCACACCAGGATGCAGTTATCCAGGCTGGTCAGGCCGCCGCGGGCTTTGCGGCGCAGGTGGTGGACCTCGCAGCCCGAGGCGGGCTGGTGGCAGCCGCCGGGCCACTGGCAGTGCTGGTCCCGGGCCCTGACCGCGTTGCGGATCCCGGCCGGGACATGGTCGCTGGAGCCCGCATCCAGGGGCAGGCTCGGCCCGGCCAGCCGCGGGCACAGCAGCCCCTGCCGCAGCACCGACGCCAGCCCGCCCGGCCCGGAGACCAGCGCGACAGCACAGCCGATGATGGCAAGCTCCAGCGCCTCCCGGCTCGGCCCCGCCGGGGTGCCCGGGGGGCGGCGCCGGCCAGGAGGGCCCGGCGGGGGCGGGGCCGGCGGGGTCAGGCGGGGCCGGGGTCAGCGGGGCCGGGGCCGGGGTCGGGGGTGCGGTGGCGGGCGAGCTGGAGGCACAGGCGGACCAGGTCATCCAGGACCGGGTAGCTGACCTCCCCGTACACCACCGGGGTCAGCGACGCATCACACGCGAACCCCTCCGCCGCGTCCCCGTCCAGCCAGGCGGCGCCGTCCCCGCCGGCCACCGACGCGGCGGCGCGGTGCCCGGCCCACCGGGCCCGGACCCGCGCCGCCCACTGGTCTTGGAGGGCGGACTTGGCGTCCAGGACCATCAGGTCGGCCAGGGAGATATGCGCCCAGACCCGGGCGGGCTGCCCGGCCCGCTCGGGCAGCAGCCCCGCGCTGACCAGCCGGTGCATCGCCTCCGCCAGGCCATCGTGATACCGCTGCGCGTGACTGCGGCCGTCCTCCGCGCCCCGCGGCGCCGACAGCGCCGCCAGCACCGTCTCCACCAGCGCCGCGCACTCCGGCGTCAGGTCCCCGGACAGCAGCCCGGCACCTTGGAACGTGGTGTCCAGCCGGACCGCGCGGTCGTCGAAGCTGGTGTCCGGGATCCTGGTCCGGGGGGCAGGCGCGGGCGGTGATCTCGGCGGCGAGCATGGCCAGGTCCCGCAGGTCCATCCCCTGGACCGCGGCCGCGACCAGGATCGCGTCGGCGGCGTCACGGTCAGTCCGCCGGGGAGCTTGCTGGTCCAGGTGCACAGGGTGCGGGCGTAGGACTCGGTGAGGTCCCCGGTGGCCAGGGCGGCCAGGATGCGGGGGTGGGCGCGGGCCCGGCGGGTCCAGGCGGTGTGCCCGGTCGCGGCGCCCTTGGTGATCCGGGTCTTGTGGATCAGCCAGGACCGGGGGCTGTAGTCGGCGTCCTCGGCGTGACCGCGGGCGGCGGTGAACGCGCCGAGCAGGCCGGTGCGGGCGGCGGTGGCGATGGCGCCAGCCCGCTCCAGCCCGGCCAGGCACTCGGCCTGCTCGGCGGTGGTGAGGCTGGCGGGGTCGGCGGCCGCGAGGTAGCTCATCCCGGCCGTCAGCATCGCCAGCGCCTCGGGAGCCGACGCGGGCGGCCCGGCGGTCATGACCGTCATGGCGGGGTGGTCACCTCCCTCCGCGACCAGGCTTAGCTTTCTAGTTCGATTCTAGCGGAGAGCTACGACATTCCTGGCGGGCGAAACGCCCGGCGCGGATATTTACCGGAATGGCGATCGATGGTTTCCTGTTACCCGCGATCGCGGTGGTGATGATGAGACGAGCGCGGCTGGGACGGATGGGGTCCGGGACGCGCTCGCGCAAGAAGGCCGCCGGGCAGGTGATCCGGGAGGGGCCGAGCTCGGCGTGGCCGGTACGTTGATGTCGCCGGGATGGACGCGATGAGTGACACCGCCGCCGTCTTCACCCAGGACAAGCTGGACCGGCCTCCTGCTGGCGGTAGTAGCGGCCAACGGCATGAAAGGCCTGTTTGGGTTCCCAGCCAACGTCGGGATAGGTCATGCCGTGCTGGCCGTGCGGGAGGGCGCGGACGATGCTGAAGGCCGTGGCGTCGAGGTCGTGGCGCGGGTCTTCGCAGTAGGGCGCGAGCGGGAAGCTGAAGCTCATGACGAACGCCCTGTCGACGCCGGCCCGGTCGAGCAGCTGGAGCTGGTCGATGAGGAGCCTGGCCTGGGCCTGTTCATCTCGGGGATACACCGTCCGCACCCGGGGCCGGACGAACGGCCGCAGGACCGATATCGCCATTCCCAGCATGGACCAGGGTGTCGCGTTGAGGGTGCTGAGAAATTTCGGGTCGTCAGCGTCCCGGCAGGAAACGAAGCCGAGCTCGGTGATCGCGACCGGCTTCCCGGTTGCCTGGAGCTGGCTGATCTTGGCCATGTACTCGTCGGTGGTTCGGGCTTGCTGACGGTAGTAATTGACGCCGACAACGTCGAAGTGGTCCCAGTCGACCCGCTCGAACGGCAGCGCGCTGTAGCTGATCGGGCCGCCGTAGACGCGGCGCACCGAGGCTGCGGCCGCCGCGAGGAATGCGCGCAGCGTGTCCTGGCCGGATCGGACGACCTCGCGAAGGCGGGGCAGGCGGCTGCGCTGTGCCAGGCTGCGGCCCGGCACGATGCCGCGCATAAAGAGGGTGAGCTCGTTGCCGACGCTGAAGGTCAGCCGGTCCGGCCAGCGTCGGAACAGGGGTTCAGCCGCGGCGGCGGCTTCGGTGAGGTAAGACAGCGTGCGCTGCGGCGTGGCGTTCCACAACTCAGGACCCAGCCACACGTTCAGGCCGGCCGAGGCCGCGTAGTCGGCGGCGGCCAGCAGGCGGCGCGGGTCACGGCCGCCCAGCCGCACGGCGTTGGCGTGCAGGCCGGTCCGGATGATGTCCAGTTCCCGGCGCATCAGGGCGGGCGTGTAGTCGGGCCGCCAGTTCACGGACAGCGAGCCCATCGAACGGCCGACATCGTAGACCACCCCGCGCTGTCGTATCACTGGCGCGGCCCGTCCTGGCCGGCCGCGACCATCTTCTGGATCGCCTGGCGGGTCACACCAAGCTCCCTGGCCAGATCGGCCTGCGAGAAGCCTTCGGCGAGCAAGGCGTCGATGAGCCGGCGACGCTGCCGGGACAGGTCCCGCGCCGCGCGGAAGTGCTCGATCGCGGCTGCACGGACCTGCTTCAGCTCTTCCAGCAGGGCCACGTGAGCCGCCGATTCGATCTGCTTGACCATGAGACCATGATGACAACCTAGGGTTGTCATGTCAACCCGGGGTTGTCATAATGCGGGCGCGGGCACCGCGAGACGATGAAGCTGCGAGATGAGCAAGCCACGAGATGAGCAAGCCACGAGATGAGCAAGCCAGGATGAGCAAGCCACGAGATGATGGCGCTATGAGCCCATTCTCGGCGACCGGCCTAGCGCGGGTCCATCAGGTGCTGGCCCGTCACGTGGAACGCAGCGCGGTTCCTGGCGTGGTGACGCTGATCGGGAGGTACGGCGAGACGCATCTCGATGCGATCGGCGCCGTCCGGCCGGACACGATCTTCCGCATCTCCTCGATGACGAAGCCAGTTACCGCGGTGGCCGCGATGATCCTGGTCGAAGAGTGCGTGCTGCGCCTCGACGACCCGGTGGACGACCTGCTGCCCGAGCTTGCTGACCGTCAGGTGCTGACCCGGCCGGACGCGCCGCTGGACGACACCGTCCCCGCGCGCCGCCCGATCACTGTCCGGGACCTGCTGACGTTCCGGATGGGGACCGGCCAGGTCTTCGAGTCGCTCGGTGCCACTCCGCTGGCGAAGGCGCTCACCGAGATCGGTACCAACGGCCCGCCAAAGCCATCAGCGGTGCCGCCTGACTACCTCCGCAGGCTCGGCGCCTTGCCGCTGCTGTGCCAGCCGGGTGACCGCTGGCTGTACAACACAGGATCGGATGTGCTCGGCGTGCTGATCGCACGCGCCAGCGGCCAGCCGTTCGGCACATTCCTCCGCGAGCGGCTCTTTGATCCGCTCGGCATGACGGACACCGGCTTCAGCGTTCCCGCCTCCGCCCGCGACCGCCTCCCGACCCAGTACATGACCGATTTCGCCACCGGCCAGAGCGTGGTTTACGACGAGCCGGACGGCGACTGGGCCGCGGAGCCGGCCTTCCCCTCCGGCGGTGGCGGCCTGGTCTCGACGGCCAGCGACTACGCCGCCTTCGCCCTGATGCTCCGCGGCCGGGGCGTCTACGAAGGCCAGCGCATCTTGTCCAGGCCGGCCGTCGAGCTGATGACCACGGACCAGCTCACCCCGGCCCAGAAGGCCGTATCCGGCCTGGTGCCCGGGGCCTTCGACGACATGGGCTGGGGCTTTGGCATGGCCGTCACCACCAGGCGCACGGGCCTGGCCAAGTCGGTCGGCGCTTACGGCTGGGACGGTGGCCTGGGCACCTCCTGGTTTAACGATCCCGCCGAGGACCTGACCGCCATCCTGCTCACCCAGCAAGCCTGGACCGGCCCCTCCGCGCCCGCTATCTGCCAGGACTTCTGGACCACCAGCTACCGGGCCCTGACCGGATGAGCGATCTCCTGGTGCTGTGGGACGTGGACTACACGCTGCTCAACGCGTCCGGTCTGGGGACCCGCCTGTACGAGGTGGTGTTCGCGGAGCTATTTGGCCGGGAGCTGCCGGCCACCGCGCCGAAGGCGGGCCGGACCGACCGGGCCATCGTCGGCGACACGCTCACCCTGGCCGGGGTGGCCGAGCCGCTGACCCAGGTGGACAGGTTCCTGGCCGCGCTGGCCCGGCAGACGGCCGCGCTGGCCCGGCGGACGGGCGCGGCGGACGGAACGCTGGGGGCCCCGGTGCGCCCGCTGCCCGGCGCGGCGGCGGCCATCGCGGCGGTGGCCGCGAGCGGCGCCTGGCAGTCGGTGCTGACCGGCAACATCCGGCCGCTGGCGGAGCTGAAGCTGGCCGCGGCGGGCCTGGGCGAGCACCTCGACCTGGACGCCGGCGCCTACGGGGACGCGCACGAGGTACGGGCCGAGCTCGTCCCGCTGGCCCGGCGGGCGGCGCGCCGGGTGTTCGGTGAGTTCGGCCAGACGGTGCTGGTCGGGGACACGCCCTTCGACGTGGCGGCGGCGCGGGCCACCGGGGCCCGCGCCGTCGCCGTCGCCACCGGCGGGTACACCGCGGCGGACCTGGCCCGGGTAGGGGCCCACGCGGTGCTACCCGACCTGACCGACAGCGCGCTCGTGCTGGCCGCGATCCGCGGCTGAGGATCGCGCCGCCGGCCCGGCATGACGACCAGGCGCTCAAGGACGCGGCGGCGGCCCTCACCGCCTACCTCGACACGACCGGACTCGAATCGCACATAGTGAGAACCTGACTGCTCGCTGTCGCGAAAGCATTGACAGGAAAACCGGGCCGGAATACGTTATTGGTGCAATAACTATTAAGAAACTTTACTATTAGTAGTGGTTGCGGCGGAGCGGGAACGGCCGGGCCAGGCCATGCACAGCGTGCGGGCCCCGGGGCCGGACTGGGCCCATCGGATCGAGCGGCTTCGGAGGAGCCATGAATCCTCATCAAGCAACACCACGTTCCCGTGCCCTGGCACGCCAATCCCGCTACCGGCTGCTGGCCGCGACCGGGGCGTGCCTGCTGGCCGCAGGCGCAGGCGGCATGTTCGTCGCCGCGGCAGCCGGGGCCAGCTCGCACGCCACGGTCCTGGGCGACAACTGGTACGAATCCGCCCCGTACTACAGCACGCTGGACGCCAACGGCCCGGACCTGGGCCAGGTCATGGCGGCCACCGGCCAGAAGGCCTTCGAGCTGGCGTTCATCCTGGCCGACGGCAGCTCGTGCGATCCGTCCTGGGACGGCAGCGACCCGGTGTCGTCGGACACCGCGGTCGGTTCGGTGATCGACGAGGTGCGCGGTGACGGCGGCGACGTGATCGTCTCCGCGGGCGGCTACAACGGCACCAAGCTCGGCCAGGTCTGCGGCTCGGCCTCGGCCACCGCCGCCGCGTACCAGCAGGTGATTACCAAGTACGGGCTGCACGCGATGGACTTCGACCTGGAGGAGCCGGAGATCGAGAACTCCGCGGCGATCGCCAACGAACTGGGCGCCGCGCAGATCCTGCAGGCCGAGGACTCCGGGTTGTTCGTGTCGGTGACGATGCCGAGCACCACCACCGGCGCCAATTACTTCGGCCAGCAGCTGCTGGACCAGGCCAAGACCCTGGGCTTCACCCCGAACGACTACACGATCATGCCGTTCGACGGCGGCTTCAGCGGAGGGTCGTCGCAAGTCACCGCCTTGCAGGACTTCAACGGGCAGCTGGCGGGCACGTTTGGCTGGTCCACCGCGCAGGCGTACGCGCACGAGGGCTTCTCCGGCATGAACGGCCGCTCGGACACCGGCGAGATCTTCACCCAGAGCGACTTCCAGACCGTGCTCAGCTTCGCCCAGAACAACGGGATGAGCCGGTTCACGTTCTGGTCGGTCAACCGGGACCGGGAATGCAACCCGCCGGACAACAACGGCAACACCTCCAGCGAGTGCAGCAGCGTGACTCAGAACCCGTGGGACTTCACCGCCTTCACCGTCGCGTTCGCCAGCGGCGCGCCCGTGACTCCCCGTCCTCTCCACCCCCGTCCTCTCCCCCGCCGTCCTCTCCCCCCGCCCAGCTCGCCGCCGCCGTCCTGCTCGGCTGGGGCCTGGTCGGCGAGTGTGGCCTACACCTCCGGCAACGTAGTGTCCTACAACGGCCACCAGTGGACCGCCAACCAGTGGAACTACGACGAGGCGCCCGGCGGCGCATCCGGCGCCTGGAACGACGACGGCGCCTGCTGACCCCGGCCGGCCAGGCCCTCCCCCGCTCTCCCCTCCCCCGCGGAGGGCCTGGCTCAGGGCACGCAGGCGAGTCCGTTCGGCCGAATGGGCTGGACGGGACAGCCGGGTGAGCAGGCCCTGGGCAGGCCTTCCCAGCCACGCCGGCGCAGCACCCCGGCCACCTCGGCGGCGGTCGCGCAGGCCTCCCACTTGACCTGCGGCCAGCCGTACCTGAGCGTCTGCTGGCCGTCCACCGCCGCGGCGTTGTCCCGTGTCTTGTCCCGCCACTGCTGCTCCACCGGGTGGGCCAGGCGCCCGTCCAGTTCGACCACCACGCCGTAGGGCTGATAGATGCGATCCCGGCGGCCCCGGCGGCCGCCCGGTCCGGTGAACGGCACCTGGCGGTCCGGCTCCGGCAGCCCGTGCGCTCGCTCCACGTCGCGGTGATAACGGAACTCCAGCACCGAATGGTCGCCCCCGTCGGCGGCCACGATAAGTTCGTCCAGGTCAGAGCGCCAGCGTAGCTTGGTGCGCTGGGTCATGGCCTGACGCAGCCGCGCTGCGCCTGTGAGGTCCCTGGCGAAGGCGCGGGTGACCCAGCCGCAGACATCATCAAAGGTCGCGGCGGTCTGGACGAGATCGAGCACCGTCTCCTCGATCTTGGTCCGCGGCGGATTGCTGTACCCGTCCCTGGCCTCGACCGCCCGAATGGACCGGTGAATGACCACCCCGTCGACGGTCGCGACCCGGCGTTGGACGGGAACGGTTACATGGATCGCATCAGCTGGCCGGTCGCTGAGCCGATGCAGTTCAGCCGCCGTCTCGTAGCTGAGGACAGCGCCCGGTCCGGCCGTAAGCAGCGCCGCCCACAGCTGCGGCTGACGGCCGGGCACTCCGGTGAAGGTCGCGTAGACACCACGATGGACTTGCCGCCATCTGCCGCTGCTGACCCTGAACTTGATCACGCCTGGCGACAGGCCGCCCCGCACGGCTTGCGAGCGGGAGAGTACTCCGGCCTGATACCTGACAAGGTTACGGAGAGTGGGAGGAAGCTCACTTCTCATACCGCAGATTGTTACGCCATCCGCCGACAATCCCGCGAAACCGGGAATTATCGTGGATGATTCGGCTCCTAGCGGAAAGTTTGGGTCCTCCCCGTTGCCCAAACTTTCCACGAAGGCCAAACTCTCCACCTAATTTGGGGCGATTGGGAAAGGAGATGTTGGCGGGGACTTTGGTGCGCAGCCAGGGGTGAGCAGGGTCCCGGCGAGACGCCCGGGACAGTGGGGGGTGGGGATGGCGAGGGTGGTGGGGTTAGAGGTCGGGGAGGGGGATGGCGGGGTTGGTTAGGCGGGCCGGGTCTACTGGGCGGGCGGCGCGGATGAGGGACTGGATGTCGTCGGAGACGTCCCAGACGTTGACGTTCATGCCGGCGATCACCGTGCCCTGGTGCAGCCAGAACGCGATGAACTCCAGCGACTTCGGGTCACCGCGGTAGAGGACCTGATCGT
This sequence comes from uncultured Actinomycetes bacterium, assembly GCA_963730825.1. Taxonomy (GTDB): domain Bacteria; phylum Actinomycetota; class Actinomycetes; order Streptosporangiales; family Streptosporangiaceae; genus Palsa-504. The sequence goes on from CAVSTQ010000008.1 coordinate 41,684, forward strand.
AGGAGCCGGGGGCGGGCAGGCCCGCGCACTCCATGCCGAGGTCGTACTGGTCGCTGTAGAAGTAGGGCACCGGGTCGTACTCGACGGGCTGGCCGAGCATGGACTTGGCCGCCGCCGGGCCGCCGTTCAGCGCGTTGGCCCAGTGCTCGACGCGGACCCGGCGGCCGAGCAGCGGGTGGAACGAGTTGGCCACGTCGCCGGCCGCGAAGATGTCCGGGTCGGACGTGCGCAGCGCGGCGTCGGTCAGCACCCCGTTGGACACCTCCAGGCCCGCGGCCGCGGCCAGCGTGTCGTTGGGGGCCGCGCCGATGCCGACGACGAGCAGGTCGGCCCGCAGGTCGGCGCCGCCGGAGGTGATGACCAGGCCGGGGCGGAACTCGGCCGCCCGCTCGCCGAAGCGGAAGTCGACGCCGTGGGCCTGGTGCAGGCCGGCGAACACGGCCCCGAGCTCGGGACCGAGCTGGTCGTGCAGCGCGCCTGGCTGCGGCTCAAGGACGGTCACCGGGCAGTCGGCCGCCCGGGCCGCCGCGGCCGTCTCCAGGCCGATCCAGCCGGCCCCGGCGATGACCACCCGCGTGCCCGGGGAGAAGGCCGCACGCAGCCGTTCGGAATCCGCCACCGTGCGCAGGTACAGCACGTCGCTCGCGTCAGACCCGGGGAAGTCGAGCCGGCGCGGCGAGGCGCCGGTGGCGAGCAGCAGCTTGTCGTAGCGCAGCGACTCCGGCCCGGCGGACAGCGTCACCGTCGCGGCGGCGCGGTCGATGGCGCTGACGGTGACGCCAAGTCGCAGGTCCACGCCGTGCTCGGCGTACCAGCTGGCCGGGTGGACGTAGATCGAGTCTCGTTCGTCGCTGCCGAGCAGGTAACCCTTCGACAGCGGCGGGCGCTCGTACGGGCGTTCCGGCTCGGCGGCCACGAGCACGATGTCACCGTCGAAGCCCTCGTCCCGCAGCGTCTCGGCGGCCTTGGCCGCGGCCAGGCCGCCGCCCGCGATCACAAAAGATGGCATGAGCCAAGGCTACGACGCGGCGGGCGCGCAGAGGCGATGATGCCAGGCAATAGCCGAGGTGTCGGTCAGGGAGGCGATCTGGTCGATGATGACCCGGCGGCGGCCCGCGTCGGTCGGCGCCGCGTCCCAGGCGGGACGCAGCAGCGGGTCGAGCGTCCGCGGGGCCTCGCGCTCGACGGCGAAGGCCAGCTCGGTCAGCAGCTCCCGCTCCCTGGCCTGCGCCGCGACCACCCCGGCGCGGGTCATCACGTAGTGCGCCGTGATCCCCTTCAGCAGCGCGCACTCCAGCCGCTGCCGGCGCGGCACGACGAGGTCCGCGGTGTACCTGGTCAGGTTCCCGGCGCCCCCGCGCCCGGCCAGGGTGGCCTGCTGGGCGGCTATGCAGAAGCGGCCGATCAGCTCGCTGGTCAGGTTTTTCAGGGCGGCGGCGGTCTCCGGGCCGCCGTCGTAGGCGGTCGGCCACACGTCCAGGGCGAGCAGGTCATCGAGGACCGCGCCGAGCTCGGCCTCTTCGACGCCATCCGCGCAGTAGGTGGTGGCCGTGGTCTGGGTCACCACGGACCGTTCGGCTGAAGATCTGAGGTTCTTGAAGGTGATCAGGCCTGCGTAGAAGCCGTCTTCCAGGTCGTGCACCGAGTAGGCCACGTCGTCGGCCCAGTCCATCACCTGCGCCTCCAGGCACGGCCGGCCGGCCGGCGCGCCTTGCCTGATCCAGCCGAAGACCTCGGCGTCCTCGGCGTAGACGCCAAATTTGGTGCCGGGGCCCTGACGGGTCCAGGGGTATTTCAGGGTCGCGTCCAGGGTGGCCCTGGTCAGGTTCAGGCCGGCCCCGGCCACCTTGGGCTCGAGCCGGGTCAGCAGCCGCAGGGACTGCGCGTTCCCCTCGAACCCGCCGTACGGAGCGGCCAGCTCGTTGAGGGCGGCTTCACCGTTATGGCCGAACGGACTGTGGCCGATGTCGTGGGCCAGGCAGGCTGCATCGACGAGGTCGGGGTCGCAGCCGATTTCAGCGGCCAGCTCCCGGCCGACCTGCGCGCACTCCAGTGAGTGGGTGAGCCTGGTGCGCGGGAAGTCGGCCGAGCCCGCCGCGACGACCTGGGTCTTCGCGGACAGCCTGCGCAGCCCGGCGCTGTGCAGCACGCGGGCCCGGTCGCGCTCGAAGTCGCTGCGCCCGGCCCGCTTGGGCGGCTCTGCCACCCAGCGGGCCGTGGCGCTCGCGTCGTAATCCGGCCTCATCTACCTGCTGTCGGAACCGCTGCTCGTCAGCGCGGCCCGCCCGGCCTCCAGCCGGGCGATCGGCACCCGGAACGGCGAGCAGGACACGTAGTCCAGACCCACCTCGTGGAAGAAGTGCACCGAGTCCGGGTCGCCGCCGTGCTCGCCGCAGACGCCGACCTCGAGGTCGGGCCGGGCCGCCCGGCCTTCCCGCACCGCGATGTCGACCAGGCGGCCGACGCCGTCGCGGTCGATCGTCTCAAACGGCGAGACGCCGAAGATGCCCAGCTCGATGTACCGGCTGAAGAACGCGCCCTCCACGTCGTCACGAGAAAATCCCCAGGTCATCTGGGTCAGGTCGTTCGTGCCAAAGGAGAAGAACTCAGCGCTGGCGGCGATCGGGCCCGCGTTCACCGCGGCCCGCGGCACCTCGATCATGGTGCCGATCAGGGTGTGCACGTGCGTGCCGGTTTCGGCCTCGACCTCCTTGAGCACCTGTTCGGTGCGCTCGCGCATGATCTCCATTTCCTGCACGGTCGCGGTGAGCGGGATCATCACCTCCGGACGCGGGTCCTTGCCCGCCGCCTTGAGCTCCGCGGCCGCGTGCGCGATCGCCCGGACCTGCATCTCGAACAGGCCGGGAATGACCAGGCCGAGCCGGACGCCGCGCAGGCCGAGCATCGGGTTCTGCTCGTGCAGCCGGCGCACCGCGGCCAGCAGCACCTTGTTCTTCTCGGTGACCTTGTCGCCGTCCAGGGCGACCTGGACCGACAGCTCGGTCAGGTCGGGCAGGAACTCGTGCAGCGGCGGGTCGATCAGCCGGATCGTGGTCGGCAGGCCGTCCATGGCGTCCAGGATCTCCACGAAGTCGCCGCGCTGCAGCGGCTCCAGGGCGTCAAGCGCGGCCTGGCGCTCGTCTTGGTTGTCGGCCAGGATCAGGTCCTCGACCAGCTGGCGGCGCTCGCCGAGGAACATGTGCTCGGTGCGGGTCAGGCCAACTCCGCCCGCGCCGAACCGGCGGGCCCGGTCGCAGTCCGGGCCGGTGTCCGCGTTGGCGTACACGCCGAGCCTGCGCTTGGCGTCGGCGTGGGTCATGATCGAGTGCACGGCCCGGATCAGGTCGTCGGCCTCGTCGGAGTCCGGCTGCAGCTCGCCTTCGAAGTAGCGCACCACCTCCGACGGCAGGACCGGGACCTGCCCGGCGTAGACGACGCCGCTGGTGCCGTCGATGGAGATCATGTCGCCTTCGGAGATCGTGATGTCCCCGGGGGCGGTGAACTGCTTCGCCTTGGTGTCCACGACCAGCTCGTCGGCGCCGCAGACGCAGGTCTTGCCCATGCCGCGGGCGACCACGGCCGCGTGGCTGGTCTTGCCGCCGCGGCTGGTCAAGATGCCCTGAGCGGCGATCATGCCGTGCAGGTCATCCGGGTTGGTCTCGCGCCGGACCAGGATGACCTTCTCGCCCTGGGCGGCCAGCTCGACCGCGCGGGCCGAGTCGAAGACGGCCTGGCCCACCGCCGCGCCCGGCGACGCGCTCACCCCCTTGGCGATCTTGGTGACCTCGCCGCTCGTGTCGAACCTGGGGAACATCAGCCGGGCCAGTTCCTCGCCGGAGACCCGGGTCAGCGCCTCGTCCATGTCGATCAGGTCCTGGTCGACCAGCTGCATGGCGATGCGGAACGCCGCCCCGGCGGTGCGCTTGCCCACCCGGGTCTGCAGCATCCACAGCTTGCCGCGCTCGATGGTGAACTCGATGTCGCACAGGTCGCGGTAGTGGGTCTCCAGCGTGTGCATGATCTGCATCAGCTGGTCGTAGCAGGTCTTATCGATGTTCTCCAGGTCCTGCAGCGGCACCGTGTTCCTGATGCCGGCCACCACGTCTTCGCCCTGCGCGTTCTGCAGGTAGTCGCCGTAGACACCCTGGGCGCCGGTGCCCGGGTCCCGGGTGAAGGCCACTCCGGTACCCGAGTCCATGCCCAGGTTGCCGAACACCATCGCGACCACGTTGACGGCCGTACCCAGGTCGGTGGGGATGCGCTCCTGGCGGCGGTAGAGGATGGCGCGGGGCGAGTTCCAGGAGTGGAACACGGCCTTGATGGCCAGGTCCATCTGCTCCCTGGGTTCCTGCGGGAAATCCCGTCCGGCCTGCGCCTTGACGATGCCCTTGAACGTCTCGACCAGGCGCTGCAGGTCGGCCGCGTCCAGCTCGAGGTCATTGCTGACGCCCTTGGCCTTCTTGGCGTCGTCGATGGCGTGCTCGAAGTGCTCGCCGTCGACGTCGAGCACGGTCTTGCCGAACATCTGGATCAGGCGGCGGTAGGCGTCCCAGGCGAACCGCTCGTTGCCGGCCTGCTTGGCCAGGCCCTGCACCGACTCATCGGACAGGCCGATGTTCAGCACGGTGTCCATCATGCCCGGCATGGAGAACTTCGCCCCGGACCTGACGCTGACCAGCAGCGGGTCGGCCGGGTCGCCGAGCTTGCGGCCGATGGACTTCTCCAGGTCGTCCAGGTGAGCGGCGATTTCGGTGTCGAGGCCCGCGGGCGTGGTGCCTTGCTCCAAGTAGTAACGGCACGCCTCGGTGGTAATAATGAATCCAGGCGGTACCGGGAGGCCGAGATTGGTCATCTCGGCCAGGTTGGCACCCTTACCGCCCAGCAGATCCTTGAGGTCCTTGTTACCCTCGGTAAAGTCGTAGACAAGCTTCGGCACTTCGGCTCCTCGCACTGCGCGATGTCATATATCCACCCCGGACTCTATCGTCCTAGCCAATCGTTTACCGCCCTGGCAAGCAACCACACCGGTACCCCCGCGTCTCTGATACGTGAAAGCGAACGCCGATGGACGAGATGACGATCGGGCTGCTGCATCCGGGTGAGATGGGGGCGGCGGTCGGGCAGTGCCTGACCGGGGCCGGGCACCGGGTGCTCTGGGTGGCGCAGGGACGCGGGCCGGCTACCGCGGCGCGGGCGCGGGCGGCCGGGATGGCCGGCCGGGACCTGGCGGAACTGGTGCGGTCGGCTGGGGTGATCATGTCGGTGTGCCCGCCACACGCGGCGCTCGACGTGGCGCGGGAGGTGGCCGGGGCCGCGTTCGGCGGGCTGTACGTGGACGCCAACGCGGTCTCGCCGGCCACCGCGCGGGAGGTGGCCGGAATCGTGGCGGGCGGCGGGGCCGACTACGTGGACGGCGGGATCATCGGCACTCCCCCGGTAGCGCCAGGGTTCATCCGGCTTTACCTGTCCGGCCCGCGAGCGGGAGAGATCCGCAAGCTATTCGAGGACACTCCGGTAGACGCGCGGGTGGTCGACCATGCGGGGGCGGGGGCGGAGGCGGGGGTGGGGGTGGGGGCGGGGGCGGGGGCGGGGGCGGCTTCGGCGGTGAAGATGGCGTATGCGTCGTGGACTAAGGGGTCGGCGGCGCTGCTGCTGGCGGCGCGGGCGCTGGCCCGGGCGGAGGGTGTTCAGGACGTGCTGCGGGCGGAATGGGAGCTGTCCCAGCCTGGGCTGGAGGCACGCGCGGACGGCGCGGCGCGGTCCGCGGCGGGCAAGGGCTGGCGGTGGGTCGCGGAAATGGAGGAGATCGCCGCGGCGATGACGGCGGCGGGCCTGCCCGCGGGCTTCCACCAGGCCGCAGCCGAGATCTACCGGGGCTCGGCGCGGCCGGGTGACGATGGAGTGCGGGGCGGGGGAACCACCGGCCGTTCGGGATAAAAGGCTGGTACTCAGCAGCCCTCGAGACGCTCGGACAGGTAGGACACCACGTTGTCCAGCCCGATGCGCTCCTGTTTCATGGTGTCCCTGTCCCTGATGGTGACCGCCTGGTCCTCCAGGGTGCCGAAGTCGACGGTCACGCAGTACGGGGTGCCGATCTCGTCCTGGCGCCGGTAGCGGCGGCCGATCGCGCTGGCGTCGTCGAAGTCGGTGTTCCACCGCTTGCGCAGGGTCGCGGCCAGGTCGCGGGCCTTGGGTGACAGGTCCGCGTTGCGAGACAGCGGGAGCACCGCCACCTTCACCGGGGCGAGCCTGTGGTCAAGCCGCAGCACCGTCCGCTTCTCCAGCTTGCCCTTGGCGTCCGGCGCCTCGTCCTCGGCGTAGGCGTCCAGCAGGAACACCAGCGCGCCCCGGTCGACGCCGGCCGCGGGTTCGATCACGTACGGGATGAACCGCTCCCCCGACTCGGCGTCCAGGTAGGTCATGTCCTGCTTGGACGCCGCCTGGTGGGTCTTGAGGTCGAAGTCGGTGCGGTTGGCGACGCCTTCAAGCTCACCCCATTCGCTGCCGGTGAAGTCGAAGCGGTACTCGATGTCCACCGTGCGCTTGGAGTAGTGCGACAGCTTGTCCTTGGGGTGCTCGTACAGCCGGAGGTTCTCCGGGCGGATGCCGAGATCGGTGTACCAGGCGAACCGGGTGTCGATCCAGGTCTGGTGCCACTCCTCGTCGGTGCCCGGGCGGACGAAGAACTCCATCTCCATCTGCTCGAACTCCCGGGTGCGGAAGATGAAGTTACCCGGGGTGATCTCATTGCGGAACGACTTGCCGATCTGGCCGATGCCGAACGGGAGCTTGCGGCGCGAAGTCTGCAGCACGTTGCGGTAGTTGATGAAAATTCCCTGCGCGGTCTCCGGGCGCAGGTACGCCAGGCCCGACTCGTCTTCGACCGGGCCCAGGTGGGTGCGCAGCAGCCCGTTGAACATCCGCGGCTCGGTGAAGGCACCGCGGGTGCCGCAGTTCGGGCAGGCAATGTCGTTCAGGCCGTGCTCCGGCGGGTGGCCGTGTTTTTCCTCGTAGGACTCGATCAGGTGGTCGGCGCGGTACCGCTTGTGGCAGGACATGCACTCGGTGAGCGGGTCCACGAACTCGGTGACGTGCCCGCTCGCCTCCCACACCTCACGGGCTAGGATCACCGAGGAGTCCAGGCCTACGATGTCATCGCGTTCGGTGACCATCGACCGCCACCACTGGCGCTTGATGTTGTTCTTCAGTTCGACGCCGAGCGGGCCGTAGTCCCAGGATGCCCGCAGGCCACCGTAGATCTCGCTGGAGGGGTAGACGAACCCACGTCGTTTGCTCAGGTTGACGATGGCGTCAAGACGGTCACTGCGCAATGCCATGTTGAAGTCTCCATCCGGCTGGCGGTCGGCGGTCGTAGGTCCCCGTGGTGATCCCGGCGCGGGCATGGTCCGCCGCGACCGGAGACCTTAGCTTAGGAGCACCGGCGGGTGATCGCGAACTGGATTCGCCCGCTGCGGTCGGGGTCATCCCCCGGCCACCGCGCTGTGCACCAGGTCGAGGTCGACGTTGAGCGAGATGCCGCCCACCGTCACGGTCTGGTTGCCGGCCAGCTGCTTGGACCGGCTGGCCTGCGGCCACACCGCCGAGGTCAGGTAGGGCGATCCGGTCAGGTTGTTCGCGTTGTCCCAGAGCGCGAACCAGATGGCCTGCGGCTCGGCGAGCGGGTGCCCGGCGATCGTGGTCGTGGTCTGCAGGTCGATCACCGCGGCATCGGCGCTCGAGTAGACACCGGACACGTAACCACTGGCCACCAGCTGCCGGTCCCAGGCGTCGAGGAAGGTCAGCACCGCGGTCCGGCAGCTGGCGTTGGTGTGGTCGTACGCTTCCATGTCGTAATAGATCGGCGACCCGGCGCCGAGGCCCAGGCCGCCGGCGTCGCCGACCGCCTGCTGAGCGGCCGCGGTGCCCTGGGCGGCGGCCTGGGACGGGCTGATCTTCCCGGTGAAGTTGTCGCACGGCGCCTGCAGCCCGACGAACGTCGGCATCAGCGACCAGCCCATCGCCTCGGTCTGCTGCACCCAGCTCGCGGACAAGTTGCCGTAGTCGCAGGCCATCATCTGGCCGCCGATGTAGATAGCGGTAGCGGAATACTTGGCCCGCCAAACCCGCATCGTGGACAGCGAGGGAGCGGTGCAGGTGTCGAAGCCGGCCAGCGCGCCACCGGACGGAACGGGCGTGCTGGACGGGGTTGGTGAGGGCGAAGGGGTTGGGGGTTGCTGAGTGTGACGGGGAGGGTGAGGGCGACGGTGAGGCGGAGGGCGACGGTGACTTTGTAGGTGACGGTGATGTTGTTGGTGAGGGTGACGATGAGGGCGACGGGATTGGACTGCTTGATGAAGTGACCGAGGGCTGAGGTTTAGGAGTTGGGGTTGGTGTGGAGATCGGGGTCGGGGTCGGGGTTGCGTGCGGGGTTGGAGTTGAGGTCGGGGTCGGGGTTGAGATCGGGGTCGGAGTTGAGGGCGGGGTTAGTGTGCGGGGTCGGGGTCGGGGTCGGGGTCGGGGTCGGGGTCGGGGTCGGGGTTGGGGTCGGGGTTGGAGTGATTGTGTCTGGGGGCCAGGCCCAGACGGTGTCCTGCCCGGTGGAGGGGGCCGGGTTCGTCGGAGGGGCCGGGTTGGCCGGGTTCCTGGGCCAGCCGGAGAACGAGAACTCCACCGAGATCTTCAGGTGCCTCAGCCCCCACGGCGCAGGTTCCCACACGGCCGTGCGGATCGTGTCCAGTGCTTGCTCGACCAGCTTCGGGTCGGTCCCGAAGGTGGCTTCGATCCACGGCAGGCTGGCTGGCATGGCGACGGCGAACTCGTGGAGGTTCGGGTTCTCCACGATGGTTCCATCACTGACAGAGGGGTCGGGCTGGCCCGCGACCAGGGCCCGCGGCTGGGTTTTGGCTGGCGTCTGGCCTGTGGTGGACGTGGCGCCGGAGGTGAGGGACGGGCCGCCGATGCTGATCGTGTCGGCCCGGCCGATCAGGCCGGCCGGGCAGTTCTGGTTGTGTCCGGGGGTGCCCACGTACACGGCGTTGATGTCGTAGCGAATGCACTGGTTCGGGTGCCGGTATAGCCGGTACACAGCCCAATTAGCCGGCACGTAGAACTGAACCCCGTCATACGTGATGATTTTGGTGGCTGTGGCCGCGCGTCCCTTTGGCCGGATTTCGACGATCTTCTTCGTCTGGTTTCTGGCCTGGCCGGACTTATGGTCGTCCTTCGGGACGGATCGGACGACAGCGGTTAGGGCCGCCCCCGTGACGGTGGGTCTCGGGCCGGCGTCCGAGCGTGCGCCGACAATGCCGGGCTGAAGCCCCAGGCCCGCTCCGATTCCCCCGCATGCGAGTCCGCCAACGATGACGGCCACTAGCGCACGACGCATTAATTTCCCCCTGAAATCCCCGTTGACAATGGTGAACTTGGGCCCCGTGAACACGCCATAGATCGAATCAACTTACGAGTGTGTTCCCAGCACACCCGCAGCACTGTTTGTTCCCAGTACTCACGATGCTACGCACAGTTACAAGAAATAATGATGATCCCGGGTGTGTCGCGGTGCTTCGCAAGCCGTTCGGTGGTAGGGCAGCGAACCCTACTGAGATTCGATAAAGATGCCCGGCCTCAAGCGGGCCCGATTGTGATGAGCGCGAGAATAGGGCCGCATGATGATGCTGGCGCGGCTAGTGATGCGTAGTGCTTCGTAATGCGCCGAACTCGGGGAGGTCACGGAAGATCCGGCAGATGCGGATAATTTGGCACTCATGTGCGCGTTCCGGATTAACCTTCAAGGCCGTGTGCCGCGCCAGCGTAACTCGCGATGCTGGCGACGGCCCGGCTTGCGAATTTTCGTCCCTAAGGGTCGATCCTGCGTTCTCGGATCGCTATCTCAGATATGTCTCCAGTTTCGGCGGTAGCCCGAAATCGTAGACATATCCGCCATCATGGGCTAATTCGACCGTGGTCACCCAGAAGAGCACGGTGGATCCATCCTGAACTGGCAACATGCGAACACATCATGTTTCAGAATGCTCACATAGGGTATCGCATTTTGGTCAGAGCCGGATATACCGCGAAGATTTCCGGCAGCTGGAATAGTAATTGAATTGTGATTCTGGTGGGGCGGCCCGGGCTACTGTTGCAGGTCGGCGAGGGGGGCGGGACGGGGTACGGCGGATGCGGTTACCTAGCGGGCGACTGGTGGGGGGCGGGCTCCGGCGGGGGCGGAACTGGATTCGGCTGGGCGCCACCGTAACGGCGATCGCGGCTGGCGTAGATCTCGCAGGCGTGCCACAAATGCCGGCGGTCGAAGTCCGGCCACAGGGTGTCGAGAAAGACGAGCTCGGCATAGGCGGACTGCCAGAGCAGGAAGTTCGAAAGACGCTGCTCACCAGAGGATCTGACGAAAAGGTCGACCTCGGGAATCCCCGGCTCGTCCAGATAGCGGGCGAACAGCTTTTCCGTGATCTTCTCCGGCCGGAGCTTGCCTGCGGCCACGTCGGCGGCGATCGCGGCGGCGGCGTCGACGATCTCGGCGCGGCCACCGTAGTTCACGCAAAATTGCAGGGTCAGCACGGAATTCCCGGCTGAGAGCTGCTCGGCGTCGGAAAGTTCGGAGACGACGCTGCGCCATAGCTTGGGACGGCGGCCGGCCCAGCGAATACAGACGCCCATCTCGTTCAGCAGGTCACGACGCCGGTGGATGACGTCGCGGTTGAAGCCCATCAGGAAACGCACTTCGTCGGGCGATCGGCGCCAGTTCTCGGTCGAGAAGGCGTAGGCGGACAAGTAGGGAATGCCGAGCTCGATGGCCCCCATGATCACGTCGAGGAGCGAGGATTCGCCCTTCTTGTGGCCTTCGGTCCTGGGCAGTCCGCGCCTGGCCGCCCAGCGACCGTCACCATCCATCACCAGGGCGACGTGCCTGGGCACCAGGGCCGCCGGAATGTCCGGGGGCTTGGCCCCGCTCTGATGGGGATCGGGCGGGCGTACGCCCGCGGGCCGCGGACCTTCCGCCATCAGACACGCTCCACATGACGCAGCGAACGGATCGAATGTTCCAGGTGCCACTGAAGGTAAGCGGCGACCAGCCCGCTGCACTCTACCTGGTGCCTTCGTTCGCTGCGGTCCGCGTTTTCCCAGTCTCCGCGGAGCAGCGCGAGCATCAGGGCCACCGTCGGGGCGGCGGGCGAGGCGGCTCCGGGCGGACGACAGGACGCGCACACCATGCCTCCGGCCGGGACGGCGAATCCCGGCAGCCGTCCCGACGCGCCACAGCGGGCGCACTCGGTCAGGGCAGGCGCGTATCCGGCCACCGCGAGCGAGCGCAGCAGGAAGGCGTCGAGGACCAGCCGGGAATCGTGCTCCGCTTCGCTGAGGGCCCGCAACCCGCCGATCAGGAGCAACAACTGACGCACGGCGGGTTCCTTCTCCACCGGGGTGAACCGCTCGGCCGTTTCCAGCATGGCCACACCCGAGGTGTACCGGGGGTAGTCTCCGGCCAGCGGGCCTGCCGTAGGGCCGGATCACCTCCGCCTGGGTGATCACGTCCAGCGAACGTCCGACGTGCAGCATCAGGTCGACATGGGTGAACGGCTCGAGCCGGGCACCGAACCTGGACTTGGTCCGGCGGACACCCTTGGCCACGGCCCGGACGCGCCCGCTGGTGCGGCCGAGCACGGTGATAATCCGGTCCGCCTCACCCAGCTTCTGCGTCCGCAGCACGATCCCGTCATCCCGGTATAGCTGCACTCACCCATTCTCCCGCACGCCGGGGCAAGCTAGCCGCATATGGGCGAGCTCGGCCCGGCGGGGGCTGGGTCAGGCTCGGCGGGACCGGTTGACGGCGGACAGGACCGCGCGCATCGAGGCGGTCACCGTGTTCGTGTCCACGCCGACGCCCCAGAACACCTGGCCACCGATCTCGCACTCCAGGTAGGCCGCCGCCTGGGCGTCGGTACCTTCGGTGAGCGCGTGCTCGTTGTAGTCCAGTACCCGGGCGCTGACGCCGATGGTGGCCAGCGCGTCGCAGAACGCGGAGATGGGGCCGTTACCGACCCCCTCGACCTGCTGGGCGCGGCCGTCGGCGAACACCTCGGCGGCGAGCACGTGCTTGGCTTCGATGACCGAAGACGTCTGGTGATCCAGCAGCGCCAGCGGCCCGGCCCCGAGGTACTCGGCGGAGAAGATTTCCCACATCCGGACGGGCGAGACCTCGCCGCCCTCGATGTCAGTGTGCTCCTGGATAACCCGGGAGAACTCGATCTGCAGGCGGCGGGGAAGATCCAGCTGATGTTCCGTCTTCATCACGTAGGCCACGCCGCCCTTGCCCGACTGCGAGTTGACCCTGATGACCGCCTCGTAGGTGCGCCCCACGTCGTGCGGGTCGATCGGCAGGTAGGGCACGGCCCAGGGATAGTCCGCGAACGGGATGCCGGCGCTGACCGCGTCAGCCTCAAGCGCCTCAAAGCCCTTCTTGATGGCGTCCTGGTGAGACCCGGAAAACGCGGTGTAGACCAGGTCGCCCGCGTACGGGTGGCGCGGGTGAACCGGGATCTGGTTGCAGTACTCGACGGTGCGGCGGATCTCGTCGACGTCGGCGAAGCTGATCATCGGGTCGATGCCCTGGCTGAACAGGTTCAGTCCCAGCGTGACCAGGCAGACGTTGCCGGTGCGCTCGCCGTTGCCGAACAGGCAGCCCTCGATCCTGTCGGCGCCGGCCAGGACGGCCAGCTCCGCGTCGGCGACCGCGGTCCCCCGGTCGTTGTGGGTGTGCACGGACAGGCAGACGTTGTCCCGGTTCGGCAGGTTACGGCTCATCCACTCGATCTGGTCGGCGTAGACGTTCGGGGTGGACCGCTCGACCGTGCACGGCAGGTTCAGGATGATCTCCCGCCCGGGCCCTGGCTGCCAGACCTCCATCACGTCTGTCGCAGACGTCCAGGGCGTAGTCGAGCTCGGTGTCCATGAAGATCTCCGGCGAGTACTCGTAGCCGAAGTCGGTGCCGTCGAGAAGTTGTTCGGCGTACTTCATGACGTGGCGGGTACCTTCCACCGCGAGCGCTTTGCACTCCTCGCGGTCGATGCGGAACACCACCCGGCGGAATATCGGCGCCGTCGCGTTGTACAGGTGCACGGTGGCCAGGCGCGCACCGCGCAGCGACTGGACCGAGCGCTCGATCAGGTCTTCCCGGGCCTGGGTGAGCACGGAGATCCTGACGTCCGCGGGATGCGATCGCCCTCGACCAGCTCGCGGACGAAGTCGAAGTCGGTCTGGCTGGCGGACGGGAAGCCCACCTCGATTTCCTTGTAGCCCATCCGGACCAGCAGGTCGAACATCTTGTGCTTGCGGGCCGGGCTCATCGGGTCGATCAGGGCCTGATTACCATCCCGCAGATCGGTGGACAGCCACCGCGGGGCCTTCGTGATGGTCTGGGCCGGCCAGGTCCTGTCCGGCAGCTCGACCGCCTTGAACGGGGTGTACCGATGACACGGCATCCCGCTCGGCTGGGGCTGGGGGGACGAGACGCGGTTGAAGGCATGATCTTGGTGCATTGTGCTGCTTCCTCAGGTAGGCGGTTGCCACGTTGATGGCCAGCAGACACGCCAACGCCCCGCGACGAGGAGCCGGCCTATCGGCCCCCGCCGCGGCCGCTAAGGAGGAGCAGCTCGCACGACATTGGGCACGAGCCTACCAGCCAGGCCGCCGGGGGCGGGGGCCGGATCAGTCGAACCGGATGTGGCGGACGGTGGTCGCGTACCGGCGTAGCGCGGCCCGCAGCGGGCCGTCGGTGGACGGCGTGATGGGCAGGCCCGCTGAGCTGGCGATGGCGTCGGCTACCTGGGCCACGGTCTGCTGGTCGGTGTGGATGTGCCGGGCGAACTCGGGGGCAGCAAGCCGCTGCAGATGCTCGCCGAGGTGCCCGACCGCCCAGCCGCCCCGCCTGGTCTCGGTGCCGAGGCTGCGCCGGCTGAGCCGCCGGCGCACGGTGGCCGGCTCGGCCAGCAGCGCGACGTGATGGACAGCGAAGCCGTCGTCTCGCAGGCGGCCGATGATCTCGGTGAAGTAGCCGGGGTTCACCAGCGTCATCGGCACGATGACCGGGCCATCCCAGGCGGCCAGCGTCAGCCGGAGCAGCTCCGCTACGCTGTGCCGCCAGGCGGCAGGTCCTGGAAGTCTGTCCGCAGCGCGGCTGGCAGCATCCGGTGCATGCCAAAGCCGACATGTTCGGGGTCGCACACGACACTGCCCGGCAGCCGTCTCGCCAGCTCGTAGGCCGTCACGGTCTTGCCGCCGCCGAACGGGCCGTTTATCCACAGCAGCATGCGCCGGAGAGTAGCGGCGGACTAAGCCGCAGGCAAGCGACCCGGCTTGGTCAGTCCCGGCCTGCGGATTGCTCGGTCATCGCGACTACCCCTGTGACCTGCGCCTGAGTCATACCGAGATCGACGCCGATAGCCAGCGCGGCGTGCCGCTCGCTTTCCGTCAGCGGCCCGTCGGCCATCGCGATACGGATCACTTCAGCCAGGTACCACTCCCTGGCCTGCACCGTGAGCTGCGTGCCGACCTGGTTCAGGGCCGGGCGGATCGCCTCGAACGGCTGCTGGAGATCGAGGTCCAGCATGGTCTCGTCGTAACCTGGCGTCCCCGCTCCGATCACCGCCTCGATCGCCCGCTGCCGGGAAGCGGGACTGTACGGGTCGCCGGACCGCAGCATGGCCGACACCGCGGACCGCATACCCGCAGGCAGCGCCGCCTGCATCTGGGCCGTCGTCGGCTGGTCGAGCACGTCGGTCACATAGCGGGTCTTGCAGGTCGTGCACTGGACGTGCTCACCACCGACCGCGTTCAGCGGGATGATCGGGAGGAAGAACAGCGTGAACCACCGGCGCCCAGACCGCCGCCGGTACTGCCGGTCGCCACCGCACTTGCGGCAGTGGAAGGTGCCCTCCGCGAGGGTCCGGTAGAACACGCGGAAGCCAAAGATGATCAGCAACGTGAATCCCCTCTTCTACTACCAGCAGCACGCGTCTGGAAGCACCCACCGCAGGCGGCGCACGCTGGCCGTTTTGTACAGGTAAATCCATCATGTCTCCGCCGGGGCGCAAGCCGCCGTGCCGATGCCGATCCGATACCTCATTTTTACGACCTGACCGGTTCGGCCGGCCTGCGCCGGCACAACGGACCACCGTGCCGGCCGAGCGCAGGCTAGGTGCCGAGGGGCTAGTCGTAGAAGCCCAGGCGACGCAGCTGCTTGGGGTTGCGCTGCCAGTCCTTGGCCACCTTGACCCGCAGGTCGAGGTAGACCTTGGTGCCGAGGAGCGCCTCGATCTGCTGGCGGGCCCGGCTGCCCACCTCCTTCAGCCGGACGCCCTTGGCCCCGATGACGATGGCCTTCTGGCTCGGCCGCTCCACGTAGAGCTCGGCGTGCACGTCGGTGAGGTCCGCGCGCCCGGGGCGCAGCCCCATCTCCTCGACCACGACCGCGATCGAGTGCGGCAGCTCGTCCCGCACCCCGTCCAGGGCCGCCTCCCTGATCAGCTCCGCGACCATGATCTGCTCGGGCTCGTCGGTCAGCTCGCCGTCCGGGTACAGGGGCATGCCTTCGGGCAGGTGCGAGACCAGCACATCGGCGAGCACGTCGAGCTGGAAGCCGGTCACGGCGGACACCGGCACCACATCGGCCCAGTCCCCCAGCTCGCTCACCGCCAGCAGCTGTTCCGCGACGCGTTCCGGCGCGACCTCGTCGCACTTGGTCACGATGACCACCACCGGGGTCTTCTTGGTGTGCTCGAGCTCGCGGGCGAAAAACCGGTCGCCCGGGCCGACCGGGTCGCCGGCCGGGACGCAGAACCCGATCACGTCCACTTCGGCCAGCGTCGAGCGGACCAGGCTGTCCAGTTGCTCACCGAGCAGGGTCCGCGGCTTGTGCAAGCCGGGCGTGTCGACCAGGATCAGCTGCGCGTCCGGGCGGTGGACGATACCGCGGATCACCCGCCTGGTCGTCTGCGGACGGTCGCTGGTGATCGCCACCTTAACGCCGACCAGCGCGTTCGTCAGGGTGGACTTACCGACGTTCGGCCGGCCCGCGAGGCAGGCAAACCCGGATCGGAAGGCGCCTGGTCTGGCGGGCAGGGGCAGCTGGTTCACCTCTTGATTCTCGCGCATGTTCGGCGGAGGAGAGCCACCGGCCGTTCGGCGTCTTACGGGGTGAAGGTCTGGCGGATGGTGCCGTCGGGGGAGGTGAGGAACACGACCGCACCCGGGCCGAGATCACGCACCGCGGATAGGTCGCCCGGGTCCAGCTCGCCGTCGCTGACCAGGGCGGCGGCCTCGAGTTTCTGCGCGCCGCTGGAGGAAGCCATGGCTACCGCCAGGCGTAGCGCCGAGAGCCGCAGCGACGGCAGGGCCACCGCGGCGGCCGTGTAGGTCCGGCCGGTCTCGTCGCGGACCGCCGCGCCCTCGGGCGCGGCCACCCTGGCCCGCGTCGACCGGGCCAGGGTGATGATCTTGAGGTCCTCGGCGTCAGGTGTCACAGCGCTCACCGGAGTTAGTCTAAGGCTCCGCGTCTTCGACCCGCTCCACCAGCACACTGCCGATTTTGTTGCGGCGCGCGGTCGGGTTCTCCGCGGTCAGCCGCAGGCCATGAACGGCTACCGTCGAACCCGCGATCGGGACCCGGCCCAGCTGGTGAGCCAGCAGGCCGACCACCGTCTCCACGTCCTCCACGCCGAGTACAAGGCCAAACAGCTCCTCGAGCTCGGTCACGGACAGCCGGGCCGTCACCCGCGCGGAGCCGTCGGAAAGCCATTCCACCGGCGGCCGCTCGTTGTCGTACTCGTCGGCGATCTCACCGACGATCTCCTCCAGGATGTCCTCGATGGTCACCAGCCCGGCGGTCCCGCCGTACTCGTCGATGACGATGGCCACGTGATTGCGCTGGGCTTGCATCTGCCGCAGCAGCTCATCGACGGGCTTGCTGTCCGGGACATAGCTGGCCGGGCGGATCGCGGTGGTGACCTTCTCGGTGGCGTCGGCGCCCGGGTGCTCGTGGCTCCACGCCACGATGTCCTTGAGGTAGGCGACGCCGACCACGTCGTCTTCGTTCTCCCCGACCACAGGAATCCGGGAGAAACCGCTGCGCAGGGCCAGCGAGAGCGCCTGCTCCACGGTCTTGTCGGCCTCGATGAACACCATGTCGGTGCGCGGCACCATGACTTCCCTGACGATGGTGTCGCCGAGCTCGAAGACCGAACGGACCATCTCACGTTCGCCCGGCTCGATGCCGGTCCTTCGTTCCAGGTAATCGACGAGTCCGCGGAGCTCGGACCGGCCGAACGGGCCCGAGGTGCCCTCGTGGTCGACCATCGGGCGGACCCGCCGGGTCGGCGGCATGGTGTTGCCGATGGCCACGAGCAGGCCCGGCAGCGGTCCGAGCGCCCGGGTCAGCGGCAAGGTGAACTTGGCCGCTCGCACGGCGGTCCGTTCGGTTCGCGGGCCGACGCGTCCGGTTTGCGGGCGCACGCCGGTCAGCGCGTACCTGAACGCGATCACCACGCCGAGCGCGGCCAGGCCGGCCCGCCAGTCGTCGCCGAACCAGCGGACGAAGGCCGCCGCGACCAGCACCGCCGCGGAGATCTCGACGATGGCCCGCAGCAGCAGCAGCACGCTCATGTAGCGGGGCAGGTCCTCGGCCACCAGCTGCAGCGGGCCCTTGTGTTCCGGCCGCTCCGCGACGCCGGTCGCGCTGACCAGCGACAGCGCGGCCTCCGCGTTGGCGCACCAGCCCGCGAGCAGGGCCAGCACGGCCGCCGCGACCAGCAGCCACCCTGGAGGGGTCATAGCTCCTGGCAATCCCGCCAGGTCTGCAGCAGCTGGTCTTGCGTGCCGAACATGGCGGCATGCTCGTCCGGCTCGGCGTGGTCATAGCCGAGCAGGTGCAAGATCCCGTGCACGCACAGCAGCTCAAGCTCGTCCTGGGTGCTGTGGCCGGCCTTCTCCGCCTGCTCCGCCGCCACCGGCGGGCACAGCACCACGTCCCCGAGCAGCCCGGGGTCACCGCCGGGGGCCGGGTCGCCGGCCCGGTGGCCGCCCATGTGCGGCGGCCGGAGCTCATCCATGGGAAAGGCCAGCACATCGGTCGGTCCCGGCTCGCCCATCCAGCGCTCGTGCAGTTCGGTCATGGTCCGTTCGTCGACGAGCAGCACGGAGAGCTCCGCGAGCGGGTGGATCCGCATCTGATCGAGGGTGAACCTGGCGACCGCGGCTAGCGCTACCTCGTCGACCTCGATGCCCGCCTCATTGGCGATATCGATGCTCATCGGTGCCTTAGCTGCCTTTCCGCCTGTTCGGTCTCCCCGTGGTGTTGAAGTGCCGTTCGGCCGCGTCGTACTTCTCGTACGCGTCGACGATCTTGCCCACCAGACGGTGCCTGACCACATCATGACTTGTCAGCCGGGCAAAATGGATGTCCTCGATGCCTTCGAGGATATCCTGGACGATCCGCAGTCCGCTGACCTGGCCGGACGGTAGGTCGACCTGGGTCACGTCGCCGGTCACCACCACCTGGGAACCGAACCCCAGCCGGGTCAGGAACATCTTCATCTGCTCGGCCGAGGTGTTCTGCGCCTCGTCCAAGATGATGAACGAATCGTTGAGCGTGTTATGGGTGAGCAGGAAATCCTCGGTGGTGTACAGAGAGTCCTCCGCCGCCACCGAGATGCACACCGCCTCTGCGGTCCCGGCCGGCTCGATGCTCTCGATAAAGCGCATCGGACGCCCGCCGCCAGCCGCCGCGTTAAAGGTGTCGCGCTTCCGGGTTAGGCGGAATGGCTCGATGCCTTCCGGAAGCCGGATGTCGATGATGTACGCGTCGTGGCGGTGGTGAACAGGACGCCCCTTGACCGCGTGCGAGGGACGGCCGAGGGCGGGCGGGTGCGGTGGTAGGCGATGCCACCCAGCGAGCGGACCAGGAAGATGACGTCGTCACGCAGTTGCGGCGAGACGGTCGTGTACTGGACGCGGCAGGTACGGTTCGGCTGGGTGACCGGACCGCCATCGGTGTCGAGCAGCCCCTGCAGGACCGCGAGCCGGACCTCCGCCGAGTTGTACATGTAGCGATCGGGTACGAACTTGGTCGCCGACCTAGTGCCGTGCAGGCCGAGTTCCCGCGCGACCTTAGTGACGGGGTTTTCCAGCGTGATGACGTCCCAGGGCGCACTAACACGATTGAGCTGATAATCGGGTACCGCTTTCGGGCTGACCTGGGTACCTGGCAGCAGCCGCTGCAGGTGCCAGGCTAGCTCTGGGTCGCAGGTGGCGAAGCTCGGCGTGGTGGCCCCGGTCAGGCAGCCGTCGCCGAGCAGCAGGCCGAGCGCGTACGGGTCCATCGGCACGTCGCGATCGGGGAAGCACACGGGCGCGCTGTGCAACGGCAGCTCGTACCGGTGATAGTGGCCGGCCCGCAGGTTCCCGATCATCTCCCGGGTGGTCAGGATCCGGAGCGGCTTGCCGCGGCGGCGGTCGTCACGAGTGGCCACGGCCCATAGATGGTCGCCCGAGGCCAATGTCGAGGCACCGTCCTGAGAGGTGACCCGGAAGATGTCCTTCTCCCCTTGCGGGTACACGCCGATCACCGGCGTCGGCTTGCCGTCCGAGCTGATGACCAGGTCACCGACGGTCAGCGAACCGATGGGCCGGAAGCCGTCCGGGGTTAGCACCGGCGTATCCGTGGGCTGGCTTCTTCCGCGCATATATGCCAGCGGGGCGATCTCGATGGTGCCGGCGGCCATCAGCTTGGGGATCGAGTCCGGGTCGAGCATGTCGTGCAGCGCGTCGTAGAGCGGGCGCAGGTACGGGTCGATCTTCTCGTACAGGGTGCCGGGCAGGAAGCCGAGGCGCTCCCCCGCCTCCACCGCGGGCCTGGTCAAGATGATCCGGTTGACCTGCTTAGCCTGCAGCGCCTTGACCGCTTTGGCCATGGCCAGATAGGTCTTGCCGGTGCCCGCCGGGCCGATGGCGAACACGATCGTGTGCTCGTCGATGGCGTCCGCGTACCGCTTCTGGTTGAGGGTCTTGGGCCGGATGGTCCGGCCGCGGGCCGACAAGATGCCGACCGTGAGCACATCCGCCGGACGCACGCCGCGCTCGGCCCGGAGCATGGCCGCGGCCCGCTCCACCCCGTCAGCGGTCAGCTCCGTGCCCTTGCGCAGCAGTTCGACCAGCTCGTCGAACAGCCCCGTCACCAGGGCCGTTTCCGCCGGGGTCCCGGTCGCGGTGATCTCGTTGCCGCGCACGTGGATATCGGCGGCGAACTCACGCTCGATCACGTGCAGCAGCTCGTCCCCGGAGCCGAGCAGGCTGACCATCGAGTGGTCAGCGGGGATCACGATCTTGACCTGAGACCGTGGTCCGTTCTGCTGCCCGCCGCCGTTGGGGCCGCCGCTGGCGTTCAGGTCGTCATTTCGGGTATCTGTCAATTCGACTATCTGTCAATTCGACGTTCTCGAAGACCCGGGGGACCGCCCCCCGAGCGCACTGGCCACCATGGTATCCGCCGTGCGGGGCCGCCCGCTCATCCGGGCGGCCAGGTGAGAGACCGGCCGCCCAGCAGGTGCGCGTGAACGTGCGGCACGTCCTGGCCCCCGTGGGCGCCGGTGTTGAACACGACGCGGTAGCCGCTATCGCCGATGCCCTCCGCCATCGCGACCTGGTGCGCCTGTCTGAGCAGCTCGCCGAGCAGGGCCTCGTCGGCGGCGGCGAGCGCCGCGACGTCGGGGTAATGGGCCTTGGGGATGACGAGCACGTGGGTGGGAGCCTGCGGGTTGATATCGCGGAACGCCAGCACCCGGTCGGTTTCAGCGACCAGGGTGACGGGAATTTCCCCGGCGACGATGGCGCAGAACAAGCAGTCAGTCACGGCAGAGATCTTAGGGCCCCCGGCGGGGGAAGGGGGATCGATCGTTCCGGCCCATACATCCATATGCCGGTCATGCGGTACGGCTGGGTAACGAGGCGGCGATCCTCCGTTATGGCGCCGATCCTGACAACTGCTGTCGCAAGCTCGCACGGCGAGGATATTCTTGGATTTGGCAATCCTGGCGGCATGCCTGGCGGCACGCCGGAAGTTTGCAGGTCCGGTCACGCATCATCGCGTGGAGCCTGGAAATCCGCCCATCCCGGTAGACAGCCGGGCGGCGGTTCCGCCACAGACGGCGCGGCGACGGACGGTCAGACGGGTGGGAGACTTGGGGATGAAGGACCGGAGACCGTGGTCCTGCGCGACTTCCATCGCGGCACGGAAGCGGCCCCATGAGCAGTGAACCTGTTGACGGGGTAGCGCGTCCAACCAATGTGACCGAAACCCTGGTGGCGGCCGAAGCCATCGTGCCCGACGCTTTCCTGGCGTCCTCGGCCCGGGTGGGGTGGAGCGCGGACCGCGCGGTCACCGAGCTGTACTCCTCGCATTACCGGGCGCTGGTCCGGCTGGCGGCCTTGCTGGTGCGCGACATCCCCACCGCCGAGGAAGTGGTGCAGGACACGTTTGTCGCGATGCACGGAGGCTGGCAGCGGCTGAGGAACGGGGACAGCGCCCTGGCCTACCTGCGTCAGTCAGTGGTGAACCGGTCACGATCCGTTCTGAGGCACCGGACCGTCATCGACAAGAACCTGCAGAAGGCGCCGCCGGACATGCCGAGCGCCGAGCACGGCGCCCTGGTCCTGCTCGAGCGTTCCGCGGTCGTGGCCGCCCTGCTCCGGCTGCCTGAGCGTCAACGGGAGGCCATCGTCCTGCGGTACTACGCCGAACTGTCCGAGGCCGAGATAGCCACCGCGATGGGCATCAGCCGCGGGGCCGTGAAGAGTCACACGGCCCGCGGCATGACGGCCCTGCGCGCGGCCCTGGAGCAGGAGTAGCCGTGAGTCACCGCCAGGATGGTAAGCCAGGGCCGGACTTCGGCCGGTTCGTGCACCAGGAACTGCATGCGGCCGCGGACCAGGTCGAGCCGCGCCCGGACGGTCTCGAGCGGATCCGCGCGCGGGTAGAAGCCGCCCACGCCAGCCAGGCCGCTAATCCCAGGCCAGCAGGCCTGCTGGCGGACATGGTCCGGCACTGGAACGCCCGCCGCAGCGGGCTCGGCGCCCGGCTGGGCTGGCAGGCGGGCCTGATCAGGCCCGCCGTCGCCCTGGCCTGCGCCGTGTTCGCGGTGGGCGTGGTGCTGGCCTCGGTGCCTCCGCTGCGTCAGGCGCTCGACTCGTCCGTGTCGGCCGCCTTCGACGGCCACAGCTCCACCAGCGTGACCAGCCCAGCCGCGGCTGGGCCCGGCGGCCAGGCCGCGGCCGGCGGAGCCGGATCGGTGCCGCCGGCCGCGGCCAGGAACCAGCGGCCGACACCGATCTCGTCCTGCCCGCAGTCATCGGCGGCTTCTCCGGCCACGACGTCGGCCACGGCCAGCCCTCCGGCCACGGCGTCGCCCACGGTGAGCCCGTCGAGTCCGTTGCCCAGCCCGCTGACCAGCCCGGCCGTCGGGCCTTCGGACAGCGGGAGCCCGAGCCCGTCGGACAGCACGAGCAGCAGCGCGAACCCGACGGACTCGGCCACCCCGACGTCGAGCACCGGGCCGACGGCGAACGCCACGGCTACGGCCACGGCCAGCCCCAGCGGCAAGAAGCAGGCCAAGCCCGGCGGCTCCATCTGCGGTAGCCCGACGCCGTCGCCAAGCACCTCGGCCAAGCCGAAGGTGACCACGGCCACCTCGGCGCCCAGCAGCCCGGCCAGCAGCCCCGCCACCACCCCGGTGTCGACCGCGGTCTCGTCGCCGAGCAGTACCGAGCCTGCGCCGGAGCACGTCTCACCGGGCGCGGGATCCATCTCGGTGTCCGCCAGCCCTAGCGCCAGCGGCCCGACCGGCTGAGCAGGACGGCCGCGGCCACGGTACCGGCGGTCGAGGTCCTGAGCACGGTCGGCCCCAGCAGGCCGGCGGTGGCCCCGGCCAGGCGGAAGGCCTCGCTTTCCGCCTCGGTGACACCGCCTTCTGGTCCGACCACGACGAGCAGGTCACCGGATGGCGGCAGGCTCAGCTGGCCGAGTCCGACGGCGGCGTCCGGGTCGAGCACGATCGCGCAGGCCGACTGGCTGATCGCCTGGCTGACCTGGCGCAGCGAGGCGGCGTCCGTTACCTCCGGAATCCAGGCCCGGCGGGACTGCTTGGCCGCCTCACGGGCGGTCACCCGCCATTTCGTGAGCGAGCGTTCCCCGCGCGCACCCTGCCAGCGGGGAATGCAGCGTGCCGCGGCCCACGGGATGATGCGGTCGACGCCCACTTCGGTCAGCTCCTCGACCGCCAGCTCACCCCGGTCACCCTTCGGGATGGCCTGGACCACGGTGACGGTCAGATCCGGCTGAGGTACCTGCCGCCTGGCTCGCACCGTCAGCTCGAGGCCGCCCGGCCCGGCGGCGGCGACCACGCACTCAGCCACCAGGCCCGCGCCGTCACCGACGTCGGCCCGCTCACCCGGGCGCAGCCTGCGCACGGTCGCGGCGTGCCTGCCCTCGGGTCCGGCCAAGACGACGACGTCCCGGTACAGGTCCGCGCGATCAGCCAGGAAAACAGGCGGCTGATTCACCAGGTTCAGCGTCCGTTAAACGCGTCGCGCAGTCGGGAGAAGAACCCTTGCTGACCCGGGGCGAACCGGCCGGGCGGCGCTTCCTCACCGCGGAGCTTGGCCAGCTCACGCAGCAGTTTCTCCTGCTCGACGTCGAGCTTGGACGGCGTCTCGACGGTCACGTGGATGACCAGGTCGCCGCGGCCGTTGCCGTTCAGGTGCTTGACGCCCTGGCCGTAGAGCGGGATGGCCTGCCCGGACTGGGTGCCTGGCCGGATGTCGATGTCGGCGGGCCCGTCCAGGCTCTCCACCGACAACGTGGCCCCGAGCGCCGCGGCCACCATCGGGATCGTCACCGTGCAGTGCAGGTCGTCGCCCTGCCGCTCGAAGATCTCGTGCGGGCGCTGCACGATCTCGAGGAACAGGTCACCGGGCGGCCCGCCGCCCGGGCCGACCTCGCCCTCGCCGGCTAGCTGGATGTGCGTGCCGTCCTCGACGCCGGCCGGGATCCGCACCTTGATGGTGCGCCTGGTCCGGACCCGGCCGTCACCGTCACACTCGGGGCAGGGACGGACCAGCACGGTGCCGAATCCGCCGCAGCCCGGGCAGACCCTGGCCATCATCACCTGGCCGATGAAGGACCGGGTGACCTGGCTCACCTCGCCGCGTCCGCCGCAGATGTCGCAGGTCTGCGGGTGAGTTCCCGGGGCGGTGCCCTCGCCGGAGCAGGTCGGGCAGACCACGGCCGTATCCACGGTGAGCTCCCGGGTCGCGCCGAACGAGCACTCGGAGAGCTCGAGCTCGACCCTGATCGTCGCGTTGCGGCCGCGCTGCGCCCGGCTCCGCGGCCCGCGGGTGGCGGCACCGCCCGCCCCGCCGAAGAACTGGTCGAGCAGGTCGTTCAGCGGATTGAACCCCTGGCCGAAAGGGTTGGCACCCGCGGCCGCGCCACTCGCGAACGGGTCCACGCCCATGTCGTACATCCGGCGCTTTTCCGTGTCCGAGAGCACCTCGTAGGCCTGGGTGATCTCCTTGAACCGCTCCTGCGTCTCAGGATCGGGGTTCACGTCGGGGTGAAGCTCCCGGGCCAGCCGCCGGTAGGCCCGCTTGACCTCATCCGCCGTCGCGTCGCGCCGGATCTTGAGCATGCCGTAATAATCCGCCGCCACTAGGACTCCATCAGGATCTGGCCAACATAACGTGCCACTGCTCGTACCGCTCCCATCGTGCCTGGGTAATCCATCCGCGTCGGCCCGAGCACGGCGAGCTTGGCGAGCGGCTCGGCCTCGTTCCCGTAGCCGGTGGACACCACTGATGTGGCCTGCAGGCCTGCGACCTGGTTTTCCGAGCCGATCCTGACGGTCAGGATCGCGGGCTCGGTCGCCTCACCAAGCAGCCGCATCAGCACCACCTGCTCTTCCAGGGCCTCGAGCACCTCTCGCAGCCCCTTGCTGAAATCGGTCGCGGCCAAGTTCGCCGCGCCACCGAAGACGATCTTCTCCTCGTTCCGCTCGACCATGCTGGCCAGCAGCACGGTGAACACGGCGTTCGCGTTCGCGCGGTCCTCGGCCGGGATCCGCTCCGACAGGTCGGTGACCATGGCGGCGGCGTCGGAAAGCTTATGCCCGCCCAGACGGGCGTTGATGACCGCGCGCACATGTGACACCGAGGTGTCATCCCAGGGCTGGGCCAGGTCGACGGTGCACTGCTCCACCCGGCCGGTATCGGTGATCAGGACTAGCAGCAGCCTCTGGGGGCCGAGCGGGACGAGTTCGATGTGCCGGATCGAGGACCTGGTCAGGGACGGGTACTGCACCACGGCCACCTGCCGGGTCAGCTGGACAAGCAGCCTGACCGTCCGCATGACCACGTCGTCGAGGCTGTAGGCGCCGCCCAGGAAGCTTTCGATGGCCCGCCGCTCGGCCGACGACAGGGGCTTGATGTTGGACAGCCGGTCCACGAAAAGCCGGTAACCCTTGTCGGTGGGGACCCGCCCGGCGCTGGTGTGCGGCTGCGCGATGAAGCCCTGCTCTTCCAGCACCGCCATGTCGTTGCGGATGGTGGCCGGGGACACGTCGAAATGATGCCGGTCGACCAGCGACTTCGATCCGACCGGTTCCGTGGTGGACACGTAGTCTTCAACGATCGCACGGAGAACCGTCAGCTTGCGCTCGTCGAGCACGCGCTCACCTCCTTGGCACTCCTGCAACCCGAGTGCTAAGTCTATTGCGTTTGACAAGTTTATGGCGCGCGGCGGCAGGGCGATAGCCGCGTGTCGGCGGCGGTCCCGCCGGGCCCTGCTCCGCTACCCTTTTCAGGGCAGACCTCAGGAGGAGATACCCGTGCGAAGCAAGCGGTACGACGCTGACGTGCTGGCGGCCGGCCCGGGCCGCAGACGGCCCGGGCAGCGTGAGGTGCCCAAGGTCGAGGCGGCCCGCGGCCTGGTGGTGGAGGATGCCGAAGGCCGGTTCTGCGGCGCGGTGGTCGGCTACGACAAGGGCGCCGTGACGCTGGAAGACCGGCACGGCCGACGACGTGTCTTCCCGCTCACCCCGGCGGCCTTCCTGCTCGACGGCCAGCCGGTCACGCTCATCCCGCCCGGGCCGGCCGGGGCCGGGCGGGTCGCGGCGGACCGCCTCCGGGTCGGTGGCCGCGCCGACGCACCGGGCCAGGGTCGCCCGGGCCAGCCGTATCTACGTCGAGGGCAAGCACGACGCCGAGCTTGTCGAGAAGATCTGGGGCGATGACCTGCGCGACGTCGGCGTCGTGGTCGAGTATCTGGAGGGCATCGACGACCTGCCGGCGATCGTGGCGGCCTTTTCCCCCGCGCCGCACCGGCGTCTGGGCGTCCTGGTCGACCACTTGGTGGCCGGGTCCAAGGAAACCCGGATCGCGGCCAGCATCCGGTCCCCTGACGTGCTGGTGGTCGGGCATTCCTACATCGACATCTGGGCGGCCGTGCGGCCGTCCGCGGTCGGCCTGGCCGCCTGGCCCCAGGTGCCGCGGGGGCAGCCGTGGAAGGAGGGGGTGCTGCACGCCATCGGCTGGCCGGCCGAGGTGCCACGGGCCTGGCAGCGCATCCTGCGGTCCGTATCGAGTTACACCGACCTGGAACCCGAACTCCTGGGCCGGGTCGAGGAGCTCATCGATTTCGTCACCGCTCCCGGGAGCGAATAGCGTGGCGGCAGCCGCCGGCGGCGAGGTGAGCTTGGTCACCTTCGGCTACCTGAGCGCCATTCCCACCGGTCCGGTGATCCCGCTGATCTTCTACCTGGTCAAGGGGCGCAGCTCGCCGTTCCTGCGGTACCACGCGGCCGCGGCGGTCAACCTGTCCGTGAGCGGACTGCTCTACGCGGTGTGCTGCGCCATCCTCGGCGGCCTGCTCGCGCTGGACAGCGTCACCGCCGGGCTGGTCATCGCGCTGTCGCTGGGTTTCTGCCTCTGGGTGACGATGCTGACCTATCTCATCCGGGGCGTTATCGCGGCGAACCGCGGCGGACCGAACGACATACCGCAGTGGCTCTGCGCCCGGATTGTCGCCAGGGTCGTTGTCTCTTAGGGGGCCGTGAGGGTACGGGTGACCGCGTCGGCCAGCAGGCGGCCGCGGCGGGTCAGCACGATCAGGCCCCGGGCGTAGGCGGCCGGGCTGGCCAGGCCCTCGGCGACCACCGCGGCGGCGTTCTCGCGCCCGGCGGGATCGAGACCGGCCACCGGCCATCCCGGCGCCAGGCGGATGCCCAGCATGACCCGCTCCAGCTGCCGTTCCTGTTCGGTCAGCACCTCGCGGGCCTGACCCGGGCTTTGCCCCGCGGCAATCCGGGCGCCGTAGGCGGCGGGGTGGCGCACGTTCCACCACCGGGTCCCGCCGACGTGACTGTGCGCCCCCGGGCCGATCCCCCACCAGTCGCCGCCGGTCCAGTACAGCAGGTTGTGGGCGCACCGCGACGGCTCGGACGCCGCCCAGTTGGAGATCTCGTACCAGCCCAGGCCGGCCGCGGTCAGCACGTCATCGGCGACCAGGTAGCGATCGGCGAGCACGTCGTCGTCGGGCGCGGGCAGCTCGCCGCGCCGCACCCGGGCCGCCAGCCGCGTGCCCGGCTCCACCGTGAGGGCGTACGCGGACACGTGATCGGGCGCCGCGGCCACGGCCGTCTCCAGCGAGTGCCGCCAGTCCGGCTCCGACTCCCCCGGCGTGCCGTAGATCAGGTCCAGGCTGACGTGCTCGAACCCGGCCGCGCGGGCCCAGGCGGCGCACTGGCCGGGGCGGCCGGGCGAGTGCACCCGGTCCAGGGTCGCGAGCACGCCGGGAACCGCGCTTTGCATGCCGAACGAGACGCGGGTAATACCCTGCGCCCGGAGCTCGCTCAGCTCAGCCGGGCCGACGCTCTCCGGGTTGGCCTCGGTCGTGATCTCGGCCCCCGGGCGCAGCCCGAACTCGGCGTCGATGGCCCGCACGATCGCGCCGAACGCGGCCGGCGGCAGCAAGGTCGGCGTCCCGCCGCCAAAGAAGACCGTGCTGACCGGGACCGGGCCGAGGACCTTGCGGGCGAGGGTGATCTCCGCGATCACCTGCGCCGGGTAGGTGGCGGCCGAGACCTGGCCGCCGAGCTCGGCCGGGGTGTAGGTGTTGAAGTCGCAGTACCCGCAGCGGGTCGTGCAGAACGGCACGTGCACGTAGATCCCGAAGGGCCGCGTACCGAGGCCGCCGGACGCACTTTCCGGCAGCGTCCCGTCGGCGGGAACCGGCTCACCATCGGGCAGAACGCCAGGCATGGCAGCCACGGTACCCGCACGAACCCCTGGCGTAGTCCGGCCAGAAGACAGCCAACCGGTGCCGGCCTGCCGGACTAACGATTCGGACGCTTAGACTGAAAGGGCCGCGTTTACGGGAGACACGAGGCACAGGTCGCGTTGACGGGAGGCACCGGGTGGCAGATAACCAATCGCAGTGGCCGGCCGAGGTCCCGGAGTACGGCTGGCCCGCCGCCGAGCCGGCTCCTCCCGGCGCGGCCGCCGACCAGGTCCGCCCCGCCCCTCCGGCCGGGCACCAGGTGCCGCCGCCCCCCGCGTACCAGGTCCCCCCGCCCGGATATCAGGTCCCCGGCTACCAGCACCCCGGTTACCAGCAACCCGGTTACCAGCAACCCGGTTACCAGCACCCCGGCCATCAGGCGGCCCGGATGAATGCCTCGATGCGCGCGGCCACGGCGGACCGGGAGCGCGCGGTCGACGTGCTGAAGGCGGGCTTCACTGAGGGCCGCCTTAGCCAGGAGGAGTACAACGACCGGATGGGACGGGCGTACGCGGCCCGCACCTACGGCGAGCTGTCGGCGCTGACGGCGGACCTGCCGGCCGGCCCGCTGCCCACGATCTGGGCGGCACCGCAGGTCTACCAGCCGCCCATGTCCACCAACTCGCTGGCCCGGGCGTCGATGATCCTCGGCGTGGCCGAGTTCTTCTCGATGGGGCTGACCGCCATCCCGGCGGTCATCTGCGGGCACATCGCCAAGCGCGAGATGCGGCTCACCGGTCAGCGTGGCGACGGGCTGGCGACCGCCGGGCTGGTGCTCGGGTACATGGCCATCATCTTCTGGGCGGTCATCGTCGTGCTGGCCGTCCTGGGCGCCGCGATCTCGATCGCCGGGCAGGGCGGTCCGGCTCCCGGCGGCTGACCGGGCCCCTGGCGGCTGACAAGCAGAGATAACAAGCTCAACTCAGTTCACTGGACGCGGCTCCATCCCCGGCGGAAGCGGACAAAATCGGGGCATGTCCGCGTACTACGCTCCCCCGGCCGGCGTCACGCCGGCGCCGGTCCCGACGGCCGCGCCCGCACCGGCCCTCGTCGCGTTCGCGGGGCCGTCCCCGCAGGCCCGGCTGACCGTCGCCGTCCGCATCTTCATGGTCATCCCGCAGTTCATCGTGCTGGGGCTGCTGGGCCTGGCGGCCTATGTGGTCACCATCATCGGCTGGTTCGCCGCCTTGGTGACCGGGCGGCTGCCCGCCTTCGCGGCCGACTTCCTCACCGGCTACCTGCGCTGGCTGACCCGGGTGTACGCGTACACCTTCCTGCTTACCGACGTGTACCCGCCGTTCTCGCTGGAGGACGCGGACTACCCCGTCCGGGTCGCGGTGGCGCCTGGCCCGCTGAACCGGTTCGCCGTGCTGTTCCGGTTCTTCCTGCTCATCCCGTGCGGGATCGTGGCCACGATCCTGGGCTACGGCGCGTTCACCCTCGTTCAGCTGGTGAGCTGGCTGATCGTCCTGATCACGGGCCGGATGCCGGACCCGCTGCACCAGGCGCTCGCGGCCGTGCTGCGCTACCAGATCCGGACCTACGCCTTTGGCGTGATGTTGACCAGTGCGTATCCGGCCGGATTGTTCGGCGACCCGGAGGCGCCGTGGGGACTGGCCCTGTCCAGTGCCGCCAGGAAGCTGGTCGGCGTGTTCATCGTGCTCGGGGTGCTGTTCGCGGTGGGCGGTGGCGTGCTGGACGCGGTGTCCCTGTCCGGCGGGGGAATTTCTGCCGCGGTGGCGAGGGCGCAGGTGCAGGCCGATGCCCTGCCGATCAGCAACACGATCGACAGCTACTCGACCAACGTGACGGCCTGCAAGGGCCAGCTGGCCTGCGTGACCCGGCTGGACCGGCAGGTGGCGGCCGGCCTGAGCACGTTCGCCCGCCAGCTTCGGGGCATCGCGATGCCATCGGGGCAGGCCCAGACGGCGGACGCGGCCCTGGTCGGCTCGGTCTCGCGCACCGCGGGCATCTTCGCCCGGCTCGGCGCGGCCACCACGGCGAACCAGTACATCAGCACCGCCAACTCGGCCGGCCTGCAGCAGTCGGTCAACCAGCTCAACCAGGACTACACGAACCTGAGCAGCGCCCTGCATTCCTGACCGACACGCAGGCCCGAACACGCCATTGGCACTCCTGACGGCCGTCGTACGTCTTACACTCAGGAGAAGCGTCCGTAGGAGGCTCAGGTGGCGTACGGTCCAGGTCAGGCATATTCGCCTTCGCCTGCCTGGCCGGGGGCGATCGGGGCGATGGGGGCTGCTCCGATGGTGAATCCCTCCTGGCTGGCGGCCACCGCCGATCGCGAGCGGACCGTGGGCACGCTCCGGGCGGGTTTCGCCGAGGGCCGGCTGCAGCCAGGACGAGCTCGGCGAGCGGATAACGCGGGCCTACGCGGCCCGCACCTACGCGGACCTCTGGGCGCTGACCGCCGACCTGCCGTCCGGGCCCTGCCCATACCCCCTCTCCGGGTACGGACCGATCGTGGCCACCGAAGGCGCCGTCGCCGCGCACGAGGAGGCCAGCAGCTGGCAATCCGCCGCCGCGCTGCTCATCACCGCGCTGGTGATCTTCACGCTGGCGGCGCTGGTGACCGCGATCGTCACCGCCCACGTCCAGCCGGGCTACGTCTCGCAGGTCTCCGTCGCACCGGGTGCGCCGCCTCAGCCTGCCAAGATCATGCCGTTCCAGCGGCCAGTGGCACCGGGCGCGATGACACCGGTGGCCCCACCGCACCACCCGGCCGGTTAGGGCCTGACGGGCCGGCCGGAGGCCTGAGGGACGCACCACCGGCCGTTCGGCCGGAAAGAGCTTGTGGTGTTACCGCTTGGGCTGGGTGGACAGAGCCGCTACGAACGCCTCCTGGGGCACGTCCACGCGACCGATCGTCTTCATCCGCTTCTTGCCCTCCTTCTGCCGCTCGAGCAGCTTGCGCTTGCGGGTGATGTCGCCGCCGTAGCACTTGGCCAGCACGTCCTTGCGCAACGCGCGGATGTTCTCCCGGGCGATGATCCGGGCGCCGACGGCCGCCTGAATCGGCACCTCGAACTGCTGGCGCGGGATCAGCTCCTTGAGCTTCGCGGTCATCGACAGGCCGTACTCGCGCGCGTTGTCGGCGTGCACGATCTGGCTGAACGCGTCGACCGGCTGGCCCTGCAGCAAGATGTCCACCTTGACCAGGTCGGCCTGCTGCTCGCCGTCGGGCTCGTAGTCCAGTGAGGCGTAGCCGCGGGTGCGGGACTTGAGCTGGTCGAAGAAGTCGAAGATGATCTCGGCGAGCGGCAGCATGTACCGGATCTCCACCCGGTCCGCGGACAGGTAGTCCATCCCGAGCAGCGCGCCGCGGCGGCTCTGGCACAGCTCCATGATCGTGCCGATGTAGTCCGACGGCGAGATGACCGTGGCCCGGACCACCGGCTCGAAGACCCGGTCCACCTTGCCCTTGCCCGGCTCCGAGCCGCCGGGGAAGTCGCTCGGGTTGGTCACCCGCAGCTCCTGGCCGGTGTCCATGACGACGCGGTAGACGGCGTTCGGCGCGGTGGAGATCAGGGACAGGTCAAACTCCCGCTCCAGCCGTTCGCGGACGATCTCCATGTGCAGCAGGCCGAGGAAGCCGCAGCGGAAGCCGAACCCGAGCGCGTCGGACGTCTCCGGCTCGTACACCAGCGCGGCGTCGTTCAGCCGGAGCTTGTCCAGCGCGTCCCGCAGGTCCGGATAGTCGTCGCCGTCCACCGGGTACAGGCCGGAGAACACCATCGGCTTGGGGTGGGAGTATCCCGCCAGCGGCTCCTTGGCCGGGCCGATGGAGCTGGTCACGGTGTCGCCGACCCGGGCTTGCCGGACGTCCTTGACCCCGGTGATCAGGTAGCCGACCTCCCCGGCGGCCAGGCTGTCGGTCGGGATCGGCTCCGGTGAGATGACCCCTACCTCAAGCGTCTCGTGCGCCCCGCCGGTCGACATCATCAGGCTTCGCTCACGCCGGGTCAGGCGGCCGTCGACCACCCGGATATAGGTCACCACGCCGCGGTAGGTGTCGTAGATGGAGTCGAAGATGAGCGCGCGGGCCGGGGCATCCGGGTCGCCCTTCGGCGCCGGGACCAGGCGGACGATCTCGTGCAGCAGTTCCCGGACGCCCTCGCCGGTCTTGGCCGACACCCGCAGCACCTCGCGGGGGTCACAGCCGATGATGTTGGAAAGTTCGGCGGCGTACCGGTCGGGCTGGGCGGCCGGGAGGTCGATCTTGTTCAGCACGGGGATGATCTTCAGGTCGGCGTCGAGGGCCAGGTACAGGTTGGCCAGCGTCTGCGCCTCGATGCCCTGGGCGGCGTCGACGAGCAGGACCGCGCCCTCGCAGGCGGCCAGGCTCCGGGACACCTCGTAGCTGAAGTCGACGTGACCTGGGGTGTCGATGAGGTTGAGGACATACTGCGTGTCGTCCAGGCCGGTCCAGGGCAACCGGACCGCCTGGCTCTTGATCGTGATGCCGCGCTCGCGCTCGATGTCCATCCGGTCCAGGTACTGCGCGCGCATCTGGCGGCCCTCGACCACGCCGGTGAGCTGCAGCATCCTGTCCGCCAGCGTCGACTTGCCGTGGTCGATGTGAGCGATGATGCAGAAGTTCCTGAGCACGGACTGATCGGTCAGGCCGGCCACCGGGCGGGTCCTGGGGTCCGGCTTACTGAGAGGTGGCACGCGCATCCGTTTCGGGTTACTTGGGTGTTCCATAATCCCACGTCCGGCCCAGTGCCCGGGCGTCAAGCCCGACGTTCCGGTGGTGGCAGCGGTTGATTGGGCTTATGGTTTGGGTGCGGGGGTGCGGCTCGGATAAGCTTCGTCGTCGCGTCACCCCACAGACAACCTGAAGGACTCCCACGCGTGGCGAACATAAAGTCTCAGATCAAACGCAATAAGCAGAACGAGAAGGCGCACCAGCGTAACAAGGCCGCCAAATCCTCGTTGCGTACCTCGGTCCGCAAGTTCCGCGAGGCGGCCGACGAGGGGAACCTCGACGAGGCGGGCACCGCGCTGCGCGTCGCCTGCCGCCAGCTGGACAAGGCGGCGAGCAAGGGTGTCATCCACAAGAACCAGGCCGCGAACCGCAAGTCGGCGATAGCCAAGCGCTACGCCGAGCTGTCGCAGCCCAGCTGACTGACCTCGCGGCTCCGCTGCCTGTCCCAGGGTAGCCGGAGCTTCAGGTCCGGCTGGCCACGATGCGGCGCACCGCTCGTTCCAGGGCGTAGCCCGCGCTGCTGGCTTCCCCCTTGACCTGGGCGTCGGCCTCGGCCACGGCGTGCAGCGCGTGGGCGATGCCTTGCGGCTGCCAGCCGCGCAGCTGCTGGCGCACCCGGTCGATCTTCCACGGCGGGGCCCCGACCTCGGCCGCGAGCGCCATGCTGCTCACGCCCCTGGGCGCGGACCCGACCCGGCCGAGCAGGCGTACCCCCTGCGCCAGCGCGCTGCAGATCAGCACCGGTGAAACCCCGGTCGACAGAGCCCAGCGCAGCTGCTCAAGGGACTGCGCGAGGTGGCCCTCGACCGCCCGGTCCGCCACCGTGAAGCCGGTCGCCTCGGCCCGGCCGCGGTAGTACCTGGCCACCACGGCCTCGTCGATCGGCCCCTCGGTGTCGGCGGCGAGCTGCTCGCAGGCCGCCGCGAGGTCACGCAGGTCCGACCCGACGGCGTCGAGCAGCGCCCGGGCGGCCCCGTCGTCGGTTCGCTGGCCCGCTCGCCGGAACTCGGCCCGGACGAAGTCCAGCCGGTCGGAGAACCTGGTTACCTTTGGGCACTCGATCACCCGCGCTCCGGCGGCCCTGACGCTGGCCAGCAGGTCTTTGCCTTTAGCGCCGCCTGCATGGGTCAGCACCAAGATCGCGTCCGGCGCCGGGCGGGCGGCGTAGGCGGCCAGCTCAGCCGCGACGTCCTTGGTCACATTCTGCGCGGCCCTGACCACCAGCACGCAGCCACCGCCGAACAGCGACGGCGAGGTCAGCCCCATCAGCTCACCCGGCCCGAGCGCGGCGCCGTCGAGGTCGTGGACGTCCTCGCCGGGGGCGGCCGCGATCAGGTCACGCACCGACCGGTCGATAAGGAATTCCTCCTCGCCGACCACGATCGTGACGGGTGGTTGAGTGCGCGGTAGCCATGACGGCAGCATGCCATGTTCGCGGCGCTCAGGTGACCGGCTCGCCGCCAAGCCAGACACGACGAGGCTGCAGGCCGAACGACCAGACGAAGGCACCCTCATGATCGGCGTCCCACAGCACCAAGTCGGCGAGCCTGCCGCGGACCATCGCGCCCCGGTCGGGCGCCCGGAGCGCGTGCGCGCCGCCGATGGTGGCCGAGCGCAGGGCCTCTTCTACGCTCATCCCGAAGTAGGACACGGCGAGGGCGATGACCAGCGCCATCGAGGTGATGCCGGTGCCACCTGGGGTGTGGTCAGAGCCGAGCGCGACCGCGACGCCCTTGTCAAGCAGCGCCCGCACCGGCGGCCTGGCCCCGGTCTGCAGGGCCGTCCCCGGGCACACCACCGCGGCCACCCCGGCCTGGGCCAGTGCGGCCACATCCTCCTCGGTCGCTTCGTGCAGCATGTCGGCGGACGCGCAGCCCAGCTCGGCGGCCAGCCGGGCCGCGCCGGTGCGCGAATCGCCGCAGGCGTGCAGCCGCGGCAGCAGGCCCGACCGGCGCCCGGCGGACAAGATCCAGCGCGCTTCGTCCTCGGAGAACCGGCCTTCCTCGCAGTACACGTCCACGCTGTCCGCCCCGACGGCGGACGCGTCGGCGCTCCAGGAGCTGACCGCGTCGATGTAGTCATGACGGCGGCCGAAGAACTCCGGCGGGACCGCGTGCGCGGCCAGGAACGTGACGTGCACCCGGGGCATGCCCGGCTCGCCCTCGAGCCCGCGCAGCATCCGGACGTCGGCCAGCTCGCCGTCCCTGGTCAGGTGGTACCCGGTCTTGGCTTCGATGGTGGTCGCCCCGGACCGCAGCCAGCGGCCCATCCGCTCGCGGACGCCGTTGCACAACGTCCAGGGATCGGTGCCCCTGGTCACGGTGACGGTCGAGGAGACACCCCCGCCCGCCGCGGTGATCTCGGCCGCCGACGAGCCGTTGGAGCGCATGGCCAGCTCCGCCCACCGGTTGCCCGCGTACACCGGGTGGGTGTGCGCGTCGATGAGCCCGGGCGTGACCA
This sequence comes from uncultured Actinomycetes bacterium, assembly GCA_963730825.1. Taxonomy (GTDB): domain Bacteria; phylum Actinomycetota; class Actinomycetes; order Streptosporangiales; family Streptosporangiaceae; genus Palsa-504. The sequence continues at coordinate 77,267 of CAVSTQ010000008.1, forward strand.
GGCCGCCGCCCAGGTTCTCCACGTGGTCGACATCCACGATGTCGTCGATCACCCCGGGGATGCGCTGCGGCAGCTCAGCCGCGGGCCCGACCCAGGCGATCTGCTCGTCTCCGGTCACGATGGCGGCGTTGCTGAGAATCTCGGTTCCCGTCCAGAGACGGCCGATGTTGGTCAGCAGACGAACAGTCACCGGCGATCCCCCCCGGGACGGGTGATCCCATGCGCCATGAGCGTTCCACCTGCCATGACACGTGCCCGCCGGGATGTCGGCGTGCACTGAACGAGCTACGCTCCGTACCCGGGCCAGACTCTGGACCTAGACAGGTGCGGCAGTGTTGATCAAGACACGCTATTGCACCGCAACCATCGCAGACAAGCTTTTCCGGAAAATGCCGGAGCTTACCCGGCTGACCGGTAAAACCGGGCCAACGTGGCGGTTCACGACACGGGCACGACCCCGGTGACGGCCGCCGCTTCCAGCTGCGCGGCCAGCGCAGGCAGCACCCGGGCCTGCAGCAGGGTGCCATCCTCGGTGTGCTCGGCCGCGATCACCTCGCCCTCGGCGTGCACCCGGGCGACCAGGTCGCCGCGGCTGTACGGGACGACGACCCGGACGGGTACGTCGAGCCTGGGCAGCGCGGCCTCGATCGCGTCCCGCAAGGCCGGCAGGCCGGCCCCCGTCTTGGCCGAGATCGACAGGCTGCCCGGAGCACGGGCCCGCAGGCTCTGCAGTACCACCGGGTCCGCCGCGTCGATCTTGTTGACCACGATGAGCTCGGGCACGCCGGCGGCGCCGATATCCGCCAGCACGGCGCGGACCGCGGTGATCTGCGCTTCAGGCTCCGGATCGGATCCGTCGACCACGTGCAGGATCAGGTCCGCCTCGGCCGACTCCTCCAGCGTGGACCGGAACGCCTCGACCAGCTGATGCGGCAGATGGCGGACAAAGCCGACGGTGTCGGTCAGCGTGAAATCGTGTCCCGAGGGCGTCTGGGCCCGCCTGACGGCCGGGTCGAGGGTGGCGAACAGCGCGTCCTCCACCAGCACGCCGGCCCGGTGAGCGCGTTGAGCAGGCTGGATTTGCCCGCGTTGGTGTATCCGGCGATGACCACCGAAGGCACCTCGCGGCGGTGACGCTGCGCATGCTGCACCTTCCGGCCGGTCGACATGCCCGAGATCTCCCGCTTGAGCTTGCCGATCCTGGCCCGCAGCCGCCGCCGGTCCGTTTCCAGCTTGGTCTCGCCTGGGCCGCGGGTCCCGATCCCGCCGCCGCCGGCCACCCGGCCGCCAGCCTGCCGGGACAGCGACTCACCCCAGCCGCGGAGCCTGGGCAGCATGTACTGCAGCTGAGCCAGCTCCACCTGGGCCTTGCCCTCCCGGCTGCGGGCATGCTGGGCGAAAATGTCCAGGATGAGCGCGGTCCGGTCGATCACCTTGACCTGCACCACGCCTTCCAGCCGCCGCAGCTGGCTGGGGGTGAGCTCGCCGTCGCAGATCACCGTGTCCGCGCCGGTGGCCGCGACCACGTCGGCCAGCTCCCTGGCCTTGCCCGAGCCCACGTAGGTGGCCGCGTCGACGTGACTGCGGCGCTGGATGAGGCCGTCGAGCACCTCGGAACCCGCCGTCTCGGCCAGCCTGCTCAGCTCGCGCAGCGAGTTCTCGGCGCTGGCCAGGGTCCCCTCGGTCCACACCCCGATCAGCACGACCCGCTCAAGCCGCAGCGCGCGGTACTCGACCTCGCTGACGTCCTGCAGCTCGGTCGAGAGTCCAGGTACCCGCCGCAGCGCGTGCCGCTCCTCGACGTCCAGGCCCGGCTGCTCATTAAAGACTGTGCTCATTGTCCTCCGACATCGGTTCGTCCCCCGATGGTGCCACGCCTCACATGACACCGCACTTTATTAACACCGGCGCCGCGGCAAATGTGCCCCGGGCGGGTTAAGCGGGGGGTCTCCAGGCGGGTGAGGACGGGGGGCAGGTCGGCTTCGTAGAGGACGGTGAGGCGGTGGGTGGCGCGGGTGATCGCGACGTAGAGGTCGTGGCCGCCGGCCGGGGACTGGGTCAGGATCCCGGCCGGGTCGACCAGCACCACCCGGTCGAACTCCAGCCCCTTGGCCTGGCCCACGGTCAGCAGGGCGACGGCCGAGTCGAGCACCTCGGGCCGGTCGCCTGCGACGGCCGCCGGCAGCGCCCGGGCCAGCTCGGCCTGCCGTGCGGCCGGCCCGATCACCGCGAGCCTGCCGCCGTCCGCCATCTCCGCGAGTTCCGCGCTCACCACGTCGGCCACCTGGGCCAGGCCGCGGACGGCCCGGGGCGAGACGCCTTCGTCCCGGACTGACTCCGGGGGACGTTCGGCCGGGGCCACCGACGCCAGCACGTCGGCGGCGACCACCATGATCTCGGCGGGCGTCCGGTAGTTGACGGTCAGCAGCTCCTCGTGCCAGCGTCCCTGGACGTACGGGTCGAGCATCTGCGCCCAGGAGCGGGCGCCGGCCGGGCTGCCGCGCTGGGCCACGTCGCCGACCACGGTCAGCGACCGGCTGGGAACGCGGCGCATGACCATCCGCCACGCCATCGCGGACAGCTCCTGCGCCTCGTCCACGATCACGTGGCCGTAGGCCCAGGAGGGGTCGGCCCAGGCGCGTTCGGCCGTGGTGAGCTGCTGGCCGGTCTCGCGGTTCCAGTCCGCCAGGGTGGCGGCGTCCACGAACCCCTGATCGGCCAGGCCGGTGATCTCGAGCACCTCCCGCGCGTACTTCTCCTCGAGCCGCCGCTCCCGTTCGGCGGCCCGGCGCCTGGCCCTGTCGGCCGAGTCATCGATGCCGAGCAGCTGCGAGGCCTCGTCAAGGAGCGGAACGTCCGCCACGGTCCACGCGTCAGGAGCATCCGGGCGGAGCAGCGAGGACCGTTCGGCCGCGGAAAAACCCGGAGCGGCCCGGCGCAGGTCACCTTCGGCCGCCAGCAGCCCGGCCACCAGCCGCTGCGGGGTCAGATGAGGCCACAGCGCGTCCACCGCGGCCCGGACCGGCAGCTCGTCCCAGAGCCGGGCGCGGGTGTACGGCAGGTCCTCGGGATCGAGCTCGCGGTCCAGCGCCTGGGCCTCGGCCGCGGCCAGCGCGCTGAGCATCTCGGTGGCGAACAGCTTGCGCGCCACGTTGTGCGGCCGGCGCAGGCCGCGGGCCCGGTCCCGGGCCCGCACGACGGTCTCCCGCGGCACCGTCATCGTCACCCCGTCCACGGTGATTTCCAGGTCAGCGGGCGGCACCTGCTGGAGGTTGCGCACCGCGCGGCGGAGCACGCCGACCATCTTGGTGTCGCCCTTGATCACGGCGGCGGCCGGATCCTCATCGAGCCCGGCCTTGACCCCGGGGAAGAGCTCCGCCATCGAGCTGAGCACCACGTCGGTCTCACCCAGCGAGGGCAGCACCTGGCTGATATAGCGGAGGAAGGTGGTGTTCGGGCCGATGACCAGGACGCCACGCCGCTCGAGCGTCTTGCGGTGCGTGTACAGCAGGTACGCGGCCCGGTGCAGCGCCGCGACCGTCTTGCCGGTGCCCGGGCCGCCCTGCACCACCACGACGCCGGCGATGGCGGCGCGAATCACCCGGTCCTGCTCGGCTTGAATGGTGGCGACCACATCGCCCATCCGGCCGGTGCGGCCGGCGGTAATGCTGGCGATCAGCATGGCCTCGCCGGACAGGCTTTTCCGGTCAGGTTCCGACAGCCGGTCAAGGTCGAAGACCTCGTCGTCGACACCGGTGACGGCGCGATTCCTGGTGTAAATGTGGCGGCGCCTGATCAGGTCGTGCGGGTCTTTCGGAGTGGCCGCGTAAAAGGGCTGGGCGGCCGGCGCGCGCCAGTCGATAAGGCGCGGTTCGAGGTCGGCGTCCCGCAGCCCGATCCGGCCGATGTACAGCGTGGCCGCCCGCTCGGGCGTCGGCTCGGCGTCGGTGCGGCCAAAGCACAGGCCGTGTTCCACCGCGTTCAGCTGGGCCAGCCGCCGGTCCTGCTCGGCCGCCGTCACGTCGCGCTCCACCCGGGCCTGGAAGGTGCCGCCCGGGCCGCCGCGGCGGTGCGTCTGGGAGAGCGCGCGCTCGGCTCGCTCGCGCGCGTAATCGAGCAGCTGATAAAGCATGTCGAGGTACGCCTGCTCGTGGCTGACGGCCGCCGCGGTGGCGGAATTGGTTTGACTAAGCGTCATATTTCTTGGTATACTCTCGGTGTATTATAATTGGCGCTCTGTTAGTGCCGGGGCGTCGGCAGGCGGATAGGGTCACGGGAAATAAGATCTTATCACTCCGCCCGGCTGGTGGCAGCCCCCGCTCCCGGGGAAGGTTGGCTTGACCAGTCATCTCCCTGAATTGACGCAGCCGATAATGGCGCCGGGTATCGTCGCCGTGCTGGCGTGCGGCCATTTCGCAAACGCATCGCGGTAGCCGCAGGAATACCATTTCCGTTAGCACCGGACTACAGCCGCCTGTGGCGGGCCCCGGCGGCGCGCCTAGGATGGGGGGCACGAGCCATTTGGGGTCGGGAGGAGTGTCACGACATGCCAGGAACCGAGCACGTCGAGATCACAGGACCTTACGGTGATCGCTACGACGAGGTACTGACGCCACAGGCCATCGACCTCATCGCCGCCTTGCACGCCGAGCTCGGCCCGCGCCGGGCTGAGTGCCTGGCGGCCCGCCGCCGCCGCCAGGCCGAGCTGGTCGGCGGAGCCATGCTCGACTTCCTCCCGGAGACGGCGCACATCCGCCAGGACCCGGACTGGCGGGTCGCGCCGCTCGCGCCCGGCCTGGTCGACCGGCGGGTCGAGATCACCGGGCCGACCGAGGTGAAGATGACGATCAACGCCCTGAACTCGGGGGCGAACGTGTGGCTGGCGGACTTCGAGGACGCCAACACCCCGCTGTGGGACAACATGATCACCGGGCAGCTCAACCTCAAGGACGCGCTGGACCGCAGGATCGACTTCCGCTCCGCCGACGGCAAGGACTACGCGCTGCGCCCGGACGGGGAGCTGGCCACGATCGTGGTCCGGCCACGCGGCTGGCACCTGGACGAGAAGCACATCCTGGTGGACGGCAAGCGGGCCTCGGCCAGCCTGGTCGACTTCGCGCTCTATCTGGCCGCCTGCGCGCAGCGCCAGCTCGACGCGGGCAAGGGTCCCTACTTCTACCTGGCCAAGACCGAGAGCCACCTCGAGGCGCGGTTGTGGAACGACGCGTTCAACCTGGCCCAGGACACGCTGGGCATCGCCCGCGGCACGATCCGGGCCACCGTGCTGATCGAGACGATCCCGGCGGCGTTCGAGATGGAAGAGATCCTGTATGAGCTCAGGGACCATTCGGCGGGCCTGAACGCGGGCCGCTGGGACTACCTGTTCAGCATGATCAAGAAGTTCCGCACCCGGGGCCGCGACTTCGTCCTGCCCGAGCGCAACTCGGTCACGATGACCGCGCCGTTCATGCGGGCCTATACCGAGCTGCTGGTCAAGACCTGCCACCGGCGCGGCGCGCACGCCATGGGCGGCATGGCCGCGTTCATCCCGAGCCGGCGCGACGCCGAGGTCAACGCCAAGGCCATGGCCAAGGTCAGGGAGGACAAGACCCGTGAGTCGCGAGACGGCTTCGACGGCTCCTGGGTCGCCCACCCGGACCTGGTGCCGCTGTGCAAGGAGGTCTTCGACGGCGTCCTCGGGACGAACCCCAACCAGATCTCCAAGCTCCGCGAGGACGTCAGCGTCACCGCCGAGGACCTGCTCGCGGTGAGCAAGACGCCCGGCGTGATCACCGACGCGGGGCTGCGCAACGACATCAGCGTCGCGCTTCAGTACCTGGCCAACTGGCTGGGCGGCAACGGCGCGGTGGGCATCTTCAACCTGATGGAGGACGCGGCCACCGCGGAGATCTCGCGCTCCCAGGTCTGGCAGTGGGTGCACAACGAGGTCGCCCTTGACGACGGCACCGTGGTGACCCGTGACCTGGTCGAGCGGCTCATCGACGAGGAGCTGACCAAGATCAGGTCCCTGACCGGGGACGCCTTCGACGCCGAGAGGTACGGTCAGGCGGTCGCGCTGTTCACCGAGGTCGCCCTGGCCGACACCTTCGCCGACTTCCTCACCATCCCGGCCTACGAGCGGATGCCCTAGGCAGGCGGCGACGATGACAGTGCGGGAGCTGGTCCCGGCGATGCGGGACATCTGCGGTGCGGGCAACGTCATCACCGATCCGATGGAGCTGCGCACCTATGAGTGCGACGGCCTGACCGCGCACCGCAGCATCCCGGCCCTGGTGGTGCTGCCGGGCTCCGCGGCGCAGGTGGCCGCCGTGGTCAGCGTCTGCGCGGCGGCCCAGGTGCCGTTTGTGGCCCGGGGCAGCGGCACGGGGCTGTCCGGTGGTGCGACGCCGCACGCCGGCGGCGTCCTGATCGTGCTGTCCCGGATGCGGAAGATCCTTGAGATCGACCCGGTGAGCCGCCGGGCCGTGGTCGAGCCCGGAGTGACGAACCTGTCCGTGAGCCAGGCGGCCGAACCGTTCGGGCTGTTCTACGCGCCGGACCCGTCCAGCCAGGTGGTCTGTTCGGTGGGCGGCAACGTGGCGGAGAATTCGGGCGGGGCGCACTGCCTCAAGCACGGCTTTACCGTGCACCACGTGACCGGCCTGGAGATCGTCACGCCGGCCGGCGAGCTGACCTGGCTCGGCGACGGCACCGGTGTGGCTACCGGGTATGACCTGCTCGGCGCCTTCACCGGCTCCGAGGGCACCCTCGGCATCGTCACCAAGATCGTGGTCAAGCTGCTGCCGCTGCCCGAGGTGGTGCATACGCTGCTGGCCGCCTACCCGAGCACGGCGCAGGGCGGCCGCGCGGTCTCCGACATCATCGCGGCCGGCATCGTGCCGGCCGCCATCGAGATGATGGACGCGCTGTCCATCACGGCGGCCGAGGCCGCGGTGCGGTGCAACTACCCGGCCGGGGCCGGGGCCGTGCTGATCGTCGAGCTTGACGGGCCGGCCGCGGAGGTCGAGGCCGAGGTCTCGACCGTGCGTTCGTTGTGCGAGGCGGCCGGGGCGACCGAGATCCGGGCCGCCGACGACCCGGCCGAACGCGCCCTCATCTGGGCCGGCCGCAAGTCCGCGTTCGCCGCGGTGGGCCGGATCAGCCCGGCGTTCATCGTGCAGGACGGGGTGGTGCCACGGACCTCGCTGGGCGCCGTGCTGGCCTCGATCGCCTCGATGGCGGACGACGCGGGCATCCGGGTGGCCAACGTGTTCCACGCCGGGGACGGGAACCTGCACCCGCTGGTGCTCTACGACGACTCCTCGCCCGCGGAAACCCTGGCCGCCGAGGAGCTGTCCGGCAAGATCCTGGACGCCTGCCTGGAACAGGGCGGCTCCATCACCGGCGAGCACGGCGTCGGGGTGGACAAGGCCCGGTACATGCCCAAGATGTTCAGCGCCGAGGACCTGGACACCATGCAGCTGGTCCGGTGCGCGTTCGACCCGGCTCAGCTGTGCAACCCGGGAAAAATCTTCCCCACGCCCCGGCTGTGCGGTGAGGTGCCCGGCCGCCGGCGCGCGCCCCATCCCGCCGTAGCGGCCGGACAAGCGGAGATTTTCTGATGGCAGCCGAACGGGCCGTGGTGTCAGACATCAGGCCAGCCTTGACGGCGGTGTGCCCGTCGCTGCGGGACGGCGAGGCCGCGGACGCGGTCGGCGGCCGGGTGCCCTCGTTCGTCGGGTCCCCGGCCAGCACGGCCGAGGCGGCGGCGCTGCTGCGGGCCGCGGCGGGGTCCGGGCTGGCGGTGGTGCCGCGCGGCGCCGGGACCGGCCTGGGCTGGGGCCTGCCGCCGACGGCCTGCGACCTGGTCGTGGATCTGACCGCGATGGATCAGGTCATCGAGCACGCGGCCGGGGACCTGGTGGCAAGGGTGCAGGCGGGGGTCACGATGGCGCAGCTGGCCGCGGTGCTGGCCGGGGCCGGGCAGCAGCTGGCGGTGGACGCCCCGGCGGAAGCGACGGTGGGCGGCGTGATCGCCACCGGGACGGCGGGGCCGCGGCGGCTGCGGTACGGGTCCCCGCGTGACCTGCTGATCGGGGTGACCGCGGTGCGCGCGGACGGGGTGATCGCGCACGCCGGCGGCAAGGTGGTCAAGAACGTGGCCGGCTACGACATCGGCAAGCTGCTGGCCGGCTCGCAGGGCACCCTGGCGCTGATCACCGAGGCGACCTTCCGGCTGCACCCGGTGCCGGACGCGGTGGCGTACGTGACGGCGGAGTTCGGCCCGGCGCAGCGCGCGGCCGCGGTGACGGCGGTGCAGGCGGCGGCCGCCTCCGCGCTGCTGCCCTCGGCGGTGGAGCTGGACTGGCCACCCGGGCCGGGGGGCCGGCGCCCCGGGTCGGGGTACTGGTGGAGGGGACCTCCTCCGGCGTGGCCGAACGAGCCAGGCAGCTGTCGGACCTGCTGGCGTCCGCAGGCGGCGCGGTCGCCGTGGCCGGCGTGCCGCCGCCCCGGTGGGGCTGGCTGCCCGGCCGTGGCACGGTGATCCGGGTGACGTTCTGGGTGAGCCGCCTGGAGGAGGTGCTCGAGGCGGTCAGCGCGGCCGGGACGAGCGCAGGCGCCCAGCCCGGGATCACCGGTTCGGCCGGGGCCGGGGTGCTGTACGCGTGCCTGGATCCCGAACCGGGAATCGCCGGCGCCTTCGTCCGGGCGCTGCGCGACCGGCTCGACGTCCCGGCCGGGGGCTCCGGGCCGCGGGTGGCGGTCGTGGTGCTGACCGGACCCGCGCCGGTGATGGCGGCGGGCGCGTACGGGTCCCTGCCCGGCGCGGGCCTGATGCGGGCGATCAAGGACCAGTTCGATCCGGAGCACCGGATGTTCCCAGGCCGGTTTGGGGAGGGTAGCTGATGCAGGACGAGGACGCACTGCGCGAGGTGGCCAAGGATTGCGTGCACTGCGGGTTCTGCCTGCCGGCCTGTCCCACCTATCAGCTGTGGGGGGAGGAGATGGACTCCCCCCGGGGCCGGATCTACCTGGTGAACCAGATCCTGGACGGGGCGCCGGTCTCCGCGACGACCGCGGAGCACTTCGACCGCTGCCTGGGCTGCATGGCCTGCATGACCGCCTGCCCTTCCGGCGTCCAGTACGACCAGCTGATCGAGGCGGCCCGGGTGTGGACCGAAGAAGCCCGGTCGGGGTCCGGGCCGGACCGGCCCGGCCGGCGACAATGCGGGTGACGCCGGGGTGGCGGATGTGCGCGGGGCGGACGCGGGCGAGGCGGATGCCGCGGACGCCCGGCCCGGCGCGGGGTGTGCCATCAGGACCGCTGGCGGGGAAGCGGCCGTTCCGGGACCGGACGGCCCGGGCGGCCATCTTCTCGGTGTTCCCGTACCCCGGGCGGCTGCGGGCACTGACCGCGCCGCTGCGGACGGCGCAGCGGACCGGTCTGGACCGGAGGCTGGCCCGCAGCACGCTGCCGGCCCGGGTGTCCCCCGCGCTCGGCGCGGCGCTGCGGCTGGCTCCCCCGGCGGCGGCCCGGCGAAAGCTGCCCGGACGGGTGCCGGCCCTCGGACCCCGGCGGGCGGTGGTCGGCATGCTCACCGGCTGCGTGCAGTCGGTGTTCTTCCCGCAGGTGAACGCCTCGACCGCGCGCGTACTCGCGGCGGAGGGCTGCGACGTGATCATCCCGGGCGGGCAAGGCTGCTGCGGCGCGCTGTCGCTGCACTCGGGCCGGGAGGCCGAGGCCGCGGTCTTCGCCCGGCGCACGATCGCCACCTTCGAGCAGGCCGGGGTGGACGCGATCGTGGTGAATTCGGCCGGGTGCGGCTCGGCGATGAAAGAGTACGAACGGCTGCTGGCGGGGTCGGCCTGGGCTGAGCGGGCCGCCGCGATGAGCGGCAAGGTCGCCGATTTCGCCGAATTCATCGTCGGCCTCGGGCCGGTGGCCCGGCGGCACCCGCTGCCGGTCACCGCCGCCTACCACGACGCCTGCCACCTGGCCCACGCGCAGCGGATCACCCGGGAGCCGCGCGAACTGCTCCGGACTATCCCCGGCCTGACCCTGGCCGAGCTGCCCGGCGCGGGTACCTGCTGCGGTTCGGCGGGGGTCTACAACCTGCTCCAGCCCGAGGCCGCCAGCGAACTGGGCGGCCGCAAGGCGGACGCGGTGCTGGCCGCGGGCGCGCCGCTGCTCATCTCGGCCAACCCCGGCTGCTCCCTGCAGATCGCGTCGGCGCTGGCCGCCCGGGGCGAGCACGTCGCGGTCGCGCACACCGCCGAGATCCTCGACGCCTCCATCCGCGGGCTGCCGCCGGCGGTGTTCGGCTAGAGAGGCTGCGCCTGTACTGCGGGAAAAGTCCGCTAACCGGATGAATTCCTTCGTCCGCCGGGGCAGGGCCGTCCGCGGCACTGCGCGATGGCGCAATTTGTGGCAGCGTTAGCTTATGGGCAGGGGTGTGCAGAGCCCGGTCTTCGTCGGGCGCCGCAGCGAGATGACGGCGCTGGCGGCACTGCTGCGGCGAGCCGGGGACGGCGAACCGGGGTTCGCCATCATCGCGGGCGAGGCTGGCGTGGGCAAGACCCGGCTGGCCGGGGAGCTGGCGGGACGGGCCGCCGATCACGGGTTCATGGTCCTGACCGGTCAGTGCGTGGAGCTCGGCGCCGAGGGCCTGCCGCTCGCCCCGCTGATCGACGCGCTGCGCATGCTGGCCCACACGATGGCTCCTGACGAGCTGGCCAGGGTGCTCGGACCCGCCCGGCGCGGCCTGGGCCGGCTGCTGCCCGAGCTCGACCCGGACGCGGCGGCGGAAAGCGCCGTCGGCGCTGTCCGGGCAGCTGACGGGATCCAGCTCGCCCAGCTTCTTGAGCTCGTTCTCGGCCTCCTGGCCAGGCTCAGCGGCCGCCGCCCGGTCATGGTGGTGCTCGAAGATCTCCACTGGGCCGACCAGTCCACCCGTGAACTGGTCGCGTTCCTGGTCAGGTCGTTGCGGGGCGTCCGCGTCCTGCTGCTGGTCACCTACCGCTCCGACGAGCTCAACCGGCGTCATCCGCTGCGATCGCTGGTCACCAGCTGGGATCGGGTGCGTTCGGTGGAGCGCATCGAGCTGCGCAGGTTCGACCGGGACGAGGTGGCGACCCAGCTGGGTGCGATCTTCGCCGCCGAGCCAGCCCCCGACCTCGTCGATGTGGTCTTCGACCGGTCTGGCGGCAATGCCTACCTGGTGGAGGAACTGGCCGGGGTGATGGATGACGGCGACCTGGCCGCGCTGCCCCCGTCGCTGCGGGATGTCCTGCTGAGCCGGGTGGACTCGCTGAGCCCGGGCGCCCAGCGGCTGCTGCGGGTCGCGGCGGTGGCAGGCCGGAGCGTTCCGGAAAGGCTGCTGGCCGAAATCGCCGGCGCCGGGGACGCCGGCTTCTACGCCGGCTTGCGCGAGGCCGTGGAAGCTCATTTGCTTGTGGTCGACCGCACCGGCCGCGGCTACGCGTTCCGCCACGCGCTGACCAGGGACGCCGTCTACGAGGACATGCTTCCGGGCGAGCGGGGGAACCTGCACGCTGCCTACGGTGAGGCGCTGGCCCGCGAGCCTGGGCTCGCGGGCGACGACGCCGCGGCGCCGGCCGCCCTGGCGCATCACTGGTACGCAGCCCTGGACCTGCCCCGTGCCTTGCCCGCCTCGGTGGCCGCGGCCAGGCATGCGCTGACGTCCTTCGCTCCGGCCGAGGCGCAGCGTCACCTGGAACGTGCGCTTGAGCTCTGGCCCCGGGTGCCGGACGCGGAGCAGCGGACCGAGATGGACCACGCCGAGCTGGCCGCCCTGGCCGGGGAGGCAGCCTACCAGGCCGGCGCGGTTGACCGGGCCGTCTCGCTGTTCGACCAGGCCCTGGGGGAACTGCCGGCCGAAGGGGACGCCGTCCGGCGCGCGCTGGTGCTGGACCGCCGCGCGCACGCGGTGCGTGATACCGGCGGCGAGGGTGACGCGGTCAGAACCCTGGAGCAGGCCCTCGCGCTGCTGCCCGCCGAGCAGGTGACCCAGGCCCATGCCATCGTGCTGTCCTCACTGGCCGCATCCCTGATTCGTACCAGCGACATGGAAAGAGCGGAAGGCCTGGCCGCCCGGGCCGTGCGGGCGGCGCGCGACACCGGCGCGACGCAGCAGGAGGCCGAAGCGTCCATCACCCTAGGCATGGTCCGCAGTTATCTGGGCGCCAGCGGCGAGGGCCTGGATGACCTGCGGACGGGCATCGCCCTCGCGGACGGCATCGGCGCGCCGTCGACCGCGCTGCGTGCCTACGTGAACATATCCGATGTCCTGGAGCTCACCGGCCGGCACGATGAGGCGATACAGGCGGCTAGAGAAGGGATGGCGCTGGCCGACCGGGTCGGGCTGGCCCGGTCCTTCGGTTGTTTCCTGGCCGGGAACCTGGCCGAGTCACTGCTTCGCCTCGGCCGCTGGAACGAGGTGGACCAGGTCACCACGCAGGCGCTGAACATGACCCCGGAGGGCGTGTTTGCCGCCACGCTGCTGCAGTTGCGGGCGGAGCTGGCCGCGATGAGCGGGCGGTACGCCGATGTGGTCGCCGACCTGCGGGCCGCGCGGCAGGCGCTAGGTCAAAGTAACGACGCGCAGTTCGTCAAGGCCCTGCTGTACACAGACGCCCTGGCCGCGCACGGCCGGGGCGATCTCGGCACCGCCCGCCGGCTGGCGGCCGACGGTCTGGTCGCCAATCTCTCGTCGCAGTACGCACGCTACGCGTGGCCACTGGTCTGGATGGCCATGCGGATCGAGGCCGATGAGGCCACCCTGGCTCGCGATCGCCGGGAGGAGGTCCCGGCGCGGATCACGGAGCGCTGCCAGGAGCTGGCGCGATCCGCGGACGCCCTGGACGGGCGGACGTCCCTCGCGCGTGGCTACTACGCCCTGATCACCGCGGAGCATGCGCGTGCGACAGGCGATGACAACAGCCAGATGTGGTCGGCGGCCGCGGACACATGGCGCCGGTCCGGTGAGCCCTATCCGCTGGCGTATGCCCTGCTGCGGCTGGCCGAGGTCACCGCCGCGGCGGGCGACCGTGCATCCGCCTCCCGCGACGTCCGCCAGGCCTACGCGCTGGCCAGCGAGATCGGCGCGATCCCCGTCGCCGCCGAAGCGGTGGCGCTGGCCCGCCGGGCCCGGCTCAGCCTGGACGAGCGGCGGTCACCGCGCTACCCGATGATCCGCTCGCCCGTTTCGGGCTGACCGAGCGTGAACGCGAGATCCTGCTGCTGCTCGCCGCGGGCCAATCCAACCCGCAGATCGCCCAGGCCCTGTTCATCAGCGCCAAGACGGCGAGCGTGCACGTGTCGAACATCTTGACCAAGCTCGGCGTGACCGGCCGGGTCGAGGCGGCGGCAGTGGCCCATCGCCTCGGCATCGTGGGACCGGCACGCGCCTAAGGGGCAGGACCGGCGGGCTAAGCACTCGCCCGCGCCGGGTAGGACAGCCGCCGGCCACATATAAGGCCGTGACTACGGCGGTCCGCCCATGTGCGGACCACCCCCTTAGCCGGATCGTGGAGATCACGACAGAACGGCGAAAGGGACGTGACATGAGCATCAAGAACGCGCCAGCCGGGACTATTCGCGGGGCGCTCAGGTATCCCGTGTTCGGCCGGCTCTTGTCGGCGCTGGCGGTATCTCAGCTCGGCGACTGGCTGTACAACCTGACCCTGATCGCGCTGGTGTACGGCCGCACGCACTCGGCGCTGTGGGCGGGCGTCACCACCGCCGCGCGAGTCGTGCCGGTGGTGGTGCTCGGCCCCCTCGGCGGTGTGCTCGCCGACAGGTTCAACCGCCGGCACATCATGATCGTCTCCGACGTGGCCCGGATGATCCTGATGGCACTGCTGACCGCAGTGGCGGCGGCGCACCTGCCAATCGTACTCGCCCCGGTGATCGCCGCCATGGCGACCGCGGCCGCCGCGCCCTACCTGCCGTGCGTCTCGGCGCTCACCCCGCGCCTAGTCGACGACGCCGATCTGCCGGGGGCCAACGCCGCCCGGTCGGCCGTCAACAGCCTCAGCATCATCGCCGGGCCCGCCCTCGGCGGCCTGCTCTTGCTGCTCGGATCACCGGCTCTCGCCTTTACCCTGAACGCGCTGACCTTCGCCTTGTCGGCTCTGGCGGTGATGTCGATCCGCGACCGGACCGTGTTCCGGCCCGCGCGTCCGGGCGGCCGTCCCGCCGGGGTGTTCGGTGAGATAGCGCAAGGCGCGGCGGTGCTCCGCTCACATCCCCCGCTGGTGCGGCTGGTGGGCGCCGACATCATGTGCAGCACGGTGTACGGAGCTCAGACCGTCTTGCTGCTCGTGGTATCCCATCGGGTCGGGCTCGGCAGCCAGGGGTACGGCTACCTGTTCGCTGGTATCGGAGCGGGCGGAGTGCTCGGCACCACGCTGGCAGGCCGCGCCGTCCGCTGCCCGCACGCGTCTTACGTGCTGGCGGCCGCGCTCGCCGCCGTCGGGCTCCCGATGCCGCTGCTCGCCCTGACCCGCTGGCCAGCCGCGGCGATCTTCCTGGCCGGGGTCACCGGCACCGGCGCCCTGCTGGTCGAGATCCTCACCGAGACTCACCTGCAGCGGTCGCTCGACGACCAGGTGTTCGGCCGGGTGTACGGCATCGCCCTGCCGGCCTCGCTCGGCGGGATCGTGGCCGGATCGCTGATCGCCCCCGTGCTCACCACGGCGCTAGGCGGATCGGGTGCCCTCCTCGCGGTCGGCGGCGCCGTCCTCGGCTACGCCGTGTTCATCCTGCGCGGCGGTACCGCCTCGCCCGCAGGTTCCAGGCCCCAGGTCGCCCGGACTGTGCCAACCCCGACCCGGCCGCGGCCTGATGAGCCCGCGGATCTAGCCGGGAACGGCGAAGGTCCCGTCATGGTCGGCGGCGACCAGGCGGGAGTCCTGGGCGGTCGCGAAGCCTCAACAATAATTAACATTTCTTCACATACTTTCGCCTGGATGGGTAACAACAGCCCCAGACATATCGGGGTCCTGACGGCCGCTCAGGTATGGCAGCCCGAAACGGACTGACCGCTCACGCGGAGGTGATGCGGCTTGCTCAGGCTTCATGTCAACCCGTTCGACTACACGATCTTGGGGATTTACTTCGCCCTGGTCATCACCATCGGGGTGATCGCCCGCCGGGCCGTCGCCACCAGCGAGGACTTCCTGCTGTCCGGCCGGTCGCTGCCGGCCTGGGTCACCGGGCTCGCCTTCATCTCCGCCAACCTCGGCGCGATCGAGATCCTGGGCATGGCCGCGAACGGCGCCCAGTACGGCCTGCCGACCGTGCATTTCTACTGGATCGGCGCGGTCCCGGCCATGGTGTTCCTCGGCGTCGTGATGATGCCGTTCTACTACGGGTCGCGGGTGCGCAGCGTGCCGGAGTTCCTGCTCCGGCGGTTCAACCCGGCCACCCACCTGTTCAACGCCCTGACGTTCGCGCTGGCCGCGGTGCTGATCGCCGGCGTGAACCTGTACGCGCTGGCGCTGGTCATCAACGCGCTGATCGGCTGGCCGATCTGGCTGTCGATCGCCGTCTCGGCGCTGTTCGTGCTGGCCTACATCACGCTCGGCGGGCTGTCCGGCGCGATCTACAACGAGGTGCTGCAGTTCTTCGTGATCATCGCCGGGCTGGTCCCGCTGGTCATCATCGGGCTGCACAGCGTCGGCGGCTGGAGCGGCCTGCAGGCCAAGATCGATCACACGACGCTGGGCTGCCAGCGCCTTCTCCACCTGGAGCGGCGTCGGGATCGGGCACTGGACCAACCCGCTGGGCGACTGGATCGGCATCGTCTTCGGGCTCGGCTTCGTGCTGTCGTTCGGCTACTGGACCACCAACTTCGCCGAGGTCCAGCGCGCCCTGTCGGCCAAGGACCTGTCCGCGGCCCAGCGGACGCCGCTGATCGGGGCGTACCCGAAGATCTTCATTCCCGCCCTGACCATCATCCCCGGCCTGATCGCCCTGGCTATCATCCCCAAACTGGGCACGCCCAAGGGGGCTTCCTACAACGACGCCATCCCGCTGCTGATGGGCAGGTTCCTGCCCAACGGCGCGCTCGGCGTGGCGCTGGCCGGCCTGCTGGCCGCGTTCATGGCGGGCATGGCGGCCAACGTCAGCTCGTTCAACACCGTCTTCACCTACGACATCTGGCAGACCTACATCAGGAGGGGCCGGCGGGACCGGTACTACCTGAACGTCGGCCGGGTGGTGACGGTGGTCGGCATCCTGATCGGGATCGGCACGGCGTTCATCGCCTCCGGCTACAGCAACATCATGAACTACATCCAGTTGCTGTTCTCGTTCTTCAACGCGCCGCTGTTCGCCACCTTCATCCTGGCCATGTTCTGGAAGCGCACCACGCCGTGGTCCGGGATCGCCGGGCTGGCCGCCGGGACGATCGGCGCCGCCGTCATGCACTTCGCCGGCTACCACATCGGCTACTTCTATCCGAACCAGGCACTACGACCCGACCCACGCCACGATCAACGCGCAGATGCTCAACTTCTACGGGGCCATCGCCGCCTTCGTCGCTGACCTCGTGGTCACGGTGATAGTCAGCCTGGTGACCAAGCCGAAACCGCTATCCGAACTCGGCGGGCTGGTCTGGGGCGTGCACGACCCGGATGCGCCCGACCCGGCGAGCGTGCCCAAGCCGCCCTGGTGGGCGTCGCCCAAGCTGCTGGGCGGCGTCGCCCTGCTCATCGTCCTCGTCCTGTCCATCATCTTCGCGTAGCGAAGGAGGCCGTTATGTCCGAGGCGCCAGATACCGGTGCCGAAGCCCCGCAGTCAGCGGCAGCCCGGTTGTTCGACCTGCGGGTGCTGATCGGCGGGCTGTTCCTCCTCTACGGGGTCATGCTCACCGTGGCCGGGTTCTTCACCTCATCGAAGGAGCTGGCCAAGGCCAGCCACATCAACATCAACCTGTGGATGGGCATCGGCATGCTCGTCATCGGAGGGTTCTTCGCCACGTGGTGGCGGCTCCGCCCGCTGCAGCGCCCTGAGCCCCAACCAGACCAGCCGCAGCCAGACACCGGGACCGCCCGATGAACCGCCCCGTGGTCGTGGTCGGGGTGGACGGCTCGACCGGCAGCCGGGACGCCGTGCGCTGGGCCGCCGGGTACGCCCGGCTGGCCGGGGCTGAGCTCAGGGCGGTGGCCAGCTGGCGGTGGCCGAACTACGTGACCCGGATACCGCCGGGCGTCGACCTCGCCGCCGACACCGCTCGTACGCTGCACGAGGTGGTGGCCGAGGTCTGCGCCGAGTTCCCCGAGGTGCCGGTCAGCGAGCACGTGGTGGAAGGACCAGGCGGTCCCGCGCTGCTCTCCCAGGCCGCCGGCGCCAGCCTGCTCGTGGTCGGCGCGCGGGGGCGGGCGGCCTATCCCGGCATGCTTCTCGGCTCGGTGGCCGAGCATTGCGTCCGTAATGGTCACTGCCCCGTGGTGGTCGTCCGGACACCCGCGGATTAGCGGCCGGTCAGGGTCAGGGCGACGGTCTGCTGGCTGCGCTGGGTGGTGATCGAGCCCATCCCGGTCACCACCGAGCCGGACCTGGCCAGCGCGGTGATGGCCCCGGCCCCGGCCAGCTTGCTGGCCGGGGCCCGCTGCCAGCTGGCCCCGGTGGCCGAGGTCCACACCGCGACACTGGGTGAACCGGTCGCGCCGAACAGGCCCGCGGCGGTGAAGCCGGCCGCGTCGGCGGTCAGCGTGGTGAAGGCCATGTCAGGTCCTGGTGAGCTGAACGGGACCTGCTGCCAGGCGGTGCCGCCGTCGAAGGACAGCTCGGCGAACGGGGTGATCGTGCCGTCCTTGCTGGTGGCCAGGCCCAGGGCGACCACGCGGTTCCCGTTGATCGCTATCTGGTGGAGGATGGCGGTGACGGCTCCGGCCGGGGCCGGCAGGAGGATCGTCTCCCAGGAGGGCCCGGTGGTGGTCGTCCAGATGGCCGGCTTGCCCTCATGCGAACCGGCCGAGACGAACCCGTGCGCGTCCGCCGCGACCGCCACGACCGCGCTCGATCCGGTGGCGTCGTTCACGTCATGGGCGCGGGTCCAGCTGGTCAGGTCGGGCGACCACCAGACATCGGCGATGCAGCCGCCGCCGGGGGCGGGCAGCTGGCCGACGATGGCGTAGCCGGCCGGCCCCGAGGCCGCGGCCAGGGCGATCACGCCGGCCAGGCCCGTGCTGACGTTGCCCGTTACCGGACGCCAGGTCGTGCCGTCCGCCGAGGTCACGATGACCGGGCCGGGCGCGCCCACCGCGAGCCAGCCGGCCGGCCCGTGGGTCACGCTGGTCAGCGCGGTCAGGCCGTCGCCGGCCAGTGACCGCACCAGCGACAGCGAGGTGACCAGCGCCCAGGCTCCGCCGGACGCCTTGCGCCATACCGCGGGATAGCCGTCCGCGCTGCCGACCGCGATCTGCTCGCCGTCGGCCACGGCCGTGCTGTCGACGGTGACGGCGGGGATCATGCCGTCGCCGATGGCGGCCAGCGAGACCGGGCGCACGCTGCCGGTCGTGTTCGCCTCGAGGAGCACCGGCTGCTGACCGGTATGGCCAGCCGTGGTGTACCCGACGGCGATAACCGTATTGTCCGGCGTCACCGTCGCCCCGATCACCGACTCCGTGCTGGCGCCGCCCAGCGGGCCGGTCGGCAGCCAGGCTGCTCCGCTTCCGGCGCCGGTGTAGGCCAGGAGCTGGCCGCCGACGGTCTGGCCGGTCACCACGAATCCGGCGTCGTTGCCCTTGACCACACTGGGGTCAAACCCGCCAGAGGGGGTGATGGTGGCTGCGTACTGCCACGACTGTCCGTTCAGGGAAAAATAGGCAACGGCCTCGCTCGCGCCGCTCGCTGATTGCCCGGGCCTGACCGCGATCAGGCCGGCCTCGTCGAACGCCACGCCGCTGATCGCGGAGCTGGCCCCGTGGTCGGCGGGGATCATCACCCGCGTCCACGCCGAGCCGCCGTTCGTGCTCAGCCACGCCGCGTCGTACGTCTGGCCGTCCTTGCTGACCTGGCCGGTGACCACCGTGTCGTCGCCGCGCGAGGTGGCGTAGGCGATATGGCGCACGGTCTCGCCCGCGGCGGCCAGCCCGAGCTGCCCGGCGGTCAACCGCTGCCAGCTCAGGCCGTCAGCTGACGTCCAGATCACCGCCTCGGCGCCGCCGGCGCCCCCGGCTAGGAAGCCGCGGGCCGTTCTGGTGATCACCCAGACCGAGTCGCCGGACCGCTGGGGGCTGATCCCGTGGGTCGCCGCGAGCGTCCAGGACAAGCCGTTCTGGCTGGTCCAGGTGGCTTGCTGGCCGACGGCCAGCCATCCGCCCTGGCCGCCCGCGAGCAGCGCGGCCGGGTGTCCGAGGAGCGACTGGCCGTCTGCGGCGCGGACCGGGGCCACCCGCCAGCTGGCCCCGCCGTCGGAGGACACGACGAACTGCTGGCGCACCACGGTCCCGCTGGTCTGGGAACCCGTCGTCACGATCGTGTTTCCCGAGGCGACAACGCGGCTGATCGACTGGTAGACGCCACGCGACTGCTCGCCGGGATACGTGGCCAGCGCCACCTCGGTCAGCGGCGACGGCGCGGCGGCGACGCGCCCCTGACCCTGATTCGCGGCGAGCGGGCCGAATCGCGGGCTGTGCCCGGTGAGCATCGCGACCGCCAGGACGGCCACCGCCACCAGGACCAGGGCGGGGCCGCCGACCGCCACCGTGCGGCGGCTGACCGGGCCCCGCCGGGCGCGCCGGGGCCGCGGGGATTCGAGCAGCAGGGTGTCGCCGGCGGAGGCCCAGCCGCGGCCGGGGGGCGGCGGCAGGTCGGGGCGCCTGCGGATGGGGATCTGGGCATCTTCCCAGGTGTCGGGTTCGGTCCCGCTATCTTGTCCGGTGCGGGGGTCCTGGTCGGTCCAGGGGTCTGGCTCGGTCCAGGGATCTGGCTCGGTCCAGGGGTCTGGCTCGGTCCAGGTGTCCTGGTCGGTCCAGGTGTCCTGGTCGGTCCAGCGGTCTGGTTCGGTCCAGGTGTCCTGGTCGGTCCAGGTTTCTTCGCTGGCTTGGGGGACGCCGTCGTTGGGCGCGGGGGTAGTGAAGACGGGGGCGCCCAGGGGCATCGGCCGGGCGGCCGGGCGACGGTCAGGGGCGACCGGCCTGGTGTGGCGGCCAGGGGCGCGCTGATAAGGAACGGGCGCGGGAGGACGCGGTCGCGGTGGGGCCATCGAAGCACGCGGCTCCCAGTGGACCTCGGCTTCGTCCCATCGCAGCTGCGACTTCTGCCACGGGGAAAGGCCGGGCGCGGGACGTCGCCCGGCGGGGGTCCGGGCTGGTGGCAAGCCGGGGCTGCCGGGCCGGCCCGCGAGCGCCTTGGTGGGCGCCGGAGCGGTGTTCGGGCCGGCCCAGGCGGCCGAGGTCAGGGGTGAGGACCAGGTACCGTCAGGCTCCCGGCGCGGCGAAGGCACGGGGGTCGGCCGCCAGGTCTCCGCGACGGGCGGCGCGACGGGCGGCGCGGGCGGAGCCGGCCGTGCGGGGGGCGAGGCGGAAGGAGCGGGCCGTGGAGCGGGGGCAGCGGGCCGTGGAGCGGGGGCAGCGGGCCGTGGAGCGTGCAGGAACCATTCGGCGGGACGGGCGACACCGGGCCAGGCATTTTCTGGCTCCGGGTCCGGCGGCGAAGGGTGGTCGTGATCCGGCGCCGCGGTCTCCTGGGTGGTCTCCGGCCACGGGGCTCGGATGGCCGGGACGACTAGGCCCGGCGGAACAGACCAGGGGGGCACAAGGCCGACCGGTTCACCCCAGCCGAACGCACTCTGCCGCTGCGCTTCTTCGGCTGACGAGGACCCGAAACTACGATTCTCACTCGACTGGTTACTCTCTGTATCCATAACAGACCCCAGTTCACGCATGATTCTGGCCGAAGCCATAGTGCGATATCCGCACTAACTAGCTCGTACGGGTCATCCCGCGGTTCGATGTTACCCATTGAGAGCGAGTGTGTACAGAGGGCAATTTTCTGGGATGTTCGGGTGTGCGGTGCGGGGGTTACGCCCGGACCACGAACTGGTGCCGTATCGCGGGAGTCAGGATAACAACGAGCAGTCCGATGGTGGGCCCGGCCGAGCGATCCCGCCGGTACTCGTGGTTCCTGCACCGGATCTACCATCAAGCCCGGATCCGCCACGCAAATTCGGCGGGACGCCGGACAGGCGGGGATCGGTGGGGCGGGTGAGGTAACCGGGGCGGCGCGGGGAGAAGGGACTAGCTGGCGGCTCTGGGTGGGCGGGGCCGGCGGTCTCCTGGGTCTGGATCAGGCCGTAGCCGATGGCCTGGGCGGTGGTCAGCGAGCGGCCGCGGCGCGCGTCGTCCCTGATCTGGTCGACCTCCTGGCCGGTCACTTCGGCCAGCCTGAAGTACAGCGTGTCCACCATGCGGGTCACCTGCTGCTCCTGCGCGGTGACCGCGGTCACGGTGCCGCCGAACGTGAGCTTTGGCTCGACGAGCACGAAGGTGGCGTTGGGGTAGCCGGACCGGCGCGGGCAGGACGCGAGCACGCCGAGGGCCGGGCCGCTGATCTCACCGCTCACGCACGCGTGCACCGGTACCCGCAAGACGTCCAGGATGCCCATGACGGTGAGGGTGGCCGGCAGTTCCGCCCGCAGGTTCTGCAGCTCGAGCCGGATCGGCTTGAACCCGTCGCCCGTGTCGGCCGTCTCGGCGTCCAGGGTGAGAAGCTGCGCCGAGAGCCGGGCGGCCGCGTCGTCGTCAAGCACACCGGAGGCCAGCACGATCCGGTGGGTCAGCAGTCGCTCGTGCAGTTCGTCTGGCCTCCAGGGCGGCTGCTGCCACACCCGCGTCGGCGGAAGAGGATCCAGCGGTGGCGGCGACGGCCAGCTCGGGTTGAACGGGGAGCCGGGCCGGTCCGGCAGCCCCGGCACCTCTGGTGGCCAGGACCGGGCGTACGTGATCATCCGCTGACTCCTTCTCCTTCGGGACGGCTGAGCTGCCAGGTGATCTGGCCACCGACCGCCGCTGCGTAACGTTCCAGCGTGGAGGCGCGCAGATCGGCGGTGCCCGACTCCAGCCGGGCGACCGCGGACTGGGAGGTTCCCATTCGCGCCGCGATCTCGGTCTGGGACAGGCCAGCCGCCTGACGCCGTTCGGCTAGCTCGCGGACGAGCTTGGCGCGATCATCCGCCATCCGGGCGGCGTCCTGGTCCGCCAGCCGTCGCTGGGCCATCTCGCGGAAGCCGGGCATGACCGGCAATGGCGGAAGGTCAGGCTGATACGCGTCGGCTCGGCCCGCGGGCTGGTCGGGGCCCGTACGGCGATCCGGATCGGCTTGGCGCGAGGGCTGGCGGGGGTCCATGCTTTTAAAGGTATCTCATATTTGAGATAGCCGGGTACGGGCTTACTCGAGGCGACACCCTGGGCCGGGAGCCGCGGCACCGGAGCCGGCCGTGGCCGGCCTTCTCAGGCGGCGCCGCCGGAGTCGGGTGGAGGCGCCAGCCGGAACCGGCGGGACCTGGCCGGGCGAGGTCGAGCCGGGCGGCGATCCAGGTCGCCGTGCAGGTCGCGATCCAGGTCGCGATCTGGCGCGCGATCCAGGTCCCGATTCGGGGTGCTATTCGGGGTGCGACCTGGGTGGTGGGGGGACTGGCCCTGGGGGGGCACGGCGACCGGCCAGCTGGCTTCGGCCCAGACCGTGCGGCCCGGGTAGGCGTCGGCGAAGCCCCAGCGGGTGGTGCAGGCGGCGACCATGGCCAGGCCGCGGCCGCCTTCGGCCATCAGGTCCAGAGAACCCGCCGCCGGGACGCCATCGGCGCCTTCGTCGGTAACCGCGATCCGGGCCACTCCGTCGCGCCGGGCATCGACTTCGACGATGAACACCCCGCCGTCCCCCGACGCGGTGTGCGAGATCGCATTGGCACACAGCTCGGACACGCACGTCATGAGCGTGTCTTTGGCCGGGCAGCCGGCCAGCAGTCCGGCCACGAACCGGCGCGCCTGCGACACGGACGCGGGCGTACCGCGGAAGGTGCGGGACCATGACCGCTGGCCTGGCGTCCATCGCGCGGGACCGGTAGATCCCAAGGAACCCAACGGAAGCACCGGGTAGGCACCTGTCACCGTAGGTCACCCCCTGACAAATAGTTCCTACCCTGAGTGACGCACGAACGGACGAAAAGGTTCACACGTGATTTCCCGGTCCTAACCGCAGCGGCACAGGGATCTTCCTTGGGGGGACACGAGGAGAGACACTGGAAGAGGGGTGAGTGGTGAAGGAGGAGCACATGGAGCCGGAGCCGGTGCACGGTCCTGGGCTTAAGCGATCGCTGTCGGTGTGGGCGGCGGTGGGCCTGTCGGTGGCGCTGATGGCGCCGAGCATGGCCGCCAACATCAATCCGCAGGCGAGCGCGACCACCGCGGGCCGCGCGGTGCCGCTGACCTTCCTGATCGCGGCGGTCGGCGTGCTGCTCGTCGCCTATTCCTTCGTCCGGCTGTGCCAGTACTTCCATCATTCCGGCTCGGTCTACGCCTTCGTCGGCGCCACGCTCGGGCCGCGGGCCGGGGTGGTCGCGGGCTGGGGCCTGCTTGGCACCTACACCTTCTACGCCGTCGTTACCTCCAGCGCGGCCGGCATCTTCGGCACCGCGTTCCTGCAAGCCGTCGGCATCTGGAAGAACCCGCCCACGTGGGCGCCGTTCGTGCTGCTCGCGGTGGCGCTGGCGGTGGCGCTGCTGCTGGCCGTGATGCCCGCCAGGCGCGGGACCGGCGTGCTGCTGTCCGTCGAGGGCACCACGGTCGCGCTGATCCTCATCGTCACCGCGGTGGTGCTCGTCCGTCTCCTGGCCGGGAACGCGCCCGGTCACGAGCACTTCACCTGGAGCGTGTTCCAGGTGACACCGGGGACGAGTTTCTCCGCGGTGTTCCTCGGCGTCGTGTTCGGCTTCCTGTCGTTCGCGGGGTTCGAGGCGGCGTCCACCCTGGGAGAGGAGGCCACCCGGCCGACCAGGGACATCCCGCGGGCGATCCTGGGCACGGCCATCTTCGGCGGCGTCTACTTCGTGATCGTCACCGCGGTGGAGATGATGGGCTTCGGCGCGGGCACGGCCGGGGTGGCGAAGTTCACCGGCTCGGCGTCGCTGCTCGGCGACCTGGGCTCCTCCTACGTCGGCCACTGGGTCGGCGACGTGATCACCCTGGGCACCACGGTCAGCGCGTTTGGCTGCTGCCTGGCCTCCACGGTCGCGGCGGCCCGGCTGCTCTACGCGCTGTCCCGCGACAGCGCCGGGGCGCGGGGCCTGGGGAAGAGCTCACGCTGGGGCACGCCCGCCTGGGCCACCTTGGTCATCAGCGTCATGTCCGGCCTGATCGTGGTCATCTACACGGCCGCGTTTCACGCCACGGCCTTTGACAGCTTCCTGTGGTCGGGCACCATCGGCACGCTGATCCTGCTGGTCGCGTATGTGCTGGCCACGCTGGGATGCACGATGCTGGTGTTCGTGCGGCGCAAGCTGCCGGTGCCGATGTGGCAGGTGATCGTGCCGATCGCGGCGCTGGTCGTGCTGGGCTACACGCTGTACCGCAACGTGATCCCGTACCCGTCCGGCGCGGCCGCGTGGTTCCCGGTGGTGTCCGCCGCCTGGCTGGCGGTCGCGATACTCGCGGTGATCTTCGCGCCGGGCACCACGCGGCGGCTCGGGGTGGCGCTGGCCGCCCGGGAGGGCATCGCCGCGCCGGGCACCGAGGACCAGGCGGGCGCGCACCGCAAGCGCAGGATCGCCGCGAGGCCCGTTGACTGAGCTGCTGCCCTGCGTGGCAGAGCAGGCCCTGGTCGACCATCATTGTCACGGGGTGCTGGTCAGGGACGCGGACCAGGCCACGCTGGAATCGCTGCTGACCGAGGGCGGCGGCTGGCCGGGCGGCTCGGTGTTCGACTCGCGCGCCGGGTTCGCCTTCCGCCGTCTGTGCCCGCCCGTCCTCGGCCTGGCGCCGCACGCCGAGCTGACCGACTACGTCGCCTGCCGGCGCGAGCTCGGCGCGGCCGAGGTGAGCCGGAGGTTCCTGACGCAGGCCGGGCTGTCCGCGCTCTGCGTGGACACCGGCTATACCCCCGAGCCGCTGACGTCCCCGGCCGAGCTCGGCGCGCTGGCCGGCGGATCCGCGCACGAGATCGTCCGGCTGGAGCAGGTGGCCGAGGAGGTGGCCGCGGCCGGGGTGAGCGCGGCCGGTTTCGCCGACGCGGTGCGGTCCGCGCTGGCCGCCCGCACCGCGGTGGGCACCAAGTCGATCGCCGCCTACCGGACCGGGCTCGACCTGCGCCCGGAACGGCCCGCCGACGCCGAGGTCACGGCCGCGGCCGGGCGCTGGCTGGCGGCCCCGGGCCGGTGCGCGGACGAGACCTTGCAACGGTTCCTCATCTGGTCCGGCGTGGACCTGGGGCGGCCGGTGCAGTTCCACGTCGGCTACGGGGACAGCGACGTCGACCTGCACCGCGGCAACCCGCTGCTGCTCACGCCGCTGCTGCGGGCGATCCAGCCCACCGGGGTCCCGGTGATGCTGCTGCACAACTACCCGTACCACCGCGAGGCCGGGTACCTGGCTCAGGTGTTCCCGCAGGTGTACGTCGACGCCGGGCTGGCCACCCACAACCTGGGGGGCCGGGCCCCGGCCCTGCTGGCCGAGGCGCTCGAGCTGGCGCCGTACGGCAAGTTCTTGTACTCCTCGGACGCGTTCGGCCTGCCCGAGCTGTATTACCTGGGCGCGGCGCTGTTCCGCCAGGCGCTGTCGCAGTTCCTGCGCACCGGGCTCGACGACGATCTTTTGTCCGAACGAACCGTGGTGCGTCTGACCCGGATGCTGTGCGCAGACAACGCCAGGCGCGCCTACCAACTCGATTCGTCGTCCCAGGCAGAGACCTTCGGCACCGGATAATCGGGACCTTTGCTGGCCGTGACATTGTTCGTGCTCGGAGCGGGTAACTACTCAGGCAGCGGGTTCACCGTAGAAGTGGGCTGCTACCTGGGCCTGGTGGTGGCGTTCGGCGCCGCTTACCTGTCCTGCGCCGAACTCTGCGAGGCTTCGTACAAGCGCTCGGTACTCCCCGTCTGGCCCCTGGCCAAGCACTGACCTGGCCGCGACGTAACTGGAAGGAATGACATCATGGGTCGTTACGCGGAAGCGTTCCAACGGAGCCTGGCCGATCCCGAAGGGTTCTGGGGCGAGGCAGCCAAGGCCATCGACTGGTACACCGCACCGACCCAGGTGCTTGAGGCCTCGAATCCGCCTTTCTACCACTGGTTCGCCGACGGCGTGCTGAACACCTGCTTCAACGCGCTGGACCGGCACGTACGCGACGGCCGGGGCGAGGCAGCCGCGCTGATCTACGACAGCCCGGTCACCGGCACCAGCCGGACCTACTCCTACAACGAACTGCTCGACGAGGTCGCGCGCTTCGCCGGGGTGCTGCGCGACCTCGGGGTCAGCGCGGGCGACCGGGTGATCGTCTACCTGCCGATGATCCCCGAGGCCGCGATCGCGATGCTGGCGTGCGCGCGGATCGGCGCGGTGCACTCGGTGGTGTTCGGCGGCTTCGCCGCGCGCGAGCTCGCGACGCGGATCGACGATGCCACCCCGAAGGTGGTGGTCTCGGCTTCGGCCGGCATCGAGACCAGCCGCGTCATCGCCTACAAGCCGATCCTGGACCAGGCCATCGATCTGGCGCAGCACAAGCCGGAGCACTGCGTGATCCTGCAACGGCCGCAAGCGCTCGCCGCCCTGACGGCCGGACGCGACCTGGACTGGGCCAAGGCGGTGGCCGGGGCCGAGCCCGCGGATTGCGTTCCCGTCGCGGCGACCGACCCGCTGTACATCCTGTACACCTCCGGAACCACGGCCAAGCCCAAGGGCGTGGTCCGCGACAACGGGGGCCACGCGGTCGTACTGCGCTGGAGCATGGACAACATCTACGACACCAAACCGGGCGAGGTGTTCTGGGCCGCCTCCGATGTGGGCTGGGTCGTCGGGCACTCCTACATCGTCTACGCCCCGCTGCTGGCCGGGTGCACGACCGTGCTGTACGAGGGAAAGCCGGTGGGCACCCCGGACGCCGGGGCGTTCTGGCGGGTCATCGCCGAGCACCGGGTCAAGGCACTGTTCACCGCGCCGACCGCGTTCCGCGCGATCAAGAAGGAGGACCCGGAGGGCAAGCTGGCCGGCTCCTACGACCTGTCCAGCCTGGTCTACCTGTTCCTGGCCGGGGAGCGGCTCGATCCCGAGACCTACCGGTGGTCGGGCGACCTGCTCGGCATACCGGTCATCGACCACTGGTGGCAGACCGAGACCGGCTG
Organism: uncultured Actinomycetes bacterium; assembly: GCA_963730825.1. Lineage (GTDB taxonomy): Bacteria > Actinomycetota > Actinomycetes > Streptosporangiales > Streptosporangiaceae > Palsa-504. Next base: position 104,629 of record CAVSTQ010000008.1, read on the forward strand.
GCCGATCGCCGCCGACCTGATGGGACTGGAGGCCCTGCCGACCAAAGCCGGATCGCCCACCATGCCGGTGCCCGGCTACGACGTGCGGATCCTCGACGCCTACGGAGCCGAGGCGAAACCGGGTGAGACCGGGGAGATCGTGGTGAAGCTGCCGCTGCCGCCGGGATGCCTGCCTACCTTGTGGCGTGACGACGAGCGGTTCGTCGAGTCCTACATGTCGCAGCGCCCCGGCTACTACGTCACGGGTGACGGCGGGTACCGCGACAGCGACGGCTACCTGTACGTGATGGGCCGGATCGACGACGTGATCAACGTGGCTGGTCACCGGCTGTCCACCGGGCAGATGGAGGAGATCCTGGCCAACCATCCGGCGGTGGCCGAATGCGCGGTCATCGGCGTCAACGACGCCTTCAAGGGCCAGATACCGCGCGGGTTCGTGGTGCTCAAGGCGGGCGTCAGCACCGCGCCGGCCACCGTAGCCGCCGAACTCGTCCAGCTGGTCCGCGATCAGATCGGGCCGGTAGCCGCGCTGCGGCGGGTCGACGTGGTCGCCGCCCTGCCCAAGACCCGGTCCGGCAAGATACTCCGCAAGACCATGCGAGGGATCGCCGACGGCGGGCACGAGCCGCCGCCTTCCACCATCGAGGATCCCGCCGTCCTGGACGCGCTGCGCCAGGTCCTGACCGACGGGGTCTGATCGGGAGCAGGCGCCGGGCGGTTGACCGCTCGGCGCGCAGCGGCCCGTTGCGTATCGTCGTGGTATGAAACTCCTCTCGGTCAACGTCGGTCAGCCGCGGCCAAGCGCCAAGACCGAGATCGGGGTGACAGGCATCGACAAGCGTCCGGTCCGCGGGCCGGTCATGGTGACGCCCGCGCCCGCCAAGGGCACCGGCATCGTCGGGCTGGCCGGGGACCGGGTCTACGACGTCACCAACCACGGCGGACCTGACCAGGCGGTCTACGCCTACGCCCGGGAGGACCTCGACTGGTGGGCGGCCGAGCTCGGGCGTCCGCTGCCGTCCGGGGTGTTTGGCGAGAACCTGACCACGACGGGAGCCGACGTCAACGGGGCCCTGATCGGGGAACGCTGGCGGGTGGGAGCCGACGTGATCCTCGAGGTGTCGTGCCCGCGGATTCCGTGCCGGACCTTCGCCGGCTGGCTGGAGGAGGCCGGATGGGTCAAGCGGTTCACCCGGGCCGCCCGGTCGGGGGCGTACCTGCGGGTCATCCAGCCAGGCGAGATCCGCGCGGGCGACCCGGTGGAGATCGTGCACCGCCCCGATCACGACGTGAGCATCGCGGTGGTCTTCCGCTCGCTGACGCTCGAGCCCGAGCTGCTCCCCCGCCTGCTGACCGCCGACGCCCTCCCCGAAGACATCAAGCGCAAAGCCCGCAAGCGCCAGGTGATCACGAAAGGTTGACAGTCCGCAGAGACTGTGAACCTTTCGTGATCACGTCCAGGGCCTGGGCGAGGAGGTGCTCGGCGGGGGCGGTGGCGTCGAGCCAGTGGATGCGCGGGTCGCGGCGGAACCAGGATTCCTGGCGGCGGGCGAAGCGCCTGGTGGCCTGGACCGTGTCGGCGTGCGCCGCCGCCAGCGTGTACTCGCCGTCCAGGTAGCGCAACAGCTGCTGGTAGCCGAGCGCGCGGCTCGCGGTCTTGCCCGCCCGCAGGCCCTGGCGGACCAGGCCGCTCACCTCGGCTTCCAGGCCCGCCTGCCACATGCGGTCGACCCGGGCGGCGATCCGCGCGTCCAGTTCGGGCCTTGGCAGCCGCAGGCCGATCTGGACCGCCGGCCGGATCTGCTCATATGTCGGCAAGGTGGCGCTGAACGGGCGTCCCGATAGCTCGATCACCTCCAGGGCCCGCACGATCCGGCGGCCGTTGCCCGGCAAGATCGCGGCCGCCGCGGCCGGGTCCAGGGTGGCCAGCCGGGCGTGCAGCGCGGCGGCGCCCAGCCGGGCGAGCTCGGACTCCAGCCGGGCGCGGATACCATCGTCCGTTCCGGGAAAATCAAGGTCGTCAAGCGCCGCCCGGACGTACAGGCCTGAGCCGCCGACGAGCACCGGGATCCGGCCGCGGGCCCCGATGTCCTCGATCGCGGCGCGGGCGAGCCGCTGGTAATCGGCCACGTTCGCGGTCTGGGTCACCGGCCAGACGTCGAGCAGGTGGTGCGGCACGCCCTGCCGGGCGGCCGTGGGCTCCTTGGCGGTGCCGATGTCCATGCCCCGGTAGAGCTGCATCGAGTCGGCGTTGATCACCTCGCCGCCCAGCGCCAGGGCCAGCGCGACGCCCAGCCCGGACTTGCCGGTGGCGGTGGCCCCGACCACGGCGGTGAGATGGGTGTCCATGTCCCTAGTGTGCTCGCCGCCAGCTGGCCACGAGATAGCTGACCTCAAACGGCGCCGCCGCGTAGGTCAGCGTGGCGGTGAACCCGGACCGGCCCGCCGCGCCGGCCAGGACCTGCCAGGCGGCCCGGCCCGCGACGAACAGGTCAGCGTCCGCGGCCGGGTCGAGCGCGGCCAGCGCGCCGGGGTCAGCCGCGGCCATGGCCGCCGCCGCCGCCTGGTCGTAGCGGTCGGCCGCCGGATCTCCGGCCCCGGGGGTGCCGCGGGCCCGCCGGCCGGGGCCGTCGCCCATGACCAGCATCGCCACCCGCGGAGCGAGCCCGGCGAGCTTGTCCCCTAGCTCCAGGCACTGCGCCGGCGGCGCGTCCGCCGCGATCCCCCACCAGGCGGCCTCGCCCGAGCCTTCGTCCTCGGCGAGCAGCCACCTGCCGACGGACAGCGAGAGCGGCAGGACGGGGCCCTGGCCGGCGCCCCAGGGGACGCCGTACCTGCGCAGGCTGGGCGGTGTGCGCGGCGGGTAGTCCCCGGTGCGGTCGGCCCCGCCGACCACCACGATCTGCTCGGGCCCGGCCGCGCGAAGATCCGCCACCGCCTGCCGGCACGCGGCTCGCAGCCGGCCGAGCTCGGTGTCCTGCGGGCCGGGCATCCCGGTGGCCACCGGGATCAGCAGCGGCGGATGCGGGCAGATGGCCGCGGCGATCAGCATCGGCGTTCGCGGGTGCCCGGAGTCACCAGGCCGCTTTCGTAGGCGATGACGACGAGCTGGGCGCGATCGCGGGCGTTCAGCTTGTTCATGATGCGGCTGACGTGAGTCTTGGACGTCAGCGGGGACAGGAACAGGCGGCCGGCGATCTCGTCGTTCGACAGGCCTTCGGCGACCAGGGCCATCACCTCGCGTTCCCGGTCGGTCAGGCCGACCAGGATCTGATCGCTGGGCGGCAGCCGTTCGGGGCGGCGGGCGAGGTCGGTGATGAGCCGGCGGGTCACGCCGGGCGACAGCAGCGCGTCCCCCCTGGCCACCACCCGCACCGCCTGCAGCAGATCGGCCGGCTCGGTGTCCTTGACCAGGAACCCGCTGGCTCCGGCCCGGATGGCGTGATAGACGTACTCGTCGGACTCGAAGGTGGTCAAGATGATCACCTTGACCCCGGCCAGGTCGTCGTCGGCGCTGATCCGCCGGGTGGCCTCCAGTCCGTCCACGCCGGGCATCCTGATGTCCATCAGCACCACGTCGGCGCGGGCACGGCGGGCCAGGTCCACCGCCTGGGCGCCGTCGGTGGCCTCGCCGACCACCTCAAGGTCGTCGGCCGCGTCGATGAGCACGTGGAACCCGGCCCGGATCAGCGCCTGGTCATCGGCCAGCAGAACCCGGATCACGGCAGCGCCGGATCGGTGAGCGGAAGCTGGGCCACGACCCGGAAGCCACCGGGGCCAGCCGGCCCGGGGCCAGCCTGGAGGGTACCGCCCACCGACGCGGCCCGCTCGTGCATGCCGGCCAGCCCGTGCCCCCCGCGGAGAGCGGCGGCCGGCGGCCCCTGCCCGGTGTCGGTCACCTCGATCCGCAGCTCGTCCGCGCGGTAGCTGAGGCAGACGGCGGCGGTGGCCGGGCCAGCGTGCCTGATGGCGTTGGTCAGCGACTCCTGGACGATGCGGTACGCGGCCAGGTCCGCGGCGGCCGGCAGCGGGACCGGGTCACCGGTCACGGTGACGGCCGTCTCGAGCCCGGCCCGGCGAGCGCCGGTGACGAGCGTTTCGAGCTGGGCCAGGCCCGGCGCCGGCTGGGTGGGGTCGGCTTCGTCCGCCTGACGCAGCACGTTCAAGATGGCGCGCAGCTCCTTCAGCCCCTCCTTGCTCGCGGCCTTGATCGCCTGCAGGGATTCCGCGACGGCCTCCGGACGGGTGGACAGGACGTGGGCGGCCACTGCGGCCTGCACGTTGATGGTAGCCATGGTGTGCGCCACGACGTCGTGCAGCTCCCTGGCGATACGCAGCCGCTCCTCGTCGACCCGGCGGCGGGCGTCCTGCTCGGCCCGGTCCTGGATGGACGCGACGTAGGCGCGCCGGTTGGCCACCGCGATGCCGGCCACCACCACCGCCGCGGTCATGAAGGGAAGGATGGTCACGCCGCCGCTGAGGGGCCCGAACGGGTTGACCGCGATGCTGGCCGAGCCGAGCACGGCCAGCGTCCCCGCTCCGGCCAGCGCCGCGCGCCGCACGTCGGTCAGGCTGGCCACCGTGTAGACGGCGATCATCGGGGCTACCAGCACCGCGCCGTTCACGTAGCCGAGCACCGTGTAGACGGTGGCGGCGGCCACGGAGACGGCGAGCACCGCGACCGGCCACCGGCGCCGCCAGGCCAGCACCAGGCAGGCCGCGATGACCAGGGCCAGCGTGGCGGTGGGGGTTCGCGGCAGGTGGTGACCGCCCTGGAAGTAAGCGGTAGTGCCCGGATGGGCCTCGCCGTACGCACCCCAGGACAGCAGTCCGGTCACGGCCAGCGCCACGAGCGTGTCCCGTAGCGGCGGGACCCGCGCCGCCATTGCTTCCATGACGCAAGCGTAGGCATGTTCGCGGCCGCCGTCGCCCTCCCCAGGTAGGCGGAGCGGCTACTCCCCAGGGAGTACGCGGGGCCTGGCTCATCCCGGGGCGGTACGGCCAGGTGACTGCCGTGGCGGGACGACCGGCCGGGGGGCCGGACGGCACTGTAGAGCCGGAGCTGGCGGAACGGCCGCCGGCCCGGCGACTCGGAGGTCGCGATGTCAGCACTCACCCGCTTCGTCCTCCGCCACAAGGCGCTCGTGACCCTGTTCTGGGTCGTCGTGGCGGCTGCGGGCGTGATGACCATCGGCGGCACCACCCACCGGATGACCAACGACTTCGCCATGCCCGGACAGGCGTTCAAGGTCGACAACCAGATCGCCAGCCAGTACGGCAACGGCGGCGACCAGGCCCCCTACCTGCCGGTGATCACCGTGCCGGCCGGGCAGAAGGTGACCAGCCCGGCCGTGGCCGCCGCCACCGGGCGCGCCTTCGCCGCGCTGGCCCGGGCGATTCCGCAGGTGCGGATCGCGGACTACGCGAGCACGCACGATCCGGCGTTCGTCACTCGCGACGGCCGGTCCACCTTCGCGCTGGTCTACACCGCCCAGGCGCCCGGTTTCGGCGGCCCCGACCTGAGCCCCGCGATCGAGCGGACGGTGACGGCCGCGGTGCCCGCCGGATGGCACGTGGGGGTGACCGGCTCGGCGCTGCTTGGCAACGGGGCGCCGTCCTCGTCCAAGGGCACGTCGGTCATGGCCGAGGCGATGATCGGAGCTGTCGGCGCGCTGGTCATCCTGGCGCTTGTGTTCGCCAGCTTCCTGGCCCTGCTGCCGCTTATCATCGGCGGGATCTCGGTGCTGGCTACGTTCTTGCTGGTCGGCGGTCTTACCGAGCTGACCGGGGTGAGCCAGATCGTGGAGTTCCTGATCGCGCTGATCGGGCTGGGCGTGGCCATCGACTACTCGCTGCTCGTGGTCAGCCGGTGGCGCGAGGAGCGGGCGGCGGGCCGGGACAACCTGGCCGCCGTGACCGAGGCGATGAACCACGCGGGCCGGGCCGTCGTCTTCTCCGGCCTCACCGTGGCCATCGGGTTGCTGTCGATGATCGTCCTGCCGGTGCCGATGCTGCGCAGCGTCGGCTACGGCGGCGTGCTGGTCCCGCTGATGTCGGTGGCCGTGGCCATCACCTTGCTGCCGGTCATCCTGGCGACCATCGGCCCCCGGCTGGACTGGCCGCGGCTGCGGACCGAACGCCGTGCCAGCCGGGTGTTCTCGGCCTGGGCCCGCGGCGTGTACCGGTACCGCTGGCTGGCCGCGCTGGCCGGCCTGGGCATCCTGACCGCGCTGATGCTGCCCGCGCTATCCCTGCACCTGGGCGAACCCGGCAGCTCCGCGCAAGCCACCAGCGGGCCCGCCCACGACACGCTCGCCACCCTGACCGACGGCGGCATCCCCTCCGGCGTGCTCACCCCGGTCGAGGTGCTGACCTCCGCCTCGTCCGGTGCGCTGGTTTCCGAGGCCGCGCGGGTGCCGGGTGTTTATGCCGCGGTCGCGCCGGCCACACCGGACTACCACCGGGGCGTGACCTCGATCCTCACCGTCCTGCCCCGCGCGGAAAGCAGCGTCCCGGCCGGTCAGACGACGGTCGCCGCCCTGGAACGGGCCCTGCTCGGCCGCCCGCAGGTGATCGGCGTCGGCGGCGACGGCGCCTCGCTGATCGACTTCGACCACGCCGTCTACGGCCACTTCCCGCTGATGCTCGCGCTTATCAGCGTCGCCACCTTCTTGCTGCTAACCCGGGCCTTCCGCTCGGTCCTGCTGGCGGCCAAGGCGGTGGTGTTCAACCTGATCTCGCTGACCGCCGCGTACGGCGTGCTCACCTGGGTCTGGCAGGACGGGCACGGATCCGGGGCGCTGTGGGGCATCCCGGCCACCGGGGCGATCACGATGTGGGTGCCGCTGATGGTGTTCGCCTTCCTGTTCGGCCTGTCGATGGACTACGAGGTGTTCATCCTCACCCGCATCCGGGAGGCCTACGACACCAGCGGCGACGCCAGGCACGCGGTGGTTGAGGGACTGGGCCGGACCGGCCGCCTGGTCACCAGTGCCGCGGCGATCTTGATGCTCAGTTTCCTGTCCATGTCCACCGGGCCGCAGACCGACCTGAAGATCCTGGCCACCGGGCTCGGCGCCGGCATCCTGGTCGACGCGATCGTGGTCCGCTGCCTGCTCGTCCCGGCGCTGGTGGCATTGTTCGGCCGGGCCAACTGGTGGCTGCCGGCCCCGGTCGCCCGGTTGCTGCGGGTCCCGGCACCGGCCTGGAACCAGGGTCGCCGAGCTGGAACGAGAGTCGCCGAGCTGGCATAATCCGCCCTGGTAACGGTACCGGCCCCGGGAGGAGTGCCCGATGAGCGAATACCTGGACAACTCCGGGCGGCAGGACATGCTGAGCGGAGGGGCCCGGATGATTCCGGTGGACACCCCGCGCGGCCGGTACCGGGTGTGGGTGAAGCGGACAGGCAACCACCCCGGCCTGCGGCTGCTGCTCCTGCACGGCGGGCCAGGATCGACCCACGAGTACCTGGAGGCCTGCGACAGCTACCTGCCCGCGGCGGGCGTCGAGTACTACTACTACGACCAGCTCGGCTCCGGTTTCAGCGACCAGCCCGAGGAGCCTTCGCTCTGGGACCTGGACCGCTACGTCGATGAGGTGGAGCAGGTCCGCGGGGCGCTCGGGCTGGGGCGGGACAACTTCATCTTGTTCGGCCACTCGTGGGGCGGGATCCTGGCCGTCGAGTACGCGCTGCGGTACCAGCAGCACCTGCGCGGGCTGATCATCTCCAACATGATGGCGAGCGTCCCGGCTTACAACGCCTACGCCGAGCAGGTGCTGATGCCGGCCATGGATCAGGCGGCACTGACCGAGATCAAGTCGCTCGAGGCGAGCGGCGACATCGGCAATCCCAGGTACATGGAGCTGCTGACCGAGCAGCACTACGTCCACCACGTGCTGCGCATGCCGGCCGAAACCTGGCCCGACCCGGTGGTGCGCGCCTTCGCGCACATCAACCCGGCCATCTACGTGTCCATGCAGGGTCCCAGCGAGCTCGGCATCAGCGCCAGCGCTCACCTGGCGCACTGGGACCGGACCGCGGAGCTGACCTCGATCGACGTGCCGACCCTGGTGATCGGCGCCCGCCACGACACCATGGACCCGGGTCACATGGAGATGCTGGCCGCGCCTGCCCCGCGGCCAGTACCTGTACTGCCCGGACGGCAGCCACATGGCCATGTACGACGACCAGGCGGTGTACTTCGCCGGCCTGGTCGACTTCCTGCACGGCCTGCCGCGCCGGTAGCGCCTGTCAGTCTTCGCCGGAGAAACGCTCCCAGGCGGCCTGCTTCGACACCCCGACCGCGGCTCCGATCCGGGTCCAGCTGACGCCCCGGTCGCGCAGGCTGCCGACGTGGTCGTGCAGTGCGGCGTCGGCCTGGGAGGCGACCGCCTGGATCCGCGCCAGGCTGGCGAGCAGCTCGTCGTCGGACTGCTCGTGCGCCGCGCCGAGCTCGGGCAGCGGCTGGTTGGGCATGAGTTTGCGCTGCTGCATGAGGATCTGATCGCAGAGATCGACGCATTCGTCGCAGATGTAGACACCGGGGCCTGCGATGAGCTTGGCCACCGTGTGCTTGTCCTTCCCGCAGAACGAGCAGCGCAGGTTCTCAGCCCAGTCGGGGTCACGGGCGAATTTCCTGGGCATCGGCATATCGTCAAGGTATCCTTGACGAAGAGATGCGTCAAGGTCATCTTGACGAACTTCATGATCAGGCGGCTAACGGCTGGTAGAGCCGGGCCAGATCGACGAGGAGCACACCGCCGCGGTCGGCCGCCGCCTGGAGCGCGGGCTCGAAGCCCGTACCGGAGTAGCACGCCAGCGTGGTGTCGGTCGTGTCGTAGCCCTTAACGGCCAACAGGGCACAGGCCCGGCGGAGACGCTCGGCGTGACGCACACCCATGACCTTGCCCCACTTGGCCTCTCCGACGGAGATGACCTGCCGGGGCACCCCTGGGCCTGGCCGGCCAGGGGTAACGGGCGCAGGGCGGGCATGCCGAGAAGGACGGGCGCCTCAGGGGTCTTTGGGGTGGTGGGGTCGGGGGGTGCGGCTGAGGTGGCTTGCCAGGCGTCGCCGGCCCGGGTCCGGCGGAGCGCGAGCGGGGCGCCGTCGGCCAGCAGGTAGTGGGGGGCACCGCGGGTGACGGTGACGGTGACGATGTCGCCGGGACGCGGGGTACCGGTACCTCGGGGTGGGGTCTGCGGAGGCTGGGTGCGGGGTGAAGTGCACCAGGCGGTTGTCGCGGGCCCGGCCGGACATGCGGTGGGTGGCGGCGTCCTTGCGGCCCTCACCCTCGGCGACCAGGACCTCGACGGTGGCGCCGGCCAGCTTCTGGTTCTCCGCGTAGGTGGTTTCCTCGACCAGGGCGGCGAGCCGCTCGTAGCGCTCCTGCACGGTGGCGGGCGGCACCTGGGCGTCCATGGTCGCGGCCGGGGTCCCCGGACGGATGGAGTAGCGGAACGTGAACGCGCCCGCGAACCTGGCCCGGCGCACCAGGTCCAGGGTGTCCTCGAAGTCCCGGTCGGTCTCGCCGGGGAAGCCGACGATGATGTCGGTGGTGATGGCGGCATCGGGGATGCGGTCCCGGACCCGGTCCAGGATGGCCAGGTAGCGATCCCGCCGGTAGGCGCGGCGCATCGCCTTCAGCACGGCGTCGGAACCGGACTGCAGCGGCATGTGCAGGCTCGGCATGACGTTCGCGGTCTGCGCCATCGCCTCGATCACGTCGTCGGTGAAGTCCCGCGGATGCGGGGAGGTGAAACGGACCCGCTCCAGGCCTTCGATCTCGCCGCAGCGACGCAAGAGCTTGCCGAAAGCCTGCCTGTCGCCGAACTCGGCGCCGTAGGAGTTCACGTTCTGGCCGAGCAGCGTGACCTCGAGCACTCCATCGGCCACCAGCGCGCGGATCTCGGCCAGGATGTCGCCGGGCCGGCGGTCCTTCTCCTTGCCCCGCAGGCTGGGCACGATGCAGAAGGTGCAGGTGTTGTTGCAGCCCACCGAGATCGCGACCCAGGCCGAGTACGCGGACGCGCGCCGCGCGGGCAGCAGCGAGGGGAACGTCTCGAGCGTCTCGGCAAATTCGACCTGCGCCTCGTGCCTGATCCGGGCCTGCTCGAGCAGGGCGGGCAGCGAGCCCATGTTGTGCGTGCCGTAGACCACGTCGACCCAGGGCGCCCGCTGGGTGATCTTGGTCCGTTCCAGCTGGGCCAGGCAACCGCCCACCGCGATCTGCATGCCGTTCTTCTTCTGCGGCAACAGGTGACCCAGGTTGCCGTACAGCCGGTCGGCCGCGTTCTCCCGGACCGCGCAGGTGTTGAACACCACCACGTCCGGGGTCTGCCCGGCGGGGACGGCCTGGTAGCCCGCCTCGTCGAGCAGGCCGGCCAGGCGCTCGGAATCGTGCACGTTCATCTGGCACCCGTAGGTGCGAATCTGGTAGGTCCTGCCGCCTGCTGCCACACGACCAGGATAGGGGCCATGCGCACGCGGCAGGGCCTGGTGATCACGTGACTGTTATCCGGCATGATGTTGGGTATGCACAGGACCACCGAAGTGGCGCCCTTCGGCGAATGGACCTCCCCCATCCATAGCGCCGACGTCGCCCGCGAGCAGGTCGCGTTGTCGTTCCCGGCCATCGACGCGGCCGGGGTGTGGTGGCAGGAGTCCCGGGCCGCCGAGGGCGGACGGCTGGCGGTGGTCTGCCAGGGGCCGGACGGGATCAGCCGCGACATGCTGCCCGGTGCCGTGGAACGCCAGGACGCGCGTGCACGAGTACGGCGGCCGGTCCTACCTGCCGGTGCCCGGCGGCCTGGTCTTCGCGAACTTTGCCGACCAGCGGCTGTACCGCTGCGCGGCGACCGGATCCCCCGCACCGCTGACGCCCGCTCCCGGCCCCGGTGCCACCGCACGGTTCGCCGACTTCGTGCTCGCTCCCGGCGGCGGTCAGGTGTGGTGCGTCCGGGAAAAGCACCTGGGCACCCGGATCAGCCGCGCGATCGTGGCGGTCCCGCTTGACGGCTCCGCGGCGGACGACGAGGGGGCCATCCGGGTGCTGGTGTCCGGCTCGCACTTCTACGCCTCGCCGACGCCGTCGCCTGACGGCACCCGGATAGCCTGGATCTGCTGGGATCACCCCCGGATGCCCTGGGACGGCACCGAGCTGCGGGTCGCGGTGCTCGACGACACCGACCCCGTTCGCCCGCTCGGGGACCCGAGCCAGCAGCAGCTGCTCATGGGCGGCGACACCGAGTCCGTGCTGGCTCCGGTCTGGCGCGACGACCGCAGCCTGTACGTCGTTTCGGACCGTTCCGGATGGTGGAACCTGTACCTGGCCGACCTGCTGAACCTCCCGCGTGCGCTGTGCCCGCGGGAGGAGGAGTTCGCCGGCCCGCTGTGGCAACTGGGCCTGCGGCCGTACGCGGTGCTCGGCGACGGGCGCATCGCCGTCACGCACGGGATCGGGGACATGCACCTGGGAGTGCTCGACCCGGACTCCGGTGAGCTGACCGATGTCGACCTTCCGTACCAGGTGCTCGGACCCGGCCTTTCCGCGTCCGGCCAGATCGTCGTCACGCTGGCGGGCGGACCCACGCTACCGACGACCGTCATCGAGGTCACGATCCCGGCCGCGGGTCAGGTCAGGCCGCCCGCGGGTCAGGTCAGCCCGCCCGCGGTCCGCGAGCTCAGCCACGGCCCGGACTCGCGGCCAGACGCCGCTTACCTGCCGGTGCCGCGGGCGGCCCAGCTGACCGATCCGTCGGGCTCGGTCGTGCACGCGCTGGTCTACCTGCTGGCCAATCCCGCGTTCACGGGCCCGGAGGGCGAACTGGCGCCGTATATCGTCTGGGTGCACGGCGGACCCACATCCCAGGTTGTTCCTCGCCTCGACCTGGAGAAGGCCTATTTCACCAGCCGGGGCATCGGGATCATCGACGTCAACTACGGCGGGTCCAGCGGATTCGGACGCGCGTACCGCGAACGGCTGCGCGGCCAGTGGGGCATCGTCGACGTGGCCGACGTGATGGCCGCGGCGCTCGCGCTGGCCGCGGCGGGCCAGGCGGACAGGAAACGGCTTGGCATCCGCGGCGGCTCGGCGGGCGGCTGGACCGCCCTGGCCGCCGTGACATCGGGTATCGGCAGCAACCGGAGGAACGGCGACGCGCGCGGCGTCTTCGCCGCGGCTACCTCCTACTTCGGAGTGGCCGACCTCAGGCAATTCGCCGCGCAAACGCACGACTTCGAATCCAGGTACCTCGACGGCCTGATCGGACCGCTGCCCGAGTGCGAGGCGCTCTACATCGAGCGGGCGCCGGTCGGGCACGTGAATCCGGCCACCTGCCCGGTGCTGCTACTGCAAGGACTCGACGACCCCGTCGTCCCGCCCGCGCAATCCGAGTCGATCGCCGCTGACCTGGCCGCGCACGGCATACCGTACGCCTACCTGACCTACCCGGGTGAGTCACACGGGTTCAGGAAGGCGGAGAACATCGCGGCCAGCCTGGCGGCCGAGCTTTCCTTTTACGGCCAGATCATGGGTTTCACCCCGCCGGGCATCCCGCCGGTGACGCTGACCGGTGGCTGAGCGGAGTGGCTCGATTCCCGGATCCGGGCGAAACTCAGCGGGCGAATTCGGTGGCCCGGGACTCGCGGACCACGGTGATGCGGATCTGACCAGGATAGGTCAGTTCCTCCTCGACCTCTTTGGCGATGTCGCGGGCAATCACCTGGGCCTGAATGTCGTCGATCCGGTCGGGCTTGACCATGACCCTGATCTCGCGGCCCGCCTGCATGGCGAAGACCTTCTCCACGCCGTCGCGGCTGGCCGCGATCTGCTCCAGCCGCTCCAGGCGCTTGACGTACAGCTCGAGCGACTCTCGCCGGGCGCCCGGCCCGCCGCCGCTTATGGCGTCCGCGGCCTGGGTCAGCACCGCTTCGACGGTACGGACCTCGACCTCGTTGTGGTGCGCCTCGATGGCGTGCACCACGTCGTCCGACTCGCCGTACCGGCGGGCGATTTCGGCTCCGATCAGCGCGTGGCTGCCTTCGACTTCGTGGGTCAGCGCCTTGCCGATGTCGTGCAGCACCGTGCAGCGCCGCAGCAGGCCCGGGTCGATCCGCAGCTCACTGGCCATCATCCCGGCGATATGGGCCGACTCCACCAGGTGCCTGAGCACATTCTGCCCGTACGAGGTGCGGTACCGCAGCCGGCCGAGAAGGTCGACGAGTTCCGGGTGCATGTCCGTGATGCCCAGCTCGACCAGGGCGTCCTCGCCTGCCCGCTTGCACAGCTGCTCGATCTCCGCCTTGCCGAGCTCGTAGGCGTCCTCGATCCGCTGCGGGTGGATGCGGCCGTCCAGCACGAGCCGCTCCAGGGTGAGCCGGGCGATCTCGCGACGAACCGGATCGAAGCAGGAAAGCAGCACGGCCTCAGGCGTGTCGTCGATGATGAGGTTGACCCCGGTGACGGACTCGAAGGCCCTGATATTGCGGCCCTCCCGGCCGATGATGCGGCCCTTCATCTCGTCCCCGGGCAGATGCAGCACCGAGACCACCGACTCGCTGGTCTGCTCGGTCGCCACCCGCTGGATGGCCAGCGTCACGATCTTGCGCGCCCGCTTGTCGCCTTCGGACCTGGCCTCGTGCTCGATGTCCCTGACGATGAGCGCCGCTTCACGTTTGGCTTGGTTCTCGATGGTGGCGACCAGCTCGGTCTTGGCGGACTCGGCGGTGAGCCCGGCGACGCGCTCCAGTTCCTTGCTCCGCTCGGCATCCTGGCGGTCCAGCTCGGCGGTGCGCCGGTCGAGATCGGTCCGGCGCTGGTCCAGGGCCTGGGTGCGGTCTTCGATCCGCCTGAGCTCTTCATCGAGCCGTTGCTCGCGGTCGGCGAGACGGGTTTCGCGGCGCTCAAGGTCACCGCGCAGCTCGCGCACCTCGTCCTTGACCGCGCGTATTTCCTCTTCGACCTCGCGGCGCCCCTGGGCGGCCTGCTCGGCCTCCTGGCGGGCCCGCTCGAGGATGCCGGTGGCCTCAGCCTGCGCGCGAGCCCGGATGTGGTCGGCCTCCTGGGTGAGCTGATCGCGGTCGGCCGTAGCGAGCTGGCCCGCGTCGGCCGACGTGCTCGCGGTCCGGCGCCACACGACCCCGAACGCCAGGACCACTGCGAGCAACCCGACCACCATGAACGCGAGCGACAATCCGCTGCTCACGGCCACCCCTTTCCGTCCATAGCCCTCGGGGCACCCTCGTGTTATGTCAGTGACGTCGGTACCAGGGTTTGTCAGGTATATGCCCTGGTGCGGGCGATCACACGCCGTCTTTGCCCGCTGGCTGATTTTTCGGGCCGGCTGCTCCCAGTCCGTCCGGCTACATAACGTATCTGATTGTCCGTCCTCCGCTATTTTTCTGTACCGGACGAGCCAACATCTCGCTGCCGCGAGGTTAAGGCTTCATAACCTTTTTATCAAGCAAAGCATCGCGGATCGCCACGAACAGGGCATCACCCGGACGAAAGGTGCGCACGTGCGAGCTGGTGAGAAAGTGGCGACATGAAGGGGCAGGCGGCGGGTGAGAGCCGGCTGGCCGGGCGAGTTGCCAGCCACGGCCGCTTGGGACAGCGGTTACAAAGAGTAGCCAGAATCTTCGCCGAGGTCCTCCGGAGTTTCCTCTTCCGGGGGTTCGAGATCTAGGTCCTCCCCGACCGGACCCTCCTGCTGCAGGGCTTCCCTGATCAGCCTGAAGGTCAGGCCGGCGGGATAGCCCTTTCGGGCGAGCAGGCTCGCCGCCCGCCGGGCGCGGGCCTGCGGCGGCTGCCCCCGGGTGCTGGCCAGCTTCTGCTCGACCAAGCGCCGGGCGGTGGCGACCTCTTGCTCGGGGTTGAGGATGTCGACCGCTTCGCGGATTTCCTCGCCGTCGACCCCGCGGCGCTTGAGCTCAGCTGTCAGCGACCGCCGGGACAGCCCGCGGCTATGGTGCCTGGATTCGACCCAGGCCCGGGCGAACGCCGCGTCATCGATCAGGCCGGCGTCGGCGAACCGGCTGAGCACGGACTCTGCGGCTTCGTCCGGCACCCCGTGACGGTGCAACGCCTGGGCCAGCTGAGCCCTGGTCCGCGGCTCGGCCGTCAGCAGCCGCAGGCAGATCTGCCTGGCCCGGGTTTCAGGGTCACACGCCTCGGTCTCGGGCGATGACCCTGAAACCCGCCTACCAGTAGCCACTTCCGGTCACCCGGCTAGACCGGGACGGCGGCGGCGGCCACCTTCGAACTAGACCCGTGGCCGTTGCTTAGGGCCGGCTTGCTGGGGGCCGGTGCGGCCTCCGCGTCCAGCTGCGGCCCGATGCCGAGCTTCTCCTTGATCCGCTTCTCGATCTCGTTGGCCAGGTCCGCGTTTTCGCGCAGGAAACCGCGGGCGTTCTCCTTGCCCTGGCCGAGCTGGTCACCGTTGTAGGTGTACCAGGCACCCGACTTGCGCACGATGCCCTGCTCCACGCCGAGGTCGATCAGGCTGCCTTCCCGGCTGATCCCGACACCGTAGATGATGTCGAACTCCGCCACCTTGAACGGCGGCGACATCTTGTTCTTGACCACCTTGACCCGGGTCCGGTTGCCGACCGCCTCCGTGCCTTCCTTGAGGGTCTCGATCCGGCGTATGTCCAGCCGGACCGAGGCGTAGAACTTCAGCGCCTTGCCGCCCGAGGTCGTCTCCGGCGAGCCGAACATGACACCGACCTTTTCCCGCAGCTGGTTGATGAAGATCGCGGTGGTCTTGGTCTGGCTCAGCGCGCCGGTGATCTTGCGGAGCGCCTGGGACATGAGCCGGGCCTGAAGTCCGACGTGGCTGTCCCCCATCTCGCCCTCGATCTCCGCCTTTGGCACGAGCGCGGCGACCGAGTCGATGACGATGACGTCGATGGCGCCGGACCTGATGAGCATGTCCGCGATCTCCAGCCCCTGCTCGCCCGTGTCCGGCTGGGATACCAGCAGCGCGTCGGTGTCCACGCCGAGCTTCTTGGCGTAGTCCGGGTCCAGCGCGTGCTCGGCGTCGATGAACGCCGCGATGCCGCCTCCTTTTTGGGCGTTGGCCAAGGCGTGCAGGGCCAGCGTGGTCTTACCGCTGCTTTCCGGTCCGTAGATCTCTACGATGCGGCCGCGCGGCAGGCCACCGAGGCCCAGCGCCACGTCGAGCGCGATCGAGCCAGTCGGGATCACCTCGACCGGCACTCGCGTCTCATCGCCGAGGCGCATGACCGAGCCCTTGCCGAACTGCCGCTCGATCTGCAGGAGCGCGGTCTCCAGGGACTTCTCCCTGTCGCCAGACCGCTCAAGGGTTGGCCTGCTGTTTCCTGCCATGGGACTCCCTGCCGGGTTAAGGGCCTGCGGGCACCTCCCGCACCGCCCAGGTCGTCTGAGTTATGGTCCCGCCGGACATCCCCGGCGGATCAGTGGACACGCTACGCGCCGCCACCGACATTTCCGCCGAGCCGCCGCGACGCCTGTCCGCAGAGGATTTCGCGCCCGCCGTCCCCGGTTGCTTGGGCCGGGACCGCCGCTTACCTAACTATAGGGCGAACGTGTATTCGATCATGGCCGACACGCCGAAAGCGGCCGGGAAATTCGGGAAAACCCGTAGCATCGGCAACAGCACAACCGTAAGGGAGACTTCAGATGGCGCTCGACGAGGACGTGGCCCGCCTGGCGAAAGGCAAGAACCTGGCCACCGTGGTGACCTTGATGCCGAGCGGGCAACCCCAGGCGCTGCTCACCTGGGTGGACACCGACGACGATTACATTCTGGTCAACACCGAACCGCAGCGGCAGCGAGCCAGGAACGTCAGCCGCGACCCGCGCATCACCGTGCTCATCCACAGCAGCGACAACGCGTACGACTGGGCTGAGGTCCGCGGGCACGTGGTGGCCACCGTCACCGGCGACGAAGCCAGGCGGCACATCGACGAACTGGCGCGCAAGTACACCGGCCACGACTACGCCGCGCCCATCGGGCCGCAGGGCCGGGTGATCCTCAAGGTCGCCCCTGACAAGATCAACACTCCGCGGCGACTGGGCCGGTAGCCCGCTGCGTTTCCCGCTTAACGCAGGTTGTCCGGCACGTTGAACGTGTCGCAGACCGTCCGCCAGATCACCTTGGCGTCCAGTCCGTCGGCCAGGGCGCGTTCCACCGTGCGCTCGCCCAGGTTCCCGAACACGAAGTCCTTCGCCAGGCTCTGCGCGTACACGTCGCCGAACTGCGCCCTCATCAAACTCCAGAATTCCGTCTGCCGCACGTCGCCAGGGTACTGCCGGGCCGAGACGGGTTCAGCCAGAGCCGTTCGGCCTAATTCTGCCCGTACCCTGCGGCGGGATGGAAAAGGCCCGCGGCCGCGGAGACCTTTATGCCGGATGTGTCGTTATCCGCTACGAGGGAAGTAGTGGATGCATCTGGCGTACATCGCGATCTTGAGTGTGCGCCGCCTGACCAAGTCGGCGATGCGGGACCGGCCGTGGCGGGTTATGGGCACGATGGAGGCCGGATGGTCGCGCCGACGGGGGTAAACGAGGATTCTCCCCACGAGCCGGTGGATGCTGTGCTGGCGCACGCTGAACTCACGGCGAGAGACCATGCGGACGCTGGAGCAGAGGCGGCTGGGGCTGGAGATGCGGGGGTTGTAGATGCCGGGGTTGTAGATGCCGGGGCTGGGGACGCCGGGGCTGGGGACGCCGGGGCTGGGGACGCCGGGGCTGGGGACGCCGGGGCTGGGGACGCCGGGCTCGATGAGGGCGATCCGGAGGCCGTCACGGAGGCACCCGAGAGAGCGCCCGGCCGGGATATGAGTCCGCTGGCGCTGGTCAGCATCGTCGTCGGCGTCATCGTCCTGGTCGGGATCGCGGCCGGCGTGCTCGCGGTGGCTACCCACGGCTTCCACCGGAAGACCGTGGTCACCTACCGGCCCGCCGCCGTGTTCAAGCTCCATCCCGGCGAGTGCGTCAATTCGGGGCCGAGCGGGCTGGCCGTCACGGTGCTGGCCTGCGGCACCCCGCACGACGCGGAGGTATTCGCCACCCTCACCCTGCCCGCGTCTTCCTGGCCAGGTAACACGGCGGTGCAGCAGAACGCGGGCAACGGCTGCGCGGCCCGGATCGGCAGCTACCTGAAGCCGGCCCTCGCGAGCGCCGGCCTCGCCCAGGAATACGTGTACCCGAACCAGACCGCCTGGCAGGCGGGCGAGCGCACGGTGGTGTGCGAGGTGAGCTCGCCCACCGGGAAGCTCACCGGGTCGGTTCGCCAGGGGGGAACCTGACCGCAGCCGGATCAGCTGCGGCTGGGGGCAGCCACTGCCCGGCCGCCATCACCGCGCTCGGCCGGAAATCGTCGGCGCAGACCACCAGGTCGGCGGTCAGGCCCGGCCGCAGGGCCCCGATCTTGTCCTGCAGGCCGAGCACGCGCGCCGGAGTGGTGCTCGCCGCTGCCGCCACATCAAGGACCGGCAGGCCCGCGGCCACCGCCTGCCTGACGACATCGGCCATGGTGGCGGTGGAACCGGCGATAGCGTGGTCACCCGCGACGGCAGGGTCACCAGCGACGGCAGGGCTGCGGCCGGCCAGGCGGGCGACGCCCCCGGCTACGTTTACCCGCAGCGAGCCGAGCCGGTAATCACCGTCCGGCATGCCCGCGGCCGCCATGGCGTCGCTGATCAGGACGAGCCGTCCAGGACCGGCCGCACGCGCCGCCAGCCGGACGATGGCGGGGTGCAGGTGGACGCCGTCGACGATCACCTCGCAGGTGACTTCGGCCCGGTCGAGCAGCGCCCCGGCCGCCCCCGGCTCGCGGTGGTGTAGCGGCCGCATGCCGTTGAACAGGTGGGTCGCGTGAGTCGCGCCCAGGTCGACCGCGGCCGCTGCGACTTCGGCGGTCGCGTCCGTGTGCCCGATGGCCACCGTCACCGCGGCCCGCGTCGCCGCCTTGATCAGTTCGGCCGCGCCTGGCAGTTCCGGGGCGATGGTGACGACGCGCAGGTAACCCGCGGCCGCCGCCCGGAGGCGCTCGAAGACGGCGACGTCGGGACCGAGCAGGTGCCGCGGGTCCTGAGCTCCGCACCTGGCCGCGGCCAGGAACGGTCCTTCCAGGTGGATCCCGGCCAGGACACCCTGACCCGCCAGGCGGGCCAGCATGGCCGCCCGGACTTCGAGCTCGGCCAGCGGCGCGGTCACCAGGCTGGCCACCATGGTGGTGGTGCCATGGCGGCGGTGGAACTCCGCGGTGCGCCTGGCATCCTCGCTCGAACCTTCGGTGAACGAGGTGCCGCCACCACCGTGCAGATGGATGTCGACAAACCCGGGAAGCACCCAGGCCCCGTGCAGGTCGGTGCCTGGCCCGGGCGGCTGCCCAGATCCGACGGCATCGATCAGGTCCCCGGCCAGCCGGATCCAGCCGGGGCTGAGCACCTGCCGCGGCGTGACCACCCGACCGCCGACGAGGAGCCGGCCGGGGCGCGGCGTCCGGGCCGGGACCGCTTGCATCAGGCCAGGATGACAGAAGCCGCGTCAGCAGCCGCCGGGCGGCCCGGGGAAGCCCGGGCCGACCGCGGGCTGATCGACGATGCCGGTGACCACGTCCCGCAGCACAGCGCCGAGATGCACCACGTACCACACCCCGCGCCAGGAGATCAGCGACGCGATGCCGAACGAACGTTCCTGGCCGTGCTGCTTGTAGACCACCCGGGCGCCGGGGACGTGCCAGTAACCCAGGGTGTTATCGCACTCACCCGGGTAGACCCAGACCTCGTCGTCGGCAGGCACGATGACCCGGACCAGCCGCGCGCCCGAGCCCACCGTGCCGTGCGCCGCGCCGACATCGAGGGTGAAGTCGTACCAGAGCCGTTCGTGCCAGTCCGCGGTGGGGTCATAAAGCGCCTTCAGCTGCCTGTATGCCTCAAGCGGGAAGAATGCGGGCAGCCCGAAGCGGGAGTTCCCGGTGGTCACGGCCAGCCATAGATCGGTCATCGCGTGCCGGAAGGCCACCGAGTCCGCGGTTGGCACGGTGCGGGTCTGCGGCTTCGCGCCGGCACCGGGCGCCACCGGCAGGGCGGACGGCGTCTGGGCGGCCGGCGGCAGGGCGGCCGGCGGCAGGGTGGCCGGCGGCTGGGTGGCCGGCGGCAGGGCGGGATGGGCCGACGAGGGCGGATCCGACGGCGGCCGCGTCGAGGGCGACCTGGCGGCCGGGCTGGAGCTCAGCTGCGCCTGCGGCCCCGGGGCGGCAGCCAGCCCGCACCCGGCCAACCCGCTTGCGGCCAGCCCGCTTCCGGCCAGCAGAGCCGCGACGACGATCGCCGCTCGCCGGGACCACTGCATGCCGTCACCCGCCACGTTTACGTTCCCGCCCCGAGTGCAGCCGAGATTACTGCACCGCCATGGAGGCTGACCGGCGGACCGAAATGTCAGTGGGGTGAGGCACTATGGGTCAATGAGAACAAATTCCCGTCAGTACCGGCCTGACCTGCGGCCCGCGATCCGCCTGATCGTCAGGTATATCCAATAAATTAGGATATTTATATACGACAGGAGGGCGCCGGATGTCCAAGACGCTCATTGACGTGGACGATGAGCTGCTCGACCAGGCACAGGCCGCCCTGGGCGCCCGGACCAAGCGGGAGACGGTGAACCGGGCGCTGGCCGAGGCGGTCGCCTCGGTGGCCCGCAAGCGCGAGGTCGAGCGGCTTGACCTGGGTGTCTACGCTGGTCTCGGCAACCCGACGGTGATGGAACAGGCGTGGCGATAGCCCGTTACCTGGCGGATAGGAGCGCCCTGGCCCGGTGGCACCATCCGCCGGTGCGGACAGTGCTGGCCCCGCTCGTCGAGCACGGGCTGATCGCGACCTGCGGGCTCACCGAGCTGGTCGTGCTGTTCAGCGCGCGCGACCGGCCGGACTGCGACCAGGTCGCGGCCGACCGGCGGCGGGCCTACGAATGGCTGCCGACCGAGGACGGCGACCTGCGGCGTGCGCTCAGCGTCCAGGCCGAGCTCACCGCGCGCGGTGAGCTCGGCGCGGTGTCGCTGACGGACCTGATCATCGCGGCCGTCGCCGAACGGCACCGGGTTTGCGTACTGCACTATGACGCGGACTACGAGCGCGTCGCGGCCATCACCGGCCAGCCCACCCGGTGGGTGGTTCCCGAGGGCAGCCTGCACGACGAGCCGGCCCGGAGATACGATCGGCGCGATCTGACAGGCGGGGTGATATGACCGGCAGCGACGCCCTGGACGGGTTCTCACCCGCGACCCGGGCCTGGTTCGAGGGTGCGTTCGCCGAGCCCACGATCGCTCAGGCCGGTGCCTGGCGAGCGATCGGCAAGGGCGAAGACACGCTAGTCGTCGCGCCGACCGGCTCGGGCAAGACGCTGGCTGCATTCCTGTGGGCGATCGACAAGCTGGCGGCGCAGCCGCCGCCCGCCGATCCGAAGCGGCGGACCCGGGTCCTTTACGTCTCCCCGCTGAAGGCCCTGGCGGTGGACATCGAGCGGAACCTGCGGGCCCCCCTGACCGGGATCAGGCAGGCCACGCACCGGCTTGGCCTGCCCGAACCGGACATCCAGGTGGCCGTCCGCACCGGCGACACCGCCGCGGACGAACGCAGGAAACTGGCCAGCAAGCCCCCTGACATCCTTATCACCACGCCGGAGTCGTTGTTCTTGCTGCTCACCTCGCAGGCGAGGGAAACCCTGCGTGGAGTGGAAACGGTCATCCTGGATGAGGTGCACGCCGTCGCGGGCAACAAGCGCGGCGCGCACCTGGCCCTGTCGCTCGAGCGCCTCGACGCCCTGCGGGCGCACGAGGGCCACGGCAGTGACGGGGGCCGCCCGGCGCAGCGGGTGGGCCTGTCGGCCACGGTGCGGCCGGCCCAGGAGGTCGCCAGCTTCCTCGGCGGCAGCCACCCGGTCACCATCGTGCAGCCGCCCAGCCCCAAGCGGATCGAGCTGCAGGTCGTGGTCCCGGTCGAGGACATGACGGAGCTGGACACCGTTCCTGGCCGTGGCGCAGAAGACGACGGCGATCCGGCGCCCCGGCGCTCGATCTGGCCGCACGTCGAGGAGCGGGTGCTCGACCTGATCGAGCAGCACAAGTCCACGATCGTGTTCGCGAACTCACGGCGGCTCGCCGAGCGCCTGTGCGGCCGGCTGAACGAGCTGGCGGCGGAACGGGCCGAGGCGGCCGAGGAAGCCCGCACCAGCGCGGCGGGGGGCGGGCGGGCGGGCGGCGGGCGGGCCCCGGCCGAGCTGATGGCGCAGGCGGGGGTGGCGGCGGGCGCTCCGGCCGAAGTCGCCCGGGCCCACCACGGCTCGGTCTCACGGCTGGAACGCGCCGAGATCGAGGAGGCGCTCAAGGCCGGCCAGCTGCCGGCCGTGGTCGCCACCTCAAGCCTGGAACTTGGCATCGACATGGGTGCGGTGGACCTGGTCATCCAGGTCGAGGCACCTCCCTCGGTGGCCAGCGGCCTGCAGCGGGTCGGCCGGGCCGGGCACAACGTCGGCGACATCTCACGCGGCATCATCTTCCCCAAGTACCAAGGCGACCTGGTCCAGTCCGCCGTCGTGGCCGAACGCATGCGGGCCGGCCAGATCGAGGAGCTGAAGATCCCGCTCAACCCGCTGGACGTGCTGGCCCAGCAGATCGTGGCGATGACGGCTGTGGACGACTGGGTGGTCGACGAGCTCGAGACCACGGTCCGCAAGGCCGCCCCGTTCGGCGGCCTGACCCGTGGGATCCTCGAAGCGGTGCTCGACATGCTGGCCGGGCGCTATCCCAGTGAGGAGTTCGCCGGCCTGCGGCCGCGCATCGTCTGGGACCGGGTAGCGGGAACCATCAGGGCCCGGCCCGGGGCGCAGCGGCTCGCCGTCACCAACGGCGGCACGATCCCGGACCGGGGGCTCTTCGGCGTGTTCCTGGCCACCGGTACGGGCGGGTGGCCGGCAGCCGCGGCGCGTCGGCGAACTCGACGAAGAGATGGTGTACGAGTCGCGAGTCGGCGATGTGTTCGTGCTCGGCGCCAGTTCCTGGCGGATCGAGGACATCACGCCGGACCGCGTGCTGGTCACCCCGCGCCCCGGCCAGCCAGGCAAGCTGCCGTTCTGGCACGGCGATACGCCGGGGCGCCCGGCCGAGCTCGGCCGGGCGATCGGAGCGGCCTGCCGCGAGCTGGCGGCGGCCAGCGAAGCCGACGCGACCGTGAAGCTGACCCAGGCCGGCCTGGACGAGCTGGCGGCCAGGAACCTGATCAGGTACCTGGCCGACCAGCGCGCGGCCACGGGCTACGTGCCCGACGACCGCACTCTGGTGCTCGAGCGGTTCCGCGACGAGCTCGGCGACTGGCGGGTCGTCTTGCACAGCCCGTACGGGGACCGGGTGCACGCGCCCTGGGCGCTGGCCATCGCGGCCAGGCTGCGTGAGCGCTACGGCGGGATGGACGTGCAGGCCCTGCACACCGACGACGGCATCATCATCCGGGTGCCCGACTCCGACGAGCCGCCGCCGAGCGGGATCGCGCTGCTTGACCCGGACGAGATCGGCGATCTCATTACCGCCGAGGTCGGCGCGAGTGCGCTGTTCGCGTCCAGGTTCCGCGAGTGCGCCAGCCGGGCGCTGCTGCTGCCGCGGCGTCAGCCGGGCCGCCGCACGCCGTTGTGGCAGCAGCGGCAGCGCTCCGCGCAGCTGCTCGAGGTGGCGAGCCGGTACCCGGCGTTCCCGATCGTGCTCGAAACGGTCCGGGAATGCCTGCGTGACGTCTTCGACGTGCCGGCCCTGGCCGGGCTGCTGCGCGACATCGCCGCCAGGCGGATCAGGATCGTCGAGGTCGAGACGGCTACCCCGAGTCCGTTCGGCAAATCCTTGCTTTTCCGGTACGTCGGGGCGTTCATGTACGAGGGCGACGCGCCGCTGGCCGAACGCCGCGCGCAGGCACTGTCGCTCGACCCGGCCCTGCTGGCCGAACTGCTCGGCCAGGACGGGCTGCGCGAGCTGCTCGACCCGGCCGTCATCGCCGAGGTCGAGCGTGACCTGCAGCACCTGTCGGTGTCCCGGCGCTGCCGGGACATCGAGGGGGTCGCCGACCTGCTTCGCACCAGCCGGGCCGCTGACA
The DNA here is from genome assembly GCA_963730825.1 of uncultured Actinomycetes bacterium. Taxonomy (GTDB): domain Bacteria; phylum Actinomycetota; class Actinomycetes; order Streptosporangiales; family Streptosporangiaceae; genus Palsa-504. The sequence continues at coordinate 128,751 of CAVSTQ010000008.1, forward strand.
GCGCAGGAGGTAGCGGAGCGGTGCGTGGAGGGTGCCGCCGCCGCTGACTGGCTCGATGAACTGGCCGCGGCCAGGCGCGGCATCCAGGTGCGGGTCGCCGGGCAGCCGATGTGGGCCGCGATCGAGGACGCCGGACGGCTCAGGGACGCGCTCGGGGTGCCGCTGCCGGTCGGGATCCCTGAGGCCTTCACCGAGCCGGCCGGCGACCCGCTCGGCGACCTGGTGGCCAGGTACGCGCGAACGCACGGCCCGTTCACGGCCGAGGCGGTGGCCAGCCGGTACGGGCTTGGCGTGGCGGTGGTCACGCTGACGCTGCGACGGCTCACGGCCAGCGGCCGGGTCGTCGAAGGTGAGTTCCTGCCCGCCGGGCAGGCCGCGGCCGGAGGGACCGAGTGGTGTGACACCGAGGTGCTGCGGCTGCTGCGCCGCCGCTGCCTGGCCCGGCTGCGCAAGGAAGCGGAGCCGGTGCCGCCCGAGGTGCTGGCCCGGTTCCTGCCCGCCTGGCACGGGATCGGCACCCACGGCCCGGCGCGGGCGGGCGGGTCAGGTGGGTCAGGTGGGTCACGGCGGCGGGCCGACGCGGGCTCGGTGCTCGAGGTGGTCGAGCGGCTGGCCGGGGTGCCGGTACCCGCGTCCGCGCTCGAGACGCTGCTCCTGCCCGGGCGGGTGCCTGGCTACTCCCCCGCCTGGCTCGACGAGCTGACCTCGGCCGGGGAAATTGTCTGGTCCGGCGCGGGCGCACTGCCCGGCGGCGACGGCTGGCTGGTGCTCGCGCCCGCCGACAGCGCACCGCTGCTGCTGCCCGAGCCGGGCGAGGTCACCATGACCCCGGTGCACGCCGCGGTCCTGGCGGTGCTCGGCGGCGGCGGAGCGTTGTTCTTCCGCATGCTCAGCGACCGGGTCGCCGCCTGGCTAGCTGGCACCGCGAGCAGCCTGGCGCAGGCGCAGGCTAGCCCGGCGCTGTCCGACGACCACGAGGTCGCGGCGGCGATCTGGGACCTGGTGTGGGCCGGGCTGCTCACCAACGACACGCTCACCCCGCTCCGGCTGGTCCTCGGCGGCCAGCCCCGCCGGGCGGCCGGGCCCGCCCGGCCCGTGCCGCGGCCGCGGCCAGGCGGAGCGGGGCGCAGGTACAGCTTCGGCCGGCCGTCGATGCCGACCCGCACCGGTCCGCCCACCGTCAGCGGCCGGTGGTCCCTGCTCCCCGGCCGGGGCCCGCTCGCGGTCACCGGCCAGGACGACGCCGACCCGACCATCCGGGCGCACGCCCTTGCGCTGACGCTGCTCGAGCGGCACGGCGTGCTGACCAGGGGCGCGGTGGCCGCCGAGCGGATCACCGGCGGCTTCGCCGCGGTCTACCCGGTGCTGCGCGCGATGGAGGAGGCCGGCCAGTGCCGCCGCGGCTACTTCGTCGAGGGGCTCGGCGGAGCGCAGTTCGCTCTGCCCGGAGCGGTGGACCGGATGCGTGCCCTGGCCGACTCCCCTGGGGATCGGCCTTCCGGGCAAGCGCTGGTGCTCGCCGCGGCCGACCCGGCTCAGCCGTACGGGGCGGCGCTGCCCTGGCCGGACCGCCCGGGCGAGACGCCGGCGTCCCACCGGCCGGGCCGCAAGGCGGGCGCGCTCACCGTCCTGGTCGACGGATCGCTGGTCCTGTACGTCGAACGCGGCGGGCGGACCTTGCTGTCCTGGACCGAGGACGGCGACGTGCTGGCCCCGGCCACGGCCGCGCTGGCCGCCGCGGTCCGGGCGGGCGCACTCGGCCGGCTCGACCGTGGAGCGGGCCGACGGCGAGCGGGCGGGCGGTGATTCGCCGCTGACCCAGGCCCTGGAGACCGCCGGCTTCCGGCCGACGCCGCGGGGGTTGCGGCTGCGCGCCAGCTGAGCTCCTGGGTCAGTTCAGCTGATACGCCAGCGTGGCCGTGGTGCCGCCGAAATCGGGGAAGTACTCGCCGGTCGAGGTGCAGCTCGTCACGGCGGTGCAGGAAATCGCCAGCGGGAAGCTGTAGCCGTTCGGCTTTGGGGTGGACTGGATGGTCCAGGTGCTGCCGTTCCACCCCTCGGCCAGGGTCACGCCGCTCACGCCGCCGGAGTCGCCGATCGCCGTGCAGGCGGTGGCCGACGGGCAGGACACCGCGACCAGCTGGGAATTGGCGCCTTGGTTGAGCGCCGGCTGAATGGCCCACTTGGTGCCGTTCCAGCGCTCGACCAGGACCTGGGTGCCGTTACCGCTGCCAATCGCCGAGCCCGTGGCCGTACAGGCGCCGGCGGAGAAGCAGGAGACCGCGGCCAGCCCGGATAGCGGCTCGCCGGCCGGCGGCGGGACGGACACGGGTGACCAGGTGCTGCCGTCCCAGATCACCGCGTACGGCTTATCGCTGTTGGTGCCGCCGACCGCGACGCAGTAGTCAACCGACGGGCAGGACACCGCGCTGAGCCCGGCCCCGCCCGCGGGCGTCGGTATGGTCTGCTCGGACCACTTGGTGCCGTTCCACTCCTCGGCTAGGTTTTTGGTGTTATTGCTGGTGTAGGCGGTGCCGACAGCGATGCACAGTGAGGCCGACGGGCATGAGACGCCGCTGAAATCCCCGCCGTTCGCCAGGGCGGGAGTCGACTGGACGGCCCAGGCGGTACCGTTCCACCGTTCCGCCAGCGGGCTGTCGGCGCCCGTGACCACGGTGGAGTAACCGCCGACCGCCTCGCAGTGCGTGGCGCCCGGACAGGACACGGCGACAAAGCCGGCGCTCACCGATCCGGACGGGTTCGGTGTCGGCTGAATCACCCAGCTGCCGCCGTTCCATTCCTCGGCCAGCGACAGGTCGGTATTGCTGGCCGGGACGTAATAGCCGCCGACCGCGATGCAGGTGGACGACACGGCGCAGGACACACCGTCCAGTGACGAATCGATCGATCCGGCCGGATTCGGCGGATATTGCACAGTCCAGCCGCCAGCGGCCGCCGCGGGACCCGTCATGGCCAGCACCAAGACGGCCGTGGCACAGATCAGGACCGGGACACGGCGCATGCTGCCTCCAGATCACGCACCAACTATCCGCATGGTACGTCGCCTGCGGCAAATACGATTCATGTAGTTTCGCCGATAATCGGCTGGATATCCAGAACCGTCGAAATATCGCCAGGCTTGAGCTAATTCCTGCCGGGTCAGTCGCGGCGCGGTCGGGTGAACCATTGGCTGGTAGCCGGCCGCCATCGTGGCTATGATCGCCGGCGGTGTCAGCACCTCGACCGGGCCGGACAGGCTGGTCCCGGCGCCGTAACCGGCCGGCGACCACGGCCACAGCTGACCGGCGGCGAGCAGGCCGATACCGGCCGGTACCCGGATCATCACACCGTCAGGCAGTCGCCCGGCGTCCATGATGCGGGTGACCTGGCGCCGTGACCGGTCAACCCGTTCCCGATGCAGCACCGCGTCCATCTCGCGAGCCCACGGCCTGCGCGCCAGCGACTGCGCCGCCTGCCAGGCCGCGGCGAACCCGACGAAGTCGCGGTGCCGGCAGTATCCGCACGGCCGGTGCCCGGCGGCCAGCGCGGTCGCCTCGTCGAGAAAGAACAGGGCGGTCCACCGGCCCGGCGGCATCGGATCGCGCTTGGCCCCCTTCCAGTCCAGTACGCAGCAGATCCACGCCTTCGATCGCCAGCGGCTCACCCCAAGCTCACGGCCCTGCCCGTGCAGACAGCCGCGGTTACCCATCATGAGGCCACGGCCGGGGTCCGCGACGATCTCACCTGTCGGCAATACCCGGTTCTGCAGCGGCACGGTCCCATCCTCCGCCACGAGCACGACACCGCTGCGCGAGGGGTGGCCCGGCACAGATGTCAGATCAGCCCGGCCGGCCTATTACTATTCCGTAGACCGAGCTGGGTATCTCGCGGCCGGGTCGGCGCGTTCCCTTGATAACCGGCCACCGCCCTGTGACGTGCTCCCTGGGGGAAAAATGACCGAGCAGCCGCCAAACCAGGACCGCCCGGACGGCTGGAGCCGCAGCGGGAACGTGCCAGGCGAGCAGTACTACGGCGAGCAGTACGAGTCGGAGCCAGGCCGGGCCCAGCCCGGCGGGAGGCCCGGCCCGGGCCCAACGATGCCGACCGCGCCGCTCTGGCAGCCCGCAGCCGCGCCGGGGGCTTCGGCCAAGGAAGCGGGTCGGCGACTACGGGACGCCGGGAGGCGGGACACTACGGGACGCAGCCTGGCGCGGGGCAATACGAGACACGGCAGGAAAAGGCGCAGTACGGGGCGCAGCCGGGGGCGGCGCAGTACGGGGCGCAGCCGGGGGCGGCGCAGCCAGGAGCCCAGCCGGGGGCATTTCAGCAGGGCACAGTTCCGCCACAGGGACTACCGCGTCAAAGGGCCGACGCGAAGGGCTTCTTTAGTGCCCTGTTCGACTTTAGCTTCACATCGTTCGTGACCACCCGGATCATCAAGGTGCTCTATGCCCTGATCCTGGTGCTGGCCGTGCTGACCGCACTGTTCTACACCGTCATCATGTTCAGGTTGAGCGCAGGGCTCGGCCTGGCCACGCTGATCATCGGTGACCCGCTGTTCATCATCATCGTCATGGCGTTCTGGCGTCTGGTGCTTGAGGCTTTCGTGGTGGTCTTCCGGATGGCCGAGGACGTCCGGGCCCTGCGCGAGCGCGGCGAGCGTTAGCGTCGAGACCATCGCCAGCCGCCATCGCGCGGCCCAGGTAAGCCTGGACCGTACCGGCCGCGATGCCGAGCACCTGCGCGGTGCGCTTGGTATCCAGGTCCAGGAACAGCCGCAGCGCAACTACCTGCCGCTGCCGGGCCGGCAGCCGCAACAACGCCGCCGTGATCATGGGATCGACACAACTGTTGGCCGCTCAGCCAGATGACGACCGGTCCTGCGCCAGGGCGGCGGGGAGATGTAACCCTGGGGTCGCGGGGGTGGTGGGTGTGGCTGGCGGTGTGGTTTGTGGCGAGCTGCCGGGCTCGTGGTGCGGGGCGAGGAGGGAAGATCGTGGCGGATCCGGGCTGGGTCTGGCAAGGGCGGGAAGCGGGCGAACGGTCGCCGGCGATTTGGGGGGCGGGCGGCTGGCGGCGGGTGGGCGCTATCTGGACGCGCGCCGCCAGCGGGCCGGACCGGGCGGGGGGAAACCCCAGGACGCGACTGGGGGTAGCCGCATTCCGCTGGCCTGGCTGCGGACCATAGCGTTTGCGCAGGAGCTGACGGAGCGTTCGGAGGGCATGATGGCCGCAGACAGTCAGGCTGAGATCGCCGCCTCGGTGGCCGCCCTGCAGGACCTCGGCCCGGGCTACGACCAGGCGCTGGCCGAGGGGTTGGTGGAACGCATCGGCGCGGACATCGACAGGCGGATCGCGGCCGAGCTCGACCGGCGGGTCACGGCGGAGGTGGATAGCCGCATCCTGACCCAGCTGGACCGGTACGCGGGGTGCAGGCACCAGCGCCGCCGGGCCAAACGGATGGTGAGGGACGAACGGCGCACGATCCGGGCCGAACGGGCCGACAGCTCAAGCCGGCAGTCCTTCGCGCTGGCCATCGGGTCCATGGTGGTCGCCCTGCCGATGACCGTGATCGTGCTGGCCCATTCCCCTGGCTTTGCCGCCGTCATGCTGATGGCCCTGATCTGGGTCATCATCGGCGTCATCAACGTGACTTACGCGACGCGCAAGGACCCGAAGCCTTAGCCGTTTCTGCATGCGGAACACGGGAGCGCCCCGGCGGTCGGCCAGCGCCTAGGCTCGGAGCTGTGACAGACGTGCTGACCAGCGACTGGCAGGCCAAGGCCCGGCGCATGGAGAAGGCCATCCGCGGTTACTTCGACGCCTGCAACGCGGGCGACGCGGACGCGGTGGCGGCCTACTTCGCGCCCGGCGCGGTGCACTACTTCCCGCCGGACATGTACTCCGGGCCGTTCCGCGGCGGCCAGACGATCGGCGAGAAGTGGGCGTGGGCGGTGCGCACGCTCGGCTCACGGTGGACCGTGGATGAGGTCATCTGCGATCCCGGCACCGACCGGGCGGTGATCGAGTGGACGCACGAGAAGACCAAGACCGGGGTGGTGCTGCGCGGCGATGAGTGGTACAAATTCGAGCCGGCCACCGGGCTGATCACCGAGATCCGCGCCTACTACGCCTCGCCGCAGGCGGCCAGCCTGGACCGGATGGAGCTGGCCGGCTTCCCCTACGCCGAGCGCGGTTATGCCGCCAGCCGCTGAGACCCCAGCCGGGTTCGGCGGGCTGCTGCTCGACATCGGCGGCGTCCTGCACGCCACCGGCATCCACCTGGTCGGGCGGCTGGCCGAGCGGGAGCCCGCGGTCCGGCCGGTGCTCGAGCGGATCGGCGGGATCGCCACCGACGCCGACGAGCTGTGGCAGCAACTGCTGGCCGGCCAGGTGACCGAACGGCAGTACTGGGCGCAGCGAGCCGCCGAGCTCGGCGCCGCGGTCGGCCAGACCTGGGACACCCGGGCCATGATCGGCCGGCTCTATCAGCTACCCCAGCAGGACTGGCTGCGCGCCGAGATGCTGGAGCTCGTGACCGAGGCCAAGGCGGCCGGGCTGCGGGTCGGCGCGCTGACCAACGACCTGACCGATTTCCACGGGCCCGACTGGGTCGCCGCCCAGGAGCACCTGAAGCTGTTCGACGTCATCGTCGACGCCGGCCTGACCGGCGTGCTGAAACCCGACCCCCGCGCGTTCCGGCACGCCGCGGGCGAGCTCGGCCTGGCCGTCGAGCGGATCGTGTTCCTCGACGACATGCCGGCCAACGTGGCCGGGGCGCGCCGGGTCGGGCTGACCGCGGTCCGGGTGGCCTGGGACGACCCGGGACCAGCTATCGACACCGCCAGGAACCTGCTCGGGCTGCCGTCCCGGGCACCTACCTAACGAAGGAGCAGACATGCCGCTCGTGCGCATCGACATCATGGAAGGCCGCCCGCCGGAGAAGATCCGCGAGCTGCACGGACGGGTCGCGGCCCTGGTCGCGGAGATCCTGGACACCCCGATCGACCGGGTCCGCACCTACATCACCCAGTTCCCGCCGGAAGGGTGGGGCATCGGCGGGGTCCCGGCCGACGTGGCCCGCGCCGACGAGGTCGCGGCCCGCCGCGCGGCCGCGACGTGAGCGAGCCGAACAGATGCAAGTGAAAGGAGGTGAGAAAGTGATTAACGAGGTGGGCGGGAGACCGGGACAGTGGGGAACTGGGGCGGGTGGGGTTGGGGTTGTCGTCGGGGCTACTGGGGCGATCGGGACGGCCGTGGTGGAGCGGCTGACCCGGCGGGGCGTGCCGGTGCTGGCCGTGGCCCGGGGCAAGGCGGAGCTTGACGAGCTCGCGGCCGCCCATGACCTGGTGACGGGCTGCCCGGCCGATATCGGGAGCAACGACGCGATCGAGGCCATCGCCTCGATGCTGACCGGGCCGGTGCGGATCGCGGTGTTCGCGGCCGGGCTGCCGGTCCGCGGCTCGGCGGACAGCATCGACCCGGACGCGCTGGCGGCGGGCAGCAACATCAAGCTCGGCGGGCTGCTGCGGCTGCTGCACGCGGTGCGCGACCGGCTGGTGCCCGGGTCCCGGTTCGTGACGTTCGCCGGGTCGCTCGGGCTGGAGCCGCGCGCGCACGAGGCCGGGCCGGGCGCGGTCAACGCCGGGGTGTTCAACCTGATGCGGCAGATCAGCCTGCTGTACGGGCCTCGCGGGGTGACGACGCACACGCTCAGCCCGGGCCCGGCCGATACCCCCGGCTGCGCCGGATCGTGGCCGCGGTCGCCGCCGAGCGGGGCGCCGCGGAAGACGACGTCTGGCAGGAATACGTGGCGCAGAACTCGCTGGGCCGGCTGCCGACGGCCGGCGAGCTGGCCTGGGCCGTGGAGCTGCTGCTCGACCCCGAAGCCGACGTCCTGCACGGCAGCGTGCTGTACCTGGACGCGGGCGGCCACCGCGGCATTCACTGAGTCATAACGACAAGGATGACCGCGACGGACCTAGGTGGGGCTGTGGCCGAGCCGGCGGGAGATGACCTGGGCGGACTCCACCACGAGCGAGGTGGCCCGGCGCATCATCGTGCGCATCCGGGCACTGTCGCCGACCACGCTGACCGCCGCCATGACCTGGCCGTCCCGGCCGCGGATGGGCGCGCCGACCGAGGTGATGCCGAGATGACCCTCCTCGTTGTTCTGCGCCCAGCCGCGCCTGGCCACCGCGGTCAGCTCGGCCAGCAGCTGGCCCTTGTCGGTGATGGTGGACGGCGTCATCGACCGCGGCTGCCAGCCGGCTAGCCGCCTGGTCAGCTCGTCGGCCGGCAGCGCGGCGAGCAGGATCTTCCCCGAACTGGTCCAGTGCGCGGGCAGCCGGTGGCCGACCTGGCGGAAGATCGGCAGCAGGTTATGGCTCTCCAGCCGCTCGACGTACACCACCTCCAGGCCGTCGAGCACGGCCACGTGCACCATCTCGCCGGTCTCGTGCCGCAGCGTGGTCAGCACCGGCAGCGCCGCCTGGTGCAGGTCCACGTGTTCGGTGACGTTGGCCCCAAGTTCGTACAAGACCAGGCCGAGGCGGTACCGGCCGGGTGTGCGGCCCCGCTCGAGCAGCCGTTCGGCCGTCAGCGTGGTCACCAGCCGGTGCACGGTGCTCTTGCCCAGGCCGAGCTGGCGGGACAGTTCGGTCACGCCGAGCTCCTGGCCGGCCCGGGAGAAGGCGCGGAGCACCCGGGCCGCGTTACGCACCGACGACAGCGTGGCGCGCTCGGGTGAGGCCGGTGGCACCGTCATGGTGTCTCACCGTAGCTCCGTTCCGCTCTGCGGGACAAGGGCATGGATAACCAGGACTTTAAGCCGTACGGTCGGGAAAATCCCGAAAGTCGGCAGGGCAGCCTGGGGGTCGCGTGGGACAGATCGTGTGGTTCGAGAGCTATCGGCCCGCGGACGCGGCGGTGCTCGGCGGCAAGAATAGCTCTCTGGGCACGCTGTTCATCGCCGGCCTGCCGGTGCCGCCCGGCTTCGCGGTCTCGGCCGACTGCTACCGCAAGGCGCTGGCCGACAGCGGCCTGGACGGCGAGCTCGACGCCCTGATGGCGGCGGTCGACGTGCGCGACCAGGCCTGCGTGACAGCGGCCGGCCAGCGGGCCCGGGCGCTTATCGGTTCACTCCGGCCGCCCGCCAGCCTGGCCGACGCGATCGGTGCCGCCTACCAGCAGCTGGGCCGGCGGTACGGCGACAGCAACGTTCCTGTGGCGGTGCGCTCCTCGGCGACCTGCGAGGATTCACCCGACGCCAGCTTCGCCGGCGAGCACGACACCTACCTGTGGATCCGCGGCGGCGACGAGGTGGTCCGGCATGTGTTCCGCTGCTGGGCCAGCCTGTTCACCGACCGCGGCATCGCCTACCGGCTGGAACGGGGCTACGGCCGGACCAGCGTGGCGATGAGCGTCGGGGTGCAGCAGATGGTCCGGCCGCGGACGGCCGGGGTGGCTTTCACTCTCAACCCGACCAACGGCGACCGGTCGCAGATCGCCATCGACGCGTCCTGGGGCTTTGGCGAGGCCGTCGTCAGCGGCGAGGTCACCCCAGACAACTTCTGCGTGGACAAGGTGATGGGCACGATCACCAGCCGCACGATCTCGGCCAAGACCCTGGAGTACCGGCTGACCGCGGGCGATACCGTGACCGCGGTCGCGGTGGAACCCGAGCGGCAGTCCATCCCGTGCCTGGCCGACGACGAGATCGCCGCCGTGGCCCGGCTGGCCCGCCGGGCGGAGAAGCATTACCGCTGCCCGCAGGACGTGGAGTGGGCGATCGAGGACGGCGCCGAGACCGAAGCCGTGCTGCTGCAGAGCCGCCCGGAGACGGTGTGGAGCCGCCGGCCGCGCCCGGCCGCCATCCGCGCGGACCCGATCGCCAGCATGGTGCAGACCCTGCTGCATCCCAGCCGCGGCACCCCGGAAAGCCACTGCTAGCACCACGGCTCGTTCGGCCCGATTTTGTCATTGCCATCCGGCACCGAAGTTCAGGAGGAACATCATGGCCGACCGGTTCCCCAGCCCGTTCGAGATGCCGACACCGCCCGGGGCGGAAGGATGGCAAGAGCTGTACGCGTACTCGACGGTGTTCAGCGAGGACCGCCGCGAGTACGAGGAGTCGGCGTTCTGGTTCATGGACGGCGTGCACACGCCGGAGGTGGTGCCGCCGTGGGACGCCACCATCATGGAGTACGCGATCATCGCGCTGTCCCAGTACAACACCAGGCACTACGTGATCCCGCCCGCGCTCGGCGTGGACCTGCGGTACCTGAACGGCTACATGTACCTCTCCCCCGTCGGGGTGGCCGACCCCGAGGAGATCGGCGCGCGGGTACCGGAGTTCGCCGAGCGGGCCGGGTACTACTTCGCTAACTGGGACCGGCTGTACGCGGCCTGGATGCCCAAGGTGCGGGCGCTCATCACCGAGCTCGAGGCGATTTCGTTCACGCCGCTGCCGCACCGGGAGGACATCGCCGTCGTCACCGAGGGCCGCGGCACCGGCAGCGCGCTCGACCTGCTCTCCACCTATCACCGGCTGGTCGACCTGACGCTTAAGCTGTGGCACTACCACTTCGAGTTCCTCAACCTCGGCTACGCCGCCTACCTGGACTTCTTCGGCTGCTGCAAGCAGCTGTTCCCGTCCATCCCGGACCAGGCGATCGCCAAGATGGTGGCCGGGATCGAGGTCGACCTGTTCCAGCCGGACGAGGAAATCAAGCAGCTGGCCAAGCTCGCGGTCGAACTCGGCCTGGCGGACAGGTTCGCCGGGGACGCGCCAGCGGCTGAGGTGTTCGACGGGCTGCGCGGCCACGCTTCAGGCGACAAGTGGCTGGCCGCCTGGGACCAGGCCAGCCAGCCCTGGTTCAACTTCTCGGCCGGCAGCGGCTTCTACCACAGCGACAAGGTGTGGCTGGAGTACCCGGACATCCCGCTCGGCTTCCTGCGCACCTACATCGCCAAGGTCCAGCGGGGCGAGACGCTGGAACGGCCGATGGAGGCGGTGGCCGCCGAACGCGACCGGATCGTCGCCGAGTACACCGAGCTGATCGACGGCGAGGAGGACCAGGCCACGTTCGCCGCCAAGCTGGGGCTGGCCCGCACGGTGTTCCCGTACGTGGAAAACCACAACTTCTACGTCGAGCACTGGGGTCACTCGGTGATCTGGCGCAAGATGCGGGACCTGGGCCGGCTGCTCGTGGCCGCGGACTTCTTCGCCGACCCGGACGACGTGTTCCTGCTGAGCAGGCACGAGGTGTCCGAGGTGCTGTTCGACTACTACCACGGCTGGGCGGTCGGCGTGCCCTCGCGCGGGCCGGTGTACTGGCCGCGGGAGATGGCCCGCCGCAACGCCATCATGAACGCGCTGCGCCAGTGGTCGCCGCCGCCGGCCCTGGGCGTCCCGCCCGAGGTCATCACCGAACCGTTCACCGTCATGCTCTGGGGCATCACCTCCGACAGCGTCCGTCAGTGGCTCGGCGGGGCGCAAGCCGACGGCGGCCTGTCCGGGTTCGCGGCCTCACCGGGCATCGCGGAAGGCCCGGCCCGGGTGATCATGAACGCGGACGGCATCGGCGACCTGCGCGAAGGCGAGATCCTGGTGGCGCCGCTGACCGCGCCGAGCTGGGCGCCCGTGTTCGGCAAGATCGCCGCGACCGTGACCGACGTGGGCGGGATCATGAGCCACGCCGCCATCGTCTGCCGCGAGTACGGGTTGCCCGCGGTGACAGGAACGGCGTTTGGCACCAAGACGATCAAAACCGGCCAGCGGCTGCGGGTCGACGGCAACGCGGGCACCGTGACGGTCCTCGACTAAGTTCCTGGGAGACTTTGATGCTGACGGCCGAGCAGAACGACGAGCTGACGCAGGTCGCGGCAGGCACGCCGATGGGCGAGCTGCTGCGGCGCTACTGGTACCCGGTCGCGTTCACCCGCGCCCTGGAGGAGTTCCCCGTGCAGCCGGCCCGGCTGCTCGGCGAGGACTTCGCGGTGTTCAAGACCCCGCGCGGTCGCTACGGCATCGTGCCCGAGGCCTGCCCGCACCGGCGCGCCTCGCTGGCCTACGGCATGGTGGAGGCGGACGGGATCCGCTGCCCGTATCACGGCTGGCTGTTCGGGCTGGACGGGGAGTGCCTGGACCAGCCCGCGGAACGGGAGGAGACCAACTTCCGCTCCCGGGTGCGGGCCGCGGCCGGGGTGGCGGCGGAGATGGGGGGCCTGATCTGGGCCTACATCGGGCCGCAGCCGGCGCCGGAACTGCCCCGCTTCGACGTGTTCGTGATGGACGGGATGCGGGACATCGGCTGGGCCGAACTGCCCTGCAACTTCGTGCAGATCATGGAGAACGCGGTCGACCCGCACCACACCGAGTGGCTGCACGGCCGGTTCTTCGAGTTCATGGCCAGGCACCAGGGCTTCGACGCGCCGTCCTCGTTTGGCAAGAAGCACGTCAAGGTGGGCTTTGACGCGTTCGACTGGGGCATCATCAAGCGCCGGGTGGTCGAGGGCGCCTCGGAGGAGGACGACGACTGGAAGATCGGCCACCCGCTGGTGTTCCCCTACAACATGCGGGTCGGCGGGGCCAACATCGAGCAGATGCAGATCCGGGTGCCGGTGGACCGGACCACCACCCGGTTCATGCTCTACAGCGTGCACGCCCCGGCCGGGGTGGAGTACCCGGCGCAGCCTTCGGTGCCGGACTATCAGATCCCGGTGTGGGATGCGGACGGGCGGCACCGGGTGGACTACGTCGAGGGCCAGGACATGATGGCCTGGGTCACCCAGGGGCCGATCACCGACCGGACCGTGGAGCACCTGGGCCGCTCCGACGTCGGCGTGACCATGCTGCGCCGGATGTTCAAGGAGCAGATGGGCGCGGTGGCCCGGGGGCAGGACCCGCTCGGGGTGTACCGCGACTTCCGGGACCGGGTCGACCTGCCGTGCGAGAAGAACAAGTTCGACTCGGGCGGCTCGTTCGCCATCGACTTCATCGAACGAGGCTCCTCCCGCTTTAGCCCGCAGGCGGACGCGCTGAAGAAGCTGCACCTCAAGGCGATGGAGAACCGGAAGGGTGGCTGAGCCTGATCTGCGCCGGGGCTGGTTCCCTTTTGATGCCGAACGGCACAGGCGTGACGCGCCCAGGTACTGCCCGGCGTGCGCGGCGGCGCTGTCGCTACCGGATGGCGGGGCCGGGCTGACCACGGAGTACTGGGCGGGCGCGGACCGGGTCTTTGTCTGCTTCTGCGGGGCCTGCGGCTGGGCCGGCGACATCGTGCTGGCCGACCGGGTGGCCGGCCACGAGGCGGCGGACTGAGGTCGCTTCCGCTTCGGCCGGCTGACGGGTTGGCGTCGCCGGTTTGGCGTCGCAGGGAGCTCCTGGACGACCCCTGGCGACACGACAGACACCTTCGCCACTTTGGTGCTCGTGCATTTATGTGTGGTTGCCACAACCTGCACAATCTATTGCGCAGGTTGTGGCAACCATACATTCCAACTGGAAGGCAGCCGGGGCTCGCCTGTTTTCTGTACCTCTGTTCAGTGTGCTCGGCCGCCTTCCAGCGACCCTGTTATGCTTGATATATTTCTCATAATTTGTCTCCCGGTGCAATAACGCGTAGATTTACCAAGCGATACTTGAGGCATGGACACTACCTCCGTAGCCGTACCGGATCACTCTTCGATCAGGACAGCGGGTACTGGTCCGGGCTCTGCGCCCCGACGATGGTCCAGGCCTGGCCGAAGCGTTCGAGCAGCTCGAGCGAGACGTCGCGTTACCGGCGGTTCACCGGCCACCTTCTGCTCCGACGGCTACGACCTGCTGCGCGCCGCCGCCCGCGGGGAGTTCACCAGCGTGCCCGCGGTGCTGCGGGGCTGGCTGAATCTGACGGAGATGCTCATCGCGACCTTGCTGGTACCTGTGAGCGCCTGCCGTGATACCCGCCGGCCGGATGAACCCGCGGCCATGGCCCCGAGCTAGGTCTTGAAGACGTATTTCGCGGCCATGGCGGCGGGGTTCCAGGTGGTGGGGGTGGGTTCGGCGGGCTGGTGGTGGACGGTGACCGGGCGGGCCTGGACGACGCAGATGGGCTCGCCAGGGCGGCGGTGCCGGTCCAGCACCCATTCGACGTCGACGGGGTAGCCGTAGTGGCGCTCGACCGCCCGGACCGCGTCGACCACGGCGGCGACCTGCTCGTCGTCGAGGACGCGGCGATTGACCAGGCGGGCCGGCATCTCGGTCTCGATCACCCGGCCGATGGCGTAGTCGAAGTTCGACACCACCTTCTTGGCCGCCACCTGGTAGTCCAGGATGCGGCCGTCGGCCTTGCCCACCTCGGCGTGGTCCGGGGTGACCAGGCCCTGCACCACCGCCTCGCCCCAGCCCCAGCTGGTCTCGATGACGATGCGGTCGGTCTTGCCGGTGACCGGGTGAGCGGAGAACGCCACCCCGGAGGCGCGGGCGTGGATCAGCTCGATGACGCCGACGGCCATCGGCATGTCGCGGTGGCTGGTGCCTGACCGCAGCCGGTAGGCCACCGCGCGCGCGTTAAACAGGCTGGCCCAGCACTGCCGGACCGCGTCGAGCACCCGGTCCGGCCCGGACACCCCCAGGTAGCTGTCGAAGATCCCGGCGAAGCTGGCCGTGCCGGAATCCTCGCCGATGGCCGAGCTGCGCACCGCGGTCGGGACGTTGATGTCGAAGCAGCGCGAGCTCAGCTCCTCATACGCCGCGCCGATCTGCCCGGCCAGGTCGGCGCTCAGGTCCCGGCTGGTCAGCGCGGCCCGGGCCGCGCGGGCGGCCGTCTCGATCTCGGCGGTCCCGGCGCTGTCGGTGAGGCCGCTCAGGGCCGCGTCGACCGCCTCGTCCAGGCCCGCCTGGGCCCAGTGCCGCCGGTACGCGTCGACGGTGACGGTGAACCCTTTCGGCAGGGCGACGCCCGCCTGGATCAGCTCGGCGAGCCGGCCCATCTTGGCACCGCAGACGCCGACGGCCTGGTCCGGGGCGATCGCGTCCACCCAGGCAATGGCGTCAGGCACGGGTCAGCCGCCCGCCTTGAGCACCGTGACGCGCCCGGTGCTGCCGTCTACCTCGACTTCGTCGCCGTCGGAGATGAGCATCGTAGCCAGCCCGACCGCGGTCACCGTGGGCACGCCGTACTCGCGTCCGACGATAGCGGCGTGGGACAACGTGCCGCCGCCGTCGCAGACGCAGGCGGCGATCTTGGCGAAGGCCGGGGTCCAGTTGGGCGAGGTGGACTCGCACACCAGCACCTCGCCGGGGCTAAGCCGGTGCAGCTCGTCGGCGTTGTGCAGGACCCGGGCGATGCCCCGGCCGATGCCCTTGGAGGCGGGCACCCCGGTCAAGGTCTTGACCGCATCCGCCGAACCGACCGCCTCCACCGCCCGCAGGAAGTGGCTGTTCAGGCCGAAGATCTCGATCAGGATCGGGTCGTTGACGGAGTCAGGGACGGTGCCGACCACCTTGGGCATGGTCGGCCGACGCGCCAGCCAGTAGTCGAAGTACTGCTTGCGCTGTGCCACCAGGCTGCGCAGGCCGGCGTCGTAGGGCCTGCGGCCGGCCGACACGTCCATGATCTCTTCCCAGAACAGGTAGAGCGTGTCGTCTTGGTGGTCCGCTCCGACCCGGTCCGCGATGGCCTGGCAGGCCCACCGCATGGGCAGCGAGATGCGCAGGTCGATGTAGTAGTTGTGGTCGTCCTGCCACCACGGGAAGTTCGCCGCGCGGCACGAGGCCAGGCCGCCGTCGAACAGCCGCTGCTCATCCAGGGTGAGCTTGGACCTGGCGGCGTCCACCGCCGTCTCGCGCTCCTCCACTGCCGCCGCCAGGGCCGCTTCGAAGTTGTGGTCGGTGCCCTTCTGCAGGAAAGTCTTGATCGTGCCCAGCGCCGGGGTCGCGTCCTCGATCCAGCTCGGCAGCGCGATGTCGCACGATCCCTCGGTGCGCCAGCCGTAGACCTGGAGGAAATCGTCAAACTGGGTCAGCCAGGTGCCGGCCGGGCCACCCTGGGCGGCCAGCGCGGCCCGCAGCCCGCCGGCCTCGTGGGCGGCGAAGACGGGCCCGAGGCCGGCCGTGCGAGCCGCGGCGGTCAGCCGCCACAGCTCCCGGTCGGTTTCCATGATCTTGGTGTCGTAGCCCTGCAGGAACTTGCCGATCTGGCCCGGGTCCAGGCCGAGCTCGGTGCACATGCCGTAAAAGCCCACGTAGTTCGCCAGCAGCGGGTACATCACCTGGAAGTGGATCTCAAAGGCGCGCTTGTGGTACTGGCGGGCCTGGACGAGGTTTTCCCTCAGGTCCGGCAGGGACATCCGGCTGGTGTCCACGCCGCGGAAGTAGTCCCAGCTCTCGTTGACCTCCTCGCGCATCCGGCCCCAGATGTCGTCAAAGTTCTGCAGGAACGGCGGCAGGCTGTGCTCGAGCCGCCTGGCCCGCTGGCCGATCTCCCGGGTGTCGGTCACCGGCAGGGCCGAGCCGTAGGTGTGCGTACCGCCCAGACGGCAGGTGATCCCGCGGCCGGGCGGCAGCGGCATCTGCTCGGCGGCCAGCTGTGAGGCCCAGTTGTAGCCGTCCTCGTTCCAGATCAGCCCCATCGGGGTCAGGCCCCGCGGCCAGTGGAAATCCAGGAACCAGAAGTTCTCCTCGTCTTCCTTACGGAAGGTCTGGACCGGGTCGACGTACCACGGTGCGTGGGTGTAACTGGGCTTGAAGCCCGGGTACCACTCGTCGCTGATGAACTCATCAACGGGAATGACCGTGGCCATTGCGACTCCTAAGCGTCGTTGCGACTGCCGATGTCCAGAAGGTGTCATTGCCGTTACCTGCTGGCAACCAGGGCGTTCCCCGCTGCGGAACGATGACCCGCGTTCCGGTGGGCCCGGAAGGCCGGTTGACTCTGGCGCGCGAGGTGGCTCACCATGGTGAGAACGGCGCGGTCTGACGCCGAGCCCCGCGGCCCGTCCTCAACCGGGCCCTAGGTCAGGGCGAAGGGGGGCACACTCCCGGACCTTCCGCTTGGATGGCGAACGTGCGTCTGTCATCGGGCCGGCCCGGCAACGGGTGTTGGGGCGGCGATCGAGACGGAGGATGTTCACCGTGCCACAAAACAAGGATCTCAAGCGCCTGGTCCGCGCGCGCATGACCGAGACCGGGGAGAACTACACCCAGGCCCTGACCCATCTGCTGGGCCAGGTAGATCTCGAACCGCTGCCGGCGCCCTGGCTGATCACGGGCAGCCGGGCCCCTGACTACGAGGTCGGGCTGCTGGCCGGGATCAGCTACGAGGGAAACCGGGTGGCGCAGCTCCGGCTTCGTTCGGCCCTGGCCGAGCCCAGCGGGTTCGGCGCGGTGATGCAGAGCATTACCGCCGAGCGTTACCTGGGTCGCCGTCTGCGTTTCAGCGCCTTGGCCCGCACCTGCGAGGTCAGCGCCTGGGCCGGGCTCTGGCTGCGAGCCGACGGGCTGAGCGGCCCGCTCGTCATCGACAACATGCAGGACCGGCCGCTGCGCGGGACCACCAGCTGGAGGCAGGTGAGCATCGTGCTCGACGTGCCGGAACAAGCCACCGCCTTGCACTTCGGCGCGCTGTTGAGTGGTGCCGGGGCTATCGACCTGGCCCGGCCGCGATTCGAGGAAGTCGGCGAGGCCGTTCCGGCTACCGTGACGGTCACGACCGCGCCGCTCTCCGACGAGCCGCAAGCTCTCGACTTCGGCGCCGAGCCATGAGGTCCCCGGGTCCTAGCCGCCACTCGACCCACCTCGGTCAGCGAGCCCCACCCGAGTGTGTAATACGGAACGTGTTACACTCGGGCCTATGGAAGTTGTGACCGTCCGCGTGGATGAAAAGACGCGCAGGGAACTGGACCAGGTCGTCGAAGAGCTCGGCGGGTCGACATCCGAGGTGATCAGGAAAGCCATCCACCTGGCCTGGTTTACCACTATGCAGGACCGGATGCGCCGCGAGTCGGCCGAGATCGCTAACGACCCGGCGGAGCGAGAGGAAGCGGAGCAGATCCGCGAGTGGGCCCGTTACCTTGCTTCGTAAGGGTTCTATTTTCCTCGTTACCTTGCCGGCCCGGACCGGTGATCATACCCAAGAGGGGCGTCGCTACGCCGTCGTCGTGACCGCCACGAGCTTCATCGGCTCGGTGGTGACTGTCGCCCCTACCTCCACCTGGCCCGGCCTAGCCTTACCCGGCCCACCGCCGAGATCGACGGCCGGAAATGCCGCATACTCCTCGAGCAGATGCTCGGGGTGGACATTTCCAAGCTGACCAACTGGATCGGCGTGCTGAACGACGACGAGATGAACGCACTCGACGACGCCCTGCGCCTCTACCACGGTCTGCTTTGACGGTTAGCGGGCGCCGGTCGCGGCTAGGTCGCGGGCCTGGGCGAGCTGGACGGCGATGTCGATGATCATGTCTTCCTGGCCGCCGACGTAGCCGAGTTCGCCGGCCCGCTGCAAGATCTCGTGCGCCGGGACGCCGTAGCGCTCCGCGGCTCGCTCGGCGTGCAGCAGGAAGCTGCTGTAGACCCCGGCCCAGCCTTGCACGATCGCGGAGCGGTCCATCTTCGGCCAGCGGGGCAGGAAGGGCCGGACGACCTCTTCGGCCGCGGCGAGCACGCCGCCCACGTCCACGCCGGTCGGCACTCCGAGATGGTCGAAGGTGGCGGCCAGCACCTCGGTGGGCGAGTTGCCCGCCCCGGCGCCGAGCGCGCACAGCGCGCCGTCGACCTGGCGGGCGCCGTGCTGGTAGGCCAGCACCGAGTTGGCGACTCCGAGGGAGAGGTTCTGGTGGCCGTGGAAGCCGATCTCGGCCTGATGGCCGATCTCGGCGTACATGGCCTGGACCCGTTCGTGGGCGTCGCCGAGGACCAGCGCGCCGGCCGAATCGACGCAGTAGACGCATTCCGCGCCGGCGTCGACCATGATCCGGGCCTGCCTGGCCATCTCGGCCGGCTTGGTGCTGTGGCCATCATCAGGAAGCCGACGGTCTCCATGCCGAGGTCGCGGGCCAGCCCGAAATGCTGGACGGACACGTCGGCCTCGGTGCAGTGGGTGGCGATCCTGGCCACCGACGCGCCGGCCTCGCGGGCGTTCCGCAGGTCGTCCTTGGTCCCGATGCCCGGCACGAGCAGGACCGCGATCTTGGCCTGGGTGGCTTCCTCGACCCCGGCCGCGATCAGGGCGATCTCGTCGACCAGGGAGAAACCGTAGTTGAACGAGGAGCCGCCCAGGCCGTCGCCGTGGGTGACCTCGATGACCTCGACGCCGGCCGCGTCCAGGGCGTGCACGGTGGTGCGGACCTGTTCCTCGGTGAACTGGTGCGCCATCGCGTGGCTGCCGTCGCGCAGGGTGGTGTCGGTGATGCGTATCGAGGCGGGAGTGACTGGAGTGGCGAGTGGGGGGCTCATGCGGTCGCCTTCTCGGTGTGGCGCTGGGCGATGACTTCGCCGACCTGGGCGGCGGCCGAGGTCATGATGTCCAGGTTGCCCGCGTACTCGGGCAGGTAGTCACCGGCGCGGAGACCTCGAGGAACACCGCGACCCGGGCGTGGCCCTGCCAGGACTCGCGGGCCTCGTCGTACTGCGGCTCGGCGCGCAGGGTGTAGCCGGGCACGTAGCGCTGCACCTCGGCGACCCGCCGGTAGATCGAGGCGGTGATCGCGTCGGTGTCGGCGTCGGCCGGGATGGCGCAGAACACGGTGTCCCGCATGATCATCGGCGGCTCGACCGGGTTGAGCACGATGATCGCTTTGCCCCGCTGCGCGCCGCCGACCGTCTCGACGGCGCGGGAGGTGGTGTGGGTGAACTCGTCGATGTTCGCCCGGGTGCCCGGGCCGGCCGACCGGGAGGCGACCGAGGCGACGATCTCCGCGTAGGGCACCGGGACCACCTGGAGACGGCGTGCACGATCGGGACCGTGGCCTGCGCGCCGCAGCTGATCATGTTCATGTTCGGGGCGGTCAGGTGGGCGTGCAGGTTGACCGGCGGGCAGACCGGCGGCCCGAGCGAGGCCGGGGTCAGGTCGATGGCCTGGATGCCCGCCTCGGCGTAGCGCGGCGCGTTGGCATGGTGCGCCTTGGCCGAGGTGGCGTCGAACACCAGCCGCGGCAGCGGGTCCTGGCGCAGCAGCCAGTCCAGGCCCTCGGCCGAGGCGGCGAGGCCGAGCGCGCGGGCGCGGGGCAGCCCGTCGGACTCGACCACGCCGACCATGTAACGGACCTCGATGTGCGCGCTGCGCTGGAGCTTGGCCAGCAGGTCGGTGCCGATGTTGCCGGGGCCGACGATCGCGGCCAGGGTCTTGGCCGTGGTCGGAGTATGAGCCATGGTCAGTTTCCTCCCCAGAGGCGCTTGGTCGCGAGCGCGGCGCCCTCGGCGAGCGCGGCGAACTTCGCCCACACCACGGTGGGGTGCACCTCGGGCGTGAACGTCGCCCGGGAGGAGAACCCGCAGTCGGCGCTGGCGATGACGTTCTCCCGGCCGACCAGGCTGGCGTAGGCGCAGATGCTGTCCGCGATCAGCTCGGGATGCTCGACGTAGTTGGTCGCGTGCCCGAGCAGGCCCGGCAGCAAGATCTTGCCGTCGGGCAGCGGCGTGTCCGCCCAGATCCGCCATTCGTGCTGGTGCCGCGGGTTGGCCACCTCGAAGGAGTAGGCGCCCGCGTTGATGGTCAGCATGACCGGCACCACGTCGGCCAGCGGGATGTCGTTCAGCCGCGGGCCGTGGTTGAGCCCGTAACAGGTGTGCAGCCGGATCCGGTCCGCGGGGATGCCGCGCAGCGCGTGGTTGAGCGCGTCTACGTGCTCGTGCGCGCGGCGGCGGCGAACGCCCTGCTCACTGTGGCCGTCATCGGTCAGGATCTCGATCAGCCAGGGGTCGTCGATCTGCAGCAGGAAGCCCGCCTCGACGATGGCCAGGTACTCCTCCCGCATGGCGGCGGCCACCGCGGCCAGGTAATCCTGCTCCGAGGAGTAGTACTCATTCCGGCCAAACCCGCTGGGGCTGGTGGACGGCAGGAAGGCCTCGACCGGGCCGCCGGTTTCCGCGCTGCTGGTCACGGGGCTGCCGGTCTCGGCTAGGGCGGCGCGCAGGTTCGCGATGTCGGTCTGCAGCGCGTCCGCCCCGCTGTACGCGACCGGCCCGGTGCACACCATCACCTTCATCGGCGCCACCGCCCCGGTGTACTTGCCCATGTAGCCCTGGTAGTACTCGGGGAAGTCGTCGATCTCCCGCTGCCATGACGGCGGCAGCAGCGTCTCACCTTCCACCTGGTCAAACCCGGCCAGCCGTTCCTTGACGTAGGTGAGGAACGAGACCTTGCCCTGCTCGCCGTCGGTGACCACGTCCAGGCCGGCCGCGGCCTGCCTGCGCACCACGTCAGCGACCGCCTCGCGGACACCGGCGGCGAAGCGTTCCGGGTCGTACGGACGGCCGTGCTCCTTCTCCCGCATCATCTCGAGCAGGTCGTGCGGACGGGCCAGGCTGCCCACGTGAGTGGTCAGGATGCGTCCGGTGCTGCGCTGCATGAACTAGTCCTCCGTTGCCTGGGCGAGCAGGACGCCGACGCGCTGGACGGCCCGGCACACGCTCGCCACGATGAAGTCCTTGCGCAGGCCGAGGATGCGGGCGGTCGGCCCGACGACCGAGATCGCCGCGGCTGGCCTGTCCCGTATCAGCACCGGGGCGGCCACCGAGGAGTAGCCGAGGGTGAACTCCTCCCTGGTGCCCACCCAGCCGGCCTGCCCGGGCGGAGTGCAGCACCCGGGACAGCCGTTCGGCGTCGACGATGGTGAACGGCGTGTGCTTGCGGCGCGGCACGGCCAGCGTCTCCCGCAAGATGCGCTCGTCAAAGGCGGCCAGCACGCGGCCCGAGCTCGAAGAGTAGCCGGGCACCCGGCGCAGCACCTCGCCGCCGGGTGCGCTGTCGGGCCGGGTGTACCCGTACCTGTCGATAAAGGCCACGTGGCCGGCCGCCGGCACGCCGAGCTGGACCGTCTCCCCCAGCTGTTCCTGCAGGTCCATCAGCACCGGCCGGGCCACGTCGCGGACCGGCATCCGCTCGGCCGCCAGCACGCCGAGCTCGAACACGCGCAGGCTCAGCCGGTACCGGCCGCCGGCGATGCGGACCAGCAGGCCCCCGTCGGCCAGCGCGGACAGCATCCGGCAGGCGGTGCTCTTGGCCACGCCGAGCTCGCGGGCGACCTGGGTGGCCCCGAGCTCGCGGTGGGCGGCGAAGCAATCGAGCACCGACGCCGCGATCGACACCGACCGCAGCCCGGCGTGCGTGTCGGCCAGGTCCAGAGCGGCCGTCATTCCCACACCGGCAGCTCGTCCGGGGGCGGGACGTTCACCTCGGTCACGCGATTACGATAGGCGACCAGGGCGGTCCCGCCGCCGCGGCGGATCTTGACCACCACTTCCTCGGTGTTGTACGGCTCGCCGGGATCGTAACCGTGCGCCCAGGTGGCGAAGGCCCGGATCGGCCCGGAGTGAGTGGCCGCGATGATCCGGGGACAGTCCGGCGACTCCGCCATCAGCCGGTGGAACCCGCGCCAGAACCGGCGGACGCAGGACTGCGGCGGCTCGAAGTACATCAGCGGGATCGTCAGCCACATGTAGATCGGGTCCGCGCCGCCGAGCTGGGTCCGGTAGAACCGGTCGATCTCCACCAGCCAGCGCGGCCGGTCACCGACCGCCATCCGCTCCAGCTTCTCCATCAGCGCCTGGTACTGACGGAACGCCGAGGTGACGTCGCGCGGTCCCTCCGGCGTCCAGACCTGGAAGTTGCGCAACTCGGGAATGGGTTCAGGGGCGCCGATCTCGGCCTCGCGGCCCCACTGCCGCAAGCCGTCGTGCATGCCCCGGTAGAGCTGGTCGGCGGTCTGCCTGGCCCGGCTGGTGTCGGCGCAGACGATCCGCACCTGCTGCCCGGGCCGCACGCTCTTGGACAGGCTGTGCCCGCGCTGGTGCGCCTGCCAGCCGCCCATCGGGGTCAGGCCGGCGTCGGTGGAGTAGCCCTGGGTGATGCCGTGCCTGATGATCCGGATCTCGGTGGCAAAGTCCTCCTGCGCCCGGCGCTCGGGCGGTGCGACGATCTCCTTGTCCCTGGACGTGCAGGCGAACTCCGGGGTGAAGCGCTCACCATCCACCTCGAGCAGGGCGCTGGCGGCCTCCTCCTGGCCGCGTTCCCTGAACCGGCGCAGGTAAAGCGGCAGGTCGGCGTCGGGCTCCGCGGTCGTCGCCGCTTGCCTGGCCGCTTGCAGGCTCTTCCGTTCGGCATATCGGGCGAGGTAGTAAGGCGCGTCGGTACGGTCGGTACGGCGGAAGGCGGACTTGCCGTTGGTATCGGTCATCAGGAATGGACCGTGAAGAAGCGCTCGTTGACCTCGCGGGCGTAGTAGAACATGGCCCGGCCCATCTCCTCTTCTGTCCAGGTGATCGGCTCGAAGTCCGGGTCGACCCAGTAGCCGCCGGTGAACACCTCGTTCCTGTTGCCGACCGGGTCGAAGAAGTAGACGGTGTAACCGCGGGTGACGCCGTGCCTGGTGGGCGCGACGTCGATGGTGACGCCGTTGTAGGCGAGCAGGTCGGCCGCCTCGCGGACGTTGTTCCAGTCGTCCACCCAGAACGCGAAGTGGTGCAGGGCGCCGTTGGGGCCGGTGACGATGGCCAGGTCGTGCGGGGTGTGCGAGCGCTCGAGCCAGGTGGCGAGCTGGTGCCCGTCGTTGGCGATGATCTGCTCGGTCAGCCGGAAGTCCAGCACGTCGCGGAAGAACGCGGTGGCGGCGTCGACGTCCTCGGCCATGATGAAGATGTGGTCAAGGCGGGGCGGCGCGATGCCGACCAGGTTGGCCGGGCGAGGCGGCGGGTTGGTCAGCGGCAGCAGGTTGCCGACCTTCTCCATCCCGTAGACCAGCTCGACCAGGTGCCCCGACGGAGCCTCGAACCGGATCGCCTCGCCCCAGCCCGGGCCGAGCTCGTTCCTGGCGAAGCGCTTGACGGTCAGGCTGGCCTTTTCCACCCGGTCGGCGTAGTGGTCCAGGTCATCGTGTTCTGCGACCTTGAACGACATGTGGTCCAGACCGTAGGTGGGCGCCTGGCGCAGCACGACGCTGTGGTGCTCGTGCTCGTCCCAGCACTTCAGGAACACCCGGCCCTCTTCGTGGGTGACCTCGATGAGGCCGACCACCTCGGTGTAGTAGGCGGTGCACAGCTCGAGGTCGGGGACCCGGATCTCGACGTGCTGCAGGCGCAGGATGCGGTCGCTCATGGTTGCCCCTCAGGTGTGCAGGCGGAGGAAGCGCTGGCTCAGGACGTTCTCGTAGTAGAACAGCCCGCGGCCGAACTGGTCCTCGGTCCAGGTGATGCTCGGGAAGTCGGGATCCGCGCGGTACCCGCCGGTGAAGACCTCGTTCCTGATGCCGAGCGGGTCGAAGAAGTAGATGGTGTTGCCGCGGGTCACCCCGTGCCTGGTCGGGCCCTGGTCGATCTGCACCCCGTTGTAGGCCAGGATGTCGGCGGCCTTGCGGACCTGGTCCCAGTCGTCGAGCCAGAACGCGAAGTGGTGCAGCGCCCCGTTCGGCCCGTTGACGATGGCGATGTCGTGCGGGGAGTGGCTGCGTTCCAGCCAGACGCCGAGCTGGTGGCCGTTGGCGTCCAGGATCTGCTCGGTCATCCGGAAGCCGAGGACTTTTTGGAAGAACGCCCCGGCCTCCCCGACCTCCTCGGCGTTGATCAGCATGTGGTCCAGGCGCGGCGGCGCGATCCCGGGCAGGTCGGGCGGCGGCACCGGGCTCGGATTCAGCTTGCCCAAGATGTTGCCGGTTTTTTCCAGGTCGTAGACGAGCTCCATGGTCTGGCCGGACGGGATCACGAACCGGAGCGACTCGCCCTGGCCGACCGCCTCGCCGCGGCTGACCCGCTGGACCTGGCAACCGTAGGCCTGGACTTTGTTCTCGAGCTCGGCCAGGTCGTCCTCGCGCTCGACCCGGAAACTGAACAGGTCGAGCCCGGTGCGCGGGTCATAGCGCAGCCGGATGGAGTGGTGGTCCTCCTCGTCCCAGCACTTCAGGTAGACGGTGTCCGCGCTTTTTTCCGCCAGCTGAAGGCCGAGCACCTCGGTGTAGTACGCGGTGGACAGCTCGAGGTCAGGGGTGCGAACGTCGACGTGGGCCAGACGCAGGATTCCCACGGTGCCTCCTTAGTGCTTGACGGCTCGAACATACCTCGCCTACTGTTCCAGATAAAGCCCTAGCGTTCCGTATAAAGGAACGCTTCCATGCGGGCGGAGAGGTCCGATGTCGACGCCTGAACAGATGCGTGCGGCGGTCGCGCATTACGTCGAGGAAATTCACCGCGCCTACATCGCGCAGGCCATGACGTTCCCGGCCGCCGTCCGCGGCCAGATGCCGCTGCTGGAACCGGGGCCGCTGACGGTGGCCGCGGTGGGCGCGCGTCACCTGCACGTGCTGGCCACCCGGGACTCCCTCGGCCCGGTGCGCGAGCCCGAGGTCGAGCTGACCGGGTCGGTGCCGGGGCTTTCCTGGACGCTGCGGTTCTTCGATCCCGTGGTGCTGCCCGAGCTGGCGCTGATCGACGAGTCGGCCGGCCCGGCCTTTGGTGAGGTACGGCACGCGCTCGGCGTGAGCACCGTGGTCTACCATTTCGTGGCTTCGCCCGGCGCGGGGCTGTCCGGGCACCAGGCGGCGCACGTCGGCACCGGGCTGGCGGGCGGGCATTCGGCGGTGGCCCGCGACTTCGAGACGATCCGCAGCCGGGTCCGCGGCCGGGAGGACCTGGTCGACGAGATGGCCGGGGCGGCGGCGGCCGGGCTGGTCCGGGCGCACGCGCTGCTGGCCGCGACGCTCGCGCCGCGCAACGCGGCGCTCGGCGCGCTGGCGTCGCAGCCGCGGCCGGACCCGGACGAGGTGCGGCGCGAGCTGCTGGCCGCGGTCGGCGGCCGGACCCAGTGGCAGCCGCCGGGCTCGGCCTCGTGACCGACGGCGGCCTTTCTACGGTGCGGAACGCGGCCCGGCTGCTCAAGGTGTTCCGGTCCCGCGAGCCCGACCTCGGCGTCTCCGAGCTGGCCCGGCGGCTGGGCCTGGGCAAGAGCACCGTGCACCGGATGCTCACCACGCTGGTGGCCGAGGGGCTGGTCGAGCAGAACCCGCGGACCGGCGGCTACCGGCTCGGCATCGTGATGTTCGAGCTGGGCGAGGCGGTCCGGGTGCACCTGGACCTGCACGCCGCGGTCGGCCAGGTGCTCGGTGAACTGCGCACCCAGACCGGGGAGTCGTCCCAGGTCGGAGTGCTCGACGGGCATGAGGTGGTGTACGTGGACCGGCTGGAGAGCGCGCACTCGCTGCGGCTGTTCACCGAAACCGGGCGGCGGGTGCCGGTGCACTGCACGAGCTCGGGCAAGGTGCTGCTGGCCTACCTGCCCGAGGCCAGGCGGCAGGCGGTACTGCGCGCGGCCCCGCTCACCGCGCTGACCGCGCACACCATCACCGACCCCGAACGGCTGGCGGCCGAGCTGGACCGGGTCCGCCGCCGCGGCTGGGCCGAGGCGGTCAACGAGCGCGAGATCGGCCTGGCCTCCATCGCGGCCCCGGTCCGTGATATCAACGGCGACGTGATCGCCGCGATCAGCATCGGCGTTCCGCTGGCCCGGTGCACGGTGATGGCGTTGCGACGGCTGGCCCCCACGATCATGGAAGCGGCCGAGGCGGCGTCCCGTCGCCTGGGCTGGTCCCCGGAGCTCCTGCAGAAGGAAGGCTGACATGCCGCTGACCGATGTGCCCGGCAAGGCCAGGGCGCTGCAGGCGGCCCGCCGCAACCGGCAGCCGATCGAGCCGTTCACCGACGCCGATCCCGACCTCGGCATGGCCGACGGCTACGCCGTGCAGCAGGATCTGGTGAAGCTGCTGCTGGCCGACGGCGACCGCATCGTCGGGTACAAGGTCGGGCTGACCTCCAAACCGATGCAGCAGATGATCGGGGTGGACCAGCCTGACTACGGGCCCGTGCTGGCCTCGACGGTCTACGCCGATGGCGACGCGGTGCCCGTGTCTGGTTTTATCCAGCCGAAGATCGAAGCTGAGATCGCGTTCGTGCTCGGGGCGCCGCTGGCCGGCCCCGGGGTGAGCGTGCTGGACGCGCGGGCCGCGATCGCCGGGATGACCGCCGCGGTGGAGATCGTCGACTCCAGGTTCGCCGACTGGCGGATCAAGCTAGCGGATACCATCGCCGACCTGGCGTCCAACGGCGCGGTCGCGGTCTCTCACCGGCTGGTTCCGCTGGACGGTGTTGATCCTCGGTTGATCGGGATGGCGCTCACCCGGCAGGGAGAGCTGGTCGACACCGGCGCGGGTGCGGCCGCGCTCGGCGACCCGGTCAAGGTGGTGGCCTGGCTGGCGAACACCCTGGGCGAGCTGGGAGCCAAACTGGAGGCCGGGCACCTGATCATGACCGGGGCGCTGCACGCCGCCGTGCCGATGCGGGCCGGCGACGTGTTCCGGGCCGACTTCGACCGCCTCGGGCCCGTTACCGTCCGCGTTTCCGAATAAGGGGCACTGTGATGACTTCAGCTGACGAGATCGCGGCCCGGCTGACCAAGGCCCGCGCCGATCGCACCCCGATCAGCTCGCTGTCCGGCGAGCTCGACTCCCTGGCCTCGGCTTATGAGGTGCAGCGGCTGCTGCGGCTCGAGGCCGGGCCGCTGGCGGGCTGGAAGCTGGGCGTGACCTCCCGGGCCAAGCAGGCCCAAGTCGGGGTGCACGACCCGGTCCGCGGCCACCTGGCCGCCGCGGACGCGCTCGACCTCGGCGAAACGCTGGTCGTGGGCCAGCACATCCAGCCCCGGTGCGAACCGGAGATCGTCTTCATCATGGGCGCGGACCTGTCCGGGCCTGCGGTCACCTCCTCGGCGGTGCTGGCGGCCACCGCGTCGGTGGCGGTCGGCATCGAGGTGCTCGACTCCCGGTACACCGACTACAAGTTCACCATGCCGGACGTGGTGGCGGACAACACCTCGGCGGCCCGTTACCTGGTCGGCGCGGCCGTGCCCGCGGCCGGCCTGGACCTGCGGCTGATCGGCGTGGTGCTCGAGCACAACGGCGAGGTGGTGGCGACCGCCGCGGGCGCGGCGGCGCTCGGCCATCCGGCCGCGGCGGTGGCCTGGCTGGTGCGCTCGCTGGCCGCCGAGAACGAGGGCCTGCGGGCGGGCGACATCGTGCTGTCGGGCGGTCTGACCGCGGCCGTGCCGGTGCGGGCCGGCGACGTGGTGACCGCCACCGCGGACCGGCTCGGCAGCATCGAACTCGGGTGCAGGTGAACCTGGTTCCGCTCGAGCCGCCCGGGGGGCGCACGCAGTGGTCGTTCGAGCACGACGGGCGTTCTTACGCGGTCTTTACCGTCGGCGGTGAGCTGCACGTCACCGACGGCGGGTGCCCGCACAACGGCGGGCCGCTGGCCGAAGGGCTGGTCCGGGACGGCGTCGTCACCTGCCCCTGGCATTGGTACAGCTACGAGCTGGCCACCGGCCGGTGCCGGACCGCGGCCGGGTACGAGCTGCGAAGGTACCCGGTCGTGCTGGCCAGCGGCCGGCCGCACGTGTCGCTTCCGGCCGCGGAGCCGGCCCGGAGCTGGTCGGAAATCCTGCGCGCGCACGCCCGCCCGGACGGCTCCGCGCCGTGACCTGGCGGTCGTGTGCGGATGCCCGGGGCGCGCTTGACCCGGCCGCGGCCGCGCGCGTGCTGCGCCAGGCCCGGCAGGCGGGGCGAACCCTGGACGTGCTGCTTTCCGCCGAGCTCGGGTTGTCGCTGGCGGACGCGTACCGCATACAGGACCAGCTGACGGCCTCGCGGCTGGCCGCCGGGGAACGGCTGTCCGGATGGAAGCTGGGCTACACCTCGGCGGTCATGCGGGCGCAGATGGGCATCGACGCGCCCAACTTCGGTCCGCTGACCGACGTCATGCTGCTCGACTCCCCCGCGGTGCTGCCAGGGGGCGCGTTGCAGCCGCGGGTCGAGCCGGAGATCGGGCTGCGGCTCGGGCGCCGGCTGACCGGGCCATGCTCGGTTGAGCAGGCCCTTGACGCGTGCGGGGCCGCGCTGGCGTGCCTGGAGATCGTGGACTCGGTCTGGGCCGGGTACCGTTTCGCCCTCGAGGACAACACCGCGGACGGCTCGTCCGCGGCCTGGGTGGCGGTGGGGCCGCCGCTGCCGCTGGACGACCTGGCCGCGCTTCCGGTCACGATGTCGATGGACGGGCAGGTGGTGGAGCGCACGACGGGGGCGGCCGCGGGCGGTCATCCCGCCGTGGGACTAGCCTGGCTGGCCGGGCAGCTGGCCACCAGGGGGCAGGCCCTCGAACCGGGCGACCTGGTCATCACCGGCGGTCTGACCAGGGCGTACCCGCTGGGGGCGGGCGGCAGGATCAGCGCGGAGTTTGGTGATTCCGGCTGCACTGTCAGCCGGGCCGCTGCCTAGCGGGCATTCGTCCCAGGCCCGGCAGCCGCACGTCAGGCTGTCACGCAGCGTCGCCTCGACCGCCTGGAGTCGCTCGATCCGGGCGCGGACCTCGGTGATCTTGTCCGCCACCAGCTCACGCCATTCGGCGCTGCCCTCAGCCTGGCTGTCCAGCAGGCGCCGGATCTGGTCCAGGCTAAAGCCAGCCTGACGGGCGGCGGTGATGGCCCGCAGCCGGCCCGCCGCCGCCTCGTCGAACCGGCGACGCCCGGAAGCGTGGCCGACCGGGCTGACCAGGCCCAGCTCCTGGTAGTAGCGGATGGCCGAGGTGGCCAGGCCCGAACGCCTGGCCACCTCGCCGATCGGCAGGCCCGGGGTGGTCACGGTTCGCCCCGTCACGGTTCGCCGTCACGCGCTAGCCAGGCGATGGTCGGGGCGGCTTCGGCGGCCGGCGAGGTGATGTCGAGGCGGAGGCGGTCGCCGTCAGATGCCAGCTCCAGGTCCAGGAAGCCGCAGCAGTCCGCTTCCTGGCGCGCCAGGCTTTCGGCCAGGGCGCGTGCCTGCGGGCGCAGCCAGATGCGGATGCCGCCCGGAATCGGCTCCGTGCCCAGGCCGTCCTGGTCACGAAGGAGCTGCCACTGCGCACCTCGGCCCGCTTGTTGCGCCGGGCCGAGGGTGCAGGCGACGTCGAGCTCACGGTGTTCGTACTTGATGCGGGTCATGGTCATACGGTAGAAGTTCAAGCCAGCTTGAAGTCAAGGGTCCTTCTTGACTAGTGGGTGCGCCCGGTTGGCCAGGGCGTGGGGTGTTTCTCGGCGACTGCCGCACAGCCGTGCGCTTAGCGGTTTTAGATACCGGACAACCGACTCCCATATACCTATAAAAGCGGCAAATCGTGCAGAGCGTTCTGCGGTTATGGTGGTGGATCCGGGCTCCGCGGTGGATCCGGTGTATTCCCGTGCACCCGATCCGCCATCAAGCCCGGATCCACCACGGAATTGGTGTCACACACCGGGATGTATTAGCTCCGGGACTGAAGAGGCTCTGGTGGGAGGGTGAGGGTTGGTCAGGCGGCGGTGAGGATGCCGACGCGGCGGTCGGCGGTGAGGTGGCCGCCGGAGGTGCCGACGTA
Source organism: uncultured Actinomycetes bacterium (assembly GCA_963730825.1). Taxonomy (GTDB): domain Bacteria; phylum Actinomycetota; class Actinomycetes; order Streptosporangiales; family Streptosporangiaceae; genus Palsa-504. The sequence continues at coordinate 159,379 of CAVSTQ010000008.1, forward strand.
GGAACCTGAGGTCGGGGCGACGTCGGCGTAGTCGCGGCCGGTCGCGACGGTGACGTAGCCGCTGTCGGTGCGGCGGCCGTTACAGGGGTCGAAGGCGACGGCCTCGGCCTGGTGGCCGTGCGGCACGATCACCTCGACCCAGGCGTGGGTGCCGCCCTGGCCGAGCAGGTGTCCCGACACGTACCTGGCGGGCAGCTGGAGCAGGTGGCACAGCGCCAGCATCACGTGCGCGAAGTCCTGGCAGACACCGCGCCCGGCGGCTAGGGCTTCGGGCGCCGGGGTGGTCACCGAGGTGACACCGTATGAGTAAGTGATCGCCTGGGCGACGACGTCACAGGTCCGCTGGGCGATGTCCAGTCGGACCGGTGGCCCGCGCCGCGATGTCCGCGGCCAGGTCGCGCAGCCGCTCGTCGGCCGCGGTGAGCCGGGTCGGCCGCAGCAGGCGCGGGTGCCACAGCAGCTGCGCGGGCAGCAGGGTGGGCCCGTCGTCGTGGACCCGCTCGATCACGGCGGCCAGCCGGAACTCGATCGCGTGCGTCACCCGGTCGGCGTGCAGCCAGGCGATGACGTTGCCGTGCGCGTCGCGGCTGACCCGGCGCCGGACCTGAGCGCCGTTCACCTCCAGCCGGTGCGCCCGCCGGTACTGGTTGCCGTGCCGGGCGGGCGGCACGATGACCAGCCGCTGGCGCAGCGACTCCACCGGAGCATCGTAGGTGTAGCGAAAGCTCTGCTGCAGGACATAGTTAACGGTGCGGACGGCACCCAGGTCGAGGCCGCGGTGATCGAGCAGCGGCGCCTGCAGCACCGAGGGATCGAGCATCATCGCGCTGCCTCCTCCGCCTGGACCACCATGGACTCGAGCCGGGGGCCGCCGAACGTCGTGGCCATGGCCACATCCGAAGCGTCACGCCCCCGGCCGATCACGATACGTCCCTTGCGCCTGATGTTGTTGCGCGGATCGAACGTCCACCACCGGTCCCCCAGCCACACTTCCATCCAGGCCGCGAAGTCCATCGGCGCCGGATCCGGCGGGACGTCGAGGTCGGGCAGGTAGCCGAAGACATAGCGGGCCGGGATGTTCAGCGCCCGGCAGAACGACACGGCCAGGTGCGTGAAGTCACGGCAGACCCCGATCCGGGTCCGGTTGACGTCCGCGGCGCTGGACAGGGCCGTCGTGCTGCCGTACCGGAAGGTCAGGTGATTGTGGACGTAGTCGCAGATGGCCTGCACCCGGCGGTATCCCGGCTCCAGCCCGCCGAACCGGGACCAGGCTTCGTCGCCGAGCACATCGGGCAGGCAGTACCGGCTCGGCAGGGTATAGATCAGCGTCTCGTCCGGCAGGTCGTCAGGCGGGCATTCCTTGGCGTCCGGGTCGGCCGTCCTCGGTGGCGTCGGGGACCTCGGCCTGCGCCTGGTAACGGAAGCTCGACCTCCCGGCCGGCAGCACCGCGCGGACACACGGGTTGCCGTACAGGTCGGTATAGCCGCGGATCGACATCGGCGGCTCGGCCGCCCACTGCCCCCCGGTCACGGCTATGGACGGGGTTTCGATCGGCTGAACCTGGAAAATCACCGGAGTGCTGATGGCCGCGAGATAGGTAAAGTCGCATCCGATCAGGAGCCGGCGTGTTTCCATGATTCATGATCTACGCCGGATGTTTCCAGCGGGTTACGCCACGCCGTTCGTGATGTAGCCCGCTTACGGGCGAAGACAACTTTGGAGGCGCATGTGCCGCCGTTTCAGCTCAAGGCGATTACCGCGGGCGACTGCGCGGTCCTGCGGGTGGCGGGCGAGGTCGACGTCTACGGCGCACCCGCGCTGCGCGAGCAGCTGATCAAGCTGGTCGAGAGCGGCGCCCGGTATGTCGTAGCCGACCTGAGCAGCGTCGATTTCCTGGATTCCAGCGGTCTGGGCGTCCTGGTCGGCGGTCTCAAGCGGCTGCGCCTGCAGGAAGGATCGCTCACGATGGTGACCGGCGGCGACGCGATACCTCAGCTGTTCGAGATGACCGGGCTCAGCCGCGCGTTCACGGTTTACCCCAGCCTGCCGGAGGCGATCACCGCGGACCAGCACTGGGACGTGACCCTGGCGGGCGGCAGCGCCGAGGATTGGTGCCGCGAGCACGGGCTTTCGTGACCCGTCAGGTAGGCGTGGTGATCTCCAGGGCCTTATCGACGTAGACGCGGAAGCCGAGACCGGGCCGGTAGCCGTGCACCTCGGGGGTGTCCAGGCTGCGCATGAAGGCCAGGATCTGCGGGCTGAACACCTGCCCGGGCACGAGCACGGGAAAGCCGGGCGGGTAGGGGGTGACGTAGGTGGTGGACACGACCTGCTCCCCGTTATCCAGCCGCTGCTCCACCTCATCGGGCGTGAGGTACTCGCAGTAGTTGTCGTTGTAGGCCAGGTAGAAGGCCCGGCGGACGTCTCCCTCCGACGTGCGGCCCTGACCGTCGGTGAAGCTGGGGTGAAAGCCGCTGAAGTCGGGCAGCGGGGCCGACGGCGCGGTCAGCCGGAGCACCGCACGCTCGTGCGCGGCGCGTTCGGTCGGGCTCATGTCTGAGACCCGGGCGTCTAGCTCCCTGGCGATGGTGACCAGGACCTCGATCAGGTAGGCGACCGAGCTGCGGGTGGTGCCGATCGTGGTCATGAACAGCACGGTGTTCCGCGACGTCTTGTTGATCTGCACGCCGTAACGGTCCATCAGCTGGCTGCGCTTGAACGCGTCGCCGTCGATGCCGGTGGCGCCGATGTAGATGGTGATCCGGGACGGGTCCAGGACGAACTCGTCGTTGTCCCAGGCCTTGATCATGTTTGGCAGCCCGGAGCGCAGCGGCTGGTCGATCCCGGAGGTACGGTACTGCGCCGGGATCAGGTCCGCGGTGGTCAGGCAGCGCATGTACAGGGAAAGCAGCGGATGGTTGTCCACCGCGTCGCGGAGCCGCATCGCGTTCTCGATCTGCTTCTGGACCAGCTCGAAACCCTCCAGCGCGGCCTGCCGCGCGGCCCAGGTCGAGCGAGGCCAGGATCTGGTAGTTCGGCGAGGTCGAGGTGTGCGTCATGTACGCCTCGTGGAAGGTCTCCTCCACCTTCTGGCTGAAATCCTGGTCAAAGACGTGGATCATCGACCCCTGCCGCAGCGAGGTCAGCGTCTTATGGGTCGACTGGGTGGCGTAGACCCGGACCCGGGCCCGGGCCGGATCGGGGAACAGCTCCCGGGCGAGCAGGTCCTCGGCGGCCGCGGCATCGACCGGGCCGACCTCGGTCGCGAAGGCGTCATAGGCCGCGCGGTAATCCGGCAGGCGGAGCCGTTCGGCCAGGGTACGGGCGGCGCGCATGGCGGTCCGCGGCCGGTAGATCGGATGGAACCTGGCGAAGGCGAACCAGGCCTCGTCCCACAAGAAGACCAGGTCGGGCTTGATCGCCAGGCACTCCTGCATGACCCGCTGGACGTCGTAGACGACGCCGTCGAACGTGCAGTTGGTCAGCAGCAGCATCTTGACCCGGTCCAGCTTGCCCGCCTGGCGCAGCGCCAGCAGCTGGCGCTTGATCTCCCGCAGCGGCACCGCGCCGTACATCGAGTACTCGTTGAGACGGTAGGCGTCCAGGTAGGTCACCATCGCCCCGGCCAGCATCAGCCCGTAGTGGTGGGACTGGTGGCAGTTGCGGTCCACCAGCACGATGTCACCCGGTGAGACCAGGGCCTGCACCACGATCTTGTTGGCGGTCGAGGTGCCGTTGGTGACAAAATAGGTCTGCCGCGACCCGAACGTCCTGGCCGCGAGCTGCTGGGCCTCCCGCAGCGGGCCGGTGGGTTCGAGCAGGGAGTCCAGCCCGCCGCAGGTCGCCGAGGTCTCGGCCAGGAAGATGTTCAGGCCGTAGAAGTCGAGCATGTCCTTGATCCAGTGCGAGTTCACGATCGACTTGCCGTGCGAGATCGGCAGCGCGTGGAACACCCCGGTGGGCCGGTGGCTGTAGCTGCGCAGCGCGCTGAAGAAAGGAGCGCGGTACCGGGTCCCGACCCCGTCCAGGATGGACAGGTGCAGCTCCAGGGATCCTTCCCTGGTGTGGAAGATACGGCGGAAGTGATGGCTGAGCCGGCCCGCGAGGTCCTCCACCGAGATCTCGGTCATTAGGTACAGGTCGAGCTCCGGCCGGATCCTGGCCAGCGCCCGGGCCAGCTCCTGGGCGCGGTCATCGGGCGAGCGGTCCATCAGGTCATCGGGACCAGAATCGACCACGAACTGGGTGAGGAAGCCGGACTCGTGCCGGGTCCGGTGGGTGAACCGGCGGCGTACCACGCACGCCTGGAGCCTGAAGTTCAGCCGCGCGGCCATGACCGCGTCGTCCACGCTCGGCACCACGACGACCTCGTAGAGGAACGGGTCGTCCGGCCGCCGCCAGCGACGCAGTTCCTCGCGCAGCGCGCGTTCCTGCGCCTCGCTCAAGTCCTCGACGACCAGCACCTCGAAATAGGGCCGCTCGGTCCGCGGCGGCTCAGACCGGTGGACCTCGCCATCCTCGCGGGAGTCGTCGTCGGCGGTCAGGTTCTCGCTCTCGCTGCTCCGGTAGGACTCGGTGGCCAGCGCCCGGTTGAGCTGGCTCGCCAGCGCGGCGAACCGCTCGTACCGGCCGGACGCGAACAGCCGCCGCAGCCGCTGGAAGGTTTGCGTGCCGGGAAAAGCCCAGAATCGTTCGATAGGTCCGAGCACGTTCAGCAGGTCGGTGGCCGTGCGCGTGAGCTGGTCGGCGGGGCGTTGCTGGGCACCGGCCAGCACAAGCTGAGCGGCGGTTTCCTCCAGGCTTGACCAGCCGTCGTTCCTGAGCTGCCACAAGCTGTTGTACGCCAGCGGTTTCACCTCGCCCGGCACCGCCACCACCTCCGTAGCCCCCACCATCCACCTCGCGCGGGCGGGCGAGCAAGAGGCCAGGGTAACTACTTGACGTAAGCGATGGGCAGAACGGGCGGGGCGCCCGGCAGGAGCTCGGACTGGTAGTGGGCGCGGATGCCGTCGATGTAGCGGCGGCAGCGGTCGGTCAGGCCCTCAGCGGTCTGCATACGGCCCTGGTGACCAAGATGCCGAGGTCGGCGCCGTGGAACTTAAAGTCGCCCGGGCCGTAGACCCGCATAAAGAAAGCCTCGTCCTCGGTCGTGACGTCGTGCCAGTCGCTGGTGACGTGCTCAAAGCTGAGCTCGCCGCTGTCGGCCAGCCGCCAGGCCCCGGTCCGCGGGGCGGCCAGGATGCGCTCGACCTCGTCGCCGGGTTCCTTCATGATCAGCTGTGACCAGACGTCCACGGCCGCCAGCGCCAGCCAGCGATCGTTGATCTCCTCGGTGTCGATGGTGTAGTCCACGTCCATAAACTCCAGCAGGTGAAACAGGAACAGCGGGACGTCGGCGTAGGCGCCCGCGGTCACGTTGGTCATCGAGGAGACCCCGGAGATGCGAGGGTTGAGCTCACCCAGGTACACCGCGCCGGTGTCGGTGTCGACGAGCACGTCGACCTCGAGGAAGCCCTTGTAGCCCTCGCTGGCGAGCCGGTCCCCCAGCTTGCGGACATGGCCGATGGCGACGGCACGGTCGTGCTCGGTCAGGGCCTCGGGGAACACGTCGTTGCCGCACCAGCCGCCCTGATAGGGGGTGAGTTCCGGGTAGCCGGTCAGGTCGGTCATGAACGGCCCGACGATCGTGCCGTGCCTGGTAATGCACGCTTCGACGGCCGCGGCCTGGTTGTTGATGCGTTTCATCACCTTGAGCTGCTCACCGTCGAGGTGGTCGGCGCAGGTGTCCCAGTCCCATTCGGAGGAGATAAAGAAGGTGGTCTTGCCCGAGTCGCCGTGAGGCGTCTGCACGACCAGGTCGGTGCCGAGGCCCGCACGTTCTTCCGGACCAACTCCCCGCCCAGGGCGTCGAACGCGCGCAGCGTATCCTCGAGGTAGACCGGGTTCTGGGCCTGCGGCCAGCTGGAAAACTTCACGCAGACCGTCCTCGTGCGACGGCTCACGTGCACCATCTGACCGTAAATGCCCAGGCAGAGCAGCACGTCGCCGTAATCACCCGGGCGGAACCAGAACTGGTTCCGGTACCAGCCACCGGGAAACGCGGACCAGCCGCGGACGCGGCGAACACGGCGCGCGTATCGGCGTCGACGGCCCAGGCCTGGCGCAGCCACTGCGGCGGGACGACCCGGCTGGCTCCCACCACTCCCCCGTCAAGCAGCAGCTGACCGAACCTGGCCCGTCGCGGCCGGTGGCGCACAACCCGCCGTCGTGCACCGCGGTGCCCAGCCCGTCGTGCAGCAGGTCGGCGTCGTACTCGGCCCCCATCGGCGCCCAGACCAGCTCGGACAGCAACTGGGCCATCGGCTGCCCGGCCGCGCGCTCACACACCCAGCCGAGTACGTCCGACTCGGCGGAGCGGTAAAGGAAACGCGTACCGTGCGGGACCTCGGCCGACAGCGTGGCCAGGAACCGGTACAGCCCGCGGGGCTTGATCGGGAGTTCGCTCGGTGAGTTCGGCGGCTGGTTCGGCGGCTGGTTCGACGGGGAGTTCGCTTGGGGGCCAGCCGATCCACTCATCCAGCCGCCGGATGTCGGCCCGTGGGTTGTCGTACTCCTCGGTGAAACTGACCCCGCTGCGCATATCCAGCACGTGCCGGACCCGGGCGGTGGCGTAGCCGCTGACGGCTAGTTCGGGAATGTAACTGGTGATCTCGCCTTCGGGGTCGAGCTGACCGCGGTCGATGAGCACCGCGGCCAGCAGCCCACCAGCGACTTCGACACCGACATCAGCGCGTGGTTCCGGTCCGCCGCCCCCTGAGGGTGATACCACTCGGTGACCAGCTCACCATCCTGCAGGACCAGGTACGCGTCGGTGAAGGTACCCGCCAGCACACCGGCCACGGTGTCCGCGGACCCGTCGAGCCGGGTGACGGCGGTGTCGAGGAGACCGGCGGGGGGTAGCGCGGTGGGGCCGGGTGCGGTGGGGCCGGGTGCGGGGCCGGGGCCGTGGGCGACGCGGTAGGCGGGCAGGATCTCGGCGACGTGCCAGAAGGCCCAGCGGTTATAGGGCGGATCTTGCCAGTTACGGGCGGTGACTGGCCCCCGGGGGACCTGGCTCCGACGGCATACGCCGCATACTAGTGCGCTGCCCCAGGTAACCAGCGTCTGCCCCGGCGTGACCCGGAACGTATCCGGCCCGCCCGCGCGGGGCCGACCCATACGCCCCACTCACCCCCTCGCCCCGCAGGCCCCTCAACTCCTCAGCTGGGCCACCCGGGCCCGTGGCCGCGGCCGGTCCGTAGCCGGCATGAAGTCCCACCGTGCCGGCCAGAGCCGGCACAACGGACCATCGTCCGGCCCGGCCCGAGACCCGCCAGCACAAACCGCACCGACAGCCACACCCGCCACCTCCGTGGCCGGGACTGCTTCCCCTTTGCCACCGAATCCCGGGACTACGGCACCCACCTCCCGGCGAGCACATCAGGGCGGGTGCAGATCACCAGGGAGCAAGCCGGCCCACCGGGCGAAGGTTACGTGCGCGGCGCTCGGTAACTTGTGCGGTTATTAAACGCATTTGCGGCCGCCGGCCGGGTGGGTATTTTTCTTTCCCCGGCCTGTCGCGCTGAATGAGAGCCGGCTCAGCTGCGAGAATCGACGCGCGGTAACCCCCCGACGGCAGGACAGAAGTTCGTACGCATGTGGTGTCCCGCCGCGGGACGCCGAGGGGGACGGCATCGTGACGACATCCACGGATAAGCGGGCCGGGGGCAAGCGGGCTGGGGGCGCGGCCGGGGGCTGGCCCGGGGCGAAAGCATGCCCGCCGGCCGGGGCACGCCGGAGGCCGGCGACGCCGTGGTGTTTTTCCCGCCTGGCCGTATGGCCGCCCCGCCTACGCGGACCACGTCGCCATCGTGACCGCGGTAAACCCCGGCGAGGCGGGGAGCCTGGCCAGCTGGGCAAGCTCAGAACTGGGGACCGGGCGAACAGGGGCGGTGGTCATCGCGCCGCGGGCCGCCCCAGCCGTCACGATCTCCGCGCCTCAGGTGGCGGTGGCCTGGCCCGCTCACCGGCTTCCGCGCCAGCGTCGCCCGCGGCTGGGACGTAGACGTCACGCCCGGCTAGGCCAGGGCCGGCTCGGTGGCCACGTTCGCGGACGGGGTCATCCTCCCCGGCCACCCGGCGCGGGCCTGCTCCGGGGCGGCGTGACGAGCTGACGAAATTTGGCCGAACGAACACGTGGTGCAGAGTCTTCAGACGCCGCCGACAGCGCGGGTGACGGCCTGCTGGCAGGCCAGCACCCGGCGGCTGATCGACCGGGTTGACCCCGGCTGTCCTTTTGCGCGATCTCCGTACGTCGTGGTGTTGTAGGGGTCGAGCGAACGGAGCAGATGATGAAGTTCATGATGCTGGTGTGTGTCGAAGAAGCGCAGGACGTGGCCGATGAGACGGCCGAGGACAGCACCGGGGAACCCGATAGCTTTCCCTGGCTCGATGACGTGATCGCCCGCGGCATCCGGCTGGACGGCGACCGGCTCGCGCCCACGCGGGAGGCGAGAACGGTCGCCGTGCGCGACGGGGAGATGCTGGTCAGCGACGGGCCGTTCGCCGAGACCAAGGAGGTCATCTGCGGTTACGACGTCCTGGACTGCGCGGACATCGACGAGGCGGTCAAGGTGGCCGCGGCGCATCCGGTGGCCGCGTTCGGCCGGATCGAGGTCAGGCCGTTCTGGCGGGGCTGACTCCCGGTCAGGCGAGGTCGGCGGCGGCGGCCCCGGCCAGGACCTCGTAGTCGGGGTCGGACAGCCAGCCGCGGTCGTAGGCGAGCACCACGTCGTCAAAGGAACCTGGCACGTACGGCTCGGGGTCATCGATGGCCGGCCGAGCCTGCTCAAGTTCGGGCGGGCAGACGTCGGGAACCTGGGGCCAGCGGCGGGCCCGGAACTCAAGCGACAGGTCGTCCAGGGTGAGCTTGCCGTCCCGGAAGGACGTGAGCATCGAAGTCACGGCGCCGCCGGGGAACGCCCCGGTCCCGACCGTGCCGCCGATCGCCCCGGCGGACCGCGCGCCGACCGCCCACCTGATGCGGTTTCTCGGCTCGGCGGCGGCCGGGACCGCCAGCGCCCGGATGGCCTGCGCCCGCGGGTACCGGCCGCCGTAGCCGTGCCCGCGGGCGTACTCCTGTTCCCCGGCCCGGTGGGCTTCGTCGGAGCGGCGCACCGCTTCCTCGATGCCGATGTCGGCGAACACCGCGTTCAACGCGTAATCCGCGAACCGCAGCGCGTACGTCCAGGACTCAGAGGCCCGCCAGGACGCCAGCGAGATGTCCAGGATCAGGTTCCGGCCGCCGGTCAGGGCCAGCAGCCCGACGCGCTTGGCCACGAACTGCGCCTCCCGGTGCACCCGGTCGGCGCAGGCCAGCGGGGACTGCCCCTGTCGCCGCGGGGATAAGCTGCCTGGCCGCCATCCGGACCAGGATGTCGTCGATGCTGACGGTCAGGTACCTGGACCGGTCCAGGCCGGCCTCGGCCAGCGCGGCGGCCTTGTCCGCACCCGGCAGGCCACCCGCGATAACCGCGAGACGTTCGGCCGGCACGGCGGCCGCGGCCTCGTGTAGCTCGGCGACCAGCTGTCCTTGCTGCTTGTTGCGCTCACCTGTCCAGATCAACTCCGCTTCGCCCTCCCGTAGTACGGCCCGGCCGCGTTGATCATGGCCTGCGGCTATTGTCCCAGGGTCCGCGCCCGCTCGCCGCAGCGGAGCCGGTGGCGTGGGAGGAGAAGGCCGGACCGTTCGGCCAAAAATAACTTATGAGCCTCGGGCCGGTGGCCGGCCCGAACAGGCAGCACCAAGCAAGCCGACTGAGGTAGCTTGCTGCCAAGGGTAAAAGTGACACCCTGAAAGGGATTGATCATGGTCACCGTCGGAGTCCTCGCCAGATTCGAGGTCAAGCCCGGCCTGGAGCAGGACGTGGCCGACTTCTTCAAGGAGGGCCTGCCGCTCGTCGAGGCGCAGCCAAGTACCACCGTCTGGTTCGCCTTCCGGTTGAGCGAGACGACCTACGGCGCTTTCTCCGCGTTCGCCGATGGCCAGGACAGGGACGCCCTGCTGGCCTCAGGCGGTCCCCAACTCTCACGAAAGTACGCCCATCTGTTCGCTGAGGCCCCGTCCTTCGATAAAATCGACGTGCTCGAAGCCAGGCTTTGAACCACCACGCTGTCCGGTCACTTGCTGCGTGTACCCGGTCTGCCAGCCCCGTTCGCCTCATTATTACCATTGCGGTCACGAGTAACAGAAAGATAATCGATCATCATTTCGATAAGTTTCTGATTTGGTCGTTTTGCTCGTCATCATTGTCGTAGCTCTCCGCTAGAATCGAACTAGAAAGCTAAGCCTGGTCGCGGAGGGAGGTGACCACCCCGCCATGACGGTCATGACCGCCGGGCCGCCCGCGTCGGCCCCCGAGGCGCTGGCGATGCTGACGGCCGGGATGAGCTACCTGGCGGCTGCCGACCCCGCCAGCTCACACCGCCGAGCAGGCCGAGTGCCTGGCCGCGCTGGAGCGGGCTGGCGCTATCGCCACCGCCGCCCGACATCGGTCCTGGGCGCGTTCACCGCCGCCCGCGGTCACGCCAGGACGCCGACTACAGCCCCCGGTCGTGGCTGATCCACAAGACCCGGATCACCAAGGGCGCCGCGACCGGGCACACCGCCTGGACCCGCCGGGCCCGCGCCCACCCCCGCATCCTGGCCGCCCTGGCCACCGGGGACCTCACCGAGTCCTACGCCCGCACCCTGTGCACCTGGACCAGCAGCTCCCCGAGGACTCCCGTGACGCCGCGGACGCGATCCTGATCGCGGCCGCGGTCCAGGGGATGGACCTGCGGGACCTGGCCATGCTCGCCGCCGAGATCACCGCCCGCGCCTGCCCCCCCGACCCGGACACCAGCTTCGAGGACCGCGCGGTCCGCTGCAGGCCACGTTCCACGGTGCCGGGCTGCTGTCGGGGGACCTGACGCCGGAGTGCGCGGCGCTGGTGGAGACGGTGCTGGCGGCGCTGTCGGCGCCGCGGGGCTGCTGCCCGAGCGGGCCGGGCAGCCCGCCCGGCCGGGATCCGCAACGCGGTCAGGGCCCGGGACCAGCACTGCCAGTGGCCCGGCGGCTGCCACCAGCCCGCCTCGGGCTGCGAGGTCCACCACCTGCGCCGCAAAGCCCGCGGCGGCCTGACCAGCCTGGATAACTGCATCTTGGTGTGCTGGTACCACCATCACGTCGCCATCCACCGGATGGGCTGGACCCTGATCCGCAACCCCGACGGCACCACCACCGCCTGGAACCGGGACCACAGCAAAGTCCTGCGCAGCCACAGCCCACCCGCCCGCGCCGGATAACCAGGCCCGGGAGCATCCGGGATTAGGGTCTCGTTTGACCGAGAATGGTCGCCCGGGACGGTGTCGGCATGGGCGAAAAGTGGCCGGGAGGATGCTCTCATGTCTGATCTCGCAGTCGAACTCAACGCGTTCATGAGGGCGTACGAGGAGGCCAACAACCGTCGCGACATCGGTCGCGTCGGGCAGATGATCGCCGAGGATGCCACTTACTGGTTCTCGGACGGGTCCTACCGGGGTCTTGACGAGGTCACGGCGGCAATCGAGCGGACTTTTCTGACGATCAAGGACGAGGTGTACAAGATCGAGCAGGTTGAGTGGGTCGTACTGACCGCCGGACACGCTGCGTGCCGCTACCGCTTCTCCTGGACGGGCGTGATCGACGGCCAGCCTCGCTCGGCCGGGGCCGCGGCACGAACGTGCTCGTGCAGCGGGGCGGGGAGTGGAAGATGCAGCATGAGCATCTGAGCTTCTGACCCGGGGGTCACCCGGCGCGGAAGGACGGGTCGCTGCCGCCTAGGTGATGCTAATTCAACGTCCATATGATCTCTTGCCTGGTTTGACCGTATGGTTTGACGGTGACCGGCTGAGAGCTGTAACCGGCGAATGCGGCCAGGTCGGTACAACAGGAGAACAGATGACAGATCGAACCGTAACTGTGGCCCCGGGAGCCACTCAGCTACCGGCGCCCCGGCTCGAGCCCGACGCGATCGGCGCCGCTCAGGACACCATCATCGGGATGGGCAACTCCGCACCGACGGTGGCGCTCGGCCTGTCGATAGCCTTGCTCGCCTCGGCGGCAGCCTACGGGAGCGCCCCGGTCATCCTCTTGTGCGGGGTTCCGATGCTGATCATCGCCAACGCATACCGCCGGCTGAACCTGTGGAACGCGAACTGCGGTGCCTCCTTCGAGTGGGTCGGCCGCGCGATCAACCCGTACCTCGGGTTCCTGACCGGGTGGCTGATGATTGCCGCCAGCCTTATCGCGGCCGTGGCCGGCGTCGTGATCCTCGCCCCGTCGCTGCTGGCCATCGCGGGCGTTAACGCCGTGAGCACCTGGCCGAACATTGCCATCAGCACGGGCGTTATCGTGATCTTGCTCATCATCTCGGTGGCCGGCATTCGCCTGACCGCGCGCACCCAGGTCGCGATGGGCCTGGTCGAGTACGCGATCCTCATCGGCTTTTCCGTCTGGGGACTGGTGAAAGTGCTTCACCACCAGCCAGGGAACCCTGCCGATTACCCGCGGGTGGTTCAGCCTCAGCGGAATCGGCGGGAAGGGCAGCCTGGCGGGCGGCCTGCTGGTCGCGGTCTTCATGATCGCTGGCTGGGACGCCACCGTCTACGTCAACGAGGAAGTAAAGCACCGGCGGCAGAACCCGGGCCGGGCCGCCGTTATCTCGGTCGCCCTGCTCATCGTCATCTACAGCTTCTGCCAGATCGGCCTGCAGGGCGTGCTCTCGCCGGTCAAGCTGGCCAAGTCGGACGCGCCGCTGACCGACATCGCGCACGCGCTTGGCGGCAGCGGATGGGCCGATGTGATGGCGCTCGCTCTGGCCTTGTCGGTGATCGCGTCCACGGGCGTCAGCATCGTGATCCTGGCCCGGATGATCTACGGGATGGCCAGTCACCGGGTGCTGCCCGCGGTGCTTGGCAACGTGAGTCCCCGCTTCGCCACCCCTTCCGTCGCCAGCATCGTCGTCGGCGTGGTTCTTATCGCCGTCACCTGGGCGTACCTGCTGTCAGGCACGCTCGCGACCGCCTTCACCAACTTGATCGACGTGAGCGGCGTCCTGTACGCCAGCTTCTACCTCCTGACCGCGCTGGCCGCCGTCGCGTACTACCGCCGCCGTATCTTCAGCAATGCCTGGGACGCGCTGCTGGTGGGAATCCTGCCGCTGGCCTCCGCCGCGTTCCTGGTCTGGATCGTGACGAAGTCGTACCTGAAAGCGGCGGCGTCGCAGCGGTGGTCGCTGATCGGTATCGTCGCGGCCGGGGTGGTCCTGATGCTGGTCGCGCGTTTCATCCTGCGGTCGCCGTTCTTCCACATCCGGCGCGAGAGCGCGCCCAGGTAAATTCAACGATCATTCCAGGTTGCCACGGATCCTCCCCTCTGATTGGATGTCACAGGAATCACTGGAGGTGCGATGTGACCCAGATCAAAACGTCTCAGCCGGGTTATGAGACGACGGCTAGCGCGCTGGAGGAGAAGAAAAAGCTGCAGCGCCATTTCCGCCGCCCCGACATGATCTTCTACCTGATCTGCACGGTAGTAACGATCGATACCATTGGCGCGGTCTCGGCCAACGGAGCGCAGGGTTTTACCTGGCTGGTATTTCTCGGAGTCTTCTTCTTCCTGCCTTACGCCTTGTCGATCGCCGAACTCGGCTCGGCGTTCCCGCAAGAAGGCGGCCCCTACGTCTGGACCCGGCTGGCGTTCGGACGCCCGCTGGCAGCCGTCAACGCGGTCATCTACTGGATCTCCAATCCGATCTGGGTGGGCGGATCGCTCACGATCGTCTCCTTCGCCGCGCTGCAGGAGTTCTTCGGCTTCGACGGCGGCGACTGGAAGTACGTGTACGCGCTGGTCTTCATCTGGTTCACTATCGCGACCGCCATCGTTTCCCTGCGGCACGGCAAGTGGGTGCCGACCCTTGGCGCTTGGGCCCGCGGGCTTATCCTGACGTTTTTCGTGATCTCGGTCATCGTCTACGCCGCCAAGCACGGAGTTCACGGCCTGGGCGGTCACGCCTTCCTGCCCAGCTACGCGATATTCATCGCCGTGGTGCCTGTGCTTATTTTCAATTACGCCGGCCTGGAAGTGCCGTCTGCCGCCTCCGAGGAGATGACCAATCCCCAGCGTGACGTGCCGAGGTCGATCCTGACGTCGGGTGTGGCCACGATGCTCGCGTACGGGATCCCGATCCTGTCCATCGTGATCGTGCTCCCGGCCAGCCAGCTCTCCGGGCTGACCGGGTTCCTGGACGCCATCAAGGCCGTCTTCACGGTCTACGGCGGTCATGTCGCCGCGGACGGAACCGCGACGCTCACCGGAGCCGGACTGTTGCTGGGCCGGATCGGAGCCGTGGTGTTCGTCTTCGCCCTGGCCAGCGCCGGAGCGACCTGGATCATGGGAGCGGACAGGTCCGAGGCGGTGGCGTCCTTCGACGGCGGCGGCCCGCGCATCCTGGGCCGGTTCTCGGCGCGATTCGGCACCCCGGTCGGGATGAACGTGCTCTCCGGGATCGTGGCGACGGCGCTCATGATCGCCGCCTTCCAGATCACCGGGGGCAACTCGAGCCGGTACTTCGAAGCGGTCCTCGGGCTGACCATCTCCACCACCACGATCTCGTACCTGTTCATCTTTCCGGCGCTGATCAAGCTCAGGTACGCGCGCCCGGACGTCAATCGTCCCTACCGCGTGCCCGGTGGCATGGCGGGCGCGTGGATCTGCTCGCTCGTCCCGACGTTCTGGGCGCTGGTCGCGACGGTCTTCCTGCTCTGGCCGGGCCTGGGCGTCAACTGGTTCGGGGCCGGAGGAAACCCGAACGACAGCCTGGCCAACCTCAGCTTCTCCCACGAGCGGCTGCAGTACGAGCTCAGCCAGTTCCTTCCGCTCGTGGTCATCGTCGTGATCGGTGTCGTTTTCTATCTGCTGGGCGCCAAGGCGCGCCGGGACGTGGTCACCGAGCCGATCACGGGACTCCCGGTCGGCGACGCGGCCCCGGCGGGCGACGCTGGCTAGCGCGGGTGGCGCCGTTCGGCTTCACCAGGGTGGTATTTCTGAGCCACGTCATCGACGAGGCAGCGCCGGTGTTTCCCGGCGACGCACCGGTCGAGGTTCACCCGGTCGCGTCCATCGAGAAGGACGGGTACTACCTGCAATCGCTCGTGACCGGCGAGCAAAGCGGGACCCACTGGGCCGCGCCCGCGCATTTCAACGCCGGCCACCCGGCCGCGGACGAGCTTGACCCCGGCGACTTCTTCCACCCCGCGGTCGTGCTTGACGTACGGGCGCAGGCCGGGGCGGACCCGGATTTCACCCTCGGCGTCGCCGAGATCAGGCAGTGGGAAGCGACGTTCGGGGTGATATCGGCCGGTAGTGCCGTCATCATGTGGACGGGCTTCGAAGACCGATGGGACGAGCCGACGGAGTACCTGAACCGCGACGCCGCCGGCGTCCTGCATTATCCGGGCTTCGGAGCCCCGGCCACCCGCTGGCTGATCGAGCATCGTTCCGTCGGCGCGCTCGGAATCGACACGATGGGAATCGACCCGGGAGCCGACGTCACCTTTGGCGCCAACCAGCTACTGCTGCGGAATCATCGCATCCATCTGGAGAACCTCACCGGACTGGGCGAGATGCCCCCGGCGGGCGGCTGGATCATCACCGGAGGAGTCAGGATCCGGGCCGGATCGGGCTCGCCGGCCACGGTGTTCGGGCTCATCCCGTAGCTCAGGACTCGTCTTCGGTACCAGCATTGGCTGCTTCGCCAGCGGCCACGGCCCTGGCTTCGCTGACCCCGCGCTGGAGCGCGGCGAACCGGTCCCTGGCCGCGGTGGCTGACCTGGCCGGGATGACAGTTTCCTGGCTCGGGATGGCGCCGGGAATCAGGTTGGTGTTCGGCGTCCGCCGCGGCAGTCCCGCTCCGGTGGAACCGCCCGAGGACGGCGAATCGGCGGCCTCCGCCGCCTGCCAGCCGGCATCGGCCGGAGAGGACCAGCGGGGGGCGGAGACCGCTTCGCGACTACCGCTGAACCAGTGCGACTCGACCGCATCGTAGATAGGCGGGTTGCGGGAATCCGGGTTGGCTTCGACGGGCGGAACGATCACGGCGCCGTCGGCAGGATTCGCCCTGGTCACGGACGCGGCCGTCTCCAACGGGCCGCTGACGGCCTGCGGTGCCGTCGCGCGCGGACACGCTTGGCGACGGAACAGTACCGAACGCTCCGCCAGAGGGCCAAGCGCCCGCGGGTACTTCGTCCCGGGCCACCGGCTGCGGGCGGGTCGCCGGTAAGCCGCCGGCCCGCGTCGGCGGTGATACGCCGGGGGGGTGGCGCCGCGCGAGTGACGCGAAGTCCGCGGGCGCGGTCACCCGGTTTCCTGCGAGCGCGCGGCCAGCGACGCCCGCGGCTGGGTAGCACCGCCGTGGTGGCCACGTCTCGGCATCGCAGCGCCCTGGCGCGTGAGGACATCATCGGGGAGCCAGACCAGCGCGCTGAGGCCGCCGAATTCCGCCTGCCGCAACCGGATCCGGATTCCGTGCCTGGCGGCCAGCCTGGCTACCACGAAAAGGCCCATCCACTTAGGCACATTGACATCCGCCGCGGGCGGATTTTCCAGTCGCCAATTCGCGTACGCCAGCTCTTTATCGGCCATTCCGACGCCCCGGTCAGTAATGTCAATCAAGACACCGCCGCTACTCATCAGCTGACCGGAAACATCGACCAGCATGTCTGCCGCGGAAAACGAGGTGGCATTTTCCGCCAGTTCCGCGAGCAGGTGCACCACGTCGTTGACGGCCGGCCCGCGCACGGCGATATCCGGCTGCGCGCCCAGCGAGATCCGTTCGTACTCCTCGATCTCGGACATCGCGGCCCGGATGACGTTCCTCAGCGCGATCGGCTGCTGGTTCCAGCTACTGGATGGCACGTGACCGGCCAGGATGAGCAGGTTCTGGGAGCTGCGATGCATCCGGCTGGCGATGCGGTTCATCCGGAACAGGTGGGCCCGGCGGTCCCTGTCCTGCTCGTCCTGTTCAAGGTCCTCTATCAGGCGGATCTGACGCTCCACCAGGGCCTGGCTGCGGTGTGACAGGTTCACGAACATGGCGTCGAGCTTGCCCTGCAGACCGCCCTCGTGGGCCGTCAGCCGCAGTATCTCGGTGCGCATCTCATTGACGGCGCGCGCCACATCGCCTATCTCATCGGCAGAATCCACCGTGACGGGTTCGTTCGCCACCTCCAGCGCGCCTGCCCGCAGCGTGTACAGCGGGTTCAGGATGGACCGGGCCGCGGCCACGGCCAGCCACAACGCCAGCACAAGCACCACGACCAGCACCACGGCGATCAGGAACGCCGCTATGATGGCCCGGTCGCGTACCGGGCTGACGGCCGAGTGGATCTGCGTACCCCGCAGCACGTCGACCAGGCGGACAACGCCGAACGTGGCCACGGCCACGGCCACGGCCGGAGCGACCACCATCAGCAGCAAGCGCGACCGTACCGGCCGGTCCTTCAGCTTCCGTGATCTGTCCTGCTCCGTGGCCCGGACGGCCTGCGGCTGCGGGCGCCTGGCGGCGGACGGGTCGGGATAGCGGCCGGAGTCGGAACCGGCGGGGAGAAACGCTTCTGGCGGCCCGCCGCGGGTGTCTGCGATGGCGCCCGGCCTGGCCTCGGAGCCCTCCACGTTCCCGTGCGGAGCCTCGCTCTTGGTCTTGGAAAAGTCCACGGCCACCAGGACCGCGACCACCACGACCAGGGCAGCCACCAGAATCTCGCCCAGCATGCCACTCACACCCGGTCGGCAGCCGGGATCATGCGCACGCGGCGCACGACGCAATACCGATACATGGCACCCCTTCCCGGCAGCCTCTCGGTGCATACAGCGTTACCCGACCGGACTTAACTCTAATGGCTGAGCACCTGCCGCATGTCGATACCTCTTTTGACGGAAAAAATCCGGATGGGTCAGGCTTCACCCATGTTGGCCAGGCCCT
Source organism: uncultured Actinomycetes bacterium (assembly GCA_963730825.1). GTDB lineage: Bacteria > Actinomycetota > Actinomycetes > Streptosporangiales > Streptosporangiaceae > Palsa-504. The sequence goes on from CAVSTQ010000008.1 coordinate 177,481, forward strand.
GACGGACCGCCTGGGTCAGCGGATCCCCGTAGGGCAGGACCCGCTCACAGCGTCCGGCGACATCGTGGAGCAGGGTCGCGGCGTCGCCCAGCCGGCCGACCGCGTAGTACAGGTTCCCCAGGTTTGCTAGCCGGGCCAGAGTGTCCACGTGGTCGGGGCCGAGGACCCGCTCGGAGTCCGCGCAGCACTGCTCGGACAGCTGCATCGCGGCCGGCATCTTGCCGGCCGCCTGATAGGCAGCGCAGAGGTCCGCGCTGGCCGAAATCGTGTCCGGATGCCCGCGCCCGAGGACCTTCTCCCGGTCGGACAGTACCCGTTTGTACAGCGAGATGGCATCCTTGGCCTTGCCGGCGGCCAGGTGCGCCGCGGCCAGCCGGTTCCGGGTCGCCATGGTCTGCCGATCGTGGCCGCCCTGGACCCGCTCGCGATCGGCCAGCGTCCGGCTGAGCAGCCGGATCGCCGCGGTGGTATCGGCCGCGGCGAGGTAAGCGGCGGCCAGCTCGTCGCTGACGTTGAGGGTGTCCGGGTGGGCGGGCCCGCGGAATTGCTCGCATTCAGTGACCGCACGGTGCAAGACGGCTACCGCGTCGCCGAGCTCCCCCGCCATGATCAAGGACCGGGCCAGGTTGACCCGGGCCGCGACGATGGCCGGGTGCCCGGGGGCAAGTTCACGGCCTCGTTCGGCTAGGACCCGCTGATACCAGGTCACGGCGTCAGCCGCGGATCCGGCGGCGAGGTAAGCGGCGGCGAGCTGGGCGGCTACCACCAGCGTGTCAGGATGCCCGGGAATCAGCTTGCTGTCGCAGCGGGCCGCGAGATCTCGCCAGTGCTCGACGGCGGCCCCGATCATCCGGGCGTTGTCCAGGCTCCGGCCTGCCCGCAGCATCACCGGGTGGCAGCCGTCGGCCCACAGCACGTCGGTGGCCGCGTCCTGCAAGCTGGCCGCGTTGGACCTGAGCCTTTCCGCCGTCCATGGCTGCGGTTCCTCGACCGGCCACGCTTCCAGCAGCGCGCCCGCGGCCGCCCGGGCCGCGGGATCCTGGACCTGGGCGGGCGCCGCCAGCCTGACCGCTCGCTGGAGCACCGAGCTCATCAAGACCGTCGGTGGTGACTGGGCCCGGTTGACGATGATCAGCCCGGCCCGCTCGATCGCCAGCAGCGCGTCCCAGACCGGCTTGGGATCGACCGCAGCCGAGAACGGAGCCACGGCTCCGCCCAGGTAAGCCACCACGGCCGGCGTGCTGAAGATCGTGCCCGGGACCCCGTGACCATCGAGGAGGGCGACGAAGACCAGCATGGCCCGGACCGATGCTCCCGGCAGCAGCGACTCCGCCTGTCCCAGGGACAGGGTCCAGGTCACCGCGGCGGCGGACGGCACCTCCCCGGCCGCGACCCCGATCTGCTGCCGCCTGCGAGTGAAGTAATCCCGGTAATCCCGGCAGGCCAGGGTGGAATTTGCCACCACCGCGGAGGCCTGGGCGAGCGCCAGCGGCTCACGGCCGAGGGCCTCGATGAGGTCGATGGCGCCCTGCCGCTGCGCCGGGTTCACGCTCAGCCGTTCGGTCAGGCAGTTCAGCGCCTCGCGGACGCTGAAGAAGCCAACCGGCATGACCTGCGTGCCACGACGCCCGGTGATAGCAGAGTGGGGACTGGTGGCCAGCACCCGGCCGGCCGGGCCCTCCGGCCAGAGTCCCTCCAGGCTGACCGAATCGGGCAGGTCGTCCAACACCACCAGCCACTGCTGGCTGGTGGTGCTCAGCCAGTGGACAAAGCGCGCCACGATCGACTCCGCGGTCCCGGTCGGCTCGATCCCGCTGGAGGCGAACGACGCCTCGACAAACCCGGACAGCACGGACGCCCGGCTGCTGGCGTTGACCCAGATCAAGATGTCGATGGCGGCGGCTCGCCAGAGCGACTCCGCGATGATCACGGCGATCTGGGTCTTGCCGCAGGCCCCCAGCCAGTTCTGCGGGCCCTCGGCGAAGGCCGAGCCGGGTACGAGAGCCACCGACGCACCGGGGACGAGCGCGTCTACGATGCCGCGGGCGGTATCGGGCCGGTCAGTGAAACCCTCGGCCAGCGGAGGCACCTCGCCGATCCGGAACCGTCTTGTCCCAGGCTCCGCCGGCACTCCTCCTGTGGGCACCACAGCCCGCTACCCCATCTATTCATCCGTGTCGAAAACCTCCTCGGATTACTCAGCCATTAACACGCGGAGGTTCAGAGCCCAGGGAGCCTTATCTATATCGGGATCTTCACTAACACCCCATTATGCACGTGCACGGGGGTTTCGATACAGGTCTGACGGAGGTCTCGACAGGCGCTACCCGGTCGAATTGGGGCGCTACAGAGGGTAGGAAGCGACGGACCAGTGGCCGAGTGGGAGGTGGGAATCAAGATTACTGAAGCTGCAAATGGAATCCTGGGTCGTGGTCAGGCTGGATCGGCCACCGAGGCGAGCAGGGCCGCACGGGCCTGGGCGAGGGCGGCCAGCATCGCCCCGCGCAGCACGGGCTCGTCGGGAACTCCGGTCGGTACCACCCGGGGGCGAGCGGGAAAGATGCTGGCGACCCCGGCGGCCACCCGGTCGGCCAGCGCGGTGCCGCCGGCCTTGCCCACGTCGCCGCCCAGCACGACCAGGCCGGGATCGAGCACGGCGCAGACGGAAGCGACTCCGACCGCGACCCGGTGCGCGAGCTCGTCGAGAAAGCCGGCGCCGCGGGACCCGGACGTCAGGGCGGCCTGGACCGCCTCGGCCGCCGTGGGCGCGGCGAACCCGTGTTCGGCGGCCAGGGTGCGCACCGCGCTGGCCCCGGCCAGGGACTGAAACCCGCCGCTGGCCGGGTGCCTGATACCGGTGAGCAGCGGAGCCCCGAGCACCGGCAGGTAGCCGATCTCGCCCGCGGCTCCGGCCGTGCCGCGGTGCAGCTGGCCGCCCAAGATGGTGGCCAGGCCAAGCCCGACGCCAAGCCAGACCAGAACGAAGTCATCGGCACCCACCGCAGCACCTGCGGCGCGTTCGGCCATCGCCGCCAGGTTCACGTCGTTCTCGATCACCACCGGCTTGCGCCACGCACTGCGCAGCGCGTCCAGCGCCCCTTCGTGCCAGGCGGGCAGGTTGACCGCCAGCCTGGGGTCACCCGTCCGCGGGTCGACGACACCCGGGCTGCCGATCACCAGCGCGGTCAGCCGGCCCACCTCGACCCCCGCCCGGGCGCAGGCCCGCTCGATGGCGCCCCGGGCGATCTCCACCGGATCGTTCGCGCCGTTCGGATTGACGCTCACGTCGGCCACCCGGCGCCCCGTGACGTCGGCTACCGCCGCGCTGACCAAGTCGGACTCGATATAGAGCCCGGCGACGTAGGCGGCCGAAGGGACAACCGAATACAACGCGGCGTTCGGGCCCCGGTTTCCGGCCTGCTCGCCCGCGATCACGACCAGGCCGCGCTCCTCCAGCCTGGTCAGCATCTGCGACACCGTGACCTTGGAGACTCCGGTGTACTCGCTGATCTGGGACCGGGTCAGCAGCTCGCCGCCGAGCAGGAGGTCAAGCGCGGCCCGGTCGTTCAGTTCGCGTAGCAGGCTCGGCGTACCCGGCCGGACCGTTGGCTGTAGCTTCATCGCGCTCCCCCTTCGTGACGTTAACGGCCGTAAGGTCTCGATCCGGCAACGGGGTCTATCTTATAGGAAAGTTTCCGGTTAGTTTTTCTGTACGGCTAGCCAATATTTCAACACCCCGGAAGGAGTGCCAGCACAGTGGGACTCAGGAAAACACCAGCGGCACTCGCCGCGTTCGGCGCGGCGGCGGCACTCGCGATCGCGGGATGCGGCTCAAGCGGCTCGTCATCGGCCGGGTCCAGCCCGGCGTCCGCCGCGGCTCCCGCCCAGCTCACGGTGTGGCGGATGGGGGCATCGGTGCCATCAGAGGTCACCTGGATGGATGGCGTGGTCACGCAGTTCCACCACGATTACCCCGCTTTCGCCAAGACCCAGGTCAAGGTCGTCTGGGTGCCGTGGACCAACGCTACCGCCGACTGGACCAACGCCCTGGCCAGCGGGAAAAACGCTCCGGATGTTACCGAGCTCGGCAACACCGAAACACCCACCGAGGCCTCGATCGGCGCGCTGGCCAACATCTCCTCGCTTGTGAACGCCTGGTCGGTCAAGTCCGACGTGGTCCCAGGCATGCTGGCGAACGACACGCAGAACGGGAACGTCTTCGGGGTCCCGTGGTTCGGCGGGGTGCGCGGCATCTGGTACCGCACCGACCAGTTCAAGGCGGCCGGCATCACCAGCCCGCCGACCAGCTGGGCGCAGCTCGTGGCCGACGCGCAGAAGCTGATGGCCAAGAACCCCGGCAGCTACGGCATCGGCGTGCCGAGCAACGACACGGATGCCATCGCCAGCTTCATCTGGGGCGCCGGCGGCCAGATCGCCACCCAGAGCAACGGCAAGTGGACCGCGACGCTGACCTCGCCCGCGGCCGAGGCCGGCATCAAGTTCTACGTCGACCTCTACAAGACCGATCACCTGTCCCCCGCCAAGTACGTCGGGCAGACCGAGCTCGGTAACATCGGAGCCACCTCAGGGGGCGCCAACGAGGACTTCGCGCTGGGCAAGCTCGACCTGTACATCGACGGCCCGTGGGCGTCGGCCAACTTCCCGGCTAACGCGGTGGGCAAAGCGGACTGGGCCTCCTTCCCGATCCCGAGCGAAAACGGCCCTAACCCGGCGCCGGCCTTCGCGGGCGGTTCCGACCTGGGCATCTGGGCGGGCAGCAAGTACAAGCCGGCCGCCTGGGACCTGGTCCAGGTGATGGACAGCACCTCCAACGCCACCTCGTTCGCCAACCTGCAGGGCTTCTTCCCGCCCTACACCTCCGCCCTGACCGGCGGCGCCTACTCGAGCAGCCAGCTCATGTCCGGCTTCGCCAAGGCGGCCTCCAACACCCAGATCTCGCCGCTGAACGCCAAGAACTGGGCCACCGCGGACTCCACCGACTACGTCATCCCGACCATGATCAAGTCGCTGATGAACGGGGCTCCGTTCGGCGCGACCGTCAGCAAGGCCAACACCCAGCTGCAGAACATCCTCAACACCGGCAGCGAGAGCTAGCCAGGTGGCCGCACCGTCCCAGGCCAGCCGGGTCCCCCGGCTGGCCTGGCGGAGCCGGGGTACACGCCGCGGCAGCGCGCGGCCGCGCTCGTCCGGCGGCGGCGCCTGACTCCTTACCTGCTGCTGCTGCCGTCGGCCGCCGTCATCGGCGTCCTGGTACTCTGGCCGGCCATTCAGATCGGCGTGTTCTCGTTCCAAAACTACGGGCTGCCGCAGGTGACCGGGGCGGCCGGCACGCAATGGACCGGCCTGGGCAACTACCGCACGATCGTGTCCGACCCGGAGTTCTGGCTGTCGCTGCGGATCAGCCTGATCTTCGCCGCGGTGGTGGTGCCGCTCACGCTGCTGACCGGAACCTTGGTCGGCTTGCTGCTAAACCGGCTCGGCCGCCGGATGGCGACGTTCGTGTCCAGTGCCGCCCTGCTGGCCTGGGCCACCCCCGCGGTGTCGGCCAGCGTCATCTTCGTCTGGCTGGCCGACCCGGACGGCGGCATCCTGGACTGGACCTTGAGCCGGCTGCCGCACTGGCTGGGCGGCGGGGCGCACTGGGCCAGCTTCAGCTGGACCAACTCCGCGCTGCCCGCCTACACGCTGCTGACCGTGCTGGTGCTGTGGCAGGGCTTCCCGTTCATCGCGGTGTCCGTGCTGGCCGGGCTTAAGACCATCCCCGCCGAGCTGCACGAGTCCGCCCGGGTCGACGGCGGCGGTCCGTGGCGGATCTTCTGGCGGGTCACCTACCCGCTGCTGCGGCCGATCTTCAGCGTGCTGCTGCTGCTCTCGGTCATCTGGGACTTCGGCGTGTTCACGCAGGTGTACATCGTCATCGGCGAGCTGGGCAACCGGGACGAGTACAACCTGGGCATCTACGCCTACGACCAGGCGTTCTCGAACCCGCCCAGCTACGGCCTGGCGTCGGCGCTCGCGTTCATCCTGACCATCGTCCTGCTCGTCATCACCGTCGGCTATGTCCGGACTTCGATACGGCAAGGAGCGCTGCAGTGAGTCGGAAGGTCGGCTGGAACGCCCTGGGATTGCTGGTCGCGCTGGTGACCTTGTTTCCCATCTTCTGGATGGTGTCCACCGCGCTCAAGCCGGCCAGCGAGATCTACTCGCTGACCCCGCATCCGCTCCCCAGCCATCCGACGCTGTCGAACTTCCGCACGGTGATCGACGGCAGCGTCATCGGCATACCGTACTGGAACTTCCTGCGAAACAGCCTGTTCGTCACGCTGGTATCGGTGGCGGCCTCGATGCTGATCGCCATGCTGGCGGCGATCGGGCTGGCCAGGTTCCGGTTCAGGCTCCGCACCTCGTACCTGATCATGCTTCTGATCGTGCAGATGCTGCCGCAGCAGGCCCTGGTCATCGCGTTGTTCCTGGACTTCCGCCGGGTCAGCCTGCTGGACAGCCTGGTCGGCCTGATCGGCGTCTACGTGGCGTTCGCGCTGCCGGTCACGATCTGGCTGCTGCGCAACTTCGTGGCGGCCGTGCCGCGTGAGATGGAGGAGGCCGCCGCCATCGACGGCGCCGGGCCGGTGCGGATCTTCTGGCGGATCATGCTGCCGCTGGTGGCCCCGGGGCTGGTGGCCACGAGCGTGTTCGCGTTTATCTTCGCCTGGAACGAGTTCGTGTTCGCGTTGACGTTCCTTGGCACCGACACGGCGAAGTACACGCTGCCCATCTACGTGCAGTACTTCTACGGGCGCGGTTCGGTGGACTGGGGCGGCATCATGGCCGCCTCCACCCTGTTCACCGTGCCGGTCATGATCTTCTTCCTGGTCGTCCAGCGCCGGATGACGAACGGCCTGGTCGCCGGGGCGGTGAAGGGATGAGCTCCACGGACCCCGGGCTGGCCGCGCTGGCCGACGCCATCCTCATTCCCCCGTTCGCCGGGCCCTCGGCTCCGCGCTGGATTCTGGCCGCGATCGGCCGCGGCCTGGCCGGCGTCACCCTGTTCGGCCAGAACATCTCGGCGCCGGACCAGGTGAGCGCGCTGACCGCGAGCCTGCGCGCGGCCTCGGCCTCGGCCTCGGCCGGAGCCGACCCGGTGATCGCGATCGACGAGGAAGGCGGCGACGTCACCCGGGTGGCCTACTCGGTCGGCAGCCCGTATCCGGGCAACGCCGCGCTCGGCGTGGTGGACGACACCTCGCTGACCGAGGCGGTGTACCACGCCATCGGCGCCGACCTGGCTGCCCTCGGGATCAACGTCAACCTCGCGCCCTGCGCCGACGTGCTCGGCGCGGCGGACAGCCCGGCCGTCGGTACCCGTTCCTTTGGCGCGGACACCGACCTGGTGTCACGGCACACCGCGGCCGCGGTGGCCGGCCTGCAAGGCGCGGGGGTGGCGGCGTGCACCAAGCACTTCCCCGGCCACGGCCGGACCGGGACCGACACCCATCGGGCCATCGCGACCATCGAAGGCGGCCTGGAGGAACTGCGACGGCGCGACCTGCCGCCCTTCGCGGCCGCGATCAAGGCCGGCACCGTCGCCGTCATGCCTAGCCACCTGCGGCTGCCCGAGCTCACCGGCGACCTGCCCGCCACGGTCTCCAGCGCCGCGCTGACCGGCTTGCTGCGCGCCGAACTCGGCTTCACCGGCGTGGTCATCTGCGACGCGCTGGAGATGCGGGCGATCAGAGACGCCTTCGGCATCCCCGGGGCGGCGGTGCTGGCCGTGGCGGCCGGCACCGACCTGCTCTGCCTGGGCCGAGACGGCGACGAGGATCAGTACCTGGCCGTTCGCGCGGCCCTAGCCGGTGCCGTCCGCGACGGGACGCTCGCGGGTGAACGACTGGCCGAGGCCGCCGACCGGGTGGCGCGCCTGCGCAGGGGCCTGGCGCGCCCCGGGGGGCAGGCAGGCCTCGCCGGGCAGGCAGGCCTCGTCGGGTTGACGGCGGCGAGGAGGGCGGCCCGGATGTCCGGGCCGCCTCCGTCCGGGCTCGTCCATCCCTTGATCATTGAGGTCGAGCCGCGGGAGAACATCGCGGCGGGCGAGTTCACCTGGGGGCTGAGCCCGTGGGTGCCGGCCGGCAGCGTACGCCGGGTCGGGGCGGACAGCGGCGGGGCCGGCTACGCGGCGGGCATCCTCGAGGCGTCGGCGGAGCGGTCGCTGGTGCTCGTGGTACGCGACGCGCACCGGGCCCCCTCCGCCCGGTCGCTGGTGACCGCGCTGCTGGCCGCCCGGCCCGATCTGGTCCTAGTCGAGATGGGCCTGCCCCGCTGGCGGCCGCCGGCCGGTACGTCCTACCTGACCACGTACGGCGCCTCCCGGGCCAACGGGCAGGCCGCCGCCGAACTGCTCGGGCTGGTTTAGAGGGGCCGGGGGCTGGCTTAGGCGCCGCGGTCAGCGGGCTCGCAGCGCTGACGCCGCCCGCCCTGGCTGGGCTGCGGTCACCCGACGCGAGGGCGGAACGTTCGGTCGGCGCTCTGGGCGGGTCGCTAATGCGAGAAAAACAGTGGGGAACGTGCATAATGGCGATCATGCGACTGTCAGCCCGGGCCGACTACGCCCTGCGGGCCGCGATCGAGCTCGCCGCGACCAGCGCCGGTCACGTCACCGCCGATCAACTGGCCCGCGCGCAGGAGATACCGGGTAAGTTCCTGGAGACGATCTTGACCCAGCTCCGGCGGGCCGGGATCATCCGCAGCCAGCGCGGTCCCGACGGCGGCTTCTGGCTGGCGCGTCCGGCGGCCGAGATCTCGCTGGCCGACATCATCAGGGCGATCGACGGTCAGCTGCTCGGGGTGCGCGGGGAGCGCCCGGAAAACGTCACCTACCCGGGCGTGGCCGAACCGCTGCAGCAAGTGTGGATCGCCCTGCGGGCGAACGAGCGAGCCGTCCTGGAGAAGGTCACGCTGGCCGATATCGTGTCCGGGAACCTGCCTGACATGGTCCGCAACCTGACGGACAACCCCAGCGCCTGGGTCTAGCTTTACACCGACACCATGTCGGTGACCTCGAAGCCCGCCCCGGTGCCGAAACCGGACTCCTCGTCGGCGAATTCCAGCGGGGAGTCCTTGGCCGGAACGATGGTGCTGATCTGGCTGTAGCCGCGCTCGGCCGACGTCAGGCCCACGCCGGCCTCCGCGGCCACCCGCAGGCCAGGCTCTCTGGGAATGCTGAGGACCGGCTCATTCTGCAGCTCGGCCAGGGCGAAGTTGTCGGACACCTCACGGAAAACCTGAGACAGCGGGGTGTTGAGCGCACCGCAGATCGCGGAGAGCAATTCGGAAGAAGCTTCCTTCTGCCCCCGCTCGACCTCGGACAGGTAACCCAGGGATACGCGCGCCGAAGCGGAGACCTCACGCAGCGTGCGACCCTGCCGCAGACGAAGCCGGCGCAACACGTCACCGAGCAGCTGACGGAGCAGAACCATCGTCGCACTCCCTTCCGAGGCCAAAACGGCCAACACCTCCACGTTACCTGGCATCACCCTCAGTTCGCGAGATCATGCCATCCTGTGTTCGCTGCCAACGTAACGCTGTAATCAGTACTTCTCTTCCCCAAGCCTACCGAGCAGCAATCCGAGAGCATTCTCTACCGTCAGTCTACGGATCTGCTGCCGGTCCCCGGTCAGCGCGATGGTCCGCACCACCGTGTCGTCCGCTACGCTCACGGCGATGTGCGCCGTGCCCACCGGCTGGCCGTCGGCGGGCTCCGGGCCGGCCACCCCGGTCGTGGCCAGGCCGTAGGTCGCGCCCAGCCTGGTCCTGACCCCGTTGGCCATCGCCACGGCCACCGGCGGGTACACCGCGCCGTGCCGGGCGAGCAGCAGGGCGTCCACGCCGAGCAGCAGGGACTTGAGGTCGGTCGCGTAGGTGACCACTCCGCCGCGGAAGGCCGCGGACGCGCCGGGGACGTCGGTCAGCGCCGCCGCGACCAGGCCGCCGGTCAGCGACTCGGCCACGGCCACCGTCTGGCCGCCGGCCCGCAACCGGTCAATGACCTGCCCGGCCAGGTCGCGGGCCGCCTGGCCGGCCGAGAACCCTGAGGATCCTGAAGACTCCACGACCACGATCATGCCTCCCCGAGGTCTGAATGGCTCATTGGGTGATCCGCTGGCGGACTGTCAGTCGGGTGTCCTAGCCGCATCGCCCGAAGCACATAATCCACACCGGTCACTACCGTAACCGCCACCGCTACCGCCATCACCAAACCGCGGATAATGCCAGGCGGGCTCAGCGAGTCTGGCAGCACGTACAGGCAGATCGCGATGACCTGAAGGAGGGTCTTCGCCTTGCCGCCGCGGCTGGCCGCCATCACGGTCCGGCGGATCACCACCAGGCGCAACACGGTCACCCCGAGCTCGCGGAACATGATGAGCCCGGTGACCCACCACGGCAGCTCGCCCAGCGCGGACAGGCAGATCAGCGCCGCCCCGGTGAGCGCCTTGTCGGCCACCGGGTCGGCGATCTTGCCGAAGTCGGTGACCAGCCCGCGGCTGCGGGCCAGCCGCCCGTCGAGCAGGTCGGTCAGGCTGGCGACGCAGAAGATGGCCAGCGCGATGAGCCGCCAGGCCGTGCCGCCCGTCAGCAGGCAGGCGACGAACACCGGGACCAGGAAGATTCGCACCATCGTGAGGACGTTGGCCACATTCCAGAGCCCGACCTCGGAGCTCACCGCAGGGTCACGTCGCCTGCCATGACCGAGGCCACCAGATCGACCCCATCCGAACCTATTACCACGGCGCGGACCATATCGCCGGCCGCGAGCGGGGCGTCGGAGCTGACGGTGGTGACCCCGTCGACCTCGGGAGCCTGATGGGCGGCCCGGCCCTCCCAGCGGCCGTCCTCGGCCTGCTCTTCGATCAGCACGTCGAGCTGCTCGCCGAGCCTGCTGTCAGCGCGCTGGGACATCAGCTCGTCGGCCAGGCCCGCGAACTCCTCCACCCGGCGGGCCACCTCCGTGCCCTCCAGCGTACCGGGCAGCGAGGCGGCCTCGGTGCCGTCCTCGTCGGAGTAGCCGAAGATCCCGATGGCGTCCAGCCCGGCGTCGGTCAGGAAACGCTCGAGCTCGGACAGGTCAGCTGTGGTCTCGCCGGGGAAGCCGACGATGAAGTTCGACCGGACACCGGCCTGCGGGCTCAGCTCCCTGATCTGGTCGAGCAGGGCCAGAAAGCGCTCGCGGTCGCCGAACCTCCGCATCATTCGCAGCACCTGACCGCTGGCGTGCTGGAACGACAGGTCGAAGTAGGGAGCCACGCCCGGCGTGGACGCGATGACCTCGAGCAGCCCCGGCCGCAGCTCCGCGGGCTGCAGGTAGCTGACCCTGACCCGCTCGATGCCCGTGATCGCGGCCAGGTCCGGCAGGATCTCCTCGAGCAGCCGCAGGTTGCCCAGGTCCTTGCCGTACGAGGTCGAGTTCTCGCTGACCAGCATCAGTTCGCGCACGCCGGCCTCGGCCAGCCAGCGGGCCTCGGCCGTGATCTCGGCCGGACGCCGGGAGACGAACGCGCCGCGGAAGGACGGAATCGCGCAGAACGAGCAGCGGCGATCACAGCCGGACGCGATCTTCAGCGGGGCGACCACGCCGCCGGACAGCCGCCGCCGGTACACGCCGCCGCCGGGACCCACCCACGGCGCGGCCGGGTCGGCCGTCGCGGCCTGGCGGCCGGCGGGCCGGGCCTGGCGGTCGGCCGGGCTGATCGGCAGCAGCTTGCGGCGGTCCCTGGGGGTGTGCGCCGTCCGGCGCCGGCCGGCCAGCACGTCGTCGAGCCGCGCGCCGATCTCGGTGTAGTCGTCAAAGCTGAGCACCTGGGCCTCGGGCAGCTCGCCGGCCAGGTCGGCGCCGTAACGCTCGGCCAGGCAGCCCACCGCGGCGACCTTCGCGCCCGAATCCGCGGCCGACAGCAGCTCGTCGATGGACTCCTGCTTGGCCGCCTGGATGAAACCGCAGGTGTTCACGAGCACCACGCTGGCGTCATCGGCGGTGGTCAGATCCCAGCCGGACGCGGTCAGCCGGGCCGCGAGCTCCTCTGAATCGACCTCGTTGCGCGCGCAGCCGAGCGTCACCAGGCTTACTGTCCGGGGTGCTGACTTAGGTGAAGACACAACGAGAGCCTACCCAGGCTGCTTACCGGATTGGGGACTGAAGCTCAGCGTGACCGGCGTGACGGCGTTTGGAGTCTGCCGTTTGCCGTCCACGGTGAGGACGATTCCGCCCGGGTTGCCCAGGGTGACCTTGACCGCCTGCTTCTCGGTCCACGTCATCGAGCTGCCCGCCGGGATCGTGCCCATGTAGAGCTGCGAACCGTCGCGGCTGCTTGTGAGCTGGACCCAGCAGGCCTGGTTGGCGGTCAGGTGGATGACCACATCGGCGGGCGTCGCGGACGGCGTCGGGTGCGCCGTGGGCGTCGGCTTGGGGGTCGCGGTGGCCAGGGGGCGGGTGCCGGCCAGGGCGGGGTGGCCGCCAGGGGAGGAGACCAGGCGGTACACGCTGAACCCGATGATGGCGAGCAGGACCACGGCCACGATCAGGCTGAGGCTGGGCGAGCGCCGCTCGCGGATCTTGATCGGAGTGGACGGCTCGAAGACGTCGGCGGCCCGCATCGTGCCCAGCGGCCCGTGCTCGGCGTCGTACTCGCCGATCAGCGGCTGTGAGTCCAGGCCCACGGCGGTGGCGATGCTGCGGATGTGGCCACGGGCGTAGAAGTCGCCGCCGCACGCGGAGAAGTCGCCGGCCTCGATGTCCCTGATGATCGATTCCCGGATCCGGGTCCGCCGGCTGACCTCGGTGACGCTGAGGCCGGACTGCTGGCGAGCCTCCGCCAGCGAGCTGCCGATGCTCACGCTGCGCCTCCACCTGCCTTATGCCGCGATGGGTTCACCCCGGGTACGAGGACCATCACCCAGTGTAGACAGCCGCCGATGACGGATCGGTGAAGACGGCGGCGGGTCAGCCGCCGCTCAGCGAGTTGAGCGTCTCCTCCAGGTCATCCGGCCTGACCAGCACGTCACGGGCCTTGGAGCCTTCGCTCGGCCCCACGATGTTGCGGCTCTCCAGCAGGTCCATCAGCCGCCCGGCCTTGGCGAAGCCGACCCGGAGCTTACGCTGCAGCATCGAGGTCGAGCCGAACTGGGTCGAGATCACCAGCTCCGCCGCCTGGAGGAGATCTTGCAGGTCGTCGCCGATGTCGGCGTCGATCTCCCGCTTCTCCGGCGTGGCCGCGACGTCTTCCCGGTAGGTGGGCTCGGCCTGCTTCTTGGTGTGCGCGACGATGTCGCGGATTTCCTTCTCCGACACGAAGGCGTTCTGCAGCCGGATCGGCTTGGACGCCCCCATCGGCAGGAACAGCGCGTCGCCCTGGCCGACCAGCTTCTCCGCCCCGGGCTGGTCCAGGATGACCCGGGAGTCGGCCAGGGACGAGGTGGAGAACGCCAGCCGGGACGGGACGTTGGCCTTGATCAGGCCGGTGACCACGTCCACGGACGGCCGCTGGGTGGCCAGCACCAGGTCGATGCCGGCCGCCCGGGCCAGCTGGGTGATGCGGACCACGGAGTCCTCGACGTCGCGCGGGGCCACCATCATCAGGTCCGCCAGCTCGTCCACGATGACCAGCAGGTACGGGTACGGCAGGTAGACCCGCTCGCTGCCTGGCGGCGGCTTGAGCTGCCCGGCCTTGACCGCCTTGTTGAAGTCGTCCACGTGCCGGAACCCGCTGGCGGCCAGGTCGTCGTAGCGGCGTTCCATCTCGCCGACCACCCAGTCAAGCGCCTCGGCGGCCTTCTTCGGGTTGGTGATGATCGGCGTGATCAGGTGCGGGATCCCGTCGTAGATGGTCAGCTCGACCCGCTTGGGGTCGATCAGGATCATCCGCACCTCATCCGGGGTGGCCCGGGTCAGCATCGAGGTGATCAGCCCATTGAGGCAGACCGACTTTGCCCGCGCCGGTCGCCCCGGCGATCAGCACATGCGGCATCTTGGCCAGGTTGGCGACCATGACCCGGCCCTCGACGTCCTTGCCCAGGCCGACCACCATCGGGTGGTGGTCGCTGATGGCGACCTGGGACTTGAGCACGTCGCCGAGGCTGACGACCTCCTTGTCCGCGTTCGGGATCTCCACCCCGATCGCGGACTTGCCCGGGATCGGGGAGATGATCCGCACGTCGGCGCTCTTGACCGCGTAGGAGATGTTCTTGCTCAGCGCGGTGACCCGCTCCACCTTGACCGCGGGACCGAGCTCGATCTCGTACCTGGTCACCGTGGGGCCGCGGCTGAACCCGGTGACCTGCGCGTCCACCTGGAACTGCTCGAGCACCTCGGACAGCGCGGCCACCACGATGTCGTTGGCCCGGGTCCGCGCCTTGGGTGCCGAGCCCGGCTTGAGCAGCGCGACCGGCGGCAGCGTGTACCCGGTCGCGTCGCCGGTCAGGGTGAGCTGCTCGGGCCGGAGGGGTCTTCGGGTCCAGGACCGGTTCTGGCACCGGTCCGGTGACACCGGTTCCGGGCTGGGAGCGGGAGGTGGCGGGGCGTCGTGGGTGCCGAAGCCGAGCGCCTCGACCAGGCCGTCGCTGCCATCCGGGCCGGGCGGGCCGCCGGGGCGCCGCTTACCCGGTTCGATCAGCGGCGTGTCGTACGGCTTGGTGTGCTCGCCCGGCTCGATGGCCGGCCGCAGCCGGATCTGCCTGGCGATCTGGCCGCGTACCTTGCGGGCGGTGCCGCCGGTCCCGGCCTGGTAGTCCTCGTCGATCTCCAGCTCGTCACCGTCGGCGGGCGGCCGGCCGTGGCCGAACATCTCGAGCACCGCGCCGAGACGCTCGGGCACCCGGTGCAGCGGGGTACCGCTGATGACCAGGACGCCAAACAGGGCCAGCAGCACGAGCAGCGGCGCCGCCACCCAGCCGGTGACGGCCGCCGACAGCGGACCCGCCACCGCGTAGCCGAGGTAGCCCCCGGCCGCGCGGATCGCCGCCGGGCCGGCCGACGGATGCGGGGTGCCCTTGGCGATGTCGATCAGGCCGAGCGCGCCGAGCAGCAGCGCGGTCCAGCCGATGGCCGCCCTGATCGTCTCGGAGTTGCGGTCCGGGTGGCGCAGGTAACGCCAGGCGAGCAGCGCGACGAGCACCGGGGCGATCCAGGCCAGTGACCCGAACGCATCGCCGGCCGCGAGTGTGGATCGCGCGGCCGGCCGTGTTGCCCATCCGCGCCCACAAGCTGGCCGCCAGCACGATCGCCACGCCCAGGGTGAGCAGCCCGAGGCCGTCCCGGCGATGGTGCGGATCCAGGTCGCGCGCGCCGTGGCCGACGGCCCGGGCGGCGAACCCGACGGACCCGGCCACCACCATCCAGGCGGCCGCGAGGGTCCGGCCGATCCAGCCGATCAAGATCACGACGGGATCGTGGGTCCGGGCGGGCGAACGGCCCCGGGCCGGGCCGCCCCTGGCGGTGCCCCTTGGTGGTGCTTCTCTTGGCGGTGCTTCTCTTGGCGGTGCTTCCCTTGGCCGGGCTTCCGCTTGCCCGGTGCCCCTCTTGGCCGGGCTTCCGTTGGCCGGGCTCCCCTTCGTCGTGACGCCTGCTTGGCGGGTGGCTTGCGGCCGTTCTGGCCGGAACGAGGGGTGGTGCTCCGGCGGGGGCGCTCGTCCGGGGCCGGGGCCGCCAGGCAGCGTCGGCTGGCCCGCCGCGCTGACGGGCTGATCCGTTTCGGGCACGGGTCGCCATGGTGACAAACGTAGCGAGAAGCTCGGCCCGGCCCAAGCACCGCGCCCGCGTGTCGCCTAGCTGGGGGCAACGCGGTAGTGGTAGTGGTGGGCGTCCCGGAAGCCGCACCGGGCATAGAGCGCGCGGGCCGCGTGTTGGCTGCCTCGACCTGGAGCAAGATGCGGCGCGCCCCCCGGCGGGCCGCCGCCGCGGCCAGCGCGGAGGTGACGCGGCGCCCAGCCCCTGCCGCGCTGGCGTCGACCTCGACGGCCGTGATCGCACCCGGCCGAGGAGACCGGCCACGGGGCCGAGGCGTCGGGCAACCTCCGCCGAGCAGCAGCGTGCGCGCGATCGGCGGCAAGTCCGCACCGCGGTAGCGGTAACGGGCCAGCCAGGCCGCGTCGGGTTCGGGGTCCAGCCGCACGAGCGGGTCCGGGGCGGCGGGGCGGGGAGGTCGGCGATCGCCGCGGTCATCACGAAGGCGGGACTTGAGCGGAGCACCCAGGACCGTTCGGCCAGAAAAATATCGAGCTGGTGGGTGCGCGCAGTTGCTCCGGGCGCAGGCCCAGCGGCACCACGATCATCGGCGGCAGGCCGCGGCTGGCGGTACCAGCCGGTGACGGCGGCGACCGCGCGCGGGCAGCGGGCAGGCCAGGATCGCCGAGCGGGAGCGCCGAGTTGGCGCGGCCGGTGAACCCCTGGGCCGCGCGGAGCAGCCACTCCCCCAGCGATTCCTGGTTCCGGCGCCTGCCAGTGCCGGGCGGCGGCGCGCTCGAGTTGCTCCAGCGTCACGCGTTGGCGGGCAGCCCGGTGCCCGGGCCGCGGCGGCGGACGCGGACCAGGTCGCGCCGGTGGCCGGGCAGCGTGCGTTCGCCGGCGCCCTCGACGGTGAAGCCCGCGTCGGCGATCATCTCCAGGTCCCGGCCGCCCGGCTGGCCCTCGCTGGTCAGGTAGTCGCCGAGGAAGATCGAGTTGACGATGTGCAGGGCGAGCGGCTGCAGGGTGCGCAGGTGGATCTCGCGGCCGCCGGCCAGCCGCACCTCGGCGTCCGGGCAGACGAACCGGACCATGGCCAGGATACGCAGGCAGCGCTGCGGGGTCAGGGACCACTGACCGCTCAGCGGGGTGCCCTCAAACGGGATCAGGAAGTTGACGGGCACCGAGTCCGGGTCGAGCTCCCGCAGCGCGAACGCGACCTCGACCAGCTGCTCGTCGGTCTCGCCCAGGCCGGCGATCAGGCCCGAGCACGGGGACAGGCCACCCTGCTTGGCCTTGGTCACCGTGTCGGCCCGGTCACGATGAGTGTGAGTGGTGCAGATGTCGCCGTAGCCGGACTCCGCCGTGTTCAGGTTGTGGTTGTAGGCGGTGGTGCCCGCGTCGCGCAGGCGTTCGGCCTGACCATCGGAGAGCAGGCCCAGGCAAGCGCAGATCTCGACGTCGGGATGTTCGGTCCTGACCGCGGCGATCATGTCGGAGACCCGGGCGACGTCCCGGTCGCTCGGGCCGCGGCCGCTGGCCACCAGGCAGACCCGTTTGGCTCCGGCCCTGACGCCGGCCGTCGCGTTCTGCCGGACCTCGTCGGGCTTGAGCCAGGTGTACTTGAGCACCTCGGCCGCCGAACCGAGCCGCTGAGAGCAGTAGAAGCAGTCCTCGGGGCACAGGCCGCTCTTGATATTGACCAGGTAGTTGAGCTTGACCCGGCGGCCGAAGTACCGCAGCCGGACCCGGAACGCCGCCGCCACCACGTCCATCAGCTCGTCGTCTGAGCTGGTCAGAACCTTGAGCGCTTCTTCCCGGGTGGGCAGTTCCCGGGTCAGCGCCTTGTCCGCCAGCGAATCAAGCCAGGTCATGTGGGCCTCCTCGGGGCCGACGCTACCAGCCAGCCGGGTTCTGCCTGGTGTTGCGGGTAATGTCGGCCTATGCGCGTCGCGATCCTTGATGACTATCAGCGGGCGGCCCTGGCCGCGCGGACTGGAGCGCGGTGCGGGCGCTGGCCGGGATCGACGTGTTCACCGAGCCCATCGCGCGGACCGAGGCGCTGGTCCGGGCGCTGGAACCGTACGACGTGGTGGTCGCGATGCGCGAGCGCACGTATTTCGACGCGTCCCGGCTGAGCCGGCTGCCGCGGCTGAAGCTGCTGGTCACCACGGGCATGACGAACGCCGCCATCGACACGGCCGCGGCCGCCGCGCGCGGGGTCACGGTCTGCGGGACCGGCGGCAGCGCCACCTCGACCGCCGAGCTGACCTGGGGGCTTATCCTCGCGCTGACCCGGCACATACCCTTTGAAGATCAGCGGATGAGGCAGGCCGGGCAGGCGGGCGGGGCGGCCCTCGGGGGTGGCTGGCAGCGCACCATCGGTACCGGGCTGGCTGGTAAGCGGCTCGGCGTCGTCGGCCTCGGCCGTCAGGGCCAGTTGGTGGCGCAGATCGGCCGGGCGTTTGGCATGAAGGTGCTGGCGTGGAGCCAGAACCTGGATCCGCATCAGGCCAAGAAGCTGCACGCCAAGGCGGTCAGCAAGACAGAAGCTGTTCTCCTCCTCCGACGTCGTGACCGTGCATTACAAGCTGAGCGAACGCAGCACGGGGCTGGTCGGCGCGGCGGAACTGGCGCTGATGAAGCCGTCCGGGTACCTGGTGAACACCTCGCGCGGGCCCATCGTGGACAGCGCTGCCCTGCTCGCGGCGTTGCGGTCCGCCTCGATCGCGGGTGCGGCGCTCGACGTCTACGACGTCGAGCCGCTGCCGCTGTCCGATCCGCTGCGGACCGCACCCAACGTCGTGCTCACCCCGCACCTCGGCTACGTCACCGACGACGCCTACCAGGTCTTCTACCGCGACGCGGCGGAGGACATCGTGGCGTTCGCCGGGGGCGCCCCGGTGCGGGTGCTCAGCTAGAGGCCCAAGTAGGCCCTGGTGCCTCAGGTAGGGGCTTTAGGAGCGCTAGGTAGGGGCTTCCACTGCGGGTCGCGGCCGGCCAGGGCGAGCGCCTGGTCAAGAACCGGGGCGTCGGCCGGGACCTGGACCGGGGCGGCGAAGGCATCGTACTTCCGGAACATCTCGCCCTGCGCCTGGATCGTGTCCAGCGTCACTGGGCCACGGCGTCGTCGCAGGCGTACTCCTGGCCGGTGGCCTTGGCCACGTCCCAGCCGTGCAGCACCGTCTCCATGATGAGCATCGCGGCCACGTCAGCGGCCGGGGTCGCGTCCCCCATCACGCCGATGTCGCCTTCCCAGGCCTGCGGGTCCGACCAGGCCCGGACGGACCTGTCGATCTGGGCCACGTAGTCGGCCTGATAGCCAGGCTCGGCGGTGAAATCCTTGGCCATCAGCTCCTCGGCCACGCTCTCGCCGTGGGCCCGGCGTTCGGCCGAGTACGCGGTCCACAAGATCGTGTGATTGAGCAGTGTGTGCAGGTCCCAGTCCTGGCACGGGGTGGGGCCGTCCAGCGCGCCGGGGCGTCGTCGCGTCCGGGGCGCCGGACACCACCCGGGCGGCCTGCGCCGCGGCGGCGGCCATTTCGTCTGCAGGTTCTTTTTATCGATTCTCCATCCGGAGACCCTACCCGGGTGGCGCGGGGCGGGGCTTGAAGAAACGCGACAGCTACCCTGATCGGATGCCAGAAAGGCGATGGGCCGCGGCGTGCTGCACCCGGACCTCGCCGCGACCAGGTTCGCCCTGGACAGGGTCAAGCCGTCGGCCGCGCTCGCGCCGTTCGTCGAGTTCTACTGGATCGTCCGGTGGGATCTGCGCGACCAGCCGCCGTACCGGCAGACGATCCTGCCGCATCCGTGCGTGAACCTGGCCTTCGAGGCGTCCGGGCCGCGGATCTACGGGGTGGACCGCAGGCTGTTCACCCGGGAGCTGACCGGCCAGGGCCAGGCGCTGGGGGTAAGGTTCCTGGCCGGCGGCTTCCGGCCGTTCTGGCCGGCGCCGGTCTCGCGGCTGACCGATCGGGTGGTCCCGGCCGCGCGGGTATTCGGGCCCCGGGCGGAGCAGGCCCGGCGCGCGATCATGCAGGCGGACGCCGCGAGCGGGGAGATGATCGCGCACGCCGAGGTGCTGCTTGGCTCGGTGCGGCCAGAACGCGATCCGGCGGCCGAGCGGGCCGCGGACCTGGTCGCGCGGATCACTGCCGACCCGGCGCTGCGGCGGGTGGACGAGTTCGCCGCGGCGGCCGGGATGACCGCGCGCAGCCTGCAGCGGCTCTTCGCCGACTACGTGGGCGTCAGCCCGAAGTGGGTGATGCGGCGGGCCCGCCTGCACGAGGCCGCCGTCCGCGCCGACAGCGGTGAGCCGGTCGACTGGGCCGAGCTGGCCGCCGGTCTCGGCTACGCCGACCAGGCCCACCTGACCCGCGACTTCACCGCGACCATCGGAGTGCCCCCCACTCACTACGCCGGCCGGCCTGGTTGACCGGGGGAGCTCGCCGGGCGAGGGACGGTGCGCAGGTTCAGCGGTGGACGGCCGCGGGCGGCGTCTGCGACGACGGCCCGGATCTCGGCCACGACCGGGCGGCGCTCGGGCGGATCTGCCGGGGGGTGAACCGGAGCACGTTGAGCTGGTGGATGGCCATGCGCCTGCCGCGAATCAGGGTATTGGCGTGGTCCTCGGGCAGACAGATGCCATTCCCGTGAGTCGACCTCGATCGCGAGCCGGGCTCGGGCCACCATGCGTCCGGGCTGGCGATGAACTGCGCCGCCGGCGAAGACCAGCGGATTGAACAGCGGCATGGGCAGCCCGGACCGGGTCAGCAGGTCCTTCAGGTCCCCTCGGCGGCCGACCTGATCCCGTCGGCGACATCGGTCAGCGCCTCGCGGAAAAGTCGTGGACCCGATATTCGGTCCGGCGGTAAGCTCCGCGACCAGGTCTGGCACCGCGCAGACTGCCCCGCTGGACGGCATCGGCCACGACCGCCGAACCTCGCGCAGGCTGTCCAGGCGGCGGACGGTATCGGCGACAGCGCGCACGGGCAGGGCGTAGCGCAGCGGCCCGAACGGCACCACCCGGCCGGGCATCCCCGGTGCCAGTGCAGCGACGAAAGCGGCGTCGCGGCGCCGTCGTGAAGCGGGCATCCAAGACGTCGGTGAACCTCTGAGGCCGGAACCCGGATGCGGTGATAACGCGCGGCCGCCGGGCCCGTAATCACGCTGCCGCGGCCCGCGTACAGCAGGGCCGCCATCTGCTGCTGGACAATCGTCGGCGTCCCCGTCGCGGCCATGTAGACACCGGGCAGCAGGCCACCGCCACGGTCCCCCGGCACGGAGACGATGCCGCAGCGCGTCGCGCGGTAACGCCGGACCGACATCGCCTGGCGGCGCGTGACACATCCATTTGATGGCTAAGGATCCGGGCAACCGGATCGCCGTCAGGTCGCGTTGTTCTGGCCATGCACGCATCATGCGGGCCAGGTCCGACAAAAAGGTTGGCGCAAAACGCGGCGAATAGCCGCAAATTGTTTTACCGGGCGCGTTTACCCATCAGGCCGACACAGCGATGGAACATCGATGTGGCGGTGGGCAACACCTATGGTCCATCGTCGCCGGGCCGACTTGAAGGAATCGGGCAGGAGGCGGTGGCTGGGTGGAGCAAGGCGGATGCGGAGTGGTGCGGCGGAGCGACGATGCGCTGGGAATGCGGGTGCTAGGCCTCTACGACGACGGGGATGATCATGGGGCGGCGGCGGTAGTTGTCGCTGACCCACTTGCCGACGATGCGGCGGGCGAGCTGGCTGATCTGGTGGGTGTCGACGATGCCGTCGGCGGCGGCCACGGCCAGGGCTTCCTCGATCTTGGGCAGGACCTCGGCAAAGGAGGCGTCGTCGATGCCGGAGCCGCGGGCGTGGATCTCCGGGCCGGCGACCATCTTGCCCGAGTTGGCGTCGACCACGATCACGATCGAGACGAAGCCCTCCTCGCCCAGGATGCGGCGGTCCTTGAGCTGGGACTCGGTGACCTCGCCGACGGTGAGACCGTCGACGTAGACGTAGCCGCAGGGCACCGCCCCGGCCACCGAGGCCTGTCCGGCGATCAGGTCGACGACCACGCCGTCTTCGGCGATCACGATGTTCTTGTCGGGCACGCCGGCCAGCGAGGCGAGGCGGGCGTGCGCCCGCAGGTGCCGCCACTCGCCGTGGATCGGCATGAAGTTGCGCGGCTGGACCAGGTTCAGCACGTAAAGCAGCTCGCCGGCCGGGGCGTGCCCGGACACATGCACCAGAGCGGAGCTGCGGTGCACGACGCGGGCGCCGAGCCGGGTGAGGCCGTTGATCACCCGGTAGACCGCGGTCTCGTTGCCCGGGATCAGCGACGAGGCCAGGATCACGGTGTCGTCGGCCGCGATCCTGATCGGATGGTCACGGCTGGCCATCCGGGACAGCGCCGACATCGGCTCGCCCTGCGAGCCGGTGGAGATCAGCACCACGTCGCCCGGCGGCAGCTCCTCGGCCTCGCGCAGGTCGACCAGCAGCCCGCCGGGGACCCGCAGGTAGCCGAGCTCGCGCGCGACGCCCATGTTGCGCACCATGGACCGGCCGACAAAGGCGACCTTGCGCCGGTGGTTCACGGCGGCGTTGAGCACCTGCTGCACCCGGTGCACGTGGGAGGCGAAACAGGCGACGATGATGCGCTGCTTGGTGTTGGTGAAGATCTCATCGAGCACCGGGGCGATCTCGCGCTCGGAGGTCACCACGCCGGGCACTTCGGCGTTGGTGGAGTCGGCCATCAGCAGGTCGACACCCTCGCTGCCGAGCCGGGCGAAGCCGGCCAGGTCGGTGAGCCTGCCGTCCAGCGGGAGCTGGTCCATCTTGAAGTCACCGGTGTGCAGGACCACGCCGGCCGGCGTCCGGATGGCCACCGCGAGCGCGTCGGGGATCGAGTGGTTGACCGCGAAGAACTCGCAGTCGAACGGCCCGAACGAATGGTGGCTGCCCTCGACCACCTCGACCGTGGCCGGGTCCAGGCGATGCTCGGACAGCTTGCTCCTGACCAGGGCCAGGGTCAGCTTGGAGCCCGCGAGCGGAATGTCCGCACGCTCCCTGAGCAGGTACGGGATCGCGCCGATGTGGTCCTCGTGGGCGTGCGTGATGACGACCGCCTCGACCCGGTCGAGCCTGCCCTTCAGGTACTCGAAGTCGGGCAGGATCAGGTCCACGCCGGGCTGGTCGGGATCGGGGAACAGCACGCCGCAGTCGACGATGAGCAGCCGGCCGCGGTACTCGAAGACCGTCATGTTCCGGCCGATCTCACCGAGCCCGCCGAGCGGGACGATGCGCAGGCCGTTCCGCGGAAGCTTCGCGGGCTGGGCCAGGTCCGGGTGCGGGTGGCTCACGCGCCGGTCCCCGGCAGCTTCACGCCGCCCGCGGTCAGGTCCAGCGTCAGCTGGTGCCGTTCCGCGTCGGTGGCCGCCAGCAGCGGGGCGCGGACCGCGCCTCCGGGCTGGCCGAGCAGGTCAAGCGCTGCCTTGGACATGACCGCTCCCTGGTTCCGGAACATCCCGTCGTATACCGGGACGAGCTCGTAGTGGATCTGCCTGGCCCGGGCAACGTCCCCGGCGCTGAATGCATCGATCATCTCACGCAGCCGGTCCCCCACGACGTGGCCGACCACGCTGATGACACCGACGGCGCCGAGGGAGAGCCACGGAAGGTTCAGCATGTCGGTGCCGCAGTAGTAGACCAGGTCGGTCCGGGCCAGCACGTGCGAGGTGGCACCCGGGGCGTCCTTGGCGTCCTTGACGCCGATGATCCGCGGGTGCGCGGCCAGCCGGACCAGGGTCTCGGTGGCGACGGCGGCGCCGGTCCGGCCGGGGATGTCGTAGATCAGGACGGGCAGCCCGGTCGCGTCGGCCACGGCGGTGAAGTGGGCCTCCAGCGCGGCCTGGGGCGGCTTGTTGTAATAGGGGGTGACGACCAGCAGGCCGTGCGCCCCGGCCCGCTCGGCGGACCGGGCCAGCTCGATGGTGTGCGCGGTGGCGTTGGTGCCGACCCCGGCGACCACCTTCGCGCGCGTTCCCACCGCCTCGAGCACCACCCGGAGCAGCCGCTCCTTCTCCGCGTCGGTCGTGGTCGGTGCCTCACCCGTGGTGCCGTTGATCACCAGGCCGTCGTTACGCATATCGGTGACCAGGTAATCGGCGAGGCGGGCGGCCCCGTCGTAGTCGACGGTCCCGTCGGGATGCATGGGGGTGATCATCGCCGTGATCATCGAGCCGAACGGCGCTTGGGTCGTCGTCATACGTGAACGCTACCCGCAACCCGGTGCGCAGAGTAGTCGGCTTACCGTCACCTCCGCGGGAAATCCCGCCAGCATCAGGGCCGCGCCTGCAGCGCCTGGACCGCGGATCTGCGGGCGCGGGGCATTGCAGGTCGGGCACTGGGCCCCGGGCCCGGGAACGTTGAGCCAGTAGCCATCCACCAGCGGACCGGGTGGCCTGGATGGCCGCGGTCAGCTGCCGGGCTTCTGACCGGCGCCCCGGGCGGGTTGGTGGACAGCCCGGCCAGCAGGTCGATGCCCGGGCTGGCCCGCGCTGGCCTGAGCCGCGGCCGCGCGACGAAAGCGGTGTAGGCGCCGGTGCTCTGCTCCAGGCTCTGGGCCTGCAGCTCGACGACATCGGCCACCTTGGCCAGGCGGCCGATCAGGTCCAGGCTGAGGAACTGGCGCCAGCGCGGACCCGTGCACCGCCGGGCCCAGGACGCTGGTGAGGTCGATCGCGGGCGCGACGATGAACCGCATCCCGTGGGCATGCGCCACGGCCGCCGCCGCGGTGGCCGCGGCCGGACCGGGTCCTGCTGCTCGGAGGTGGGCGTGAAGGTCCAGGCCTCAGGGTCGTACAGGACGCCGAAGATCCCGGACGGAAGCTGCCTGGCACGGATCGCGTTCTCCAGGGCGGCCGCGGAGCCGAAGGTGACGACCGGTTCCGCGACTACTCCGGGCAGCGGCGGCTGGCCCGGCTGCAGGATCTCGTACACGAGCTTGCCGCTCAGCTGGTCCACCGCGGCTGGGTCGGCCGCGAACTGGGCCAGCACCGACCGGGTGACCAGCCAGGCGGGGTGGCCGGGGCCTGGCAGAGCGGAAAGGACGGGCCGCTGGAGGTGGGCTGCTCGGGACGCTGCTCGCGGGCGCGGCGGCACAGCCGGCCAGCGCCAGCCCAGCGACGTCACCGACCAGCGTCGCCGCGGCGCTGCCGGCGCCCGGGCGGCGGTGCCGCGGCCGGGGATGGCCTGCCGCGAGCGGGGTGGACCCCGGCGGCCTAGGATCCGAACTGCACATCAGCCGTCATCCCGTTCAGCGGCACGGCGGCCTGGTGGCCGGTGACGTTGACGACCGCCTGGTAGAAGACCCCCGCTGACGTCTGGGCCGGGTTGGGCAGCACGTCGCTGATCTGGCCAGGGACAGCTGCGACGTGGTCGGCGGGCACGCTGATCGTGACCTGCTGCCCGGCCCGGATCCGGGCCACGGAGGACTCTGGGACGAGCACGATGACCTGCCAGTTGATCGAGGTACGCAGCGCGAAGACCGGCACCGCCGATGCGCTCGCGTTAACCCGGCGGCCGGTCTGCGGGCCTTCCGGCAGCAGCGAGAAGGCCGGCCCCTGGGCGGCCGACTGCTGCTGGGAGTCGGTCACGTAATCCCGGATGCCCGAGGTGGTGACGGTCTGGCCGACCTGCCCGTTGGCGGCCACGATGACGCCGGCGGACGGGGCGACGATCTCCGTCGTCACGATCTTCATCTGATCGGTCGCCAGCTGAGCCTGGTCCAGTGCGAGCTGGGCGTTGGCCGCGCTCAGCTGAGCGTTGTCGACGGCGGCGTTGGCCGGGTCGGCGGCCTCGGCCTCCTTCACCTGCGCGATCTTGGCCTCGTCCGCGGCGATCGCCGCCTTGTCCGCGGTCACGAGGGAGCTGGCGTCAGGGGCGTACTCCCTGGCCAGGATCTGCCCCTTCTTACGGAGGTGTTGAGCTTGGCGTCGATCTCGGCGATCTCCCCCGCGTCGGAGAAGTTCAGCGTGACCACCCCGCTGCTGGCCACGGTGCCGGTAAGCAGCTGACGGTTATCGTGCATGACGCTCGGGATGTACCACAGCGCGGCGGCGACCACGGCTGACGGCGATGAGGATCCCGCCGATCTGCTGCGGCCAGGTCCGCGGCAGCCGGATCGCCCGCTGTCCGGTCGGCTGGTCGGGCTAGCGGCTGGTCAGGCAGGGGCTGGCCAGGCAGGGTCTGGTCAGGCGGGGTCTGGTCAGGCGGGGGCTGGATCGGCGCGGGGGCTGACGGGGGGGCGGCGGCACGGGACGCAAGTCGGTCAGCGTCGCGGGCTGAGCTCGGCGACACGCGGGAGGCTGGCGGGGCGGGCGAGTAGCCGCGGACCAGGCGAGGCGAGGCGGCTGACCTAGGTAGAGAGCGGAAGCGTGCGGAGGTTCCAGCGGGTACCCCCGACCCGGCCATCAGCCCGGCCCGCCCGCGCCGCTCGAAACCCTCGTCCTCAGGATGCACTGCGTTCCCCTCCGGATCAGCGAGCACCACACTCAGCGAGCACCGCACTCAGCGAGTACTGCCCTAGGCGACCGCAGATCCAAGCTTAATTGCCAGCCAAGTTGAATTACCGAAATAACACGATTACGGCTGCGCGCACCGGACGTTTTCTATGTCACGCCGGCGGCACTGGCGACCTTCAGTCCAGGTTATACGGCTGACATGACAACGAGGGGCCAAGGTCGGGATAATGCAGGCCCTAGCTCTTTGACGTACGCTTTCGCTTATTCCCAACCCGGAGCCGAAACGATATGGAATGTCTGGAAATAGCAATCTTTCGCGACACAGGCAAGCCACCTAAAATGGCGCGTCAATACGGGCAGACAGGCGACTTGCGGGAGATTAAATGAACATCACGCTGCTGGTGGCGACGATCGGGCTGCTGGCGTCCCTGGTGGTCGCCTGCCTGCTGCCCGTCGGCGGGGAGGGTACCGAGGACCAGGGCGACGGCAGGGCCCACGTGGTCATTCCGCGGCACACCAAGACGCCCGCGTACCGCCCGCGCACCTGGATCTTCCTCGGCGTCGCCGCGGCTCTGGGCTTGCTGTTCCTGGGCTGGCAGCGGCCCGCCTTGCCGGGCGCCTACGCGGGTGCGGTGCGGGCCGTGGCCACCGCGATCAGCCGTGATCCCGCTACCGTCAACGGGTACGTCGTCCGGATACGCCCGGCCACGCAGTTCTTCGCGGTGGCCTATATCGTCGGGCTGGCCGTCGTCGCGCGGGCCAGCCTGGCCAGGCGGGTCGCGATCGTGTCGCATGTCGTGCTGTACACCGGCATCTCGGTGCTGCTGCAAGCCCTGCTGATCGTAACCGGCATGGCGACCGGATTGCTTATCGCGCCGTTCGGCATCGAATCGACGCTGGCCAACCTGCTCGTCGGCGGCCTGGTCATCACCCGGCTCACCTTCACCACCTACATACTTCCGCGCGGGACCATGGTCGCGCGCCGGCGCGCGCGCTGGGCCTGGGACAGCGTGCTGGCCTGCTGCTCGCTGATCACCGTGGTGGTTTTCCTGATCATCAGCTACGCGTTCCTGGCCGAACCGGGCAACCTGAGCACGGCGTGGCAGGTGTTCGTCCCGCTGTACGCCGTCAGCATCTTGTTCGTGCTGCTGTCGGCCCCGTTGTGGCTGCTGTGGTGGACGAACACGAAGCTCCCTGAGCCCGGCCCCGACCGGCCGCCGGTCGACGTGATCATCCCGGCGTACAACGAGGCGGACAACATCGCCAGGCTGCTCCGCTCGATCGACAGAGCGGCCAGGCGGTACGGCGGCCCGGTGCAGGTCCTGGTGTCCGACGACGGGTCGACCGACGACACCGCGGCGATCGCGCGGGCGGAGTTCGCGGTCTTCACCCACGCCCGCGGCCGCGTCCTGAGCGGGCCGAACGCCCGGCAGGCGGCCGCGCTCAACCGCGGCCTCGCGGTCACCGACGCGGAGATCGTCATCCGCATCGACGCGGACTGCGTCATGGGTCCGGACGCGCTGACCTACTCCGTCCCCTGGTTCCGCGATCCGCACATCGGCTGCGTGGGCGCCATGGAGGAGCCGAGGATCGACACCATCACCTGGTTCCACCGGCTCCGCACCCTGGAGACCCTGTTCCAGTTCCGGTTCGCCCGGCTGGGACAGAGCATGGTCGACGGCATCGTCGTCATTCCCGGTACCTTCACCGCCTTCCGCCGGGAGCCCGCGATGATGGCCGGCGGCTTCCCGATGGGGATGAACGGTGAAGATTCCGACCTCACCATGCATATCGGGCGGCTCGGCTACCGGGTGGTGGTCGACCCGCGCATTCGCTCGTACGAGGACGTGCCGCGCAACGTGGGCGAGTTCGTGGAGCAGCGAACCAGGTGGGCACGGGCCAGCTTTCACGTTTACGCCCGGCACGTGCCGTTGCGCAGCGGCCTGGCCGGGCCGCGGGTGTGGTTCTGGACGGTACGCCGCGGCTTCTCCTGGTTCTCGCTCCAGGCCGGCCTGGTCGCGCCGATCTTCATGCTCGAGCTGGTGCTGACGCACCCGAGCTACCGGCAGAATGTGGTCACGTTCGGCCTGCTGTACATCGCGGGCGGCGGGGTACCGCTGGCCGTCAGCCTGCCGCTGGCCATCAAGCACCGCTACTGGCGCTGCATCGTGTGGCTGCCGACCTGGTTCGCCTACGCGTTCCTGCGGCGGCTGGCCACGCTGGAAGCGGTGATTTCGCTGCCGACTCGCCCGTTCCCCGCCCCGATGCGGGCCCGCCGGGCCGGGGGACGGCTGACGCGAGCTCGGGGGTACCCGCGTCAGCCGCTTCCACTAGGTCATCGGCCAGAACGCGTCTAGCGTTACACCGATCGCCGGCCCGGGTTGGGTCTGCCCATGAGATAGTCGTGAGTAGTCGTGCTGTGTAGAGTATTCTCAAGGATCAGATAGAGACTTCCGTTCGGCCCCGGCCGACACCGGGAAGGATGACCTTGTGAATCCCCGTGACGTGCCGGGCGAGGTTCAGGCCGCGCCGGAATGGCGTCAGCTCTCGTTCCGCACCAGCGGCCTGACCGTCGAGCTCGAGATCACCGGCACCGGGGGCGACCGGCGGCTGGCCGGCCAGCTGATACCGCGGCAGCCCGCCGTGGTGGACATCAAGCATCCCGGCGGGGTGATCACCGTCGAGGCGGACACGCTCGGCCGGTTCAGCGCGGAGGCCGTGCCGCTCGGCCAGATCAGCCTGCGCTGCCGGCTGGGCCTGGACCAGGCCCCCGTGGTCACCGGCTGGATCATCATCTGAGTCGTTCCGGACACAAACACGCCGGCCCGGGTGAACCCGGGCCGGCGTGCTGATGGCGGTGCGGTGGCGTCAGCCGACGCGGGCCAGCGCGGGGACGAACTTCGCCGCGTCGATCGTGCCCCAGCCGGTGGCCAGGTTGTAGCCGGCCGTGGCGTTGTAGCCGGTCACGCCGCCGAAGGAGTTGTTGCCCGAGGTGACGTCCACGATGCCGGTACCGGGGACCCCGGCGTGGTGCAGCGCGCCCAGCAGGTAAAGCCCCGGGTTGATCAGGCCGAGCCGGTGGCCGGCCACCTGGTTGGCGAGCGCGACGATGCCGGAGAAGATCGGCGAGGCCTCGCTGGTGCCACCGAAGATGTGCCAGCCCACCGCGCTGGGGAGGAAGGAGAAGTACACCCAGCAGCCGCCGTTGACCGCCGCGCTCATCGAGATGTCAGGCATGCCGCGCTTGCTGCCGACCGTCTTGGCCACGCCGATCTGGTAGAGCGGGCGGGTGAAGACGACCGAGTCGCCGCCACCGCCGGCCCCGTAGCCGTCGTTCCACACCACGTCCGGCGTGATCTTGTTGCCGGCCTGGTCCAGGTTGAGCTGCGTGCCGCCGACCGCGGTCACCAGCGGGTCGGTGGCGGGCCAGCCGGTCACCGGGTACGGGTACAGGGTCGTGCCGTCGGCTTCGTCGTTGGTCGCGCCGGTGTCACCCGAGGAGGCGAGCACGGTCACGTGGTGCGCGAGCGCGTCCTTGAAGGCGTACCGCAGGTCGGTCAGGCTGGAGTCGTTGCCGCTGCTGACGCCGGGGAAGGTCTGCTCGGTCGCGCCGAAGCTCTGGGTGATCACGTCGCCGACGCCCTGGTTGATCAGCGACTGCTCGGCGTTCATGATCTCCGGGAAGCCGGTCACGCCCTCGGTCTCCGCGACCGCGGTCTCGGCCAGGACGATCTTGGCGCCGGGCGCGATCGCGTGCGCGTACTCCACGTCCAGGGTGGTTTCCTCCGCCCAGCTGACCATGGTCGAGTTGGTCGGGTCGAACGGCGGGATGGCCCCGAACTGCTCGATCTGCAGCGACCGGGTCGGGGAAGCCGAACTGGGTGTCGAAGGTGTGCAGGTCGCTGGCGATGGTCGGCGAGCCGAACGGAGTCCACGATCACGATCGTCTTGCCCGCGCCGGTGATGCCCTTGGCGTACAGCGGGTTCAGGTCGTAGGCGACCCGGTACTGGACCGGCGTGTAGCAGTTGATGCCGAGGTCGGCCTGGCACTGCGCGATGGTCTGCGGAGCGGGAAACGCGCCGGTCTTCAGGACAGGGCCGCCCACGTCCGGGCGGACGGCGGCGGTGACGGCTGGCGGCGTGGGCCGCGCTGGCGGCGGGGGCCGCGACGGTCGCGGCCGGGGCGGCCAGCGACAGCGCGGCCAGGCCGCCCGCGGCCGCCACCGGGAGGGCGGCCCGGGCGAGCACGGACCGGCCGCGCGACGACGCGCGGCCTGGGGACGATGTGGCGCTGCGCGCCGACCTTCTGCTGAACACCGTGATTTCCACTCCTTTGCGGATGCCTGGCGCCCGAGCCGGGTAAGCAGCGGGCCCCCCATCAGTGCGCGGCCCGGCGTGGTTAGCCGGAATCATGGCACGCACCTGAACCGTTATCCCACAGGCCAGCACCGAAGTCGATAGAAATCGAGCTAAGGAACGTTTCAATAGCTGAACGCGTCCTGTCGCATTAAAAGCAGATGCCCGCGTCAAAGCAATCGGGCGGCGTGGGTACGCAGCGGGGGCGCCTTCGGGAGCATGCGGCAAGGGCGGATTTAACGCCGCGCTTGACTCGTGTAGATAGGCGGCCCACTGGGGGTCGCCGTCGTACTGCGCGCCCACGAGGCGCCAGTGGGCGCCGCGTGGTACCACCGGGGGCACGGCCAGGGTCCAGCCGAGTTCCTCGAGCAGCCGGTCGGCCTTGCGGTGGTTGCAGATGGTGCAGGACGCGACGCAGTTCTCCCAGGCGTGCGGGCCGCCACGGCTCCTGGGGATCACGTGATCGATGGTCTCGGCGCGGCGCCCGCAGTAGGCGCACTTGTAGTTGTCCCGGCGCATCAGGGCGGCGCGGGTCAGCGGCACGCGATTGCGGTACGGGATCCGGACGTAGCGGCTGAGCCTGATCACGGACGGGGTCTGCAGGGCGACCGACGCCGCGTGCAGGACCGCGCCCGCCGCGTCGTGGTGGACCACCTCGGCCTTACCGCCGAGCACGAGGACCACGGCTCGGCGCAGTCCGACAGTGGTCAGCGGTTCATACGTCACGTTGAGCAGCAAAACTCGCCGCACCGCACCTCCCGCTGGCGCCGTCCGCCTATCTGGACTCCATACTTCTAGTGTGTCCCCTGGTACGCTGATCCGCTACCTCCTCAGCGTACAAGCTGGCAGGCCCCGTTAAAGTTCCTCCATGAGCGACTTCGGGTACCCCCAGGCAGGCCGGCTCGATTTGACCGAGGATGTCCTCGGATACCAGGTCAGTGACCCCTACCGCTGGCTCGAGGACGACCCAAGCGACGAGCGGGCCGCCTGGCTCGCCGCCCAGGAAGAGCTATTCGCCGCGCAGCGCGCGGAACTGGCGGGCCGGGACGCCTTCGCCGGGCAGGTGCGCGAGTTGCTCAACGTCGGCTACGTGGGGACACCCGTCTGGCGAGGCGAACGTTTCTTCTTCACCCGCCGCGAGCCCGGGCAGGAGCACGGCGTGCTGTGCACTCAGCTGGCCGGCGGCCCGGTTCAGGTGCTCGTCGACCCGGCGGCGATCGACCCTTCCGGGCTGACCACGCTGGACGACTGGCAGCCGGACAAGGAGGGTCGGCTGCTCGCCTACCAGCTGTCAGAAGGCGGCGACGAGGAATCCGTGCTGCGGGTGATGGACGTCGCCACCGGGGCGCTTGTGGACGGGCCGATCGACCGCTGCCGGTACTCCAACGTGGCCTGGCTGCCCGGCGGCAAGGCGTTCTATTACACCCGCAGGCTGGCACCCGAAGCCGTACCCGCCGGGGAACGCCAGTACCACCGGCGGGTTTACCTGCACCAGCTGGGCACGTCCGCCGATGCCGATGCGCTCATCTTTGGCACCGGGCGGGACAAGACCGACTACTACTCGGTCTCGGTCAGCCGGGACGGACGCTGGCTGGTCATCTCCGCGTCGCGCGGCACCGCGCCGCGTAACGACCTGTGGCTGGCCGACCTGTCCGACGGCGACCCGGCCACGCCTGACCTGCGGGTGGTGCAGGAGGGGGTCGATGCCTGGACCGGAGTCCGGGTCGGCCGGGACGGGCGGCTTTACGTGTACACCGACGCCGGCGCGCCGCGGGGGCGGATCGCGGTGACCGACCCCGGCACCGCCGGGGACCAGGCGACCTGGCGAGACCTGATCGCGCAGGATCCGGAAGCGGTGCTGCGCGGATACGCGATCCTGGACGGGCCGGAAACCGGCCGGGCCGTTCTGCTGGCCAACTGGACCAGGCACGCGCTCAGCGAGATCACGGTCCACGACCTGCAGACCGGTGAGCAGGTGGGCCGGGTGACGCTGCCGGGCCTGGGTACCGTCGGCGGGATGAGCGAACGGCCCGAGGGCGGGCACGAGGCCTGGTTCGGGTACAGCGATTACACGACGCCCGCGGTGGTGCTGCGGTTCGACGCGCGGGACGGCGCGGTGAGCACCTGGGCGACGGCGCCGGGCCTGGCGGAGGTGCCGGCCGTGACCGCGCGGCAGCTGACCTACCCGTCCAAGGACGGTACCCCGGTGCGGATGCTCGTGATCAGCGGGCCGGACGGGCCGTCCGCGCCGAAACCGGCCATCCTGTACGGGTACGGCGGGTTCGACATCAGCCTGACCCCCGCCTATTCGCCGAACATCCTGGCCTGGGTCAGCGCCGGCGGCGTGTACGCGGTCGCCAACCTGCGCGGCGGCAGCGAAGAGGGCGAGGAATGGCACCGGGCCGGAATGCTCGATCGCAAGCAGAACGTCTTCGACGATTTCCACGCCGCGGCGGAGACGCTGATCAGCCAGGGCTGGACCACGCCGGAGCAGCTGGCCATCTCGGGCGGGTCGAACGGCGGGCTGCTGGTCGGGGCGGCCCTGACCCAGCGACCCGAGCTGTACGCGGCGGTGGTGTGCTCGGCGCCATTGCTGGACATGGTGCGGTACGAGCGGTTCGGCCTCGGGCAGACCTGGAACGCCGAGTATGGCACGGCCGAGGACCCCGAGCAGCTCGGCTGGCTGCTGTCGTACTCGCCGTACCACCAGGTGCGGCCGGAGACGGCGTACCCGGCCGTGCTGTTCACCGTGTTCACCAACGACACCCGGGTGGACCCGGTGCACGCCTACAAGATGTGCGCGGCCTTGCAGCACGCCACCTCGTCGGGAAGGCCCGTGTTGCTGCGGGCGGAAGGCCAGGTGGGTCACGGGGCGCGCGCGGTCAGCCGGACCGCCGAGCTGTCCGGCGACACCCTCGCGTTCGCCGCCAGGCACACCGGGCTGACGGTAAGTCCCGCCGGGACCTGAAGTAGGTACACGCGCTATGGGCGGCCGGGGCCTAGCGTCGAGGTCATGAACTCCAATCACGCGAAGCTGATGGCGAGCCAGGAATGGTTTGGCTATATCCAGGACGAGGTGCGACCGCGGGAGTGTCGCTCGGCGCCGAGGTGCTGGAACTCGGGCCGGGCTGGGGGGCGGCCACCGCCTGGCTGCAACCGCGGGTCAGCCGTCTGGTCGCGGTGGAGCACGAGCAGGAGAGTCGGTCACCCGGCTGGCAGAGAAGTACGCGGGCAGCAAGGTCTACCGTCGTGTCCGGCGACGCGGCCGTTCCGGGTGGTGTCTTCCTCGGCTCGGACAGCCTGGCCAGCGACGGGCTGCACGGCTTCCACGAGGGTGACACCTACAATCCGGTGGAGCCTGCCGCGTTCCTGACCCGGCTGCAGACCACGGGCTTCGCCGCGATCACCCTGCACGTGGGGCATGAGCTGATCTTCACCGCGCGCAAGGAGGAGTGAGGCAGTAGCCTCTGCGTTGGCATCCGTCGGCGGGAGGGGATCTGTGTTTTATGCCACCAGCTTTGGCCTCGCACCCGGCACAGGCACGCTGGCCGGCAGTTGCGGTGACAACCCGGGGATCGCCTGCCGGCTGGCCTGGGATCTGAGCCACAGCACCAGCGCCGCGCAGCTGGTCACGGTCTACCTGGCCGGTCCGGCCAGCCGGGCGGGCCGGATCTTGTTCATCGTCATCCTCGCGCTGGTGGTGCGGACCGTGCTCGGCCGGGTCATCAGACGGGTCACCGAGCGTGCCGCCACGGCGACCTTGCCGGTAGCGCCGAACGGCCGGATGCACAAGGCCGCGGTGGCGGTGCACGCGGCGGGCCTGGAACGCCGGTCGCAGCGAGCCAGGGCCCTCGGCTCGATCCTGCGCAGCGCGGTATCGGCGATCGTGTTCGGCATCGCGGCGCTGACCATTCTCGGCATCCTCGGCTTCGACCTGGCCCCGCTGCTGGCCAGCACCACCGTGCTCGGGGTGGCTCTGGGCTTTGGCGCGCAGAACCTGGTCCGCGACTACCTGGCGGGCATCTTGATGCTGGTCGAGGACCACTACGGGGTCGGCGACACCATCAACGCCGGGGTCGCTACCGGCACCGTGGAGGCGATGTCGCTGCTCACCACCCAGGTGCGGGACGACCACGGGGTGGTATGGCACATCAGGAACGGCACCATCGACAGCGTGGGCAACGAGTCCCAGGGCTGGTCCCGGGCGGTCATCGACTACCCGGTCCCCTACGGCGAAGACCTGAGCCGGGTCAGGCAGTTGATGGACCAGGCCGCGGACAGCCTGTACCACGAGCGCAGCTGGCGCAAGGTCATGCTGGAAAAGCCCGAGGTCTGGGGCGCCCAGGAGCTGTCGAGCAAAGAAGTGACGATGCGGATCGTGGCCAAGACCGCCTCCATGCAGCAGTGGAAGGTGGCCAGGGAGCTGCGGGCCCGGGTTAAAGCCGTGCTGGACGCGGCGGGCATCGCGCCGGTCGGTCCCGACACCATCGTCATCACGGCACCAGCCGGGCCGGGCGAGCAGCCAGGGACGCTCACCGCGGCCGCGGAGCCGGAGCCGGTCACGGCGGAGCCGGAGCCGGTCACGGCGGAGGAAGACGCCAGCGGATCTGGTACGCCGTAAGCTTTCCCCATGAGCCAGCCGACCAGCTTTTACCAGGCCGTGGGCGGGGAGGAGACCTTCCGCCGACTGGTCCACCGGTTCTATCAGGGCGTGGCGGATGATCCCGTGCTGCGGCCGGTATACCCGGCTCAGGACCTCGGGCCGGCCGAGGAGCACCTGGTGCTGTTCCTCATGCAGTACTGGGGCGGCCCCCGCACCTACGATGAGCTGCGCGGACACCCCCGGCTTCGGATGCGGCACGCTCGGTTCGCCATCGGCGAGGCCGAGCGTGACGCCTGGCTGCAGCACATGCGGGTGGCCATGGACGAGCTCGCGCTAGAGGACGCACAGGCGGCCCAGCTCTGGGACTACCTGGTCATGGCCGCGCACAGCCTGATCAACGTCGAGCCGGCCCACGGTCACGACGACCTCGGGCTGACCCCCAGGAACTGAGATTGCCTGGGCTGGTCCGCGAGTATCGTGGGCCGCCTGCTGCTGAGCAAAGCCGCGATACGCGATGAGCTCGGCCGCCGCCGAGCCGAGTTCGCGCCACCCGGGGAGCAGTTGCAGGGGCTCTTTGTGGACGAGCGCGGGCAGCTTCCGTTCGCCGATGCGACTGGCACAGCTTCACCGGCTCCGGCTCAAGATCGCGCAGAAGTGGCGGCCAGAAGCGACCGCGCTGACCGCCGTCGCAAGCGGATCACAGCCTGGCGGCAGGTTAGCCGGGAAGCGCGCGCGGCGGGCGCAGGCCGGGCAAGGGCGGCCGGCGATCAGGACGGTGCGGCCCGGCGGCCGGTGACGTCGTGCAGGTGGTGGATGGGGTCGTGGATGAAATAGCGGGCGAAGGTCTCCACGGTGAAGCGGGCGCCGTCACTGCGGCTGCCGGTACGCTGCCGCTGGCCGCCGGTCACGCCCTGGAAGTGATCCGCGATCAGCCGGGCTGACTCGCCCAGTTCGGCGGCGACCCTGGCGGGATGCTGCTCCGCGTAGCGAGGTGATCGCCATGTCCGGAACGTTACTGCTGTACAAGGTTGTCCCATGGCCTCGTCGCGGCTGCGTCGAAATGACGTTGGCCCATGGCAGGCTCATCGGATGGCAGATTTTACCCACGAGAACCTGGCCGGTTCGCGATTCGAAGACGTCTACCTGACCGGCGCCAGCTTCCGCGACGTCGACCTGAAAAACGCACGCTTCCGGCTGGTCGACCTGACCGGGGTGGTGATCCGCGGCGCCGCCCTCCTCGACGTGGACATCAGCGGCGAGATCGAGAACCTGCGGGTCAACGGCGTCGATGTCGCGCCCCTGGTGGAGGCGGAGCTCGACCGGCGCTACCCGGACCGGGCGAAGATGCGGCCCGCCGATGCCGACGGGTACCGCGAAGCCTGGGACATCCTCGAGCGGCTGTGGCAGCAGACGGTCGAGTGGGCTCGCGCGGCGGCTCCTGAGCTGCTCCACGAACGGGTCGAGGAGGAATGGTCCTTCATCGAGACGCTGCGCCATCTCGTCTTCGCCACGGACGCCTGGGTGCAGCGCGCGATCTTGGGAGACCCGTCACCCTGGGATCGGCTGGACCTGCCCCACGACGACATGCCGGACCAACCCGGCGTGCCGCGGGACCGTGATGTCCGGCCGTCGCTGGACGAGGTGCTGGCCCTGCGTGCGGACCGGATGGCCGTCGTGCGGCGGGTCATGGCCGAGCTCACCGACGAGCAGTTGGCCGGCCGGACCACGGCCGTGCTGGCGCCGGGTTACCCGGAGCCGGAGAGTTTCGCCGTACGCCGGTGCTTGCAGGCCATCCTCAACGAGGAGTGGGAGCACCGGCTGTACGCCGAACGGGACCTTGACGTACTCCAATCCCGGTCGTCATGACCTGCGGCGACCGGGATTGCGAGCAGTCATCTAACCGCGGGTCAGCTTACGGTAGGTGACCCGGTGGGGACGGGCAGCCTCGGCGCCGAGGCGGTCGATCTTGTTCTTCTCGTAGGCGTCGAAGTTTCCTTCGAACCAGAACCAGTTCGCGCCGCCCTCCCAGGCCAGGATGTGGGTCGCGACCCGATCCAGGAACCAGCGGTCGTGGCTGGTGATGACCGCGCAGCCGGGAA
Organism: uncultured Actinomycetes bacterium; assembly: GCA_963730825.1. GTDB lineage: Bacteria > Actinomycetota > Actinomycetes > Streptosporangiales > Streptosporangiaceae > Palsa-504. The sequence goes on from CAVSTQ010000008.1 coordinate 214,782, forward strand.
ACTCGAGCAGCGCGTTTTCCAGCGAGCCCAGCGTCTCGACGTCCAGGTCGTTGGTCGGCTCGTCCAGCAGCAGCAAGTTCCCGCCCTGCTTGAGCGTGAGGGCCAGGTTCATCCGGTTGCGCTCGCCGCCGGACATGATCCCGGCGGGTTTTTGCTGATCCGCGCCCTTGAAGCCAAACGCGGCCACATAGGCACGGCTGGGAAACTCGACGTTGCCGACGCGGATGTACGATTCGCCGTCGGAGATCGCCTGCCACACGTTCTTGTTCGCGTCGATGCGCTCGCGGGACTGGTCGACGTAGGAGATCGTCACCGTCTCGCCGATCCTGATCGTGCCCGAGTCGGGTGGCTCCTCGCCGACAATCATCTTGAACAAGGTGGTCTTGCCGACGCCGTTCGGCCCGAGGACGCCGACGATGCCGTTCCGGGGCAAGCTGAAGCTCAGCTTCTCGAACAGCATCCGGTCGTCGAAGCCCTTGACCAGGTCGCTTACTTCCACCACGACGTTGCCCAGCCGAGGGCCCGGCGGAATCTGGATCTCCTCGAAGTCGAGTTTGCGGCTTTTGTCGGCCTCGGCGGCCATCTCCTCGTACCGCTGGAGCCGGGCCTTGCTCTTGGCCTGGCGCGCCCGCGGGCTGGCGCGGACCCATTCGAGCTCATCGGCGAGGCGCTTCTGCTTCTTGGCGTCCTTCGCGCCCTCGACCTTGAGCCGGGACGCCTTGGTCTCCAGGTAGGTGGAGTAGTTGCCCTCGTAGGGGTAGGCGTGGCCACGGTCGAGCTCAAGGATCCACTGGGCCACGTCGTCCAGGAAGTACCTATCGTGGGTGACCGCGACGACGGTGCCCGGGTACTTCGCCAGGTGCTGCTCAAGCCACTGGACGCTCTCGGCGTCCAAGTGGTTGGTGGGCTCGTCGAGCAGCAGCAAGTCGGGCTGAGACAGCAGCAGCCGGCAGAGCGCGACTCGCCGCTTCTCGCCGCCGGACAGGCTGGTGACCTCCGCGTCCGGCGGCGGGCAGCGCAGGGCGTCCATGGCCTGCTCGACCTGGCTGTCCAGGTCCCAGGCATCCCGGTGGTCGAGCTGCTCCTGCAGGCGGCCCATTTCCTCGAGCATCTCGTCGGAGTAGTCGGTCGCCATCTTCTCGGCGATCTCGTTGTACTCGTGGAGCAGCCTCTTGGTCTCGGCCACACCGTCCTCGACGTTGCCGAGGACAGTCTTGGAGTCGTCCAGCTGGGGCTCCTGGTCGAGCAGGCCGACGGTGAAGCCCGGCATCAGGCGAGCGTCGCCGTTGGACGGCTGCTCCACTCCGGCCATCATCCTGAGCAGGGTCGACTTGCCGGTTCCGTTCGGGCCCACGACGCCGATCTTCGCGCCGGGCAGGAACGCCAGCGTGACGTCGTCGAGAATGACCTTGTCGCCATGCGCTTTGCGCACAGCACGCATCTGATAAATGTACTCCGGCATGTAGTTAAGCCTACGGGCACGCGTCTGTAGGCTTGTCCTCCTCCTTCAGTCCTTCAGCCGAAGCGGCGCCAGCTTCATTCCCGGCGGGTACCTGGCCGGGGGCGTACAGCTGCACCTGATTGCGGCCCGCGTCCTTGGCCCGGTACAGGGCCAGGTCCGCCGCCGCCAGCAATTCGAACAGGTCATTGCCGTGCTGGCCGAGGGCCGCCACGCCGATCGAGACCGTGACCTGGATCCGCGCGTGAGCGGCAGGCACGGTCAGCCCGCTCGCGCTGCGTCGCAGCCGCTCGGCGATCCGGCAGGCTCCGGCGGCGTCGGTACTGGGCAGCAGGACAGTGAATTCCTCCCCGCCGAACCGTCCCACCACGTCCGACTCGCGGACCTGCTGCCTGAGCTCGGTGGCCAGAGCGCGCAGGACATCGTCGCCGATCAGGTGGCCGTGGTTATCGTTGACCCGCTTGAAATAGTCGACGTCGACCAGCAACAAGGCCAGTGGCGTATCCGCGCGCACGGCCCGGGTGATCTCCGCATCGGCTTCGCGTTGCCAGGCGGTGGCGTTGAGCAGGCCGGTCTTCGGATCGGTGCGGGCCGCAGCGGTCAGCTGCTGGTGCATCATGCTCCGCTGCAACATGATGACAGGCAACAGTGCCAGTAGCAGCAGGAAGAAGCTGAGCGTGCAGATGATCGCGACCAGGACGCCGACGCAGGTTTCTGTCAGGTCGAGCAGCAGGCTTTCCCGATCCCAGAACACCTTGGCCAGCGGCACGGCGGGCTCGGCCAGGTGGGCAGCGACCGCGACGACACAGGTGTTCACCACGGCGAACAAGACACCGCAACCGGTGGCGGTGACCACTACTGCCGGGCGGGCAAGCCACGCGTTCGAACCCGTCAGCGTGACCACCACGGCACCGTGGACAAACCTGTGGAACATGTACGACGCCGCGGCGCCCGCTAGCCCGAGCGCCGCCGAGCTGAACATGCGCCGGTAGACAGGTATCCGCTGCGCCCGCAAATAAAGCACACCGCCCAGGAGCAGCGGCGCCAGCAGAGCATACAGCGGCGGCAGCAACAGGGCGATCGGAAGCCACCAGGCGGAAAGCAGGTCACGAGACACGCCGGCCGGCTGGCCCAGCCGCCGCATGGCCTCGACACAGATGACCGCGGCGGCCAGTAGCGCAGCGTACAGAATCAGGCTGTCAGCTGAGGGCTGGCGGAGGTCGGCCAACTGCCAGCCGATCAGGGCCAGGTCCATGCCGATGACAACGACAACGTATACGATTAGTGATGTTCGTGTCGCAAGCAGTAGCCAGCCTGACGGTCCCTTGACCAGGCGCGACAAGCGCTTTTCGCCTTGCCCTATGGCCTCTTGAACAGCTGACATGCCTTCTGCCCATTCTGAGCCACCACTAAGTGGCCGCCGACGGCAATTACCCTAGGTAACATTATAGATGCGGTGCGTGCCATAGCGTTGGCGAACGACGAGGTTGGCTAACATGGATTTCCTCGCCCCGGGTCCCGGAAGGCATCCGCTGACTGGGCCGGGGGCATGCCGGATCGCCCTGGTGCGACCCCGCCGCGATCACGGACCGTGCCGTTGGTGCCGCCCAGAATGGCTACGCTATGATCTCGGACGTATTCACTCCGTGCGGCGCCTGGGCAACTGACAAGCGCTTGACCGTCCTGCGGAGGTCTGGCTTACCAACTTGGGGGGAAATGATGCGAGGCGTTATCTGGACTTAACACTCAAAAGGGCGTGGCGGCGTCAGCTTCCTCGTCCTCGCCGAGTACGTGGGCGGTAAGGCCGGCTTCGTTGAGACCCTCGTCGAGGTCCCGGCCGAACCGCTCGATCGCTTCCTCGTCGATCATCCCGCCTGGCTCGCCGGCCGCAGCCGCAGTTTCCTGAGCCGCCGTCGGCCAGTCCCCCGCCGGGTCGCCTTCGGTTTTCACCGGCTGAGGCTGCGGGCGCATGTAGTTAGCGACGCCACGGTTGAGGTCATGCCCGACGGCGTCGGCCTGGATGTCGATCACGTTCCTGAGCTGTCCCGTCTTGTCCTCGTAACTGCGGGCCCGGAATCGCCCCTTGACGAAGACCGGGTCGCCCTTACGCATGCTGGCCTGCACGTGATCACCGAGCCTGCGCCAGCAGCTGACGTCGTAGTACGAGGTATCCGCGTCACGCCACTCCTGCGTCGCCCGGTCTTGCACTCGGGGCGTGGCCCCTATGCGCAACTTGGTGACCCGGCCGCCTTTGGTCTCATGCTGTCGCGGGTCCTGGGCCACGAAGCCGACGAGGGTCACGTATCCGCCCTGACTCATCACGATCCTCCTTGGGATTCCCGGCCGCCCAACGCCGCCGGGTCTCCTCCACAATGACCAAACCGCACCCTGTTGCGTTAAGCCGATCGGAGGCCTGTGGATAACTAGACCCCGGCTGGCGTCCCTGTGGACAACTAGTACCGCGGCCAGGTGGGTGGCGGAGTCCGGGGCTTCGGTGGCGGAGGGATGTGGCCCTGGGGTCGCGGGGGTGGTGGGTGTGGCTGGCGGTGCGGGTTTGTGCTGGTGGGTTCCGGGTCTGGCCGGCACGGTGGTCCGTTGTGCCGGCGCGGGCTGGATTGGAGCGGAGGGGTCTGCTGGGCGGGCTAGAGCTGGTTGAGGCGGGTCATTTCGTCGGCGGTCAGGGAGAAGCCGAACAGGTCCAGGTTTGACTCGATCCGCTCGGGCCGGGCGGATTTGGGGATGACGATGATGCCCAGTTCAAGATGCCAGCGCAGGACCACCTGCGCGGCCGTCACGCCATGCGCGGCCGCGATCTCGGCCAGCACCGGGTTACGCAGCCTGGTGTTCTTGAGCGAGCTGTAGCCTTCGACCGCGACCTGACGTTCGGCGTGCGCGGCTAGCAGCGCCGGATCGTACTGGGACTGGGCTCCACGGGATCTGGTTGACGGCGGGCCGTTCTCCCGTGGCGGCGATGAGCTCGTCGATCTCGGTCACGCTGTAGTTGCTGACCCCGACCGCACGGGCCAGGCCCTCGTCCCTGATCGCGAGGAACTCCTGCCACAGCGGGATCGAAGCTCTCCGGCGGGGCGGCCAGTGCACGAGCCACAGGTCGACGTAACTGGTACCGAGGGCGCGCAGGCTCTCGGCGATGGTGACCCGGGCCCGCCCGGCGTTGCCCGGCGGGAGCTTAGTGGTGATGAAGATGTCGCCGCGGTCCAGGCCGCTCTCGGCGATGGCGCGGCCGACTTCTGCCTCGTTCCGGTAGATGGTAGCGGTGTCGAGGTGCCGGTAGCCGGCCTGCAGCGCGTGCCGGACGGCCACCTGGGCCTGCTGCCCCTGCATCTGCCAGGTGCCGAACCCTACTATCGGCATGGCGACGCTCCGGCCCAGGTCGACCACGGGAATCTCGGTCATGCTGTCCATTGTCTCAGGCCAGATGGGGTCCCAGGCCAGTTGGAAGAGCTTAGGTCAGGACGGCGCGGATTGACCGGGAGAGCTCGCCTGGGACGTCAGGCACCAGCAGGTGAACGCCGTCGCGGACGACGTCGCGGCCGCTGATCACGACGTTGCGGACGTCGGCAGCTGAGGCGGCGAACACCGCGGTCTCCAGGGCCAGGTCGTCGGGAGCGCCCGCGGTGCGGATGCTGTCCAGGCACACGGTGGTCAGGTCGGCCCAGGCGCCGGGGACGATCTCGCCGGCGTCAGGCCAGCCCAGGCTGGCGTGACCGTGCGCAGGTGGCGGCCCGCAGCAGGGCATCGGCGGTGAGGTGGCCGCGGGCGCGGCGGGCCAGTCGCTCGGCGTACTCCACGCCGCGGGCTTCCTCGAGCATGTCCACTACCGCCTGGCTGTCGCTGCCCAGGGTGAGCGTGCAGCCGGCCGTGGTCAGCAGGCCGGCGGGCGCCAGGCCGTCGCCCAGATCACGCTCGGTGGTGGGGCACAGGCAGGCGAAAACCTGGGCGCCGCCCAGCAACTCCAGGTCCGTGGCGCTGACGTGGGTGGCGTGCACCACGGTGGTGCGCGGGCCGAGCACGTTCTCGTCGTACAGGAGGCGGGCCGGCGAGACGCCGTAGACGGCTCGGCAAGCGTCGTTCTCGGCCTGCTGTTCGGACATGTGCACGTGCAGCGGAGCGCCGTGGTGACGGCTCCAGGCCACCACCGGGTGCATGTGCTCGGGCGGCACCGCGCGGACCGAGTGGATGGCCGCGCCGGCCCGGGCGTGCGGGGAGATCAGGCCGTACTCGTCGAGCCCGAACGCTTCGATCCGGGTCGCCCAGCGCCGCCGCGTCACCGTCGCTAAACCGCAGCTGCGGGCCGGCCAGCGGCAGGACTCCGGATGAGTCGAGGCCGCCGGTCAGGTAGCAGGCGTCCAGCAGCGTCATCCGCAGGCCGGCCTCGGCCGCCGCCTGGACCAGCAGCTCGCCCCATGGCGTTGGGGTCGGCGTAGGGACGCCCGTCCGGCTGGTGGTGCAGGTAGTGGAACTCGCCGACGCAGCTCACCCCGGCCAGTGCCATCTCGGCGTACACGGCCCGGGCCAGCCGCAGGTAGCTGTCCGGGTCGAGCCGGGCCGCGACCTCGTACATGCGGTCACGCCAGGTCCAGAACGTGCCCCGGCCCGCCTGGGTGGCGGCCCGCAGCGCGCGGTGGAAGGCGTGCGAGTGCGCGTTGGCGAAGCCGGGCAACGTCAGGCCATGGCAGCCGGTTGATGTCGGCTGGGGTACGCTGGGGACGACGGGATAACGGAGGTGAAGCGGTCGCCTTCGGCTTCGATCAGGACGTCACGGACCAGGCCCCGGCCCGGGAGCCAGGCCAGGTCGGCCAGCCAGCGCCGGACGGAGTCGCCGGGCCGGACGGCTGGGGGGCGGACGGCTGGGGGGCGGACGGCTGGGGGGCGGTCACGGGCGGGCCGGGGTCGGGGAGGGCGCGGGCCGGCGAGGTCTTCGCAGGACCGCGGCCAGGGCGCGGACGCCGGCCTCGCAGTCGGCCAGGTCGGCGTGCTCGGCGGGCGAGTGCGAGATACCGGTGGGGTTCCGCACGAACAGCATGGCGGTCGGGACCCGGGCGGCCAGCACGCCGGCGTCGTGGCCCGGCTCCGGTGGGCAGCACCGGCGGGGGCGAGCCCGGCCGCGGCGAGCACGGCGGCGATCCGGTCTCGCAGTCCCTGGTCGAACCGCACGACCGGGGTGTACGACTCCTGACGCACGGTCAGCGTGACGCCATGCTCGGCGCAGAATCTTTCCGCGGCCGAACGGACTTCGGTGACCGTATCCCGCAACGTGTCCTCGTCCGGGGCGCGGGCGTCCAGCCAGGCACGGACCGCCGAGGGCACCCCGTTGGACCCGCCCGGCTCGGCGATCACCTTGCCGAACGTGGCCAGGGCGCCGGCCCGGGCGGCGGCCTGGCGGGCCGCGAGCACCGTGGCCGCGTACGGCAGCATCGGGTCGCGGCGGTCGGCGAACCTGGCCGTGCCCGCGTGGTCGGCGCGGCCGCGGAAGTCGAGCCGCCAGCGGCCGTGCGGCCAGATCGCCCTCGGCGACGCCGACCGCGGCGCCCAGCGGGGCCAGGGCCCGGCCCTGCTCGACGTGCAGCTCGACGAAGGCGCCGACCGCGCCGAGCAGGTCATCGCGGGGACCGATCCGGCCGGCGTCCAGGCCCGCGGCGGTCATCGCCTCGCGCCAGCGTGACCCCGGCGTCGTCGGTGAGCTGGCGGGCCGCCTGCGGCTCGATCGCGCCGGTGAGCAGGCGGCTGCCCAGGCACGGGACGCCGAACCTGGCGCCTTCCTCCTCGGTGAACGCCGCAAGCACCACCGGCCGTTCGGGATAAAAGTCCTGCTCTTGCAGCAGGTCGACGGCGGCCAGCGCGGTCACGACGCCGAGCGCGCCGTCGAAGCCGCCGCCGTCAGGGACCGAGTCCAGGTGGCTGCCGGTCAGCGACGGCGTCGGCGCGGCCCTCGGCCCCACCAGGCCCACAGGTTGCCGTTGTTGTCCGGCTCGACGGCCAGGCCGCGCTGCTGCGCCTGGCCGGTGAACCAGGCGCGGCAGGCGGCGTCGGCCGCGGTCCAGGAGTAGCGGCGGTAGCCGCCGGTCTGCGGGTCGCGGCCCAGGGGTTCGAGCTCGCGCCACAGACTCGGCGAAGGTCACGGGCGGGTCGCCATCGGGACGCGGACGCCGCGCTCGGCGGCCACGGCCGAGGCCTTCTCGTAGCCGGCGTCGGCGTGCCTGATCACGCCCATGGCCGGGTCGTTGGTCAGGACCCGTTCGAGCTTCGTGCCCGGCCAGTTCGGTGCCGTCGGCGACGCAGACCTGGCCGGCGTGGATGGACCGGCCGATGCCGACCCCGCCGCCGTGGTGGATGGACACCCAGGACGCGCCGGAGGCGGTGTTGACCAGCGCGTTCAGCAGCGGCCAGTCGGCGATCGCGTCCGAGCCGTCGGCCATGCGCCTCGGTCTCCCGGTACGGCGAGGCGACCGAGCCGCAGTCCAGGTGGTCGCGGCCGAGCACGATGGGGGCCGGCGAGGTCGCCGCTGGCGACCAGCTCGTTGAAGCGCAGGCCGGCCAGGTGCCGCTCGCCGTAGCCGAGCCAGCAGATCCGGGCCGGCAGGCCCTGGAAGTGCACCTTCTCCCCGGCCAGCCTGATCCACCGGGCCAGGGCCTCGTTCTGCGGGAACAGGTCGAGGATGGCCTGGTCGGTGGCGGCGATGTCCTTCGGGTCGCCGGACAGCGCGGCCCAGCGGAACGGGCCCTTGCCCTCGCAGAACAGCGGCCTGATGTAGGCCGGGCACGAAGCCGGGGAAGTCGAAGGCCCTGGTGTACCCGGCCAGCTCGGCCTCGCCGCGGATGGAGTTGCCGTAGTCGAAGACCTCGGCGCCGGCGTCGAGGAAGCCGACCATGGCGGCGACCTGCGCGGCCATCGACTCGCGGGCGCGGGTGGTGAAGCCGGCCGGGTCTTCGGCGCGCAGCGCGGCCATGTCCTCGAAGGCGACGCCCCGGGGCAGGTAGGTGAGCGGGTCGTGGGCCGAGGTCTGGTCGGTGACGATGTCGATGGGCGCGCCGCTGGCCAGCAGGGCCGGGAACACGTCGGCGGCGTTGCCGAGCAGGCCGATGGACAGCGGCTGGCCCTTGTCGCTTGGCGGCGTCGCCCGGCGGATGGCGTCGTCGATGTCGTCGGCCTGCTCGTCCAGGTAGCCGTGCTCGATCCGCCGGGTGATGCGGGACGGGTCGCAGCTCGACGCAGATGACCACGCCGCCGTTCATGGTCACGGCCAGCGGCTGGGCGCCGCCCATCCCGCCCAGGCCGCCGGTCAGCGTGATCGTGCCGGCCAGGGTGCCGCCGAACCGCTTGGCCGCGATCGCGGCGAACGTCTCGTAGGTGCCCTGCAGGATGCCCTGGGTGCCGATGTAGATCCAGGAACCCGCCGTCATCTGGCCGTACATGGTCAGGCCGAGGTGCTCCAGCCGCCGGAACTCCTCCCAGGTCGCCCACTGCGGGACCAGGTTGGAGTTGGCGATCAGCACCCGCGGGGCCCATTCGTGGGTTCGCAGCACCCCGACCGGCTTGCCCGACTGGACCAGCAGGGTTTCGTCGTCCTTGAGGTCTTGCAGGGTGCGCGACGATCGCCGCGTAGGCGTCCCAGCTGCGGGCGGCCCGGCCGGAACCGCCGTAGACGATGAGCTGGTCGGGATGTTCGGCGACCTCGGGGTCGAGGTTGTTCATCAGCATGCGCATGGCGGCTTCCTGCGCCCAGCCCTGGCAGCTGAGCTGGCGGCCGCGCGGCGCGCGGACCGGTGCGTGCGAGAGGTCATGCGGGCAGGTTCATCGCGGCATGCCGATCATGCGCACCTGCGGTTCCCGGCTGGGGCGTTCAGGCGGCGACTAGCTCGGACGGCTCGGCGATGACGTCGACCAGGGCGCCGTTGCGCATCACGGTGATCGCCAGCGGGCGGCCGATCGCGTCGGCGAACATCAGCCGCTGCAGGTCCTGGGCGGCCTTGACCGGGTTGCCGCCCGCGGTGAGCAGCAGGTCGCCGGGGCGCAGGCCGGCCCGGTCGGCGGGTCCGCCGCTGACCACCTCGGCGACGAGCAGGCCGGTCGTGCCGGCCGAGCCGGTCGCGCCAGGCGGCGGGCACCGGGCCGGGCATCGTGACCAGGCCCAGGTAGGCGCGCCGGACCCGGCCGTCCCGCATCAGCGCGGAGATGATCCGCCGGGTGGTGGCGTTCACCGGGACGGCCATGCCCAGGCCCACCCCGGCCACGGCGGTGTTGATGCCGATGACGCGCGCGCCGGAGTCGGCCAGCGCGCCGCCGGAGTTGCCCGGGTTGAGCGCGGCGTCGGTCTGGATGACGTCCTCGATCAGCCGTCCGCGGGTCGGCAGGGACCGGCCGAGCGCGCTGACCACGCCGGCCGTGACCGAACCGGCCAGGCCGAGCGGGTTGCCGACCGCCACCACCAGCTGGCCCACCACGAGCTGGTCGGCCTCGCCGAGCTCGGCCGGGCTCCGGGGTCGCGCCGTTCGCCCGCAGCACGGCGAGATCGGACAGCGGGTCCGCGCCGACCACCGCGAACGGAGCCGACGTGCCGTCGGAGAACGAGGCGGTACCGTTCGTCGCGTGGCCGACCACGTGCGCGTTGGTCAGCAGGAACCCGTCGCCGGTGAACACCACGGCCGAGCCCAGGCTCTCCCCCGTCCCGCCCCGGCCTGTGCTGCGCGGCACGCGCAGGCTGGCGACCTTGGGGGTGAGGCGCTCGGCCACACCGGTAACGATCTGCGAGTAGGCGTCCAGCGGGTGACTGGCTCCCATCACATCTCCTGGCCCAGTGACGATTGATTACAGGATTACATGTAACCATGAAACGGGGAAGAGGGTTCCCCGGGGCGCGTCCGCCTGGAGCGGAACTGGACGCTGGGGCATGCAGCAGACACTGGACAGGGATCGGGAAGCTGGCTCCGGGAGGGTTCCCCCGGCGCGGATCAGCGGGTGTGGGCGGCTAGGCCGACGGGGTTGCCTTCGGGGTCGAGGATGGTGGCCAGGGTGCGGTCGGGACCGTCGGGGGTAGGGGGGTTCGGTGATCTGGCCGCCGTGGCTGGTGACCTGCTGGAGGGTCTGGTCCAGGTCGGCGACGTGGAGCCAGAGCAGCGGGCCGGCGTGCGGGCCGGCGGCCGGTCTTCCACCCACTGGCCGATGAGGCCGGGAGCGACGAAGTCCGGCGCGTGCTCTTCGATTTCCCAGCCGAAGACGGCCGCGTAGAACGCGGCCGCGCGGGCGCTGCGGACCGCGGGCAGCTGCAGGTAGCAGACCTGGCCATGCTCGAGACTGAGCGCCCGGCTGGTTTCGGAGTCTTGGCTCATGTGAGATTCCCTTCCGGTCGCGGCGCGGGGCGGCACTCGACCACGTACCGGCCGGACGACTGGGGGCCGGCCGCGAGGACATCGAGGCCGGCCTGGCGGGCCAGCTCGGTGAACTGCGCCAGCGTGCTGGTCTTGCCGCCCGCCACCAGCATGTCGATAGCCAGGGCAGCGCGGCGCTTCGTCGGCCGAGACGCCGCCGAGGACGGCGATGCTGCTGCCGGGCCGGGCGGCCTGCGCGCAGCGGCGCAAGATGGCGACGGTCGGCTCGTCCGGCCAGTCGTTGAGCACACTCTTCAGCAGGTACAGATCGGCTCCGGCGGGCAGCGGATCGAAGAAGCTCTGGCCTGCCATCGTCACCCGGCCGGCCACCCCGGCTTCGGCCATGATCTGGCCGGCCCGGGCGACCGTGCCGGGGAGGTCGACCAGGATGCCGCGCACCTGAGGGTGGCGGCGCAGCAGCGACGCCAGCAGCGCCCCGGTCCCGCCGCCGACATCGACGATCGTGCGGATCGGCTCCCAGCCGCCGCTGAGCTCGATGTCGTAGTCAGGGACACCATGGCCGGCCGGTCCCATCAGCGCGTCGAAATCGGCCGCGATCCGCGGGTGCGCGGCCAGGTCATCCCAGAACGGCCGGCCGAACACCTTCTCGTAAGCCGGGCTGGCCGGTGCGGACGTAGTCCAGCAGCGTGCCCCAGGTATGGGCCATCCGGCCGCCGATACCGTCCAGGTCGACGAAGCGGCTGGCGTCCGCCAGCTGCCGGGCGGCCTGGTTGCACGAGAACCGGCCCGGGGCCTCCTCGGTGAACACCCCGCGGGAGACGAGGTGAGCCAGGACGGCGTGCAGGGCATCGGCGTCGCAGCCCGCCACGGCGGCCAGGTCGCCGATATCGCGATGGCCGGCCGTGATGTGGCCGGGGATGCCCAGGGTGGCCGCTACCCGCAGGCACCACGGCGTCGTCAGGTCGAGCAGCCGGTCAAGGTCCACACCGTCCTCGGGGGCACCGTTCTCGGGGGCATCGTTCTCAGCCATGCGGGGCCGGCCGGTCTTCTACCATCGTGTCGTGACCTTTCTTTCCTGGCCGCTACGACCAGCGCTTATCCGGATGGCTACGATCCTGCCAGCTGACCACCGCGGAGGTCTTGGCCAAAAGGGACACCGGTAGGCCATGCCGGTCGTCGTCCGTCAACCCGGACCACCGCTGCGCGGGCTGGTGCGAGCGATCGTTTACCGGGCTGGCCAGCAGCCGCAGACGTCCGTCGAAAAGATCCTGCCCGGCCCGGAAACCGGCTTGTGGGTCAACTTGAACCGGGACGCGTTCCGGTCATTCGATGATACTGGCCAGGTCAGCCAGGTTCCTGGCGCCATGCTGGCCGGTCCGACCAGCCGCGCCTCGGTGATCGAGTTCGAGCAGGGCCACGCCCACGTGTCGGTGGCATTCGCGCTCGGTGCCGCTTGTCACTTCGGCGGGCCCGCGTTGACGGCGACCCGGGACGAACTGGTACCGCTTGACCTACTCTGGGGGCGATCGGGGGCATGCCTGCGGGAACGGCTGATCGAGGCCGGCGCACCCGAGCACGCCCTCTCGGTGATGGAGGATTTCCTGCTCCAGCAGCTGACCGGCGCCCAGACGCTCGACCGGGCGGTGATCGCCGCGGCTGACGCGCTGTCCCGCGGCGTCCCGGTCGGGCAAGTATCCGACGATCTCGGCATGCTGCCGCGGACCCTGCGGCGGCGATTCACGGCGCAGGTGGGCCTCGCCCCTAAGCGCTTCGCGCGGGTGCAGCGGATGCAGCGGCTCGTCCGGGACCTGGACGGGCAAAGCCACGTCGACTGGGCGGACGCGGCCGCCAGGCACGGCTACGCCGACCAGCCGCACCTCGCCGGTGAGTTCCGGGCGCTCGCGGGCGTCACCCCAGGCGAATACCTGCGCTCCCGCATGAACGGGCCCAACCACCTGCGACCCGCGCCACGGGTATAAGTCCACGGGCTCGCGGCCGCGAGCGGCCGCGAGCTGGGTGCGGAAACGCTCGTAGTCGACGACCTCGCGGCCGACGGGGCCGAGGACAAGCTCGCTGGCGACCAGCGACACCCGGGCCAAGATGGCCTGGACAGCCAGCTGACGCTCGCGGTCCGCGGCCAGCACCACCATGTTCCGGCACCACGAGGAGATCAGCCACCCCAGCAGCAGGAGCGCTACGACCATGACCCCGAGCCAGGGAGCCAGGGATACGTCGTTGATCAGGGACGGCGGCTTGTGCGCCGAGTGAGATCCGCCTAGCGCCAGGATGAGCACGATCCAGACCAGCCCGACCAGCATCAGCATCAGCATCAACCACTGCGCCAGCGCGATCAGCCGCCACCATCCGGTCACCTTGTCGCGCCGCGGCAGGCCCTGAGCGACGGCGACACCAAGGGCCGCCTGAGCCTCGTCCGCCCGCGACCGTGCGGCCGCCAGCATGATTCGCGGCCACGGCTCCGGCAGCGAACCGCCGACTTCGCCGCCGAATACCGTAACGGCGTTGTCGATATCGGAGCGCTGTGCCTGCGCGACATCAGCGGGTTCACCGGCCAGCACCTTGCGGGCGGGCGGCTGGCCTCGCAGCCTGGCGGCCAGCTGTGCGGGCGGCCAGCCGATGTAGCCGGCGGCATTGCGCTCCCGCACGCCGTTCAGCGTCTCGGTCGCCGCGGCCACCCCGCCCGCCTTGGCGAAGGCGGCGGTGAGCGAGCCCGCGGGTCCCGCGGGAATGTAGCTGGCGGGATCTTCGGCGGTTCGTCCCGTGCCGTCACCGTCGCGGGTGGCGTCCGCCCACGGCGGCCGCGCGGTGGACGACGGGCGCGTCGGCGCCGCGGTTGTCTGCCACGGCTGCCACTCGGCTACCGTCACCGGGACATCGTCGTCCGGGGATGCGCTGGACGGGACCGGATGCTCGTGGCCGTTACCGAGGTGTTCCGCGTCTTCGGCCCGCTCCCACGGCGGGCGGCCGGCCGCCGAGGGCGGCTCCGCCCCCGCGACGGCTGTCGTCTGGGCGGCTGCGGTGGCCGGCGCCGACGGCTGCCACCCAGGCACCGGACCACCGGCGTACACCGCGAACCGCTCGACCAGGGCATTGACGTCCGCCTCGATCCGGTCAGTCGCGGCCTGCCGGGCGGCTACCGACCTGGCCAGGACACGACACAGCTCACTCAGGCCAGCGCCGGTGACCGCTGAGGTGACCAGCACCTGAGTCTCGGTCAGCCCTTCCGAGTCGAGCAGCCGGCGCAGGTCGGACTCGCAGGCGGCGCCCTGATCGGGGCTGAGCGTGTCCACCTTGTTGAGCACCACCGTGGTCACCGCCGCATGCCCGGCCAGCGGCATCAGGTAACGCCGGTGCACCGACGCGTCGGCATACTTCAGCGGGTCGAGCACCCAGACCAGCATGTCAACCATCTTGACCAGGCGATCGACCAGGGCCGCCGACCCGCTGACCACCGAGTCATGGTCGGGCAGGTCGAGCAGGAGCAACCCGGTCAGCGCCGACTCACCCTCGTCCAGGGCGCTGGCGCGGGCATACCGGTGGCGGCGCTGCACGCCGAGCCAGTCGAGCAGCGGACCGGCGCCCTCCATCCCCCACACGCACGCGTGCGAGTGCTTGGTGGTCGGCCTGGTCACGCCGGCCGGCGAGAAATTCGCCCCGGACAGCGCGTTGAACAGGGTGGACTTTCCGCTGCCCGTGCCGCCGGCGAGGGCCACGACGGTGTGCGACGCGGACATCCGCATCCGCTCGCCGGACCGCCGCAGCAGCAGCTCCGCCTCGGTCAGAAGTTCCTGGCTGAACCCGTCTGCCCCGGCCCGGCCGGAACCGATCTTGATTAGCTCGGTGAGCGAGGCGAGCCTGTCGGGCAGCCGTACATCCGGCAGCCCGGTCACCCCGATCGTGTTCGTTGTCACCTAACCGCCTCGAGCGAGAATTCCGCCTGGTAGAGCCGAATCGCCGCGACATCGTCGCAAGGTCCGGCCGCGTCGAGCACCTCAGCAAACCTGACCAGTTCCTCATCAAGCAGCAGCCGGATGCGGGCCAGCAGGTCGGCACGGGCCTGGCCGAGCATCTCGGCCAGGGGTACCTCACCGAACACCGTCGCCAGCATCCGCCGCGGCTCGGTGTAGATGCTGGTCCCGTCAGCCTCGGTAGCCGGCTCCGCTGTCCGCGGTGCGTCCTCGCCGAGCATCGCCACCAGGACGACCAGGCTGAGCGACTCGTCGTCGAAAGAGATCCGGCGGCCCGCGGGCCGCAGGTCGCCCGCTTCCACCAGCCGGGTGACGTGATCTTGCCAGGCTCCGATGGCACGGGCGGATCGCGTCGCCAAGTCAGCCGAGGACCGGCTGAAGGCCGCGGCCTGAGCCGCGTCGGCGGCCGTGATCTTGTCCGCGGCCTTGATGTCCGCGGCCGCCGGATCTCCGGTCCCGCTCTGGCCGCCGGGGCCGAAGACGGACTCGAACACCTGCTTCGTACGGACGTCCCTGGCTCGCTGCGCGGCGGCGGCGGCCAGCAGCACGGTCCCCGCAGGACCACTCCGCCAGGCGTCGTGCACCTGCTCGGCGGCCCGGTCGGCGACGGACACGATAGAGGACTCCAGCGCCGAGCGAAGCGCGGTGTTGAGCGCCGCGGCTCGCGACGGCCCGCGCCGCGCGCGCTTGCCTTTCCTGGCCGCGCCCTTGGCTCCCTTAGCCCCGCGGCGAGGTCGCAGGTCTCCGCCGACCATGCAGTCGTCCCACCGCGCGATCACCTCACCGCGCAGCAGCGCGCCGCCCTTCATGGCGGTACTGGCCTCGGTGAACGCGGCCTGATAGGCATCCTCCGCCGCCCGCCGCAGCTCCGCGCGCAGCAGGACCTGCGCCTCGACGTGGGCGGCGATGGCCGGCACCCTGGTCTTGAACGTGTCGAGGACACCGGACATCGTCTGGGAGAGCACCGCCACCCTGCGGTCGGACCGGGCGGCGGTATCGGCCAGCCAGTCACGGACCGGCTGGTAGGCGTCGGGCGGCAGCATCCCGTCGACGAGCGGGATTTCCGGGATGACGAACCGGTCCGCGGCGTCGATCCCGTTGGCGTCGAGCATGGCCGTGAAGTGCTCCACGAGTTCGGTCCGGTACTGCTGCGGGACCCGGGACATGACCACGCCCAGCGAAGCCTTCCTGTCCCGCGCGTGCTGCAGTATCTCCCAGACCGGCCCGTCGGCGTACCGGCTGGCACTGGTCATGAACAGCCACAGATCAGAAGCGTCGAGGAACTGGTACGCGAACTCGTGGTGGGCTTGCACCACCGAGTCGATGTCCGGGGTGTCAAGCAGCGCGATGCCGCGCGGCATGCCCTCACTCGCCGCGAGGACAAGCAGACCGTCCCGGCCCGGCCGGGCCAGCCCTTCCTGGCGGACCCGGGGCAGGGTCGGCAGGAAGTTATTCTCGGCGAACCAGTCGATCTCGTCGGGATGACAGGCCAGAACCGGGCTGTTCGTGGTCGGGCGACGCACGCCTGTCGCGCTGACGTGCGCACCGACGATGCTGTTCACCAGCGTCGACTTCCCGGCTCCGGTGGAGCCGACCAGCGCCACCAAGACCGGAGCCGCCGACCGGCGCACCCGGGGCAGCAGGTAATCGTCGATCTGGCTGAGGAGCTTGGTGCGTTCGGTCTTGACGTCCGTAGCGCCGGATATCTCGAAGACGAGGGGAATCGCGGCGATTCGTTTCCTGAGGTTGAGCAGCGCGGCTTCCAGCAACCGGGCGTCTACGCGGGCGTGGGCCTGGCTGGCGGCCGGGACCCGGTCGGGCAGCGCGGTCTCGGCCGTCGGATTCGGCGCGTGGATTCGGCCGTGGATTCGCCCGGCTCCGGCGCGGACTCAGCGGCCTCCGGGGTGGTCGCCGGGTCGGGGCTGCGGGGGTGGGGCTGGGTGACGTCGTCCTCGAAGCGGCGGCGGGCGGCTGGGGCGACCCGTGCGGTGATGCCTCAGGGTGACCCGGAGCGGACACGTTACCGTAGGGCTCTGATCCAGCGTCGGAGATCGTGTAAGATTGAGGGAGACGGCCGCGACGGCACCCGGACCGGGTTCGGCGTGCGCACCGGCCGTAGACGGCGATGACGCAGCTACGCCCTGACCTTCCATGTTTCGAACGGCCTCCTCAAGCCGGTTAAGGCCTCTGGCCTCTATTTCTATATCGCAGCCCCGAGCGTGCCTATTGGGGGGCGCCGGGGCGATCGTCTGGCACGCGGAGTTTATCCCCTTCAGCGGAGGTTACATGGCGCATCAGTTCCGTTATCTCAGCGGCGACGTTCACGACGTCGCCGACGACGACAGTCGCGGGCGGCCGGATTCCCTCCTTAACCACGATGCCTTCCACGTGTTCCAGCGTCGAGTTAATTGTGCGCTGAGTCGGCAGGGTCCCGTCTGCGATTACCGAAACGGGGGTATCTGGCCTACGGCCGTACCGCTGGAGTTCGCGGACCACCGCGCCGATCCGTTCCACGGCCATCAGCAGCACCAGGGTCCCCGAACTGCCGCCGAGCAGTTCCCAGTTAACCGTGGACCGCGGGTCGCCCGGCGGAACATGGACGGAGATGACGTGAAAATCCTGCGCGACGCCGCGGTGGGTGACCGGTACCCAGGCGCTGGCGGGCACGGCTACCGCGCTGGTGACGCCGGGGACCACGGTGACCGGGACGCCCGCTCGCAGGCACGCCAGGACTTCCTCGGCGCCCCGGCCGAAGACGAACGGGTCGCCACCCTTGAGCCGGGCCACGGCGCGGCCCGCCCGGGCGTGGCTGATCAGCGCCGCGTTGATCTGCTCCTGAGCCATGGCCCGGCCGTAGGGGACCTTGCTCGCGTCGATGATCTCCACATCGGCCCGTAGTTCGTCGAGCAGCGCACGCGGAGCCAGCCGGTCGGCGAGCACCACGTCGGCCTCGGCGAGCAGTTGCCGCCCGCGCACCGTGATCAGCCCGGGATCGCCGGGCCCGCCGCCGATGATCGCGACCCCGGGCGCCGGCCACGGCTGTGCCGGGCGCTGATCTGGCCTGATCGCAGTCCGGAGAGGACAGCGTCCCTGATCGCTGCGCTGTATCGCGGGTCACCACTGAAGACCCCGATCCTGACGTCGCCGGCCTGGCCCGAGGCGGGCGTCCAAGCGCCCGATGCCTGGGCGTCGTCGGCTCGCACGCACCAGGTCTGCTGGGCATCGGCCGCCGCGGCCACCGCCGCGTTGACCTCGGGCTGGTCCGTGCAGGCGCAGACCAGCCAGGCGCCGGCGCAGTCGCCGTCCTCATACCGGCGCGCCGCCCAGCGAATCCGGCCGGCCGTGGCCAGATCCTCAAGGGACGGGGTCACGGCCGGGGACACCAGGAAGATCTCCGCAGCTGCGTCGAGCAAGGCCGGGATCCGGCGGGATGCCACCGCTCCGCCACCCACGACGAGGACACGGCGTCCCGCAAGCCGGAGTCCCAGCAGATACGGATCCATGCTCGCTCTCTCCTCCCTCGCCTCCGAGGGGAACCTCGGAGCTGCCGCCCCCGCTCGTGCTACCCGGTTCCCGCTCGCGAACCACGACGATGGTCCATCGTGGTGGTTCCAGTACCGTATGCCGAGCTTGCCACCGCGCTAGGTCTTGTCGGCGACGCCTGCGGAGTCGAAGGTGGCGACGTCGCGCAGCGCGCGGGCCGCGCTGGCCACCAGGGGAAGGGCGAGCACCGCGCCGGTGCCTTCGCCGAGCCGCAGCCCGAGGTCGACCAGCGGGCGCAGGCCCAGGTAGCTGAGGGTAACCGCATGTCCGGGCTCGGCGCTGCGGTGGCCCGCGACGCAGGCCGCGATCGCGTCCGGGGCCAGCGCTACCGCGGCCAGGGCGGCCGCCCCCGCGATCACCCCGTCCAGGATCACCGGCACCCGCAGGGCGGCCGCCCCGAGGATGAATCCGGCCAGCGCGGCGTGCTCGAAGCCGCCGAACGCCGCGAGCACCCCGACCGGGTCGGCGGGATCGGGGCGATGCCGGGCCAGGCCGCGACAGACGACCTCGATCTTCCGCGCGTACATGGCCGCGTCGATGCCGGTGCCGCGACCGGTCACCTCGGCCGGGTCGGCGCCGGTGAAGGCGCAGATCAGCGCGGCGGACGCGGTGGTGTTGGCGATGCCCATGTCACCGGTGATCAGGCACCGGTTGCCCGCGGCCACCAGGTCCCTGGCGATCTCGAGGCCGGCCGTCAGCGCCGCCACCGCCTGGTCGCGGGTCATCGCGGGTCCCTCGGTGAAGTCCGCGGTCCCCGGCGCGATCTTGCGGGGCAGCAGCCCGGGGACCGGTTCGAGCTCGGCGGCCACGCCGATGTCGACCACCGTCACCTCGGCGCCGACCTGGGCCGCGAACGAGTTGACCACGGCCCCGCCGGCCAGGAAGTTCGCCACCATCTGGGTGGTCACTTCCTGCGGCCAGGGCGTGACCCCCTGCGCGTGCACGCCGTGGTCGGCGGCGAACACCACGACGCAGGCGGGCTCGGGCAACGGCGGCGGGCAACAGCCCGCCAGGCCCGCCAGCCGAACCGACACCTCCTCGAGCTCGCCGAGCGAACCACGGGGCTTGGTCATCCGGTCCTGGCGCTCACGCGCGGCGGCCATCGCGGCGGCGTCCGGCGGGGCGATCGCGGCGATCACTTCGGCCAGCGGGTCCACGGCCACCTCCCCGGGTAGTCCGCGGCGGCCGTACTCCTCGGCGTGCACCGCCCAGGACACCGGACGGCGACGCGCCCAGCCGGCCGTCGCGAGTTCTGGTGCTGACCCGAACTCGCGCACGTAACCGACGCACAGGTAGGCGATGACCTCCAGGTGCGCGGGCAGGCCGAGCTCGGCCGCCAGTTCGCGTTCGTCGAAAAAGCTCACCCAGCCGACCCCGAGACCCTCGGCCCGGGCCGCCAGCCACAGGTTCGCCACCGCAAGCACGCTGGAGAAATCGGCGGTCCGCGGCTGGGTGTGGCGGCCCAGCGTGTGCCGGCCGCCACGGGTCCGGTCACAGCTGACCACGATGTTGACCGGTGTCTCGGTGATCGACTCGATCTTCAGCCGGTCAAACGAGCGGGCCCGCGCGCCCGGCAGGTCCGCGGCGAAGGAGTCCCGGTGGCGGCGGGCCAGGGCCGCGATCCGCTCCCGCCGGGCCGGGTCGGTGATCACGATGAAGTCCCACGGCTGGGACAAACCCACCGACGGTGCCTGGTGCGCCGCCGCGAGCAGCCGGCCGAGCACGTCCGCGGGCACCGGGTCGGGCCGGAAGCCCTGCCGGACGTCCCGGCGCTCGGCGATCACCCGGTACACCGCCGCCCGCTGCTCGGCCGGGTAACCAGGATCCCGGTCCGGCACAGGCAGGTCGGGCACGGGCGCGGGCACGGGGGTGGACGCGGTCGGGGGCGCGGGGGTGGGCGCGGTCGGGGGGATCACTGGACCGGCCCAGCCGACCGGGACGTTTGCCCGGCCGGGACCTCGGGTCCCTCGGTGGCGATCCGCAGCAGGGCGCTGAACGCCGCCACGGCCACCGCCGAACCGCCCTTCTCCGAGATGTTGGTCAAGGCCCGCAGGCCGCTGGCCCGCAGCTCGTCCTTGGCCGCGGCCGCGCCGACGAAACCGGCCGGCACGCCGATCACCAGGGCCGGCTCGACCTGCCTGGTGATGATCTCGGTCAGCGCCGTCGGGGCGCAGCCGACCAGCCAGACCGCACCCGGGCCGGCCTCACCGAAGGCCAGCCTGACCGCGGCCGCGCCAAGCGTGAGGTTCGCGGTCCGCGCCAGCCGGGCGCAAAGCGAGTCGCCGACCTTGCAGATCACCGGGTAGCCGGTGAGGCCGACCGCGACCGGGGCCGCGTCCGCGATCACCGGCGCCCCGCGCCGCAGCGCCGCCACTCCGGCCGCCAGCGCGGCTTCGTCACACATCAGGTCGGTCACGTAGTCGAAGTCGGCGGTGGCATGGATGATCCGCTCGGTCACGGCCCGGCTGAGCGGGGGCAGCTCGCTCAGGTCGATCCGGGACCGCAAGATCCGGTACGACTCGACCTCGACGGGATCAACTTCGGTCACGCCCTCACCTCAATCGCGTCGACGGGACCCGGGCTCGCACCGGCGTCCCGCCGCGTGGCCAGCTGACCAAAGCATGGCACACGAGCCAGCCTGAGCGCCCGCAGCTGGCCAGGAAGGGCTCGACGTTACCAGCCATTCACCAGCGAACTCTCAGCGCGGCCAGGTAGCGTGAGGGCGCCGGAAACGGTAGAACCGGATGGCGAATTAAGCCCTCCGTGAGCAGCCGGACAAACTGGTGCCAAGTATCGCGGCCTGGCATGGTGGCGCCTAGTCCGACCCGACCGACGACAGCTTTCCAGAAGCCGAACGGAGCATGCGTGGCGAAGCGTTCCCGCGTCCTGGTGACCGGCGGTGCCGGCTTCATCGGCCGCCGACTGGTCCGTGCCCTGCTGGCCGCCGGACACGAGGTTACCGTAGCTGACCTGCGAGCGTTCCCCGACCACGCGGTGCGCTCCGTGGTCGGGGACCTGTGTGACCCGGACGGGGCCGCCCGGGCCGTCAGCCAGGGCACCGACGTGATCATCCATCTGGCCGCCGTCACCTCGGTGCTGGCCTCGGTGGCCGATCCGGTCGCCACCCACCGCCTCAACGTGGACGCGACCGCCCGGCTGCTCGAAGCGGCCAGGGAGAACGAGGTCGGCACCTTCTTGTTCGCCTCGACCAACGCGGTGGTCGGCGCGGGCAGCGCCCCGGGAGGTCATCACCGAGCGGGCCGTGCTCCGCCCGCTGACTCCGTACGGCGCCACCAAGGCGGCGGCCGAGATGCTGATCGGCAGCTACGCCAACTGTTACGGCATGACCGGCGCGTCGCTGCGCTTCTCCAACGTCTACGGGCCCGGGATGGCCGCCAAGGACAGCTTCGTCCCCCGGCTGATGCGCGCGGCCAGGGACGGCGAGGGCGTCCACGTCCGCGGCGACGGGACGATGCTGCGCGACGTGGTGCACGTGGACGACATCGTCCAGGGCATCGTGACCGCCTGGCAGGCCGGGCACACGGGTCCGCTGATCCTGGGCGCGGGCCATTCGGTGTCGGTGAACGAGATGCTGGCCACCGCCCGCCGGGTGACCGGCGCGGCCATCCCCGCCGATAACGTGCCCGTCGGCCACGGCGAGATGCCCGCCGTCGTCATCGACATCTCCGCGGCCAGGGCCCTGGGCTACCGGCCCGCGGTACGACCTCGAGTCGGGCATGGCCACGGTCTGGCCGGAATTCGACCCGGCCGCCCGCTCGACGGCACGGCGCTGGCGGCCCAGGTGAGCCGGGCATGACGTACGGCCACCCCAGGGACCAGGTGATCGACGACGCGGCCGTCGCGGCGTTCGCGCGGGCCTACGGCGAGCGGGCCACCGGGCTGCCGCCGGTCGCGATCGTGATCGCCGCCTACAACGAGGCCGGCGCCATCGGCCCGGTCGTGGCGGCGCTGCCCGCCGAGGTCTGCGGGCTGGCCACGGCGGCCATCGTGGTCGCCGACGGCTGCGCCGACGGCACCGCGGCCGAAGCGCAGGCGGGCGGCGCCATGGTCTGCGACGTGCCGGTCAACCGCGGCCAGGGCGCCGCGCTGCGGCTGGGTTACCGGCTGGCCCGTGAGGGCGGGGCCGAGTACATCGTCACCACCGACGCGGACGGCCAGTACAACCCGGCCGAGATCGAGCGCGTGCTGGCCCCGGTGGTGGCCGGCGAAGCGGATTTCGTGACCGGCTCCCGGCGGCTGGGCAGCCAGGAGACCAAGGACGTGATCCGGCGCACCGGCGTCCGGTTCTTCGCCGGCACGATCAGCATGCTCACCGGGCAGAAGATCAGCGACACCACCTTCGGGCTGCGGGCCATGCGCGCCGAGGTGACCGGCGCCGTTCGGCTGGAGCAGCCGCAGTACCAGGCGTCCGAGCTGCTGATCGGGGTCATCACGCACGGGTACAAGGTGGCCGAGGTGCCGGCCACCATCCACCGGCGGCGGGTGGGTGAGAGCAAGAAAGGCCAGAACCCGCTGTACCGGCTGCACCTGCCCGGGGTGAACAACCTGTTCTACGGGCTGCGCTTCGCCCGGGTCGCGTACGGCACCTGGTGGCGCGAGCGTCAGCGCTCGAAACCCTCGCTCGGGCACCGGGCGCATCGGCCCGGTCGAGTCGGCGGTCCGGGCGAACGGCTCGGGGCCGGGGTCGGTGGAGGCGAGCGCCTCCGCCGCGGTCGCGGGCGCGGGGTGCCCGGCCGATCCGGCGAAGAGGACATAGTGGAAGAACAAGAACCGCAGCAGGAACGTGCCGACGTTGGCCACGCCGTACACCGCGTCCACGTAGAGCAGGCGCTCGGCCCCGCGCAGGTGCAGCCAGCTCGAGGAGTGGTAGCCGAACTTGGTCGCCACCGTGAGGATGGCCACCACCATGGCGGACACCACCCAGAACGGCAGGGTCTCGCGCAGCAGGTTCGGGCGGCCGGTCCGCTTCCACGCCCAGCGGCTGAGCACGTAGCTCACCAGCGCGCCGGAGAACCAGCTGGTCAGGCGGCCCAGGTGGCGGTCAGGCGGAGCGGCCCCACACAGATGGTCAGCACGACCTCGGTGGTGACGAACGCCGCGGCGGCGGCGACCGCGAACCGGCCGAAAAAGCGGACGCCGGAGCCCTCCTCGGCTCTTGCCCGCAGCGTGACTGCCGTGACGATTCGATACCAAAGCCATTAATGTCCTAGTTTTAGCTCGCCGACCATGAACGGAAAACTAGGTGCCGATATACAGCGCGTAATCAGCGCGGAGTCCGCAGGCCAGTTAAGCTACTCCGGCGAAGCCGCCCGATCGCGACCTGGCGAGGAGGGCGGGTCAGCCTCCGCACAGAGCACGTTACCGCCCCTCGCGGAACCCCTGCACCACAGCAGGAAAGTCAAACCAGCCGACAGACGGACACGGTAGGAGCCGCAGAATGAAAATCTTGGTGTTGGGCGGGGATGGGTACCTCGGGTGGCCCACGGCGCTGCATCTGTCGGAGGCGGGCCATGACGTGGCCGTCGCCGACAACTTCGTCCGCAGGCACTACGACAACGAGCTCGGCGTCGAGTCCCTGGTCCCGATCGAGCCGCTGCAGACGCGTATCGCGGTGTGGCAGGAGCTGACCGGCAAAAAGATCGGCATGTACGTCGGCGACCTGACCGACCCGCTGTTCACGTATCACATCATCCGGGACTTCGAGCCAGAAGCGGTGGTGCACTTCGCCGAGCAGCGGGCCGCGCCGTACTCGATGATCGACCGGGCGCACGCGGTGTACACCCAGCAGAACAACGTGGTGGGCAACCTCAACCTGCTGTTCGCGATCGCCGAGACCAACCCGGACATCCACCTGGTCAAGCTGGGCACGATGGGCGAGTACGGCACGCCGAACATCGACATCGAGGAGGGCTGGCTGGACCTGGAGCACAACGGCCGGACCGACCGGGTGCTGTTCCCCAAGCGGCCGGGCTCGTTCTACCACCTGTCCAAGGTGCACGACAGCCACAACATCGAGTTCGCCTGCCGGATCTGGGACCTGCGGGCCACCGACCTGAACCAGGGCGTGGTGTACGGCCAGGCCACCAAGGAGACGGCCAGGGACGAGCGGCTGGCGACCAGGTTCGACTACGACGCGGTGTTCGGCACGGTGCTGAACCGGTTCACCATCCAGTCGGTCATCGGCCACCCGCTGACGGTGTACGGCGCGGGCAACCAGACCCGCGGCATCATCGACATCAGGGACACGGTCCGGTGCATCGAGCTGGCCTGCGAGAACCCGGCCAACCGGGGCGAGTTCCGGGTGTTCAACCAGATGACCGAGTCCATGTCGGTGCTGCAGATCGCCGAGACGGTGCAGGCCGCCAGCCCGGAAGACGTCACGATCGAGAACCTGGACAACCCCCGGGTCGAGCTGCCCGAGCACTACTACAACGTCAAGCACACCAAGCTGGTCGAGCTCGGCCTGGAGCCGCACCTGCTCTCGGACACGCTGATCGAGTCGCTGTTCGAGATCACCAAGCGGTACGCCCACCGGGTCCGGCTTGAGGCGCTCAGGCCCACCGTGAAGTGGCGCGAGCCGACCGCCTAGGACCGCGCGCACTCCGCTAACCAGAGATACCACTGCCCGTTCGGCACATCGGCTTTTATCCCGAACGGGCAGTGGCGCGTCAGTAACCGTCAGCCCGCCAGCCGGGCGGCCCGGCCGTTCAGGTACCGCTGAAGCGGCAGGAGCACGCTCGGAGATGTCGGAGCCGGCATGCGGGGAGACCATCGAACGACGAAGGCGCGGGACGGTGCCGCTGCCTGTCACACCGGACATCGACAAGGGAGGGGCACTATGGCCGTCCCAAGGCTACCGGTTGCCTCACTAGGCGGCCACTCACTCCTGATCTTCCTCCTCGCCCTGGCGGTCCTGCTCGGCGTCGCGCTGCTGTTCGGGCGGCTGGCCCGCTGGCTGAGCCTGCCTGCGGTGGCCGGCGAGCTGACCGCAGGCGTGCTGCTCGGGCCGTCAGTGTTCGGGCATGCCGCACCGCGCCTGTCGAACTGGCTGCTGCCGCACGTTCCCGGCCAGATGCACCTGATCGACGCGATCGGCGAACTCGGGGTGATCTTGCTGGTCGGCTTTGCCGGGATCAGCATCGACCTGGGCCTGCTGCGGCGCCGGGCCGGAACGGCCGCCAGGGTCGGGTTGGGTGCCCTGCTGAGTCCGCTGGCGGCGGGGGTGGCGGTCGGCTTCGCGCTGCCGGCGACCTTGGTGGCGGGCCGCACAGACCGCGTCACATTCGCTGCTTTCATCGGGGTGGCGATGTGCGTGAGCGCGATCCCGGTCATCGTCAAGACGCTGCTTGACATGAAGCTGCTGCACCGGAACATCGGTCAGCTGATCATCAGCGCGGCGACGTTCGACGACATCATCGGCTGGCTGCTGCTGTCCTTCGTATCGGCCATGGCGACGAGCGGCCTGCGAGCACACCACATGCTGGTGGCCGCCGGCTGGCTGGTCGGGGTATGCGCGTTCTGCCTGACGCTGGCCCGGCCGCTGACGGACCAGGTGCTGCGGCTGACTACCAAGTCCGAGGACCCGGGGCCGATGACCGCTGCCGTCGCGCTGCTGCTGCTCGGCTTTGCGGCGCTGACCCAGGCGGTGGGGGCCGAGGCGATCATCGGCGCGCTCTTCGGCGGCATGGTGATCAGCTCGTCGAAATGGCTGGATCGTGAGCGGCTGGCGCCGCTGCGGACCTTCACCGCTTCGGTCCTCGCCCCGGTGTTCTTCATCACGGCCGGACTCCGGATGGACCTCACGGCTTTGCGCAGGCCCGCCCTGCTCGGTGCCGCGGTCCTGGTCCTGGCGGTCGCGGTGGGCAGCAAGTTCATCGGCGCCTACGCCACTGCCCGCGGCTCACGGATAGACCACTGGGACGCCGTGGCCCTGGGCGCGGGGCTGAACGCGCGCGGAGTGATGGAGGTCATCCTCGCCATCACGGGACTGCAGCTCGGCGTGCTGACCACGGCGATGTACACGATTATCGTCCTGGTGGCGATCATCACCTCGGTGATGGCTCCGCCGGTGCTGCGCTATGCGACCCGGCGGGTCGAGCTGACTCAGGAGGATCGGGTGCGGGAACTGCTCATGGCCGAACCATCCGCCTCCGGCCAGCCGGAACTGCTCGGCTGACCGAGGTCGGGCGGGTCAGTGCTGCTGGCGGCGCAGTGCCGGTAAACCTCGGCACTGCGCAGCCAGCAGGCGGTCAGGTAGGCCGCCACCGCGGGCGCGCCGGCCTGCCGCGCCGCCACACCCTGGTATGCGTGCGCCCAGGCCTGCCGTAGCGCGGCGGACCCGGCGGGGGCGGGCCGGTGCGCATCCCGCTCCGCGCGCCAGCGGTGCACGCCAAGGTCGACGAGGTAATCGAGGGTGAGGCGGGCCTCGCCGCCGTGCCGGATCTGGTCGATAAGCAAGGTGACCACCGTGGGGTCCTGGGCGAGGGCCGCTAGACCGAGACCGGCCAGCAGCTGAGCGACGTCCAGGCCCATCAGGATGACACCGACCTCGGTCGAGGCCGGATCGCTGATCGCAGGCAGCGAGAACCGGGTGTCTGACTCCTGGGAGGCGGCCGCGTCCGGCTGATCCGGGCCAGCCGGCTGGCGGGTGGACCCCGGGCCCGTTACCCACGGCCCAGCCCGGCGGCGATCGTGGCCGATACCCGGTTGGCCGCGACCCGGTGACCTTCGATGTTCCTCGCTCCCGGTCCGAGCGTCATGGCCGCCGCGGCTCCGACCGTGAGCACGCGCGGCGCGCCTGCGCTGGGCCAGGCTTCGCTGGTCCAGGCCGGGCCACCCATCCCGGCGGCCGGTGAGATGCTCGGGCAGCAGATCACCCCCGATCGAGGGGGTGGTGCCGAGCGCAAGCACCACATGGTCCCCCGCGACCTGGTCGCCGCTGGCCAACCGTAGCACCGGGCCGCCGGGAGAGGATGTCACCTTGGTGATGCGCTGCCCGCGGTGCACCGCGAGCTGTCCTGTGCTCTCGGCACGGCGCAGCAGCGGCCTGAATTCGAACATTATCGACGCCCGTCGCTGCGCTCTCATCAGGGCCGTCCGGTCGCTCCAGGCCGCCCCCTCGAACCGGCTCCGGCCCTCGGGACGGAAGAACGCGGCGTTGATGTCGGAGCACTGATAACGTTCCGCGGACTCACGGAATACCCAGGCGACCCGGCGGCCCGCGCCAAGGGCATTAGCGACGAGGTGAGCCGCCGTGAGGCCCGCGCCCACCACCACGACCTGCTCCGGATCGCCGGGGACCGGCTCATCCCAGTAGCTCACCTTCTGCTCGGCCGGGCCGGACCCGCGGGCCCCGCGGGCCCCGCTGGCGCGCCAGCCGGCCGGGGCCAGACGACGTTCCTCACCAAGTGTACAGGACCGCGTACCCGGCCTCCACCTTGGCGTCCTTGGTGCACACGGTGACTGCGTCCAAGCCCGGGTACGACCTGGCGCACGGCGGCGCGCCAGGTGCGCCCGTCTACCTGGTGGGTGACGGCGACGTGCCGGCAGTATGCCTCGAACACGTCGACCGGCACCACCGACCGTTGACCGGCCTGCGCCATCCTGATCTCCCGCCGCTCCACCTGGGTAAGCCGGGACCAATGCAGCCGCGCGAAGTCAAGAAGCTCGCAGTCGCGGTAACCCTCAGCGCCGGGATGATGCTCGTAGGGCGACCTGAAGCACTCGCTGGCGCAGCACGTCGATCCGGGCGAAAAACCGGCGGCACCCCCCCCCTGCCGATCGAGCAGCACCATGTCGCGGACGCCGCGGTGCCACAGCGCGGCCGCCGTGGCCAGGCCCGCGGGACCCGCACCGACGATGACGACGTCGGCCGTGCTCGGCAGCGTCGCCCGGACCGCCGCAGCGGCGGGGTAAGGACTCCAGTCCCGGTGGCGGGGGGAACCGAGGAGCTGAGGTTCCGGGACGAAGGTCGTCACACCGGCGTCAGCCGATGACCGTCACAGGGACGATCAGCTCGATGACCGGCCGCTTAGGCAGGCCCTCGGTGAGCATCCGCTGCAGCCGGTCCGATGAATCGCCCAGGTCCTCCGCGGTGATCGGGCTGTACCACGAGTAGCTATACGTCGGCCTGCGAGCGGCGGTCTCGAGTGAATAAACCTTCAGCAGCGCCTCGCCCGGG